>NZ_WJIG01000001.1:0-1320010 GCF_009647635.1 Phyllobacterium sp. SYP-B3895 | reverse complement strand
CTTAAACCTTGCCAAGGACCGCTTGCATCAACACGTCAGTCTCGCAACCAACCATCATGCAAACCTTAGGGCGCATTCAGCAACCGCCAGCGGCGCCCCGCCCTCGTTGTGCCGGTATATAGACCCCGCCCAACAAAACTGTCAACACCGATTTTGAAGAATTTATGAAAAATATGACGGTTCGATTTCGCCGCCCTGCACAGCCCTTGCAATGGCTACGAAATCCCGGCCCGGCAAATCCAAATGTGATGGCCTTGGCCACAAACATGCCCCAATCGCGACCTAGCGCTCGCGCCGACATGCGGGCTTTTTCAAACAGCAACCGCGATCGAGCGAGCGAGGCGCACATCCGTTTCGGCGGCCTGCGTTGACATAGTGAAGTCACGGGGGCAAAACTGCGGCCTCGTTGATTTCATGCCAGGGCAAACCTGGCCGGCAAACGCGCCGGGAACCTGCATTCACAACGGCGACGGGATCACACTTTAAAGTATGAGCGAGTACGAGGGGCACTCATCGATCGATCCGGGCAATGAGCCGCCGCTTATCACGGACGGACGCCGCGGGCCGCCTGACCGCCGCGAAATCTCGGCGCGCTGGCTGGCCGGCACGTTTCTTACCGGCATTACCTCGAGCATGCTGATGGGCGTTGCCCTGTTCGCGGCGCTCGACGGGCGTGAACAACTCGCAACACCGCCGGAATTGATCGGCCGCAATGCCATGCCGGCCCCGGCCGACGCCAGCGGCGTGACCAAGGGTTCGCGCGTCGTCGCAACCACCCCCATACAGAAGAACCGGGACCGCCGCCGACTCGACGTTTCGACAATGTTCAAGGATGGCGAGCGCGATGTCGTCCGCTCCATGCCATTCGAGTTCGTGCACATTGAACTCGCCGACGTGCACAATACCAATCGCCGCTATCCAAACTTCAATCCGCTCGACGTCTTTGCCGAAGCGAATGAGGATACGGACCCCACGCCGAAGACCGGTCAGATTTACGGCGCCAAGGTCGAGAGCGAAGTCAGCCTGCGCACCGTCGATTTCCCGCTGACCACGGCGCAATATGATCCTGCGGACGATCTCAGCGTCGACGAAGTTGAAGAAGTCGTCCGCAACACCGGTTCGCTGTTGACCGATGGCGCCATCCAGGTTGCTTCGCTGCATTATGTCGATCCGCTGCGTTTCGGTACGGATGACGACCCCTACAATTTGCGCAGTCCGCTCGCGGTCAAGATCATCCAGGAGAATGTGAGCGTTGCGCCGCGCCTGCCCGAGGATGCGGCGAGCACCGGATATTCGGAAGCGCTGATCCCGTTCCGCAGCGACAAGGAGATTACCGCCGCCCTCGCGGATGCCGGCTATGAGAGCGATGATGCGACCGGCATGTCCGGGGCGATCAGCAAGCTCTTGAACTCCCCGCGCCTCAAGAGCGGCAGTGTTCTGCGTCTCGGCATCGAATCGCGCGACGATCTCGATCGTATCGTGCGCGCCAGTGTCTATAATGGCAGCACGCACATTCTGACCATCGCGCTCAACGACAAGGAACAATATGTCCCCGCCGACGAGCCGGAAATGACGCCCGGCCTGCAGGTGGCGTTCGATGACAGTCCCGCCGGATCGCGGCGCGCCGAAGATCTGCCGACCGTCTATGACGGTATCTACAGAGCCGGTATCGCCTATGGCATGACCGATCCGATGATCAAGCAATTGATACGCATGCTGGCTTCCGATGTCGACTTCCAGTCGCAGTTGAGCCCCACGGACGAGCTTGAAGCGCTGTTCTCACTGCCGGCAGGCTCCGACAAGGCAGGCGACGAATCGGAAATTCTCTATGTTGCCGCGAACTTCGGCGGCGACCTCAAGAAGTTCTATCGGTTCCACGGCGAGGACGGCACGACCGACTATTACGACGAGAACGGCAAGAGCTCGAAACAGTTCCTCCTGCGCAAGCCTGTGCCCAACGGCACTTTCCGCTCGCCGTTCGGCATGCGCCGCCACCCGATCCTTGGCTATTCGCGCATGCATACCGGCGTCGACTGGTCAGCGCCCCGTGGCACGCCCATCGTCGCGGCCGGCAATGGCGTTGTCGAGCGCGCCGGCTGGACCAATGGCTACGGCATCCAGACACTCATCCGTCATTCCAACGGTTACGAGAGCAGCTATTCGCACCAGAATGCCGTGGCCAGCGGCGTGGTTGCGGGCGCGCGTGTGCGCCAGGGGCAGGTCATCGGTTATCTTGGATCAACCGGTCTTTCGACCGGGCCGCATCTCCACTACGAGGTGATCGTCAACGGTTCGAAAGTCGATCCGATGCGCATTCGCCTGCCGAGTGGCGGCGAACTGCAGGGCAATGATCTCGTCGCCTTCCAGCGCGAGCGCGAACGGATCGACCAGTTGCTTCAGGACGAAAATTCCGACGCCACCAAGGTTGCGGCGAGCGGGTAAGCACCCGCTCTATTCCTGGAACTCTACCGTCACGCCCTTCTGAACCATCTTGGAAAGCTCCGTTGCGTCCCAATTGGTCAGGCGCACGCAGCCATGGCTGTTGGTCTTGCCGATCTTCGAAGGTTCAGGCGTGCCGTGAATGCCATAGGTCGGCTTCGACAGCGCAATCCACACCGTGCCGACCGGGCCGTTCGGGCCGGGCGGAATCGTCAGGACCTTGTCGTTCTCACCCTGCTTGAAGTTCAGCTTCGGATTATAGGTGTAGTTCGGATTGAGCGCGATACGCTCGACCTGGACCGTGCCTGAGGGCGATGGCGTATCGGTCGACCCGATCGTCGCGGGATAGGCGACGATGAGCCGGCCCTCGGCATTATAGCCACGCACCTGCTTGCGGCCCTTGTCGGCGATGATCCGCGTTACCGCGCCGCCGGCATTCTGGCCGGGATTGGCGACCTGGATGGAAACGCCCGGCGTATTGAAATTGACGCCCGGATTGATCTCCTTGAGATAATTTTCATCCATATGGAAGCGTTCTGCCAACATCTCTGTGACCGAAGTGAACGCCATGCGCTCGAGCTGCGCCTTATGGCTGTAATCTTCCGGGATGGAGGCGACGAACGGATAGGCCGCGTCCTCGGAGGTGATCGTATAGGCCACGAAAGCCGGTCCGCCGGTCTGTTCGAGCGAGGCGTTGATCCCCTCATCATTGAGTGGATCGAATTGCTGGCCGGTCATTTCCTCGAATGCCGCGACAGCCTTGTCGACATTGCCGCCCTTATGACCGTCTATCACGCCGGGCGAGACGCCGATCCGGTCGAGCAGGACCTGAATTGCGGCGATCTTTGCCTTCGCGCCCTGCCCCTTCGGCAATTCTACCGTCGGCGCCGGGTTCGGATGTGCGGGTATCTGCTCCTGCTGCGGCGTGTCGTAGAACCCGTCGTTTTGCGAGTCCGGTGGATTGAAATTCGGATCCGCCGGATTGAGATCGGCCTCGCCGCCTGTGGGCGGCAGCGGTTGCCGGGCAACGCTGCCATAGTCGCGCTCGGACGGGAGCGCCGATTGCTGTTCATAGCGATCGTTGCCCGGTCCTGCATAGGGATCGTTCGGGATGGCGCCGGTGTCGTAGGGATCCTGCGGCGCGTCAGGGAAGTAATCCGCACCCTGATCGTTGCGCGGCTCTTCTACAGAAACGACGCGGCCCCGGCGATCAACCGTAACCCTGCGGCCATATTCATCATAGTAGGAACGATAGGCCTCGCGGCGCGGGCGACGCTCGCCTTCGAACCATTGCGCCAAAGTGTAGGGCTTGGCGGCATTGACGGCAGGCGCAATCGTTCCAGCCGCGCTCGACGTCGCCGGGGCGGTGAGGCCCGCTGAAGCAACGAGAAACAATCCGAGCAATGAATGATGATAAGAGGCCATGCCATAAGATTCCGGTTATTGCCGATAACGCGACATTAATCATAAATGACCGAACTTCCTGTCATTATGGTTAATGCCTTCGCGCTTTTATCGTTGCATTTATGAGATGAACGAGACGTGAAAATGGCCGCGCTGTGGCGGCCATCTTCTTTATTTCAGTGTTGCGAAAGCGCAATCATGCTGCTTCGCTCTTGTCCCGCTCCGGCGCGGATTTGACCGACTTGAAATTCAGCCGGTCCGACCCCGCCGTGATCTTCACCGTCGAGCCGTCCAGAATATCGCCGAGCAGGATTTTCTCTGCCAGCGGATCCTGCACCTCTTTCTGGATGACACGCTTCAGAGGTCGCGCGCCATAGGCCGGATCGTAACCCTTCTCGGCAAGCCAGTCGGTTGCTTCGCTGTCAAGCTTGATCGTGATCTTGCGATCGGTAAGCAGCTTCTGCAAATGCTCCATCTGGATCGCAACGATCTTGCCCATATCCTTGCGCTTCAGGCGATGGAACAGGATGATTTCATCGACACGATTGAGGAACTCCGGCCGGAACGCCGACTTGACGACGCTCATGACCTCGTCACGCGCCATGTCGACGTCCTGGTCTTCGCCCAGCGCAGTCAGATATTCGGCCCCGAGGTTCGACGTCATGATGATCAGCGTATTGCGGAAATCAACCGTTCGTCCCTGCCCATCGGTGAGCCGCCCATCGTCGAGCACCTGCAGCAACACGTTGAACACATCCGGATGCGCCTTCTCGATTTCGTCGAAAAGGATCACCTGATAGGGCCGCCGCCGCACCGCTTCCGTCAGGGCACCGCCTTCCTCGTAACCGACATAGCCGGGAGGAGCGCCGATCAAACGCGAGACCGAGTGCTTCTCCATATATTCGGACATGTCGAGGCGTACCATCGCCGTCTCGTCGGAGAACAGGAACGCCGCAAGGGCCTTGGTCAGTTCGGTCTTGCCGACGCCGGTGGGTCCGAGGAAGATGAACGAGCCAATCGGCCGGTTCGGATCCTGCAGACCGGCACGCGCCCGGCGGATTGCCTTCGACACGGCCTGGACTGCCTCACCCTGGCCGACGACGCGCTTGGCAAGCTCATCCTCCATACGCAGCAGTTTGTCACGCTCGCCTTCGAGCATCCGGTCGACCGGGATGCCGGTCCAGCGGGAAACGACCTGGGCGATGTGGTCGGAGGTAACGGTCTCCTCTACCATCGACGTGGCGTTGTCCTGCTGTTCGGCGGTGGCAAGTTCCTTCTCGAGCGCCGGGATTGTGCCATAGGCAAGTTCGCCGGCTCTCTGGTATTCGCCATTGCGCTGGGCAGCGGCGAGCGCATTGCGCGCATCTTCAAGCTGCCGCTTCAGATCCGCCGCATGGCCGAGCTTCTGCTTTTCCGACTGCCAGGTATTGGTCAGGGCGGTCGATTCTTCCTCAAGCTCGGCGAGCTCGTGTTCCAGACGTTCAAGTCTGTCTCGCGAAGCGTCGTCCTTCTCTACCTTCAGTGCCTCGCGTTCGATCTTCAGCTGCATGATGCGCCGATCGACCTCATCGAGTTCCTCCGGCTTCGAATCGACCTGCATGCGCAGCCGCGCCGCACTCTCATCGACAAGGTCGATGGCCTTGTCCGGCAGGAAGCGGTCGGTGATGTAGCGGTTTGACAGTGTCGCGGCCGCAACGAGGGCCGAGTCCGAAATGCGTACCTTGTGATGCTGCTCGTACTTCTCCTTGAGGCCGCGCAGGATCGAGATTGTGTCCTCAACCGTAGGCTCGTCGACGAAGACGGGCTGGAAACGACGGGCGAGCGCCGGATCCTTCTCGACATGCTTGCGGTACTCGTCAAGCGTGGTTGCGCCGACGCAGTGCAGTTCGCCGCGCGCCAGCGCCGGCTTCAGGAGGTTGGAGGCGTCCATCGCGCCTTCGCTCTTGCCGGCGCCAACGAGCGTGTGCATCTCGTCTATGAAGAGAATGATCTCGCCATTTGCCGAAGTAACTTCCGAAAGCACGGCCTTGAGGCGCTCCTCGAACTCGCCGCGATACTTCGCGCCGGCAATCAGCGCGCCCATGTCGAGCGCCATCAGCTTCTTGTCCTTCAGGGATTCCGGCACGTCGCCATTGACGATGCGCAGCGCCAGCCCTTCGGCGATGGCGGTCTTGCCGACGCCGGGCTCGCCAATGAGCACCGGATTATTCTTCGTGCGCCGTGACAGGACCTGGATCGTTCGGCGGATTTCGTCGTCACGACCGATCACCGGGTCGAGCTTGCCCGCCCGCGCGTCGGCGGTAAGGTCGCGCGCATATTTCTTCAATGCGTCATAGGCATTTTCGGCGGAGGCCGAATCCGCGGTGCGACCCTTGCGGATATCATTGATGACGGCATTGAGCCCAGCTGGCGTTACGCCGGCACGACTCAGGATTTCGGATGTCTTTGCCGATTTCTCGATGGCCATAGCCGTCAAGAGGCGCTCGACGGTAACAAAACTGTCACCGGCTTTCTTGGCCACTTCCTCGGCCGTGGCAAAAACCTTGGCCAATGGCTGCGAAAGATAAAGCTGACCATTGCCGCCCGTTACCTTTGGCATCGCATCAAGCGCTGCCTGAAGGCCGAGGCGAACCTCTTCGACATTGCCGCCGGCCCGTTCAATCAGTGATGCAGCAAGTCCTTCCTCATCGTCGACGAGAACCTTCAGCAAGTGCTCGGGAGCAAACTGCTGATGATTGGACGAGAGGGCAAATGTCTGCGCAGACTGGATGAAACCCCGAACCCGTTCGGTGTACTTCTCAATATTCATTACTGTCTCCTTTTCCCGGACGACCCTTAAGCGGCATCGTGCGGTGGTCTGGTGACGGGCCCCCTGCGAGGCGGACCCATTCGCTCGAGGCAAATATGGGAACCAGTTCCTAGGCTCGCAAGGTCGAGGCGGAAGGATTTATCATGCCAGAAGTAAAGCAAATTATCGATATAAATCATGGCGCATGCCGGCGCGCGCAGAAGAAGCGATGATGGATTTGGCGGCGGGCAAATGGATGGAGTTTGCCGAATAGTCAGGCTTGCAGCGCAATCGCGAGCGCGGATCCTCGGGAAAGCCGGGGATTAGGGCCAACCAGTCGGCATGTGCTCAACGGCGCCTCTGCGATCTCGCCTTCGCAAAATGAATAAGCCGCCCGCGAATGAACGCAGGCGGCTTATATCAAGAAAACCGAAATCAGACGTCCGATTCGACCGCGGCCCGGCGCTTCTTCACTTCGGCGACAATTCCTGCCGGCGAAAGATCGTTCGCGGCATCGGCTGTGCTCGGTGCGTCACTGTTGCCTTCGGCCACACGCGGTTCACGGGGGCGAGCCGGGCGACGACCGCGCGGTGCGCGGCGGGCGGTCTTGGCCTCGGCGTTTTCCGCGTCGACAGATGCCTCGGCCTCCGCCGGCCGTGCCTCGGGCTGAGGCTGCGGCTGGCGCTGGCTTGCCGTATCATCATCATAGGCGACCTCTGCGGGCGTGCCCTGAATGACCGGCTGCGGTCCGCTGCCATTGATCGGCTGGTGCACGATACGTTCGACCTCGTTGCCGTTGTCGTCGTCATAGCCCATGTCGTCGTCCTGGTCATCGCGATCGTCGCGCTGGAACTGGACGGGCGCCTGGGCCTGTGCCGCTAGAATGATTCGATTGTAGTGCTCGGCGTGCTGAAGGTAGTTTTCAGCCATTACCCTGTCGCCGCTGCTCTGTGCATCACGTGCCAGAGTCGTATATTTTTCGGCGATGTGCTGAGCATTTCCCCGAATTTTGACGTCGGGTCCGTTGCTTTCGTAATTGCGGGATAGTGGGTTCGGACCTTTCCGGTTGTTGTTACCGCGTCCGCGCATGCGCCTATTCTGCTGTACTGGCCTCATACTTATCTCTTTTCAGAAAATCAGGGGCGCTGTTTTGCTCACCATTTGAGTCAAAAAGCTTCGCTTCTCAAGTGCCGACCTGAAGCGCGCCCCGCGCTTCAATCGCATCCAAAGTTTCATAAAACTTTTGTGCTGCCGCAAAAACCGTCTTCTCCAAAGTTTTCCCGAAGAAAGATCAAAAACCCAGAAATTCCCTACCAACTTCTTGATAGGCAGAACCAGTTTTGTTCGGTTTAGAGCGGTATCCGGAAACTATCCGTCTTCGCGGCAAATTCCAAGCCTTTTTTCAAGATTTTTACGCGGCTGTGAACAAAAGTGCCCGTTCATGGCCGCCAATATCCGTCTTTATGGCCTCCAGCACCAAATCTGAAGCAGCGAAAATGGCTGCAACGTCGGCGCGTTGATCAAAACCGATCTCCACGGCAACCGCTCCACCTTGCCGAAGATACCGGCGGGCCCCCGCGGCGATGATTCGGTATGGTCCAAGGCCGTCCTCCCCGCCATCGAGCGCCCGGACCGGATCCTGCAATACAACTTCACGTTGCAGGCCTTCAATATCGGCCGTCCGTATATAGGGTGGGTTGGAAACAATCAGATCGTAGACGCCCGTCACGGTGGAAAACCAATCCGAATGCTGGCAGGCAAAGCGCTGCGATACCTTGTTAAGGTGGGCATTCTCGCGCGCCGTATCAAGGGCGCCTGTCGATATGTCGACACCCACGGCACGCAATTGCTGCAATTGATTGAGCAGCGCCAAGGCAATTGCTCCGGTGCCGGTGCCGAGGTCGAGAAGGTCGGCAACGCCCAGTTCCTGAATGCGGCGGCGCAAGAAAGGCAGCACGAGTTCCACAATCGCTTCGGTATCGGGGCGCGGCTCCAGCGTTTCACGCGATAGCACTAGTTCGATATCGAAAAAGGCCCGTTTGCCGATAATCCGATGTACGGATTCGCCGTTCATTCGCCGGTTAAGGACCACTTCCAGCCGCGCATTCGTTTCAGAATCCACCTGCCTGTCGGGGTTTCGGATCGTTTCGAGTTGATCGGTTTCCGTGACCCATTCAACCAGAAGGCGAGCATCCAGCGTGGCCGTGTCAATTCCTGCACGCGCAAGACGGTCGCGCGCGTGCTTGTGTGCGTCGGCGAGGCGCGCCGTCGTCATAGCCCATCGTTCATCTGGGCGAGCAGGGCCGTCTGGTGATCCGAGATCAAGGCGCCGATCAGTTCGTCGAGATCGCCTTCCATGATGCGGTCGAGTTTGTAGAGCGTCAGGTTGATGCGGTGATCCGTCACACGCCCCTGCGGGAAATTGTAGGTGCGGATGCGCTCCGACCGATCGCCGGAACCGACCTGGCTGCGCCGCGCCTCCGAGCGCTCGCTGTCCGCCTTCTGGCGCTGCATGTCAAAAAGCCGCGACCTGAGAACCTGCATGGCGCGCGCGCGATTCTGGTGCTGGGACTTTTCAGCCTGAACGACCACGATGCCGGACGGAATGTGTGTAATGCGGACGGCCGAATCGGTGGTGTTGACGTGCTGGCCACCGGAACCGGAGGCGCGCATCGTATCGATGCGGATGTCCTCCTGGCGGATATCGATGTCGATTTCCTCGGCTTCGGGCAGAACCGCCACGGTTGCCGCCGAGGTATGAATGCGCCCGCTCGCTTCCGTATCGGGGACACGCTGCACCCGGTGTACGCCGGATTCGAACTTGAGCTTGGCGAAGACGCCCTTGCCGGAGACCATGGCAATGACTTCCTTGTAGCCGCCGGCTTCGCCATCGCTTGCCGAAATGAGCTCGACGCGCCAGCCATTGGCGGCTGCGTAACGCTCATACATGCGAAAGAGATCGCCAGCGAAAAGCGCAGCTTCCGAACCGCCAGTCCCGGCGCGGATTTCGAGGATCGCGTTGCGCTCGTCGGCGACATCCTTCGGCAGGAGCAGGACCTGGATGTCCTTTTCGAGTTCGCCGATCCGCTCGTCGATCTCCGGCAGTTCCGCCTCGGCAAGCTCGCGCATATCCCGATCGGTCGCTGCATCATCGAGCATTGCCTGCAGCCCATCGGCCTCGCTGCGCGCGGCCAGAAGCTCACGGATCTTGGCGACAACGGGCTCGAGCTCGGAATATTCCGATGCGAGCTTCACATAAGTTTCGGAATCGGGATTGCTCGACATCTGCGTTTCCATCATGGAAAAGCGCTTCAGCAGCTGATCCATACGATCCTGCGGAATGGACATTATTCAAAACCTCTAGAGTGGAACGCCGGCTCGCTCTGCGTACTTCATAAGAAAATTGCGCAACGTGCCGGTCTCGCCGTGATTGTCGATCGCGTCCTTGAGCTGGGCGCTGAGTTCTCCAACGTCCAGTGACCCAAGCATGGCTTTGACAGGACCGATCGCGGCCGGCGACATTGAAATTGAACGATAGCCGAGCCCGATCAACGCCATGGACGACAATGGCTTGCCCGCCATTTCACCGCAAAGCGTCACACTCGTATTGTTGCGCTCGCCTGCCTCGGCGATCTGGCGCAGCACCCTCAGGAACGGCACCGAGAGATTGTCGAAGCGATTGTTGATGATCGAATTGCCCCGGTCGACCGCCATGACGAACTGGAAGAGGTCGTTGGAGCCGACTGATACGAAATCGACTTCGGCCATCAATTCGTCGAGCTGCCACAGCAGTGACGGCACCTCGACCATGGCTCCGATCTTGACGCGGGTCGGCAGATCATAGGCAAAGCGCGACAGGTGCTGGACCTCGCGGTTGATCAGTTCGCTGGCCTTGCGCACTTCCTGCACTTCCGTGACCATCGGCAGCATCAGGCGCAATTCGCGGCCGCCGGCGGCCTTTAGCAGGGCGCGGACCTGCGTGCGCAGGAGGCCCGGCCGATCGAGCGTGAGGCGCAAGGCCCGCCAGCCCATCGCCGGATTTTCTTCGTTTACGTTGCTGCGGAAGTAGGGGAGCACCTTGTCGCCGCCAATATCAAGCGTACGGAAGGTGACCGGCCGGTCGCCGGCGGCTTCGAGCACGGACCGATAGAGCCGCTCCTGCTGTTCGGCGCGCGGGAAGGTCGATGCAATCATGAACTGCAGCTCGGTCCTGAAGAGACCGATGCCCGCCGCCCCGGCTTCGGCAAGCTGCGGGAGATCGACCAGCAGGCCGGCATTCATCAAGAGCTTGATCTCGATGCCATCCTTGGTGATCGACGGCTTGTCGCGCGATTCCCGATAGAGGGCCTGGCGCTTGGCCCGGAACCGCACTTTCTCCGAATAGGCAGCCTCAAGCTCCGATTGCGGCCGCAGATGCACACGCCCGTCATCGCCATCGACGATCACGGCATCGTTGTTTTCCGCCATGGAAACGACGCCCTTGACCTGGCCCGCCACCGGAATACCCATGGCGCGCGCCACGATGACCACATGGCTGGTCGCCGCCCCGTCTTCGAGCACGAGGCCGCGCAGGCGTTCGCGCGGATAGTCGAGAAGCTCCGCAGCGCCCATCGAGCGCGCGATTATGATCGCGTCCTTCGCCAGCGTTCCGGCCATCGTCTTGACATCTCGCCCCATCAGCTGGCGCAGCAGCCGATTGGCAAGGTCGTCGAAATCGCTCAGCCGCTCGCGCATATAGGGGTCAGTCAGATGCATCATGCGGGCGCGCGTATCGCTCTGCACCTTCTCGACCGCGGCTTCCGCGGTCAGGCCGTTGCGGATCGCCTCTTCGAGGCGCCGTACCCAGCCGGTATCGTGAGCGAACATGCGATAGGCTTCAAGCACTTCGCGGTGCTCGCCTTCGAACGCCACGTCGCGCCGCGACAGCATGTCGTCGATGGAAATACGCAAGGACCCAAGCGAACTCTCGAGCCTGTCGATTTCAGCATTGATGTCTTCGTTGAAGAGGTTGGTTACGACGATGCGCGGCTCGTGCAGCACAACGTGTCCAAGGCCAACCCCGTCGTTGAACGCGCTGCCGCTGAAGCTCATCGGTTTGCCAAGGTCGAGTTCGACGCCGGGCCGCGCGATGCGGGGGATATCGCCTGCGGCAACCATCTCGGCAAGCACCATGGCCGTAGTCTCGAGCGCCTCGACCTCATCCTCGCGGTAGACGCGCTTTGTGCGGTTCTGAACGACGAGAACGCCGAGCGTGCGCCCTGCCCTCAGGATCGGCACGCCGAGGAAGGAGTTGTAAATTTCTTCTCCCGTTTCCGGCAGATACGCGAAGGCCGGATGCGCTTGCGCATCGGTCAGGTTGAGCGGTCGCGCGCTTGCAGCGATCGTGCCGACGAGACCCTGACCAAGGCGCAGTTGCGCCAGGTGGACGGCCGACGGGTTGAGACCTTCGGTTGCGTATAGTTCGAGGACCCCATCGGAGCGGAGCACGTAGAATGAGCACACTTCCGCGACCATGTTCTGCGCGATTTCGCGAACAATGCGGTCGAGCCTCTCCTGCGGCTCAAGAGCCTCCGCCATCAGTTCGCGGAGGCGCTTCAGCATCACACGAGGGCCACTTATCGGGTCGCGTGTAGGCACCGGATGCCTTTCTCCCATTGTCAATTGTGGCAAGGCCACCGGGACCTCACCAAATCAGTCGATCCATCATGTCAGTCGGCACGAACGCCGACAAACAGAATCTCGCTCGTTAATGCTTATCGAGACCGTACACAGAATGCAAAGTGCGTACGGCGAGTTCCGCGTATGGTCCATCGATCAGGATCGAGATCTTGATCTCGGAAGTCGTGATGGCGCGGATGTTGATTCCCTTGTCTGCAAGGGCGCGGAACGCCGTGGCAGCGACGCCCGCATGGCTGCGCATGCCGATGCCGATGACGGAAACCTTGACCATGCCGGCTTCGGACTGGATCACGTCGAAACCGACATCCTGCTTGACCTTCTCCAGAACAACGAGGGCCTTGTCGAGATCGCCGGTCGGGACCGTGAACGTCATGTCGGTCTTCGACCCGTCCTCGGAAATGTTCTGAACGATCATGTCGACATTGATATGCGCTTCGGCGAGCGGGCCGAAGATGCCGGCAGAAATGCCGGGACGGTCGGCAACACGCCGCAACGAAATCTGGGCCTCGTCCTTGGCGTAGGCAATTCCAGTGACAACCTGCTGTTCCACGATTTCTTCCTCGTCGCAAATAAGTGTTCCGGGCGGATTGATCAGATCGCCCATGCCCGGTGCATCGGGATCCTCGAAGCTGGATCTGACAAATGTGCGCACTTTGTGCACCATGGCAAGCTCGACCGAACGGACCTGCAGCACCTTGGCGCCGAGCGAGGCCATTTCGAGCATTTCTTCGAAGGAAATGCGCGAAAGCCGCCGCGCCTTGGGCTCGACGCGCGGATCGGTCGTATAGACGCCGTCGACGTCCGTATAGATATCGCAGCGGTCGGCCTTGACCGCGGCGGCGATGGCGACAGCGCTGGTATCGGAACCGCCGCGCCCGAGTGTCGCTATGCGTTTGTCCGGACCGATGCCCTGGAATCCCGCGATCACCGCTACTTGGCCCTCCTGGAAGCGCTCGATCAGAAAGGAGCCGTCGATGTCGACGATGCGGGCCGCACCATGCGCATTGTCGGTCTTGATAGGTATCTGCCAGCCTTGCCAGGAGCGGGCATGGATACCCATGGATTGCAGAGCGATGGCAAGGAGCCCGGATGTAACCTGTTCGCCCGAGGCTACGATGGCGTCATACTCGCGGGCGTCATGCATCGGCGACGTCTGCCGGGTCCAGCCCACGAGTTCATTGGTCTTTCCGGCCATTGCCGAGACGACGACGGCAACCTCGTGCCCGGCATCGACCTCGCGTTTGACATGCCTGGCCACATTGCGGATGCGGTCAATATCGGCCACCGAAGTGCCGCCGAATTTCATCACGATGCGTGCCATGGAAATTACCGTTCTGGAAAGGCCTAAAAACTGGGTCGGAAAAGAGTCGTTTGAAATGAACTGGCTCTTTGCCAAATGAATGCGGCCTCCCATAACGAAATTATCAGCCGACTGCAAGAATGCGAATAAACGCGCGGTCGTCCTCTTCAGGAGGCTCAGCCGCTATCTTCGAATGTGTCATGAGCTATGTTGCGACCGCCATAAAAAACTCCGAGGATCAAGACGGCGTCCGATTTGACCAAAAAGGCAACGCTGACCGTGCGCTTGAAGCCGATGATTCGAATGCCTTGCATGATATCGTCACGGACTGTGCCTCGCTTCGGAAAGGTTGCGAGGCTCATGCAGAAATCTTTAATGGCAGATAGATACTCGAGCGCCCTTAACGTCCCGGCGGACTCCTGAATATATCGGTGAAGATCAACAAGGTCCTGTTCAGCCCGTGGATGGAACAGGATCCGATAGTTCATTTTTTCAGATTGCTTGCAGATCGGAGATGGGCTTCGAGCCTTGAGAACACTTGCTCTCCGGGTATAGGCAGCGAAGGGTCATTCTGGATTTCCAATGCCCGCCCTGCGATTTCGTTTCGGAGCCAGTTCTCCCTGGTCTGCTCATAGTCTTCAAGCATGCGTAAACCGGCCCTCACGACTTCACTGGCATTGTTGTAGCGGCCGGAATCAAGCTGCCTCTTGATAAACTGTTCGTAGTGCTCATTGAGTGCGATGCTTGTCATGATGGGGCACCTCAGCTGTTATATTTGATGATGTCGATCTTGGTGACAATAGATACCAAAGAATGACATTCATTGACACCAGGAACTGTCACCCGCATTGCGCCTTGACATTGCCTCCCGGAACAGGCCACTCGAAAACAGTCAAAGAGGATGAGGCCATGGCGACAACCGAGCGCACTACAATCGATGCCGCAGAAGTCGAGCGGTTTTCTCGCATGGCAGCCGAGTGGTGGAACCCGCAGGGCAAGTTCCGCCCGCTGCACAAATTCAATCCTACCCGCCTTGCCTACATCAAGGAAAAGGTCTGCGCCCATTACGGCATCGACCCCCACACGCCGATGCCATTTTCCGGCCTGCGCATTCTCGATATCGGCTGCGGCGGCGGACTTCTGTGCGAGCCCATGGCGCGGCTCGGCGCAACGGTTGTCGGCGCCGACGCCGGCGAGACCAATATCGAGGTCGCCAAAATCCACGCCGCACAGAGTGGCCTTGCCATCGATTATCGGGCGACAACGGCAGAAGCGCTGGCGGAGGCCGGCGAACAGTTCGACATCGTCCTCAATATGGAAGTGGTCGAGCACGTCGCCGATGTGGAACTCTACATGTCTGCCTGCGCGCAGATGGTAAAGGCCGGCGGACTGACCTTCGTTGCCACCATCAACCGGACATTGAAGGCGCTGGGGCTCGCAATATTTGGAGCCGAGTATGTCTTGCGGTGGTTGCCGCGTGGAACGCATCAATATGAGAAGCTCGTTCGCCCGGAAGAACTCGAAGCCGCGCTGCGGCAATCCGGGTTGGAGGTCGTCGAGAAGATAGGCGTGACCTACAGTCCGCTCAGCGACAGCTGGAACCGCTCCCGCGATACCGACGTCAACTATATGGTGCTGGCTACGCGGCCTTAGTTGCCACCAGCGCCTTTGCTTCCATGCGCTGGGCCTTGGTTGTCATCAGCACGCCGATTGTGATGATGAGGGCGCCTGCCCAGGTTGCAAGCTGGTAGACTTCGCCGAGAAATACCGTACCGGCAAGCAGCGCAACTGCGGCGCCCACATAGCCGATCTGGCTGAGATAGATCGGGCCGCCCACCGCCTGCAGCCGAAAGTACAGCGCGAACATGCAGGCAGACGCCACCACTTGCGCGCCAACAAGCCATGGAACGCCACGGAGCGGCGCAACTGGAAAGCCGCCAGTCATATAGAAAATGATCGGGATCAGGAGCAGCGCCGTCATGAGGTGACTGCCTGCTGCAAGCTCGGTCGGATCGGCGCCCGCCGGCCAGTCGACCGTGCGGTAGACGTTGCCCAGCGCCAGCAGAACCGGGATAAGCAAGCCGATGGCAACCCAGAGCGGCTCGGCCGGCTGCCCGACCTGGCCGCGGGTGAAGCCGACGATGACTGCGCCGACAAAGCCGACAAAAATGCCGAGGAGGCCGAGCGGACTTGGCCTGCGCAACTTCAACATGACAGAAAACAGCAGGGTGAAGACCGGCGACAGCGTGTACATGATGCCGGTATAGCCCGATCCGAGATGCGGGATGGCCGAAAGCGTCATCAGGTTGGGAACGGCATAGGAAACGAGTGCGGTGATAACGTAATAGCGCAGCATGTGCGCATTGAGCTGCGGCCGCTTGCCCATGACGAGAAAGGCCGTCAGCAGCACCGTCCCCGCGCCGAGTGAAATGACGAATGCCCAGAGCGACGGCGCAACACCTGCCACGAATGCGAGCTTGCCGAAGGGGAGCGTCAGCCCAAGGAAGGCGCCGGTCAGAACCAGCAGAACGGCGGCGGAGTTCAATAATTGCATGGAAGAATCACCTCGGTCTGGAGAGGTGAACCTTAGCCGTTGGCATCAACGCAGCAAGATCAATTGCGCTCTTCGGGAAAGACCGGAAGCGGCATCACATCGACACCGTCGTCGAGAAGAGACTTGACCTCCTCCTGGGAAGCTTCGCCGTAGATGCCGCGCTTTTCCACCTCGCCAAAATGGATCTTGCGCGCCTCCTCGGCAAAGTCACTGCCGACATAATCGGCATTCTCGCGCACCTTTCTGGTCATTTCTTTGAGCTCGCTGACCATCTTGCTCATGGCAACGGCGATCTTCTCCTTCTGGCGCCCGGTTGTCACCGATGGCGCCATCAGCGCTTTGCCGATGTTGTGCGAGCCGCAAGCCGGACAGGCTACCAGTCCCTTCTCCACCTGGGCATCGAAGTCGTCATTGCTGTGGAACCACCCTTCGAAGTCATGGTCGTGCTCACAATGGAGCGAAAACCGGATCATGATGCGACGTCGAGCCTTGTCTTTTCGCCGTCATTTTCGACGATCAATCCGAACGGACGCGCATTCTTGAGGTTCGGTACCTTCGCACGCGCGGCGGCGCTGAGTGCCGGATCGATATCGGCGACAATGATCGCGGGATCGGCGTGGGCAGCCTCTGCGAGAACTTCACCCCAGGGAGCGACGATCAGCGAGTGGCCGAAGGTCTCGCGCCCGTCTTCATGCACGCCGCCCTGGGCAGCCGAGATCATGAAGGCGCCGTTTTCAATCGCCCGGGCCCGTTGCAGCACATGCCAGTGCGCCTCGCCTGTCTGCCGGGTAAAGGCCGCCGGAGCCGATATAACCGAGGCACCGGCAAGCGCCTGGGCGCGGAAAAGCTGCGGGAAACGCACGTCGTAGCAGATGGCAAGCCCGAGACGCGCAGACGGCAGATCGATGACGACGGTATCAGCGCCGGGCGCATAGACGGCGGATTCGCGCCAGCTTTCACCATTATCAAGATCAACGTCGAACATGTGGATCTTGTCGTAGCGCGTCAGGATCTTGCCGTCTGGACCGAATACGAATGCCCGGTTGGCAATCTTGCCGTCATCGCGGGCGATCGCCGTCGATCCGATGTGAAGATGGATGCCATGTTTCGCGGCAAGCGCCGAGGCCGTTCGCACGATTACATCGTCTGCTTCGCCCTTGAGCACGCTTGCCAGCGCCTTGCGGTCCCGCTGCAAGGCACCGGTCATTTCCGGCGTCTGCACGTAGACCGCGCCTTTGCCGGCCGCATCCGCCACATATTCGGCAAGGTCAGCGGCATTGCGCTCTGGATCGACGCCGGAGCGCATCTGGATGGCGGCTGCACGAAATGACGTCATTGGATCATCCTCAAGCGAGTTCGCCGGTCTTCAACAGTGTGTCGAGCCGGCCCTGGTTTTCAAGCGCATAGAGATCATCGCATCCGCCGACATGAGTCTCGCCGATGAAAATTTGCGGGAATGTCGTGCGGCCATTGGCACGCGCCAGCATATCCTGACGGGCCGACGGCTCGAGGCTTGCATTGTGCTCGACGAAGGCGACGCCTTTCTCCGCAAGGAGGCTCTTGGCCGCCGTGCAATAGCCGCAACCATTGCGCGTATAGATTGTTACATCAACCATTCGAATACTCCACGTTGCTCCCTATATAGGCATGAAAAATCAACGCGGAAAGACCTGAACTTTGCGACACCTCGCCGTCAGATGGGCAATTCTTTTGCAAGCGCACGGCTGAAAGTGAGAACATCGACCCTTGACGCACCCCCGCGCAGCAATGCGCGTGACGCAGCCTTGACGGTGGCCCCGGTTGTATAGACGTCATCGATGAGAAGGATGCTGCGGCCCCGGACCTTGATTTCCTGCGCCTCGGGCACCTTGAAGGCGCCGCTCATATTGAGCCGGCGCGCATTCGAGCCGAGACCGACCTGCTGGCGCGTGCGCTTCACACGTTTGAGCGCATCAGGATCGAAGGTCTTGCCGGCAAGACGCGCAACATGCCGGGCGAGTTCGGCCGATTGATTGAACCGGCGAAACCAGAAGCGCCGCGCGTGGAGCGGTACCGGCACGATAATATCGCAACCCTCAAGCAGCTCGGTGCCGGCGCGCAGCATCCAGCGCGCCATCCAGGGTCCAAGATCGGTTCGGTCATTATATTTCAGCCCCTGCACCATCTCGGCCACAACGCCCTCATGCACGGCTACCGAGCGGGCGCGCTCGAAAGCCGGCGGATCGGCGATTGCTTCCGCGGACAGGATTTCGGCGCCAAGGTCGTGGCTGAACGGCGTCCCGAGAACAGGACAATACGGCTTCTCGATAAAGCGAACCTTTGCCCAACATGCACCGCAAAGACTGCCGGGCTCCGCTACAAGCCTCTCGCAGCCCGAACACACCGGCGGAAACAACAGTGTGGCAAACTGGCGTGTCAGCCCTTTCGCAAGCCCATGCGCCGTCTGCCTGAAGGTTTCCGCTCGGGTTTTCATTGCAATTCGTTCCAAGGCGACGCATCTACCCGTTGACTATACATTTATCAGAGAAATTCGGAATGGAACGGCATCAGGTTTTCGATCGGGCATTGTTGCTGAAACGGCGCCTGCGAGCGGCACGCCAGCACGGCAGTTCCGCCGATTTTCTGCTTGGGCGGGCAGCCGATGATCTCGAAGAACGTCTTTCGGCTGTCGAGCGCCGCTTCGATGTGGCGGTCGATCTCGCTGGCCATAATGGCCTCGGGGCGCAGGCGCTGCTGCGCTCGGGCAAGGTCGAGAGCATCTTGCGCGTTGAACATGATGCAAGCTTTCTTGATCGGTCGTTTCCCGGGGTTGTCGCCGACGAGGAGGCATTGCCGCTCAAGGCGGGGTCCATAGACCTGATCATATCCCTGCTTTCGCTGCACCAGACCAACGATACGCCCGGCACGCTGCTGCAAATAAGGCGGGCCCTCAAACCCGACGGCCTCTTCCTTGGTGCCATGGCGGGTGAGAACACGCTTGGCGAACTGCGCGAATGCCTGCTCGCGGCCGAGAGTGAAATTTATGGCGGCGCATCCCCGCGCGTCGCGCCGTTTGCGGATGTGCGCGATGTCGGTGCACTGCTGCAGCGGGCCGGCTTCACCCTGCCGGTCACCGATATCGAAACCTACACGGTCCGGTACGACACGGGGTTTCACCTGATGCGCGATTTGCGGGCCATGGGCATGCAGAACGTCCTCCTCGGGCGCTCGCGCAAGCCGGTGTCGCGGCGCTTCTTCGCGCGCGTGGCGGAAATCTACGCGGAACGCTTCAGTGACCCGGACGGGCGCATAAGGGCGACGTTCTCGTTCATCTGGATGTCCGGGTGGGCCGCACATGAGTCGCAGCAAAAGCCGCTGAAACCAGGCTCGGCCAAGGCCAAGCTCGCGGATTTTCTCACCAGCGTCGAAAACCTCGAGAAGAAATAGCGATCAGCAGTCGCCGCTTTGCGAACCGTCGCTTTTTATAATGCAAACCGCATTTGGCGATCGCTGCAATACGCTGCGGTGAATCGTATAGGTCTTCGTCGATGGATCCTCTTTCCGGATCGAGCCGGTTGCCATCTCATCAAGAGACCGTCCGGCGGAATAATCGACGACGGATTGCGACCCGCGATCGGCCAGCGGCGCTATGATCAGCGCCAGTGCAATGGCGGCCGAACCGAATAGCAAAGTGATGCGCAGCAGCCCGGTACCCGCATTCATAAGCGTACCTGACAGCCGCGGTTCATCCTCGCGATAGTCTTCCTTGCGCGCCATGCCCCACCTGAACTTCATTGCCCCAATTCGGCTAAAAGTCGCTCAATCAGGTGAAGGATTCATTAACACTTGGAAGACTTGGCAATTTACAGTTGTGTTCAAAGGAGATCGATCAAAAACGGGATCAACGGTATGTCGGCAGGCGGCATCGGGTAGTCGCGCATGTCTTTTGCCCTTACCCATTTCAGCGCCTGCCCTTCCATGGGACGAGGAATACCCTCATAGCGGCGGCAGATGAACAGCGGCATCAAGAGGTGAAAAGTCTCATAAGTATGGCTCGCGAAGGTAAGCGGCGCGAGGCAAGCTGGCTTGACGGTGATGCCAAGCTCTTCATGCAATTCGCGAATAAGGCTCTCTTCGGGCGTTTCACCCGGATCGACCTTGCCGCCGGGGAATTCCCAGAGTCCCGCGAGCGATTTACCTTCAGGGCGCTGGGTCAGCAGCACGCGCCCGTCGGCGTCAACAAGGGCGCAGGCCGTAACGAGAAGGATCGGATGCGACACGCGCTCACTCATGATCGGGCGCCTGCCTGTAGACGTAACGATACGCTTCCTTGAAACCCAATTGTTCGTAGAGTCCGATCGCGGCGGTATTTTCGACCTCGACCTGCAGCCATGCCTTTTTTGCCCCGTGCTGTTCGGCCCACTTCAATGCCGAGCGCACGATCGCGCGCCCCAGCCCGGCGCGCCGGCGCTCGGCTGCGGTGCTGATGTTGAACAGGCCAACGAGAGCTCCGTCCTGAACGCCGATCGCGGTTGCGACCGGCTCGGCGTTCTCCTCGATGACAAAAAGTCCCTTTGAAGGTTTGATCCCGCTGATCACTTCGAAAAGGCCGGGCTTCACTGAAGGATCTTCTCCCTGGACCTTGATCGAGGCATCGATGAACCTGCCGATGTCCTTGAGCGGTATTTGATCGATGGCGTCGCCGACATCGACATGCGCGAGGTCGGCAACCATGACCATCGATTCATCGAAGCGCGCCCAACCGATATTTTCAAGATATGTATCGAGTTCCTGTGGCGCCAGCGGCGAAAGCCGGAATGTTGGCGGCCTGCCATAGGCGCGAAAGCGCTGCGCTGCGCGCGCGACACGATTTTCCATATCGGCAATATCACCGGGATCGAGCGGATTGACCGAATTCAGCCGTTTCGAAGGATGACTCGCGGTAATGCGAATGGCCCAGCTTCCATCGTAATGAACCGAGGAGGCTGGCCAAGCCCTGAATCCAACCGCCTCAATCTGTCTGATCTTCGCCAGTTGCATTCGCTATCCTTGTATGAGCAAGCCCGCCTAGCTGCGATAATCGCCGTTGATGGCGACATATTCCTTCGTCAGGTCGCAGGTCCAAACAGTTGCCTTGCCCTTGCCGAGACCGATATCGACTCGGATTTTGACATCCTCATTCTTCATGTAATCAGAGGTTGCGTCTTCAGAATAGTCCGGATCGCGTTCACCGTCGCGGGCAACGCGAATGTCGCCGAACCAGATGGCAAGGCGGTCGCGGTCGGCCGGTTCGCCTGCCTTGCCAACGGCCATGACGATACGGCCCCAATTGGCGTCCTCGCCTGCGGCAGCGGTCTTGACGAGAGGCGAATTGGCGATCGATAGAGCAATGCGCTTGGCCGAACCGTCGGACTTTGCGCCGGTCACGTTGATCTCAAGCATCTTGCGTGCCCCCTCGCCGTCGCGAACGACCTGCAGGGCGAGGTTTTTTAGGATCCGGTCGAGCGCCTTCTTGAAATCTTTCAGCCGCTTGTCTTTGACCTTGGTGACAAGCTCGGCACCGCGTTCGGCTGCCGAGCCCGTTGCGAACAACAGAAGCGTATCGGAAGTGGATGTATCGCTGTCGACGGTGACGGAATTGAAGCTCTTGCCTACGGACTTCGACAGGAGCTTCTGCAGTACATCCGACTCGATCGGGGCATCGGTCGCCACGAACGACAGCATGGTCGCCATGTCAGGCGCGATCATCCCGGCGCCCTTGGCGATGCCGTTGATGGTGACCGGTACGCCGCCAAGCAGGACCGTCTCCGTCGCGACCTTGGGGAATGTATCGGTCGTCATGATTGCGCTTGCGGCTTCCTGCCAGAAGCCGGGCACAGCCTTCTTCGTCATATCAGCAAGGAGATGGCTGAACTTGCCGGCGTCCAGAGGCTCGCCGATGACGCCGGTGGAAGCGAGAAACACTTCCCCGGTTTTGCAGCCCACTGCCTTTGCTGCCGCTGCCGCGGTGAGTTTAGCCGATTCGCGGCCTTTCTTGCCGGTAAAGGCGTTGGCATTGCCCGAATTGACGACCACTGCACGCGCTTTCCCGCCTTCGAGGCTGTCGCGGCAGAAATCGACCGCAGCGGAGGGACATTTAGACCTGGTGAAAACGCCGGCGACCGCTGCCGGTTTGTCAAAGACGATCATAAGGACGTCGGTACGGCCCTTGTACTTTATTCCGGCCTCGGCAGTGGCGATCCTGACGCCATGGATATCCGGCATGGCAGGATAGTGTTTCGGTGCCAGCGGCGAGACAGACGTAGACATTGGGCGACCTCGAAAAGCGCTTTTGACAAGGTGGGAGGACGTTGGGACCCGGCGCATGAACGCCGGGCCCCGATAAATTACTGTTGTTGCTGCGCTTCCATGGCGGCCTTCATGGCCTTTTCGGTTTCAGGATCGCCATATTCGATCTTCAAGTCGCCGCGGTCCTTCTTTACGAGGTCAAGGTAACGCTCGCGAATGAGGATCGACTTTACCTGCTCCTTGACCTGGTCGAATGCCGGCGGCTGCTGCACGCGCTTGTCTTCGAGCTTGATCACGTGGAAGCCGAACTGGGTCTGCACCGGCACCTTGGTATACTTGCCGATTTCGAGCTCGTTGGCTGCCTTTTCGAATTCCGGCACCATCTGGCCCGGCCCGAAATAGCCGAGATCGCCACCCTGGGCTGCCGAACCATCGGTCGACTTGGCCTTGGCAACGTCCTCGAACGATGCGCCGCCATCGAGTTCCTTGATGATGGCTTCGGCTTCTTCCTTGGTCTTCACCAGAATGTGGCGCGCGCGCACCTCATTCTGCGGCGGCATGGCAGCTATTTCCTTGTCGTAGCGAGCGCGGATGTCGGCATCGGTGATCTTGTCGACGACCTGCTGCTTGAAATAGTCGTTGTGAAGCGCGCGATCCTTGAGGAATTCAAGGCGTGCCTGGAATTCCGGTGTCTCGTCGAGCTTCTCGGACTCCGCCTTTGCCGCCAGCGACTTGATGTCGATAATTGCGGCAAGAGCGGCCAAACGCCGCTGCTCCTCCGGAAGGCGCGAAAACTGCGGATCAAGATCGGCGGCGATCTGGTCTACGTCCTTCACGGTAACTTTCTCACCGTTGACGGTTGCAAGAACCTTGTTCGGATCGACTTTCGCGGGCTCTGCCTGGGTCGCATCGGGCTTCGGAGCTTCTGTTTTTCCTGCGTCCTGAGCCATGGCCAGAGTGGAAACACCGGTCAAAAGCAAAGCAGCAGTCATCAATGAAAGGGTTTTACGTATATGCGTCATGGTCAATTTCTCCTCGGAAGGACCGGTACGTGCTAGGAATGCGGCAGAATTTTGCTATGGCGAAGCGATCAATCGCTTGCTGCTTCAACATTGACATAATTCGGGACCCCTCTTATCTGTCCATCGGCTTTGCGTCCAGATAGCTTGGCAACCATACGCTTATAGATTTGGCTTGGTGTCCGTATTGTAACAGGCATGCTTCATGCGGGCGGCGGGCGCCATTAAATGCCGGGTTTCCTGGCAAAACGGATTAGAGAGGACCAGGGATGGTCAGTTTCGGCGGCCTTGCCCGCAAGATTTTCGGCTCCTCGAACGAGCGCCGTGTCAGAGGCTTCAAACCTCGCGTTGAAGAAATCAATGCGCTTGAAGCGGAAATGTCATCACTTACCGACGAACAACTGAAGGCGAAGACCGCGGAATTCCGCGCGAAGCTCGCCGAAGGCACCAAGCTCGACGACCTGCTGGTACCGGCATTCGCGGTTGCACGCGAGGCGGCCAAGCGCGTCCTCGGCATGCGCCCCTTCGACGTGCAGTTGATTGGCGGCATGGTGCTGCACTATGGCGGCATTGCGGAAATGCGTACGGGTGAAGGTAAGACGCTGGTGGCGACGCTGCCTGTCTATCTGAACGCACTCGAAGGCAAGGGCGTTCACGTCGTGACTGTGAACGACTACCTTGCAACGCGTGACGCGCACTGGATGGGCCAGGTCTACAACTTCCTCGGCCTGACCTACGGCATCATCGTTCATGGTCTCGACGACGAGGAACGCGCAGCGGCCTACAATTCCGATATCACCTACGCCACGAACAACGAACTCGGCTTCGACTATCTGCGCGATAACATGAAGTATGAGCGCGCGCAGATGGTGCAGCGGCCCCACAACTACGCCATCGTCGACGAAGTGGATTCCATCCTCGTCGATGAGGCGCGCACGCCGCTCATCATTTCCGGTCCGCTCGACGACCGCTCCGACTTCTACAATCTGATCGACACGTTCATCCTGCCGCTGAAGCCGGAAGACTACGAAGTCGACGAAAAGCAGAAGACCGCGATCTTCACCGAAGAAGGCACCGAGAAGCTCGAAAATCTGCTGCGCGATGCCGGCCACCTCAAGGGCGAAGGCCTTTACGACATCGAGAACGTTGCGGTGGTGCACCACGTCAACAATGCCTTGCGCGCCCACAAGCTGTTCCAGAAAGACAAGGACTACATCGTCCGCGGCGACGAAATCGTCATCATTGACGAATTCACCGGCCGCATGATGCCGGGCCGCCGTTTCTCGGAAGGCCTGCACCAGGCACTCGAAGCCAAGGAACATGTGACGATCCAGCCCGAAAACCAGACGCTGGCATCGATCACCTTCCAGAACTACTTCCGCATGTACAAGAAGCTCGCCGGCATGACCGGTACCGCTTCGACGGAAGCCGAAGAGTTTGCCAATATTTATGGCCTCGAAGTCACCGAAATTCCGACCAATCTTCCCGTCCAGCGCAAGGATGAAGACGACGAGGTCTACCGGACCGTCGAGGAGAAATACAAGGCCATCATTCGTGACATCCGCGAAGCGACAGGCAAGGGCCAGCCGGTCCTCGTCGGAACCACGTCGATCGAGAAGTCGGAACTGCTTGCCGAACGCCTGCGCAAGGAAGGCTTCAAGGACTTCCAGGTCCTGAACGCCCGTTACCATGAGCAGGAAGCTTTCATCGTCGCGCAGGCGGGTGTACCGGGTGCGCTGACCATCGCCACGAACATGGCCGGTCGCGGTACTGATATCCAGCTCGGCGGCAACCTCGACATGCGGATCAAGGCCGAACTGGACGACATGCCGTCCGGCGACGAGCGCACTTCCAAGGAGGCCGCAATCCGCGCCGATATTGCGCGGCTGAAGGAAAAGGCGCTTGCCGCCGGCGGTCTCTACGTTCTTGCCACCGAGCGCCATGAAAGCCGCCGCATCGACAACCAACTGCGTGGCCGTTCCGGCCGTCAGGGCGACCCCGGTCGCTCGAAGTTCTTCCTGTCGCTGCAGGACGACCTCATGCGCATTTTCGGTTCCGAGCGCATGGACGGCATGCTGCAGAAGCTCGGCCTCAAGGAGGACGAGGCCATCGTCCATCCCTGGATCAACAAGGCGCTCGAAAAGGCGCAGAAGAAGGTCGAGGCGCGCAACTTCGACATCCGCAAGAACCTTCTCAAATACGACGACGTGATGAACGATCAGCGCAAGGTGATCTTCGAACAGCGCATCGAATTGATGGATGGCACCGATCTCAGCCAGACCACCAGGGAAATGCGCGAGGACGTCATCGACGATCTTCTCGCCCGTCATGCGCCGGAAGGCGCGTATGCCGAGCAGTGGAACATCAAGCAGCTCGATGAGGACGTCCGCAACATCCTCAATCTCGACCTGCCCGTCACCGAATGGGCGCTCGAGGACGGCATTACGCCGGACGACATTCGCGAGCGCCTGACCGAGGCGGTCGAAAAGGCAGCGGCGGATCGCGCCGAGCGATTCGGCCCGGAGATCATGGCCTATGTCGAGAAGTCGGTAATCCTCCAGTCGCTCGATGCGCTTTGGCGCGAGCATCTGGTCAATCTCGACCATTTGCGTTCGGTCGTCGGCTTCCGCGGTTATGCGCAACGCGATCCGCTCAACGAGTACAAGACCGAAGGCTTCGAGCTCTTCCAGACGATGCTCGTCAACCTGCGCCAGAACGTGACCTCGCAATTGATGCGTGTCGAACTCGTGCGAGAAGCCGCAGCCGCCCCTGAACCGGCGCTCCCGGTCATGGAAGGCCATCACATCGACGGCTTCACCGGCGAAGATGATTTTGGCGAAGGCAGCGTCCTCGCGGTGCAGGAGGATCTTCGGGTGGTAGACCCCGCCGACCGCGATCCGAACAATCCGAAGACCTGGGGCAAGGTGGGCCGCAACGAGGCCTGCCCTTGCGGTTCCGGTAAGAAGTACAAGCATTGCCACGGCGCCTTCGTCTGAAGTCGCCCGATCAATGACTTATGAAAAGGGCCGCGCTCACCACGCGGCCTTTTTTCTCCTGTGAGCGCACACCTTCGGGGCGTTGACATTCCGAACCGTTTCTAAACGTTTACGGACTAATACCCAGGGTTGAACAAGTGGAGCGGCCTTTGCGAATTTCTGCGGTACGAACTGCAGACCTTCTATTGCCAAAACGACTGTCGGAGCAGCTTAATCCGTGGCTTTTACGCCTCGACCAGCTGTTCGACGGATCGAACCAGCATGCCGTTGCGCAGCGCGTCTCGCTTATCGCTTTTTCCGTTCGCATTTTCAGCGCCATGATCGCGCTGATTTCGCAGGTGATCTTCGCGCGCTGGATGGGCCAGTTCGAATACGGCATCTTCGTGCTCGTCTGGGTGACGGTGGTCATCCTTGGAAACCTTTCCTGCCTCGGCTTCCAGACCACCGTCATCCGCTTTGTCCCGGAATATCTAGAGCGCGGCCAGCTGAACCATCTGCGCGGCATTCTCTTCACCAGCAAGACGTTTGCCGTCGGCCTTACCACCCTGGTTGCGCTTATAGGCGCGGCCGGCGTCTATATCTTCCGAGACAGGCTCGAATCCTACTACGTCGCGCCGTTCATCGCGGGCTTTATCTGCCTGCCGATGATTGCACTTGGCGATACGCTCGACGGCACGGCGCGCTCGCGCTCGTGGGCGCTTGTCGCCCTCACGCCGACCTATATCGTCCGCCCCATCCTCACCCTCATCGTCATGAGCATCGGCCATGTGACGGGTTTTGCCCCGACCGCGATGACCGCCATCATCTCGGCGATCATCGCCACCTATGCGACGAGCCTGTTCCAGTTCCTGGTTGTCCGGCACCGGTTCAAGTCGGTGGTCCAACCCGGCCCAAGGACCATCGAGTTCGGCCACTGGTTTGCGGTATCCCTGCCGATTTTCCTCGTCGAAGGCTTCTTCTTCCTGCTGACCAATGCAGATGTCCTGATGGTCGGCCGCTTCCTCGATCCCGAGAAAGTCGCCACCTACTTCGCCACCATGAAACTTCTGGCGCTCGTGCATTTCGTCTATTTTTCAGTAAAGGCCGGGGCGGCGCAACGCTATTCCGAGCTGATGCAGAGCCACAACCAGGCGGAGCTCGGGCAATTCGCCCGCGATACGGCGCGCTGGACTTTCTGGCCGTCCCTCGCCATGGCGATGCTGCTGCTCATTGCCGGCAAGCCGCTTCTCTACCTTTTCGGCGCGCAGTTCACCGATGGTTATCCGTTGCTTTTTATCATGGTGATCGGAGTCGTTGCCCGTGCATCGGTGGGCCCGGCGGAGAGCCTTCTCAATATGGCCGGCAGGCAGAATATCTGCGCGACGGTCTATGCAGTGACGCTTGTCGTCAATATCTGTCTCAGCATGCTCTTGATCCCGATCTACGGCCTGGCGGGCGCCGCCTGCGCCACTGCATTCTCAATGGTGTTTGAAGCGGCGACCCTGTCACTGACCGTCTATTATCGCCTGGGCATAACAATGTTTGTTTTTGCCGGCAGGTCTGAGGCCAAGCCCGCCAAGGAAGAGATCTGATGGCAGCCACACTCCTTCTCGAAGAATTGGCCGCAGGCCCGTCCGCACAGATCATTGCGCAGCTCTCCGGCTTCGACAGTCCGGCGGATGCGGCAAAGCAGATCGAGGAATCGCTAGGCAATCGAGGCGTGCCGCGCAAGCTCTCGGTCTATTCGGCGTCCGCAGGCTTCGAACTTCTCGAAGAACTCGACTACCTGACTTACCGCACCGTCGAGCCGAATATCTTCTTCAATCCGCGCTTCCTTGCCCCGGCCATGCCTCGCCTTGACGACAGGCAGGTGCGCCTGATGGTCGTTCGCGATGAAAACGACGCCAAGAGCCGGCTGCGCTTCGTCATGCCCTATACGATCGAAAGGCCTGGCTTTGCCCTTTCGGCCTCGATCATCCGCGGCTGGGCGACATCGTTCGGCCCGCAGGGAACGCCATTGATCGACCGCGATGACCCGATCGGCGTGCTCAATGATTTCTTCGACATGATCGGCCGCAAGCATTTGAAGCTGCCGCAGATCCTGGTCTTGCCCGACATGCTGCTCAACAGGCCGGTTGCGCAGTTGATCCGCTCGGTTGCCATGGACCGCGACCTTACGATCGAAACCGTCAACCAGGTCGAGCGCCCCTTCATCGAAAGCAAGCTCGACGGCGACGATTATCTGCGCGAAGCCATCGGCAACCGCCACGCCAAGGAGTATCGGCGCCAGTGGCGCCGCCTTGCAGAAAAGGGCAAGCTGACTTACACCGTCAGCCGCAGCGAAGAAGACATTCGCCTGAAGCTCGAAGAGTTCCTGGCCCTTGAAGCCAGCGGCTGGAAAGGCCAGCGGGGCTCGGCGATGGCTGTCGATCGTTTCCGCGCCGCCTTTGCCCGGGAAGCTGTCAACAACCTCGCAGGACGCGATCTGGCGCGCATCCACGCGCTTGAACTCGACGGCAAGACCATCGCCGTTCTCGTCGTTTTTGTCGAAGCCGGTGAAGCCTGGACCTGGAAAACCGCATACGATGAAAGTCTTGGCGCCTATTCGCCAGGGGTGCTCCTGATGATCGAGATGCTGAAGAACCACCTTGATGATCCGAACATCGACCGGACCGACTCTTGCGCCATCCCTGACCACCCCGTCGCCTCCCGCCTCTTCCGCGAGCGCGAATTGATCGGGACGCTGGTGATCGGCCTGACGCCCGGAGCTGACCGCGCCGCCCGCCAGGCGGCGTCGCAACTCCACCTCTACCGACGCACCCAGAACCTCGCCCGCGCCCTGCGCGAGCGGATACGTGATTTCACCCGGCGGAAGTAATTCTTAGTTACGCTTCTCCCACTCGGCGATAATCGCCTCGCGCGCGGCAATCGACGGAGCAATGCGCTCCCTAGCCAAGGCCAGGAGCTGCGGCGAAGCCTGCCGGGGTGTGCCTGAGGAAAATGGCGGATGCGGATCATATTCGAGCGAAAGCTGGACGCGTTCGGCCTCCTGCTGCCCCATGAGTTCTGCAACGACCGCCAACCCGAAATCGATCCCTGCGGTCACTCCTCCGGCGGTGATGAGATTTCCGTCCTTGACGATGCGGGCTTCGACATGGGTCGCGCCGAAACGCGCAAGATAATCGACTGCATTCCAATGCGTTGTCGCCCGCTTCCCCTTTAGCAGTCCTGCAGCGCCGAGGACGAGTGCCCCGGTACAGACCGAGGTCACGTAGCGCGCGCCTGCAGCTTGTTCGCGCACAAATTGCAGCACGTCTTCATCCAGAAGCAATGCGTTGACGCCGGCCCCGCCCGGTATGCAGATCACATCGAGCTGCGGGCAATCGGCGAGCGTATGTGTCGGCGTCAGCATGAGGCCAGTTGCCGAGCGAACCGGGGCAAGATCCTTCCAGACGAGGTGCATCTGCGCACCCGTGGCCGAGGCGAACATTTCATATGGACCCGTGAGATCGAGTTGCTGGACATTTGGAAAAACAAGAAAGCCAAAGCGAAAAGACATGGGCGAACTCCTTATTGACTTTTGGCAGTTTACGACATCAGACTTTGGCAAGTTTGCCAAAGGCCCCACATTTCATGCCAAACGCGCGCAATATCGAAATATTGGCGTTTGCCGACGCCCAGGTGCTGGACATATCTGGTCCGCTCCAGGTGTTTTCGAGCGCAAACGACTTCGCCGCCGCCCGCAGCGGCCCGGCGCCCTACAGGCTGACAATCGTCGGAAAGTCGCCACAAATACGCACAAGCTCAGGGTTGGTGCTGGCGGCCGAGCCCTTACCCGAACATAGCCGCGACCTTGACACATTGGTGATCCCCGGCGGCTGGGGCGTCAACGCCGCTTGCGAAGACCCCGCGCTTGTTGAATGGGTCGGACAGAGTTCCGCGCAAGCGCGCCGCACGGTTTCCGTGTGCAGCGGCGCCTTTCTCCTCGCCACGACAGGCGTTCTCAATGGCCGGCGAGCCGTCACCCATTGGCAGCGTTGCGCCGAATTTTCGCAACGCTTTCCTGACGTCAGGCTCGAACCCGATCCGATTTTCATCAGGGACGGAGCCATCTGGACATCCGCTGGGGTAACGGCCGGAATAGACCTCGCCCTCGCGCTCGTCGAGGCTGATCTGGGACGTGAGGCAGCACTCGCCGTTGCCCGCCAACTGGTGGTGTTTTTCAAGCGCCCGGGTGGTCAGTCGCAATTTAGCGCGACACTTGCCCTGCAGGAGAGCGCCACGCGCTTCGACCGCCTGCACGCCTGGATCCTCGAAAATTTGCGCTCGGACCTTTCGCTCATCCGGCTGGCGGAGCAAGCCAACATGAGTGCCCGCAGCTTTTGTCGCCACTACCTGAGCGAGACCGGACTGACGCCGGCACGCGGGGTCGAACAAATCAGGTTCGAAACGGCGCGTCGCATGCTGGAGCAAGGCAACTCCGTCGGGCGTGTGGCCGCACATTGCGGCTTTGGCTCGGACGAGACAATGCGACGCTGCTTCCTGCGCTATGTCGGCATCACGCCACAAGCCTATCGGGAACGTTTTTGAACCTTATTGGCAAATCCATTGGCCTTGCCTAATGTAACCTCTGACATGTATTTCTAGTAACGTATTGCGTTTGGGGGTTGTGATATGAAACCTGTATTTGCGCATGGCCTGATCCTCCCGCTCCTTCTGACAACAACAGTGTTGGGCGCACAGGCGCAGGAATCGACCGCCGATCTCGCCAAGAAACTCTCCAATCCGGTGGCCGCGATGATCAGCGTGCCGTTTCAGGCCAATTACGACGGCGGCTACGGACCTGAAGACGGCAGCAAATATACGATCAACATCCAGCCGGTCATTCCTTTCACGCTCAACGAGGATTGGAACGTAATTTCGCGCACCATCCTGCCTGTTGTCTGGCAGGACGACATTGCCGGGCCTTCTGGCCATCAATTCGGCCTTGGCGACACGACGCAGAGCTTCTTCTTTTCACCAAAGAAGCCGGGCCTAGGCGGCGTTATCTGGGGCGTTGGACCAGCCTTCCTGCTGCCGACGGCGACCGATGATCTCCTCGGCGGGGAGAAATGGGGCGCGGGTCCGACCGGGGTCGTGCTCAAGCAGGAGGGCCCCTGGACCTTCGGCGCGCTCGCCAACCACATCTGGTCATTCGCCGGCGATGACGACCGCAGCGACGTTAACGCGACTTTCCTGCAACCCTTCCTGTCCTATACGACCCCCGATGCCTGGACATTCGGCATCAACACCGAGTCGACCTACAATTGGGATGAAGACCAGTGGTCCGTACCGATCAACCTGACGGTCGCCAAGCTGGTCAAGTTCGACAAGCAGCCGGTAAGCTTCACGGCCGGCGTGCGCTATTGGGCCGAGAGCCCGGAGAATGGCCCCGATGGCTGGGGCGCACGCTTTGTCGTCACTTTCCTGTTTCCAAAGGGGAAATAGACAGGCTGGAAGATCTCGGTGGTCCGCTGACAGGGACCGCCGTCGATGACGGTTGCACTCATTGCATGCATGCAAAATTGATTTGAAAGATATTATTTTAGCTGGAGATGTTTGGATGACGTCAATATTTCCGAAATATTGGATTTATCTATTCTTGTTCGCGGCATCCACCGCTCATGCCGAGGAATCAACCGCGGAGCTCGCCAGGAAGCTCTCTAATCCGGTTTCCTCCTTGATCAGCGTCCCGTTCGAAGCCGATTACGATCGCGGCTATGGCCCTGGCGACGGCGGCAAATATACGGTCAATATCCAACCGGTGATCCCGTTCACCCTCAACGATGACTGGACTGTCATCTCGCGCTCCATTCTTCCTGTTACCTGGCAGGACGATGTTGCATATCATTCCGGTCAGCAATTCGGCCTCGGTGACACGACCCAGAGCTTCTTTATCTCGCCGCGGCCAACGGATGACGGCATTATCTGGGGTGCGGGCCCGATGTTCCTTCTGCCCACGGCAACGGACGACCTTCTCGGCGGTCAAAAATGGGGTGCCGGCCCAACAGTCGTTGTGCTGAAACAGTCGCAGTCCTGGACTTACGGCCTGCTTGCCAACCATCTCTGGTCATTTGCCGGCGACAGGGACCGGACCGATATCAGCACGAGCTTTGTCCAGCCGTTCATCGACTATACGACCAAGGATGCATGGACATTTGAACTTGGCTCGGAGTCGAACTATGATTGGCAGAGCAGCGAGTGGTCCATCCCGATCAACTTCGATGTCTCCAAACTGGTGAAGATCGGCGACCAGCCGGTGAGCATCGGCGGCGGGGTCCGTTACTGGGCCGCCAGCCCGAAAGATGGGCCTGATGGTTGGGGTGCACGCTTTGTGGTCACGTTCCTGTTCACAAAGTAAGGCCACATAAATTGCGGGAGACCTGAGACATGATCCGTTTGACGATGCTCCTTGCACTCACACTAATCGGCCTTTCGGGTTGCACCTCCAGCGGCAATGTAAGCCCCCTCAGATTTTGCGACAGGCCGACGGACATCAATGCCCGGGTCTTCACCAATTGCACGCCGAGAGTAGACGACAGGGTATGACCTGTCGCATGGCTGGTGCTCTCGGTCGGACATGCCAGAACCGGTGATGCACGCAATTTCCAGATTGTTCGGGTGGTGCATTGGTGCCCCCTGCCGGAATCGAACCAGCACTCCTCTCGGAACCTGATTTTGAGTCAGGCGCGTCTACCAATTCCGCCAAGGGGGCCGCAAAAGCGTCGGGTGCGGCCAACCGCACCGTCAAAGCCAAATACATGCTGGAGCGGCCCGCGGTCAACACCATTCCGCCAATTACTCGCGATAACGCACTCGTGTGTTGCCGGTCGCGCAGGCCACAAGTAGAGGCGAAGCAGCCTGGCTGGCAAAAATCGACTGCAGCGATTCCATTTGGACGAAGTTTGCTCTAAGGATCACCGACTTTCTCGAACAACTTCCCCGGACAGGAACCGCCATATGCTTCGCAAACTCTATGATTGGACGATGTCGCTCGCCGCGCGCAAATCCGCGGAAGTCTGGCTCGCCATCATCGCATTCGTGGAGAGTTCCGTCTTCCTCGTCCCAGCCGACGTGCTCTATCTTCCCATGGCGCTGGCACGGCCGGAACGCGCCTATCGTTATGCGCTCGTGGCGACGGTCGCCTCGGTGCTCGGCGGCATTGCCGGCTGGCTTCTCGGCTATTACGCCTATGAGACGCTGGCAAAACCCATTCTCGAAATGTACGGCAAGCTCGATGCTTTCGAGGCGCTGCGCGGCTCGACCAGCGCAGACGCAATCCTCTTGCTGCTCATCACCTCCGGACTTGCGCATCTGCCCCCGATCAAGGTGGTGACGATCCTCTCCGGCGCTGCCGCAATCAACATCTGGGTATTCATCGCCTCGGCAATTCTTGCACGCGGGGCGCGGTTCTTCTTCCTCGCCTGGCTCCTGCGCCGCTATGGCGAACCGATCCGCCATTTCATCGAAAAGCGGCTCGGCCTCATCGCCGGTGCAGCCGCTGCGGTACTGATTTTGCTCTACGCCGTATTCCACTATTATCATCTATAGTTCGAGGACGCTTCGCGCATCATGACAATGGCAATGGCACCCGCGATGAGTTTGACGCATTTCCGGACCGCGCTGTTCCTTCTCGTCGCAATGATTGTGACGGTCGGGTCGGCGCTGGCCTTCCAGTATGTGGGCGGCTACCTGCCCTGCAAGCTCTGCCTCGAGCAGCGCTATCCCTACTATGCCGGCATTCCGCTCATGGCGCTTGCCGTCGTCGCCTCTCTCCTGCGCTGGCCGTCAGGCCTGACACGGCTGCTGATCGCATTAGGCGGCATCCTCATGTTGGTCGGCCTCGGCCTTGCAATCTTCCATGCGGGCGTCGAGTGGAAGTTCTGGGCGGGACCGACGGATTGCACCGCGGTCGCAATGTCCATCACCACCGATGCCGGCAATCTCCTGAGTGACCTCAATGCAGTGCATCCACCGGCATGCGACACCGCGGCGCTGCGCGTGCTCGGCCTGTCATTTGCCGGCTGGAACGCAATTGCCAGCCTCATTCTGGTTGTCGTGGCGTTTCGTGGAGCGATGAGGCGGGGTTAAGCGCCTGGCAATTTGCTGAGCATTTAGGTCACCCCGGCAGCGAAGAGGGGCTCAGCAAAAAATAGCATAGCGCGCGGCGCAGGTGCCGACTGCCGGAACCCTTCAAGGCTCCAGTTCGACATCCCAGTAGAGATAATCCATCCAGCTGTCGTGCAGATGGTTTGGCGGGAACAGCCGTCCATTGTTGTGAAGGTCGTGCACTGTCGGCTGGAACGGCCTCTGCCGCGGCCACATTTTGGCGCGGTCTGGCATCAGCCCGCCCTTGCGAAGATTGCACGGCGAACAGGCGGCGACGACATTTTCCCAGATCGTCTCGCCGCCCGCGCAACGCGGGATCACATGGTCGAAGGTCAGGTCTTCTTCCGAACCGCAATACTGGCACTCGAACCGGTCGCGCAGGAAGACGTTGAACCGGGTGAAGGCAGGGTTGCGCGATGGCTTGATGTAGGTCTTGAGCGAAACGACGCTGGGAAGCCGCATGGCGAAAGAAGGCGAGGACACCTCGTGCTCATACTCGGCGACGATGTTCACACGGTCGAGAAACACCGCCTTGATCGCGTCCTGCCATGACCAGAGCGACAAGGGATAGTAACTGAGCGGACGATAGTCCGCATTGAGCACCAGTGCCGGCAACCCGTCCGGCGAGACGGCTATTGTCAAGGAATCAACTCCAATCCAACCATCAGGCCCTATTATTGTAAGCTGGACGTGACAAGAATGTGAAGCGAATTGCTCGCTTATGCAGCGAAAAACGCCGCTATATCAAATTCATGCGATTGGTGTGCCGTCGCGGCCACGCGTCGCGGCATAATAGGCCCAGAAAAGCCGGGCCGCTACCCCGCGCCAGGGCGACCATCTTTCGGCAAAACGCTGCAGCGCCTTGGAATCGGGCCGGGCTGATTCGCTGTAGGCGTGGGCATAGGCATGCTGCAGGGCAACGTCGCCGGACGGGAACACATCCGCATGCCCGGCCGAGAACAGGAGGTAGACCTCCGCCGTCCACGGCCCCACGCCCTTGATGCGCGTCATCAGTGCCATGGCCTCCTCGATCGGCCGCTCGCAAAGATCGAGAAGGTCGAGATCCCCGGCAATGATCGCCTCGCTGATCCGCGCGAGGGTTTCCTGCTTGGCGCGTGAAAGCCCGGCTGCGCGCCACGCCTGCTCGCCTGCCGCAAGGTAGTTTTGCGGCGTCAGCGGGTCGATGAGCCCTATGAGCCGCGACCATATCGATGCGGCGCTCGCCTTGGAAACCTGTTGCGAAACGATGACCGAAGCAAGGCTAGCAAAGCCGGGCTCGGAGCGTCGCAGCGGCAACGGCCCTGCCCGTTCCGCAACTGCCGCGAGCTCGGGGTGAGCCTTGAGCAATGCGGTCAGGCCTTCGGCCACGTCATCGAGCGTATCTATCCTGCGCATGTCGTCACTTTGAATCGTCGGGAAAACACAGTATCAACCCGCGCATATGGTCACGCAAGGACACCAGTTCACGCTCATGACAGTTCCTGTCTTTCGCTTTGCGCCTAGCCCCAATGGATACTTGCATCTCGGCCATGCCTATTCGGCACTTCTCAACCAGAAGATGACGCGCGAAAGCGGGGGGCGCCTGCTCCTGCGCGTGGAAGATATCGACCGCGAGCGCTGCTCGCCGGAACTCGAAGCGGCCATGATCGAGGATCTGCGCTGGCTTGGCATCACCTTCGAGGAGCCAGTTCGCCGCCAGTCGGAGCAATTCCCGGTCTACGCGCAAGCACTGCAGCGGTTGACCGATATGGGTCTCGTCTATCCGGCGTTTCTCAGCCGCGGCGAGGTCAGGCGGATTGCCGAAACGACTGAAGGCGGCATCCGGCATTGGCCGCGCGATCCCGACGGCGCATTGCTCTATCCGCCCAATGACCGGAAGCTTTCGCAGGACAAACGAACCCGGCGCATCGAAGACGGCTCGCCCTATGCGCTGCGCCTTGACATGGAGCGGGCGGTGGCGACGATTCCGGCTCCGCTAAGCTGGCACGAACAAGGTGCTGGCGACAGCAGTGTCGAAGCGCGTCCGCAGGATTGGGGCGATGTCATTATTGCCCGCAAGGATGTGCCGACGAGCTACCATCTGTCGGTCGTCATCGATGATGCCGCGCAGGGGGTAACCGATGTCGTGCGCGGCAGGGATCTTTTCCACAGCACCAGCGTCCATCGGCTACTGCAACAGTTGCTCGAGATCGAGCCGCCGGTCTACCACCATCACACGCTGACTGTTGACCGTGACGGCGAGAAACTGTCGAAAAGCCGCAAGGACACGTCTTTGCGGGAATTGCGCCAAGCGGGAGTGACGCGTCAGCAGATTTTCGCCATGGTCGGCCTCTGACCTTTCGCTACGCATCGTTCGGGTATAAACAGCCCTGCTATCCTCGTTCCGCCGGTCTCCCGACATGCCCGTACGTCTTTTCCCCGCACTCTTCGTTCTGCTCTGGGCCACAGGCTTCATTGGCGCGCGCTATGCGATGCCCTATATGGAGCCGTTCCTGTTCTTGACGCTCCGTTTTCTTATTGCTGGGACGATCCTCGGCGTCTGGGTCGCGCTCACGGGCAATGCATGGCCGGGCAGACGCGGGGCGATGCATGCAATCATTGCCGGTTGTCTCATCCACGGCGTCTATCTCGGCGCCGTGTTCTGGGCGATCCACCAGGGCCTGCCCGCCGGCATGTCGGCTCTGGTCGTCGGACTGCAGCCATTGATTACCGCGCTGATTGCCGGTGTTGCCCTTGGCGAGACTATCCAGCCCCGCCATTGGGCCGGTCTGGCTGTCGGCTTCGCCGGCGTCGCCATGGTGCTCTGGCCGAAGCTTTCGATTTCAGCGGACGGGATCACGCCCGCCACTGTTACCGCGTCGATCGTCTCGGTTATCGCTATCAGCGCCGGCACGGTATGGCAAAAGCGCTTCGTCGGCGCTATCGACCTGAAGGCAGGGACGGCTCTGCAATATTTCGGCGCCGCGGTGCTGATGGGGTTGCTGTCCCTGGTCCTTGAAACGCATCAAGTCACTTGGGCCGCCCCGCTTGCCTTTGCGATGTTCTGGCTGGTCTTCGTGCTTTCGATCGGTGCCGTGCTGCTTCTCATGATCCTCATCAAGCAAGGCGCCGTTTCCAAGGTCGCTTCGCTGTTCTATCTCGTACCGGGCGTTACCGCGCTCATGGCCTATGTATTGTTCGGCGAAACGCTGACGCATTTCCAGCTCATCGGCATGGCGATTGCCACGCTCGGAGTGGCGCTGTCGACGGGTCAGAGACGTTCTGCTGCCTTGCCTTCGCGGTAGCGGATGATCGCGGCATTGACCTCAGCGCCGATGATGAAAATCGCGGCGATGATATAGAGGAAGACGATAGCGACCATGATCGAGGCTAGACCCGCATAGGTCGTCACATAGGAGGCGAAGGTCTCGAGATAGCTTGCGAAAATGGTCGCGCCAACGGTCCATGCGATCAGGGTGATGAGAATGCCCGGCAGGATATCGACAAACCGCCTCTGCCCCGCTGGCAGCCAGAGGTGCACGACGAGGAGGCCGACGACCAGCACCGCCGTAGCAATGACATAGCGCCAGAAGACAATCGTGCCCGATACGAGGACGAGTTCCGGTACCCAGCGTGTTGCAATGCGCAGAGCGAGCGGTGCAAGGACGAGCAGGAAACTGATTGCCATGATGCCGATTGTCGCGACCATGACGAAGCCGAGACTTTGCAGCCGGCAGAAAATGATCGAACGCGTGTCGATAACGCGGTAGGCGCGGTTGAGGGCAACGCGCAGCGCTTCGATGCCGTTGGAGGCGAAATAGGCCGCCGCGATGACGCTGACCGTAAGTAGTCCGCCGCGCTGCACGTTGAGGACGTTGCGGACCTCCTGCGCGATCGGTCTTGCGATGACGTCGGGCCAAGTATCGAAGATGACGTGCACGGCCGTATCGGTGAAGGCGCTAGCGCCCAGAAAGCTCGCAAGCGACGTCGCAAAAATGAGGAACGGGAACAACGCCAGGATGCCGGAAAGGGCGACATGGCTGGCAAGCGCCCAACCGTCGTCGGTCAGGAAATGTCCCAGCGCATCGGCGACCACACGCCGGAGAAACCCAAACACTTTACGCATCGGCGATGATTGCCCCCTGTGAAGCCCAAGATTGCAAGGCGCGGTCGAATATGTGAAGTCTTTTCTTGTCTTGGATCAAACGAACAATTTGAAAACATTCAGCAACATGGCCGATTCCAGAACGATTCTCCTTACCGGATGTTCCAGCGGCATCGGCGCGCATTGCGCAAGGGCGCTGAAGGCCGACGGGTGGACTGTGTTCGCCACCGCGAGGCAACCGGCCGATATCGAAGCCCTCGATGAAGCCGGCCTCACCGGCCTCTACCTCGACTACCGGGAACCGCAATCGATCGCCGCCACTGTCGATGCGGTGTTTTCCCGCACGGGCGGAAAGCTCGACGCCCTGTTCAACAACGGCGCCTATTCGCTGCCCGGCGCGGTCGAGGACTTGCCCATTGCCGCCTTGCGCGAACAGTTCGACGCCAATTTCTTCGGCTGGCACGAATTGACGCAAATGGTGGTTCCCGCCATGCGCCGACAGGGACACGGACGGATCGTCCATTGCTCCTCCATCCTCGGTTTGTTGCCGATGAAGTGGCGCGGCGCCTATGCCGCCTCGAAGTTTGCCGTCGAGGGCCTGATGCTCGTGCAGCGCATGGAGCTTGCGGGATCCGGCATCGAGGTGTCCCTCATCGAGCCGGGGCCTATTGCAACACGGTTTCCTTTGAATGCGCTCAAGCAATTCGAGACGCATATCGATGTGGAAAAATCGGTGCATCGCGATGACTACCGCAAACTCGTAAGCCGGCTTGGCGGTGGCGGAACCAAATCCCGCTTCAAGCTTGGTCCGGACGCAGTTTATGCGGTGCTCAAGGACGCCTTGGAAAATCCACGCCCGAGGCCGCATTATATCGTCACTCGCCCGGCAAAAATTAGCGCATTCGCAAGCAGATTTCTCAGCGCACGTGCGCTATACGCCATGCTTGCACGCCAATCATAATGAGATCAGCCTATAGTCTGGCCGGTCTGAAAGGAAATGCATCATGGATATCATCTTCAAGTTTCTGGCGGTCGTTGCCATTGCGGCAGTCACGATCGTTCTTCTCATCGGACTGCGCAACATGATGAAGGGAGGCGATGCCAACTTCTCCAACAAGATGATGCAACTGCGTATCTTCCTGCAGTTGATCGCCATCATCCTCATCGTCGGCGCACTCTATTTCCATCGCGCAGCAGGCTAGGTTTCATCAATGGTCAAGCTCAACAAGATCTACACGCGCACGGGCGACGACGGCAGCACGGGTCTTGGCAGTGGTGAGCGGCGCTTGAAGCATGACCTTCGCGTGGAAGCCTACGGCACCGTCGACGAAGCGAATTCCTGCATCGGGCTTGCGCGCATCCACACGGGCACCTTTCCGGAGCTTGATGCAATGCTCGCACGCCTCCAGAACGACCTGTTCGATCTCGGCGCAGACCTTTCAACGCCCGACACCGGCGAGACACTTGCCTACGAGCCGCTGCGTATCATCGACAGTCAGGTCCAGCGCGTCGAGGCGGACATAGACGCGCTCAACGCCAACCTTGCGCCCCTGCGCTCCTTTGTGCTTCCCGGCGGATCGCCGGCATCGGCGGCACTTCACCTGGCGCGCACCGTGGCCCGGCGCGCCGAGCGCCACATGGTTGCGCTGTCGCAGAAGCCGGACGAAATCGTGACACCGGCGGCGCTCAAATACATCAACCGCGTTTCCGACTTTCTCTTCCTGGCCGCACGGGTCGTCAATGACAATGGCGCGAAGGACGTGCTATGGGTCCCCGGGCATAATCGCTGAGTGCGGAGGGGATAGAGGCGCCGATGTTCATTCCACTGCATGACGCCAACAGCCTCAAATATATCAAGGTCCAATATGTCACGCTGACCCTGATCGGCATCAATGTCCTGGTTTTCGCGGTGATGAGCGTTGCCGGCGACGTATCGCAGGCCGCCGCGATCGGCCTCGGCTACATCCCCGCCGTCATCCACCACCTGGTCAACCTCCCGGCGAATTACGATTTCGTGCCGCCGGATGCGACCTACATCACATATGCCTTCCTGCACGCCGATATCTTCCACCTCGGTGGCAACATGCTGTTCCTCTGGGTGTTCGGCGACAATGTCGAGGACGCCCTTGGACATGTGAAGTTCCTGATCTTCTATCTCCTTTGTGCGGCGGCGGGTGCGTTTCTGCACGGCGTCATTCTGCCTGCTTCGGAAATGCCGCTCATCGGCGCATCGGGGGCAATCGCCGGCATCGTTGCGGCCTATCTGCTGCTCCACCCGCGTGTCCGCGTATGGGTATTGGCCTTCGGGCGAATCCCATTGCGCATCCCTGCTATCTACCCGCTCGCGCTGTGGGTGGCGACGCAATTTCTCATGTTGGGGTTCGGCGGCGCTGAACAGGTTTCCTGGCCGGCCCATGTCGGTGGCATCATTGCGGGTGCGCTTCTGATCGTCATCATGAAGCGCCGCGGCGTGCCGCTTTTCGACAGGGCGATCGTGTCTCCAAAGGCAGTCATAACCGAAAAGGCGCCCGAGCAGGCAACCTCAAATGTGCCGCCGGTCCGGTGGGGGCGTTAGCACCCGAGACATGAGATTTATTCAATCGTTTGAACTTAAAAATCGCCCGCCGCACCGATTGACCTTTACTTCCCTCATATTTACGGTCCGGCGCAATTCCGGCACCTGACGTGTCGTTTTTTTCACCTCAATGTCGGCATCCGGCAAGCGGGTACTGTATTGAGGCAGTTAAATCTGCCTTTCTTTTTTGAAGAGGGAGTCCCCATGAAAGTCCTCGTACCGGTAAAGCGGGTAGTCGATTACAACGTGAAGATCAGGGTGAAGGGCGACGGCTCGGGCGTTGAGCTTGCCAACGTCAAAATGTCGATGAACCCGTTCGACGAAATCGCGGTCGAGGAAGCGTTGCGGCTGAAGGAAGCCGGCAAGGTCGAGGAAATCGTCGTTGTCTCCATCGGCCCGGCGCAGGCGCAGGAGACAATCCGCACCGCGCTCGCCATGGGCGCCGATCGCGGCATCCTCGTCAAAGTGGACGACATTGTCGAGCCGCTTGCCGTTGCCAAGATCCTGAAGGGTGTCGTCGAGGCCGAACAGCCGAAGCTCGTCATCCTCGGCAAGCAGGCCATCGATGATGATGCCAACCAGACCGGCCAGATGCTTTCCGCGCTGCTCGGCTGGAGCCAGGGAACCTTCGCCTCCAAGCTTGAACTCGGCAGCGACGACGCCAAGGTGACCCGCGAAGTCGATGGCGGCCTCCAGACCATCGAGATCAAGCTGCCGGCGATCGTGACCACGGACCTGCGCCTGAACCAGCCGCGCTATGCCTCGCTCCCGAACATCATGAAGGCGAAGAAGAAGCCGCTCGACGAGAAGTCGGCCGCCGACTACGGCGTCGACACCAAGCCCCGCCTCAAGGTCATCAAGACCGAGGAACCGGGCGGTCGCAAGGCCGGCGTCAAAGTCAAGGACGTCGCTGAACTCGTCTCCAGGCTGAAGAACGAAGCCGGCGTTCTCTAGGATTTAGGAAAGGAACATAAAATGGCTATTCTTCTGTTTGCCGAACACGACAACGAGACCCTTTCCGACCAGACCGCCAAGGCGTTGACGGCCGCCCTCGCCATCGGCCCCGACGTGCATGTGCTCGTCGCCGGCAAAGGCGCCAAGGGCGTTGCCGAGCAGGCGTCAAAGCTTGGCGGTGTCAAGAAGGTTCTTCTCGCCGACAGCGACGACCTTGCCAACCGCCTTGCCGAGGCAAGCGCCGCGCTTATCGTTTCGCTTGCCGGCAACTACGACACGATCATTGCCGCTGCCACCACCAACGGCAAGAACATCCTGCCGCGCGTTGCAGCCCTCCTTGATGTCATGCAGGTCTCCGACATCATCGAAGTCGTATCGCCCGACACCTTCAAGCGTCCGATCTATGCCGGCAACGCCATCCAGACCGTGCAGGCCACCGATGCCACGAAGGTCATCACCGTGCGCACCGCAACGTTTGCAGCCGCCGGTGAAGGTGGTTCGGCACCGGTCGAAAGCGTCAACGCCGCTGCTGATCCCGGCCTGTCGAAATTCATCGAAGCCAAGCTTTCGGGCGGCGACCGTCCGGAACTGACCTCGGCGAAGATCATCATCTCGGGTGGCCGCGCGCTCGGCTCCAACGAGAAGTTCAAGGAAGTGATCCTGCCTGTTGCCGACAAGCTCGGCGCAGCGGTGGGTGCATCGCGCGCGGCCGTCGATGCCGGCTACGCCCCCAACGACTGGCAGGTCGGCCAGACCGGCAAGGTCGTCGCTCCTGACCTCTATATCGCCGTTGGCATTTCCGGTGCGATCCAGCACCTTGCCGGCATGAAGGATTCGAAGGTCATCGTCGCCATCAACAAGGACGAAGAAGCCCCGATCTTCCAGGTGGCGGATTACGGCCTCGTCGGCGACCTCTTCACCATCCTGCCGGAACTCGAAAAAGCGCTTTGAGATCCTTCAAAATTTGAAATGAAATTATCTGGCCGGGGTAGACGATACTACCCCGGCCATTTAGTTTGTATGGTACATATAACAATCGGATGGAAACATGGCTGGCACGATCAAGACTGTAGGCATTATTGGCGCAGGGCAAATGGGTTCGGGCATTGCCCAGGTTTGCGCAGTCGCCGGTTACAATGTTTTGATCCATGACCAGTCTGCCGAACAGATCGAGAAGGGCATCGCCACGGTCAACGGCAACATGGCTCGCTCGGTTTCCCATGGCAAACTCGAGGAATCCGCCCGCGTCAAGGCGCTGTCGCATATTCGCCCTGCCCTGAGCATGGAGGATCTGGCCGGCGTCGATCTCGCCATTGAAGCGGCGACCGAAGACGAAACGGTCAAGCGCAAGATTTTTGCCCAGCTTTGCCCCAATCTCAATCCGGAAGCGATCCTCGCCACCAATACATCGTCGATTTCGATCACCCGACTTGCCGCAACCACGGACCGGCCCGAGCGCTTCATTGGCATTCATTTCATGAATCCGGTGCCGGTGATGAAGCTCGTCGAACTCATTCGTGGGATCGCCACCGAAAACGTGACCTTCGAGACGGCGCGGGAATTCGTCGCCAGCCTCGACAAGACGATTACAGTCGCCGAAGACTTTCCCGCCTTTATCGTCAATCGCATTCTGCTGCCGATGATCAACGAGGCGATCTATGTACTTTATGAGGGCGTCGGTTCGGTAGAGGCGATCGACACGGCGATGAAGCTCGGCGCCAACCATCCAATGGGCCCGCTGCAACTTGCCGATTTCATCGGTCTCGACACCTGCCTGTCGATCATGCAGGTCCTCTATGACGGCCTCGCAGATTCGAAGTACCGCCCCTGCCCGCTCCTCGTCAAATATGTCGAAGCCGGCTGGCTCGGCCGCAAGGCGGGACGCGGCTTTTACGACTATCGCGGCGAACACCCCGTGCCGACACGCTGATCGTCCGCCAGCCGCCTGCCGCAAAAGTATATTTCGATCAAACCCTTGCATTGGTCTCCGCCTCTTCCCAACTGAGGCAGAATTGCAGCACCGGGCCCCTCTGGCGGGAGTTACCGGCTCTCTCGTGATGTCGGAGCTGTAATCTGGAACCGATGCCGGCGGATCTTTTTCAACATGGAGCTTCTATTTACCGACGCCATGGGCCAGCCCCTGTGGATGTGGCTTGGCTTTCTCACCCTCGTTCTCGTTCTTCTCGTCCTCGATCTGGGCGTTCTCAACCGTAAAAATCACGACATAGGCATGAGCCAGAGCCTTTTGCTCTCGGCCTTTTACATCAGTCTCGGCCTCGCCTTTGGCGGGTTCATCTGGTGGGAACTCGGCCCCGAGGCCGGCATGCAATATCTCACCGGCTTCGTCGTCGAAAAAAGCCTGGCGATGGACAATATCTTCGTCATAGCGATGATCTTCGGCTATTTCGCCATTCCAAAGCAGTATCAGCACCGCGTCCTCGTTTACGGCATCCTTGGCGTCGTCGTCCTACGCGGCATCATGATCGCAGCCGGCGCTGCCATCGTCCAGGAATACCACTGGGTCCTTTATCTCTTCGCGGCCTTCCTTGTTTTTACCGGCATCAAGATGCTGGTTTCCGGCGACGAGGCGTATGACGTCTCGGCCAACCCGGTCTTCAAGTTCATGAGCAAGCGCTTCCGCGTCACGCCGGAACTGCACGGCGAGAAGTTCATCGTGCGCCGCACGGACCCGCTGACGATGAAACGCCAGACCTGGATCACACCGCTGCTTCTAGCACTGGTCATGGTCGAACTCGCCGACGTGATCTTCGCGGTCGACTCGATCCCGGCGATTTTCGCCATCACCACCGACCCCTACCTTGTCTTTACGTCGAACATCTTCGCAATTCTTGGCCTGCGGGCGCTCTATTTCGCGCTGGCGAGCCTCATCCACCGTTTCGTTTACCTGAAATACGCGCTCTCGCTCGTGCTCGTTTTCATCGGCGGAAAGATTTTCGTCGCCGACGCATTGGGGCTGGCAAAGATACCGCCGATGTGGTCACTGTCGATCACGCTTGGCATACTGCTCGCGGGTATCCTCGGTTCGCTTTGGAGCACCCGGCACGAGCATAAGGCCGGATTGTCACATGATGGAAAACCCTCCCCAGCCGCAGCTGCCGCTGACACGTCGGGGAAAGTCTGAACCATCGAGCGGGAGGACGCGATGAACGCTGACGGAACACCGTCCGACTGGGACCCGACCGGGTCTGCTGACGAACGGCGCCTCTCTAGCGTTCTTGTCCATCTTGGCGACAGACAGGCGGACAGGATATCGCTCGACGATATCCTGTCCGCACTTTCGGAGCGCAGCTTCGGCGCGCTCCTGATCTTGTTTTCGGCGCTCAACCTGGTGCCGCTTCCCCCCGGAACATCGACAATCTTCGGCATTCCCCTCGTGCTGCTCTCGATCCAGATGCTGATCGGTTTCGAGAACCCGTGGTTCCCCGCCTTCATCCGCCGCAAATCGATGCGTATCGAAACCTACCGCGCCTTCATCGGCCGGATACAGCCCATTCTGCTGCGGTTTGAAAAGCTGGCTCGCCCCCGCTACTGGCTGGTGCCGCAGATCATTGTCGAGCGTGTCGTCAGTATTGTCGCGCTGGCGATGTCGCTGATCGTGATTTTGCCGTTTCCCCTGATCAACCAGATGCCGGCACTGAGTATCGTTCTGCTTTCGATCGGGCTTGGCGAACAGGACGGATTGTGGCTCGGCACCGGCCTGCTCGTTGCGGCGCTTGCTGCCGGCATTGCCATCGGCCTTGGCGCCTCCGTGGGCCTTGCCGCCTTGCATATTTTCGGCTGAACCATGACAGAGACCACGAAGATCACGATCTACGTTGATGCTGACGCCTGTCCGGTCAAGGCGGAGATATACCGTGTGGCCGAGCGCCATGGCGTCAAGGTCTATGTCGTGTCGAATTCCTTCATGGCGATCCCGCGCGATCCGATGATCGAGCGCGTCATTGTCAGCGACGGATTCGATGCCGCAGACGACTGGATTGCGGAGCGCGTCCACCGGGGCGATATTGTTGTCACGGCGGATATTCCGCTCGCCAGCCGCTGCGTCAAGGCCGGCGCCGACGCGATTTCGCCGACGGGGCGAGCCTTCACCGAGGCCTCGATCGGCAATACGCTGGCGACCCGCAACCTCATGGAGGAATTGCGCCAGGCGGGACAGATCACCGGTGGCCCGCGGCCCTTCTCGCCGAAGGACCGCTCGGCTTTTCTTTCAGCGCTCGACCTTGCCATCGTGCGTCTGAAGCGGGCGGGGTTCGTTTAGCCAACGAACCCGCGCCGCAACAGCGCTTCTAGCGCAGCATCATCACCGCCATAGGCTCGGTTCTGCGCACGACCGGCAACTCGACCTTCATTTTTGAGACGTCGACCGTTGTTGGATCTACGGGTTTGGTGCCAACTTTATAGGGCTCGACCCAGAGGGTGATTTTGCTGCCGGGCATGACAGTGAAGTCACGCGGCATCATTTCCAGGGTAAACTCATAGTTGGTATCCTTGGCTATAGGCTCGGCTTTCTCCAGTCCCTTGTAGAAGACCGGGTTAGCCCACCCCCAAGTAATCAATTGATCGTCCACTTTTAAAGTAGCTTTCAGAACCGTCGCAGCGCCTTTAAAACTTGCATTGATGTTGACCTTGATGGTACCGGCAATGCGCACCGCATCCGCAAAGGGCTGCGTAACGAATTCACCACTGTCATCGCCGATATCAAAGGTGACCGGCGCTTGCAGAGCTCCAGCCGTCGCATCCGGCGTAAGCAACAAGCCATCATTGGCCGCGTCCCGACGGAAGTAATAGGAAACGGCGTCAACGGCCGGCCACGCGTCTTCCTTTACCAGGAGCTCGCCCTCCTGGATGCAGTCCCCATCAGAATGCCCGGACTGGCAGTGCGCGACCAAGGTGTACTCCGTACTGTCCTTGTGGAATGCTTTACCGACCGTCAAATCGCCGGCGGGTGTCTCTCGCACGTAGGTTGGCTGCTTTTCGACGCCATTGTTAACCCCGAACAAATAACGCGTGTACCAAAGGAGGATTTGCTTCTGCCATTCCTTTTGCCACGCGGGATCGTCATGGTCGCGGCTATGAAACCAGAATTGAACCGGCTTCTTTTTCTGCAACAGCGTGTTGTATAATTGAACGGAATTTTGTGTTTTGACGTTATCGTCGGCTTGACCGTGAGAGATCAGGGTTGCGGCCTTGATATCGTCCGCCAGAAGAAGCGTATTTCGTTCTTTCCAGAAATCGTTGTAGGCGAACGAAACTTCATCGGAAGCCTCCTTCAGTTTCTTCACGTTGCTTGCGCAGATATCCTTCCTGGCCTTGGTAACGTAGCCCTCCGCAAACCCAGGAACGCTTACTGTGTCTGTAATTTGAGTGCCATTATAGCGCTGGAAGTAGTCGTAAGCGCTGCTGATGCTGGCTACCGGGACGATCGCTTCCAGACCAACAGCGCCCGTTGCCGCCGCCATAATGGCCAAAGTTCCTCCATAGGAAACGCCTTCCATGGCGATATGGCCTGTCGACCAAGGAGCCTGCGCTGCCTCACCCTTTTCATTCAGCCCAACGCTTTTAGGATCATTGACGAGCCATGCGACCACATCGGCCATGACCTGGCGCTCTGTTCCGTCCATGATCATCGGGCAACCATCCGATTGGTTTGAACCGAGCGAATCTGCATAGACGATTGTGTAGCCCATGCGCAGATATTGGTCTTCGCCGAGGAACGGGGCTCGATCTCTGATCGCGTAGTTAGGATCTTCATAATAAATCGAAGGGCGTACGATAACCGGCGTCTTCAGGCCTTCGGCAACTTCGGCCGGTTGCACGATGCGCAATGCGATGCGGTCCGGCTCGCCATCCGCATCGGTATCTACAGCCGTCGCAATTTTCACCTCCGACTTGATGGGAGGGCGCTTCGACAGCCAGGGGAGGATCATGCCGTCTTCGACCACCGGTCCTTTATGGCCGGGATAAAGCGACGCCAGCTTCGGATAGGGGATACCGGTCGGCGACACCCCGAACTGCTTGCCGACTTCCGGCAATGGCACCGGCGGTGCAATGGGCGGCAACTCAGGTTGTCCGACAACGATCTGCGACGGTTCGACCGTTGGAGCCTGAACTGCTGGGCCAGGATCGGGCACGACGGCTACTTGCGGCGGCCTGCCATCATCGACAAATGTGCCAGTAGTATTCTGACTTTCAGGCGCGGCTGGATCCGAATTGTCACAGGCGGAGAGAGCCAGCGCGGCAAGCGCCACGAGATAAAAAGGTTTCATGAAAATATCTTCTCTAAAAAAATATGCGAAAATGCATTTGCGATAATGCAGAAACCATCGCTCAGGTCAATATTTAGGCGGACGGCATCAACGCAAAAAACTTGATCATCGCAGGATTTCCTGAGATGGCCGAGGCGGATTGTCCGCGCGGCGAGCCTCCCGCCATTGACGAAATGCGCGATAAGTTCTACGAGGACGCAACAAAGCTATATGCGTGCCGCTCGTGCTCCCATTGACGCCGAGCCCAGACACCAGCCCAAACCCATACTTGAAAGTTCATAAATGACCATCTTCGATTCTATCGCCCCGGCGTTGTCCGGTGCATTGGCAGCCCGTGGCTATGAGACACTGACCCCGGTCCAGACCGCCGTGCTCGCCCCCGAGGCAGAAGGCGCAGACCTTCTCGTCTCCGCCCAGACCGGCTCCGGCAAGACCGTTGCCTTCGGCATCGCCATCGCACCGACGCTGCTCGATGGCGCTGAGCGCTTCGAATCCATCGGCGCGCCCTATGCGCTGGTCATAGCACCGACGCGCGAGCTCGCGCTGCAGGTGCGGCGCGAGCTCGAATGGCTCTACGAGCAGACCGGCGCGCGCATCGCCTCCTGCGTCGGCGGCATGGACATGACCAAGGAACGCCGCGCCCTACAGGGCGGCGCCCATATCGTCGTCGGCACCCCCGGCCGTCTGCGCGATCACATTACCCGCGGCTCGCTCGACATGGCGGACCTGCGCGCCGTCGTTCTCGACGAAGCCGACGAGATGCTCGATCTCGGCTTTCGCGAAGATCTCGAATTCATCCTCGGCGAGGCGCCGGAAGACCGCCGGACATTGATGTTCTCGGCGACGGTGCCGAAGCCCATCGCCCAGTTGGCCAAGCAGTTCCAGAACAATGCGCTGCGCATTTCCGCCACGAGCGAAAAGGAACAGCATAGCGACATCGAATACCACATCATGCCGGTGGCGCCGCGCGAGCGCGAAAACGCCATCATAAACGCATTGCTCTACTATGATGCGCAGAACACGATCATCTTCGGTTCGACCCGTGAAGCGGTCAAGCACCTGACGAGCCGCCTTTCCAATCGCGGCTTCAACGTTGTGTCGCTTTCTGGCGAACTCAGCCAGGCCGAGCGCACCAACGCCTTGCAGGCGATGCGCGACGGTCGCGCCCGCGTTTGCGTTGCGACCGATGTCGCCGCCCGCGGTATCGACCTGCCCAATCTCGACCTCGTCATCCACGCCGACCTTCCCAATAATTCCGAGACCTTGCTCCATCGCAGCGGCCGCACGGGACGCGCCGGACGCAAGGGCGTCTGCGTCCTGATCGTGCCGCCATCACGCCGCCGTACGGCGGAACGCCTGCTGCAGGGTGCCAAGCTGGCGACGTCCATGGTCCCGCCGCCGGATGCTGCAGCCATCAACAAGCGTAATCGCGAACGTATCCTCAACGATCCGTCACTGACCGAAACCGTCGCTGAGGACGAGGCGGATTTCGTGCGCGAACTCCTTGAAAAGCATTCGCCGGAGCAGATTGCGGCCGCCTATCTGCGCCAGCAGATGGCCGCACGCCCTGCCCCTGAGGAACTGTCTTCGACGCCGTCGCATGTGCTCGAACCAATGCGCAAGGGCAGCCGTTTCGACGAGCATCCGGAGCGCGGCGAACGCGCTGACCGTGGAACGCGCTCGGCGCGCAATACGGAGTTTGAAAGTGGCGCGTGGTTTTCCGTCAGCGTCGGGCGCAAGCAGCGCGCCGAACCGCGCTGGCTCCTGCCGCTGATCTGCAAGGCCGGCGATATAACCAAGACCGATGTGGGATCGATCAAGATTCTCGACACCGAAACGCGTTTCGAGATTACTGCAAGCAAGGCCGACGATTTCCTCGCCCGTATCAAGCAGTACGGCAGCGGCGAAAAGGGTGTGAACATTACCCGCAGCGAGGGCCCTGGCTCTGCTGGTGCGCGCCGCAGCGATAGCGGCGAGTACAAGAGCAAGAAGAGCTTCGGCGAAAAGCGCGATTGGGATGACAAGCCGCGCAGCCGCGACGACAAGCCGAAAGGCGATTGGTCAGCCAAGCCGGCCAAGGCGAAGCCCGAAGGCTGGACGACCGAAAAGCCGAAAAAGCAGCCGAAGGAGCGCAAGCCCGGCGAGTTGCATGGCTTTGACAAGTACAAGGCCAAGAAGGCACGCAAGGCCGCCGCTGGCGGCAGCGAATAATAACGCGATACGCCGGGGCTGCCTTGTTCGTCAGTCTTCGGTCTTCGTCAGCCTTCGCGGAATAATGCCATGGGCGGAGCATGAGCGATGCTATTGACATGCTCACGGATGTCTCGGCACCATTCCCTAGGCGGGGATTGCCGCGCTATTCCAAAGTTGCCTTAAACAACAATGGGTGTGGAGGCGAAATCGGGCTCTGCGCTCCACGCCAACATCCTAAAACATCACCCTCACCGTCATCCTCGGGCGCTTGGCCCGAGGATTCAGGCGCACCGCCTTTATAGAACCTTGGGTCAAGCCCGAGGGCAGCGCTAGCGGATATTGGGAAAGCATCTAGCATCCCTGCCCTGACTTAGAGAGCCTTTGCCGCGTCGATAAAGCGGGCGGCATCTTCGCCCGACCATTCGGCGGGGCCGTTCATGGCGGCGATCTGGCAGCCTTCCTTGTCGACAAGCATTGTTACGGGAAGGCCGAAGGCGAGGTTCTTGCGCTTCAGATCGTTGAAGACGCCCATCGACGGATCGCGATAGAGTTCCAGCGATTTGACGCCGATTTCAGTCAGGAACGTCCTCGGCTTCGTTTCGTCGCCCGTATCGATATTGATCGTCAAGACCTTGAAGTCGTCGCCACCTTTCTTCGCCTGTAGCGCGTCGAGCGCCGGCATTTCCTCGCGGCAGGGCAGGCACCAGGTAGCCCAAAGATTGACCAGCAGCGTCTTGCCGTTGAAATCCTCGAGCCGTACCGGCTTCCCGTCGGGACCGGTGAAGCTGAGCGACGTCATCGATTGCGGCGTATCGGCGCCGCGCATCGCCGCCACGGCACCGGTTGCCGACTTGTCGATCGTCTTTGCATTGGCCGTTTTCAGCGCACATTGATCGCCGGTGTTTGTCGCGGTGGCAATATTGCCAGAGGGCCGCTCCATCACGTATACCGCAACCGCACCGGCAAGGATGCCTGCGAGCGCGGCAAGGGAAATGATCCTCCTGCTGCTGCTCCGTTGGGTTTTGCCTGTCTCGTCGCTGCCTGCCATTTTCTACTCTTTTCGCTACTCACCAAGGCGCATCATGTCCGACAAGAAGAACAGCAATGAAATGTGGGGCGGCCGTTTTGCCTCCGGTCCCGCCGCAATCATGGAAGAGATCAACGCTTCCATCGGTTTCGACCAGAAACTCTACGCCCAGGACATTCAAGGTTCACTTGCCCATGCTGCCATGCTTGCGAAAACCGGCATAATCGCGGCAGAGGATTACGACAAGATCGCGGGCGGCCTGAACACGATTTTGTCAGAGATCGAGAGCGGAAAGTTCAATTTCTCACGCAAACTTGAAGACATTCACATGAATGTCGAGTCGAGGCTGGCCGAACTCATCGGTGCAGCGGCGGGCCGCCTGCACACGGCGCGTTCGCGCAATGATCAGGTCGCCGTCGATTTTCGCCTGTGGGTAAAGGCGGAATTCGAAAAGGTCGCGTCCGCCTTGAAAAAGCTCATCGAAGCGTTTCTTCGCCGCGCCGAAGAACATGCGGCAACGCTGATGCCGGGCTTCACCCATCTTCAAACTGCCCAGCCCGTCACCTTCGGCCACCATTGCATGGCCTATGTCGAAATGTTCGGACGCGACCTCAGCCGCGTCAAGGATGCGATTGAACGCCTGGACGAATCGCCGCTCGGCGCCGCGGCCCTTGCCGGTACCGGCTTTCCCATCGACCGTCACATGACCGCGAAGGCGCTCGGCTTTCGCGAACCGACCAGGAACTCGCTCGACAGCGTTTCCGATCGCGACTACGCGCTCGAATTTCTCTCGGTGGCGGCAATAGCCGCGACGCATCTATCGCGCCTCGCCGAGGAGATCGTAATCTGGTCGACGCCGCAGTTCGGTTTCGTGCGCCTGTCGGATTCCTTTTCGACCGGCTCGTCGATCATGCCGCAGAAGAAGAATCCCGATGCCGCGGAACTTGTGCGGGCCAAGACCGGCCGCATCACCGGTTCTTTGGTCGGTCTCCTGACCGTCATGAAGGGTCTGCCGCTCACCTATTCGAAGGACATGCAGGAGGACAAGGAGGCAGTGTTTGACGCCGCGGAAACCCTCGAGCTTGCCCTTGCGGCGATGACCGGCATGGTCGGCGACATGACGATCAATGTGGCGGCGATGAAGAAGGCCGCGGGCTCGGGCTATTCCACCGCGACGGACCTCGCGGATTGGCTGGTGCGCGAGCTCGGCCTGCCGTTTCGCGAGGCGCATCACGTCACCGGACGCGCTGTCGCCCTCGCCGAGCAGAAGAAATCCGATCTCGGTAAATTGTCGCTCGCCGAGCTTCAGGGCATTAACCCGGGGATTACTGAGGCTGTGTTCGGCTTTCTGACCGTCGACAAATCCGTGCGCAGCCGCAAATCCTATGGCGGAACAGCCCCGGAACAGGTTCGCAAGCAGATCAAGTTCTGGCAAAAGCGAATTGCAAAACTCTAGGTAGCGGGTGACCCTTCCCTAAGTCGCCATCATGCACTAGACAAGGACAACCGCCCTTCCGGACGACAGGATCAAGACCTATGGCAAGCCGTTCCATTCTGACGACAATTCTGGTCACACTGGCGATTGCGAGCGCCGTTTCGGCTTGCGGCCGCAAGGGCCCGCTCGAATTGCCGCCAGCCTCCGTAACCTCCGCGCCGGGCGAGCCGAAAACGGCCGCCCCTCCCGCCCAGGACAAGCGTTTCATACTCGACCCATTGATCTAGGCCATTGCCGTGAACCATTTCGAATACAAGGACGGCGTTCTACACGCCGAAGGCGTCAGCATCCCCGATATCGCGCGGGTCGTGGGCACGCCGTTCTATTGCTATTCGACTGCAACGATCGAACGGCATTTCAAGGTCTTTTCCTCCGCTTTTGCCGAAATGGATGCGCTCGTCTGTTACGCGCTCAAGGCCAATTCCAACCAGGCTGTGCTGAAAACACTGGCAAAGCTGGGTTCAGGCGCCGATGTCGTCTCGGAAGGCGAACTGCGCCGCGCCCTTGCCGCCGGCATTCCCGCCGGAAAGATCGTCTTTTCCGGCGTCGGCAAGAAGCCCGGCGAGATGGACTATGCCCTCGCTGCCGGCATCCACTGCTTCAACGTCGAATCCGAGCCTGAACTCGAACTGCTTTCGAGCAGGGCCGTGGCCGCGGGCAAGGTTGCACCGGTATCACTCCGCATCAACCCAGATGTCGATGCCAAGACCCATAAGAAGATCTCGACGGGCAAATCGGAAAACAAGTTCGGCATTCCGCTTGCAAGGGCAAGTGAGGTCTACGCCCGGGCCGCAAAACTCCCGGGACTTAAGGTCATCGGCGTCGACATGCATATCGGCAGCCAGATCACCGATCTCGAACCCTTTGACAATGCCTTCCGTCTCCTCGCCCAGCTGGTCGCCCAGCTCAAGGCCGATGGGCACGACATCCAGCATGTCGATCTCGGCGGTGGCCTCGGCATCCCCTATCATTTCGACAACAACCCGCCGCCGCTGCCGGATGCCTATGCCGAGATCGTTGCGAGGCACATCAAGCCGCTGGGCCTGAAGACGATCTTCGAGCCAGGGCGGCTCATTGTCGGCAATGCCGGTATCCTCGTCAGCGAGGTAATCTTCGTTAAGGAAGGCGACGCGCGCAACTTCGTCATCGTCGATGCGGCAATGAACGATCTGATCCGCCCGACCTTGTACGATGCTTTCCATATCATCCGGCCTGTCAGGGAGGCTTCGGCTTCGCAGCCGCGTATCCGCGCCGACATTGTCGGGCCCGTTTGCGAGACGGGCGATTATCTTGGGCTGGACCGCGACCTGCCGCGGCCGGCGCCAGGCGATCTCATCGCCATCGGTACGGCCGGTGCCTACGGAGCCGTGCAAGCCGGCACCTACAACACGCGCCTGCTCGTGCCGGAAGTCCTTGTCAGTGGCGATCAATTCCATGTTGTCCGCCGACGCACGAGCTATGAGGAACTGATCGGGCTTGATTCGATCCCTGAATGGTTGTGAGTTTTTTAAAGACCTAAACACAAAACTATGATCGGTTTTTTCGGCCAAGGCCTCGCCTTTGCCATGATGGATGTTATTGTTCTTTAGGGCCATCATCGTCGATGTTGCCGAGATGGAGTGCGTATGACCGATCAACACCCCGACCAACGGGACGCTGAAGGGGTCAGGTTCGATATTTTCAGGAGTATCGATCGCCTCCGTTTGTCCACATGGGTCGCGATCAGTTTTGAGCGCCTGTGGCCGCTTTTGCTACCGTTCCTGCTGCTCGGCGGCGTGTTTCTCTGCCTTTCCTGGTTTGGAATTTTCCGGCTGATGCCGGATCTCTTGCGCCTCGGTACGCTGGCGCTTTTCCTTATCGCACTCATGCCGTGCTTCTATTTCCTTTTGAAGTTCCGCCTGCCGGATCAGGAGGAGATCGATGCACGGCTCGAAAAGGTCAATGCCCTCGACCATCAGCCAATCACCGTGCAATCGGAAGAACTGGCGACGAGCAGCTCCGACCCCTTCGCCCGCGCACTCTGGGACGAGCACCGCCGGCGGATGGCGGAACGCATTCGCAATCTCAAGAGCGACCTACCCCAGACACGTGTTCCCGAAATCGACCCGTGGGGTTTACGCGCGATCGTCGGCCTGTTTCTGGTGATTGCTTTTGCCTTCTCTGGCGGGCCTTTGGGCGGCCATATCAGCGATGCTTTCCGCAGCCATGGCGGTAGCAACGTGGCGCCGCCGCGCATCGATGCCTGGGTCACGCCGCCGCGTTATACCGGGCGCGCGCCGCTGTTCCTGACGTCGGCAGCCAATACCGCCGAGAAACAGTTCACGGTTCCGGAAGGCAGCATCCTCACTATCCGCGTCATTGGCGGAAACGGTACGGAGAAGGTGACACTGCGACCACAGGGCGGAATTGCCGCGGACGTTGCTGCCAAGCAGGAAGGCAAGCAGCCTGAAGGCGAAGCCGTGAAAGACAGGCCGCGCAATTTCGAAATGTCGCTCGGCGCTACCAGCAACGTCGCGCTATTCGTCGATGGCCGCGGCAACGCCGAATGGACTTTCTCCGTCATCCCGGATGAGCCGCCTTCGATCCGCTTCACCAAGGACCCGTCGAGCGCGGCAAACGGGACGATGGAGGTGACCTACGAAATCAAGGATGATTACGGCGCGGTAAGTGCCGTCGCCAAGATGGAACAGGCACAGCCTGCCGACAATGACGCCCGTTCGCTCTACAATGCGCCGGATCTTCCGCTTGCCCTGCCCCGCCGCGGCGAACCGGCTAAGGAGAGCAAGACTACCAAGGACCTTACGGAGCATCCATGGGCGGGCTCCGAAATCCGCATGACCCTTGTCGCCACCGATGACGCCAAGCAGGAGGCGCGCAGCGAAACGAAGACCCTCATTATGCCGGAGCGGCCGTTCGCCAATCCGCTGGCCCGTGCGGTAATCGAGCAGCGCCGCAACCTGGCGCTGAATGCCAACGCGCGGCAGGATGTGCTCAACACGCTGGACGCGATCACGATGTGGCCGGAAGAAACCATCAAGAACGCCTCGCATTACCTGGCCTTGCGCAGCGTCCACACACGGCTCGACATTGCCCGCACCGATGACCAGTTGCGCGATGTTGTCGCCTATATGTGGCAGGTCGCGCGCGGCATAGAGGATGGCGCCCTTTCGGACGCTGAACGGCGGCTGCGTGAAGCGCAGGAAGCGTTGAAACAGGCGCTGGAACGGGGCGCGAGCCAGGAAGAAATCGAACGCCGCATGGCCGAACTGCGCCAGGCGATGAACCAGTATCTGCGCGAATTTGCTGAAAAGGCGCAGAAAAATCCCAACATGGCGCAAACACCGAACCAGAACATGCAGGAACTGCGCCAGGAAGACCTCGACCGCATGCTCGACCAGATCGAGGATCTTGCCAAGCAGGGTTCGCGCGATCAGGCGCAACAGTTGCTCTCCGAATTGGAGAACATGCTCAACAACCTGCAGATGGGGCAGAACCAGCGTGGTCAGAACGGCCAGCAAGGTCAGATGCGCCAGCAGATGGACAAGCTCGGCGAGTTGATGCGGCGCCAGCAGGACATGATGAACCAGACCCACCGGCTTGAGCAGCAGCGCCAGAACGGCATGCAGCAGGATTACGGCCAGAATGGTCAACAAGGGCAAAATGGCCAGCAGGGCAACCAGGGCCAGATGTCAGATCAGGAGATCGAGAACGCCTTGCGCGGACTGCAGGAAGGGCAGAACAAGCTCAGGTCCGATCTCGATCAGATGATGGACGATCTTAAGGGCCTCGGCATCAATCCGGGCAAGGACTTCGGCGATGCCGGCAAATCCATGGGCGACGCCGGCAAGTCGCTCGGCGAAGCTGATGGGGGTCAGGCGCTCGACCAGCAAAGCAATGCACTCGACGCCTTGCGCCGCGGCGGCCAGGACATGATGAAACAGATGCAGCAGGCGATGGGCCAAGAGGGCCAGACCGGACCGGAAGGCCGCCAGCAAAACGGCCGGCTCGATCCGCTCGGCCGCGAGCGCCGCACCGGCGGCATCGACGACGGCACCAGCACAAAGGTCCCCGGCGAAATCGATATTCAGCGGGCGCGCGAAATCCTGGACGCCATCCGCCGCAGGCTTGGCAATGCGCTGAGCCCGCAGATGGAAAAGGACTATCTCGAGCGGCTATTGAAGTTCGATTAAGCGTCATCAGTCACGACGCCGACATAGGGCAGTTGCCGGTATGAGTGGCCGACATCCATGCCATAGCCGACGACGAAATAGTCCGGGCATTCAAAACCCTTGAAGTCGGCCTCGATATCGGTCTTGCGCTTGACGCTTTTGTCGAGAAGCACGGCAATGGAAACGCTGCGGGCGCCGCGCTCCAGCATCAGTTCGCGCGTGAATTTCAGAGTCTTGCCCGATTCCAGAATATCATCGATCAACAGCACATCGCGTCCATGCACATCGCTGTCGATATCGCGCAAAAGATGCACTTCGCCGCTCTCGGTTCCCTTGCCGTAGCTCGACACGGTTATGAATTCGACATCGGGTTCCGCGCCCGCATCGTGCATGGCGCGGATAAGGTCGGCTGCAAAGATGAACGATCCCTTGAGGATCGAAATGACGAGGAGGTTCTGGAAGTTGCGCCCGACAATGGCCTTTGCCAGTTCGAGGTTCCGCTCCGCGATCGTTTCGGCGCTGAATAGAACGTCGATGTTTCTTCCGCTGACCTTTGGCATGCGTGTCTTTCCAGTTTCATATACGGGCTGGTTGCGCAGATGCGCTCTATAGCCTGATCCTGAGGCAAAAAGCAAAGTTGAACATGTGCGGGCGGCTACTGTCCGATGAATAGCACGTGCCCGCCAGCGATCCAGAATGCCGACAGGGCCGCCAAGGCGACGACGAGCCAATAGCCAAAGCCGGGAAGGGTTGGACGGCGCGAAACCCCAGGAGTGAATATCGCAAAGCCGCCTGCTGTTGCAGGCACCTCAGCATGTGCGTCGATCGCGCTTCCACCTGGCATTATCGTCTCGAACGAAGCGTCTTCGATTTCGGGCATGGCGAAGGCCTGCGCCGACGAAATATTCACGGCATCGTTCGCAAGCGGTCCTGCTGATTGTGCATTCATCCGGTTTTCCGCTCACCCTGCCATGTTGCAGTCATGTTTGTCCGAATCATGCGCAGGAGCCTAGCGCGCAAAAATTAACGTTTCGGCTGTTGTTCAGGCATGTTGATGGGTGGTCAAATCTGTCCGCGCCAAATAAAACGGGCATGGATTTGAGATTGGAAAACTACGCTTGATTCGCTTTGAGAATGTCGGACTGCGATACGGGATGGGCCCGGAGGTGCTGCGTGATGTCAGCCTCCATATCTCGCCCCGCTCGTTCCAGTTTCTGACCGGTCCCTCTGGCGCCGGCAAGACCTCGCTGCTTCGTCTCCTCTTCATGACACTGAAGCCGACACGCGGTCTGATTACGGTTTTCGGCAAGGACATTGCCACCATCTCATCGAAGGAAATGCCACTGCTGCGCCGCCGCATCGGCGTCGTCTTCCAGGATTTCCGCCTGCTCGATCACATGACGACCTATCAGAATGTCGCGCTGCCGCTGCGTGTGCGCGGCAAGGAAGAGGCGACATACCGCGCCGAAGTCGAGGAACTCTTGCACTGGGTCGGCCTTGGCGAGCGCATGCACGTGCTCCCGCCTGTCCTTTCCGGCGGTGAGAAGCAGCGCGCGGCAATCGCCCGCGCCCTCATCGACCAGCCCGAGATTCTGCTTGCCGACGAGCCGACCGGCAATGTCGATCCGCCGCTGGCGCGGCGGCTGCTGCGGCTCTTTGGCGAGCTCAATCGGTCCGGCACCGCCGTTGTCATCGCCACCCACGATCTCACGCTGATGGACCAGATCAATGCGCGGCGCATGATCCTCGATCAGGGGAGGCTCGACGTCTATGATTGACGCCGCCCGCCTCAAGGAACAGGCTTTCTCCGCCATCGGCGTCCTTGTCGCGCGTGTGCGCGGCGGCAATGGGCAGGCGCCGATCGTTCCGGCAGGCAATGTCGTCGGACATGCCCTGATGATCGTGATTGCCATCATGACCTTTCTTGCCTGCCTCACAATAGGCGCCGTCAGCCTTGTCCAATCGACGGCGGCCACCTGGCAGAGCCAGATTTCGACTGAAGCCACCATCCAGATACGCCCCGTCGAGGGCGAGGACATGGAAGCGCTGCTCGCCAAGGCAAGCGGCATTGCGCAAGGCTTCGCCGGCGTGAAGGCAACGCGGATCATCGACAGGGCAGCGACGGCGCGGCTGCTTGAGCCGTGGCTCGGCACCGGGCTCGACATTGATGAACTCCCGGTGCCGCGCCTCGTTGTCGTGACGCTCGACGAGGCCGCCCTGCCCGATTTTGCCGCCATCCGCGCCGCGCTCGTCAAGGATGTGCCGGGGGCAAGCTTCGACGATCACCGCAACTGGGTGGACCGCCTCGTCTCAATGGCCCGCTCGACCGTGCTCATCGGCACCGCGGTCCTTGCCCTCGTCGTGGCGGCGACGGTACTTACGGTTATTTTCGCAACGCGCGGCGCCATGGCGGGCAACGGCCATATCATCGAGGTGCTGCATTTCATCGGCGCTGAGCAGAAGTTCGTTGCCCGCCAGTTCGAGCGGCATTTCTTCTGGACCGCGCTCAAGGGAGCACTCTGTGGCGGCGCGCTCGCGATAGCCATTTTCCTGATGATTGCGTGGTGGTCGTCGCGCAATCTCGCCACGCCTGAGGCAGATCAGGCGACCGCGCTTTTCGGCAATTTTTCCATCGGATCGAGCGGCTATACCGGTGTTGTCCTTATTATTCTGGCGGTCAGCGTCCTCACGATGATTACAACGCGAATGACGGTCATTGCACATTTAAGACAGGTGGACAGACGCGACGAAACCTAACTTTGTTAATTTAGTTTCAGTAACATGGATTTGGCAAAAGGCCCCTGCAAGGCCGCGGTTGACCTCCATTTTGAAAGACATATCTCAGACAAGGCAATTTGCGCGCAAGATGAACGGCGTGAACGACAGCAACGGCAACCAGGATTCCGACGATATGAGACGTGATGGGCGGGTCGTGACATTCGTCCGCAATCGCATCGTCTTGCCTTTGTTCGTCCTCGCAATTCTTGCTCTCGGACTGTTCATCGGCGGCTTCATCATTTTCAGCGATCGGGTGACGATGATGGAACCGCCCGATTTGACCGAGCCGGCCGATGGGATCGTCGTTCTCACGGGCGGTTATTCGCGTATCGAGGGGGCGCTCGACCTGCTCAAGAACAAGCGCGGCAAGCGGCTTTTCATCAGCGGCGTTCACGCCTCGGCCAACCGCGCTGAATTGCAGAGGGTCACGGGCGGCGATGCGGAACTGTTCGACTGCTGCGTCGATCTGGACCGATCGGCACTCGACACGATCGGCAATGCGGAAGAGAGCGTCAAATGGGCCAATGCGAACAACTACAAGCGGGTGATCGTCGTTACCAACAATTACCATATCCCGCGCACCATGGTCGAACTCACCCATGCCTCGCAGGATATTGAATTCATTCCCTATCCGATCATCAACACCAATCTGCGTGATGGCGACTGGATATCGCGCGGCCTGATCGTGCGCGTACTCTTCGTCGAATACGTCAAATATCTCGGCGCTGTCCTGCGCTCCAATCTGCCCGACAGTCTGTCCGATGCCACCGCGTCACTTCTGCACCGTTTCAAGGGGTAATTTCACGGGCGCCGGTTTGCCGGTTCACGGCCACGCTGAATTGGTATAACGAAGACCGCAAGCCGACAGCACCAGAGACCCTCATGACGATCATCCGGTCACTTCTCTTCAACACCGCCTTCTATCTCAACCTGATCATCCAGATGATCATCTTCACGCCCTTCTACTTCCTCAGCCCGCGCAAGCAGGCCTGGATCATCCCCAAGAACTGGGCAAGATCCAATCTCTGGCTGCAGAAGGTCATTGCGGGCGCCGAGCCGCTGATCGAAGGGTTGGAAAACCTCCCGGACGGCCCCTATATCTGCGCGCCGAAGCACCAGTCGTTCTGGGATACCTATGCCTTCCTGCCGCACATCGCCGACCCGGTCTATATCCTCAAGCGCGAACTGACGTGGATCCCGCTTTTCGGCTGGTATATCGCCAAGATGAAAATGGTGCCGATCGACCGTGGCAGGCGTTCCGCGGCGATGAAAGCCGCCGTACGTGGCGCTCGCGATGCCATTGCCGACAACCGGCAGTTGATGATCTATCCAGAGGGTACCCGAACGGCTCCTGGTGCTCCGCCGCACTACAAATACGGGGTTGCCCACATCTATGGCGAACTCGGCGTTCCTGTGGTGCCAATTGCCCATAATGCCGGGCTTTTCTGGCCGCGCCGCAAATTCTTGCGCTACCCCGGCCTAATCCGCTGCCGTATCCTGCCGCCGATCCAGCCGGGTCTCGACAACGACGCCTTCCTCAAAAAGCTGGAAGAGGTCACGGAAGCCGCATGCGACGAGCTATTGATCGCAACGGCGAAATCCGACAATCCGCCGCCAATGCCGCCAACGGCGGTCCAGCGGCTGAAGGAACTCGGCGTCGAGGTTTGATTATTCATATTGCGGTTGCCACGTCCTCGAGCCTCGCCTGAGGACCAGCGTTAGCCCTGGTCGACAGCAGCAGCGACTGCCTCCATCCAATGATCGCGAATATCCATCTTGCGCATATGTTCAAGCGTACTGTGCACATAGTCTTCGTTGCGGCCGGATTTTCCGACCGAACCGCGAACCGCCATTGCCGCATCTTCAACGGACAGTGCCCCTGCATATTGCACATGGTCGCGGTCCACGATGTAGGTTAGCGCCTCGACCTTGCGGCCATCCGCAAGGCGCACGCCGAGCCGGCGTTCGAGATAAACATGCGTCACGAGCTCGCGCTCGCGCAGATACGCCACAACCTCATCCTCTAGCTCTCCCGGTACGCGAAACGCCATGCCGAGACATGACCCACCTCGATCAAGCCCGAGGACGAGGCCCGGCCGCTCCGGCGTGCCACGGTGAACATAAGAACGCACGCAAAGCGCGCGCCGATAGCCGTGGAGGCGGGCATGAGTGGTCTCCACATGAGCGAAGCCGGGTTTCCACATTAAAGATCCGTAGCCAAAGACCCAAAAATCGCCCATATCCATCCTGATAGCTGTACTCCCACCCAGCGGAGCTTCCCCATGATCGATAGCGATAGCCGGACCATGCCGTCAAGCACCCCCGAAACTGTCAAGAAACCGCGCAGGCTGCTGAAATTTCTGATCGGCGGGCTTGTCGTGCTTGGCGTGATCTACACGGCTGGCTGGTACTACCTCGCCCGCGAGCTCGAGGCCCGTGTTGCGACGAACATCGCCGCCTTCAAGGAAAGAGGCATCGACGCGACTTGCGAGAACGCAAGGGCCAGCGGCTTCCCCCTGCGCGTCGGGCTCGATTGCGACAAGGTCGGCTGGGCCGACAAGGCGAAAAATCTTTCGGTGACAGCCGGAAGCTTCCGCTCGGCGGCACAGCTTTACGATCCAATGCGTATCAACAGCGTCATCGAGGGGCCTGCGGCGCTGGATCTGCCGGGGATTATTCCACTTGACGCCAAGTGGGACGGCCTGACGTCCAGTATCCGCCTCGACCGGCCGCTTCCGAAGGAAATCACGATTGACGGGAAGAATGTCGTCGTGAGCGGGCGTGATCCGGGCGCGGCGCCAATCGCCGTCGTGGGAAGCGGGCAGCTCGACTTTCGCGCCAATGATCCGCAGATGGATGTCACGCTCAATTTCAACAAGCTCAAACTCGCCGATAACGTCGTACCCAACCGTTCGCTGCCTGAACTTACCGGCGCCGCGGACATCGGACTTGCCAATGGATTCGCGCTGCTCGGCAAAAGCGAGCGCAACCTGACTGTCCTGCGCGGGCAATCGGGCACTTTGCGCAAGGTCGATCTCTCCTTTGAAGACGGCAGCGGCGTCGGCATTACCGGGCCGTTCTCGGTGGCTGAAGACGGGCGCATCACCGGCGAATTCCGGGTGACTTTGCGCAATGCGGAGGGCTTCGCCAAGGCCGTCCAGGGCATCGTTCCCGAGGCCGGCAATACGATTTCCACCGTGCTGCAGGCGCTTGCCTTTGCGCCGCGCGACGCTGACGGTGCACCGACACTGCCAATCAGCGTGAAGAACGGAAAAATGTCCGTCGGCTTCATTAGTATTGGGCGCCTGCCGGCGCTGTGACTACGCATTCCATGCAGCTAAAGTCGCATTGCTAACAGTTATCAGCAATGTTAGTTTCTGGGAGGAGATATATCCATGGCCAGTAGCGCAAATCTGGGACAAAAGCTCGAGGCCTACGTAGACGACCTGGTGAAGACCGGGCGCTATAACTCGCGCAGCGAAGTTCTGCGGGAAGGTGTTCGTTTGATAGAGGAGCGCGAAAAGCGCCTGGCGGCACTGGATGCTGCTATTGCCCGGGGCCTCGCCGACGTTGAAGCGGGACGCGTCCGGCCTTTGCAAGAAGTCGCCGACAGGCTTAACGCGAAATACCAACGTATGATTGATGAAACTCAGAAGTGATCGTTGTTATTACGCAGGAGGCCGAAGACGACCTTGAGCGTATTGGCGACTACATCGCCCGCGATAATCCTGCGCGAGCAGCAACCTTCGTGAATGAACTGGTCGAACGATGCCGGCGCCTAGGCGATATGCCGCGCCGATTTCCCATCGTAACCCGCTATGAGCACACTGGCGTTCGCCGTCGACCGCATGGCGAATATCTGATTTTCTATCGCGTCGACGAGGCCAGCGTTAAGGTGCTACGTATCTTGAACGGGGCCCAGGACTACGAGTCTCTCGTCTTCCTGGCGCCTTAGCTGTCGATAACCTATTCCGGCGATCAACTCCCCGGCTGGCTTGCCTTCTGGCGGCCGAAATCGGGGGCATCGATTTCCTGCCCTGCGTCGATAATGCCGCGGCGCACCGCGCGGGTGCGCGTAAACAGGCTGAAGAGGGCGTCGCCGTCGCCCCAACGGATCGACCGCTGCAACGAGGATAGATCCTCGGAAAAGCGTGCGAGCATTTCGAGGATCGCCTCCTTGTTGTGGAGGCAAACGTCGCGCCACATTGTCGGGTCGGAAGCGGCAAGGCGCGTGAAGTCGCGAAAGCCCGAGGCCGAGTATTTGATGACTTCGGAATTCGTCACTTCCTCAAGGTCGCTGGCGGTGCCGACAATATTGTAGGCGATGATGTGCGGCAGGTGCGAGACAATGGCGAGCACCCGGTCGTGGTGCACAGGATCCATCGTATCGAGCCGCGACCCGCACGCTTCCCAGAACTTCGTCAGCCGGTCGAGCGCGTCCCGGTCGGTGCCTTCGAGCGGCGTCAGAATGCACCAACGATTGTTGAAGAGTTCGGCAAAGCCTGAATCCGGTCCGGAATACTCCGTACCCGCCAGCGGATGGCCGGGAATGAAATGTACGCTTGCGGGAAGTTCCGGCTGCATCTGTGCAATGACGGAACCCTTGGTCGAGCCGACATCCGTGACGATGGCGCCGGGCTTAAGCGACCCGGCAATCTGGCGCGCCACATCGCCGGAGGACCCGACCGGCACGGAAATGATCACCAGGTCGGCCTGCTTCACCGCATCGGCGCTGTCGAGCGTGTAGCTGTCACCCAGCCCCAATTCCTTGGCCCGGGCAAGCGTAGAGGCGCTGCGTGTGGAGATGACGACATGATCGGCAAGGCCCTCGCGCTTGATGACGCGCGCAAGGGAAGAACCGATGAGGCCGATGCCGATCAGTGCGATTGTGTCAAAGTGGATTTTGGACATGGTCTACTTCAGAAATTCGGAGAGTGCGGCGACTACGCCGCGATTGGCTTCCTCGGATCCGATGGTAAGGCGCAGCGCGTTGGGGAATCCGTATCCGCCGACGCGGCGCAAAATATAGCCCTTGCTCGTCAGGTAGGCGTCGGCTTTTTCGGCCGACTTTGCCGGATCGTCCGGGAAGTGCACAAGCAGGAAATTGCCGACTGACGGCGTGACCCGCAGCCCCAGAGCCGTGAGTTGCTCGGTCAGCCACGGCAGCCACTTCTCGTTGAATGCGACGGCCGCATCGACATGCGCGCGGTCACGAATGGCTGCGGCGCCGGCGGCGATCGCCGCCGAGTTTAAGTTGAAAGGACCACGAATGCGGTTGACCGCATCGATGACATGGGCGGGCGCGAACATCCAGCCGATGCGCAGGCCGGCAAGCCCGTGAATCTTCGAGAATGTTCGGGTCATCACCACGTTTTCAAAGTTCGAGACGAGTTCGACCCCGGCTTCATAATCGTTGCGACGCACATATTCGGCATAGGCGGCATCAAGCACGAGAAGAACATTCTTCGGTAGCCCGGCATGCAGCCGGCGTACTTCCTCGAATGGCACGTAGGTGCCGGTCGGGTTATTCGGATTGGCCACGAATACGATCCTGGTGCGCGGCGTCACTGCGGCAAGAATGGAATCGACATGCGCCTGCTCGGTCTTTTCCTGGGCGACGACAGGCGTTGCGCCAGCCGCCATGATGTAGATCTTGTACACCATGAAGCCGTGCTCGGTATAAACCGCCTCATCGCCGGGCGCGAGATAGGTCTGGCAGAGCAGTCCGAGCAGTTCGTCGGAGCCATTGCCACACAGGATATTGCCGGCATTGAGGCCGTGCATTTCGGCGATCGCCTTCTTCAGTGCGGTCGCCTGCCCGTCCGGATAGATTTCCAGCCGTTCCGCCGCGGCGCCATAGGCTTCGATCGCGTGCCGGCTGGCGCCAAGCGGAGTTTCGTTGGACGAGAGCTTGTGGACCTTTGCGACACCCGGCGCATGTTCCTTGCCGGGCACATAGGCCTCGATGTCGAGCACACCGGCTTTGGGGGTTGGGCGTAGGTCTTTAAGCGTCGTCGTCATGATTCTATGTTCCGTGGCATCGTACGTTTCGAGGGCAATGCTCGTCGTTCACTGGAAAGCAACCGTGCGGACATAGCCGCACACGGGGCCGATGTCGAGAAAAATGGCATTTCTCCTTCTTGGCCTTGATCGCTGAGGATGATGGCTGGCCCCAAAGTAACCATTGACTTTGTCTCTACCGCAACCATAGCTACCGGCATCTTGCTCAATTTTCGCGTAAAGATGACCAAAGCCAGCCGAGCATCAGCATCGACCGATCAGAAGATTCAGGAGGCGACCAATCCCCATAGTCCTGTGGTGGATTTCGGGGCGGACAAGCCCTTGCATCTTGATAGCGGCGTGTCGCTGTCTCCGTTCCGCCTGGCCTACCAGTCCTACGGCGAACTCAACGCCGACAAGTCCAATGCCATTTTGATCTGCCACGCGCTCACCGGCGATCAGCATGTTGCCAACGTGCACCCGGTGACAGGAAAGCCCGGCTGGTGGGAGACGCTCGTCGGGCCGGGAAAGCCGGTCGATACCGACCGCTATTTCGTGCTTTGCTCCAACGTCCTTGGCGGCTGCCTCGGATCGACTGGTCCCGCATCGATCAATCCAGAGACAGGCAAGCCCTATGCGCTCGATCTGCCCGTCATAACCATTGCCGATATGGTACGGGCTCAGGCCATGCTCATCGACCATTTCGGCATCACGCAACTCTTTGCCGTCATTGGCGGGTCGATGGGCGGCATGCAGGTGCTCGAATGGGCATCGAGCCAATCAGACCGGGTGTTTGCCGCAGTGGCGATTGCGACAGGCGCGCGGCATTCGTCGCAGAACATCGCCTTTCACGAAGTCGGCCGCCAGGCGGTCATGGCCGATCCCGAGTGGAAGGAAGGGCGTTATCTTGAAGCCGGTACAGTGCCCCGCAAGGGTCTCTCCGTTGCCCGCATGGCTGCGCACATCACCTATCTTTCGGAAGTTGCCCTGCATCGAAAGTTCGGCCGCAATCTTCAGGACCGGCAAAACGTCACGTTCGGCTTTGATGCGGATTTCCAGATCGAAAGCTATCTGCGCTATCAGGGCATGAGCTTCGTCGATCGCTTCGATCCGAACTCCTATCTCTACATGACCCGCGCCATGGACTATTTCGATCTGGCGGCCGAGCACGAGGGGCGGCTTGCGGACGCCTTTGCCGGGTCGAAAACACGTTTCTGCATCGTATCGTTTACCAGCGACTGGCTGTTTCCAACGAGCGAGAGCCGCACTGTCGCCCATGCCTTGAATGCCGCAGGTGCTTCGGTGTCTTTCGTCGAGATCGAATCCGATCGCGGCCATGATGCCTTCCTGCTCGATGAGCCGGAGATGTTTTCGGCCATCAACGGTTTCATTCGCTCGGCGGCCCGCGCCAAGGGGCTCCTGGCCCAATGAGTGTCAACACCAATGCCCGCGTCGATTTCGAAGTGATCGCCTCGCTGGTCAAACCCGGTTCCCGCGTCCTCGATGTAGGATGCGGCGATGGCGAACTCCTCGAACTGCTGCAGAGCGCAAAAAATGTCGATGGCCGTGGCGTCGAGCTATCGCAAAAGGGCGTCAATGAATCGGTGGCCCGCGGCCTTTCCGTCATCCAGGGCGACGCCGACAGCGACCTCAAATATTACCCGGATTCCGGCTTCGACTACGTCATCCTGTCACAGACCCTGCAGGCGACCCGCAATCCGAAAAACGTCCTCACCGAACTCCTGCGCATCGGCGAGCGGGCAATCGTATCCTTCCCCAATTTCGGCCACTGGCGCGTGCGAACTTCGCTTGCCCTTAACGGGCGCATGCCGGTCACCAAGGATCTTCCCTATAGCTGGTATGACACGCCGAACATCCATTTCTGCACGATCAGCGACTTTGTCGATATGACCAGGGAAGTCGGGGCCGAGGTCGAATCCGCCGTCGCGCTCAATGCGTTCGGCCAGCGGCTCGGCTTCAACATGCCGTGGGGATTCTGGAACCTATTCGGCCAGCAGGCCGTGTTTCTGCTCAAGCGTTAGATCCCATCCCGCCGGGCACTGGCGGTACCTGACGGTGACAGTACCGGAACGAAAACGCGCCGCGAGGAACGCTGCGCAACCGGCAGGCCCTGGTAGATTCGCTTCTGCGCTTCGACGATGTGAACGCCCGAGAACATCGGCCAGAAGCGCCGGCCCGCCCGCTCGAACAGCGGCGACGGCCGCATGACGGAGCGCCTTGACGACGGCGGAAAAAACAACGCCTCGGCCCAGGGACCCGGCGTGAAGTTGGCCTCGCGCAGGAGCCGCGTCAGCTGCCCGCCGCTATAGGGCCTGCCGCTGCCGAAGGGCGTATGCTCGAAGCGCGCCCACAGGCCGCGCCGGTTCGGCACGACAATGACCAGCCTGCCGTTGGGCGCCAGCACGCGCCACATTTCCTTGAGCGTTTCGCGCGGGTCTTCCGCATGCTCCAGCGCATGCACCATTAAAATCCGGTCGACGGAAGAATCGGGCAGCGGCAATTCCTCTTCGAAGATCAATGCCGTGGCGGAAGGCTCCGCAGGCGGCCAGCTCGCGGCGCCTTGCCCCGCGGGCATGAAGGCAAACGTACGCTCCGTATCGCCGCGGAACCGGTCGAGATAGGGGACGGCATAGCCAAGGCCGACGAGCCTTTCTCCAGGCAGTTTCGGCCAGATCGAAGCGAGTGCCATCGTAATCGAACGCTCGGTCAGGTGCCCGAGCGTCGATGCGTAGAATGCGCGGAGATCGATAATGTCGAGATGCATGCGGGCAACCTAAAGCGTTCCTACCTTAAATAGAAGCAGATACGACTATCGCCAACATGAACATAAAACTTAGAGGGACAGGTGGGTTGCGCCGCTGTGCAGCAAGGCTATCCTGTTTCTGCTCCCCTTTCTCCAAGAGAACGATCATGTCCAATCTCCAAATCGAACAATTCACGGCACGCAGCGATAATTTCGGCGTGTTGATCCACGATCCGGACGCCGGCCTCACTGCTTCGATCGATGCGCCTGAAGAAGCGGCGATCCTCGATGCCCTGAAGCGGCGTGGCTGGAAACTGACCCACATCTTTACGACGCACCATCATGGCGACCACGTCGAGGCGAACCTTGCCCTCAAGAAGCGTTTCGGGTCCGAAATCATCGGACCAGCCGATGAGCGATCGAAAATACCGGGGATCGATCGCGCCTTGAAGCATGGCGAGCGCTTTGCGTTCGGCAACTTCGAGGTCGAGGTCATTTCGACGCCCGGGCACACGGCAGGCGAGATTTCCTATTACATACCAAACGGCAAGGTCGTGTTCACGGGAGATACGCTGTTTTCGCTCGGCTGCGGCAGGCTTTTCGAGGGAACACCATCGACGATGTTTCAGTCGCTGCAGCGCTTGATGGCGCTACCCGGCGACACACAGGTCTATTGCGGACACGAGTATAGCGAAAGCAATGCGCGCTTCGCCCTGACAATCGATCCGGACAATTCGGCGCTGAAGGAGCGGGCCAAGGAGATCATGGCCTTGCGCGAGTCGAGCCTGCCGACCTTGCCGACGACGATCTTGCGCGAGATGGCGACCAACCCATTCCTGCGCGCCCATGATCCCGTTATCCGCAAGAACCTGAAGATGGAAAACGCCAGCGACGAGGAGGCGTTCGCCGAAATCCGCAAGCGCAAGGACGTGTTCTGATGACGCTGACGCCCGAGGCCATCCGCAGCTACCTTGGACTTTCGCCGCATCCCGAGGGAGGCTCCTACGTGCAGACTTTTCGCGACAATAACGAATGGCCGGTTGGCGGTCGCGGCCATTCGACGGCAATCTATTTCCTCCTCGAAAAGGGCGAGGTGTCGGCCTGGCACCGGGTCAAGGACGCCGCCGAAGTCTGGCACTGGTATGGCGGCGCGCCCTTGTCGCTGGCGATTGCATCTGCCGATGGAGCGCGCGAAACCCACCGCCTTGGTCTTGATCTTGCCGCGGGAGAACGGCCGCAAGCCGTCGTTCCGGCCGGACAATGGCAGAGTGCACAAACAACCGGCGAGTGGACGCTCGTCGGCTGCACCGTCGCACCGGGCTTTGATTTTGCCCAGTTCGAGCTTGCGGAGCCCGGCTGGGAACCCTGATGCGTTTTATCGGCGCTTGAACAGCATTTCCTTGGCTGCCAGCACCGCGCCGAGCGTGATGAGCAGGCAGGCGAGCATGACACGCGTGGTCGGCTCGGTCACCCCGGCAATGATGAGGACAAGGGTCGAAAGCAACGGCGCGGCATAGCTTGCTGCGCCCAGCACCTGGATGTTGCCGTGCTTGACGCCGTAATCCCAGACGTAGAAGGCGGCGCCGACCGGGAAGAGGCCAAGGCCGAGGACCGCCAGCCACTGAACCGCGCCCTCCGGCCAAATCGTCTGTTCAAGCATGAGGTGTGAGACGAACGAAAGTACTGATGTCGCCGCGCAAAAGCCGGTTACGGCATCGGTCGGAACATGGGCGAAGCGCCGCGACAGCAGCGAATAGGCAGCCCAAGTGAGCGCGCACAGCCCGGCCATGGCATAGCCGAAGCCATATTGCGCATCAAAGCCGAAGCCGCCGCCCTTGGTAATGATCAGCACTGTTCCAGACAGGCCAAGCAGCGTACCGACGATGTGAAACCAGCGCAGCTTCTCGCCCGGCATGAGTGCGGAGCCGACAACGATGAAGAGTGGCCAGAGATAGGCGATAAGGCTTGCATCTACCGCCGGTGCATTCCGAAGCGCGGTGAAGTAGAGGAAGTGGTAGCCGAAGAGACCGGCGATGCCAAGCAGCCAGACTTTTACCGGCTGGCGCAGGTTGCGTGCAGCGCCGGGACGCCAAAGCCAGGAAATCAGGCCGAGGCTCGTGCCGATGGCGAAGGTCATCGCTGTCAGCTGAAATGGCGGCACCTTGCCGGACACATCGGTGAAAAGGGCAAGCATTGCCCACATGATGATCGCAAGAAACCCGACGAACGTGGCCACGCGGCGCCCCCAATTTCGAAACGACCGCCCCCGGCCGCGCTATTTTGTCTTTTCGAAGCGGGTCGCGTAAACGGTAACCGTACCGATCTGCGTGCCGATCCTCGCCTGCACGGGCGAATAGATAGCTGACTTGCCCAGCGAAGCAAAGGTGAGACTGATCTTGCTGGAGTTTTTCAAATATTCTATCGCCTTGCGGCCCGCCTGATAGCCGGCGATCGGGACGAATTTCGCGGTACACGTTATGGCATCGCCTTTGAAGCCGCGAGTCGCGAATGGGGCGACACCGCCTGATGGCGACAGCTTGAGATCGACGCGCGTCTGCCCGTCATAAAGATGCAAGGTCTGGGCGCAGACCTCATCGGGACGATCCGCCGCAACCATCACTCCGGATATGGGATCGGCAACGGATTGAAGATCGGCAGGCGTCAGCTCCACCCAGTTCTTCTTCTTGCTATTAATCGGCGGAACATTGGTTGTGTTGGTCACATTGCCATTGGTGAAGGCAATCGAGGTCAGCTTGTCGCGGTCGCCGTGCCGGTACTTCACCTCATAGGAATTCGGCACAGGACCGTTCTTGGCAAGGTGCCCGGTGACATCCAGATTCCCGTTCGTATCGTCGAAAATACTGGCAAGGCCGGAACTCGAAAGCTTGCCCGTGACCTTGTAGGCACCATTTTCCTCAACGCTGGTCGAAAAACTCGCCTTGGCGATCGACAAGCCATATATCGACACACGGTAGTCGGTCTTGAACGACTGCGCGCCATGCGCCGGCACGGCTCCGATAAGCGCAGAGGCGGCCAGCGGAACGAGGGCTAGTCTTCGGATGGCAAGGTGCCGGGTTGGCTTCATTCTGTCATTCCCGTCGGTGCGCGTCCCTTTCTTCGGTTCGAACGTAGAAAGCAGGCAAAGTTGTGATAAAGATGTGAACTGACGGCCTGCCACGCAAGAGCTGTGCCAAACTTCGCAGCCGGCAGCAGAAGTAGACTTGACGCGCGCGGCTCATATCACTATAGAAACGCGACTTCCCAATAGGCCGCCTGTCCGATAAGCGCGCCGCTGCACGGCGACGTGCGATGGTAACAAGAAACATTCGGGCTATAGGTAATGAAATTTGAAGGTGAGACCCAATGTCCCGCACATGTGAATTGACCGCTAAATCGGTACAGTACGGTAACAATGTGAGCCATGCGAACAACAGAACGCGCCGCCGCTTTTTGCCGAACCTCTGCCACGTTACGCTGATCTCCGAAGCTCTCGGTCAGAGCTTCCGTCTGCGCGTCTCGGCTCATGCCCTGCGCAGCGTCGAGCATCGCGGTGGCCTGGACGCGTTCCTGGCCAAGGCTGACGAGAAGGAATTGTCGCAGCGCGCTCGTCTCTTGAAGCGCCAGATCGCCAAGAAGATTCTCGAGGCACCGGTTGCTGCCTGATCCGGCAGCGGCTTCCATTTGATTGCCGTAAGGCCAGCTTCGGCTGGCCTTATTGTTGTCATCATCGTTTTGGCTGGTTCCATTACCCAAGATAAAAAAATGCCGCTCAAAAGCGCTTATTCTCCTTCGGATTTCATTCTTCCCGTCCTCGCCATGTGCGCCGTGGTCGCTGCCTCCAACGTTCTGGTGCAGTACCCGTTCAACCACTTCGGCCTTGGTGAAATACTCACCTACGGGGCTTTCACCTATCCGATTGCATTCCTGGTCAACGACCTTGCCAACCGCAGTTATGGCCCCGCCTTTGCGCGCAGGGTCGTCTATGTCGGCTTTACGATCGCTGTGGTCCTGTCGATCTGGCTGGCGACGCCGCGCATTGCGATTGCCTCTGGCACTGCCTTCCTGACGGCGCAGTTGCTCGACATCACTGTTTTCAACAAGCTGCGGCAGTTGACCTGGTGGAAGGCCCCGTTCGCCTCGGCGATCTTCGGCTCGCTCCTCGACACGCTGCTGTTCTTCTCCATCGCCTTCGCCGCGAAATTTGCCTGGATCGATGCAGTGACGGGCCGTCCCGACTCGTCACTCGCCATGCCTGTTCCATTCTTCGGCCACGAGATCCCGCTGTGGATGTCGCTGGGCTTCGGCGACCTCATGGTCAAGATCGTCATGGCCGTGGTGATGCTCGTCCCCTATGGCGCCATCCTCGCCATCTTCGCCCCGGCGATCTATTCGGCCAACCGGAATTCCAGATAGAGATTGCGCTGGACGATCGAGTGGTTGTCGTCGGAAACGAGTGACACCCGCGTCGAGCCGTCTTCGGCCTGCCAGACGTCAAGCGCTTCCATATTGTCGATCTGGTAGCGCATGTCAGCATCAAGAATGAGCGGACCGTCCACAGTCGCGCCGGGTACGATGGCGTCGGCGGCTATCCGGCGAATGCGCAGTGCAACGCCGCTCGCAATGCTGAAGCGGCGTTCCAGCAATAGGAGATCGCCGTTCGGCAAAAAATCCCCATCGCTGATGTCGAAACCATCGATGCGCTTGACGTAGAAGATGCCCTTGCGCGGCCCCTCAAGCAAGGCAGCAAACATGTCGCCGGCCTTGTTGATGCTCTTCTCGGTAACGGCAACGCGGGCGCCCTGGAGCGGCCCTGTCTCCGGCGCATAGGCAATCGTTTCGATGCCGCGATTACTGCGGAGCTCGTTCTCCGGGATCAGCAGCGGTAGAAATCTTGGCTTTGACGCGAAGTTTTCGAGATCGAGATCGAATTCGGCGATCCGGTGCACACGTTCGAACGAGACCGTCACCGTCCTGCCCGAAACGCTCATGCCTTCGGCGTCGGAGTTCCATTTGCCCTCAAGAGGCGCGCCGTCCTCGCTCTGGATCGGCGCGAGGCGGAATTTGCCGACGCCAACCGGCCTGCCCTTCTCGTCGCGTTCCACCGTCCCGGCATACCAGAAGCCCGTATCGGTAATGCCGAGAAACGAGCCGCCTTTGTCGAGATAGCGGAACGCCGAAAGGCCTCCGAAGTCGCGATTGGTCGAAGAAAGGTCGAGACCGCCGACGAACTCCAATCCGCCAAATCGGGTTTCTGACGATCCAATCCGAAAGTTGCTGATTGGATATGCCTTCACAACGGCGGGTGACACGCCCTCGTCCTGCGCTTGCGCAGTGAGTGGAATGAGAATAGCGGCTGATAGTAATGCGCGCCGGAAAGCCAGCGCGGGTCGCCGCATTAACGCTTCCGCGCGGATTTCAGCGCCCGTTCCGGCTCCTCGAACAGTGAGGCGAGTTGCTCGGTCATGGCGCCGGCTAGCTCCTCCGCATCGACGATGGTGACAGCCCGTCGATAGTAGCGCGTGACATCGTGACCGATGCCGATCGCGATCAGCTCGATGGGCGAGCGCGTCTCGATCTCTTCGATGACGGCGCGCAAATGCCGTTCGAGGTAGTTGCCCGGATTGACCGAGAGCGTCGAATCATCGACCGGCGCACCATCCGAAATCATCATGAGGATGCGACGTTGCTCGGGGCGGCCGAGCAGACGCTGGTGCGCCCAGATCAGCGCCTCGCCGTCGATATTCTCCTTCAGCAGTCCCTCGCGCATCATCAGGCCGAGATTGCGTCGTGAACGGCGCCAGGGCGCATCAGCGCGCTTGTAGACGATGTGGCGCAGATCATTGAGGCGCCCGGGATTGGCGGGTTTGCCGCGTTCGAGCCAAGCCTCGCGCGCCTGACCGCCCTTCCAGGCCTTGGTCGTGAAGCCGAGAATCTCGACCTTTACGCCGCAGCGTTCGAGCGTGCGCGCCAATATGTCTGCGCAGGTGGCAGCCACCGTGATCGGACGGCCGCGCATCGACCCGGAATTGTCGATGAGGAGGGTGACGACCGTGTCGCGGAAATCCGTATCGCGTTCCTGCTTGTAGGAGAGCGGCTGCGTCGGGTCGATGACAATGCGCACCAGCCGCGCGGAGTCGAGATAGCCTTCCTCGAGATCGAAATCCCAGGAGCGGTTCTGTTGTGCCATCAGGCGGCGCTGCAGCCGGTTGGCGAGCCGTCCGACGACACCGGAAAGATTGGCCAGCTGCTTGTCGAGAAAGGCCCTCAGCCTGTCGAGTTCTGCTTCGTCGCAAAGTTCTTCGGCGTCGGTCGTCTCGTCGAACTCCTGGGTGAAGACCTTGTAGCCGCTTTCGCTGCCGAGATTGGAAAAAGGCGGATTGGGCCGGCGCGCCTCACCCGGAATTTCGGCGTCGGCGTCGCTATCCTCTTCCATCTCGTCCGATGAAGCATCGGTGGCCTCGGTTTCCCCGGCCTGGCTGTCATCGCTGGACGTGTCGGAATCATCGCTTTCGGACGAATCGCTGCCTTCGTCCTGCTCGGAACCGCCCTCTTCGTTCTCCTCCGGATCGGGCGAATCCTCGCTATTGTCCTGGTCTTCGTCCTGCTGGCTGTCCTGGGCGAGATCCTCTGCCATTTCCATGGAGGCGAGCATCTCGCGCACGACGCGGGCGAAGGCATTCTGGTCGTTGATCTTGGCGGCCAGGTGGTCGATGTCGCCGGCGGCTTTCTCCTCGATCCAATCGCGCCAAAGATCGAGGACGTTGCCTGCCGATTCCGGCGCCTTGCGTCCGGTCAGTTTCTCCCGCACGAGAAGCGCCACGGCTTCTTCGAGCGGCGCTTCGGCCTTGTCGGTGATCGCGGGAAAATTGGCCCGCGCATATTTATCCGAGAGCATCGAAGTCAGGTTTTCGGCAACGCCGTCCATGCGCAAGGCGCCGATCGCCTCGACACGCGCCTGTTCCACCGCGTCGAATATCGCCCTTGCCTGCTTGCCTTCCGGTGCGAGCGTCGCGTGGATACGGTCATTGTGGCAGGCCTTGCGCAGTGCCATGGAATCGCCAAGACCGCGGGTGACGGCGATGTCGTTGGCGGACGGGCGCTTGGGAAGGTCCGGAAGGCGGGCGCGATGGCCGGTCAGCGCCGGCTTGTCATTGCCAAAGCCGACTTCGAGTTCATGATCGCCGGCAATGGCGCGCATGCAGGCGGTAACGGCACGTTTGAAGGGCTCGGAATCGACCGGGCCTTTCGGATTTGTACGTAAGTTATCTCCCGGACCTGCCATTTCCAACAGCCGCTCAGCTTATGACGACGTTGGCCGTTGATTCGGGCAGTTCCTTGCCAAAGGCGCGCTGGTAGAACTCCGCCACGATCGGCCTTTCAAGCTCATCGCACTTGTTGAGGAAGGTAAGCCGGAAGGCGAAACCCACATCCTTGAAGATATCGGCGTTTTCGGCCCAGGTGATGACCGTTCGCGGGCTCATGACCGTCGACAGATCGCCGTTGATGAAGGCCGAGCGCGTCATGTCGGCGACGCGGACCATCTTCGAGATGATCTCCTTGCCTTCCTTGTTCTGGTAGTGCTTGGCCTTGGCCGCGACGATTGCAGCCTCGTTGTCGTGCGGCAGATAGTTGAGCGTCGTCACGATTGACCAGCGGTCCATCTGCGCCTGGTTGATCTGCTGCGTGCCATGATAGAGGCCCGTCGTATCGCCGAGACCGACGGTATTCGCAGTCGCGAACAGCCGGAAGGCAGGGTGCGGGCGGATGACCCGGCTCTGGTCGAGCAGCGTCAGGCGCCCGGATGATTCCAGCACGCGCTGGATCACGAACATCACGTCGGGCCGGCCCGCATCATATTCGTCGAAAACGAGCGCGACATTGTGCTGGTAGGCCCAGGGCAGAATGCCGTCGCGGAATTCCGTAATCTGCATGCCTTCCTTGACGACGATCGCATCCTTGCCGACGAGATCGATACGGCTGACATGGCTGTCGAGGTTGACGCGGACGCAAGGCCAGTTCAGGCGGGCGGCGACCTGTTCGATATGGGTGGATTTGCCGGTCCCGTGATAGCCGGAAACCATGACGCGGCGGTTATAGGCAAAGCCTGCGAGGATCGCGAGCGTCGTCTGCTTGTCGAAGAGATAATCGTTGTCGATTTCCGGCACGTAGGCATCGCCCGCCTTATAGGCAGGGACCATCATGTCCGAATCAAACCCGAAGAGCTTGGAAACCGAAACCGTTGTATCCGGCAAATTCGCAATATCGCGATCAACCTTGTTCATCATGCCTCCAGCGCGACTGCACGCGCAGACGCAAAACGATAGTCACACCCTGAAACCTCCGGCGAGGTTTCGAAAAATAAGCCGACAGCGGTCCTAGCAGAAACCAGCCTGCTTAAGCAATTGATAGGCCTGGATTACGTCACGGAAACGATCCTCGGAAGCCCGGTCACCGCCGTTGGCATCGGGATGATGGCGCTTCACCAGCTCTTTATAGCGCGACTTGATGTCTTCGCTACTGGCTTTTGCGCCAAGTCCCAGCGTATCCAGCGCTTTCGCCTCCAAGGGTTTCGGCTTGCGCACATGAACCCGCGCCTCATTGAAAACGCTGTTCGGATCACGAAAACGATTGAGATAAGCCGCGCGGCCCGAGCGCAGCTTGGAAAAATCCGGCGATGTGCGCGCGCCGCCGGCGCTTGCAGCCTGGGCGCTTGCGCCGGCGCCCGTTCCAGGCAGGCCGGCGATGGTCCAGGTCGGGCGGTCGCCCGTCAGGGCTTCCTTCTGATAGCGCGCGACTTCGGCGTCCGAGAGACCGGAGAAATAATTGTAGCCCTTGTTGTACTCGCGCACATGATCGATGCAGAAGTGGAAGAATTCTCCCTCCTTCATGCGGCCCACGGGGGCGCGATGCGGACCCGGCTTTTCGCAGCCGTCCCACTGACACACCGGAGTGCGCGATTTTTCCTCTTCCGCCTTCTTCGGCCGGATGCGGATGCTGTCAAAATATTTCGAATTCGAGGTCATCTATCTTTGCTAAGCATGAATTGACATTTGCCCATGGATCGACCTAACGCCTGAAATGGCGGTAAATTTGTGATCATGTACGGATTTGCCAAGTGAAACTACCATATGGGCGCAGGAGAACGAAATGTCCACTCAGTCCGCAATCGAAAACAAACTGAACGAGGCTTTTCATCCCGTTTCTTTGGCAGTCATTAATGAAAGCCACCTCCACGCCGGTCACCATCATTCAGACGGCGATCATCATGGCACATTTGACGGGTCGGGCGAAACGCATTTTCGGGTGCGTATTGTCGCGGACGCCTTTACGGGACTGTCGCGCGTCGAGCGCCACCGGGCCATCAACAATGTCCTCAAGGAGGAATTGAACGGGAGCGTTCATGCGCTGGCGCTTGAGCCGGCAGCACCCGGCGAGCCTACACGTAAATAGCGTTCAACACTCCACCCACTGCCTTTGGGGCCTGGCAATCGCGCCCGATTGCGGGGCACAGACCTCGCGGAAACTAGCCGGCTTGGGCTGAAGGAATAGTTAGGATTGTCGTGATTCTAGCGGGATCCGGCCTTGTCATCCTCCAGGGGACGGATGCGCAGACGCGTGATGCGGTTTTTTTCCCGCCGCAGAATGGTGAAGCGCTTGCCGTGGAAGGTGAAGGCCTGCTTTTCCTTGGGGATGCTCTGCGTTTCGTGGATCACAAGCCCCGCGATGGTTGTGGCTTCAGCATCGGGCAGGTTCCAGTCGAGCGCACGGTTGAGATCGCGAATCGGCACTGAACCGTCGACCAGCACTGAACCGTCCGGCTGCGGCCGGCAGCCCTGCACGTCGATATCGTGCTCATCGGCAATGTCGCCGACGATTTCCTCAAGGATGTCCTCAAGCGTGATCAATCCCTGAACATCGCCGTACTCATCGACGACGATCGCTATATGCGCCTTGCGCCGCAAGAATGCATTGAGCTGGTCCTGCAATGTGGTCGTATCGGGCACGAACCACGGCTTGGTCGCGACCTTCATGATGTTGATCTTCGCAAAGTCGCGGTCTGCGTCACGAATGGCCCGCACGAGGTCCTTGGCATGGACGACACCGACTATATTGTCGCTCGCCCCCTTCCAGACCGGGATACGCGTGTGATGGCTCGCCAGAATCTCGCCGATCACCGTTTCGACCGGATCGTCGGCATTGACCGAATCCATGTCCGTGCGATGGATCATGACGTCATAGACTTCGAGCTCGCGCAGATCGAGCAGGCCGCCGATCTGGTCGCGGTCGCCTTTAACGACCGAGCCTTCCTTGTGCAGGAGGTCGACCGCGCCGCGCAGCTCTTCCTGCGCCGACAACATGGATGTTCCCGCAGCTAGGTTGATGCCGAAGGCGCCCAGCATCTTGCGCACGATCCAGTTGACGAGGTCAGAGATTGGGCCGAGCACGAAAACCGTGCCCTGGGCGAAACGCACGAGCGCCAGCGCGTGCCGATCCGGGCTCGCGACGGCCCATGATTTCGGCAGGACTTCGGCGAAGATGACAAGCATCACCGTCATGATCGCCGTGGCATAGGCGACACCGGCCTGTCCGAAGAGATCAAGCAGCATGCTTGTCGTCAGCGACGAGGCGAGGATGTTGATCAGGTTGTTGCCAATCAGCATGACCCCGATCAGCCGGTCGCGCTTTTCGATGAGATTGGCAACGATCTTCGCCCGGCTGTCGCCACGGTTGGCGAGGCGATGCATGCGCGCCCGCGATGCGGCTGTCAGCGCCGTTTCAGACCCGGCAAACAGTCCGGAGATCAGGATCAGACCGAAGATGACTCCGCAAAAGATCCAGATTTCCAGGGTCATCTTTGCTGCTTCTCCTGCAAAAAACTCAATACGGCGGATGCCGGCACGTCCTTGGCTATGAAAGACTGGCCGATTCCCCGCGTTAGTATGAAGGTAAGCGCACCACGCGCCACCTTCTTGTCCTGGGCAATATATTCCATCAGCCTTTCGGCGGGCGGAACATCACCCGGTATTTCTTCGATCGACGTCGGAAGGCCGACCATGCGCAAATGCGTTTCAACTCGCGCGGCGTCGTCGGGGCTCGCCAGGTTCATCTTGGCCGAAAACTGATGGGCGAGGACCATGCCGATCGCTACAGCCTCACCGTGCACAAGCCTCGAAGAATCATAGTGCGTGGCTGTTTCGAGCGCATGCCCGAAAGTGTGGCCGAGATTGAGCAAGGCCCGGTCACCGGTTTCCCGCTCGTCGCGGGCCACCACGTCCGCCTTGGACCGGCAGGAGACGGCGATCGCCTCCGTCCGCTCCGGACCACCTTCGAAGATGCCGCGCCAGTTCTTTTCGAGCCACGCGAAGAATTGGGGCCGGTCGATCAGGCCGTATTTGGCGACTTCCGCATAACCGGCGCGGAACTCGCGTGGCGACAGCGTGTCGAGAACATCCGTATCGGCGATGACAAGCTGCGGCTGGTAGAACAGGCCGACGAGGTTCTTGCCGTGGATGGTGTTTATGCCGGTCTTGCCGCCGACAGAGGAATCGACCTGCGCGAGAAGCGAGGTCGGCATCTGAATGAATCCCATGCCGCGGCGGGCGATGCCCGCGGCAAAGCCGGCGAGATCACCGATGACGCCGCCGCCGAAGGCAATGACAATGTCACCGCGCTCAAGTCGCGCCGAAAGGATAGCGTTGGTCACGGTCTCGAGCGTGGCAAAGCCCTTGGACTTTTCGCCCGGCGCAACGATGATCGGCGTCACGTGGACGCCCGCAGCGTTGAGACTGTGCGTCAGGCGTTCAAGGTGCAGGCCGGCCACGGTTTCGTCGCTGACGATGGCAACGCGCATGGCATCGGTCCGATCGGCGATCTCACGACCGGCGCGCTCGATAAGCCCTGATCCTATGACAATATCATACGAGCGGTCCCCGAGCTTGACGGGAACGACGGTTGTCGCTGCGGCGGATGCTTCCGTCATTTACTCGTTTCCTCACCGGTCATCACCACGCCGCCGAGGTGCTCGGCAATCGCCTGCATCGCCTCAAGCGCAATGATCTCTTTCTTTTCTTCGCGTGAATTGACCGTCAGATCGGCCCGGGCATAGATCGGATAGCGCTCGGTCATCAATCGCTCCATCACGCCGCGCGGGTTGTCGTTCTTGAGAAGCGGCCGGTTCTGCTTGCGCGCCACGCGCTGCATCAGCACATCGAGCTCGGCCTTCAGCCAAAGCGAAACGCCCTCCGAGGCAATAGCCCGCCGCGTCTGCTCGTTCATATAGGCGCCGCCTCCGGTAGCAAGCACGATCGGCCCATCCTCCAGCATGCGGGCAATTACCCGCCGCTCGAGGTCGCGGAACTCGGCCTCGCCATAGGCTTCGAAGAGTTCCGGTATCGTCATCGTCGAGACCTTTTCGATCTCGTGATCGGCGTCGAAGAAGGGTAGCTCGACCAATGCGGCAAGCTTTTTGCCGACCGTCGACTTGCCGGCGCCCATCAGCCCGATGAGCACGATGGATTTGTGCCCAAGGCGCTCGCGGATGGACCTTGCAGTCTCTGATACGTCCGTATGTTCTACTTGGTCTTCAGTGGTGTTCATCATTGCGTATCGACAGGAAAACTCTGTTTTCGTCAAGCAAACTATAGTGGTCCTGCCATTCTTGCCAGTTTCATGAAATCATAAGGTTTCGGCGGCAGGATTATGGAACCTCAAACCTGACCATACGAAGCGAAAATGCCTACCCTGACACGATTGATCCTTGTCCTCGCGATCCTCGCCGGGCTCGTCTATGCCGGCATGGTCGCGCTGGTGACCTTCGTGCATCCCAAGCAGACCGAAATGACCATTCGCATTCCAAGCGAGAAGCTCAACCCGAAGCCCGACCAGAAGAAGTGACGCCATGCGCGCTGCCGCCGCCATTGAAACATTTCTCGAAATGATGAGTGCCGAACGTGGCGCCGCCCAGAACACGCTCGAATCCTATCGGCGCGATCTCGAAGACGCAGCCGCCTTCAGCGCGGCGGCCGGCGAGCAGCTGACGGATGCCGCCAATGCGACGGTTCGCGCTTATCTTGACGAAATTTCGGCCCGTGGCTTCGCCGCAACCTCGCAGGCCCGCCGGCTCTCGGCGCTCCGCCAGTTCTTTCGCTTTCTGTATACCGAGAATCTCCGGGGCGATGATCCAACGAGCACGCTCGATGCCCCCAAAAAGGAGCGAGCCCTTCCTAAAATCATGAGTGAGGCAGATGTCGAGAAACTGCTTGCGCGCGCCGAGCTTGAAACAAACGATCCGCAGGCCTCTGGCGCATCGCCGATGCAGGCCCTGCGTCTCCATGCTCTTCTCGAAATCCTCTATGCAACGGGCCTGCGCGTTTCCGAACTTGTTGGATTGCCGGTGGCTGTCGCCCGGCAGGACAGCCGGTTTTTGATGGTGCGCGGCAAGGGCTCGAAAGACCGGATGGTGCCGCTGTCGACAAAGGCGCGCGATGCGATGAACCGCTACCTCGCCGCCCGCGATGCACAGCCCAATCTGGCCGACAATTCCTGGCTGTTTCCCGCTGTTTCCGAAACCGGCTTTCTGGCGCGGCAGGTTTTTGCCCGCGAGTTGAAAGGGCTGGCGGCCCGCGCCGGCCTAAAAACCTCCGCGATCTCGCCGCACGTCCTGCGGCACGCCTTCGCCAGCCACCTCCTTCAGAATGGCGCCGACTTGCGCGCTGTCCAGCAATTGCTGGGTCATTCCGACATTGCGACGACCCAAATTTACACGCATGTGATGGAAGAACGCCTGCACAGGCTTGTCACGGAGCATCACCCTCTGGCAGACTAAGGAGAAGGGCAAAGCATTCAACCAGAGGTCTATCCATGTGGCACTTGTTGAAGAAGATGATCACCCGACCGGAGCCGCCGCCCGCCGAAGCCGACGGCGAAGTGATGCATTTCCATGACCGGGGCTTCACCCGCACCAGCCACCTGACCCGCTCCATGGGCTGGCGGCAAAGCTGGGGCTGGAACGAGGTAACCGCCTTCGGCTTTACCTTTACCCCCGCCATGTTTCCCGACCCGTGGTTTGGCGACTATATGGAAAGCCAATGGTTCTTTACCGTCGATGACGGCGAGCGCAAGGAACACATCTACTTCGATGTCACCTGGCTCGATCTTGACCGCCTGCCTCGCGGCCTTCTCGATCGTATGCCGGACCTTGACCTCGACAGGTTGCGTGAAGGGTTGCAAACCGCAGCTCTGGGCCCGCGCAATTTTGCTGGCGAAGGCCGCTGGATCGGCTGGCAACACGCGGAACCGAAACCGAGGCGGCGCAAGACTGCCGCGCCGCCCAGGCCGCCGAAGCTTGCAAGGCGCAAGCCCGCGACGAAGTAGCACCACACCTTCGCCTGAATTCCCCCCAATAAGTTGCGCCGCCGGCGCGCCGTTCGGCCACTTGACATGCGCCTCGGCAACAGCCAGTTAGAGCAAAATTCACCGTTTGCAGGCAGACATCTCGTCCATGTACAACTACCTTGATTTTGAGAAACCGGTCGCCGATCTCGATGGCAAGATCCTCGAGCTGAAGAAGCTCGCCGAAGAAGGCGACGCGCTCGATACCAATGACGAGATCGCACGGCTGGAAAAAAGGTCGGCCGAGGCTCTGCGCGATCTCTACCGCAAGCTTACGCCCTGGCAGAAGGCGCAGATCGCCCGCCATCCGGACCGTCCGCATTGCGTTGACTATATTTCCAAGCTCTTTACCGACTTCACGCCCCTTGCCGGGGACCGCAATTTTGCCGACGACGATGCAGTGCAGGCCGGCCTTGCCCGTTTCAACGGTCAGGCCGTCGCCGTGATCGGCCAGGAAAAGGGCAACGACACCAAGTCGCGCCTCAAGCACAATTTCGGCATGGCCATGCCCGAAGGTTACCGCAAGGCCGTGCGCATCATGGAACTTGCGGACCGCTTCCAGCTGCCGGTGCTGACCCTCGTCGATACGGCCGGCGCCTTTCCGGGTATTGCCGCCGAGGAACGCGGCCAGGCAGAAGCCATTGCCCGCTCCACCGCGGCCTGCCTCAACCTGAAGGTGCCGGTCGTCTCCGTCATCATCGGTGAGGGCGGGTCCGGCGGCGCCATCGCCATCGCCACGGCGAACCGTGTCTACATGCTCGAACATTCGATCTATTCGGTCATTTCGCCGGAAGGGGCGGCCTCGATTCTCTGGCACGATTCGACGCGCGCCAAGGATGCGGCAACCTCGATGCGCATTACAGCGCAGGATCTCTACGAACTGAAGATCATCGACGGCATCATCCCCGAGCCCATGGGCGGGGCCCACCGCGGCAAGGATGCCGCCATCGAGGCGACCGGCAACATCATCAATGTCGCGCTGAAATCCATGGGCAACATGGACGGCGACGCACTGCGCCAGGATCGCCGCGACAAGTATCTCTCGATCGGCCGCAATCTTTAGAGCGTTCTCTTCAAGCAATCGGCGCTCCAGGTTCCTCGCTTTCGACCTCTTTACTAAGCAAGGGCCGCTTGTCTCCGGGCTTTTTTGCGCTGCGCTTCACCGCATGCTGCAGCGAATTTGCTACGTCGCCGAACAAATCCGCTCCGCGACCCTACTGCCGAAAATAGTTTCGGTTTTTTTACGAAGCAGCTTGCAATTCGGTTCCCAACCCATTACGAACCGCGCTGCGCAGACGAACGCGCATAAGTGGTACGCGCCCGTAGCTCAGCTGGATAGAGCACCAGACTACGAATCTGGGGGTCAGAGGTTCGAATCCTTTCGGGCGCGCCATTCTTTCAATATGATCCAATTATAGTTGTGATTGCCAATGTAGGCGGGAGCCCGATTTCGCAAGGGCATAGCGATCCTGCATTTACTGTGAGCTGTCAGCGGCCTTGTGGCGATGCATCACTTGTGCCAGAAACATTTGGTATTTTTCACTGGAAAAGTTTCAGCTATCAATGGAATTGGTATACCGCAAATTGGATGGAGAGATTTCTCCCGATGCCGCGAATATTCACTCGGCGCGATATCCCCTTGTCGTCGATCTCGATAAGACGCTGATATTGACCGATACCCTGCATGAGCAGGTCGTAGCCGCAATCTTTACAAAACCGGCAGCGCTTGCCTTTGCCGCTCCGAGTGTGCTGCGCGGGCGCGCCGCGCTGAAAGCCTCCCTGGCGTCGAAGGTCGATCTCGCTTCGACCGTGTTGCCTCTGCGTGAAGATCTCGTCAAGTGGCTGCGTGAGCAGGCCGCGGCAGGACGCGAAATTCATCTCTGCTCGGCGGCCAATCAAGCGGTTGTCGAGAATGTTTCCCGCCGCGTCGGGATTTTTGTTAGCGCCATCGGTTCGGCGACGGCAAATCTGAAAGGCCGCGTCAAGGCAGAACATCTTGCGCGCACTTTCCCGGATGGGTTCGTCTATGTCGGCGACAGCCGAGCGGACCTTGCCGTGTGGAAGGTGGCTGAAGGGGTTGTTCTGGCTGGCGCGTCGCCCGGCGTCGCCAAGGCCGCGCGCGGTCTCGGCAAGCCGGTAGAAGCGGAGTTTTCCAATCATCCGCTCGGTTTGAAGGATAGCCTCAAAGCGCTGCGGGTACACCACTGGTCCAAGAATGCGCTCATTTTCGTGCCGCTGGTTCTTGCCCATGCCTGGGGTGATTTTGCCGTTGTGCGCGATACGATCCTCGGTCTTATCTGCCTGCTAATCGTGACGTCTTCGACCTATCTGCTCAACGATCTTGCGGATTTGAGTGCCGACAGGGAGCACTGGTCGAAACGCAATCGGGCGCTCGCCAGTGGGCGACTTCCCATCGCATCCGGTCTTTTGCTGGCTTGCAGTGGCCTCATGGCCGCCTTCATCGGCTCGTTGTTCCTGTCTCCCTATTTTACGCTTGCCTTGGCGGCCTACCTGACACTCACCCTGGCCTATTCATTCGGGCTCAAGCGCGTACCCATCCTGGATACGCTTATCATCGGTATCCTGTTCACCACGCGCCTTATCATGGGGATTGCCCTTCTTAGGGTACCCGCGTCGGCGTGGCTCCTGACATTCTCGGTGTTCTTCTTTTTCTCGCTCGCCATGGCCAAGCGTCACACCGAAATCGTCCGTGCTTCATCAAGCGGCTCCCATAGTCTCGCGAGCCGCGGCTACCTGATCGAGGACGAGCCGCTCACACTGGCACTTGGTGTAGCTTCCGCCGTTGCATCCCTGCTGATTATGGTTCTCTTCATCGTCGAAGAGATGTTGCCGGGTCCGTTTTATTCGCATCCGCAGTTGCTGGCAGGTATACCCGTCTTCCTCGCGATCTGGATCGGACGTATCTGGTTGCTCGCCCATCGCGGCCGAATGAACGACGACCCCGTCAGCTTCGCCTTGCGTGACAGGCCAAGCATTCTGCTGGGCATTCTGATCGCAGTGCTGTTTGTGGCCGCCCTATGACGTCATACATGGTTGCGGATGACATCCGCTCCTGGGGCGGAACGGTAAAAGCGCAGCATTTCGTCAGTCGGCCGAGTTGGCGTGAGCAACTGCCGGAGATCCTTGCCCGGAAAGAGGGACGAAGCGTGCTCGGCATCGGCTTGCGCCGATCCTATGGCGACAGCGGACTCAATCCCGATGGCTCGCTTATCGACATGACTGCGCTGGACCGGGTGATTTCGTTTGATCCTGTGACCCGGCTGTTGCGCGCGGAGGCCGGAATCGCCTTTGACAGCATCCTCGAGCTCTTCGTGCAGCGCGGCTACTTTCTGCCGGTCACGCCTGGCACGCGTTTCGTTACATTGGGCGGCGCCATTGCCAACGACGTTCACGGCAAGAACCATCATTCCGCCGGAACGATCGGCAGATGGGTGCGCCGCATCGGTCTCCTTCGATCCGATGGCACTGAGATCGAGCTGACGCCCGACGATCAAACGGGGTTATTTGCTGCAACGATTGGCGGATTGGGCCTGACGGGCCTGATAAGCTGGGCCGAGATCGAACTTCTGCCGATTGAGAGTGCCATGATGGAGGCGGAGACCATCCCCTTTGCCAATCTCGACGCATTCTTTGCCGTAGCAGCGGAAAGCGATGATGCTGCGGATTACACGGTCGCCTGGGTCGATTGCCTGGCAAGAGGTGACCGGCTGGGGCGGGGACTCTTCAGCCGTGCCCGCCACGCGCCTTTAGGAGCGCGACTGACAAAACAAGTAAAGCCAAGGCTCAGCATGCCCTTCGCAATGCCGGGCTTCATGCTGAACCGTACCTTCATAGGTTTGTTCAACGGCCTTTATTTCTACCGCGGCCGCCGGGCTGCGGGACCTGCGATTACTCCATACCAGCCTTATTTCTATCCCCTGGATGCCATCGGCCATTGGAACCGGATGTATGGCGGCCGGGGCATGTACCAGTATCAATCGGTCGTGCCGCCAGTCACGGCGCGCGACGCCACGCGGGAAATGCTCGAGACGATCTCCAAGGCTGGCGAGGGGTCGTTTCTGGCGGTGCTCAAGACTTTTGGTGGAGTGCCGTCACCCGGACTTTTATCTTTTCCGCAGGCGGGCACGACGCTTGCACTCGATTTCCCCAACAAGGGCCAGTTGACGCTTGACTTGTTGAACCGGCTCGACGACATCGTCCGGGAGGCAGGCGGGCGGCTCTATCCTGCCAAGGACGGGCGGATCTCCGCATCCATGTTTCGCGCCGGCTATCCGGCGTGGGAGACGTTTGCCAACCATGTCGACCCGGCATTCTCGTCAGCTTTCTGGCGAAGAGTGAGTCAATAACGAAGAGGAATGATTTTTTGCGCGTTATCGTTTTGGGAGCGACATCGGCGATTGCCGAGGCCACAGCCCGCCTCTACGCACTGGAAGGCGCTGATCTGCTGCTGGTAGGCCGCCAGGAAGGCAAGCTTGAAGCCATTGCCGCGGATCTGAAGGTTCGAGGCGCGACCCGCGTCGAGACAGCCGTCCACGATCTTGCTGTTTCGGACGATGTGCGCACCAGGCTTGCGGAACTTGTTGCGACGCTTGGAGGCGTCGATCACGTTATCGTCGCCTACGGGATTCTCGGCGATCAGAACGAGGCCGAGCGCTCGACGGAGGTGGCGGAGGATATCCTGAGGATAAACTTCAATTCTGCAGCGGCCTGGTGTCTGGCTGTTGCGGATTTGTTCGAAACCCAGGCCCGGGGTTCGCTTGTCGTGCTGGGATCAGTGGCGGGCGACCGCGGCAGGCGCGCAAATTACGTATATGGAGCTGCAAAGGCAGGCCTTGCCGCTCTCGTCGAAGGCATATCGCATCGTTTCGCCAGCAATGGTCCGCGCGCGGCGATTGTCAAGCCGGGGCCGACCATTACGCCAATGACCGATGGAATGAAGCGCAAGGGCGCGTTGTGGGCGACACCCGAGCAAGTAGCGAAGGTCGTGCGGCGCGCCGCGGATGACAAAGGGCCCGTATTCTACGCTCCGGCCCGCTGGCGCTTGATAATGCTCATCATCCGCAACTTGCCCACAGCAATCTTCAACCGGATGAGCATATGACCCGCAAGATCATCATCACCGGCGCGGCAGGCCTTGTCGGACAGAATCTTATAGCCCGGCTTAAGGCAAATCCAGACATTGCCATCGTCGGCATCGACAAGCATCCCGCCAACACAGCGTTGCTTCGGCGGATCCATCCGGAAATCGAAGTCATCGAGGCTGATCTTGCAAAGCCCGGTGCTTGGTCGGGCGCGCTCCCTGGAGCAGATGCCCTGGTGCTCAACCAGGCCCAGATCGGCGGCCTTTATGAGCAGGAATTCACCGACAACAACGTGACCGCCACCGAGAACATCGTAGCGGCCATGCGCGAGCACGGAACGCCTTACTTCGTGCAGATTTCATCGTCGGTCGTGCACTCGCAGGCCGATGATTTCTACACGCGTTCAAAAACGGCTCAAGAGAAGTTCATCGATACCGTAACCGATATACCGCATTTGATATTGCGCCCGACATTGATGTTCGGCTGGTTCGACCGCAAACATCTTGGATGGTTGCGCCGGTTCATGGATCGAACTGCGGTCTTCCCGATCCCGGGTGACGGCAAGTTTATCCGCCAGCCGCTATATGTCGGTGATTTCGCCGCCATCATCGCTGCTGGATTGGATAGCCGGGCGACGGGCACCTACGACATTTCGGGGCTGGAACAAGTCCACTATGGCGAGTTGATTGCACTCATCCACGACATCGTCAAACCAAAGGCGAAGATCGTCCATATACCCTATGGGCTGTTTTGGGCACTGCTATACGCCTATGGCAAGCTCAACAAAAACCCGCCATTTACGACCAGACAGCTGGAGGCGCTTGTCATACCGGAGACGTTCCCGGTTATTGATTGGCCAAAAATTTTCGATATCAAAGCAACCCCGTTGCGGAAAGCGCTCGAGGAGACTTACCTCGATCCGCGCTATTCCGGTATTGTTCTCGATTTCTAAGGATCGCCATGAGCAGGATCGTCGTCATAGGTGCCGGGCCAATGGGACTTGCGGCTGCACATCGCGCCGTTACCCTCGGTCACGAGGTTGACCTGATCGAGGCGGACAGCAAGCCGGGCGGGATGGCAGCGCATTTCGACTTTGGCGGATTGTCGATCGAGCGTTACTACCATTTTGTCTGCAAGACCGACAAGCCGACATTCGCCTTGATGGAAGAGCTTGGCATTGGCGACAAGATGCGCTGGACGCCGACCTCCATGGCTTACTACATGAAGGGCAAGGTCCACCCTTGGGGCAGCCCTATTTCGCTTTTGATGTTCCCGCATTTGAGCTTCATCGCCAAGCTGCGGACAGGCGTTCAGATGTTTTTGACGACCAAGGCGAAGGCATTCGATCGCATCGAAAAGTTGACCGCGCGCCAGTGGATCGAAGGCGGTTCAGGCAAGGAAGTCTACGACACATTGTGGCGGCGCCTCATGCAGCTCAAATTCTATGAACTCTCGGATGATATTTCGGCGTCCTGGATTGCCACGCGCATCAAGCGCATCGGCAATTCACGCCGCTCCATTTTCCAGGAGGAGCTCGGCTATATCGAGGGCGGCAGCGAGACGCTGGTCAAGGCACTTGCATCTGCCTTCGAAGCAAAGGGAGGTCGACTGCAGCTTTCGGCGCCGGCAGAGAAAATTGAGACTGAGGACGGCAAGGTCACAGGCGTTACCGCGGGCGGGCGGTTCTTCCCCGCCGATGCAGTCATCTCCACCGTGCCAACGCCGCTCATCTCGAAACTGGCTCCGGATCTTCCGCAGGCGTGGAAGGCAAAATACGATGCAATCCGCAATATCGGCGTCGTTTGCCTCCTGTTCAAGTTGAAGCGTTCGGTCACCAAAAACTTCTGGCTCAATATCGTCGACGACGAGATCGACATTCCGGGTATCATCGAATTTTCGAACCTGCGCCCTGTCGATGATACGATCGTTTATGTGCCTTATTACATGCCCACGACCCAGCCGAAATGGCAGTGGACCGACCAGCAGTTCATCGATGAGGCGTTCGGCTATATAAGCCGCATCAATCCGGCGGTCACCAAAAGCGACCTGATCGATGCGAAAGTCGGCCGCCTGCGTTATGCCCAGCCGGTCTGTGAGCCGAATTTCTACAAGAAGCTGCCAAACGTTCAGACCCCGATTGCAGGACTGCAGATTGCCGACACATGCTTTTATTATCCGGAAGATCGCGGCGTTTCGGAAAGCATTCGCTTTGGCCGGTCAATGGCAGAGGCAGTTATCTGATGCGTGAGCGAGCGATCTCAGTTGTCGGATCTCCTTTCGTGCGGTTTGTTATTTCAGGCGGGATAGCCGCCGCAATCAACATTCTTTCCCGCATCGCCTTCTCGCAATTCCTGCCCTTTAGTGCGGCTATTGTGCTCGCTTTTCTGGTAGGAATGACGACGGCCTTCATATTGATGAAGCAGTTCGTTTTCGAAGAGTCCGGTAACTCGACTGGAAACGAATATGTGCGCTTTGGACTTGTGAACCTTGTCGCACTTTTGCAAGTGTGGCTGGTGAGCATCATTCTGGCACGATGGCTGTTCCCTGCGATCAACTATAATTGGCATGTTGATACAACCGCCCACGTAGTGGGGGTCCTCAGTCCGGTCCTCACCAGCTACGTCGCGCATAAATCATTTACTTTTGCCGGCACCGGACGGTAGCGTCTCGCAGAATTCGTTACACGACGGATCGCGTTTCGCAATGGCAGGTCGTGGACTAAAAGTAGGTTAGTTTTCGATGGCGGACTTTATGTGGAAACAATTCCGTGTCATCGCCAATTTCCCGTAAAGACCAACCTTGGGCTCTCAGTGTCATCGGGATTGCTCGTTCAAGCACGTGAGCGTAGGTGCCGTCTCTTTGGCCGCGTTCCTTCTCGAACTGACCAAAGTCGACATTGGAAAGTATCTCATTGGCGCACTGCGATCTTATCCAGAACATGGTTCCTGCATAGAAACCAAGGTCATGGGCAGCTGGCGGATTTGATCCTGCCGATCTCATGAATTTTAATGTTTGTCTCTTGTTCGAGCCCCAGTATCCCAGATCGCTGACATAGGATCCGCTCGCGCCAATCATCGCCAATTTGGGAGAGTTGCCAAATTCGTTGACGATCTTTTGGACACCTGCTTCAGAGGGAACAAGTTCATTCAGCAGATCGCGTCTCCATTTCTCGCCGGTTGAAGAATAGAGGCTACGCTTGCCGTGAATTTTCAGGATTGGGATATCGTCGGGCAATTTGAGGAGAGCGAGTACCCTCAGGAAGGGCAGGACATCACGCCCTTTGTTTTCGGTAGCCAATACGTCAAGCGAGACCTTGCTTCGTCGCCATCCGGACTTGAACGATGCCAGCACGGACGGGTTTGATGACGTAACATGGACCTGGCTGCCATCCGGCAATCGGTCGAGTATCAAAATGAGCTCGTCGACAACTTCTTCATAGTGGCAATGGCAAATAGCAACGACCGGGTGCTCGCTGGTCTCATCTACGTCTGGCTTGGGTGATTCATTAACTGACAACTGAACTGTCTCCACAAGACGACGAAGAACCGTTTAGCAACAACGGATTTTAGCTGGTCGCCAATACTTCACAACACCGCATTGTTGTTCGATTTTCAGCGTAGTGAAGAATCCCGTTACGTCTGTCAAACCGTAATCACTGGTGACACGCGATTTGCGACCTGCCTTCAAAATTCAACGCCTTTATTCAACCGCTCCAATCAATCAATTTCGTTTCATGGTTTAACGGCTGCTACACCAAGGTTTAACTGACCTCTTCCCGCGGAACCACGTCGATTTCGTGAAAAGTCCGTCCCTTTGGGACACTTTCGGTAAGGTATGAATTTTAGAAAACGCGTTAGATTTCGGCTTCGACTACAATGCACGTTGAATACAACTTTAAGTTATCATAGACGTTGGCGATTCCGACAGGCAAACTAGGGGAAAATGTAGGTGTCCCAATCTGAAACACCGGAGACGGTAATCTTCGGCACATGCCTCCCTGCAAGCGTCTATCTGTGGGATCGTTTTCAACCAACCCTAGAGACGGGACTTGCATGAATGAGTGTTGAGCTTAGGAAAGAGCGTCAAATATCGGTAGTCGACAAATATCGTGGAGCACTCGACTGTGTCAGCCCCGCTTCATTTTGGACCGTCGACAATCTCGTCCGCGAATCTGCGTGGAAAGAACATGCGCCATTTGCATATTGGCTCGTGGAATCCCAAGAACCTCGCACATTTGTGGAACTGGGAACGCACGGTGGCTTTTCTTATTTTGCCTTTTGCCAAGCGATTAAAAAATTGGCCCTCGAGACAAAGTGCTATGCAATTGATACTTGGAGAGGAGATGAACACTCCGGCCTTTATGACGACGATGTTCATGATTCTGTAAAATCTTACAACGACGCACACTATTCTGGTTTTTCTAACCTGATCCGAATGACATTTGAGGAAGCACGACACCAATTCGCTGATGGTTCCGTAGACCTGTTACACATAGATGGGCGTCACTTCTACGACGACGTTAAGAGTGATTTTGAAACCTGGCTTCCCAAGCTATCGGAGCGGGCAATCGTGCTTTTTCACGACACCGAGGTTCGAGAGCGCGGGTTCGGTGTTTTCAAGTTATGGGAGGAAATACGTGACTTGTATCCATCGTTCGAGTTTCAGCATGGCCATGGCTTGGGCGTTCTAGCAGTCGGACCCAAAATACCGAAAGCCGTCGCTCCTCTATTCGAAGCTTCGAATTCACACGAAACAGTCGTCGCCATTCGATCGGCGTACGCTCGACTAGGTTCGACGATCAGCTTGGAGGCCAAAGATGCCACCCAGCAAGACGAACTCAGCCGGATGACCGCAGAAAACGATGCGCTTGGGAAGGCGCTCGGTGAAAGCAGAGAACAAGTGCAAGGCCTCGTTTCAAACGCCGCGGCGCTCGAGCGAACGATAGAACAATTGCAATTGGACAGAGCAAGGCAAGACGGCGAACTACGAGAATTACGGAATTCAACGTCTTGGAAACTGACGGCGCCTCTTAGATTTGTCGGACGCCTGATCGGTCGCGGTTAGTGAAGCGCTCTCTTCGAAGGCAATAAAGACTGACTTGCCGCCGAGCTTGGAGACGCAGGTGTCGCGCACGCGATCCTGGAAAGGCCGTACAAGCCTTCCTTGAAACGCGCGAGCCACCGCCTGCTGATTACAACTGGGCCGGCGAGCCTCAAAGGTAACGACGACAAGGTTAGACGCGGAGCATCGTCTTGATTGCCCGGCGTTCGTCCATGGCCTTGTAGCCTTCCGCGACATCGGCAAGGGGAAGCGTCAAGTCAAACACCTTGCCGGGATTGATCTTGCGGGTGAGCACGAGGTCCATCAGGTGCGGCAGGAAGCGGCGGACCGGGGCCGGCCCCCCGAGCATTCCGACCTGCGCGAAGAACAGCGATTGACCGTCAAACTGCACGCCGTGCGGCACGCCGACATAGCCGATCATCGAGCCGGGGCGCGCAACCTGCAGCGCCTGGGTCATGGACTCCTGTGTTCCGACACATTCGAGGACAGAATCGGCGCCAACCTTTTTGGTGAGCTGCTTGATCCGCGCAATGCCTTCCTCGCCGCGCTCCGATACAATGTCGGTCGCGCCATATTCGAGGGCGAGGTCCTGGCGCGTCTTGTGGCGGCTCATGATGATGATGCGACCGGCTTCCATTTGCTTTGCGGCCAGCACGCCCATCAATCCGACAGCACCGTCGCCGACGACCACCACCGTCGATCCCGGCTGCACGCGCGCCGCATCCGCAGCGTACCAGCCAGTTCCGAGCACATCCGAAACCGCGAGCAGGCTTGGGATCAGGTCTTCCTCCGGCTGCGTCTCAGTGGCGACGAGCGTGCCGTCGGCAAGCGGGACGCGTGCATTGGGCGACTGCGCGCCAGTCATGAACTCGCGCTGCTCGCAGGACGACTGAAAGCCGAACCGGCAGTGCGGGCAGGTGTTGTCGGAGATTACGAACGAGCCGACGACAAACTGGCCAGGCCTGACGGTCTTCACATCGCTACCGACCTCGACCACCACGCCGCAATATTCATGGCCCATCGCCAGCGGCGCCGTCACCTCGTTGGCACCGCGATAGGGCCACAGGTCCGAACCGCAGACGCAGCTGGCCGAAAGCTTGATGATGGCGTCGGTGGGCTTTTCGATTTTGGGCTCCGGCCGTTCCTCGAAGCGAACGTCGCCAGGGCCGTAGAGCATCGTTCCAAACATGACGTGTCCTTTCGTCTACTCTTGTTCTGAGGGTACTCCATCACCATGCGAATGTCAGGCGAAAGCCTCTAAAGCAGGCGACTTGCCTAAACACGGCTGGCCCGCGGACTTTCACGGCGGGCGGGCCATCGACACACCCGCCTTCAAATTGCTTGCGGAGCCCGTCCGTCATCGATCGATCCGCGCCTGGTTCTGCGGTGAATAGCGTTCGCCGGTGATCGCGATGCCGGAAAGGGCGTCATCGATGGCAGCAAGCTCGGCGGGGGAAAGCGTGATGGCGGCAGCGCCGCGATTCTCCTCAACACGGGCCAGCTTTGTCGTGCCGGGAATGGGCACGATCCATGGCGCTTGCGAAAGCACCCAGGCAAGCGCGAGCTGGGCTGGCGTCACCTTCTTTTCGCGGGCGATGGTGGCAAACGCCTCGGCAAAGACGTGATTTGCGGCAAGATTGTCAGGTGCAAAACGCGGCACCGTGCTGCGGAAATCGTCTTTCCCGAATGTCGTGTCCTTGGCAACAGTGCCGGTCAGGAAGCCCTTGCCGAGGGGGCTGAACGGCACAAAGCCAATGCCAAGCTCTTCGAGAACCGGAAGTATCTGATCCTCTGGCTCACGCCACCACAGCGAATACTCGCTCTGCAGCGCCGCAACCGGCAAAACGGAATGCGCTCGACGGATGTTTTTGACACCCGCTTCCGACAGACCAAAATGAAGAACCTTGCCTTCCGCTATCAGTTCCTTGACCGTACCGGCGACGTCCTCCATTGGCACATTGGGATCGACGCGGTGTTGATAGAGCAGGTCAATGCGGTCGGTTTTCAGGCGCTTGAGCGATCCTTCGACGGCAGCGCGAATGTACTGGGGCTGGCTGTTCATCGCACCGCCCCCGGCAATGTCGAAACCGAACTTCGTGGCGAGGACGACCTGATCGCGGATGGGGATCAACGCTTCTCCAACAACTTCTTCGTTTTTGTAAGGACCGTAGACTTCAGCCGTATCGAAGAAGGTGATGCCGCGCTCAAAGGCTCCGCGGATCAGCGTAACGGCTTCAGGCAACGCCAGCGGCGCACCGTATGACTGGCTGATGCCCATGCAGCCAAGACCGATTGCCGAGACCTCAAGGCCGCTTTTTCCCAAAATCCGTTTTTGCATGTTTCTATCCTTCTTGCTTGTTGTTTGGGCCACTGAACACAATGACCTTGCTCATTGCCGCGCTCCCTCGCCCGCGCCGTATTCCGCGTCGGTAACGTGTTGCAGCCAGTCGACGGCCTTGCCATCCAGGGATTCCTGCACAGCGATGTGGGTCATCGCGGTATCGGAGGCCGCGCCGTGCCAGTGCTTTTCGCCGGGGGCAAAGCGCACGACATCGCCAGGGCGGATGTCTTCGATCGGCCCGCCTTCGCGCTGGACCCGCCCGTATCCGGCAGTAACGATCAACATCTGGCCGAGCGGGTGGGTATGCCACGCGGTGCGGGCGCCAGGCTCGAATGTTACGGCATTGGCTGCAGCCCTTGAGGGATCTGCGACAGAGAAGAGCGGGTCCACGCGCACCGTGCCCGTGAACCAGTCGCTTGGTCCTTTGGCAGAGGGCTGCATTCCGGCGCGGATGATTTCCATAATGGCTCCTTGCGCCGGGGAAGGTGATCCCAACGCTCCACAACCAAATAGTCCTCACGGAATTTTTCAACTAGATGATATTATCCGCATGTCCTTATGAATGAGATTCAGTAATGCAGAAGCCTGATTTCAACGACCTTATTGCATTCAGGGCGGTTGCCCGCGAAGGCAGCTTCACGCGGGCGGCGGCGCAACTCGGCCTGTCGCCGTCGGCCCTCAGCCACACCATTCGCCGTCTCGAGACAGTGCTTGATGTGCGCCTGCTGGCCCGGACCACGAGAAGCGTGGCCCTTACCGACGCGGGCGAGCGTTTGCTGCATGAAATAGGCCATCACCTCGACGATATCGACCGCGCGGTCGAAACGCTGATGGCCACGCGCGACAGGCCGACGGGCACGCTGCGCATTAATGCGGGTGAGCATGCCGTCCGCTCCGTGCTGTGGCCGAAGCTCGACCGCTTTCTGCGCCACTACCCCGACATCAAGGTCGAAGTCGATATCGACAACGGCTATACCGACATCGTGGCGGGGCGATACGACGCCGGTGTCCGGCTGGGGCAGGAAGTAGCCGCCGATATGATAGCAGTCCGAATCGGCCCCGACTGGCGCATGGCGGTGGTGGCGGTGCCCGATTATTTCCGGGAGCATGGCGTGCCTAGATCACCCCACGACCTCACCCGGCACCGTTGCATCAACCTGAGACTGGCGACATATGGCGGCTTTTACGCCTGGGAGTTCGAGCGCGATGGGGAGCCGCTTAAGGTCCGGGTGGACGGGCAGCTCGCATTTAACAGCAGCCTGCCGATATTGACGGCTGCCCTGGCCGGGCAGGGACTAGCCTTCATTCCGGAAGACATGGCTGCCACCCATATCGCCGAAGGACGGCTGCAGCGCGTACTGACCCCGTGGTGCGCGCCATTCACGGGCTACCATCTCTACTACCCCTCGCGCAGGCAATCATCGCCGGCTTTCCAGCTGCTTCTGGACGCGCTCAGGTTCAAGCCTTGATCAATATACATCGAGTGTAAACTTCGCGGAAGGCGGCCGACTTACCTCCAGGTCAACGGCGGATGCGAGGAGGGCGTTTACCCTGAAATGTCGAAAGTGATGCTGTAGCGGCACGCGGCTGTAGGCTGTGCCTCGCTCATGAAGGCGACCTTGACCAGATACTGGCCGGACGGCGGTAACTTGCCCATGTAACCGTCGCCGATAGCCCTGGCTTCGACCACCGCACCATCGCTCTCGGGATCGTAGACGTTGAACGTGCAGCTCTCATTGTCAGACCTGAATGCGATCGACATTTCCTGGCCGGGCTTGGCCTCAATAATATAGGTGGTGGTTTCAGGCCCGCGAATATCACCCGACATGGTCGTCGAGCGCATGCCAAGGCGAAATTTGACCAGGTAGGATTGGCTGTCGGCCAGTCCGCTGCCGGCGCAAGCAACACAGGCTGAGTATGCAAGAATGAACAATCGTGTCTTCATGTTCGTCTCATTCAAGCGAGAATGCCGCAATGCTAGCAGCTTTCCGTTAATGGAAAAGTGCTGCACAGGCCCTGCCATCGACAAAATACACTAAAAAGATTGCCTTGAGTTGCGGCGCATCGGCAATGAGCCCTTCGCTGCCCCAGGCCTGTGGAACAAATTTTACAGGCCGCTGTTATGGATAGCCGGCGCTCAATGCCGGCTCGCAACGGAGGCACCGCCATGTTCGGGAAGCTATTCAACACCATCGCGAATAAGGTCGCGTTTGCCGCCGGCAAGCCGGTAACATTCATTCTTTGCTGCGTCGTGGTGGTCGTCTGGGGGATCAGCGGCCCTATATTCGGCTTTTCCGATACATGGCAGCTCATTATCAATACAGGTACGACGATTATAACCTTCCTGATGGTGTTCCTCATTCAGAACACCCAGAACCGGGACGGCATCGCCATTCAGGCGAAGCTTGACGAACTCGTCCGGGTCACCGAGGCGAAAAATGCCTTTATCGGCATCGAGCACCTGACCGAAGACGAAGTCGAAAAATTCCGCCGCCAATGCGAAGCTGCAGCCAAAAAGGCCGACAAGGAGATCGAGGAACTTAAGAAAACCGAGACCCAAAAACGCTCGCAGGGCAAGACCGCGGCCAAGCCCGCAACTGGTCGCGCCCGCACCTCCCGCTCTGCCGCAGCGGCACGCTGACATTGCTTTTATTGTGCAATGCAACCTATGATTTGTTGCATTGCAGCTATGCAAAACTGTCACTCCAAGTTCCTCACCGCCTTGCCTATATCACCGTCAACGATCGGAAAATGATCCAACAAACAAGAAGTTACATAGGTGAGTGAAATGAACTTGATCCGCTCTTACAATAACTGGCGCCGCTATCGTGACACCGTCACGGAACTGAGCCGCCTTTCTGCCCGCGAACTGAACGACCTTGGCATCTCCCGCGGCGATATCGCCTTCGTTGCCAAGCGTGCAGCTTCGGCTCGCTAATAGAATACAACTTGCGTCCGGAGCACTCCTCCTCCCAAGCTTCGGACGTATAAAGACCGGCACTCCTCCTCCCAGCCGGTCTCTACAAATAGCACCCACCGCTCCTCCCGCGGTGGGTGTTGTTTTTTGTGCCTCTGCATCCCTCATCTTCAGATTGTTCGCTCGATGCTTTCCCTGTAACGCTCTGCCGACCATGAGGAGGCGAATATGACGGGCGGAATTCACCACATCACGCTGATTACCCGCAAGGTTCAGGCAAATGTCGACTTCTATGTCGGTTTCCTCGGGCTGCGGCTGGTCAAACAGACCGGCGGGTTCGAAGACGCGACCCAGTTGCATCTGCTGTATGGCGATGCGACCGGAACGCCCGGATCGCTCATAACCTTCCTCGTCTGGGAAGACGGCTCGCCCGGACGCGTCGGCTATGGGCAGCCCAGCGAAATCGCGCTTGCCATCGCACCGGAAAGCATCGGCTTCTGGCTGACCCGGGCCCTCCAGTTCAACATACCGACCTCGGGTCCGGCGCAGGAGTTCGGTGAACCCGTGCTGCGGCTCAAGGATCCCGATGGCGTTATCGTCAAGCTCGTCGGCACCGATGCTGTCGCTGCCGGCGATGCCTGGGCCATGGATGGGATACCCTCGCCTGACGCGATACGCCGAATCCGAGGAACGACCATCCTCACCGAGCAGCCGCAAGCCACTCGTGCCTTTCTGGAAGATTATTTCGGCTACGCGGCAACGGGTGAAAACGAAACAATCACGCGCATGGTGGCGGGTAGTGGCGATTGCGTCGATGTCCGCGATGCTTCCGGTTTCTGGAGTTCGGCGCCCGGCACCGGCACGATCGACCATATTGCCTTTCGTTCCCCCGGCATTCCCGAAGTTACGGCCATATTCGATCGTCTCGTTGCAAGCGGCGCCGATGCCACCGCCATGCACGACCGCAAATATTTCTCTTCGATCTATGTGCGCGAACCGGGCGGCTCGCTGTTGGAACTCGCGACCGACGGCCCGGGCATGTTGATCGACGAGGCGAAGGACGAGCTCGGCTCGACACTGTTCATTCCGCCGCATTTTGCGAAAGAGGCGCAGAACCTCAAAGTGATGCTGCCGCAGTTCAGCATGCCGAACGAGTGGCGGTTCATCTACCGCGAGCTACCCTTTGTGCACCGCATCTTTACGCCGGAAGAAGCCGATGGACGCACTCTCGTGCTCCTGCACGGAACTGGCGGCAATGAGGCGAGCCTCATGCCGCTCGCAGCATTGGCGGCACCACGCGCAACGCTGATGGGCGTACGCGGCCGCAGCACCGAAGAAGGTAGCGCGCGTTGGTTCCGGCGGTTTGCGCCGCTCACATTCGACCAGAAGGACATAGGCTTCGAGGCGAATGCCTTTGCTGCCTTTATCGAGGGCGGGGTCGAAGCCTATGGGCTGGACCTTACAAGAACGGTCTTCCTCGGCTATTCGAACGGTGGAAATCTGCTTGCGGCGATGATGCAGCTACATCCGCATCTCGTGCGCAACGCAATATTCCTGCGGGCAACGAAGGTGCTCGATGAGACCCCGCAATCCGACCTTTCGGATGCGCGCATCCTGTTCGTCACCGGCAATCACGATCTCTTCGGCGCCCATGCGCCGGCACTGGAGGCGGAACTTCGGCAGGCCGGGGCCGATGTGACTTCATTGAGCGTGCCGGCCGGGCATGAAACCGGCGATCATGACATCGAGGTGATCCGCCAATGGCTGGCGGAAACGGAAACGGGGCAGAACTGATCTGCCCCGTTTTGAATTTTATGCGAGAGGCTTGAGGCCCGCTTCGATCGATGCGCGTTTCGGTTCGAGGAACGGCGGCAAGGACAGGCTCTCGCCGAGCGTTTCCATCGGTTCGTCCACTGCAAAGCCCGGTGTGTCCGTAGCGATCTCAAACAGGATACCGTTCGGCTCGCGGAAGTAGAGCGAGCGGAAGTAATAGCGTTCGACCTCGCCGCTTGACGGCATGCGGAAGCCCTTCAGCCGTTCGGTCCATTCATGCAGCGCTGCCACGTCCGGAACGCGGAACGCGACATGGTGAACCGCGCCCGCACCCTGCCGGGCGACGGCAAGATCCGGCTGCACAGCGACATGGAGTTCGGCGGCAGGTCCGCCCTCGCCCATGGCAAAGACGTGGACATGCCCTACGCCGTCCGGCGAAGCATAGTCGCTAACCTTGCGCATGTTCATCACATGCAAGAGGATCGCCTCGGTATTGGTGATGTCAGGCACGCTCAGCGTAATCGGCCCGAGCCCGCGAATCTGGTGTTCGGCCGGAACCGGGCTCTTCTCCCATGGATGCGACGGAGTAGCGCCGCCATCGTTGACTAGGCGGAAACGCTGGCCTTCGCCATCCTCGAAATCGAGTGAATCATAGCCGCCGACGACAGCGATCTCGCCGGCCTTGACGCCGAGTTTGTCAAAGCGCTCCTTCCACCAGGAAAGGCTTTCCTTGCTGCCGACACGCAATCCGGTGCGTGCGATGCTGTGCGTGCCGCGCCGTTCCGGACCGACAGGCCAATCGAAGAATGTGAGATCGGAGCCAGGCGTTGCCTCGCCGTCGGCGTAGAACAGGTGGTAAGCGCTGGTATCGTCCTGGTTGACGGTCTTCTTGACGAGGCGAAGGCCGAGCGTCTGCGTATAGAAGCGCAGGTTCTCAGGTGCATTTGCGGTAATGGCAGTCAGATGATGAATGCCTGTGAGTTGCAAGGTCATTGAAGCCTCCTGGATGAAAATTGCGGCCCGTTTGCCGTTGCGCTCAATATCTGTCCTTGCCCTCACCTGATAAAGGGCCAATCTGCGCAACCCATGTTCGCTTGTATCGAACAAAAGCAATCAAATCCGCTTCCCCCACAGCCGACTGTCCGGTAAATTGCAACCATGAAATGGCGTTTCGACGATCTTCTCACCTTTCTCGACGTAATGGAAACGGGTAGCATCACTGCGACCGCCGCTCGCCTCAACCTGTCAAAATCCGTCGTTAGCAAACGTATCACCGAACTTGAAGGGGCTCTTGGCATCGAGCTTTTCCAGCGTTCGCCGCGCAAGCTTGTCGCATCCGGAAGTGCCCTGGATTTTGTCGAGCGTGTGCGGCCGCTGGTGCGAGAACTGATCGAGGCGGCCGATCGGGTCGGCGAGCGGCACAGTGCCATCCGGGGGACGCTGCGCATTGCGGCGCCCATGACCTTCGGCACGCTCTATCTCGGGCGCATGATTGCCGATTTCGCCCGCCAGTACCCCGAACTTGAAGTGGCGGTGGAATTCGACGATCGCATGGTCGATCTCGGTCGCGGTGGTTTTGACGTCGGCATTCGTATCGGCATCTTGAAGGATTCGAGCCTCATTGCCCGCAAGCTCTGCACCGATGCGCGCGTCATCTGCTGCAGTCCGGATTTTGCGGCGGCCAACGGGCTGCCGAAATCCCTGGACGATCTCGGCAATTTCGCCTGCATCGACTATTCCAATGTAAATACCAGCCAGCTCTGGCAATTCGAAAACCCCGGCCAACCATCAGATCCGATTTCGGTCGCCATGCATGGGCGCATCGTTGCCAATAATGGTGAGGCGATGCGCGATATGGCGATTGCCGGGCTTGGTCTCGTCCTGCTGCCGATGTTCATTGCGGCCGAAGCGCTGCGTGCCGGCACGCTCATTCCGGTGCTGCCGCAGGCAAAGCCCCTCCCTTACAGGATCCATGCCGTCTACCCGCCGACCCGTCATGTCTCGGCGAAGGTCCGCGCCTTCGTCGATCATCTGGTGCGCCATATCGGTGATCCGCCTATATGGCAGATGACCGATGTTCTACGCGAGGAGCCCGCCTGAATTAGCCTCGGCTTGCGCGAATCACCTCTTGGGGTTTTTCCGCCGCCTTGGCGGCCTTGCCCGCCTTTCGTAGCCGGTTTCGCAAAAAACCCTGTAAACACTGGGTATAAACCGGCATTTTGGGCGCTATTGCTGATGACAGGGCGGGAATCGCATGCCATACAGACCCCTCCGATCAACGAATTTACTGAGGAAACCGCCAACATGAATACCTCCGATCTTGTAGAGAAGCTGGTTGCTGATCAGGGTCTTACAAAAGTTCAGTCCAAGGCGATTGTTGACAGCGTTCTTAAGGGTATCACCGATTCCGTCGTAGCTGGCGATGAAGTATCGCTGCCGGGCTTCGGCAAGTTCAAGGTTCAGTCGCGCGCTGCTCGCGAAGGCCGTAACCCTGCAACTGGCGCTACGATCAAAATCGCAGCTTCGAAGAAAGTCGCGTTCCAGCCTGCAAAGGCATTGAAGGACGCGCTGAACGGCTAATCCCGTTCACGATCGACTTCAAAAAGGGCGGCGCTGTTGTGCCGCCTTTTTCATTTGTGGCAGCCTTGAGTAACCTTTCGTTCACCACAGATACGTTCTCCTTGCCAACCGCCAAGCGTTTGCCATAAAACCGCCCTGTCTTGGTCGCAGATCACGATTGCATGATTGAGCAATTTGCATAGTTGCGGTAAGGCTTTATCAACCATAACCGATGCATGCATGTGCTGTGGGTAAGGATCCGCGTGATTTGGGTCCAGGCAATGACACTGACAACAAACTGAAACAGCTTGCGATGAAACTATCGACACGAATCCTTGTGCCCCTCGCGCTCACCGCATTTCTTGCGGCGTGCCAGGGATCATCCGTCGAGGACATTGTCCCGAACGGCGCGTCGACGCAGCTGCCTGCGAAAATGATCGAGAGCATGAAGTCGAAAGGCATCAGCCTGACCGCGCCTGTCATGTTCCGCATTTTCAAGGAAGAGAATGTCCTTGAGGTCTGGAAGCGCAAGGATAATGGCCGCTACGACATGGTCACCAGCTACCAGATCTGCAAATGGTCCGGAAAGCTCGGGCCTAAATTCATCGAAGGTGATCGCCAGGCGCCTGAAGGCTTCTATGCGGTGCGGCCGGCGCAGATGAACCCGAAATCGAGCTACTACCTCTCTTTCAACACCGGTTTTCCCAACGCGCTCGATCGCTCCCTTGGACGCACCGGCGCGAATCTGATGGTCCATGGTTCGTGCTCGTCGTCGGGTTGCTATTCGATGACCGACGCGCAGGTCGCCCAGATTTACGCCTTTGCCCGCGACGCCTTCAAGGGCGGCCAGGACTCGATCCAGCTCGAGGCCTTCCCCTTCCGCATGACCGCGGCCAATATGGCGCGCTACAAGGATGATCCGAACTATGCCTTCTGGAAGAACCTGAAGGAAGGCTACGACCATTTCGAAATCACCAAGGTGCCGCCGAAGGTCGATGTCTGTGAGAAGAAATATGTCTTCAATCACACCAGCGATCCGAACGCTCCTATCGCCGCAACGAGCGCCTGCCCACCGTCCGATCAGCCCGATTCGCTGAAGATGGCCTATCAGTCCTATCAGAGCACCTACGATTCGGCGTTTTCGTCGATGGTAAGCAAGGGCCGCGTCCAGCCGCCCGCACGCTCGATCCAGGGCATCGCTGAAGCAAAGATCATCGCCGACTGGAGCTCTCGTCGCGCCCGCGGTGAACGCGTTACAATGGACCCGCCGTCGCTCTCGCCGCAGGACAAGGACAAGGCTTCGAAGCCGCAGGTCATGGTACGCCTCGCATCCGCCGTCGCCGCCGACAAGGCCAAGGAAGAGCGCGAGGCCGCTAAGCGCACGCGCATGTCGAAGGTTCAACTGCCTTCCGCTTCGATGTCCGTCGCCTCCAACGCGGCGTCCCCTGCCGTCTCGGCGCAGGCGACCCCGCAGACCACCGGCGCAATCGATACCGCCCCGGCAGCCGCGCCTGTCGAACAGCCTGCGGCAGCACCTGCCAAGAAGGCCTGGTGGAAAATTATCGGTAACTAGGGACGTGCCTGACGAAATCTATGACCTGCGCGGTCTGAACTGTCCCCTGCCAGTGATGAAGACGCGCCGAAAGCTCCTCGACATGCCCGCCGGGAGCCGCCTGTGGGTCGAAACCAGCGATCCGCTCGCCGTGATCGACATGCCGAACTTCTGCCAGACCGAGGGCCATCAGCTGATCGAAACGATCAGCATCGTCGGCGGCCATCGCTTCCACATCGAGCGTGGCGACCCTATCTGAACTTCATGCCTGAGATTGCGAGCGGATTGTCGATGAGCGACGCACTATCCGGCGTATCGATTTGCGGCTGGTTCAGAAACGCGCTGAACAGCTGCCGGACATAGCTTTCAGGCAAGTCCTTCACGATCATCACCAGACGGGTCTCGCGCGCGCCATCGGGCCAGGCAGCAAGCCGCGCCGGCGGATGGAAAATCTGTTGCACGCCATGGATCACCAGCGGACGATCCGGATCATCAGCAAGCTGCACGATGCCCTTGACCCGCAGCAGCTTCTCGCCATGGGCGGAGCGCAACAGATCGAGGAACATATCGAAGCTCGACAGCGGCACCGGCCGGTCGTGCCTCAGGGAAAAAGAACGGATCGAGGCATCATGGCGGTTGACGTCATGGTGGTGGTGATCATGCCCGTGCTCGTGACTGTGATGATGGTGATGATGATCACCGTCGAGGCCATCGCGCTCGCCTTCGCGGTCCCTGTAGGCCTCCGCTTTCAGCCAGCGCTGCACGTCCACCGTCTTTGTCTCGGCATTATAGACGCCGCATTCGAACAGCACCGCATAGCCCGTGCGCTCATCGCCGACATCGATCAGTTCAGCACCGGGATTGAGCGCCGCGAGGCGCGCGCGCAACGCCGCGAGACCTGCCGCAGCTTCGGGGAGATCCGTCTTGGTGATGACGATCCTGTCGGCGACGGCGGCCTGCTTGACCGCCTCCTCATGGGCGTCGAGCGTCGCCATGCCGTTGACCGCGTCGACCGTCGTGATCACGCCGTCGACCCGAAAGGCCTGGAGCAAGACCGGATGGCCCATGATGGTGTGGAGAACGGGGGCAGGATCGGCGAGGCCCGTTGTCTCGATGATGACGCGCCGCAGGCGCTCCAGCCGCCCGGTCTGCAAACGGTCGATCAGTCCCGCAAGCGTATCGACCAATTCACCGCGCACCGTGCAGCAAAGGCAACCATCGGCAAGCTCGATGACGCCGTCGCTGGCGCTTTCTACGAGGAGGTGATCGATGCCGACATCGCCGAATTCATTGATGATCACAGCCGTATCGGCCAATGCCGGATCCTTGAGGAGCCGGTTGAGCAGCGTCGTCTTGCCGGAGCCGAGAAAGCCGGTCAGCACTGAAACCGGGATGGGCGCATTGCTGGCCATCAATTGACGGCCTTCAGCACATTGCTGGCATCCGTCATCGAAGGCCGATCTGGCCGCGGCATCGGCACGGGTATGCTGCTCAGCGGCATGCCTTCGGAGTTAAGCTTGGGCGGCAGGACGACGATCGGCTCCGACTTCGGCTCATGGTCGATCCGCGCGAGGTAGACCGAGCTTTGGACAAGGTGGCCCTCTGCATCCTTGCCGTCCCAGCTGTCGGAGGCATTTGCCTGTTTCGAGCAGACGGTCGGACGCATGTTCACCGCGACATCACGCGTGGGTCCGCCATAGGGCGCCAGCGTATCGAGCGTCTGGCCGCTGCCCTTGCCTTCGAATGCCTTGCCGAGAAGATCGGCCGCCTTGGTGACCCGCGAGGTGATGGTCATTTCGCCAAGAACCACCGTGACAATCGTCCGTCCGTTGCGCGTTGCCGAGCCGATGAGATTATAGCCCGAGGGGCATACGAAACCCGTCTTCATGCCGTCGGCACCCTGGAAGCGCCCGATCAGCGCATTGTAGTTGGCCTGCGATTTCTTGGCGCCGTAGTCGATCGCCTCGATATCGAAATAATGGGCATATTGCGGATACTCGCGGCGCAAATGCAGCGTCAGGACCGCGAGATCGCGGGCCGTCGAGTAGTGATCGTCCGAATGCAGGCCGTTCGGATTGACAAAGTGCGTGCCATACATGCCAAGCCGCTTTGCCTCTTCATTCATCAGCGCGGCAAACTTCTCCTCCGAACCGCCGAGTGTTTCGCCGATGGCCATGGCGACATCATTGGTCGAGCGCACCAGCATGATCTTCAGCGCATTGTCCAACGTCATTTCCGTACCCGCCTTGTAGCCGGATCGGCTTGGCGGTTCCTTGACGGCATTTGCGGAGATGCGGATTGGCGTGTCGAGCGTCACCTGACCGGATTCGATCATGCGGAATGCCACATAGGTCGTCATCAGCTTGGTAAGCGAAGCCGGATACCAGCGCTGGAACGCATCCTCCTGCGACAGGATTTCACCGGTATTTGCGTCCACGGTAATGTTGGCGCCGGCAAATGCTGTGGTACCGGCCATGGCCGCAAGCAAACAACCCGATAGAAAAGAAACTACAGTTTTGCGCATTCCTGAGATCCGACCTGTCCTTTAAAAGCAACCGGGAGGGCATAAGGCATTAAGCCGCGCTTCACGCCGGGCGGCAATGGCCTTATCTATCTTATATGGCAGGCAAAAGGCAAAGCGCCTTTATGCTGTGCACGAAAATGTCAGACGCGAATTTGGAGTCGCTAACGAATGCCCTTGCTCAACCGTGCCATCGAGATGCAGGACGAGGTTTCCGCGTGGCGTCGCAAGCTGCACGAGAAGCCGGAACTGATGTTCGACGTGCACGAGACTGCCGCCTTCGTCGCCGCGAAACTGCAAGAATTCGGCTGCGACACGGTGGAGACCGGCATCGGCCGTACCGGCGTCGTCGGCATCATCAAGGGGCGTCATGGCAACGGACCCACGATCGGCCTGCGCTCGGACATGGACGCGCTGCCGCTCACCGAGATCACCGGCAAGCCATGGGCCTCGCAAAACATCGGCAAGATGCATGCCTGCGGCCATGACGGCCACACCGCGATGCTGCTCGGCGCGGCGCAATATCTTGCCGAAACACGCAATTTCAAGGGCACGGTAGCAGTCATTTTCCAGCCGGCGGAGGAAGGCGGCGGCGGCGGGCGCGAAATGGTCAAGGAAGGCATGATGGAGCGCTTCAGCATTTCGGAAGTCTATGGCATGCACAATATTCCGGGGCTCGCCGTGGGCGAGTTTGCGATTCGCAAGGGGCCGATCATGGCCGCGACCGACGAGTTCAACATCACCATTGAAGGCCGGGGCGGGCACGCTGCGCAGCCGCATCGAACCATCGATCCGGTGGTCATCGGCGCGCAGCTCGTCAACGCCCTGCAGACGATCGTCTCGCGCGGCACCGACCCGCTCGATTCGGTTGTGCTGTCAGTAACGAAGTTTCATGCGGGCGATGCGCACAACATCATTCCCCAACGCGCCGAACTTGCCGGCACGGTCCGCACGCTGCGCGCCGAAATGCGCGATTTTGCCGAAAAGCGCCTCACCGAGGTCGCCGAAGGGGTCGCCGCCGCGCTTGGAGCAAGCGCCAGTGTTCACTATGCCCGCAACTATCCGGTGACATTCAATCATGATCGCGAGACGAGCTTTGCCGCGCAAACCGCCCGTATGGTCGCCGGCAACCATGCGGTCAACGAAGACGTTGCGCCGATGATGGCCGGCGAGGACTTTTCCTACATGCTCGAAGCTCGCCCTGGCGCCTTCATCTTCATCGGCAATGGCGACAGCGCATCGCTGCACAATCCGGCCTACGACTTCAACGACGCCGCCATTCCACACGGAATCAGCTATTGGGTGAAGCTCGCGGAGAGCGCCCTCCCCGCCTCGGCCTGAGGCGGCTCGGCAACGCAATTTCCTCGCATCTTCAGGCTTGGCGCGCGCGGCGAAAAACAGTATGTCTCAGGTCATGGTCCCGTAGCTCAGTAGGATAGAGCGACAGATTCCTAATCTGTAGGCCACTGGTTCGAATCCAGTCGGGATCACCAATCAACGATGCCCGAGTTGATCTGTTTGCCTCGTCGCATCGTGCCGCAACCCGCCCTAGGCGAGCGCCTTCCCGTTCAAGGAACTGGCTCGACCCTCGTCCAGAAATCGTTGAAGGCGATGCTGTCAAAGAAAGCATGCGCCTTGCCGATCTTGCCGTCTTTCAGATCGAGGAACCAGGCATAGGTATTTGCATAGGGCTTGCCGTCGCGTGCAGTGCCACTCGCATCGAAGAAAACGACGACGGTGTCGCCTTCGGCATAGATATTGCGAATTGACGGCTTCAGGCCGGCGCTCATGCGCGCGTTAAATGGCCGGATCACTTCACTCATGAAGGCTTCGCGGCTCGGATAGGTCTTCGAAGCAAGTGAATTGCCGGTAATGGTCCACGTCGCATCATCAGCCAGCAAATCGTATGGGCCGCCTGTTCCCGCGGCCCACGCATCGAACGCGCGCTGGATGATCGCCTTGTTCGCATCTGCCGTGTCTGCCCGTGCGTGCGCCAATGGAGTCAGCGCGGCCACGGCGAAGCCTGAGACCGCTACTGCCAACAATGTGCCAAATCCTGCCATGGCTATCTCCTCCATTGCTTATAATCAGTCCGGTCCGCTGCCAGTCGGCGAACGGACGTCCGTGGCCCTCGGGCCGGACCGCTTAGATTTGGTTTTCCCAGGCCGCCAGTTGGTGTTCTTTCAGCATGTTTTCGATCGCTTTCGGCACCACATTGCGGAATTTTCCGGTGTCGGCGGGTACGACCTCGATCATGCGATCGATCATCTCCTGCGGGTCCATTTTACCCTCGGGCGTTGCGAAGAAATCGTCGAACCCCTTGCGCAGGTCGGCGCGCTTGGTGAAATTTGTGGAATCGTCCAGCCAACGGAACGGGTTATCGGCCATGGTTTCATTATAACCGGTGTAGTAAGCGCCGGGGTTGATCGTCTGAATCTTGATTCCATAGGCACTGAGTTCCTGCTGCAACGCTTCAGCGATCGATTCCAGAGCATGCTTGGTCGAAACATACGTGCCCCAGTTGGCCGGGGTGAAAAGCCCGCCCATTGACGACGTGAAGACGACCTTGCCTTTCTTGCCCTGCCTCACCCATTTCTGGACAACGCCCTGCGTAAGCTGAAGGGGCAAGATGACATTGACCTCGAAGTTACGGCGAACAAGGTCGATCGGGATTTCCCAGACCGGACCCGCCTCGCCCATGCCGGCATTGTTCCACAAGACATCGAATTCCCATCCAATGGCCTGTTTGATGTCGTACGGATCGTCGAGATCCAGACGTTCGACACGGAGGTTGTTGAGGCCGAGCGCAGCCGCTTCTTCGCGCAACGGCGTGACTTGCGAAGACACGTGTGCTGTGGCGATGATGTTATGACCGTTTTTAGCCATCCCGATCGCAGCAGCTTTACCGAAGCCTGACCCAGCACCGGTGATAAGGATCGTCCTGGACATTCCATTCTCCTCTTGTTGGCCTAGTTGATGTGAGTTTTGAGAGCGTCAGTCGAGGCCTGAAGCGGCCGCTTGGGCGACGTCCATGTCCTGTGCTACGGCCCCTCCCGATACGCCTACCGCCCCGAGGAAAGTTCCGTCGGGCGCCGTCAGAGGCAGGCCGCCGCCAAATACTACGAGAACGCCATTGGTCTGCTCAAGCCCTGGCGATCCGCCTCCCGGCTTGCAGAACTCACCAACGGTCTCCGTTGCCATCTGGAAGAGGGCGGCCGTCTTGGCCTTCCCGAGAGCGATATCAATGGACCCGAGCAATGCTCCATCCATGCGGCTGAAAGCTTTTAGTTGGGCGCCTGCGTCAAGCACCGCGATATTGACCGCAACCCCGATGGCCTGGGCACGGGCTTCCCCGGCCGCAATAATCGAACGCGCCTGATGAACCGAGATCTGCATGGCTATTCCCCTCGACGCCAACTGCGCGAGGAATAATATTCAGCATCGCTCGTCCTGCGAGGTACGTGCGTGCTTTTTTGTGTACTCGAGTGCTGATTTGAGAGCGGCCGAAATCACATATGCTTGAATGGGCACGGCCGTCGGCTGTTCGGTCCACTCACAACTTGTGCTTGCGGCGCCATTCGCCCGGGGAGGCCTTGAAGCGCTTGAGGAAAACTTTCGTGAGGTGACTGTGGTCAGCGAAGCCGCAATCGTCGGCGATCGCCTGGATAGTAAGGCTCGTTCCAAGAAGCAACGTCACCGCCTTCTCCAGGCGCTGGTTCTGCAGCCACATCATGGGCGAACGACCCGTGCTGATCTTGAAGGATCGAGCGAGGTGAGCGCGCGAAAGGCCGGTTTCCTTGGCGAGAACGTCAAGCCCGATGTCGCCTTTCAGGTTCGCGAGCAGAAGGTCCTTCACCCTTCGCTCTTGCCTCGGAGCCAATCCTCCCTTGACCGCGCGGAACTCGGTTTTCTGTTCTCCATAAAACATGGTCAGATGGGACAGGAGCGTTATAGTAAGCTGGTCAAGGAAGAGGCGCGAGGCAGCTTCAGGCCGTTCGAATGCAGGCACGAAACATTCCATCAAGTTTCGCACGATGATATCTGAATAACCAAACACGTCTCTATCCCGGAGCGTCGAGAAGGGCGCCAGATCGTTCTCCAGGTGGAATTCGCTAATCGAGGCATGGGGCGCGAACATCGAGACGCAGTCGACGTCCCCTGCCTCGACCGCTGTGTAGCGTCTTCTAAGGTCGAGGAGTAGAAATTCGCCTGGATCCAATGATACGGACGTTACGGGCTTCCCATCGATCCATCGTGGCCGCGCCGGAAGATGGTTTCTTTGATAGCAGATCATGTAGCCGTCCGCCTGCTCCAGCTGGACGGGAATGCCATTGTCATCGTGCCGCCATTTCAGCCTGCCGAAGGTGGCGTCCTGCAGCGTGATATGACTCATCTCAAGCGACGAAGGCCGCTCGACGCCTTGAAACCTGTCCGGACTGGCTATCCCCCTGCGCGCCATCCTTAGCCCCCGCGCGATGTTGCGGATCAATACTAGATTAGCCGAGACGCCAAATCCACCCGTCCGTTGGGCACCACTGGAAGCGGTCGTCCAGCGGCGCTTTGGCGAGCACTGATATGGTCAAGCCATTTGGTTCAGGGTATTGCGGACGTTTTTGTTCATTTCGGCCTGGGTCGCGGCAAAATCGCCGACAGAGGTCCAGTAGCGCAAGGTTATCGACACGCTGCTATCGCCCAGGTCCGCGACAAATGCGGCAGGAGTCGGCTCCTTTTTCACGCGCGCATCGCGCTCGGCGAGTTTCATCAGCGATTTCTGCATTGCTTCGATGTTATCCGAATTGGGAATCGTGATGGTGATATCGGTCCGGCGCACGCCATTGCGCGTATAATTCTTGACCGGCAGTGTCCAGAGCGTCGAATTCGGAGCCAGAATGTAGATCCCATCAGCGGCACGCAATCGCGTCGCAAAGAGCCCTATCTCCTCAACAGTGCCGGAAACGCTGCCGACTTCTACATATTCGCCGATCCGCAGTGGCCGCAGCGCCAAGAGCATAATACCGGCGGCTATATTCTGCAGTGTTCCCTGCAGCGCCAGACCGATAGCGAGACCTACCGCGCCAATGGCGGCAATAACCGATGCCGTCTGGATACCGAACTGGCCGAGCACCATGACAACCACGAGCCCGAGCACGAAATAGCGCGCGATCTTTGAAAGGAAGCGACGCAAGGTAAGGTCGAAGCCGCCGACACGGCCGAGACCGGCAAAGAGCCAGCGCTCCACGAGGCCAGCCACAAGAAACCCTATGACCATGAGCAAGATCGCGCCGATCACCGAAAACGAATAGGTGACGACCAGCGCACTCGCCTGTCTTATCCCGGTTTGTATGGCGGAATAGGCGCTTTGAGGATCAAGTTCCATAAGACAGTTCTCCGTTTCGGTGGGAAGGGCTCAACCGTTGGAAGATGTTCCTGGTTCCGGATGCCACAGCGTCGCCGTTTGTTCCGCCTCAAGCCTCCTGGGTCTCGCCGTGACGCCGGCGGTAGCGGATCGAGGAGAAGAAGGCGAACATGATGAGCGCTGCGCCGATCACGCCGGTTATCACCTCCGGAATGTGAACCAGCGTCTGGCAATACATGATCAGGGCCAGAACGAGGATCGCGTAGAAGGCGCCGTGCTCAAGGTAGCGGTATTGGCCGAGCGTTTCCTTGTCGACCATCATGATCGTCAGCGCCCGAACATAGAAGGCGCCGATGCCAAGGCCGATCGCAATGACGAAGAGATTTGTCGAGAGGGCAAATGCCCCGATAACGCCATCGAACGAGAAGCTGGCATCGAGCATTTCGAGGTAAAGGAAGGCGCCGAGCCCACCCTTGTGCACCGTGTCCATCTGCTCCTGGGTTGCATCTAGAACAGCGCCGAGCCCTTCGACGAAGAGGAACGTCAAGAGGCCGTAAATGGCCGACGTCAGGAACGTCACCGATTCCTCGCCCTCGAGCTGGCGCGAGAAGAATATGATGAGAAGCAGCGCAACCGCGACCTCAATACCCTGGATCGAGGCAAAGCGGGAGGCATTGGCCTCGATCACCTTGATCCAATGGACGTCCTTCTCGTGGTCGAAAAAGAATTTCAGGCCGACCATCAGCAGGAAAGTACCGCCGAACGCCGCAATGGATACATGCGCGTCCTGCATGATGCGGGCATATTCTTCCGGATTGGAAATGGCGAGTTTTAGCGCCGAAATCGGATCGATCCAGGCCGCAATGGCGACGATTGCCAGCGGAAAGATAATCCGCATGCCGAACACGGCGATTATGATGCCCCAGGTCAGGAAGCGCCGCTGCCACGTTGGTGTCATGTCGCGCAGGATCTTGGCGTTGACGATGGCGTTGTCGAAGGACAGCGAGATTTCGAGGATGCCGAGGACAGCACAAATGAAAAGGACCGAAAGTGCGCCCTGTACGGTTCCTGAATAAATGAAGCCGATCCAAGTACCGAGCGCGAGACCAACAAATGTAAAAATGAAGGGCCAGGTGAAATATTTATACGTTGCCATGCGCGTTTCCTGCTTGAAACTCCCTGATTGCTATCAAGATGGGAACTCAGAACGGCCATAACCACCGCATAGACGGGTTTATGCGCCGTTCAATATGATTTCACACTCGATTGCAATCCTCCCACTGTCTTTAAACCCCACAAACCTGTCTCAATCCTGTCTCGTCCACGAGCAGGCGGTCAATTGGTCTTTCGAACCATGTAGATCGTGACGGGCAGCGTGGCGCGCCAGGCGTCGAAGCTTCCAAGGGGTTGGGCCTGCGAAACCGCAAGCTTGGTCAGGTCGCCGCCATGCTTCCTGCGCCAATCGACGAGCGTCATTTCGCCTTCGATGGTCACGGCATTTGCGACGAGGCGGCCGCCAGGTTTCAGGTGGGCCCAGCAGGTTGAAAGCACATCGGGGTCGGTGACGCCCCCGCCGATGAAGATCGCGTCGGGAGCCGGCAGTTCGGCCAGGGCTGCAGGCGCTTCGCCGCGAACAAGATGAAGGTCCGGCACGCCGAGCGCGCGGCTATTGTGCAAAATGAGCTGCTGCCGCTTGTCGTTGGCTTCGATTGCCAGCGCCCGGCACATCGGATGGCTGCGCATCCACTCGATGCCGATCGAACCGCAGCCTGCTCCGACATCCCACAGCAATTCGCCGGGAAGCGGTGCGAGATGCGCGAGCGTCACGGCACGGACATCACGTTTGGTCAGTTGTCCGTCATGTTCGAACGCGTCATCCGGCAAACCGGCCAGCAGCGGAAAGGTTCGCGTTTCCTGGCCGACCGCGCCGCAATCGACGGCCATGACATTGAGATCCGCACATCGCGGATGATCCCAGGAGCCGGCAACGCCATCAATCCGGCGCTCATCCGGTCCGCCGAGATGTTCGAGCACTGTCAGCCTGGCGGCAGCAAATCCGCGCTGGGCGAGCATTCCCGCCACATTGGCGGGTGTATCGCCGTCATTGCTAAGAACGATGAGTTTGGCGTTGGGAACAAAGGCTTTGAACAGCGTCTCGATTGGCCGGCCATGAACGCTGAGCAACTGGCTCTCCTGAATGGGCCAGCCCATTGCAGCGGCTGCGAACGCGAACGAGGACGGGGCAGGAAGTATTCGCATCTCGCTGCGCTCGATATGGCGCGTCAGCGCCGCGCCCATGCCGAAATGCATAGGGTCGCCGCTGGCGAGCACCACGACGGGGTGACCGCGTAAAGCAAGCAGCATCGGATAGGCGTCGGAAAAAGGTGTCGGCCAGGCAACGCGCTTTGCTTCGAGATTGTCGGGCAGGAGTTCCAGATGGCGCTTGCCGCCGAAAATGGTTCCAGCCTCGGCAAGAAGGCGCCGGGCGTTTTCGCCAAGCCCGCCATAACCGTCCTCGCCGATTCCAATTACCGTCAGCCACTGTGCCGTGATTTCTTCCTCGTTCATGGTCCATGCATGCCCGAAAGCAGCCGTGAGGTCAACGAAACCGCCAACGCGCATGCCGCTCCAGGTCATGGCTGTTGGCACGCTGCCAGCCATCCTGTAAAACCGTCACACCATGAGCCAGCGCGCGCCGATTGCCCTGAATTTTACTGTCGAAGACCGGCGTTCCGCCTGTCCCGGCCTGTTTCGCATGGCCAAGGCGCTTGATGGCGCCATTTGCCGGGTAAAGCTCACCTTTGGCGAACTCAGCGCCGAACAGGCACGGCAGGTGGCTGAAGCGGCGGAAAAGTTTGGAAATGGCGTCATCGAGATCACCAACCGCGCAAACCTGCAGATACGCGGCGTTCGCACGGAAACGGAAGCCCCGCTGATATCTGCATTGCTCGATGCCGGACTTGGGCCGCTCACGGATCGCGGTGATGATGTCCGTAACGTTATGGCCAGTCCGGTTGCCGGGGTCGGTCATGCGCTTGTCGATGTTCGCCCGCTCGCCCTCCGCCTGCTCACGGCCTTGCAACTCAATGCCTGCTATCAGACGCTATCCCCGAAATTCTCGGTGCTCGTCGATGGCGGCGAGACTGTCGCCATGGTTGAACACCCGCACGATATCTGGGTTAGCCCGATCGATCCCGAAAGCAAGGCGTCGCAATTTGCATTCGGCATCGCCGGGGTACCCCCCACGGGGCGAGACGATCGCTCGGCGCTCGGGAGGGTCAACGGCGATGAGGTCTTTGCGGTCGTTACCAGCATTATCGACCTGTTTCTCGAATGGAGCCGGTGCAACCCCGCCGCTTCGCGCATGCGCCACTTTCTTGCGGAGATTGGGGAGGCAGACTTTCTGCAGCTGTTGGAGCGACGGCTCGGGTATTCGGTAGGACACGATGCTTCTGCCGAATGGTTGAGACGCCAGCCTCGGGCACATGGACACCTCGGCGTCCTGATTGAGAGCGCAAGCACTTTCCTCATTGGTGCCATGCCGGCCCTTGGCCGTCTTGATCCCGATATGCTCGTCGCCCTTGCTGCGCTGGCTCAAGAACAGGGCAATGGCCACCTGCGCCTGACGCCCTGGCAAAGCATCCTATTGCCGGGGGTTGCGAAGGCTGGGGCCCAGAGCGTCCTCGCTCGACTCGAAGCGTTGGGCCTGCACTCAGACCCTGAAACGCCGCTCGCAACGATGATCAGTTGTTCGGGATCAGCCGGTTGCGGTTCCGCCCTCGCCGCCACCCAGGCCGACGGGTTGAAGCTTGCTGCCCTGCTGGGCCCGACATCCGCTTCCCCGCAGATACATGTGAGCGGCTGCATGAAATCCTGCGCATCGCCCGGGGCACGTCCCATTACGTTGGTTGCGACAGCGCCCGGCCACTATGACATCTTTCTGCAAGCGACCAATGGACCGTCGCGTTTTGGCAAGCTATTGGCTGCCAATGTCACTATCGAGGAAGCGGCCGATTTGATCGGCAAGAATTTCGGGGCCAGTTAATGCTAGATTATATTCGCGACGGCCAGGCGATCTATGATCGCTCGTTCGCCATCATCCGTTCCGAGGCTGATCTCAGCCGCATCCCCGCCGATCTCGAAAAATTGGCCGTGCGCGTTGCACATGCCTGCGGCATGGTGGACGTTATTGATGACCTCGCCTTCTCCGAAGGTGCAGGGACCGCCGGCCGCAACGCGCTTTTGAACGGTGCGCCGATCCTTTGCGATGCGCGCATGGTGGCCGAGGGTGTCACCCGCGCAAGGCTTCCTGCCAATAACGATGTCGTCTGCACGCTGAACGATCCGTCCGTGCCGGCACTGGCGCGCGAACTCGGCAATACCCGCTCGGCGGCGGCGCTTGAACTCTGGCGCCCGCATCTCGCTGGCGCCGTCGTGGCCTTTGGCAATGCGCCGACCGCGCTCTTTCGGCTCCTCGAAATGATCGATGCTGGCGCTCCGAAACCTGCGCTGATCCTCGGTTTTCCCGTCGGTTTCGTCGGGGCCATGGAATCGAAGGCAGCCCTTGCCGAAAACAGCCGCGGCATACCCTATGTCGTCGTGCATGGACGGCGCGGCGGCAGCGCCATGGCGGCGGCAGCCATCAACGCGCTTGCCTCGGAGAAGGAATGATGCCGCAAAAGGGACGGCTCTTCGGGCTGGGCGTTGGTCCCGGCGATCCCGAACTCATCACCCTGAAGGCGCTGCGCCTGCTGCAGGGAGCGCCGGTCGTTGCCTATCATGCCGCCAAAGGCAAGAAGGGCAACGCGCTGACCATCGTCGAACAGTATCTCAGGGACAACCAGCTTCTGGTCCCGCTCGTCTATCCGGTTACAACTGAGATCCTGCCGGCGCATATGAATTATGAGGCGATCGTCAGCGACTTCTATGGTGAAATCACCGGCCTGTTGCGCCGCCATCTCGATGCCGGCAGCGACGTCGCCGTGATCGCCGAGGGCGATCCGTTCTTCTATGGCTCGTTCATGTATATCCACGACCGGCTGGCGGAAGATTACGAGACCGAAGTCGTACCCGGCGTCTGCTCGATTCTCGGCGGCGCAGCCGTGCTGGGCGCGCCGCTGGTCTACCGTAATCAGACGCTTACCGTTTTGTCCGGCGTCCTGCCTGCAGACGATTTGAAGACGCGCCTTGCCGCCACGGAGGCAGCGGCAATCATGAAGCTCGGCAAAAACCTCGGCAAGGTTCGGGGCGTCATTGAAGAACTCGGCCTCATGGACCGCGCGCTCTACGTGGAACGGGCGACCATGGAAGCGCAGCGGATCATTCCGCTCGCCGAAGTCGATCCCGAAACGTCGCCCTATTTTTCGCTCATCCTCGTCCCGGGCGAGAAGTGGCAAGGCAGCGGCGAATGACCTCCCCGCTCAGCATTTTCGTGCTTTCCGTACGCGGCATCGAAACGGCGCGGCGCATCAAGGCGGGTATAGAAGGCGCAACGGTCCTGGGCCTCGAAGGCCGCGTTGAGGGCGCTGACCAGTCATTCGCCAATTTCGGCGATACGATCCGCGAGCACTATTCGCGCGGTAACGCTATTCTCGCCCTTTGCGCCGCCGGCATCACCATACGCTCGCTGGCGCCGCTTCTCGGCAACAAGGCAGGCGAGCCCCCCGTGCTTGCCGGCGCCGATGACGGGTCGGCCGTCGTTCCCTTGCTCGGCGGCACAACCGGCGTCAACGTCCTCGCGAGGCAGATCGCCGATGTCCTGAATGTTGCTCCGGCGATCACCACCTCTGGTGAATTGCATTTCGGCACGTGCCTGCTCAATCCTCCCCCGGGCTATGTGCTTAAAAATCCGGAGGATGCAAAGATCTTCATCGCGGATCTGCTCGCCGGCAAGACGGTGAGGATCGAGGGCAATGCTCCCTGGCTAGAGCAAGCGCGCCTGCCCGTGGATGAGAACGCCGATCTGCTCATTCGCGTGACCTCCGACGATGCCGCTCCCGGAAAAGGCGAACTCGTATTTCAGACAGTGCCGCAGAACAGTCCTGCCCCTCGAAAGCGCGGCCGTCTGTCCGTTATCGGTCTAGGTCCCGGTGATCCTGACTTCATGATTCCGGCCGTCAAACAGGCGCTGCAACGAGCCGAAGATGTGCTCGGCTACGAAACCTATGTGCGGATGGCGGGGCCTTTCCGGCCGGATCAGACGATCCACATGACCGACAATCGCGAGGAAATGCGGCGCACCCGCCATGCCTTCGAATTGGCGGCGACCGGCCGTTCCGTGGTGATGATTTCTTCCGGCGATCCCGGCGTGTTCGCCATGGCCGCCGCAGTGGTCGAGGCGCTGCACGAATCGCAAGATCCGGCCTGGCATGCCGTCGAGCTCGAAATTCTGCCCGGCGTTTCGGCGGCGATGGCGGCGGCAAGCCGCAGTGGCGCCCCGCTCGGCCACGATTTCTGCATTCTTTCGCTTTCCGACAATCTCAAGCCGTGGGAGATCATCGAGAAGCGCATCGCGCTTGCCGCCGAAGCGGACCTTGCCATGGCCTTCTACAATCCTATTTCCAAGCCGCGCCCGTGGCAGCTGCCGCGTGCGATCGAAATTCTGCGTCAGTATCGCAATGCCGCGACGCCCGTGGTTCTCGGCCGCGACATAGGCAGGCCGGGCGAAACGCTGCGGACCATTACCCTTGGCGAATTGACGCCGGAGCAAGTTGATATGCGCACGGTGGTGATTGTCGGATCGTCCCATACGGTAAGTTTCCCCCGCGCCGATGGTGGCAGCTGGGTCTATACGCCGCGTTGGTATGGGACGAAGCCGCAATCCTGACTTGCCGCGGGCCTTTCGCGATAAAACTCATCGTTGAGTGAGGAAAGTTCATTTGACGCTGCGCGCCGATGCCGGAAAAAGGACTGAGCACTTCGCATTTGTATCGCCGCCCTTTAATGGCGCTCACTATGATCCGCCAAGACCAGAATGCCTGCATCCGGAGCTACCATGCCTGACAAGAATTACGTTTTGACCCTGACCTGCGAAGACCGTCCCGGCATCGTCGCCTCGGTGACGACCGAACTTGCCGGCATGGATGCCAATATTGCCGAGAGCAACCAGTTCTGGGACCGGCAGACCAACCGCTTCTTCATGCGCATCGCTTTCACCGCGGCGGAAGGGACGACCAAGGACGATGTCGAACGGGGGTTGAAGCCCGCCATCGACCGCTTCGACATGAAGACGAGCCTCGCCGACCAGGCGAAAAAGCCGAAGATCATCATCATGGTGTCGAAGTTTGACCATGCGCTGCAACATCTGATCTACCAGATCCGCGTCGGCTGGCTTGATGCCGAAATTGCCGCCATCGTCTCCAATCATGAGGACAGCCGTCGTTTCGCCGAGCATGAGGGCATTCCCTATTACGTCCTGCCGGTATCGAAGGACAACAAGCGCGACCAGGAAGAAACCCTCCTGAAGATCGTCAAGGACAGTGGCGCCGATCTCGTCGTCCTCGCCCGCTACATGCAGGTTCTGTCCGACAACCTTTCGAAGCGGCTCTACGGCAAGGTGATCAACATTCACCACTCGTTCTTGCCGAGCTTCAAGGGCGCAAAGCCCTATCACCAGGCGCATGAGCGCGGCGTCAAGCTGATCGGCGCCACCGCCCACTATGTCACGCCGGATCTCGACGAAGGCCCGATCATCGAACAGGAGACCGAGCGCGTCAGTCATGCGATGAGCGCCGAGGACTTTGTCGCCACCGGCCGCGATATCGAAAGCCGCGTGCTCGCCCGCGCGGTGAAGAAGCACCTCGAATCCCGCGTCATGCTCAACGGCCACAAGACCGTGGTTTTCGGCTAGGCAGACACGTACCGGCTGCCACCGCAGCCGGCTTGGGAAAGTTAGTTAGCCGCGAAATATTTCTCGAGGTTCGAGACGACCCGGTCGGCCATCGCCTTCCGGGTTTCGACCGTCGCACTGCCCATGTGCGGCTGCAGCACCACATTATCGAGCTTGAACAGCGCCTCTGGAACATTTGGTTCGTCGACAAACACGTCGATGCCGGCGCGGCCCAGTTCGCCTGACTGCAGCAGTTCCACGAGTGCGGTCTCATCGACGACGGTACCGCGCGCAATGTTGACGAAAGTTCCCTCAGGACCGAGCGCTTGCAGCACCTGGCGTGAAATAATTCCCTGCGTCGCCGCGCCGCCGGGCAGGATGGCGATAAGGGCAGCGCAGTCGCGCGCCATGGCGACGAGATCGTCATAATGGGTGTAGGGCGCGTCCGGCTTCCTGTTGCGGGTATGATAGACGACGTCGCAGCCAAATGCCTCAAGTTTGCGCGCAATGACGCTGCCGATGCGACCGAGCCCGACGAGACCGACCTTCTTTCCTTCGATGCCGAGCGCAAGGGGTGCATTCTCACCCCTGGCCCAGCGCCCTGAGCGCACGAAGCGATCATTGGCCACAAGATCGCGGGTTGCGGCAAGGAGGAGCACGATCGCCATGTTGGCGGTATCTTCGTTGAGTACATCCGGCGTGTTCGCGACCTTGATGCCCTTCTTCTCCGCATAGGCAACATCGAGAGAATCCGTGCCGACGCCGAATGACGAAACAATCTCGACCGCCGTCAAAAGGTCGATCATGTCGGCCTTTAGCCCGGTAAACGTGCTTGTTACAGCGGCGCGAAACCGGCTTGCATTCTTTTCGAGGAAACCGAGCGCATCCTTTTCCTCGTAGAGCTTTTCCACCGCATAGCGCTTTTCGAGTTCTTCAAGGAGATAGGGCATCAACGGCCCGAGTACGAGAAGCGGTTGCTTTGGCATTCGTCACATCCTGTTCGTTCAATTCAATGGGCTTTCCTGACCATAGCGAAACTGATGACTCAAACACAAACCCTTACACAATATTTGGTTCTGGTGCTTGCGCCACCCTATCAATTAGTATGAAAAACAAGGACCAAGGCCTCGGGACGGAAAAATGTCAAAATCAGTTGAAATCAATGATCTGAAGCGAATTGCCAAGCGGCGCGTACCGAAGATGTTCTTCGATTATGCGGATTCGGGCGCCTGGACGGAAAGCACCTACCGCGCCAACGAAGAGGATTTTCGCAAGATCCAGCTGCGCCAGCGCGTAGCCGTCGACATGACCGACCGCACGCTGGAAAGCACGATGATCGGCCAGAAGGTATCGATGCCTGTGGCTCTGGCGCCGACCGGGCTTACCGGTATGCAGCATGCCGATGGCGAGATCCTGGCGGCACAGGCGGCCGAAGAGTTCGGCGTTCCCTTCACGCTTTCGACCATGAGCATCTGCTCGATCGAGGACGTCGCCGAAGCGACGACGAAGCCGTTCTGGTTCCAGCTTTACGTGATGCGCGACCGTGATTTCATCTACAATCTCATCGACCGCGCCAAGGCTGCCAAATGCTCCGCTCTCGTGTTGACGCTCGACCTGCAGATTCTCGGCCAGCGCCATAAGGATATTCGCAACGGCCTCTCCGCACCGCCGAAATTCACTGCGAAGCACATCTGGCAGATGATGACGCGCCCGCAATGGTGCCTCGGCATGTTGAAGACAAAACGGCACACCTTCCGCAACATCGTCGGCCACGCCAAGGGTGTCGGCGATCTCTCGTCACTATCGGTCTGGACGGCGGAACAGTTCGACCCTCGCCTCTCCTGGAGCGACGTCGCCTGGATCAAGGAACGCTGGGGCGGCAAGATCATCATCAAGGGCATTCTCGACGTCGAAGATGCAAAGATGGCCGTATCGACCGGCGCCGACGCGATTATCGTTTCCAACCATGGCGGACGTCAGCTCGATGGCGCGCCCTCCTCGATTTCAGTGCTTGCCGAAATCGTCGACGCCGTCGGCGACAAGATCGAAGTGCTGTTCGACGGGGGCATCCGATCCGGTCAGGACGTCCTGAAGGCACTCGCCATCGGCGCAAAGGGCACCTTCATCGGACGCGCCTTCCTCTACGGCCTCGGCGCTGGCGGCAAGCAGGGCGTGAGCGAGGCGCTCGAAATCATCCGCAAGGAACTCGACATTACCATGGCGCTGTGCGGCGAGCGCGACGTGAAGAACCTCGACCGCAACAATCTCTACAAGAGCGGGCTCGAAACAAAACCGCGCATGGCCGAAGTCAAGACCAAGCGCGCATCATAAGCATGAGCACAAAAAGCCCCGGTCGCCCGGGGCTTTTTTCACAATTCAGATCGCCTTCCAGGTGGGATCGACCGCGTCTGCCGCTGAACGCCATTCGTCGGCATAATCGACGTTCTGCCAATTCTTGAACCATGGGCCGCCATTGGTGAAATGCACGGCGTTGGGATAGCCGCTGGCAGGCTTCTCATTCCAACCTTCGAGCCAGTTCCATTCGACCGGAACTTCGCCGATCTCATCATCCTTCGCCCACTGCATCCGGTGGAGATAGGCGCCGGTTTCGCGGTTGATCAATTTCGGCGTCAGCTGGCGCGTTGACGGATGCTCGCAGTTGAAGAGCATGAAGGACGACCAGTTCTTGCGCGGATAGCTGGTCTGCACCTTGCCATCCATCTTGGTACCTTCCTTGGGGGTGTAGTCATGCTTGACGCAAATGACTGCCTTCGATTCGTCGCGGTAATCCAGAAGCTTGGCCACGTCGGAGAAGAACAGGAAATCGCAATCGCAAAACAGCGCCCAGCCCTTGTAGCCGGCAAGCCACGGGGTGAAGAAGCGCGAATAGGTGAATTCGGTTGAAGCCAGCGGGTCGATGTCGCGGGTATAGGTCCCCTTCTCGACAAGCTCTTCCAGCTTGATCGGGATCACGTTGACCGGAATGCTCGCATGTTTGAGGATAGTGCTCTTTGCAACCTCGTAGGCAATGGGTTCGCGTGAATCCCAGCCAATATAGATATCAAGTTCCCTGTTCATATGACCTCGCTTCCAGCTTCATACGATGACGTTGAGGATGTTCTGTTCAACCCTGTCCATGACCCATTTGCGCTCGTCGCCCCAGGAGTGGCGGCGCCAGCCTTCCCAGCTGAACCCGCAAAGGACGATCTTCCATTCCGCCGGGTCATAATGTTGGAGGATATAGGTCAGGCCGAAGTAGCCGGTGCTCGGGAACACCTCCCGGCGCGCAGCTTCGGGAATACCGAGCGCAGCACAGCCATCCTTGTAAAACCGGGGCGGCAGGATCAGGACCGATTTGCCCGCTGCGCCGAAAGCGTCGATTGCCTGCAAGGTCCAGTCACCGCGCCGGCCCTTGAGCCGCGAGAGGAGATGCGGCTGGCGGAAATATTCGGCGATGATCTGCGGGTGATAGGCAAAAATGACTTCGGACGCGCCCTGGACGATCGGAGAGCCGAAATAGTTCGGATCGGTCAGGCGGCGCTGCATCGGCTTGCCGGAATTGCACACGAACAGAATGTCGGTCTTGACCCCGGACATGCCCTTCGATGACTTGGGCTCGTTGAAGCGGACAACACAATCTGCACGATCGACATCCTCGGAGAGGTTGTCCTTGATCGGACCGTTACCGACGATGAACATCGTCTTACGTTCGCTGTGATGGGGAATGGAAGACATTAATGGTTTCGTGTTGCTCGTCCGGGCGGCGTGGAATCACCTTTTTGAAGGCTACGCGCACACTTCGTTTTAGACTTTCGTCGTACGACTAATGTACTGGGCACCATCGCGAGTCAACATGGTGTAGTTGAATGCTTTGTCGACGGATGATCGGGCGATGAGCGCTGCGGAGGGAAACTTAAATGTCAAATGACCCGCGACGAGTCAAAGCCGTCGCTATCATCGGCGGTGGACCGGCCGGACTGATGGCCGCCGACGGGCTGTCCGCATCGGGAGACTATACTGTCACCGTCTACGACAGCATGCCGACCTTTGGCCGCAAATTTCTCCTCGCCGGTAAATCCGGGCTCAACATCACACATTCCGAAGCTTACGCCCGATTTGCCGGGCGATTCGGCCCTGCCTCAGGTCGCCTGCGCGCGGCGCTCGATGCGTTTACGCCGGACGATGTCCGCCAGTGGGCGGCCGAACTTGGCACTGAGACCTTCGTTGGCTCCTCCGGCCGCGTCTTTCCCAAGGTCATGAAAGCTTCGCCCTTGCTGCGCGCCTGGCTTGCCCGGTTGCAGCAGCGCGGTGTCGTGCTCAAGCCACGTCATCGCTGGATTGGCTTTACCGAAGGCGGCTGCGCATTCGAAACGCCTGACGGGCCAACAATCATCCACAACGCTGCCACGCTGCTGGCGCTTGGTGGTGCGAGCTGGCCCAAACTTGGCTCTGACGGACGCTGGCAGCCGTTGCTTGCCGCTACGGGCGTGCCGATGGCTGGCCTTCGTCCGGCAAATTGCGGTTTCGACGTCGCCTGGGATGACGGATTTCGCGATCGATTCGCAGGCGTGCCGGTGAAGTCGGTCACGGCAACATCGGATGCAGGCTCTTTGCCCGGCGAATTCGTGATCAGCACGCATGGCATCGAGGGAAGCCTGGTTTACGCCCATTCTGCCGCACTGCGCGACCGGCTCCAGCGTGAGGGGCGGGCAGAACTGGTGCTCGATCTTGCGCCTGGACGCAGCGAGGAGCGGCTTGCCCGCGACCTTGCGCGCCAGGATCACAAGGCAAGTTTCAGCAATCGCCTGCGCAAGGGCGCCGGCATCGACGGCGTCAAGTCGGCGCTCCTCAGGGCCTATGCGAGTCCGGCCGATCTTGCCCACCCGTTGCGTCTCGCCGGAAGCATAAAGAGCTTGAAACTGCCCCTGCTTCTGCCGCGCCCCATCGCCGAAGCCATCTCATCGGCCGGCGGTACAAAATGGGAGGGCCTCGACGAGAATTACATGCTCAAGTCGATCCCGGGCGTCTTTGCCGCCGGAGAGATGCTGGATTGGGAGGCGCCGACAGGCGGTTATCTCCTCACCGCCTGCTTTGCCACAGGGCGCGCCGCGGCGCGCGGCATGGCGGCATTTCTGGATAATTGAAAACGCCGTTTGGCGATGATTTTTCAGCATATTCCGTCTGTTTGATGTACTCTCCTTAAGGGGGCAAAATATCGGTTGGGAGGCTGATATGGACGACCTTCGAGATGCCGCAGCCGGCGGGGAGACACGCTGGACCTCGCCGCCGCTGCCGGCAACTTCAGCTGAATACATTACCGTGCTCTCGCACTATCACCGCGCGGAAATGGGCCGCATGGCAGGCTGGCGCGACCGGATAGACCGAACAACCAACTGGGCCATCACCGGCGTTGCGGCAATGCTGTCGCTCTCCCTCTCAACGCCGACATCCCACCATGGCGTCCTGATCTTCGCCATGATCCTGGTACAGCTGCTGCTCCTGATCGAGGCACGCCGATACCGCTTTTTCGATGTTTATCGTGGCCGCGTTCGCAAGCTCGAGAAGCACTATTTCGCTCAGATCCTCGATCCGATGCCGGATCCGGACACCAAATGGGGCCACCTGATCGGCGAGGATCTGCGCAGACCGAAATTCATGATCTCTACCCGGGCAGCAATGTCGCGGCGGCTGCGCCGCAACTATATCTGGATGTTCATGGTCCTGCTCCTCGCCTGGGTATTGAAGATTTCGACGCCGAAACTGCAGGATGGCGGGGCGGTACATGATGTGGCCGGATCGCTGGCCGAGATCGTCCGCAACGCCACCTTTGGACCGCTCCCCGGCTGGCTCGTGGTGGCCGGCGTGGTGATGTTCTATGTGTGGCTCGGCTATCTCGCGCTGCTGACCGACCCGGACGAAAAAGAGCACGGCGAAGTCCACGTCTGAACGACGAGAACCTATAAACATAGATGCGAGGCAGTATTGGTACGCCCAAGGGGAATCGAACCCCTGTTTGCGCCGTGAGAGGGCGCCGTCCTGACCGCTAGACGATGGGCGCTTAGCGAGTTGCTTCTCGCGGTATAATCAAGCTGGCGGTAAAGTGCAATAATGATTTGTTGCTGTCGTAATCCGACAGCCTGCCCTACTTCCCGGGAGCCTCGCCAATGCGCGCCACGACGCGCTTTGTTGCAACGTCATAGACCAGAATCTGCCGCGTGCCGTCGGCAAGCCGTGTTTCCAGCGAAAGCGAATTGTTCGACAGATTGTGGGAAAGGATGCGCGTGCCGGGTTCGAGCGTGATCGATTCGCCGGCCAATGCCTCGCCGATCGGCTGCCCCGGAACCGTCTGGTGCACCGCCGCTGCGACCTCGGGAACCGGCTGGTTAATCTTGTAGACAATCGCCGCCAGCACGGCCATAAGACCCACAACCATGATGCCGATGGATACGGCGAGCAGCCGTATCATCTTGCGGCGCACCCGCTCCATCGCCGGATCGAGCGGCTGTTCTTCCGCATCGAGTTCTTGGTTGATTTGAGCCATTAAGGCATCTCCGAGGTTTCGAAACCAAGCCTCTGTAACGAAGGGACGCGGTCTTTGAAAGAGTTAATTACCGATAGCGAAGCGGCTGGCAAGCGGCTGGATGCGTGGCTTTCAGCCCAATTGGCGCCCGATCTGTCGCGCAATCGCATCCAGTCGCTTATCGGCGAAGGCCAGGTCAGCATCGACGGCAGGGTTATCCGCGAAGCCAAGCACAAGCTGCGCGAAGGCGCGAGCATCGCGATTGCCGTCCCCGAACCCGTGGATGCAACGCCGCAGGGCGAGGAAATCGCCCTCGATATTCTTTACGAGGATAGCGATCTCATCGTCATCAACAAGCCCGCCGGCCTCGTCGTTCATCCAGGCAACGGCAATTGGAGCGGCACACTCGTCAATGCGCTGATCCACCACTGCGGCGATACATTATCGGGCATTGGCGGGGTAAAGCGCCCGGGTATCGTCCATCGCCTCGACAAGGAAACCAGCGGCGTCATGGTCGTTGCGAAGAACGATCTCGCGCATCGCCATCTGAGCGCCCAGTTTGCCGACCATGGGCGGACGGGCGATCTGGAACGCGCCTATCTCGCGATCGTCTGGGGCACGCCCGATCGCAAGACCGGGACCGTGGACGCACCCCTCGGCCGATCCCACCGCGACCGCACCAAGCAGGCCGTGGTACATGAGGAGCGCGACGACGCCCGCCACGCCGTCACCCATTTCGAGGTCATGGAGAAATTCGGCGCGAAGGACGACGCGACCGCCCTTGCTGCCTTGATCGAATGCCGGCTCGAAACGGGGCGCACGCATCAGATACGCGTACACATGGCGCATATCGGCCATCCTCTCGTCGGGGATCTCGACTATGGCAGCGCCTATAAGACCAAGGCGAACAAATTGGCCGAACCGCTGCAGGGGATCGTCAAGAGCTTTACGCGCCAGGCGCTCCACGCGCAGCTTCTCGCCTTCGAACATCCTTCGACAGGCGAAGTCATGCACTTTGAAGCGCCCGTGCCGCCGGATATGGCCGAGTTACTTGACGCCTTCCGCACAACTGCGCTTTAATAAGCAGCGGAACATTCTTTGCCATGCCACGTTTTAGTGAACGCAAACCCCAAACATGACTCTATTGTTCACGTTTATGTGACAGCTTGTTTCGTCGCTTAATAGATCGTGATTTTGACAAAATAGTACCTATATGTTGATGGCACGAATCCGCCAGCGCCAATTTGTGGGTGGCCGGATGTTGCGGACCTGCCGATAATGGGGGTTCATTTCAAATGAGGAGGGTGCCCTGTGGCCCAAAATCTTCCTAGTGTTCTCGGCGGGGATGGTGGACTGACCCGCTACCTTGAAGAAATCCGACGCTTTCCGATGCTCGAGCCGCAAGAAGAGTACATGCTCGCCAAGCGGTATCTTGAGCATTCCGATCCGAAAGCGGCACACAAGCTCGTCACCAGCCATCTGCGTCTCGTCGCCAAGATTGCGATGGGATATCGCGGCTATGGCCTGCCGATCGGTGAAGTCATTTCCGAAGGCAATGTCGGCCTGATGCAGGCTGTGAAGCGTTTCGAACCGGAGCGCGGCTTCCGCCTTGCAACCTATGCGATGTGGTGGATCAAGGCCTCTATCCAGGAATATGTCCTGCGCTCGTGGAGCCTGGTCAAGATGGGCACGACCGCCAACCAGAAGCGCCTGTTCTTCAACCTGCGTAAGGTGAAGAGCAAGATTCAGGCGCTCGACGATGGCGATTTGAACCCGGAACAGGTCAAGGAGATCGCAACGCGACTCAGCGTATCGGAAGACGAGGTCATTTCGATGAACCGACGCCTTTCCGGCGATGCTTCGCTCAATGCGCCGATCCGCTCGGCCGACGGCGAAGCCGGCGGCGACTGGCAGGACTGGTTGGTCGACGACCACGACAGCGCCGAGGACATGCTGATCGAGCAGGACGAACTCGAAAGCCGGCGGGAAATGCTGTCCGGTGCGATGTCGTCGCTCAATGACCGCGAACGCCGTATCTTCCAGGCGCGGCGCCTGGCAGATGATCCGGTCACACTCGAGGATCTGTCGACCGAGTTCGGCATCAGCCGCGAGCGTGTACGCCAGATCGAGGTCCGCGCTTTCGAAAAGGTGCAGGATGCCGTCAAGGCAGCCGCCATCAAGCAGCAGAAGGCGCTCGTCTCGATGAGTGACAGTCGCTAGTTCCGCCAGCACTGAACGCAAAAAAGGCCGCTCGAAGCGGCCTTTTTCATATCATCACGCGTAATCCTAACCGCCGGCCTTGTCTGCCCAGGATTTCAGGACGTCGTTGAAAACCTTCTCGCCGGGCAAGCCCTTTTCGAGCGTGATCAGCGCCCGGCGTCCGGTCTTGTAAGCAATCGGAATATCGATCCACGATTGGCGGCCCATCAGGGCCATGTTGGTATCGACCGCCGTTTTGGCGTCGTTCATCGCAATGATGAAGAAGTTGTCCGCGATCTTCGCCGGTATGGCGACGAGGGGGCTGCCCGGCGCCTGTTCCGTATCCTTGAAGGTCATGCGCGAGACATTTTCGATCGACCCGCCGGGGAAGCCTTCCGGAACGGTAAAGATCATCTCGACGAGATGGCTCGCGGGCAAGGTCTTGTCGCCATTGCGCCGGATGATCATGCGCAGGTTTATGCCTCGGCCAGGAATGGTAACCTCAGCCTTGATCGCAGGTTCCGGCGGCAGGTCGTTGCCGGGCGATTCCTGCACCACTGACCAGACGACCGCGCCAGCATCGGCGGTTCCGGCTTCCTGCCCGGAGCGTTCCTCATAGAAGAAGGCTTTTTGTCCGATCGGCAGGGCGGCCGGTTGCTGTGTCTGGCCTGCGGCCTGCTGTTCGGCCGGGGGTGCGGCCGGCTTTGCCGATTGGTCCGGTGTCGATGCCGCAACGGACGTTCCCTCGCCGAGCGAAGGCTTGTCGTTGGCGGGACCGGGATTGACCTCCTGTCCATCCGGCATCAGGCGCTGCGTCAGCTTCGGCTCGGGTTTGGGCTCGGTGCTCTCCGGCGTTGCGGCTGGCGCAGTGGCTTGCGGCGTCGGTGCAGGCGCGGCTGGCTCGGCGGGAGTCGTGGCCGGCGCATTGTTGGCGGTTTCCGCAGGCGCCTGCGGTTCGGTCTTGGAACTGGTCAGGCTGGCAAGCCAGGTCTTGGCCGCTGAAGCTTGTTCGGAAAGCTTGTCCTTGTAGACCCATCCGGCATAGCCGCCACCGGCAATGACCAGGAGAAGGCCAAGAATGGCGAGGAGCGGCACCAGCGACTTCTTCGGCGCCGAGCGCTTTAGGGGGCCGCGCGTGTACACGCCATAATCGCCCGCCCCGCGATCTTCCGCGGCGACCGTCAGATCGTTTTCGTCTTCTTCTTCCGGGCCTCGGCCAGATTTATTGCGTGCGGCAAACCCGGTCGCGGATTCAGCCAATACATCTTCGTCAGGAAGCCTGTCGTCCTCGGGCTCGCTCCGCTTATCGATGCCGGCGCCGTGGCTTGTCAGAAAATCTTCAAGGGCGTCGGGCTGCGAACCTATCTTCGTGAAGCCCGGCGTTACGCTGGGCGGCGCGGGCTTGGGTGGCTCCGGCGGTGCAGGCAGGGGTTCCGGCGCCTTGATTTCAGGCTCCGGTTCCGGATCCATGATGGGCGTAAACTTGAAGTGCGGCGGCGTCGATGATGGTGGCGGTGAGACCGGCTTTGCTTCCACCGGCGGTGGCGGCGTATCCTCGATGGCCGGCGTGAATTCCGACTCTACCTCGGCGATAGCGTCTTCGAGCGCCCTTATCTGGCGCGTCGCCGCGGCTTCCGGGGCGTTCAGCGCCGCAAGCTTCTGCTCAATCGTTGCACGAGCTTTTGCATATACACGTTGACGAAGTTCGGGCGTTGGGTCCGCGATCCCGTCAATTGTTTTCCTCAATACTGCAACGAAGTCTGCCATTCACCCAAACCTATGGTTTTGCTGTGAGATTCTAGGACAATCCGAGTCTAGTCATGAAACGGATCGGTAACAAGTATCGTGTCGTCGCGTTCGGGGCTGGTGGACAGCAAAGCGATCGGCGCGCCGATCAATTCCTCGATATAGCGCACATACTTGACTGCCTGCGCCGGAAGCTCGCTCCAGCTCCGTGCGCCGGCCGTGGTTCCCTTCCAGCCTTCGAGCGTCTCGTAGACGGGCTTGACCCGCGCCTGCTGACCCTGCCCCGCCGGAAGATAATCGATCACTTCGCCGTCGAGTTCGTAGCCGGTGCAAACCTTGATCTCCTCGAGGCCATCGAGGACATCGAGCTTTGTGAGCGCGATCCCGCTGATGCCGTTATTGGCAACCGCCTGGCGCACCAGCACCGCGTCGAACCAGCCGCAACGGCGCTTGCGCCCGGTAACCGTCCCGAATTCGTGACCGCGCTCGCCGAGGAACTGCCCGACTTCATTCTGCTGTTCTGTCGGGAAGGGCCCCTCGCCGACGCGCGTCGTGTAGGCCTTGGTGATGCCAAGCACATAATGCAGGGAGCCAGGGCCAATGCCCGAACCTGCGGAAGCCTGCCCGGCAACGGTGTTGGATGAGGTAACGAACGGATAGGTACCATGGTCTATGTCGAGGAGCGTGCCTTGCGCCCCCTCGAAAAGGATACGCTCGCCGGCCCGCTTCTTCTGGTCGAGCACATACCACACACGGTCCATGAAGGGCAGGATGTGCGGTGCGGCGTCGTTGAGTTCAGCGAGAAGCTTTTCCCCATCGACCTCTTCGATGCCGAGACCACGGCGAAGCGGATTGTGGTGCGCAAGCAGGCGCTCGATCTTTGCCGGCAGCGTGTCCGGGTCGGCAAGGTCGAGAACATGAATGGCGCGGCGTCCCACCTTGTCCTCATAGGCTGGACCAATGCCGCGGCCGGTGGTGCCGATCTTGGTGCCCGCGTTCGAAGCTTCCCGCCGCCGGTCAAGTTCGCCATGGATCGACAGGATCAGGGTCGTATTTTCGGCGATTTTCAGCGTATCCGGGGTAATGACCACGCCCTGGGCTTCCAGTTTCTTCTTCTCGGCGATGAAGGCATGCGGATCGAAAACGACGCCGTTGCCGATGATCGACAGCTTGCCGGGACGCACGACGCCGGAGGGCAGGAGTGACAGCTTATAGGTGACGCCATCGACGACCAGCGTATGACCTGCATTGTGACCGCCCTGAAAGCGAACGATGATATCTGCCCGTTCGGAAAGCCAATCAACGATCTTTCCCTTGCCCTCATCACCCCACTGGGAACCGATCACAACAACATTTGCCATTCAAAACTCCTCGAGTCATAACCTCGTCGTGCATTTTTCTTCAAATGCGGTGCTTCTATACAGGCTGGTTCATAAAAGCGCGACAATTCTTTCGGCTATCACGCAACCTATTTACCTTTATCCTGGCAATAAACGTCCCTGCCGTTGCATCCAGATAGTGGTTTCGCAACCACCCCGAATAGATTGCAAAACATGAATCGAACCGCCTACATATTTCTGCTGCTAACCGCGCTTTTTTGGGGCGGCAATGCTGTTGCCGGCAAGTTTGCAGTCGGCCATATCTCGCCGATGCTCCTCACGCTTTTGCGCTGGCTGCTCGCCTTTCTGATCATTGCCGCCATCAGCGTCAGACAAGTGCAGCGCGACTGGACAATGCTGCGCAAACATTTGTGGTTGCTCGCCGCCCTTGGCGCCTTCGGCTTCACCTTCTTCAACATGGCGCTCTACAGCGCACTCAACTATACGTCCGCGATTAACGTTACGATCGAGCAGGCCGGCATACCGATGGTGATTTTCGTTGCAAATCTCCTGCTGTTCGGCACGCCCGTTCGCGCCGGGCAGATCATCGGCTTCAGCCTTTCCCTCGTTGGCGTAGCGCTGACCGCGGGCCACGGCAGCTTCAGCCAATTGGCCCGGCTTGAAGTCAATTTTGGCGACGCGCTGATGATCCTCGCAGTCCTGCTCTATAGCGGTTACACGGTGGCACTGCGGTTCCGGCCCGCGATCAACTGGCAGAGCCTGATGACGGCAATGACCTTTTTCGCGTTTCTGACCGCGATCCCGTTCACGCTCTGGGAATGGCAGCGCGGCGCGCTGATGCCGCCGGACACGACCGGCGCCATGGTCGTCCTCTATACCGCTATCTTGCCTTCACTTGCCGCACAGGTGCTTTTCCTCAAGGGCGTCGAATATATCGGCGCCAACCGCGCCGGCCTCTTCATCAATGCGGTCCCGATCTTCGGTACGCTTCTCGCGGTGGCCTTGCTCCGCGAAGAGTTCCACCCTTACCACGGCAGCGCCCTTGTGCTTGTGCTTGGCGGCATCTGGATCGCCGAACTCAGCGGACGCAAGCATGCCGCGATCAGCGAAGCTGGCGGACCATGAAACGCGCGTCCTCCGAATAGGTTTTGAGCTTTGCTTCAAGCTCTGGCAGGTTTTCTGTCTTGAAGCCCTGCTTTTCCCAGAATCCAACCGAGTTGTTGACCGAGACCAGAGACATATTGGCGAGGTCTTCCCGCCTGGCCTGCTCGGCAAGAATGGCAACAATGCGCGCCGCTGCGCCGCTACCGCGGGCCGTCGGCATGAGGGCGATATCGTGCAGGTAGTAGGTGGAAGGTTGGGCGGGTAATTCGACGAGCAGGCTATTGAGCGCAGGCATCGCATAAAGTTGCCACGGGTGGGTGACCGCGTAGCCGTGAAGAGCGCCGCCGGGCGATTCGAGCACGAAACAGCCATCGCCATAAAGCCGCATGCGCTCGCGAAAAACGCTGTCATCCTCCGGGAAATCCGGGTGGATGACTTCGGCCATGGCAGTGATGGAAGCAAGGTCCCTCGCTTCCATCAAACGCCAACGGAGATCGCTATGTTCGGATGCCATGACCGACATCCGTACAATCAAGCGATGTTGAATTCCAGCGGTTTGGCCGAAACAATTGCCTTGTTGACCCGTAGTTCCTCAAGGACATTGTCCGGGATGCGCTCGTCGAGATAGAGCATGGCAATGGCATTGCCGCCGGGCGCATCGCGCCCAAGCGCGAAGTTGGCGATGTTGACCTTATTGTTGCCGCAGATCGTACCAAGCAAGCCGATCATGCCCGGCGTATCGTTATTGGTCGTATAGAGCATATGCTGCCCGACCTCCGCGTCGAGGTTGATACCCTTGATCTGGATGAAGCGCGGCTTGCCATCGGAGAAGCAGGTGCCGGCGATCGAGCGTGTCATCGACGCCGACTTCACCGTCAGTTTGATATACCCGTCGAACACGCCGGATTTGTCACGACGGATCTCGGAAACGATGATGCCGCGTTCCTTCACCATGATCGGCGCGGAAACCATGTTCACATCGGCGACCTGCGGACGGATGAGACCGGCTAGCGTCGCGCTGAGCAATGCCCGCGTATTCATCGCCGCCGTCGCTCCATCGAACAGCACTTCGACTTCCTCGATCGGCTCTTCCGTAACCTGGCCGACGAAAGCACCAAGGACTTCGGCAAGCTTGACGAAGGGCTTGAGGCGCGGCGCTTCTTCCGCGGTGATCGAAGGCATGTTGATCGCGTTGGAAACCGCGCCCTTGATCAGGTAATCCGACATTTGCTCTGCGACCTGCAGGGCGACGTTTTCCTGCGCTTCGCTGGTCGATGCGCCGAGGTGCGGTGTGCACACGACGTTCGGCAGATGGAACAACTCGTTATCGGTAGCAGGCTCGACTTCGAAGACGTCAATGCCGGCGCCGGCGACCTTGCCGGATTTGAGGGCGGCGACGAGGTCCTTCTCGACGATGAGACCGCCGCGGGCACAGTTGATGATGCGAACACCGTCCTTCATCTTGGCGATCGCGTCGGCGTTGATGATGCCGCGCGTCTTGTCGGTCATCGGCGTATGCAGGCTGATGAAATCGGCACGGGTCAGAAGCTCGTCGAGTTCGACCTTCTCAACGCCGAGTTCCTCCGCCCTCCCCTCGGAAAGGAACGGATCGAAGGCAATGACATGCATTTTGAGGCCAACGCCGCGCGTGGCGACGATCGAGCCGATATTGCCGCAGCCGATAACACCGAGCGTCTTGCCGGTGATCTCGACACCCATGAAACGGTTCTTTTCCCACTTGCCGGCGCGCGTTGAAGCATCGGCCTCAGGCAGTTCGCGGGCGACGGCGAACATCAATGCAACGGCGTGCTCAGCCGTTGTGATCGAATTGCCGAAGGGGGTATTCATGACGATGATACCGCGGCGAGAAGCAGCCGGGATGTCGACATTGTCGACGCCGATACCGGCGCGGCCAATGACCTTGAGGTTCTTCGCTGCGCTAATCAGCTTCTCGGTGACCTTTGTCGCCGAGCGAATGGCAAGGCCATCATATTGGCCAATAACCTCAAGCAGCTTGTCCTTGTCCTTGCCGAGATCCGGCAGGTAATCGACTTCGACACCGTGATCCTTGAAGATCTGGACGGCGGTGGGGGAGAGTTTGTCGGATACGAGTACGCGCGGTGCCATCATGGCCTCCATCGTTGAAATCGGATAAATGGGAGGGGCGGCCGCAATGCTGCGGCCGGCTTTAGCCTGGAGACCTAGGCGGCCTTCTTCAGTTCGGCCTTCTGGGCTTCGAACGCCCAATCCAGCCACAGCATCAAGGCCTCGAGGTCAGCCGTCTCGACAGTGGCGCCGGCCCAGATACGCAGACCCGACGGAGCATCGCGATAGGCACCGATATCGTAGGCGACGGCTTCCTTTTCGAGGGCAGCTACGAGGTTCTTGGCAAAGCTGGCCTGAGCGTCGGCATCGAGCGCGGTGATCTCAGGATCGACGATGGTCAGGCAAACGGAGGTGTTCGACCGGGTTGCCGGATCCTTTGCCAGATTGGCAAGCCATGGCGTACGTTCGACAAAGGCGTCGATCGCCGCGAAGTTCCTGTCGGCGCGGGCAACGAGTCCATCGAGGCTTCCCACCGACTTCGCCCAGTTCAACGCATCAAGGTAATCCTCGACGCAGAGCATGGAGGGGGTGTTAATCGTCTCGCCGGAGAAAATGCCTTCGATGAGCTTGCCGCCGGAGGTGAGGCGGAAAATCTTCGGCAGGGGCCAAGCAGGTTTATAGGTCAAAAGCCGCTCGACCGCGCGCGGGCTGAGGATGAGCATGCCGTGTGCGCCCTCCCCGCCGAGAACCTTCTGCCAGGAGAAGGTGACGACATCGAGCTTGGCGAAATCAAGGCGCTGTGCGAATGCGGCCGAGGTTGCGTCGCAGATGGTGAGGCCCTTGCGGTCCGCAGGGATGAAGTCGCCGCTCGGAACGCGCACGCCGGACGTTGTGCCGTTCCAGGTAAAGACCACGTCGCGGTCGAAATCGATCTTGGAAAGGTCTGGCAGTTCGCCGTAGCCGGCTTCGATCGTGCGGGCATCGGCGAGCTTCAGCTGTTTGACGACATCGGTCACCCAGCCGGCGCCGAAGCTTTCCCATGCGACCATGTCGACGCCGCGCTCGCCCAGCAGTGACCAGAGCGCCATTTCGACGGCGCCCGTATCGGAGGCCGGAACGATGCCGATGCGGTAATCGGCAGGAACTTGCAAAATCTCACGGGTAAGGTCGATGGCCTGCTTCAGCTTGGTCTTGCCGACCTTGGCGCGATGCGAACGGCCAAGCGCTGCATCGGAAAGCGCAGCATGCGACCATCCGGGACGTTTAGCACAGGGACCTGATGAAAAATTGGGATTAGCCGGGCGCTGGGCCGGCTTTACAAGCGTAGTCATGTTTTCTCCTATCCTCACAGATAGCACGCCTCTCGTTGGGGAGAGGTGGCCCACTCCGGGACCTAGGAGAAATGTCGCTGGCAGTCAAGAAATATGTTTGGCTGCGACATGAATTTCTGGCGAACTCCAACGAAAACGGCAGGTGCTGACACCTGCCGTTGAAGTTCGACGGTTCACTCAATCAGAAAGCGTAACGAACGCCGACCTTGAAGTCGTGGGAGGTAATATCCTTGAACTTGAAGGGTTCAGGATTTTCGCGGGTCAGCGAGTTGATGTAGTTAAAGGCATTGTCGGTTTTGCCGTCGCCGAGATCGACATAGCTGTAGCCGATATCGATGGTCATGCGATCGGTCGCCTTGATGCCGACACCGGCGTGCAGCGCCCAGGCGAGTTCCCACTGCGAGGCGCTGCCGGCATAGCCGCCGCCGCCAGTAATGATATTGTTGTCGGTGAAGCCCGAAATCGTATTGCGCGATGCGCCGATACCCGCGCCTACATAGGGCGTGATTCCGGCATAGGTACCAAGGTCAGCATAGGCATTGGCGAGGAACAGCCATTCCGACTTCTTGGCATGGTATTCATTTGTGGCCGCGTCATCCGTAGTGGTGAGGTCGCCATCGATATCGTAGAAGTCCAGCGCACTGAAATCGGTCTTGCCACGATACTGCCCGGTCACGTCGGCCCGGAGCCAGTCGTTGAACTGGTAGCCGACACCGATCTGCGCCGTCATGCCGGCGTCGAAGTCGCCATCGTTAAAAAAGGTATGATAGGCGGGATCGGCAAACCCGACATAGTCGAGATGATCGAACTGCTGGTTGCTCATGCCGATGTCGCCGCGAAGATACCAACCGCCGAAAGGCGCAACTTCCACCACCGGATCCTGGATCATGTCTGCCGCGAGGGCCGGTGCCGCGCCCAGGCTCATGATAGCTGCGCCCATGGCAGCAAATTTGTTGAATGTGCTCATTACTCTATTCCTCACAAAGCCCCATGGTTGGAAAGCGCGGCGATTGCCACAGATGGTTGTGAGGGAAATATGGGCGTAAAAGGTTAAGTCCCGCTTAACCGTGTTTGTTCACCATGTCTATTAAGGTTAACGGAATACAGCTTTGAGTAGAATGAGACCCTTAACAACAAAACGGGCCCGAATGGGGCCCGCTTTCGTTATTATTTGTTAATGGATTGCGGCCGGTTAGGCCGCCGAAGACGAAATCACGGAAATGATATCGTTGACCACCGCCTCGACCAGCTTGCGGTCGTCGCCCTCCGCCATGACGCGGATCAGCGGTTCGGTGCCGGACGGGCGGATCACAAGGCGGCCGGCCGTGCCGAGACGATCGCGCGCTTCGTCGATCGCGCTTTTCACGTTCTTGTTTTCAAGCGGCTTGCCACCAGTGGTGCGCACATTCTTCAAGAGCTGCGGTACGGGGTCGAACTTGCGGCAAACCTCGCTGACCGGACGTCCCTGTTCCTGCACGACGGCGAGAATCTGCAAGGCGGAGACCAGGCCGTCGCCCGTTGTCGAGAAATCGGACAAAACGATGTGACCGGACTGCTCGCCACCAACATTGAAGCCATGGTTGCGCATGTGCTCGACCACGTAGCGGTCTCCGACCTGCGTGCGGGCGAGGGTCAGTCCCCGGTCCATCAAGAAGCGTTCGAGGCCGAGATTGGACATGACGGTTGCAACGACGCCGCCGCCGACGAGCCTGTCCGTCTCCTGCCACGATTGTGCGATGACCGCCATCAGCTGGTCGCCGTCGATGATGGCGCCATTTTCATCGACGATCAGCACGCGGTCGGCATCGCCATCGAGCGCGATGCCGATATCGGCCCGCACCTCGTGCACCTTCTTGATCAGGCCGAGCGGGTGGGTCGAACCGCAGTCTTCGTTGATGTTGGTGCCGTTCGGCTTGTCGTTGATTGTGATCACTTCCGCCCCGAGTTCCCAGAGGGCGGCAGGAGCGACCTTGTAGGCTGCGCCATTGGCACAGTCGACGACGATCCTGAGGCCCGAGAGCGAGATATTCTTCGGCGTCGTGCGCTTGGCAAATTCGATGTAGCGATAGATGTCGCCATCGACACGCTTGGCGCGTCCGAGATTGTCGAAACTCGACAGGCGATCCGACAGGTTCTCGTCCATCAGACGTTCGATCTGAAGTTCGATCTCGTCGGAAAGCTTGAAACCGTCCGGTCCGAACAGCTTGATGCCATTGTCGAAATAGGGGTTATGTGAAGCCGATATCATCACGCCGATATCGGCGCGCAGCGAGCGGCAGAGCATTGCAACAGCGGGTGTCGGAATCGGGCCGAGCAGGAATACATCCATCCCGGTCGAGGTGAAGCCGGCGACAAGGGCGTTCTCGATCATGTACCCTGAAAGCCGCGTATCCTTGCCGATAACGACGCGGTTGCGGTGCTCGCCGCGCTTGAACGTAAGGCCGACGGCCATGCCGACTTTCATTGCGATGTCGGGGGTCATGGGATAGGCGTTTGCCTGTCCGCGAATGCCATCCGTGCCGAAATATTTGCGCGCCATGCTGGTTATCCGAATCTAGGGCTGTCTGATATCCGGAAAGACAGGAATGCAGCCTCGTGTGCCTGACCTTGGTCTTGTGAAGCTTATTGCAAAAGACCTTCTATTCCGCATCTCACAATTTGTGTAGCGATTATACTTAGGGACAATGCATGAACAATTCGTACAAACGGCCGGTTTTCACCGGCCGTTTGTAGAAGTTGCATCCACCATCAGGATTGTGGCTGGGGCTCAAGACCCTTGTCGGGCTCATCGCCCTTGCGGGGTTTCTTGGCCGATCCGGCCTTCGGAACAGCCGATCCACGCGAGGGCGGGGTATCGTCGCCGAGGTCGCGGGCGGGCTTGCCGCCGGCCATCAAGGCCTTGATTTCCTCGCCCGTCAGCGTCTCATATTCGAGAAGGCCCTCGGCGATGGCGATCCATTCCTTCTTCTTCTTGGTCAGGATTGAACGCGCGTGATTATAGGCATCGTCGATGAGCTTGCGAACTTCCGCGTCGATCAACTGCGCCGTTTCTTCCGAAACGTTCTGGGTGCGGGCAACGGAATGGCCGAGGAACACTTCTTCCTGGTTCTCGCCGTAGGCGACCTGCCCGAGCTTGTCGGAGAAGCCCCAGCGGGTGACCATGGCGCGAGCCAGCTTGGTGGCCTGTTCGATGTCCGAGGACGCGCCCGAGGTGATGTTCTCCTTGCCAAACTTGAGTTCTTCGGCGATGCGCCCGCCCATCATGATGGCAAGGCGTGAGATCATCCACTTGTAGCTCATCGAGTAGCGATCGGCTTCCGGCAACTGCATGACCATGCCGAGCGCACGGCCGCGCGGAATGATCGTTGCCTTGTGCAGCGGATCGGCAACTTCGACGTTGAGTGCGACAATTGCGTGCCCGGCCTCGTGATAGGCGGTGAGTTCCTTCTCGGCCTGCGTCATCGCGGTCGAGCGGCGCTCCGCACCCATCATGATCTTGTCCTTCGCATCCTCGAACTCGAGCATGGTGACAAGGCGCTTGTTGCGGCGGGCGGCCATCAGGGCAGCTTCGTTGACGAGATTCATCAAATCGGCGCCGGAGAAGCCGGGGGTGCCGCGAGCAAGAATCTTGAGGTCGACATTCGGTGCCAGCGGGACGTTGCGCGCGTGCACCTTCAGGATCTTTTCGCGGCCGGTGACGTCCGGATTGGGAACAACGACCTGGCGGTCGAAACGGCCCGGACGCAGCAGCGCAGGATCGAGCACGTCGGGACGGTTGGTTGCGGCGATGAGAATAACACCCTCATTGGCCTCGAAGCCGTCCATCTCGACCAGCAACTGGTTGAGTGTCTGTTCGCGCTCGTCATTGCCGCCGCCGAGACCAGCGCCACGATGGCGACCAACCGCGTCGATTTCATCGATGAAGATGATGCAGGGCGCATTCTTCTTCGCCTGTTCGAACATGTCACGGACACGGGACGCGCCGACACCGACGAACATTTCAACGAAGTCGGAACCAGAGATGGTGAAGAACGGCACGTTGGCTTCGCCGGCAATGGCGCGGGCCAGCAATGTCTTACCTGTGCCGGGAGGGCCTACCAGCAGCACGCCGCGCGGGATGCGCCCGCCGAGCCGCTGGAATTTCTGCGCGTCGCGCAGGAATTCGACGATCTCTTCCAGATCTTCCTTGGCCTCATCAACACCGGCGACATCCTGGAAGGTTACCCGTCCATGCGCCTCGGTCAAAAGCTTGGCCTTGGACTTGCCAAAGCCCATGGCGCCACGCGATCCACCCTGCATCTGGCGCATGAAGAAAATCCACACGCCGAGGATAAGTATCATGGGTAGCCAGGAAATCAGCATGCCGACAAGCGAAGTGGAACCATCGGTCTCCGGACGCGCGGCGATCTGGACATTCTTGCTTTCGAGACGGCCGACGAGGCCGGCATCGCCGGGCGAATAGGTCTGGAAGGTCGAACCATTGTCCGAATAGGTGCCGGTGATGCGATTGCCGGAAATCGTAACGGATTTCACGCGGCCGCTATTCACGTCGGTAATGAACTGCGAATAGGGAACATCACTCGATGCCGAGCGCGAGGTGGGGCTTTGAAAAAGGTTGAACAACGCGATCAGCAGCAAGGCGATAATCGCCCACAGAGCGAAGTTCCTGTAGTTAGGATTCATATCGGGTCCCATCAATCACAACCGCAAGGATGCGGAATTTTAACGTAACATAGGTTCGAAGCGTGGCCTTGCCAAGGCTGGCAGTCAAACTGAGGTCAATTCTTGTTAATCTGGTTTACAGGCAAATCCTTATAAGGCGGTAGGCAAAACAGTTCAGCAAGAACTCTGGCCAAGCTGATATCATAGCTTGAAAGGATATGGTCGAACAGGGAAAGGTGCCGCGTGAGAGCGATGCCTGCAGGCAACTTAGCGTGATCGTCGCGGCAAATTACGGTGGTCATCTCGCCTTCATTTATAATCGCAGGCGAGGATTTCAGTGCACCGGAATGACTGTTGGTGGGGCGTTCTCCTTCGATCGATCCTGTATTCCCGTTCCCGACCGGTACGATCTCGACCGGATTTTTCGTCCAGTTGGTGAGCCGATAGCGCCCGTCCCAGATCGCGGTTTCGCCGGCCCCAACGCTGACTTCAGGCAGCGACCGCAGTTCGCGATAGATGATAGCCTTGTCTCGTTTGACCTCAATCACGCAGCGGCCGAGCGATACGCGCCGGAACGTCCCATCTCCCGCAATATGCTGGATAGCCCTATCACAAATCTCTGCCGCCGGCAGCATCGATAAGCCACCCATCGCCGCGAGAAGGACGCCAACGGCGAGGCGTAGGTCATCCCTGTCGCCGGCAAAAGCCGATCTTTCGATCTCCGCGAGCGTGCCATCGTGCACCGCGACGCTTTTCTGCAAGAGCGCGGCGGCGCCGATATTGTGGGTCATGCGCCGCTTGGTCTTTGTCGCAATATTCGCCAGTATCGACGCGCGCTCCTCATTGCGCAGCGCCTTGCGGATGCGCACGCGTTCATACTTCGGGTCTTCGTTGGATGGATCATCGCGCCAAGCGACGCTGCGTGACCGCAAATAGGCGCGGATCGCCTCGCGGGTTATCCCGAGCAGGGGCCGCACCAGCCAGATCTCGCGTTCGAACAATGTCGCAGGCGCCATTCCGGCAAGCCCCCTGTCGCTGCCTTCGCTGCTCGTTCGCAAACGCCGCATCGCATAGGTTTCGATCTGGTCGTCCTGCGTGTGTCCCGTCAGGATGACGTCCGTATCCGCCTCCCGGGCCGCCTGGCAAAGAAGGCGATATCGCGCGTCGCGCGCCAATGCCGAAAGTGCGGTCTGTGGCTTGGGCTCATCCCAGGCAAGGGTCCGATGCTTGATGCCGAGTTCTGCACACAAAGTTGCTACATAGCCCGCTTCTTCGGCGGCTTCCGGGCGAAGGCGATGATCGACAGTAACGGCAATAATGGCTGGAAACTGCGGCCGCGAAGCGCGCAATTCTGCGAGGAGATGGAGAAGCCCCAGAGAGTCGCTGCCGCCGGAGACGGCAACGATGACCGAGGTCAGTCCCTCGAAATGGACCGAACCAAAAATGCGTTCCGGATCGAGCCCTGTCTCAGCACTTGTTGGCGGCACGCTCACTCTTCACGCGCTCCTTGATCGCCGGCGTAATATTCGGATAGCGCGTTGCGACGGAGGAAAAGGTGGCGCAGGCGACGTCATGATCGCGCATCTTGGCGAGAGTCATGCCGAGCTTTAGCAGGTTCTCCGGGCTCTTCTTTGAATCCGGATACTGCTTGTGATTGTCGAGGAACACCGATGCCGCATCCTGGTAGCGGCCCTGCCCGTAAAGCGACTCGCCGAGCCAGTAACGGGCATCGGGATCGGCCGGATCCTTGGGGAACCGATCGACATGATCACGGAAGGCAAGTTCCGCGCTCTTGTAGTCGCCGGAAAGGAATAGCTGATAGGCCTGGTTGTAAAGCACCTTGGGATCGTCGGTCTGCGGCAAGGCAGCAACCGTCGTGTTGTCGGCCGGCGGATTATCGCTGGCATTACCACCGATCACGTTGCCATTGGCATCAAATTCGATCTGCCCGAGGTCGCGCGGCGGCGCGCCGAGTTGCTCGGAGCCGGACAAATCGACCTGAGGATCAATGGCAGCGGAATCGGTGGTCTGGGGCGCACCCCGCGACGGACCGGAAGAGGCAGAGGCATCCGACGATGCCTCCCCCGTTGTTGTTCGCGGTGACGGGGCGGACGCGACCGTACGATCGCTCTTGCCGCCGGCGTCCGACCGCTTGCCCTTTTCCAGCTCCTGGAAGCGGAACTCGTTGTCTTCCTGTACTTTGCGCATCTGCTCCTGCATTTGCAGGATCTGGAAGTTCAGTTCCTCAACCTTGCCGGTGAGCTGCCTGATCTGCTCCTCGAGCTGGCTCACCCGCGGATCGCCTGCCTGGGCCAGGATGACGGGAGCTTTGCTGGGTGCAATCTCCGCCTTTGGCGCAGGCGGAAAAAATCCACCGCTCAAATCCATGGCGTGGCCTACGCCGGTTGCCAGAAATGGCATAACCGTCAGTGCCAGAACCATTCTCTTAAGTCCTTTGTTCATTCCTTTTACCGCCCCTGATATGGGAATTGAAACACCGCCATGATTGCGGCCGCCCTATCTAACACGAGCAATGTGACTTCGGCCAAATTTTGTTAGCCGCGCGTCAAAACAAAAAAAGCGGCCCGAAAGCCGCCTTTTCCGTCGATAAAATCGAAGTCTGCTTAGCTGCCAGCGCCGCCGAGAACGGTGATGGCGCGGCGATTCTGCGACCAGCACGATTCGCTGTCGCAAACGGCAACCGGGCGCTCGTTACCGTAGGAGATGGTCTTGATGCGGCCGGCTGGAACACCCTGAGATGCCAGATAGTTGCGTGTCGCAGCAGCACGGCGCTGACCGAGAGCAAGGTTGTATTCGCGCGTGCCGCGCTCGTCGGCATGGCCTTCGACGGTGATCGCATAGTTCGGGTAACGCTTCAGCCACTGTGCCTGCTTGGACAGGGTCTGCTGAGCATCACCACGGATGACCGAGGAGTCGACATCGAAGAAGATGCGGTCGCCGACATTGACGGTGAAGTCTTGCGTCGAGCCCGGTGTCGCGCTGCCAGCAAGGCCAAGGTCGCCGGCGCTGTTGGGCATGTTTTTCTTCGAGGCGCAACCCGCGATTGCGAGAGACATGAACAGTGCAACGACAAGTGGACTGCGTGCGATCATTTCGAACCGGCGCATGGCCTGAACTCCTTAAGAACTGAATTGTTTCGGTGAACAACCAGTAACCATATTGAGGTTAAGGCGAGTTCAAGAAACAGGGTTAATCGCCTCTTAAAACCAGGATTAACGGCGAATCGAATGCGTGTTTCCGTACCTCTAAGGCAAACAATGCGGCGGAAAAACGACATTCGCGGCGAATGTCGGGGGACATCGCCGCGAATGCAGAGAAGTGTTCCTGATGGTTGGCAGCTACTATTCGAGAAGCGGAGACCAGGCCGGGTCAGACGAGAGGTTCGGGGTTTGGATCTGGCGGATATTGCGGCCAGTCAGATCGACCGTCATCAGATGCGGGCTGTTCGAGCCGGGAGGCTGGCGGAAGAACATCAGCACGCGGCCATTCGGCGCCCAGGTCGGGCCCTCATCGTGGTAGCCGCTCGAAAGGATGCGCTCGCCCGAGCCGTCTGTCTTCATGACCCCGATCGAAAATTCGCCGCCCGCCTGCTTCGTGAATGCGATCAGGTCTCCGCGCGGTGACCAGACCGGGGTCGAATAGGAACCGTCGCCGAAGGAGATGCGCTGCGGATTCGAACCATCCGCGCCCATCTTGTAGATCTGCGGTCGGCCGCCACGGTCGGATTCGAAGACGACCTGCGAGCCATCCGGCGAGTAGGAGGCGCCGGTATCGATCGCGGAGGTGCTGGTGAGGCGCGTCGTCGTGCGGCTGCGCAGGTCCATGGTGTAAATGTTGGCGCTGCCGTCTTCCTGGAGCAGGCTCATCACGACCTTCTGCCCGTCGGGTGAAAAGCGCGGTGCGATGGTCATGCCGGGGAAGTTGCCGACGAGTTCACGCTGGCCGGTCTCGAGTTGCAAGAGGTAAATCTGCGGCTTGCCGCCTTCGAACGACATATAGGTGATTTCCTGCCGGCTCGGCGAGAAGCGCGGCGTCAGGACGAGATCCTTGCCGTTGGTGAGATAGCGCGTGTTAGCACCGTCCTGGTCCATGATGGCGAGACGCTTGACGCGTTTTTCCTTGGTGCCGGACTCGTCGACATAGACGACGCGGGTATCGAAATAGCCGTCCTCGCCCGTCAGTTCCTTGTAGATCGCGTCGGCGATAATGTGGGCGACCCGGCGCCAGCTTTCAGGAGAGGTGAAGAACTGCTGTCCGATCAACTGCTTACCGGCGAAGGTGTCCCACAGGCGGAACTCCGCCTTCAGCCTGCCATCGCCCTGCTTGGTAACGCGGCCGGTGACAAGCGCCTGGGCATTGATCACCTTCCAGTCTTCAAAGCGCGGTGCAGCGTCGGGGTTCGAGATCTTTTCGATGAACGCACCCTTCTCGATCGGCGCGAAGAGGCCAGACCGCTCAAGGTCCGCAGCAATCACGCCGGAAATATTGGTCCCAAGCTGATCACCGGAGAGAAAATCTGTAATCGCGATGGGCATGGGTTCAACCACGCCCTTGGTGATATCGAGTTTAAGCTGCGCGCGCGCCGGGAGCGTCGCAACAGCCAACAGTGCGATAATCATCGCGAAAGCGGAAAGAATTGTCCGGGTCGTTCTAAGCATAAGTTCAGGGCCCTCTTTTGGCTGGCCAATTGTCATCATCAGGTCGTTCCTGGATAGAAAGTCAGTTCAACATCTTTCCAGGTATCATATTTGTCTTGCGGCAGATTGAACGGCACCGAACGCATAACCGCGCGCAATGCACTGCTCTTGATCGCGTTCAGGAGACCGGGTTCACCGCCGCTGCCGCTCACGACCGGCGAACCTTCGATCTCGCCGCTCGGCGTGAGCTTGAACGAGACGATGATCTTCATATCCGGATATTCCTCGGCACCCACCGGCTTGTTCCAGTTGCCCTCGATGGCGCTGCGCAATGCATCCATTTCGCTCTGGCTGAGCTTCGAGCCGCCCGTCGCCTTGTCGGCGCCAAGAGAAGCCCGGTCCGTGGAGCGCTTGGCACCACCTGCGGATGGCTTCTGGTTGTTGAGCAATTCCGCAACCTCGTCGGCTATGCCCTTCTCCTTGGAGGGTTTGGCCGCCGTCTGCGTCTGCTTCGGCTTCTCAGGTTCCTTACGCTCCGGAGTCTTCGCCGTCTGCGCTGGCTGGGTCGGCTTTGCTTCCGGCTTGGCGACATTTTCGGGAAGCTTGAAGGTCTCTTCCTGCGGTACGGGATCAGGCTTTGCTTCAGTAATCGCCGCGGCCACGGGGTCAGGTTTGACTTCCTGCTTGGGCGCAGGCTCCGGCTTCACCTCAGTGGCGGGCACGGGTTCAGGCTTCGGTTCGGGCTTGACCTCGGGTTTCGGCTCAGGCTGCGGTTCCGGCTTTGGAACGGGCGCTTCCGATGGCTTCGGCGCTTGTGCGGATTCCACCGGCTTGGGCTTTATTTCCAGCGTCTCCTTGGTCTTGGTGTCGAGGTCGCTGTCGCCGGTATTCTGGGCGTCGAGCTGGGTCTGCGGCTTCTCGGCGGGCTTCGGCGCGGGCTTTTCGGCCTTCGGCGCCTTCTTGTCGCCCTGCTGCAGCTGGGTGATGGATTCGACGGGAACGATATCGATAGGCATGGACTCGACGTCCGCGACCATCGGGGCGGGCGCGGAGAACGTCAGCAGCCCCCAGCCAAGGATGGCGGCATGAATAACAGCAGAGGATACGACACTGCCCTTCATTTCGCTTAGCTATCCTGCTCCTGAAGACTGACCAGACCAATATTCTTGAATCCGGCCGATGAAATGCGCGCCATGACCTTCATGACCGCGCCATAATCGGCTGTCTTGTCACCGCGAACGAAAATGCGCTCGTTATAGCCGGTCTTGGCGATTGCCTGCAGTTTCGGGACAATTTCCTCGATCGGGATTTCCGTGTCCTCGATGAAGATCTGTCCCTGCTGGTTGACCGAGATCGTGATCGGCTTGGTGTCGGTATCCAGCGCCTTGGCGGCGGTGTCCGGCAGGTCGATCGGCACGCCGACCGTCATCAGCGGTGCGGCGACCATGAAGATGATCAGCAGAACCAGCATCACGTCGACCAGCGGCGTGACGTTGATTTCACTCATCAACGCCTTGCTGGCCCGACCGCGGCGTCGGCGTCCGCCTGACGACCCATTGTTTCCCATTGACATGCCCATGGCATCAATCTCGCAATTTCAAGTATCGGTTACGCAGGCGGTCATTCAGGTCCGCGGCAGCTTCTCATCGATTTGCCGCGAGAGTATGGCGGAAAACTCGTCCGCAAAGCCTTCCATGCGTGCGGTAAGCTTGCCGGCGTCGCTCGACAATTTGTTGTAGGCGATAACGGCTGGAATGGCGGCGACAAGGCCGATCGCCGTTGCCAGCAGCGCTTCGGCAATACCAGGCGCCACAACGGCAAGGCTGGTGGACTTGGAACCGGCAATCGCCATGAACGAGGTCATGATACCGATGACGGTGCCGAAGAGGCCGATGAAGGGGCCGGCGGAACCGATCGTTGCAAGAAACGTCAGGCGGGCGGCGAGATAGTCGCTTTCACGCGCCAGTGCCACGTCCATCGCCTTGTCGATGCGCATCTGCAGCGCGATTGGCGAGCGGGCGCCCTTTTCAAATGATTTCTTCCATTCCCGCATGGCGGCGATGAAGATCGAGCCCATGCCGGTGGTGCGCTTGTCGCCAAGATTGCGATAGAGCTCATCGAGTGACTGTCCCGACCAGAAGACCTGTTCGAAACGGTCGAAGGCGCGCTTGGCGCGTCCGAATCCTAGCGCTTTGTCGATGATGATCGCCCATGTCCAGATGGACGCACCAAGAAGCCCGATCATCACAAGCTTGACGATAAATCCGGCTTGCCAGAACAGTCCCCAAAGCGAAGTATCTGATGCTTGAACGGCAACCGCTAAATTTTCCATAACCACAACCCTCGAATCCGAAAACCCGGCATGTTGACCGGGGCGCAATCGTCTCTCACTCCAGATGAGCCACGTTAGTGAGACCGGATTTTTCCAGTAACCACACCGCGGCTTCTCACGGTTAATTTTGGTAAAACGAAGGCGTTAACGCAAAACGCCCCGTTTGATGACCTTATTCATGGTTTGTTATGGTTAAGGATCAGTTATGATTCAGCCCGACCCGTGATTTTAAATTATCGAGGCTAAGATTGCGGCTTGAAAAGCTTGATCCATTCTGCAGGAAACCTTCGCGGTCGCCCGGCGCCATTGACAAGGGCGGCTTCGACCCTTGCCGCGATCAAGAGTTCGTCACCGCGTTTGATCGATTGCGCCATGCGCACGCGCGCACCCGATATCTCCGCCGTATGGGTCTCCACCGTCAGAACATCGTCGATACGCGCCGCTGAGCGAAAGTCGATCTCCATGCGCCGCACCACCCACACGATGCTTTCACCGAGCTTGCCATCGGCCAGCTCCGAGTGGTGTACGCCGAGAAGCCGCAGATAGTCGGTGCGCCCCCGTTCAAGAAATTCGAGGTAGCGGGCATGGTAGACGACGCCTGAAAAATCGGTGTCCGCATAATAAACGCGGGCAAGCAGCCGGTGCCCGATATCGGTCAGTTCTCCGGCGAGACCGCCCGTCAAGGAAAGAATATTGTTTTCGCTCATGGTTCTTTTCTTTTGCCGGGTAGGCGGGCATTTTGTCCAGACCCGGATGGAGGACGTGAAGGAATTGGCGTTTCGATTGTTTCACGTGCTTTTCGCATTTGCATGCCTGCTTGTCACTGTCACAACGGCATCGGCCGCCGCCTTCACGATGCAGCGCGGGGTCAATCTCGATCCATGGGTCACCTGGCCGCTTCCCGAACGTTGGGACGATGACGAAATCCTCACCAACTTTCCGGAGTGGCGGCGCAATACACGGCTGGAAGACCTGCAGGCAATCCGCAAGGCGGGCTTCGATTTCGTCCGCATGCCTGTCGATCCTGCCATCTTCCTTCAGGATGCCTCGGAGGAGCGCGTCAGGAAGCTGCTTGCCGCAACGCTCCGATCCATCGACTTGCTGCATAAGGCCGGTCTCAAGGTGGTCGTCGACATGCACACGATCCCGAGCGACAAGCGGAAAATCGGAACCAACCAGATTTCGTCGGATCCGGCGCTGTTTGCCCGTTATCTCGACTTGGTAGGGCGCCTCGGCCGTGCCCTTTCCATCACCGATCCAGCGCTTACTGCCTTTGAACCTTTTAACGAGCCGGTGGTGGATTGCGATCTCGCAGTCTATCCAAAATGGTCCGCCTTGCTGGTGCAATTGCATGCGGCGGCGCGCAACGCATTACCCAATCACACGCTGGTTCTCTCTGGCGGATGCTGGGCGAGCGCCTATGGTCTGATCCAGATCAATCCGACGAGCGTCGCGGATGACAATGTGATCTGGACCTTCCACTCGTATGAGCCCTATATCCTCACCCATCAGGGCGCAGGATGGACGGGCGATGCCATGGCCTATGTCGAGGGCCTGCCCTATCCGCCTGACAGGCTCGGGCAAGATGAGTTTCACGAGGTTCTCGAAGAAGCCCGCCATCGCATCGAGACGCAGGCGCCAGAGGACAAGCGCCAAGCCCTTCTGAACAATCTCAACGAAATGGCCGATGGGATTGCCGATGATGCCAAGGCGCTGGCGAGACTGAACGAGCCATTCGACCAAGCGGACGCCTGGAGCCGGCAGTATAATATTGCCCCGGAACGGATATACCTTGGCGAGTTCGGCATGATCCGTCAGGAATATGGCAAGTATTTCCTTATGCCGTCCGAGTGGCGCGCCGCTTACATGAAAGACGTGGTTGCGGCGGCAAACAAGCGTGGCTTTCCCTGGTCCGTCTGGTCGTGGGGCGGCGCCTTCGGCATCACCCTTGCCGACGACAAGCGGGTTTTCGATCCGGTTATCCTCGAAGCGCTGAAAGCTGAATAAGCTTCATTCATCTTCCTGGAAAAGGTTGATCTGTTGCTGCGTGACTTCTGCCGGCGCATTGAGCCCCAGATGTTTCCAGGCATTGGCGGTCAATACGCGGCCGCGCGGCGTGCGCTGGATAAAGCCCTGCTGGATCAGGTAAGGCTCGATAATATCCTCGATCGCGTCGCGCGGCTCGGAAAGCCCGGCGGCGATCGTTTCGATTCCGACCGGCCCACCACCGAAATTATGTGCAATCATTGAAAGGTACCGGCGGTCGAGTTGATCGAGCCCGAGAGAATCCACCTCGAGCCTCAGCAGCGCCGAGTCGGCCGTTTCGCGGTCGATCCTGTCCTTGCCATCGACGATGGCGAAATCGCGCACGCGCCGCAGCAGGCGGCCGGCAATACGCGGCGTGCCTCGTGCACGGCGTGCGACTTCGAGCGCGCCGTCATCGGTCATGCCGATACCCATGATGCGGGCCCCGCGCCGCACAATATGTTCGAGCTCCTCGACCGTATAGAAGTTCAATCGGATGGGAATGCCGAAACGGTCGCGCAACGGCGTGGTCAACAGGCCGAGCCGGGTCGTTGCAGCCACAAGGGTAAACTTGGCAAGATCGATCTTGACGGAACGCGCTGCCGGTCCCTCGCCGATGATCAGGTCGAGTTGATAGTCTTCCATGGCCGGATAGAGAATTTCCTCGACCGCCGGATTGAGACGATGGATTTCATCGATGAACAGGACGTCATTTTCTTCGAGATTGGTGAGCAGGGCGGCAAGATCGCCGGCCTTGGCGATAACCGGGCCCGAAGTCGAGCGAAAGTTGACGCCGAGTTCCTTCGCCATGATCTGTGCCAGTGTGGTCTTGCCAAGGCCCGGCGGCCCGACGAAAAGCACATGATCCAGCGCCTCGCCCCGCGATTTCGCCGCCTCGATGAAAACCTTGAGATTGGCGCGCGCCGCAGCCTGCCCGACGAAATCGGCAAGGGTCTGCGGTCGCAGCGAGGTATCAAGGTCCTCGCCGCGCTTGTCGGGTGAAATCAGACGGCCTGCATCGCTCATGCGCCTGTCCTCGCATAACGAGCTTCTTCAGACAATGGCATTAGCGCGACAGCTCCTTGAGGCCGAGCCGTATGAGCTTGGTCGAATCGGCGCCCTCGCCCGCCTCCTTCATCGCCGCCGCCACCGCATTGGCAGCCTGATCGCGCGAATAACCGAGATTGGTGAGGGCCGAAACCGCATCGGCGACCGGGCGGGGCGCGACGCCCTCGCCGATCTCCTGCTTGAGGCCGATCGTGCCGCTGGCGTCGCCGGCAAAGGCCGGCGCCTTGTTCTTGAGTTCGGTGACGATGCGCTCGGCCACACGCTTGCCGACGCCCGGCGCCCGGCTGACCATGGCAATGTCGCGCAGCGCGATCGCATTGGCGAGGTCAGACGGCGTCAACACGCCAAGTACGCTGAGCGCCACCTTGGCGCCAATGCCCTGCACACTCTGGAGCAGGCGGAACCATTCCTGTTCGAGCGGCGAGGTGAAGCCGAACAGCCTGATCATGTCTTCGCGGACATAGGTTTCGATGAAGAGCGTTACCGCCTCGCCAACTCCGGGAAGATTCGAAAGCGTCCGCGCCGAGCAGTAGGCCACGTAGCCTACGCCATGCACATCGATTATCACGTGGTCTTCGCCGATTTCGTCTACCGTACCCTTGAGCTTGCCGATCATCCGAGCGCCGCCAGTTTCTGTTCGATGGCTATGCGCCCGATCGCGCTTTGCCGGTGATGTGCGTGGCAGATGGCGACAGCGAGCGCGTCGGCAGCATCGTCCGTATCGAACGTCGCCTTCGGCATCAGAACCTTTACCATCATGTGAATTTGCTGCTTTTCGCCGTGACCGACGCCGATTACCGCCTTCTTGACCGCGTTCGGGGCATATTCGGCGACCTGCAAACCGGCGAGTGCCGGCACCAGCAGCGCAATGCCCCGCGCTTGCCCAAGCTTCAGGGTCGCCGTCGCATCCTTGTTGACGAATGTGTGCTCGACAGCCGATTCGTGCGGCACCATCTGGTGAATGACCGCCGCAAGACCGTCGTGCAACTGGCACAGACGCGAGGCAAGATCGAGCTTTGCATCGGAAAGGATCGTGCCGGAAGCGACAAAGCGCAGGGAATTGCCCAGCGTTTCGATCATGCCCCAACCGGTTCGCCTGAGACCGGGATCAATACCGATGATTCGAATCGCTTCCTTCATGTCGGGAACCTTACCTTTCTGCCAGGCATGTTGACAGCAGAAAGGTGAACAAAAGCGAAACGAAACTGTTTATGATTGGCGAAAACGACCGCTCAACGATTGCCGAAGGCGGTGGCAAGCAGCGTGATCTGGTCTGAGACCGGATTAGTCGAGAAAAGCGGGCGCTCCTCGACATTCTCATTGTAGATCTCGTCATCCATCTGCCGGACACGCGCCTGCAGCCGGAGCGAGCGATGCACGATGTTGCAATAGGAAAGCGGGATTTCATCCCAGCCCGCGACGCTTTCGGGCGCCGAATCGGTATCAAGGCGCACCTTGGCCTTTTCCGAGAGCACCTGGTCGGGCGTCATCTCGCCACTGCGCGAAGCGCGCTGAAGGAGGAGCCAGGACGCGACCTGCATCAGCCGCGTCGTCAACCGCATCGATTCCGCGGCATAGAGCGTGGCGGCGACACGGGTGAGCCTGCGGGCAGCGGCGCGCCCTTCCCCATCGAGATAGGAAGCGGCTTCTTCCACAAGACTCATGCCTTCATCATAGAGATGATTGAAGCTTTCCGACCGAACCATGCGCTCCGCAAGTCGTATCGTGTTGTCCACGTGGAATTCCTGTTCAGCCATCATATGCCCTGTTACCAATGCGCTGCCGCGAACCGAATCTTGCCAAAGCCGTGCACCCTTACTGAAACAGCAAGCGATACACCACAACGGTCGGCGGACAGTATTCCCCAGCAACCTGCCTGCATACTCACATCAGCGCAAGTTTATCCTTAATAAAGGGTTAACGGCAGGGCCGGTCTGAAGATATGAACATAAAAAAAGAGCCGCGAAACATGGCGGCTCTCAGGAGTCTAACAGGGAGGCGTCAAACAAAGTGGCCAAACCACTTGGTAAGAATCCAGAAAACTGGATGTTCAATTTATAGATTGTAATGCTTAACGATTCCTTAACGCCGACAATAAAGTTGGGCGAAATGCTCTATCTATGCGCTGCGTCCATGGGCTTGCCGGTGGTGGATCGGCGGCTCAAGGACGACGGAGGCGATGGTGTTGGACGTGGATGACGGTAGCAGAACGTCAGCCACGCGCATCGTTGACCGCTGGGCACCTCTGTCGCCAACAGGGCTTTAGTTTGGGCCCACTCCACCGCATCCTCGTTCTCTTGCCCGGGGATCCACCTAAAGCGCCCGTGCCCGCTTGCGCAGCTCGAACTTCTGGATCTTGCCGGTCGAGGTCTTCGGAATCGGCTCGAACAGCACATTGCGCGGGCATTTGAACTTGGCCAGCAGCGTGCGGCAATGGGCGATGATCTCCGCCTCGCTCGCCGCATGGCCGGGCTTCAGTTCGACAAAGGCGAGCGGGGTTTCGCCCCATTTATCGTCGGGCCGTGCGACCACCGCGCAGGCGCCGACGGCCGGGAACTTGTAGAGTGCGTCCTCGACTTCAATCGAGGAAATATTCTCGCCGCCTGAAATAATGATATCCTTGGAGCGGTCCTTCAGCTGGATATAGCCGTCCGCATGCATCACGCCGAGATCGCCGGAATGGAACCAGCCGCCGGCGAAAGCCTCGTCGCTTGCCGCCCGGTTCTTCAGATAGCCCTTCATGACGATGTTGCCGCGGAACATGACCTCACCGATGGTCTCTCCGTCAGGTGGCACCGGCTGCAGGGTTTCCGGATCGAGCACCGCCAAATCCTCCAGCGCCGCGTAGCGGACGCCCTGCCGCGCCTTCTTGGCGGTACGCAGAGAAACATCGAGCGCATCCCACTCGTCCTGCCACTCATTGACAACGGCCGGACCGTAAGTCTCGGTCAGCCCATAGAGATGAGTGACGGCAAAGCCGGCTTCCGCCATGCCCGCCAGGATCGACTCGGGCGGCGGCGCAGCCGCAGTATTGAAGGTGACCGTCTGTGGGAATGACCGCTTGTCCTGGTCTTTCGCGTTGATCAGCGTCGACATGACGATGGGCGCCCCGCAAAGGTGGGTCACGCCGTAATCTGCGATGGCATCATAGATCTGCCTGGCGCGCACCCAGCGCAGACAGATATGCGTGCCGAACTGCAGCGCCAGCGTCCATGGGAAGCACCAGCCGTTGCAATGGAACATAGGCAAGGTCCACAGATAGACCGGATAACGTCCCATTCCCGAAGCGATGATATTGCCATAGCCCATCAGCGCGGCACCACGATGGTGATAAACCACCCCTTTCGGATTTCCCGTCGTGCCGGACGTGTAGTTGAGCGTGATGGCATCCCACTCGTCATCGGGCTTCGACCATGCGAATTCCGGATCGCCGGAATCGACAAAGGCACCGTAGTCCATCCCGCCCAATGGCTCCCCTTGAGGATAGGGCGCATCGGCCGGGTACTCGGCATCGACGAAGTCGATCACGATCGGCTTCACCGTGGCAAGCTTGAGCGCCTCGCGAAAGACATCGGCAAATTCGCTATCGACGATGGCGACCCTGGTTTCCGCATGATCGAGCTGGAACGCGATCACCGCCGCATCGAGCCGCGTATTGAGCGAGTGCAGCACGGCCTGCGTCATCGGAACGCCGAAATGGGCTTCAAGCATCGGGGGCGTATTGGAAAGCATGACGCTCACTGTATCGCCTTTGCCAATGCCCAGCCGCGACAGCGCCGATGCGAGCTGGCGCGTGCGCCGATAGAACGTGCCGTAATCGATGCGCTGGGCCCCGTGAATGATTGCCGGTCGGTCGGGATAGACGCGCGCCGCCCTTTCGAGGAAGGAAAGCGGCGTCAGCGGCTGATAGTTGGCCGCGTTGCGCTCGAGATCACGATCGAAGATTCCGCCCATATACGCCTCCCAACGCGATAGCTCCCAAGCTCAAGCTACAGCGATTTGATTGGCGGAGAAAGGCTCAAGTCCGGTCTTCGGGCCTGGCCCGAAAACCCATTGCTCATACTCAGGCAGAACGCGCCGTTGCCGGCTTCATGGCCCCGGCCGGCATGGACTTGCCGGCCACGACGGGCTTGGTCTTTTCCGCCTTCTGGACGGGACGCCCACCCCAGCCGAGCCGAGGAAGCCACTCGAGATAATAGGCAAGCGCGAACTGAGCCATGATGCCGCTGGCGATCAGCAGTGTATCGTCGAGAAGCCCGCCAGGATTCATGACCTTTACGACCTGAGCCACCATCGCGAGGATTGTGCCCGCTACGAAGACCGGCAGCGAATGCTTGCCGAGAATGGCGAGCGGATGATCGGCGGATGTGCGCGCGAGGTTCGAGATCGCCGGTACCGAGACGATGACATAGGCGAGCGCCAGAACATGCGCGAGGCGCGTCAGCGACAGGAACGTCTTGTCGAAACCGGTGACGACCATGGGCAGGCCCAGCGACGTGTCGATGCCCCAGAGCGGCCACCGCACCCAGAAGACCGCGACCAGAATATAAGCCACGGACAGGCCGAACAGGTATTTGTTGAAGGCGATCGTGCCGCCCCGGCGCACATGCATGATGCCGGCCATCCCCACTACGAACAGGAACTGCCATGACAGCGGGTTAAGGAACCAGACGCCGTCAGTCGGATAATTGGGCGGCGCGATCTGGTAAACGCCCGACACCAGCCAAAGCAAGCCGGAGGCGCCGACAAGGAGAGCAAGGCTATATTGCGCAATCACCAGGAACAGCGGCAGCATCAGAAGCAACACGCCATACATGGAAAGAATATTGTTGTAGCCAAGCTGATGGCCCATCGTCGCAAGCCCGATCAGCGCCTTGGCCGGCTGATCCATCAGGGGACCGATATTGATGAACGACATGAATTCCGGACGCTGCAGGTAAATGCCCGCCGCGCAGAAAATCGCGAGCGTCGCGATCGTGGTCAGAATATGGGTGCTATAGAGCGTCGCTGCCCGCCGCCATGCCTTCAGCGTCATCAGAAAACGATTGCCGGGTTCGAACTTCGAGCCATAGGCAAGGCCTACGGCAATACCGGATATCAGGACGAAAGCCTCGGCGGAATCGGAGAAGCCAAAGTTCTTGTGCGTGAGATTTTCATAGACCGTGCCTGGCACGTGATTGATGAAAATCGTCAACAGGGCAAGCGCTCTGAAAACATCGATACGGGTATCCCGCTGTTTCAGCTGAATCTGTGTCATGGCCTTCCCGTATTCCGATATGCAAGGTTGAATTTTACACGCCGCCGATCGGCGCGAGTGAGGCGTATGAATGTGGTGATTAATGTTGACATAGGACAAAAGTTGCGTTTCGGCTGATCAACTTTCGTTGAAAATTATAACAAGCTGACCACGCCGTCATAGGTCAGCTTCAGTCCCATCAGCAAAATCATGATGTACATGAAGGGGTAGAAAATCTCCGGCCGCATGCGCTTGACGATCCAGGCGCCAGCGAAGGTTGCAAGCGGCGCCAGCGGCAAAAGCGCTGCCGAAGCCCTGAGATTTGCGGTGTCGAACTGCCCGAGCGCGAAATAGGGAATGACCTTCACGGCGTTGACGATCGCAAAGAAAATGACGCTCGTTCCATTATAAACTTTGGGATCCTGGCGCAGCGGCAGCGCATAGACCTGATAGGGCGGACCGCCCGCATGAGCGACGAAACTTGTGAAGCCGGCGAGCGTCGACCACAGCGTCGCACTCGCCGCATTGTGGGGCTGCGCGGTCGCTCGCTTTGCCGCACTGGTGAGCATGTAGCGGGCGAAAAAGATGATCGCGATGGCCCCGACAATGAGCTTGACCATGTCGTCCGTGACGATGGACGCGGTGAGCCAACCGATGCCAATGCCGAGAAATGCGCCTGGCAGCATGAGCTTCAGCGTCTGGTTGTCGCGGTAGCCGCGCCATGACCAGAGGCTTGCGACATCCATGACGATGAGGATCGGCAACATGATCGCTGCCGCCTGCACCGGCGGCATCACCAGAGCCATCAGCGGCACGCCGACCTGCCCCATCGCCCCGCCAAGACCGCCCTTCGACAAGCCGATCAGGATCGTTGCCGGAACGGCGGCAGCATAGAACCATAGGTTCATCAAGAGATCGGGCATGTCAGGAAATCCGGCGGATGGGCGTAAATCTGTGTAACCCCGCACGTCGCGGTTGAGAAACGATTTTTGGAATTGTGCCCCGATTTCGATACACCGGCGCTTAACCCGACTATGGCAACATGCCCACGAAGGCCGGGAGGACTGTTCAAACCGACTGCCTTCCTTTATGCCCCAATTTGATCACGAGCACTCGCTTTATGGGTGCGCCCAATGCATTCGAGAACGAAACAGGTTGCAGCCATGAACACCAAAACAACGCACGAACGCTGCCGAATCGTTCTGATCGCTCCGCCAGCGGCCAGCGCCGAAGAACTTGTGAGGATACTCGCATCAGCTTTATCGGGCGGCGATGTGGCCTCGGTCCTTCTTCCGCCCTATGATGTGGACGAAGCCCAATTCCAGATGCTTGCCGAAGCCGCGGTGCCGGTGATCCAGAACGCGGGCGCTGCCGCGATCATCGTCGGGAACACGCAGGTTGCGGGACGCGTGAAGGCCGACGGCCTGCATATCGAAGGCCCTGCCACCGCCATTGCCGATGCCGTGTCGCGCTTCTCTCCAAAGCTCATCGTCGGCACCGGCAACGTCAAGAACCGCCACACGGCGCTTGAGATGGGCGAAGCCCAGCCGGATTATGTACTCTTCGGCAAGATTGGCGCGGATACCAAGCCCGAGGCGCATCCGCGCAATATCGAGCTTGCCGACTGGTGGGCGGGGATGATCGAGATCCCCTGCATCATCCAGGCGGGCAACGATCTCGAAAGCATTGTCGACGCCGTTTCGACCGGCGCGGAATTCATTGCCCTTGGTGCCGCCATATTTGAAGGAAACAACCCGGAATCGGCAATCCGGGAAGCCAACAGGCTCCTTGACCAGCACGCGCCGAGATTCGAGGAATGAGATTTATGGGTGCAAGGTCGCTAAACCTTATCCGCACGGGCGCAGTGCTTGCCTTTTCAGGCATCGTTACTGGCGCGCCGGCCCAAACGGCGCAGCCCGTGCCCACTGCACCGCCGCCGGCCGAAGCGGTTCAACCTGCCCTTGAAGACCCCAAGCCAGCGCCTTTGCAACAGGAACTCGGCGCACCCGTCACATCCACCAAGCAGGACCGGCCAAAATCGGCCGGTGACAACAATTCGGCCGACCCGATCAATCCGACCCGGTTCGGTCAGGCGCCGGCCGACGACGCCTTTGGCGCCTACCAGCGCGGCCTCTACAAGACTGCCTACAACCTTGCGCTGCCCCGCGCCGAAGCCGGTGACAGCGCTGCGCAGGTGCTGCTTGCGGAAATATTGGCGCGCGGCCTTGGAACGCCGGTTAACATGGCTGAATCGGCCAAATGGTATGGCAAGGCCGCCGAGCAGGGCGTACCTGAAGCGCAATTCCGCTATGCGGCCATTCTGCTCCAGGGACGATATGCCCCGAAGGATCCGAAAAAGGCCAAGGAACTGACCAAGGCGGCGGCAGACAAGGGCAATGCCGCAGCTGAGTTCAACTACGGCCAGATCCTCATGCAGGAGCGCCCGGGCTCTGCCGGCATTGAAAATGCCTATCCCTGGTTTCTGAAAGCAGCAGACAAGGGACTTGCCGATGGCGAATATGCGGTAAGCCAGGTGCTGGCCAATGGAACGCCGACGATTCCGCGCGACATGGCGAAGGCGCGGGAATATCTCATCAAGGCCGCGGTCAAGGGTTACGATACGGCACAACTCGACCTTGGCAGTTGGCTCGTCGCCGGGCTCGGTGGTCCGCACGAATACAAGGCTGGCTTCGGCTGGATGCTGCGGGCAGCAACGAGCGGCAATGTCGCCGCCCAGGCGCGGCTTGCAAAGCTCTACCGCGACGGCATCGGCGTCGAGGGCGATTTTATCAAGGCTGCCGCGTGGTACATCGCCGCCAAGCGTGCTGGCCTCAACGATCCCGATCTTGAATCCTTCATGGACGGCCTCGACGACGATCAGAAAAGCCAGGCCATCGCGGAAGCCAACAAGCTGCAATTCCGCTAGAGCCTTGCCTGTTCACGTCCAACCGGTCGAATTGATTGCGTTGACGGATCATGCATCCCGGTCGTAGCTTCGCTCCATCCGCATAACCAAGCGATGGGAATTCGAAATGCCGCTGATCAACCGTGCTCATGAAATGCAACAACACGTCGCCGAGTGGCGCCGTCATCTGCATGAAAACCCGGAAATCCTCTACGACGTGCATGAGACGTCGCGATTTGTCGCCGAAAAGCTGCGAGCGTTCGGCTGTGATACGGTTGAGACCGGGATAGGCCAGACCGGGGTTGTCGGCATCATCCGCGGACGCCACGGCGATGGTCCGGTTCTCGGGTTCCGCGCTGACATGGATGCCCTGCCGATTACCGAGGAGAGCGGCAAACCATGGACATCAAAAACACCCGGAAAGATGCATGCCTGCGGTCATGACGGCCACACTGCAATGTTGCTCGGGGCAGCGCAGCACCTTGCCGATACACGCAATTTCAAGGGTTCGATCGCCGTCATCTTCCAGCCGGCGGAAGAGGGTGGCGCCGGTGCCCGTGCAATGATCGACGACGGCATGATGGATCGCTTCGCCATTCGCGAGGTCTACGGCATGCACAACGCCCCCGGGTTGCCCCTTGGTGAATTTGCCACCCGAAAGGGCTCGATCATGGCCGCGACGAATGAATTCGAGATCACGGTAACGGGGCGCAGCGGCCATGCTGCCAAACCGCAGTCGGCGATCGATCCGGTGCTGATTGCCGCCCACATCATTATTGCGCTGCAGTCCATCGTGTCACGCGAGACCGATCCCTTGAAGGCGCTGGTCGTTTCCGTGACGCAGCTCAATGGCGGCGATGCATCCAATGTCATCCCCGACCGCGTGAAGCTTGGCGGCACGGTGCGCACACTCGTGCCGGAGATCAGGGAATTGGCGAAGAAGCGCGTGACGGAGATTGCCGAAGCCACCGCATCCGTGTTTGGCGGCAAGGCGGACGTCGTCTACCATGACGGATATCCGGTCACCTACAATCATGACCGCGAGACCGACTTTGCCGTTGGCATAGCCCAGTCCATCGTCGGCGCAGCGGCCGTAAGCAGCGATATGCCGCCGGTTATGGGCGCGGAGGATTTTTCCTACATGCTGGAAAGCCGTCCGGGCGCCTTCGTATTCATCGGCAATGGCGACACGCCCGCCCTTCACAATTCGGCCTACGATTTCAACGACGACGCGATCCCCTATGGCATCAGCTATTGGGTTTCGCTGGCCGAAACCGCGCTGGCCGCTTGAGCTGCGACCGATAAGAACAGGGCGCATCCTCAAGCAGTTTGCGCCCTCTCTCTTGCCTATTGTGTGAAATTGTGGTCTTGGAGGCGCCAATATTTGGCCTAGCCGGCGAAATCGGCGCCAAGTTCCAACAACAATCCGGATAGACAAATGAAAATCAACGGGAATGAAATCCGTCCAGGCAACGTGATCGAGCACGACGGCGGCCTATGGGTTGCGGTCAAGACGAATGCCGTGAAGCCCGGCAAGGGCGGCGCCTACAATCAGGTCGAGCTCAAGAACCTCATTAACGGCACCAAGCTGAATGAGCGCTTCCGTGCCGCCGAGACGGTTGAGAAGGTCCGCCTTGAGCAGAAGGATTTCTCGTTCCTCTACGAACAGGGCGAAGCTCTGATTTTCATGGACACCGACAGCTACGAACAGCTCGAATTGCAGAAAGACTTCGTCGGCGATCGCGCCGCGTTCCTGCAGGACGGCATGATGGTTACGGTCGAACTCTATGACGAAAAGCCAATCGGTATCTCGCTCCCTGATCAGGTCACGCTGGCGATCACCGAAGCCGACCCGGTCGTGAAGGGTCAGACGGCGGCATCGTCCTACAAGCCGGCGCTGCTCGAAAATGGCATTCGCGTTCTCGTTCCGCCCTTTATTTCGTCGGGCGAGCGCATCGTCGTCGACACCAACGAAATCACCTATATCCGCCGCGCCGACTAAGCCGGCCCCGGGGAGCCGGCTCCGCTGGCTTCCCTATTTGATCTTACGGAGACATATCCCGAATGGCGCGTTCAGCGATACTCAATGTAATGGTTCAGGCCGCCATGAAGGCGGGCCGCTCGCTGGCGCGCGATTTTGGCGAAGTGCAGAACTTGCAGGTGTCGCTCAAGGGTCCGGGCGACTATGTGAGCCAGGCCGACAAGCGCGCCGAAGAGATCGTCTACGCGGAATTGCGCCGCGCCCGTCCCGATTACAGCTTCCTGATGGAAGAATCCGGCGCTGTGGAAGGCAGCGACGGCCAGCACCGCTGGCTGGTCGATCCGCTCGACGGCACCACCAACTTCCTGCATGGCATTCCGATTTTTGGCGTATCCATCGCCCTCGAACGCCAGGGACAGATCGTTGCCGGCGTGATCTTCAACCCGGCCATGGACGAACTCTATACTGCCGAGCGTGGTGGCGGGGCATTCCTAAATGATCGCCGCCTGCGCGTTGCCGGCCGCAACAAACTGGTCGATTCCGTCATCGGCACAGGCGTTCCGCACCTCGGCCGCGGCCACCACGGCAATTACCTCGTCGAACTGCGCAACATCATGGGCGAGGTTTCCGGCGTGCGCCGCATGGGCGCTGCTGCCCTCGATCTCGCCTATGTGGCCGCCGGTCGCCTTGACGGTTTCTGGGAAAGCGGCCTTTCCCCGTGGGACATCGGCGCCGGCATCATTCTCGTTCGCGAGGCCGGCGGTTTCGTCACCGACTTTGACGGCGGACAGGATGTGGTGGAGAGCAGTTCGATCGTCGCCGGCAACGAAGCCATCCAGAAGGCGCTCGTCAAGGCACTGAAAAAGCCGATCTGAGGCCGGCAGTTTAAGAATGCGCCCCAGGACGAGGGTGGGGCGTGTTGTGGCGTGAGGTGCCTACCGTCCGGAGTTCAGGCTTTTCCGTGTCGGATGTCGTAACCACATCGAACAGTGAAAAAGCCTCGCGTTGCTTCGGCCATGCCTAATGCGTGCTCAGGATTAGCTCCGAACTTGCCGGGCGTACCGAACAGGGAACATCGGCGATCTTCGGTACATTTGAGGAAATACTCTGTTTCCACTGTCTGTTCACCAACCTTGAATTGATGCAGCAATAACAAATTCAAGCGTTACCTCATTGCACCTTCCATTTTCACCTCGATTTCGGGTAGGGTCGCGGCAAATTCGGTTTATGCGACGCGGAGACGATACGATGGCAGATTTCAGTTCGACCCGACAGGGTCGGGATGGCGAAGAATACGATCCCTACCGGCTTTCAAGCCCGCGGTTCGTCCTCTTGTCCATGGCAATATTTCTGGCGATCGTAGCATTTCTTGCCGCCATCCTGTTTCGGCAGATCTCGGTGTTCTATGTCACGAACCCGGGCCTCAACAGCCTGATCATCGGCGTGCTTGCCATCGGTATCCTTCTTGCCTTCGGCCAGGTCATCCGGCTCTTCCCGGAAGTGCGTTGGGTAAACTCCTTTCGCCGCGGCAACAGCGATCCAAATGCGCATCCCGTCATGCTCGCACCGATGCGCGCCCTCATCGGCCGGCGCCAGTCCATGGCTCTGTCGACCAGCGCCATGCGGTCGATGCTGGATTCCATCGCGGCGCGCCTCGATGAAACCCGCGACATTTCCCGCTATCTGATCGGCCTGCTCGTCTTCCTCGGCCTGCTTGGCACATTCTGGGGCCTGCTCGAAACGATTGGTTCCATCGGCCAGACCATTCAGTCGCTGGATCCGCGCGCCGGCGACGCCAACAGCGTTCTCGACTCGCTGAAAGCCGGCCTGCAATCCCCGTTGCGCGGTATGGGCACGGCTTTTTCGTCCTCCCTCTTCGGTCTTTCCGGATCGTTGATCCTCGGCTTTCTCGACCTGCAGGCCGGACGGGCGCAAAACCGTTTTTACACCGAGCTTGAAAACTGGCTTTCCAGCGTCACCGACCTCGGCTCGGATCTGCATGCGCTCGACGCCGCCAGCACCGGTACGAGCGACGAACTGCGCGCCCTGGCTGAACGCCTCCAGAATATCCAGGAGAGCGGCGGATCGAGCCAGCGCACCACGGCGGCGCTTGCGAGCCTTGCCGAGGGAATTCAGGGGCTCGTCAAGAACATGCGCTCCGAACAGCAGATGATGCGCGACTGGGTGGAGAAGCAGGCTGATGAGCAAAAATCCATCCGCCAGACGCTGGCAAAACTTGGCGATGCCATTGCCCGCGACAAGGCTAACTGAGAATGGGACTCGGTCGTAATCGCAAGGCCATCCGCCACATCGACTACTGGCCGGGCTTCGTCGATGCCCTGTCGACGCTGCTCCTGTCGATCATGTTCCTCCTGTCGGTGTTCGTCCTGGCGCAGTTTCTGCTCAGCCAGGAAATCACCGGCAAGGATGCTGTTCTCAATCGCCTCAACGCGCAGATCAACGAGTTGACGCAGCTTCTTTCGCTGGAACAGGGCAACAAGCAGGACCTTGAAGATACGATCGCAAACCTGCAGGCTTCCCTGACCAATGCCCAGAGCGAGCAGTCGCGCCTGCAGGCGCTGCTGTCCCAGGGCGCCGGCGCCGGCGCTGCCGCCGAAGGCAAGATCAACGAGCTTTCCACGGGGCTTGAAAACGAAAAGCAGATCAGCGCGCGTGCGCTCTCGCAGGTGGAGATTCTCAATCAGCAGATATCCGCCCTGCGCAAGCAGATCGCTGCGCTCGAAGACGCCCTCAATGCGTCGGAGTCCCGCGACAGGGAATCGAATGCCAAGATTGCCGATCTCGGCAAACGCCTCAACGTCGCCCTCGCCCAGCGTGTCCAGGAGCTCAATCGCTATCGCTCGGATTTCTTTGGCCGGCTGCGGGAGATTCTTTCCGACCGCGAAAACATCCGCATCGTCGGCGACCGCTTTGTCTTCCAGTCGGAAGTCCTGTTTCCGCTGGGGTCGGCTGTCCTCAATCCTGCCGGATCGGAAGAGATGAAGAAGCTTGCCGTCGCCCTGATCGAGCTTCAGAAGGAAATTCCCGACGATATCAACTGGGTTCTGCGCGTCGATGGCCATACCGACAACATTGCGCTGTCGGGCAGCGGCCAGTTCAAGGACAATTGGGAGCTTTCCTCCGCTCGCGCCATTTCGGTCGTCAAGTACTTGATTGCCAACGGCGTCCCGGCAAACCGGCTCGTGGCAGCCGGCTTTGGCGAATTCCAGCCGCTTGAACCCGGCGATTCCACGGAAGTCCGTGCACGCAACCGGCGCATCGAACTGAAGCTCACCGAGCGTTAAATTAGCTGTAGCACGTCCCGGCTTTAAGCAGGACGTGCTCTAGACGCTATTCGGCGGCGCCCTTGAAGGCGTCGGACCCGGCCTCGAACTGCAGCTTGGCGAGGCCGGCATAGAGGCCGTTCTGCTTGACCAGCGTTTGGTGCGTGCCTTCCTCGACGATCCTGCCGTTCTCCATGACGAGAATCCGGTCAGCCTTGAGGACCGTGGCGAGGCGGTGCGCGATGACCAGCGTCGTGCGGCCTTGCATCAAATGGTCGAGCGCCTTTTGCACCAGCATTTCGCTTTCGGCATCAAGCGCCGAGGTCGCTTCGTCAAGCAACAGGATCGGCGCATCGCGCAGGATGGCGCGGGCGATGGCGATACGCTGACGCTGGCCGCCGGAGAGCGTCACGCCGCGTTCGCCGACTTGCGTGTCGTAACCATGATCGAGCGCCATGATGAAGTCGTCGGCGAGCGCCGATCTCGCGGCGTTCTCGATCTCCTCGGCACTGGCGCCTGGCCGGCCAAAGCCGATATTCTCGCGCACGCTCGTGGCGAAAATTGTCGTGTCCTGCGGCACGATTGCAATGTGCGAACGCAGATCGAGCGGATCGGCCTGACGCAGATCGACGCCGTCGATGGTGATGCTGCCCGAAACCGGATCGTAGTAGCGGAGCAGCAGTGAAAACACCGTGCTCTTGCCCGCGCCTGAAGGGCCGACGATTGCGACGGTTTCCCCGGGCGTGATGGCGAAGCTGAGGCCTTTCAAGGCCGGCGCCGCCGGTCGGCTTGGATAGTTGAAATGGACGTTGTCGAAGACGACGCTGCCAACGGGCGGCTGCGGCAAAGGCATGGGATTGTTCGGAGCCGCGATTGCCGGCTCTTCGGCCAGGATCTCCATCAGCCGCTCCGCTGCTCCCGACGCCTGCGACAATTCCCCCCACACTTCCGATAGAGCGCCGAGTGCGCCCGCCGCAAACACCGCATAGAGCAGGAACTGGCCGAGCGTGCCCGGCGTCATCGCGCCGGATAGTACATCGCGCGACCCGAACCAGAGGACTGCGACCACGCTCGAGAAGATCATGAATATTGCAAAGGCTGTAAGTATCGCCCGTGCCATGACCGAGGCGCGCGCCGCATCGAAGGCATCTTCGACCGATTTCGCAAAGCGGCGCGTTGCTAGATTTTCATTGGTGAAGGCCTGCAGCGTGCGCACGGAAATAATCGATTCACTTGCATAGGCCGTGGCATTTGCCAGCCGGTCCTGCGCGGCCCGCGATCGCCGGCGTACCGAGCGACCGAACGCGACGAGCGGGATGATGATCAGGGGAATTGCTGCAATCACGAGGCCCGAAAGCTTCGGGCTGGTAATGACCATCATTACGATGGCGCCGAAGGCAAGGATCACGTTGCGCAAGGCAACGGAAGCCGTCGCACCCACGGCAGACTTGATCATCGTCGTATCCGCGGTCAGGCGCGAGACGATCTCGCCCGATTGCGTGCTGTCGAAAAACGCGGGCGAAAGGCGGGTCAGATGCGCGAAGACGTCATGGCGAAGGTCGGAAACGATGCGCTCGCCGAGGGTGATGACGAAATAGTAGCGTCCGGCCGAGGCAATGGCGAGCAGCGCGGCGAGCACGACCAGCATGCTGAAATACGTATTGATGAAGGCGCCATTCACGTCGGAAAAGCCGTGGTCGATCATGCGGCGTACGGCGAGCGGCAGCGTCAGCGTCGTTACGGCAGCGATGACAAGCGAGACCAGCGCACCGGCAATCATGCCCTTGTAGCGGGCCATATATGGGAAGACCCGGCGCAGCGGCTTCAACGAGCGCCGCTTTCTTTCCGCTTCTTCGAGAGCCAGATCGGCCATACTTGCTTATTCCTCGTATCGGCTATGCGACTTTGCCGCCAGACGGCCTTGTTATTGCTTAAAGGCTGATGTATAGGCTCGCCAACAGTTTTGGAAGCCCACGGCCCTGTGACGTTTGGCTTCATCTCTACCAATCGGCTCCGGACCGGCTTGCCACATCGCTCGTGGCTCCAGTTTTGCGCCCTCTAGTTTAGGACAAGAAAGATGAAAGCCAAGATTCATCCCGACTATCACACGATCAAGGTCGTCATGACCGACGGCACCGAGTACCTGACGCGCTCCACCTGGGGCAAGGAAGGCGACACGATGAACCTCGACATCGACCCGACCACACATCCGGCATGGACCGGCGGTTCGCAGCAGCTGACCGACCGTGGCGGTCGCGTTTCGAAGTTCAAGAACCGCTTCGCCAACCTCGGCATATAATATTTCCCGTCCAACGGGATTTAAAAACGGCCCCGCCAAGCGCGGGGCCGTTTTTCTTTTGTCGCGCGGCAAATATGGGCTCGGCGAATTTGACAAGGACTTGATTCACCAATAGCTTTTTCCAGACACCCCAGCCGACTTCAAAGGGAGGACTGCCCGATGACCGACGTAACAACAGGTGTAGGGACCGCATCGGCCACTCCGGTCGAGCCAAGTCTACACCGGGTCATGGGACCCTGGCTGCTGCTTCTCTTCATCGTCGGCGATATTCTCGGCACCGGCATATATGCGCTCACGGGGCAGGTCGCGAAGCAGGTCGGCGGTGTCGTTTGGCTGCCTTTTCTTATTGCCTTCATCGTCGCGGTCGTGACGGCGCTGAGCTACCTTGAGCTCGTCACGAAGTTTCCGAAAGCGGCGGGGGCTGCGCTCTATACGCACAAGGCCTTCGGCATTCATTTCATCACCTTCATCGTCGCATTCACCGTCATGTGCTCGGGTATCACCTCGGCATCGACAGCCTCGCGCGCCTTCGCCGCCAATCTCTCCGGCGCATTCCAGCTCAATCTCGAAAGTGGGATCGGCATTTCGCTCGTTGCCCTCGCCTTCATGGCCGTCGTCGCCGCAGTCAACTTCCGCGGTGTCGGCGAGAGCGTGAAGGCCAATGTCGTTTTGACCGTCGTAGAACTCACCGGTCTGCTGATCATTATCTTCATCGGCCTGATGGCGATTACCGCCGGCCAGGGCGATGTCTCGCGCATCACGCAATTTGCCACGGCACCTGATTCAAGCGTGTTCTGGTCGGTCATGGCCGCCACCACACTTGCCTTTTTCGCCATGGTCGGGTTCGAGGATTCCGTCAACATGGCCGAGGAATGCAAGAATCCGACCCGGATATTCCCGAAGGTCCTGCTTGCCGGCCTCTTCATCACCGGCATCATCTACGTTCTCGTCTCGATATCGGCGATCACCCTCGTCCCGCCGGCAGAACTTGGCGAAGGCGAGACGCCGCTCCTCAAAGTGGTTCAGGCGGGCGCACCGAACTTCCCGCTTTGGATATTCGGCTTCATCACCATGTTTGCCGTTGCCAACAGCGCGCTCATCAACATGCTGATGGCCAGCCGCCTCGTTTATGGCATGAGCCGGGAGCATGTCTTGCCGCCGCTCTTCGGCAAGGTGCATCCGTCGCGCCGCACGCCCTATCTTGCCATCGCCTTCACGACGCTTCTCGCATTCGGGCTGATCATGTTTGTCGGCGAGGTGCCGGCGCTCGGCGGGACGACGGCGCTGCTCCTGCTCTTCGTCTTCACCATCGTCAACATCGCGGTGCTCATCCTGCGGCGCGAGACGGTGGACCACGATCATTTCCGCACGCCGACCTTCCTGCCCGTCGTCGGCGCCATCTCATGCGCTTTCTTCGCCGGCCCATGGACCGGGCGCGATCCGGTTCAATACAAGATCGCCGGCATTCTCATCGGTGTCGGTGTTGCCCTGTGGGTGATCACGGTCCTCATAAACCGCGCAACCGGCGTCAAGCCCGTGGAACCCACCATGGAGACCCTTGGCGGCGACGGCCCCATGAACTGACAAACAAAAATCCCGCCAGCCTTGCGGCTGACGGGATCTGATTGTCGCTCTGAAAATTCGATCAGGCCGCGCTGAGCTTGGCCAAAACCTCGTCGCTCACTTCGAAATTGGCGTAGACGTTCTGAACGTCGTCATCATCGTCGAGGGTCGCGAGAAGGCGCAGAACGGACTGTGCTTTCTCTTCGTCGACCGGCGCCATGGTCTGCGGCTTCCAGATCGCCTTCACGGACTCTGCTTCACCAAGGGCACTTTCCAGCGCCTTGGAAACTTCGCCAATGTCCTCAAAGGCGCACAGGATGACATGGCCGTCCTCGTCGCTCGAAACGTCATCGGCGCCAGCCTCGATGGCGGCTTCCATGACCTTGTCGGCGCTGCCGGCTTCCGGCTTGTAGGTGATTTCTCCGACGCGGTTGAACATGAAGCCCACCGAGCCGGTTTCGCCCATGGCGCCGCCCGCCTTGGTAAAGGCAGCGCGAACGTTGGACGCCGTGCGGTTGCGGTTGTCCGTCAATGCCTCGACGATCACGGCAACGCCGCCCGGGCCGTAGCCCTCGTAGCGGACTTCCTCGTAATTGTCGCCTTCGCCACCGGCCGCCTTCTTGATGGCGCGCTCGATATTGTCCTTCGGCATGGACTGCGCCCGGGCATTCTGCACGGCCAGACGCAGGCGCGGGTTCATTGTCGGGTCAGGCAGACCCTGTTTGGCAGCGACGGTGATTTCGCGCCCGAGCTTGGAGAAGATTTTCGACCGAACGGCGTCCTGGCGCCCTTTGCGGTGCATGATGTTCTTAAATTGTGAATGGCCTGCCATGGCACCCCTGCGTGCTTTGCTACGTTTGCTGATGTTTCACGTCAGGGCCCTGCAATTTGACGCTGCGGGCTGCACCTAGCGGAAAACATGCTGCTGGAATGGCGCCCTTATAGGGAAAATCCTATCGCGCGTCCAGCCACACGAGAAGCAAAGCTTGCATCCGGATCATCGTGTCAGCCGCACGCCGGGAAAGTTAGTCCGCGAAATGTCCGAGCAGAGGTCGAACCACTCGCACCCCCCACACGCGTCGCGCGTCGTGCCCTTTTTGAACTCCCGGCGAAATGTCGAAAGCAGGGCAGCATCGAATTCAACCGTGTCGCCGTTTTTCACTTGCCGCCCCAGCATCTTGCTCACCGCCACAATGGCTTTGGCGTCGCGCTCGCGAACACTGTCCCACAGGCAATGCGGATCTGCATCGCCAAGCAGAGGAGCACAGATATCGTCCGGCCCCTCGCCTAGTTCTATGGCTTCGCCCGCCACAAGCCGCTTGATGACCTCATCATAATTGGCAGTGAACGCCTCGCTGTAGCCCTTGCCGACATAGGTCAGCATACAAAGGAGATGATGCGGGCGAAGCCTGACCGTCAACCGAGGCGAACCATGACCCCTGAGCGGCGCAAGGCTTCAATAACGGCGGCTGCCAAAGCCGACTTCAGAATGCCGCCGACGATGAAAGGTGCGACGCCCGATACCCATGCGGTTTCAAGGCCGAAAAGGTGGACGAGCCAGGAGGCGCCGAGCACAAGGCACAAGGCATTGCCGAGGAGCATGACTGCGAAGGATGACCACGGATTGCGGGTCAGACCGCGCTCGGCGAGATAGCCGACAAACGCCGCAACGACCGGGAACGCGAAGAGATAGCCAGCGGTAGGACCGGCGAAGGGTGCGAGCCCGAATGCACCGCCCGCGAGAACCGGCATGCCCATCATGGCTTCAATCAGCCAGGCGATGACCGTGAGGCCGCCGAGACGCCAACCGTAAAGGGCGCCAACCATCGTGACCGCAAAGGTCTGCATGGTTACGGGTACCGGTATCATCGGCACCGATACCCAGGAACTGACGGCGAGGAAGGCCGTACCTATCAGGACAGCGAGCGCCTTATAGACCAGCGGCCGGTTGGCGAGCTTCAGCGGAACGAAAGCTTCGGTAAGTGTCGTATTCATCAACGTTCAGTCCTTGTTGTCAGAAATTCCGGGTCAGCATGGAGGAAGGTCAGTGGCTCTTCTTCCTCCTTCGCCGCGCCAGCATGTTAAGCGCTTCGACGAGAGCCGAGAAGCCCATTGCCGCATAAATGTAGCCTTTCGGTACATGGAAACCAAACCCGTCGGCAATAAGCGTCATGCCTATCATCAGGAGGAATCCGAGGGCAAGCATGACTATAGTCGGATTGGCGGCAATGAACCGCGACAAGGGCTCGGCTGCGAGCAGCATCACAGTAACCGCCGCCAGGACCGCGATGACCATGATGGCAATCTCGTCGGTCATACCGACTGCCGTGATGATCGAATCCACCGAGAAGACGAGATCGAGCAAGAGTATCTGCACGATCGCCGCGCCCATGGAAAGAGTTACGGTCTTGCCGATGACATCTTCCTTGGCATCTTCATGATCGACCGTATGGTGAATTTCCTTCGTCGCTTTCCAGACAAGAAAGAGACCGCCGGCGATCAGGATGAGATCCCGCCAGGAAAAACCATGTCCGAAGGCTTCGAAGACGGGTTCCGTCAACTGCACGATGATCGAAATCGTAAACAGCAGCACCAGGCGCAGGATCAGCGCAGCGCTGATGCCAAGGCGACGGGCCCGGGCCTGCTGCTCTTTTGGCAATTTATTGGTCAGAATTGAAATGAAGATGAGATTGTCGATGCCGAGGACGACCTCCATTACCACAAGCGTGACAAGGGCAATGAGGCCCTCGGGCCGATAGATGAAATCGAAATGGGAAAGTAGCGCTTCCATGGGGGTCGTTCCTGTGTTGCTGTTGGCCCGGATGGTGCAAAATCAAGATAATAGATGTTCTGAAGTCTATTGGATGCGCAGGTGGTGTTGGCGCCTCGCAAGATCAACTTATTTCCAGAAGGAGGGAATCGTCTCCTCCAGGCGCGGCCCGATACGCAGCGGCGCGATTTTCTCGGCAAGGCCGGTCCTGTCCGATATTTCGACACCGACACCGCAAATCGTCGCCTTGCCGCTTGCCGCCTCGAAACGTCCTTTCGGCACTTTGGAAAGGAAGCGGTTTAGCGGTTCCTCCTTGTCCATGCCGAGGGAGGAATCGTAATCGCCGCACATGCCGGCGTCGGACATATAGGCAGTGCCGCCATTGAGAATCTGCGCATCCGCCGTCGGCACGTGGGTGTGCGTTCCGACGACGAAGCTCGCGCGGCCATCGACGAAATGGCCGAAACACTGTTTCTCGCTCGTCGCCTCGGCATGAAAGTCGAATACCGCCGCATCGGCCTGTTCGCCGAGCGGACAGGCCGCAAGGATTTCCTCGGCGATGGTAAAGGGATCATGCAGGTCCGGATGCATGAACACCCGGCCCATGATGTTGGCGACAAGGACGCGGGCGCCGTTCTTTGCGATGAAGAGCCCCGAGCCCTTGCCCGCCGTTCCGAGCGGAAAGTTGGCGGGCCGCAGGAAGCGCTCTTCGCGTGCGGCAAAGACCAGTGCCTCGCGCTGGTCCCAGACGTGATTGCCGGTGGTTACGACGTCCGCGCCGGCATTGATCGTATCGTGAAAGATTTCTTCAGTGATGCCGAAGCCGCCCGCGGCGTTCTCGCCGTTGACGATGGTGAAATCGAGCTTGAGGTCGGATATAAGGCCGGGCAACTGTTCGTACACAGCTGTTCGCCCCGACCGGCCCACCATATCACCTAGAAAAAGTAATCTCACTTACGCATCCCGGGTCGGCCGCCACCCTTGGCGAGCCGTGCATCATCGAATGGATTTATCCGTCCGATTGATACTGCGCAACCCGCTTTCCGTCAGGATGGCTTCGAGCGGCATGTCATGCGGCTCGTCCGGCACGATTTCCACCTCCTGGCAGTCGAACGCCACGCCGACGAGGCGCGGATTCAGCCCCTTGTCCTCGAGCCTGGCTATTGCCCGGTCGTAATAGCCGGCGCCATAGCCGATGCGGTGTCCACGCGCATCAAAGGCAGCGAGCGGTACCAGCATGAAGGTCGGATCAAGCACTGCGGCCTCCGCAGGCGGTCCGGCCGTGCCAAAACCAGTCTCGACCATGGGCGCGCCGCGCACGAGTTCGCGAAACAGGATCGTCTGTTTGTCGATGATGACCGGCAGGCATAGCCGTGCGCCGCGTTCACGCAAACCGAAAAGCAGCGGCCGCAAGTCGACTTCGGACCGGATCGGCCAGAATCCCGAAACGATGGCGTCGGCATCAAGAGAGAAGGAAGCGAGACCGATATCGGCAATGCGCATCGACCCTTCGATACGCGCCTCGGTTGTCAGCGCGTCGCGCCGCCCGAGTGCCTCGAGGCGAAGTTTCTTCTTCAATTCTTTGATGGGGGAGTGATGCGTCACGGCAAGGCTTTGATGGCGTGAAAAACAAAAGTGGCGTCCACACAACCGATGGAGAAGTCGATCCCGGGAACCTACAAAGTAGGTGGGCGCCGTGTGAAGAGGCCCACGGGCCTCCTCAGGGACAGCTCCCTAAGGGATCATTAAGGCCCCGGGGAATATGTCTCTCCTGTCGAGAAGCGCAGAGCGCCAAGCCGAATATAGGACGGCGCGCGCAATTGCACCAGTACCGTCGCCGGCTAATTTCAACCTCTTGCCCCGACGCGGCGCCATCCCTAATCTCGCGGGCTCACGAAAGGAATGACCATGCGCTTTGAAGGCACGGCGGCCTATGTGGCCGACAAGGATCTGATGATTGCGGTGAATGCGGCGATCGCCCTGGAGCGTCCGCTGCTCGTTAAGGGCGAACCCGGCACCGGCAAGACCGAGCTGGCGCGCCAGATCGCGGCGGCGCTCGGGCTGGATCTCATCGAGTGGAACGTCAAATCGACGACGAAAGCGCAACAGGGACTATACGAATATGACGCCGTCAGCCGCCTGCGCGATTCCCAGCTTGGCGATGCCCGTTTCAACGACATTGCCAACTATATCAAGCCCGGCAAGCTTTGGGACGCATTCACCGCGCCGAAAAAGGTCGTTCTCCTCATCGACGAGATCGACAAGGCGGACATCGAGTTTCCGAATGACCTGCTGCAGGAACTCGACCGCAACGAGTTCTTCGTCTACGAGACCGGGGAGACAATCCGCGCTGCCCATCGGCCGATCGTCGTCATCACCTCCAACAACGAAAAGGAGCTGCCGGACGCGTTCCTGCGGCGCTGCTTCTTCCACTATATCCGCTTCCCCGATGTAGAGACCCTGGCGAAGATCGTCGAGGTGCATTATCCCGGCATCAAGCAAAATCTGGTCCGCGCCGCACTGACGCAGTTCTATGAGATCCGCGACGTTCCGGGCCTGAAAAAGAAGCCGTCCACCTCCGAGGCGCTTGACTGGATCAGGCTGCTTGTCGCCGACGATATAGCGCCGGAGGATCTGCGGACCGATCCGAAGAACATGCTGCCGAAACTGCACGGCGCATTGCTGAAGAACGAACAGGATGTCCACCTTTTTGAACGGCTGGCCTTCATGGCGAGGAGACAGGGATGAGCGTCGAAATCCGCCCTTTGGCGAAATCAGACGAGGCCGAGTGGCGGCGGCTCTGGACCGGATACCTGACTTTCTACGAGACGACGGTGCCGGAAGAAGTCTACCGGACAACCTTCGAGCGGCTTACGTCAGGAAATGAGCACGAGTATCGCGGCTTCATTGCCGAACTCGATGGCAAGCCGGTTGGCCTTACCCACTATCTGTTTCACCGCCATTGCTGGAGCATTGAAAACGTCTGCTATCTTCAGGACCTTTTCGCCGATCCGGAGGTGCGAGGCAAAGGCATCGGTCGCGCCCTGATCGAGGCCGTGCACGCGCAAGCCACGAAGGCAGGGGCGCATTCGGTCTACTGGACGACCAACCAGAACAATGCGGCAGCGCGGCAGCTCTATGACCGTATCGCCAAGGTCACGCCCTTCATCAAATACGTGAAGGCGGTCTGATGTTCATCCCCTTCTTCCTTGAGCTGAAGGCGGCGCGCATTCCCGTTTCATTGCGGGAATATCTGACGCTGCTCGAAGGCATGGAAGCGGGGCTCGTCGACTATGACGTGGAAGGCTTTTACTATCTCGCCCGCTCCGCGCTCGTAAAGGACGAGCGCCACATGGACCGTTTCGATCAGGTTTTCGGCCATGTCTTCAAGGGCATCGAAGCGTTCGGCGGCGAAGACGGCATCAATATCGCCAATCTTCCCGAGGAGTGGCTGCGCAAGCTTGCGGAAAAACATCTCAGCGAGGAAGAAAAGAAACTCATTGAGGCTCTCGGCGGCTTCGACAAGCTGATGGAAACGCTGCGCCAGCGGCTCGCAGAGCAGAAGGGCCGGCACCAAGGCGGCTCGAAATGGATCGGAACCGCTGGCACCTCGCCTTTCGGCGCCTATGGCTACAACCCCGAAGGCGTGCGCATCGGCCAGGATGAGAGCCGCCACCGGCGCGCCGTCAAGGTTTGGGACAGGCGCGAGTTCAAGAATTTCGACGACAGCGTCGAACTCGGCACGCGCAATATCAAGGTGGCGCTCAAGCGCCTGCGGCGTTGGATACGCGAGGGTGCCGACGACGAACTCGACCTTTCCGGAACAATCAGGTCGACCGCCGAACATGGCTATCTTGATGTCATAACCCGTCCAGAACGGCACAACCATGTTAAATTGCTGATGTTCTTCGACGTCGGCGGCTCCATGGACGAGCACATCAAGGTCGCCGAAGAACTGTTCTCCGCAGTGCGATCGGAATTCAAGCACATGGAATATTTCTACTTCCACAACTGCCTCTATGAGGCGGTATGGAAGGACAATCGCCGCCGCCACACGCAAAGCATTCCGACCATGGACGTGATCCATAAATATGGACCGGACTACAAGGTCATCTTCGTTGGCGACGCGGCAATGGCGCCCTACGAAATCTCGCATGCGGGCGGCTCGGTCGAGCACTGGAACGAGAAGGCCGGTGCCGCCTGGCTCGGGCAGGTCCTCGACCAATGGAAGAACGCTGTCTGGCTCAATCCGACCAAGGAAAGCTATTGGGATTATACGGCCTCGACAGCCATGATCCGCACGATTTTCGCGCACCGGATGTATCCGTTGACACTGGCGGGTCTCGAAGCTGCAACCCGCGAGCTTTCACGCCGGCATTGAACCGGGGACCCCGGCCATCCCTTGCAATCCACTGGTGTTTATTGACATCCAGTTTTACCAATCGTATTAGTCAAGTCATCAGATGACTTTAGGACTTTCCCATGCAGCCCGCTGCGCGCACCAATCTTGCCGAAACGGCAGTTAATAATATCCGGGCGGAAATCACCGCCGATCGCTGGAAGGTTGGCGACCGCATTCCGAACGAGGCGACGCTTGCCGACATGCTTGGCGTCAGCCGCGGCACCGTCCGTGAAGCTGTGCGCGTCCTCGTCGCGCAAGGCTATCTCGAAACGCGTCAGGGATCGGGGACCTATGTTCTGTCCGTGATCGACACGGATGAAAGCCTACTGCGGATGCGGCGCACCGGGTTGCGCGATCAGGTCGAGACGCGCTGTGCGCTCGAGGTCGAGGCGGCAAGGCTCGCTGCGGCCCGGCACAGGCCAGAAACGATAGCGCATCTTCGGCAGCTGCTCGCCGACCGCGGCGAATATGATCCGGCCGATCATGATCGCTATGTTCAGCGCGACCTCGCCTTCCATAAGGCCGTCGTAGCTGCTTCGAACAATCTCGCCTTCGTCGAAGTCTACGAGTTTTTCTCGGCCTCGATTCAGGAAGTCATCAAGGCGACCGTGACTGGCGAACTTCCGGAACCCGACATGGCGGCGCACCTTTCGATCGTCGATGCAATTGCCTCCGGCGATCCCGACCTTGCCGCGTCGACGACACGGGCTTTCATGGCTCCCATCCTAGATGAAATTGACCGGTTGCTTGCATCATGAACCACATGCCATCCAAATCCCGCGCTGAGGCAGCCATCGGCGATCAACTGATCAACGCCGAAGCCGACAGCGTGCCGGAGCCGCGTGCGCCGCAATTTTCCAGCCGCAGCGTCGCCATTGTCACCGGCCTCAGCCTTGTGCTCATCGCATTCAATCTCCGTCCGGTGTTTTCAAGCGCATCGGCCCTTTTGCCCGAGATCATCGCGCAGACCGGATTATCGTCCTTCGGCGCAGGCGTCTTGACGACGCTCCCCGTCGTTTGCCTTGGCATCTTCGCGCCACTCGCGCCGAGACTGGCCCAGCGCATTGGCGCAGAACGCACGCTGCTCGGCGTGCTCCTGCTCCTTGCGCTCGGTACTGCTCTGCGCGGCCTGCAATCCTTGCCCTTGTTGTTCATCGGCACCGCCCTTGCCGGCGCCTGCATCGCTATCGGCAACGTCTTGCTGCCGGGACTGGTAAAGCGCGACTTTGCCAGTCGCACCGGCCTGATGACGGGTCTCTATACGATGGCGCTTTGCGCTGGAGCGGCAACCGCGGCAGGCTTCACCCTTCCGCTGCAACGCATGCTGGGCGGCTCCTGGTCGCTCGCGCTCGGCGCGTGGGCCCTACCGTCACTTGTTGTGGCGGCGATCTGGTTTCCGCATGCCTACTTCCGCAAGGTCCGTACCAAGCATGCGGGCTTCAAGGTCGAAGGATTGTGGCGCGACCGCCTCGCCTGGCAGGTCACCCTGTTCATGGGGCTGCAATCCGCGCTCGCCTATTGCATTTTCGGCTGGCTGTCGCCGATCCTGCGCGAGCGCGGCATGGATGGTGTAACAGCTGGTCTCGTCGTTTCCGTCTCGGTCATGGTCCAGGTCTTTGCCTGCCTTTTCGTGCCCTCCATCGCCGTGCGCTGCAAGGATCAGCGCGGCGTCAACCTTGCGCTCATTGCACTTGCCATCGCCGGGCTGATGGGTTTCCTCTTCGCACCGCTATCGACCGTATGGGTTTGGGCGGTCCTGCAGGGGCTTGGACAGGGTGGTCTCATCGCCATCGCCATGACGATCATCGTCCTCCGCTCGCCCGATGCTCACGTCGCCTCGCACCTTTCGGGGATGGCGCAGTGCATTGGCTACATGCTCGCCGCCGTCGGTCCGCTGCTTGTCGGCCTGATCCACAGCGTTACCGGCAGCTACGCCGCGACCGCGATCCTGTTCGTACTATTGGGCATAGGCGTAGCCTTTTTCGGCTGGGGCGCGGGCCGCGCCGCGCATGTAAAAGCACGGACTATCGCAATTTAACAAATTCGGCATAGTATGCTACCAAGGTCGGAACCAACCGTGTTCCCCGGCATTTGTTGCGTAGCCGAAGGAGTTGAGTATTGGCGCCACGTGCGAACTGGAAAGGCTATCTCAAAGTAGCGGAGCTGAGTTGCCCCGTGAGCCTTTATACCGCCGCGTCGACATCCGACCGCATCGCTTTCCACACCATAAATCGCGCCACTGGTCACCGGGTGATGCGACAGTTCATCGACAGCGACAGTGGCAAGCCGGTGGAAAAAGAGGACCAGGTCAAGGGATACGAAGTCGGCTCAAACGACTACATCGTCCTTGAGCCGGACGAGGTGGCAGCGGCCGTTCCCGAAAGCGACAAGACCCTCAATGTCGAGGCATTCGTGCCTTTGGATGAGATCGACGATCTCTACTTCGACAAGCCCTATTATTTGACGCCTGGCGATAAACATGGCCAGGAGGCGTTCGCGCTCATCCGCGAAGGTCTGAAAGCCAGGAAAGTTGCTGCTTTTGCGCAGACCGTCCTCTTTCGCCGCGTGCGCACGCTGCTGATACGGCCGGACGATGCCGGGCTGCTCGCGACGACATTGCAATTCAATTACGCGGTGCGCTCCGCCAAGGAGGCATTCGACGACGTGCCCGAGATGAAGATCAAGGGTGAAATGCTCGAACTTGCCAAGCACATTATCGACACCAAGCACGGCACGTTCGATCCCTCGAAATATACGGACCGTTACGAATCCGCGTTGGCGGAACTCGTCAAGGCCAAGCTCGAGGGCAAGGCAATCCCGGTTCGCAAACCCCAGAAGTCGGAGAAGGTTGTCGATCTCATGCAGGCACTGCGCGAAAGCGCGGGCATGACGGCAAAGAAGGCCGCACCAAAGAAGGCGGCGGGTACCAAGGCAAAGGCCGAACCTGCAAGGCGCAAAGCAAGCTGAATCTGGGACTGATCGATGGTTGCGCTCGAAACCTACCGGAAGAAACGCAATTTCAAGACCACGCCCGAACCCAAGGGCCGCAAGGCGGCCAGTGCCGGCAACAGCTTCGTTATTCAGAAACACGACGCCACACGGCTTCACTACGATTTCCGCCTGGAGATGGACGGTGTTCTCAAGAGCTGGGCGGTGACGCGCGGTCCGAGCCTCGTTCCCGGCGAGAAGCGACTTGCCGTTCATGTCGAGGATCATCCGCTCGAATATGGCGACTTCGAAGGCACCATCCCCAAGGGCGAGTACGGCGGCGGCACGGTCATCGTCTGGGATAGCGGCACCTGGACACCCGTATTTGACGAGCATCGGGGCTATGCGAAGGGGCACCTCGAATTCGAACTTCATGGCAAGAAACTCTCGGGCCGCTGGCATCTTGTCCGCATGCAGGGCCGCCCGCGCGAAAAGCGCGAGAACTGGCTCTTGATCAAGGGCGAGGACGACGCCGCGCGCGCGCCGGGCGATCCAGACATTCTTGCGGAAAAGCCGGAATCGGTGAAGACTGGGCGGGAAATTGGCGACGTCGCCGGCGAGGCTCCGGGATGGTCCTCCAAGACCGGCAAGATCGACAAGAATGCCCCGAAGGCCCGGGCCGCAAGGAAAGCATCTGCGCCAGCGGTCGAGGTGAGTACGCCTGATCCCTCGACTATCAAAGGCGCGAAGAAGGCGAAACTCCCTGCTTTCGTCGAACCCGCCCTGGCGTCGCTTTCAACCAAGCCGCCATCGGGGGAACGCTGGGTTCACGAGATCAAGTTCGACGGCTACCGGCTGCAGGCGCGGATCGAGGCTGGCCGGGTGAAGCTTCTCACCCGTACGGGGCTCGATTGGACCAAGAAATTCGGTAAGGAAGTCATCGCCGCGCTGCAGGAGCTTGCGGTCGGCACCGCCTTGATCGATGGCGAACTCGTCGTCGAAGCTTCCGCCGGAGCTTCCGACTTTTCCGCACTGCAGGCGGATCTCAGCAGCGACCGCACCGATCGATTTATCTTTTACGTCTTCGATCTTCTCTATCTCGACGGTTACGACCTTCAGGCTCTGCCTTTGCTCGAACGCAAGGCGGTGCTGCAGAAGATCGCCGGCGGCAGTACCGGCATGGTGCGGTTCAGCGACCATTTCGAAGGCAACGGCCAGAACATACTCTCCCATGCCTGCCGGCTCAGCCTTGAAGGCATTGTTTCGAAACTGCGCGACGCGCCCTATCGCTCTGGCAGGGCCAAGAGCTGGATCAAGGCGAAATGCTCGCAAAGGCAGGAGTTCGTCATCGCCGGCTATGTCCCTTCGACGACATCGCGCAAGGCAATCGGCTCACTCGTGATGGGCGTTTACAATGGCAACAATCTCGAACATGTCGGGCGTGTCGGCACCGGCTACAGCACGGCCGTCGCCGAGGATCTTTTTCGCCGCCTTGAGCGCATCCGTCAGCCGGAAAGCCCGTTTGCCGCGCGTCTTGCCGCCGATGCGGCGCGTCAGGTGCGCTACGTCAAGCCGCAACTCGTCGCCGACGTCGAGTTCCGCACCTGGACGGCCGACAACAATCTGCGTCACGCCGCGTTCCGCGGCTTGCGCGAGGACAAGCCGGCGCAAGAGGTTGTCCGGGAGACGCCCAAAGTGAATGGACAGGCAAAACCGCAGAGGTCCACCGTGAAACTCACGCATCCCGATCGCATCTACTGGCCCGACCAGGGCGTAACCAAGCAGGGACTGGCGGATTATTATACCGAGGTCTGGCCCTATATCTCGCCCTTCATCGTCGGGCGGCCGCTGGCGCTGCTGCGCAGCCCGGAAGGCATCACCGGCCAATCCTTCTTCCAGAAGCACGCGTGGAAAGGGCTCAATCCGAACATCGTCCTGGTGAACGACCCGATGGACAATGATGAGGAGCCTCTGATCAGCATCAAGGATCTGGACGGGCTGATCAGCCTCGTGCAGGCCGCCGTGCTCGAAATCCACCCCTGGGGCTCGACCGTGAAGGATTGGGAACGTCCGGACATGATCATCATGGATCTCGATCCCGGCGATGGCGTTCCGTGGGAGCAGGTCATAAGGGCGGCAGAGGAAACGCGCGAGCGGCTGGAACAGGCTGGCCTGAAGGCGTTCCTGAAGACCTCCGGCGGCAAGGGCCTCCATGTCGTCTCGCCCCTCAAGCCGAAAGCGGCATGGCCCGAGGTCAAGGCGTTTACCAAGGCGATTGCAGATTCGATGGCTGCCGACAGCCCCGGACTTTACGTCTCTACCATCACCAAGGCAAAACGCACCGGCAAGGTCCTCATCGACTACCTGCGCAACCAGCGCGGCGCAACGGCGGTCGCACCCTATTCGACGCGGGCACGAGCGGGCGCGGCCGTATCGATGCCGCTGGAATGGAGCGAGCTCACCCCGGGAATCGGACCGGCCTACTTCACCGTCCTCAACACACCGACGCGCATCGCCTCCTACAAGGCCGACCCCTGGGCCGATTTCCGCGCAGCTGCGGCGCCGATAGAAAAGCCGAAGGGAACGCGCGCGAAGAAGGCCTAGAAAGCGGTTCTAGTCGATTTCTTCGGCAATAAAGCCAGCTGTCTGGCGTTTCCACAGGCGGGCAAACAAGCCGTCAGTCGCCACGAGTTCGTCGGGCCTTCCCTCTTCGACGATGCGCCCCTGATCGAGCACGACTATTCGGTCCATCATGGCAATCGTCGAAAGGCGATGCGCAATGGCAATCACCGTCTTCCCATCCATCACGAGATTGAGCTTTTCCTGGATTGCGGCCTCGGACTCGCTGTCGAGCGCGGAAGTTGCCTCGTCCAGGATCAGAATGGGGGCATTTTTCAGGAGAACGCGCGCGATGGCCACGCGCTGGCGTTGGCCTCCGGAGAGCTTGATGCCGCGGTCGCCGACGAAGGCGTCGTAGCCCTTGCGGCCCTCGCTATCGGAGAGATCGGCGATGAAGCCATCGGCACTCGCCATCTTCGTCACCCTCTCGATCTCGTGCTGGGCCGCATCCGGCCGGCCATAGCGGATATTGTCGCCGACCGAACGATGCAGCAGCGCGACATCCTGGGCGATGACGCCGATGCTCTGACGCAGGCTGGACTGCGTTACGCTGCGGATGTCCTGGCCGTCGATCGATATCGCGCCATCCTTGATGTCGTAGAAACGCAGGAGCAGGTTTGCGAGCGTCGTCTTGCCGGCGCCAGAGAGACCAACGAGGCCGACCTTTTCGCCCGGGCGGATCGTCAGCGACAGACCGTCAATGACGGGTTTGCCCGACGTGTACGCGAAGCGGACGTTCTCGAATCGGATCTCGCCCCGGTCCACGACAAGCTCGGCCGCGTCCGGCCGATCGGTGATTGTCGGCGGTGTCGTCATGACCGGCATGGCGTCCTTGATCGTGCCGATCGCCTGGAAGATCTGCTGGCCCATCTGCAGGAAGGTGAATGTGTGACCGGAGAAGCGACTGAGAACGTAGACGGCGGCCGTGAACTCGCCGATCGTGACGAAGCCGTCAACGAGGCCGGTAAAGCCGATCCACAGGATCGCCAGCCAGTGCATCATGTTGAGGATGACGACGATGACCTCAGCCGTGCGGTAGATCCGCTGTTCGCTCTGCTGCGCCTTGATCGCCTTGCCGATTATGCCTCTGATGGCACCGGCCTCGCTGTCTTCAGCGGCGAATTGCTTGACCATCTGCATATTGGCGTAAAGATCGGTGATGGCGCCGGAAATCAGGCTGCGACGCCGCGCGGAGCGCCGTGAGCGCTCGGTAAAGACGGGCGCCAGCCTGACGGCGAGCAATACGTTTAGCGTGATCCAAATTATGGACGGCAGCGCGAGCTGCCAGGAGAGCGCGCTCAGAAGAACAACGGATCCGACCATCTGCATGATGAATCGCGGAATTGACTGGAAGGCGGAAATGACCTGCTGCTGCACGGCTGACGCCACCTGCTGCAGGCGCGAAGCGACTTGGCCGGCATAGAGATCGTGGAAGAAGGCAAGGTCCTGCCGCTCGACCGCCCTGTGGCCCTGCCATTGAATGGCGGCCGGCATGCCGATCCCAAGCGTGTGCGAGTTCAGCGTATTGACGAAAAAAGACGCGATCGGGATGACGGGGAAAAGCATCAGGCCGAGGAAGATCAGCAGCATTCGGTCGTTGTGCAGGAAAGCGACAGCGCCCTGCTGTGTGACGCCATCGACGATGACAGAGAGGCCCCAGACGATCGTCAGGTTCATGGCCTCGATCGCCATGGTGCAGACGGCGAGCGTGATCAAGATGCCGCGAAACATCAGGACGAAGTGAAGAAGAACTGCCACTGGCCCCTTGGACGGCAGCGGCCTGTAGGGGATATCGAGTGGCCGGATCAAATTCTCGAAGGGACGGTAGATTGCATCTGAAATTGACATGGCTCGATCGGACACCAGCTGAGAAGGAGGGCGAAAACCTGAACCGCCGAATCGAGTGCCGTTCGGCCATAGTCTCAATCTATATCAGGGGCTTGGAGTTCCCCTATATTACGTCCGACATAGCTGTGCCGCCATTCAGTTCGATCGTCCCGACAGACCCTTGAACAATCTGCTGATCAGCGAAGATGAACTTCGGACAGGAGCAGGATAATAATCACCAGTCTGTGGATCGTAACAGTCGATGTCGTGGCGGTGCGCTGTTTCAACGATAAAGGCCAAAGCCTCCTGCAATCCATCCCAGGTGAGGTGGAGCGACATGAAGTCGTCGGAGATCGTCGACTTTATCGGGCTGAACGTCCATATCGTAGCTCCCCCCTGAGGAGAGATATCCGGATATCGCTTAAGAAGAGCATCCGCAAACGCTTCAAGGCTCGGAGCGGCCTTTTCGGTGCTTTCGGTTTTAGCATCCATCCATTCGTCAAAATTCGGATCACTAGGCGTCATGCCGGCGCTGGCAGCCCAACAATAAAAATCTGCTGACATATCAAATTTGCCTTCTTTACCCACGGCGTCAGCGATGGACGCCCAAATTGCTGATTGAAATTATTCATTTTAAAATTCGAAACCGTTCGTAGATAACAACAGAAATCGATCTTGCCTACCGTTTCTTCGTCGGCTTGCTGTCGCTCGCTATACTCTTGCGCAGCGCATCCATGATGTTGATGACGTTGCTGGGCGCCTCTTCCGTTTCCGCGGCCTTGGCCTTTGCCGGACGCTTCTTGCCCTTTTTCTTGGCCGCGATGATTTCGAGCAGACGGTCCTGCACCGGATCTTCGGCCATCTTCGGATCCCACGATTTGGTGCGCTCCTCGATGAGTGTCTGCACCAGTTTCATCAGTTCAGGATCGGTCTTGCCGGTCGGAATATCGCCGAAATAGGCGTCGCCGTCGCGAACCTCGTCGCCATAGCGGAGCGTCCACAGCACGATGCCGCGGCCCCGCGGCTCTATCATGACCGCCCGCTCGCGGCGATACATGACAAGGCGGGAAATTCCGACCCTTCCTGTCGCCACCATCCCTTCGCGGATGACGGCAAAGGCTTCTTCGCCGACGGGATCATCCGGCGTCAGGTAATGCGGCTTGTCGTACCAAATCCATTCGATGCTTTCGCGCGGCACGAACATCTCGATGTCGATTGTGCGCGTGCTTTCGAGCGCGACAGCATCGATCTCGTCATCCTCGAGCACCACATATTCGTCCTCGCCGCGCTGATAGCCTTTGACCTGATCGTCCTCGTCGATAGCCTTGCCGCTGACGGAATCGACATATTGGCTGACCACGCGGTTGCCCGTCTTCCGGTTCAATGTATGAAACCGCACTTTTTCCTGATCGGTCGTGGCCGGAACCATCGCCACGGGACAGGTCACGAGAGACAGTTTCAGATAGCCTTTCCAAAAAGAACGAGGAGCCATGTCAACCTTTCCTTGCCGTCCAGCACGAAAGCTGCAAACAGCCGAATCGTTCCGGCGTGATAATTATGGCAGTTTCGCCGCCAAAACCTCAAGCTTGTTGATTTGAGGTGGACTGGCGAAAAGTTCATCCGCCCGCGCCATCAAAGCTGCAGCAACCTTGCCGGAAAGATGGGCATTCCGCGCGCTTTCATCCGGAAAAGCATCGAAGATCGCAAAGTTGCTCTTCCCGATCCGAATGCCGAACCAGGCGACGGTTCCCGCTTCTTCGTTCACGAGCGGCAAGGCGGATTTGAGAAAGGCCGCGACCTCTTCCTCCTTGCCGGGCTTTGCTTCGAGCGGAACATAGAGAGCAAGTTTCGTCATGGTCATTCCTCCCTTGACTGCGATGCGCGCCACTCGGCGCTGGAACAGTCTCGCCGCAATCACGTTTCTCGGCAATAGACATGTGGAGACGACGGTGAAGCGCGGATATGAAGATTATGCAGAAGAGCTTGGCCTGAAACTGGTCGATCCGGCAGATTTTACGTTAATTCGCACACCCTTTAAGGAGGGCTTCCGCTATAAACGGATCGACGGCAAGCCGCTTTCTCCCAAGGACGAGGCCCGTATCGTTGCACTCGTCATCCCGCCGGCCTGGACCGAAGTCCGTTGCTGCGGTAGCGCCAAGGGCCACATACAGGCTGTCGGGCAGGACGTACTCGGGCGCCGGCAATACATCTATCATCCGAAATGGGAGAACGTGCGCAACAGCATGAAGACCAACCGTTTGCTTGCCTTCGGCAAGGCCTTGCCGCGCATCCGCAAACGGGTATTGCGGGACATGCGCAGCAAGCCGACATCCGGAAAACCCCTCGCTGCCCTTGCCATCAAGCTGATCGACCAGAAGGCGTTTCGTGCCGGTCACGAAAAATATGCCAAGGATGGCGGCCGTGGTATCGCTTCGCTTAAAAGTACCGATCTCAAGATCGACGGCAATATTGCAAGCTTTGTTTTTGCCGGCAAATCCAAGAAAACCAATGAGATAACGATCAAGGATCCGTCTGCGGTCAAGCGCCTGAGGCTGTTGAAGCGTCGGGGACGGCTGTTCCAGTACAAGGACGAGAATCGCTGGCGAAAGCTTCATGCCGGCAAGCTTAACGAATATCTGCGCGAGATTTCGGGTTCAAAGGTTAGCGCCAAGGACTTTCGCACCTTCCACGGTTCCGCACGAGCGCTGGCCTTCCTGGCCGGTATCGAGGCGCAAAGTGAATCGGCGCGCAAGCGTGCTGTGGCGGCGGCGATGCGCCATGTCAGCGAATTTCTGCGCAACACCCCGGCCGTTACAAGGTCGAGCTACGTGCACCCGTTGATAATCGAAAGTTTCAACGCTGGAGAACTTGGCGGGGCCTTGCTGCGATCGCCGCATCGAAAGGGTTTGAGCGGCCCCGAGACCGGCCTGATGCGGCTCCTCGAAGGCGAACGCTAGATGCCGGATAGGTGTTCAAGGGCGTTTGAGAAATTTGGAACCGCAGGGTGCGATTCCGCATTGCGGTAAGTGGGCCGCGGGAAAGAGGAATTAGATTCGATTTGCTGGCGCTCGGAAAATGCGCTTAGCTCACATCATGCCCAGCGGGAGGCGACCCGCAATCATGGATGTGTTCTCGCCTTATCTGAGGGAGCGTGTCATGGCCTTTTTGGAAATCGACAGACGCATATTTACGACCACTGATTGGGAAATCATGCAGCGCGCGCATAATCGCGCCTCGATTCTGCTAGATCGTTGCCCAAGGACCGATCCTCGTTGCAATGAACTTGCGCGAACCATTATCGCAATGTTCGAAAGCGGGATCCGCGACGAGGATGAACTGGCCGCAATGGCGGCAAACCGCGAACTGAGTTTTCTCGGTGCGCGCGGTCATTTCCAGAAACCCTTCCCGATCGGGAAAATCAAGCAAGGAATGCCGGAGTCATTCACGGAACACTAGAGCCTTTACTCCGCTCGACAAGCAGCCGAGCGCCAAGGTCCGCCGCAGGTTCCGGGTAGGCGATTGCATAGCCCTGCAATGTATCGCAGCCGAGACGCCGCAATAATTTCGCGTGCTCGTTGGTTTCCACGCCCTCTGCGATCACGCCGATACCGAGCGCCCGGGCTATTCCAACGATTGAGCCAACGAGACTCCTCTGCTCGGGCGAGATCGTGATTGGCATGACGAGACGCCCGTCGATCTTCAGGCGCTTTGGTTTGAGTTTCAGGAGACCGATGATCGAGGCGTGTCCCGACCCGAAGTCGTCCACCTCGATGTCGATCTCCATTTGCTTCAGCAGGGAAATGTTGAGCAGGACCTCGTCTTCGAGCTCGTCGAGAAAGATCGTCTCCAGGAGTTCGAACGAAATCGCATTGTGCGGAATCTGCAAAAGACGCAGTTGATTGATCAGCAACGGATCGGACAGGCGCGCCGCCGATGTGTTGACCGCAATACGTGGCACCGCGATGCCGCTTTCCTGCCAGACCTGCCGGTCGCGCAGCACCGCTTGCAGCATGGCTGCATCGAGATCGGCCATGAGGCCGAGCGTATTCGTCACCTTTAGAAAGGCCTCGGGGCCAAGCACGCCGCGCTTGGGGTGTCTCCAACGGGCCAACGCCTCTATGCCGACAATTTCACGTGACTCGGCATCGATCTGGATCTGGTAGAAGGGCACGAACTCGCCGCGCTCAAGGCCCCGCTTCACATGTTCAGCGATGCGACGGTCCCGCGAAAGTTCGCTTTTGAGGTGCGGCGCAAAGAATTCGACGCGGTTGCGGCCGAGCTTTTTGGCGCGGTAGAGCGCGATATCGGACTCGGCGAGCAGGCCCGAGGCGTTGCCATCATTGACCCAGGCGACGCCGATGGAGGCGCCGGTCTGCAGCAACACTCCGCCGTGGGATACGCCCTGCTTCAGGAGGCGCACGATATGCTCGGCAACAACCTCCAGCTCCCGGATCGTCGCGAAATCCGAAAGGAGGATGATGAACTCGTCGCCGCCCATGCGCGCAACGAAGCCGCCTTCCGGCACGACGGAAGCGATCATCAACGCCGCCGACTTCAGCACGGCATCACCCGCGGCATGGCCCGCCGTGTCGTTCACCTGCTTGAAATAATCGAGATCGACATGGAGCACGGCAAGACGCTCCCTTAAGGGATCGTTCGACAGTTCGGCAAGACGCCTGTCGAAGAACCGCCGGTTGGGAAGCCCGGTCAGATAGTCATGCTCGGCAGCATATTCGATCTGAGCGGTGCTGGCTTCGAGGGCAAGCGTCCGTGCTTCGGCGATCGCCTTCTGGTTCGACAATTCGCGGGTAAGCATGACATCGGCGGTCACGTCCCACTCGGCGCCAACGAACGTGCCGCTGCTGCCGTCGTCGTAATAATGCGCCCGCGACCTGATGTGACGAATATCTCCGTTCGGGAGTATCACCCGGAACTCCGAGACGTAGTCGCTCTTGAGCTCGGCGGCTTCATTGAAGTCCTCCATGGCTCTTGCCCGATCGTCAGGGTGAATCGCATTGATCCAAATTTCCGAGCTAACTCGTCTTTGCGTACCGCCGGTGCCATAGAGCCGGTGCATCTGTGAATTCCAGATCACCTCGCCCGTCTCGGCATTGTGCTCCCAGACGCCGATCTGCGATGCGTCGAGCGCTATTTCGAGACGACGAAGGATGTTTTGGAATTCTTGCTCTGATCGCGCCGGCTGCATCTTGTCGTTGTAGCTCCACCCTTGCCACAACTTACAGCGTGGATTTCGGGTTCGCTACGATTATTGTCTCGTGTCATTCGGTCAGAGAAATTTTACGACTTGCCGTGCAAGGATGATTTTAACCTGGAAGCTTGGCGGATCGATGCTTGGAAAAGACGATGAGAATTTTCTGGATGCGGCGCTATTTCGATCGAGCCTGGTTCAGGAGTTTGCTTGTCGCGGCCTTAATTATCGGCGGCGGTATCTGCGGTGCATGGATCAGCAAACTGGTTATTGTCTCGAGCGATCGGGCCGACATGCGCAGATACACCGATCAGGTGCTTGATCGCGCGGTTGACGTTTTTGCCGAAGTCGACGCGATGCTCGCCGTCATCAACGGCTCGCCCTTTCCTTTCTGCTCGACCGAAGAGATCAGCTACCTTCGCGATATTCTGTTTCGAACGAAGTTCCTGAAGGACCTCGGACGGGTCAAGGACGGCGCTTTTCATTGCTCTGCGGTTTTCGGGAAGGGGCGCAAACCAATGCCCCTGATCACGCATGATTTCGAAACATTGGACGGCAAACTGATCTACACGAAGGCGCGTCTTGCCATCTCCAACACCACCGCCCCGATCATCGGCACTGGCCATGCCAATGTCGTCCTAGACCCCCAAGCTTTCGAAACGCTGAAAAATCCGGACTATACGTTCAGCGTCATGTTCAATCCCGTTGGCATGCCCGAGACAATCGGTCTCTTCGGCACACTCAATCAAGGGGCAATCGGGAGGGTGAGGCCCTCCGGCGGCGGCAGGCAGGGCGGTACGATCTTTCGCAATGTCTGCCGGAAAACCGCCTGTGTAACGGTCAATGTCGAAGTCGGCAGGCTCGAGGCATCGGCGCAGCCCATGACAATCATTCTGACCCTGTTCGGAGCGGCGCTTGGCGGCGCGCTCGGAGTGATCCTCATCCTGCTACGCCGCAACACGATGAGCATGAAGGCGCGCCTGCAGCAGGCGATCGCGCGCAAGCGGCTGACAGTCGAATATCAGCCCATCGTCGATATCGTCACCGGAAAACCGGTGGCGGCGGAAGCGCTGGCACGTTGGCGCGACAATGGCGAAGCAATTTCGCCGGATGTGTTCATTTCGGTTGCGGAGAAGTCAGGCCTGATCAATCGTCTGACGACCTGTATCATCGAACACGTCCTGGACGACATGGCGGCGTTTCTGGTGGCAAATCGGAATTTTCATATCAATATCAATATATCCGCTGCCGACCTTTTCGATCGACAGTTCAACGATTGGCTCGCGGCCCGCCTCAAGGCGGCAAACGTTGCCAGCGACCAGATCCTGCTCGAAATTACCGAGCAATCCACCGCCAATTCCAGCGATGCGATCGCCGCGATACGGCGCTTGCGCGCGCGTGGACACAAGATTTTCATCGACGACTTCGGAACCGGTTATTCGAGTTTGGCTTATCTTGGCGAACTAAGCGTCGATGGCATCAAAATCGACCGTTCCTTCACCCGGACCATTGGAACCGGGTCGGTGTCGGTTTCGATCATCCCTCAAATCATCGGCATGGCCCACGTGCATCATCTCGCCATCGTCGTCGAGGGCATCGAAACAGAAGCGCAGCGCGACTATTTCGCCGCTCTCGTACCGAAGGTGGATGGGCAGGGCTGGCTGTTCGGCCGGCCGACCAATTCGGCGGCCATCCGAGAAATGCTGCACGCATCGCGCGAACAATCTAATGCAACTTCCGATATTTAACTTAAATCAAGCATGTTCGGATTAATTGTTGATCGATCATAGTTTGTTCATTTCGTCCGAGTGATTCTGCTATCATCGGGGTATTGGGGACGGCAAACGATGAAATTGACAATCCTGGCAGTGGCTGCTGTAGCACTTCAACTGCTCTCGGGCAGCGCTTCGGCGGAAGCCCTAAAACTTAGAGTTGCAACGGAAGGCGCATATCCGCCGTTCAATTCCATCGACGCCAGTGGCAATCTCGTGGGCTTCGACGTTGATATAGCCAAGGCTGTCTGCGAGGACATGAAGGCCGAGTGCACCCTCGTTGCAATACCCTGGGATGAGATCATCGGCAGGCTGGAAAACAACGAATACGACCTCGTGGTGGCGAGCATGTCGTATACCGATGCCCGGGCCGCGCGAATGGAGTTTTCAAGCTCGTACTATCGTTCGCATTCGGCGTTTGCAGGAGACCCGAACCGATTCAAGGATGTTTCGCCCGCCGCCCTCAAGGGCGTGCGCATCGCGGCCGGCAAGCAGACGATCCAATCGGAATATCTGGAGAAGGCCTATAGCGAGAGCAAGATCGTTCTGACCAAGGACGAGCCTGAAGCGCAAAAGCTGCTGCAGGCGGGCGAGGTCGATCTGGTGCTGGCGGATTCCATCGACCTGCTGACCTTCCTGCAATCGCCGAATAATTCGAAGTTCGACTATGTCGGCGATCCGGTAACCAACGGCTTCCTCAAAAGCTCGGCGCACATCACCGCGCAAAAAGGTAATGTGGAATTGATCAAGAAAGTCAACGAAGCCCTCGATCATCTCCGGCTGAACGGGACGTATGATCGTATCAACAACACTTATTTTCCCTTCAGCATCTACTAGGTAAGTTCGGCAATGGCAGCGCGCAGGAGAGGAGTGCAGATATCGATGATCACGGCCGGAAGGCTGCTGATCGGATTCGTACTCCTTTACGCCATAGTTGCCGCAGGCGTTTCCATCGTATTCCTGCGCAAGATCGAGAACGATGCGCGTTATACCCAGGAACAGCAGCTGCCGCTGGTCTTGAGCCAGAACCGCAACGCCATCAAGGTCGAGCGGCTGGCGTCGCTGGCGCGTTCGATTTACCTCGCGAAAGACCGCGAGTTGGAACGACAGCTGCAATTGCAGACGCATGTGCTTGCCCAGAGCTTTACGCTGGATGAAAATGATCAGTTGGCAAAGGGCGTCCAAAAGGTCAGCAGCCACGTCAAGCAGATCGTCGCCCTGCGCGATCAGGTTCGCAAGATGGATGCCGGCGATACGAGTCCCGACCCCGCCGTTCGAGCCGAGCTGGAGCGGCAGGCGCTCGAAACCTACCAAAGCGCCATGCGGGTGACCGATGAACTCGGCCAATCCATCGTCAGCGACGCCGCGGTTCTCGCCTATGGCATGTCCGGCGATATCCAGCGGACGGCAAAGATGATCCAGGTAGCGTGGATCATCATTCTGACGCTGCCGGTTCTCATCGCTGTCGGCGCGATCTATGTCGTGGCAAGGCACATAATTCGCCCCATAAATTCGGCCATCGAAGGCCTGCGTTCCATTGACCGCCACGAAAAGCGCAGGCTCAGACTGCGCCGGCCTCTGTTCCGTGAGTTGTCGACGATCAACGAGGCTATCGAAGCCTATGGCCACGTCTCACTCGATCTGCTGCGGACCAATTCCATCCTGCAGGCGCTTTCCGAAGAAGACGGCCTGACGACCCTTGCGAACCGGCGCAGTTTCGAAAAGCGCATCGGCGAGGAGTTCGGCAAGGCGACGCAAAACGACACCGATCTTGCAATCCTCATGGTCGACCTCGACCACTTCAAATCGATAAACGACCATTACGGCCACCAGATGGGCGATACCTGCCTGAAAATGACAGCGAATGTCCTGCGCAGCATCGGTGCCGAACGCGATTGCCACGCGGCTCGCTACGGCGGCGAGGAATTTTCCCTGGTCTTTCCGGATTGCGATTTGCAGAGCGCGATTGCCGAAGCGGAAAAAATCCGGCTGTCGATCAGCAGCCTTATCATCACCTCAAGCTACGATGAAACCATCCGTATAACTGCCAGCGTCGGTGTGGCGACCATCAAGAGCGGTCGGTTCGAGACTTCGGCGCAATTGCTCGAGAATGCCGACCGGGCGCTCTATCTTGCCAAGCACAGCGGACGCAATATTGTGAAATCCCTTCCTTTGCCCGGCAGGGCCGATTTGAAACCGCTGACGGCCTAGACCAATTCTCGGGAATCCCGCCGATGCCAACGCTCTATTCCCTGAAGCCAGCCTTCCAGAACCTGCTGCGACCGCTCGCCGGTCGCCTGGTCGCGCGCGGTGTGACCGCCAATCAGGTCACCCTCGCGGCAGCTGTGCTTTCGGTCCTTGCAGGAGCGGTGGTGGCCCTGTTCTACGACATCTCCCCGGTCTTCTGGCTGCTCCCCGTCGTCCTTTTCGTACGCATGGCGCTTAACGCGATCGACGGCATGATGGCCCGCGAGTTCAGGCAGGCTTCGAAACTCGGCGCCTATCTCAACGAACTCGGCGACGTCGTCTCGGACGTGGCGCTCATCCTGCCCTTCATGCTGGTCGGGCCATTCGCGCCGCCCGGCGTCGTCGCCTTTGCCATAGCCGCGATGCTGACCGAATATGCCGGCGCCCTTGGCGTGATGACCGGTGGCGGCCGCAGCTATGACGGGCCCTTCGGCAAGAGCGACCGTGCCCTGGCACTCGGCGTCATTGCGGCCCTCATCGGCAGCGGTATCGTGCTCCCTTACTGGTTCGGCTGGATCTTTCCTCTCATGGCGCTCCTTTCGGTCTACACCATGATCAATCGCGTTCGCGCCGGCTTGCGGCGCGCGGAAACGGCGGCATCCTGAATGATCTCGTTGGCGGAACACGAAACGACCACCGAGAACGCCAACGGCCGGAGCGCTCCCGGCGCAATCGAAGAGCATTTCTTTCGCACGCATGACGGCACGGAACTCTTCTATCGCAAGTGGCCGGCGCACAGCGGGACGGCCAGAGGCGCAATCGTCCTTTTGCATCGCGGCCATGAGCATGGCGGGCGTGTCGCCCATCTTGTCGGCGAGCTTGGTCTCGATGATTTTGCATTCTATGCCTGGGATGCCCGCGGCCACGGCCGTTCTCCCGGAACGCGCGGTTTTTCTCCATCGTTCGCAGCTTCGGTACGCGATCTCGACAGTTTCGTTCGGCACATCATTGCCGGGGACGGCTTTGCCATGGAAGATATCGCGGTCGTCGCCCAATCGGTTGGAGCAGTTCTCGCGGCAAGCTGGGTCCATGACTATGCGCCGCCCATTCGCGCACTCATTCTTGCGTCGCCGGCCTTCAGCGTAAAACTCTACGTTCCCTTTGCCCGGCAAGGCATCTCGCTTTGGCAAAAGCTGAAAGGCCAGTTCTTCGTCAATTCCTACGTCAAAGCCAAGTTCCTCACCCACGATCCCGAGCGCATCGCCTCGTTTGAAAACGACCCGCTGATCACCCGCCCCATCGCTTCCAACATATTGCTCGACCTTTACGATACCGCGGAGCGGGTCGTCGCCGACGCCCGCGCAATCATCGTGCCGACGCAGCTCCTGATCTCGGGAAGCGACTGGGTCGTTCGCCATGCGCCGCAACACCGCTTCTACGAAAATCTGGCGCATCCCCTGAAGGAACGGCATGTACTGAAAGGCTTCTTTCACGACACGCTCGGCGAAAAGGAGCGGGCCATTCCCATCGCCCATATGCGCCGCTTCTTAACCGAGCGCTTTGCTAAGGCCCCAGCCGAACTCGACGTCACCAACGCCGATGCCAGTGGTTACACACGCGACGAGGCGGACCGGCTTTCGTCACCACACGATATGCTTTCGGCCAAGGGCCTATATTGGACCTCGTACAGAACCTCCCTGCGCTGCGCCGCCCTCATCTCCGAAGGCATTCGCACGGGGGTAAAGACCGGCTTCGACTCCGGTTCGACGCTCGACTATGTCTACCGGAACCAACCGCGCGGGATCGGCCCGGGTGGCAGGCTCGTCGACAAACAGTTCCTTGAAGCCATCGGCTGGCGCGGCATTCGCCAGCGAAAGCTCCACCTCGAAGAGCTGATTGAAATATGCCTCGCCAAGCTTACCGCGAGCGGAAGAACAACGAATATCCTCGACATTGCGGCCGGCCACGGTCGCTATATCCTCGACGCCATCGCGCAATCCGGGATAAAGCCCGACAGTGTCCGGCTCCAGGACTATTCGCCCATCAATGTAGAAGCGGGGAACAAGCTGATAGCCGAGCGCGGTCTCCAGTCGATCGCGAGCTTCCATCAGGCTGATGCCTTCGATGGCGACATGCTGGCGGCGACAGCCCCCTCCCCGGATCTTGCGATTGTCTCGGGGCTTTACGAACTATTTTCGGACAACGGCATGATCCGCCGCTCGCTCGATGGCCTCGCCCGGGCGATGCAAACCGGCAGCCTGTTGATCTACACCAACCAGCCCTGGCATCCGCAGCTCGAAATGATCGCACGCGCTCTGACATCGCACCGCGGCGGGGAAGCCTGGATCATGCGCCGGCGTACGCAGGCCGAGATGGACCAGCTGGTCGCTGCCGCAGGGTTCAAGAAAATCGAGCAGCGCATCGACCGCTGGGGCATTTTCACAGTGTCGGTCGCCGAGCGTAAATGACGGCGGCGAGCGTTTCACCGATTGGCAAATGGCGTCTTGAAGGGCCGGTGGCCAAGCGCGCCATCCTATGGCTCGCCTTTCTCGCACCCTTCTTCTATCTCACCTATGGCACGGCCAACTGGCTCGCCGCGCAACGGCTGCACGTTGCGCACATAACCTTCAGCTGGGAACATGACATTCCTTTCCTCGCCTGGACGATTTTTCCCTATTGGTCGATCAACGCCTTTTACGGTCTGTCCCTGTTCCTCAACGACACCCCAGCAGAGGTGGACCGCCTGGCAAGACGTTATCTCACAGCGCAGATGATCGCCGTTGCCTGCTTCGTCGCCTTTCCCCTGACCTTCATTTTTGCAAAACCCCTGACGAGCGGAGCGCCGGGCTTCCTCTTCGATTTGCTCGGGGGCTTCGACAAGCCGTTCAACCAGGCGCCGTCCCTGCACATTGCCTTGCTCATCATCATCTGGGAACACTGGCGGCACCGGCTCGCAGGCGCGGTACTGTGGCTATGGCACCTGTGGTGCCTGCTGATCGGAGTTTCCGTGCTCACGACCTACCAGCACCATTTCATAGACATACCAACCGGCGCCCTCCTTGGGTTCTTTGCCTTGTGGCTATTTCCCGCCGGGGAGCGGTCGCCGCTGGGGGATTTTGTTCTCAGTCCGAACGGCAAGCATAAGCGTATCGGCAGCTACTATGCCGCCGCCAGTCTCGCGCTTCTTCTCCTTGTTGTGGTTGAAGCAGCAAGATCGATCATTAACCTCATCTTGCTTTGGCCGGCCCTGGCGTTCGGCCTTGTCGCCCTCGCCTATCTAGGCGCAGGGCCCAGGGTCTTCCAGAAACGTCAAGATGGAACAGTATCGCTGGCCAGCCTGTGGCTCCTTGCGCCCTATCGGCTTGGCGTAAAAATCAACATCTCCCTATGGACCCGCAAGCTGCCCTCCTCCGTGCAGATTCTTGACAACGTCCACCTCGGCCGGCTGCCGAAACGTGCCGAGCTTTCGGCTTTTGCCAGTGTGATCGATTTGACCAGCGAACTTGCAAGACCGTCCGGCGTCGAAATTGCCTGGCGAACTTTCCCGGCGCTCGATCTCGTCCCGGTACCGCCCGACGATCTTGAAAAAGCTTCGGAAGCCATCGAAAATGCGCAGATGAAAGGTCCCGTGCTCGTCTGTTGCGCGCTCGGCTTTCAGCGCAGCGCAGCGGCAGTGGCGACCTGGCTTTTGCGCCATGGGCACGCTGTTAACGCAGAACAGGCGATACACCTTATAAAGACGGGGGGCAGGCCAATACACCTGAGCGACGATATGATCGTGACGGAAGCAACAGGGGAACGGCATGGATGAAGACGCGGAAACCTTCGCGGCCCGTTTGACGCGCAGGGCCCATACATATGGGTTTTTGACCTGCATTCTATTGGTGGCATCCTCCGTTGCGGGAGACGCCGGGGGCAAGCTTTTCAGTTGGCTATGGCCACTCCTCATAGTCGGGGGGCTGACGACGCTGTTCCTTGCCATCTATCTGCGCTTCGACGCGGCGCTTTTCCATTTCATTGCCTCCCATGAAGACGAAACGGCGGGCTGTCGTGCGGCCGACAAGCTGCTCGAGCGCATGCGCTTGCGCAAATGCCCAAAGACGAGCCGGCCGCTCAGCGCCCGCATTGCCGGCACCAACCGCTTGCTGATGCGCCTTCATCTGGCTTTCGCGGTCTTCCTTGCCCTCTTTGCTTCCGCAACGGCCTATAGTTTGTGGACGGCATAAGCGTGGATAAACCTGGGGAGACGTTCGGTAAGCATGTCATGCGGCGCGGCGCCGCCATGGTCCTTGCCGGCCTGTCGCGCGCGATTACCGGCGTGCGGCCCATCTGGCAGGGCTGCGCACCCTCGGGGCGGCAGCGCATCTATTTCGCCAACCATGCCAGCCACGGCGATTTCATTCTGCTTTCGACGTGCCTCCCGTCGAAGGAGCGCGCGCGGACGCGCGCCGTCGCGGGCGCAGATTATTGGCGCAAGAACCGCATCCGCCACATCCTTGCCCGCGATCTTCTCAATACGGTGCTGGTCGAGCGCAATTGGGTGGAGCGGGCCGAAGAACCGATGGTCATCATGCTGGATGCCCTCGCCCATGGACACTCCCTGATCATCTTTCCCGAAGGCACGCGCAACATGACCGAGGAACCGCTGCTGCGCTTCCGCTCTGGCATCTACAATCTTGCCCTGGCTCGCCCCGACGTTGAGCTTGTCCCATGCTGGATCGAGAATATGTCCCGCGTGCTGCCAAAGGGCGCGTTTCTACCGGTCCCTCTATTGTGCCGCGTTGTTTTCGGCACGCCCGTTCAATTGGAGCCAGACGAGGATCGCCACGCCTTCCTGGCGCGTGCCCGCGATGCGCTTCTGGCGCTTAGTCCCGAACAGCAGAGGGCTCTCGATCATGGTTGAAGCAGCCTGGCTGTTTCTCGGCCTACTTGCCGTCCTCACTGGCGCAAGCGCCATTGCCACCGCCCTCTCCTGGAAAAGCCGGCGGAAAGGTGACGTGCTGCCGGACGCCCTGGCCAATCTCAACTCGCGCATCAAGGCGTGGTGGATCATGGTGGGCGCGATCTCCGTCGCCTTCTTTTTCGGCAAGGGCGGTGTCATCCTCCTCTTTGCCTTCGTGTCCTTCGCTGCCTTGCGCGAATATGTGACGCTCACCCACACGCGGCGCGGGGATCACTGGATCCTGATCGGCATGTTCCTCGTGATCATCCCCGTTCAGTATTATCTGCTGTGGATCGAGTGGTACGGCCTGTTTGCAATCTTCGTGCCGGTCTACTGCTTCCTCGCCATGCCTGCCCTGACGGCAATTTCGGGCGACACCGCGCGCTTTCTAGAACGTGTCAGCGAACAGCAATGGGGCATTATGCTATCGGTCTATTGCATCAGCCATGTTCCAGCCCTGCTCACGCTGTCGATACCCGGCTTTGCCGGTAAGGGATTGCTGCTCATCGCCTTCCTGATAGCCACGGTGCAAGGCAGCGACGTCCTGCAATATGTGTTCGGCAAGCTCTTCGGCCGGCACAAGGTCGCGCCGAAGGTTTCGCCTTCGAAGACCTGGGAAGGGCTCATCGGCGGCATAGCCAGCGCTTCGCTGCTTGGGGCGGCGCTCTACTGGCTGACCCCGTTCACGCCGGTCCAGGCCGGGCTGATGGCTGCTCTTGCCTGCATCATGGGCTTCTTCGGCGGGCTCGTCGCCTCCGCGATCAAGCGGGATCGCGGCGTCAAGGATTGGGGCCACATGATCGAGGGCCATGGCGGCATGCTCGACCGCGCGGACAGCCTCGTCTTCGCCGCGCCGGTCTTCTTTCACATCGTCCGATACTTCTGGACCTAGCGCTAAAGGAGTTCCGCCCTGGCGAGATCGCGCAGCAGATGGCTTGCCCCATAGGTCCACGGGGCACACTCGGTCGAGAGCCGCACCCGGTTGGACAATGTCCCAAGCGAAGGCGTGGATATCGAGACGATATCGCCGAGCTTATGGGTGAAGCCCTTGCCCGGGCCGTCGCGGTCCTTGACCGGAGCGAACATGGTGCCGAGGAAGAGGACGAGGCCATCCGGATACTGATGGTGCCGACCGATCGTCGCCTCAACCAACGATTCTGGCTTACGCGAAATCTTCGCCATGTTGGAATGCCCGTCGAGCACGAAGCCATCCTCGCCCTCGACCCGCATGCTGAGTTCGGCGGCTTTGACCGTCTCGAGCGTGAACTCGCCATCGAAGAGCCGTACGAAAGGTCCGACAGAGCCTGACGCATTGTTGTCCTTGGCCTTGCCGAGAAGCAGCGCGGACCGACCTTCGACATCGCGCAGGTTCACGTCATTGCCCAGCGTCGCACCGACGATCTGGCCGTTGCTGGCAACCACGAGCACGATCTCCGGCTCGGGGTTGTTCCAACTTGAGATTGGATGGAGGCCGACGTCCGCACCGAAGCCGACCGTCGACATGGGCTGCCCCTTGGTGAAAATCTCCGCATCCGGCCCGATGCCGACCTCGAGATACTGACTCCAGACTCCGCGTGCAATCAGCGCCTCCTTCACCTGCATCGCGGCGGGCGAGCCCGGCACGATTTGCGACAGATCCGCGCCAATAAGGCCAAGCACCTCCTCGCGCAGCGAGTCCGCCCTGGTCTTGTCGCCCTTCGCCTGCTCTTCGATAACACGCTCGAGCAGCGAGGCGACAAACGTTACACCGGACGCCTTGACCGCTTGCAGATCGATGGGCGACAGCAATGCCGGGTCGGCCGGATCGAACGTGCCGGACCAGCTATTGGCAAGGACGGCATCGACGACGCCGATCCTCGTACCTTCCACGCCGGTAACATAGCTTGCAGGTTCGGCCATCTCGCATATGTCGCGCACGGTCGGGCCAGCCTTGTCGGTGATGTCATAGACAATGCCATCTCTGATTGTGACGATCCGAGGATGGTCGTAGCCAGGAATTTTGGCTCGTCCGAGAAGGACGCCGGAGGTTGGGACGATGGCATTTGACATGATCGATTTCCTGGATGTTTCGGATTGACGGAGCGGAATGGCATCCTCTCCCTGGACTGCTTGCCCGCATTTATGCGGGAGGAGTGCGCTCCAATCAAGACCAGCCCGACGCTCGTCCGGGCCGCCCTGTCAGGAGACCGTGGACGGGCTTCCAATATGTCTTGTCATTTTATGCGAACGCGCCACTAGTACGCGCAAGGGCAAAAGACAACCGGGGCGTGCGTGAACAAGGTAGCGGAATATCGACTGGGATTGATCCTCGTTACTGCATCCGCAGTGGCCTGGAGCCTTGCCGGGTTGTTCCCGCGCGCGATCCCGCTCGACAGCTGGACGATCCTTGCCTGGCGGGGCATTTTCGGCTCGATCGGCATTGCCGTTGCCATGATGCTTTTTGAAGGTGGGATCGCCTGGAAGAGCTTCCGCCATATGGGTCGTCCGGGCTGGCTTTTCGTAGCGGTCTCGTCGCTGGGCATGGTGTTTTTCATAACCGCGCTCAAGGAGACGACCGTGGCGCATGTCGCGGTCATTTATGCGACAATCCCTTTCGTCGCCGCCGTCATTGCCTGGCTGGCCATGGGCGAGCGCTCGACCCTGCGCGCGATCGTCGCAAGCATCGCGGCGATGGGCGGCGTCATCATCATGGTCGGGCTCGGAACGGAGGGCAGCCTGTTCGGTGACCTTCTGGCATTCGGCATGACGCTCTGCATGGGCGTGCTGATGGTCATCGTGCGCCGGTCTCCTGAAATCTCGGTCATGCCTGCCGCCTGCGTCTCGGCCCTCCTGAGCTCGCTTATCTGTTGGCCGCTTGGCAATCCCCTGTCGGTCTCCGCACACGACCTCCTCCTCATTGCCATGTTCGGCATCCTCGTTTCAGCCGTCGGGCTTGCCTGCTTCACGCTTGGCGCAAAATGGCTTCCACCAATAGAAACCGCCCTCATCGGCTCGCTCGATGCGCCTCTCGCACCTTTCTGGATCTGGCTGGTATTTAACGAGGTTCCGAGCAGAAGCACGGTTATCGGCGGCTCGATCGTTTTTGCCGCCGTGGTCGCCAACGTTCTGGCCGGAACAAAGAAAGGGCGGACACCGGCTAATTCTGCCACCTAACAGCAATGTCCTAAAACGTGGCTTATATGACATTTAGGCCGTGGCCATTCGGTTGTATTCTTCCTCCAGTCGTCATCCAGACATGGAAGGAACCAGGACATGACCATTCAATCAGACAAGGGCACGGCGCTGATTACCGGCGCATCATCGGGCATCGGCGCTGTATATGCGGACAGGCTTGCACGTCGCGGCTATGACCTCATTCTCGTCGCACGCAATCGCGACAGGATGACAAGCCTTGCTTCGCGCCTGACCACCGAAACGGGGCGGAGCGTCGAAGTGGTTGCCGCCGATCTTGGCGACGACAGCGGAATTGCGAAGGTCGGAGCCATTCTTGCCAGCGATGCGAGCATAACCATGCTCGTCAACAATGCGGGTGTCGGCGCAACGGCACCATTGCTCGAATCCGATCCGGCGGAAATGGACGCCATGATCAAGCTCAATGTCGTTGCATTGACACGGCTGACGGAGGCCGCAGCACCCAAGTTCGTCGCACGCGGCAGCGGCACGATTATCAATATCGCCTCGATCGTCGCCATTGCCCCGGAAGCGCTCAACGGCGTTTACGGCGCGACCAAGGCTTTCGTGCTTGCCTTCAGCCAGTCTCTGCATCACGAACTCAACGACAAGGGCATCCGTATCCAGGCCGTGTTGCCCGGCGCCACGAGCACGGAGTTTTGGGCGAACGCCGGCCGGCCGGTTGAAAACCTGCCGAGTGCCATTGTCATGACCGCGGCCGACATGGTCGATGCGTCCTTGGCCGGCCTCGACCAGGGCGAACTCGTCACAATTCCGGCCTTGCCCGACATTGCCGACTGGAATGCCTTCGAGGGCGCCCGGCAAGCATTGCGACCCAATCTTTCGCATCGGGAACCGGCGGCGCGCCTCTTCGCCCGGGCTTAAGGCAACTAAACCCAAATACCGGATATCCGTTGAGCCGGCTGCAACAATGCGGCCGGCTCTTATTGCATGAATCACATCACCAAAGGTTGAGCACTACCAATTCCCGGCGTTTTGTGCCAACTCATTGACACAATGGATGTATAACCCGCTTCGCAACACGCACATCGCACGCCCTCCCGCCTTCCGGGAGGGTCACGCCAACACGGTCCGCTCATGGGTTTACGTCCACTTTATCGCAAGCTGGCACTGCGCCGATTGGGCGTGTTCTCGATTTTCCTTGCGCCGAGCCGGCTGCGGGCCTTCGCACGCAGCACCGAACTTGGCCTCGTCCTTGCAGCCGCTGTCGTCGGTGTTGTTTCGGGTTGGACGGTCACGGCCATGAGCATGATCGCCCAGGGCATGCACCAGATGATTTTTGGTCTCGAGGCCGGCGAGCGCCTTTCGACGATCATCACGACCAATACGACCACTTTGTTCATCGCGCCGATTTTCGGCGGCGCTCTCATGGGCCTCGTGCTGCTCGTTCTCACGCGCTACCGCAAGCGGCCCATGGTCGATCCCATCGAAGCGAATGCGCTGCATGGCGGCAGGCTGTCGCTCAATGACAGCCTGATCGTTGCCGCACAGAATTTGATCTCGAACGGCTTCGGTGCATCGGTGGGGCTCGAAGCCGGCTACACACAGCTTGCCTCCGGGCTTGCGTCGAAGATCGGCCTTTCGCTGAAGCTGCGCCGGTCGGATCTGCGCATTCTTGTCGGCTGCGGCGCGGCGGGAGCGATTGCGGCAGCGTTCAATGCGCCGCTCACCGGCTCGTTCTACGCCTTCGAATTGATCATCGGCTCCTATACCATCCTCAGCCTTGCCCCCGTCATCGTCTCGGCGCTGATCGCCAATGTCGTTGCCAGGGCCTTGTCCGGTGACAATTTTGTCATCGACATCGGCCATTTCGGCGCGGTCGTACCGGCAGACTACTTGCCAGCCATGCTACTCGGCATCTTCTGCGCACTCGCCGGCATTCTCCTGATGAAAGGCGTCTCTTTCGTCGAGGAAATGGCGCGCAAGAGCTTCATTCCACCAGCGCTCCGGCCCCTCCTCGGCGGCGCCATCGTCGGCCTCCTCGCCCTCGTCACGCCGCAGGTCCTGTCGGGCGGACATGGCGCGCTGCACCTTAATCTCGACACGACCACGACGATTGCCGCATTGGTCGGCCTGCTGTTGCTCAAATCGCTGGCTTCCGCAATCTCCATCGGATCGGGGTTCAGAGGCGGGCTTTTCTTCGGCTCGCTGTTCATGGGAGCCTTGCTCGGCAAGCTCTTTGCTTATTCGGCGCCCTATATTTTTGCGCACGCCACGCTGACGCCGGTGATCTACGCGGTCGTCGGAATGAGTGCGCTCGCCGTCTCGGTTATTGGCGGTCCCCTGACGATGACGTTCCTCGCCCTCGAGATTACCGGCGACTTTCCGATAACGGTCCTCGTTCTCGCCGCAGTGACCGCAGCTTCGCTGACGGTACGCCATACGTTCGGCTACTCCTTTGCGACCTGGCGTTTCCACCTGCGTGGAGAGAGCATTCGCAGCGCCCATGACGTCGGCTGGATTCGCAATCTCACGGTCAACAAGCTCATGCGATCCGATGTTCGCACCGCGCCGATCGAGCAGACCATTCGCGCATTCTGCCGCGACTTTCCCTTGGGTTCGACGCAACGGGTCATCATCGTCGATGACACCGGCAAATATGCCGGCATGGTCCTCGTGCCCGAGGCGCATGCGGGCCTGACCGAGAATGCCGACGAGGACCTGCCGATTGCCGGCCTCATCAAATACCGCAACGAATATCTGCAGCCGCAGATGAACGCCAAGCAGGCGGCAGCGATTTTCGACAAGACGGAGAGCGAAGCGCTTGCTGTCGTCAACGATCTCGTCGAGCGGCGCGTTATCGGTCTCCTGACGGAAAGCCACTTGCTGCGTCGATACAGCGAAGAGCTCGACCGGCAACGCCGCGACGTATCGGGAGAGATTTAGAGCATGGCAAGCCGCTGCTTGCGCTGCGGCCGCGGGAATGCGCTTTCCAGAACTGCGAGATGCTCTGGCGAGAGCTTGAGGTCCAGAGCCTTGCGGTTGTCGCGGATGTGCTGCGGCGTGCTGGACTTCGGAATGGCGATAACGCCTTCCTGATTGATGACAAAGGCAAGCGCCACGACCGCCGGCGTCGTCTCATACGCCTTGGCAATCGTGGCAAGCGCGGGATGCCCCAACATGCGGCCCTGCTCGATGGGGGAGTAGGCCATGACCGGGATCGTTCGGTTTTGGCAAAATGGCAGAAGATCGAATTCGATGCCGCGCCGCGTCAGATTGTAAAGCACCTGATCGGCGGCGACGGCGTTTCCGCCGCAAACATCGAAGAGTTCTTCCATGTCGTCCGTGTCGAAATTGCTGACGCCCCACGCGCGAATCTTACCCGTCTCAATCAGTTCCTCGAAGGCTGCCACTGTGTCCTGCCGCTGGTATCCGCCGCGCCAGTGCAGAAGATAAAGATCGATCGTCTCGCATTTCAGCCGCTTCAGGCTACGCTCGCAAGCGGCAATCGTTCCCTTGCGCGAAGCATTGGACGGCAGCACCTTGCTGACGATGAATACCTCGTCGCGCCGTCCGGCGATCGCCTCGCCAACGATTTCCTCCGCGCCGCCATCGCCATACATTTCCGCAGTGTCGATCAGCGTCATGCCAAGATCGATGCCGAGGCGAAGCGCCTCCACCTCTCTTTGCGCCTGGCGCCTATCCTCGCCCATGAACCAGGTGCCCTGGCCGAGCACAGGTACCTTCTCGCCAGAAGGCAGCGACGTCGTCCTGATATCCGAATGCTTCATTGTTCAGTCCTGCAAGACCCGATGAACGCCCAGTCCAGCATCGATCGTCAACCGGTGCAAGGGCCTGTCGGACCGGCACGCATGTCGCGCAGCCGCTCCGCAGCCGACGCCGCGAGGTCGGTGAAGATGAGATCAAGGTCCTCAGCCACCTGATAATAGGATTCGGGCAGGTCTTCGCCTTCCATCTCCGACCGGATTTCCTCCATGCTGTGCGCATGGCTTTCAAGGAACTTGTAGAGTTCCGACATCTGTTCGAGCGAAAGTGATTCGTGCGCGAGCATCCTGGGAATTTTCTTTCCCAACACGGTGGCCAATTCGTTCTTCTCCCGCAGAACGTTCAACCAGTTTGCCAACTATTTTTATTCCTCCCACGAGGAGAGCGTCGCAGAGGACCGTTTCCACATCAACTAATCCTTTAGTACTATTTATGCCTTCTAGTCCTCGCTCTTTTCTGTTAACCTACGCCCTGTAATTTCCCCCTTCGCACATGCGAATTACCGTTTCCACCGCGTGGTACACTGGTTTCAGGAGCACCTAATGATCTCGCATTTGCTGCACAATCTCGTCGAAGCCGACCCGGCCAAGGAAGGCGAGGACGGCGTTGACGCGGTAGACGCACCACGACGCAAACGCACGCCTTCGTCTTCTTCCGCATTCACCCACTTCGAATTGGGCCGGACGCTGGAGCGGGCAAATCGCCGCTTCGCCACATTCCTGCAGGCTGAGATGTCCCGCCTCGGCGTGCGCGAAATCGGTCCTGCCCATGCGATGCTGCTCCTGACGATCGGGAATGACGAACTTTCCGTCGGCCAGCTCATGGATCGCGGGCCCTATGGCGGCACCAACCTTTCCTATTACCTGAAGCAGCTCGGCGAGTGTGGCTATGTCGAGCGCATTCCATTGCCGCGCGATCGCCGCACGATCCGGGTGCGCCTGACACAAAAGGCGCAGGATCTGTGTGCCGACCTGACGGAAATCACCGAAAAATATCACCAGATGGTGGCCGGCGACCCTGAGAACATGCGGCGGATGGAGATAGCGTTCGAAACGCTCGACAGGTTGGAGCGGGCTTGGGCGACGGCTGCCATTTTCGGATCTCCTGACGAACGGTAGAACTGCCGCCCTCAGACCGCGACGATACGGTCCCGCCCGTCAAGCTTGGCCTGATATAGCCCTTTGTCGGCTCGCGCGAATGCATCCTGGGCAGTGTCGCCCGGCTTCAGTGCCGTCATACCTGCCGAGCACGTATAGGAAACCTCCGGATATGACGGAAGCGGCCTCGAGGTGCGAATCTTGCTGAACACGCGTTCCAGGATCGCCAGGCCATTTTCAATATTGGTGTCCGGCAGAATGAACATGAACTCTTCGCCGCCGATCCGGCCGAAACAATCAAGTCGCCTGACGAACGAGTGCCCATGCCGGGCAAAATCGAGCAGGACCACATCGCCCGACTGATGGCCGTAGCGGTCGTTGATCGATTTGAAATAATCGATATCGAGCACCGCGATACAGCCAATATCAATACCAGGCACCGGTGTCTTGCTCGCAAGCGCCTCAAGCCTTGTCATTATGAAGCGCCGGTTGGCGATCCCGGTGAGTTCGTCGGTTTGCGAGGCGCGCAACGCCAGATCACGATCCTGGCGAAGCCAGCGGTCGTCGGCGCGCAGCGGGGTAATGTCGCTGGCAATGCACAGCATCCAGCCGTTCGATTGCACTGTCTCGGTCATCCACAGCCATCGACCGTCGGCGAGATCTGTTTCGAACGAGCGGAAGGCGGTCTTGCCGCGGCGTGACTGGGTCGAGCGCAACCATTCTTCGAAGTCGGCCGTCTTCAAAACAGTCCCGACGCCGGCGAGGAAGTTGCGCCGCATGATATCGCCCCAGCTCAACTGCTCGTCAGGGGTAAGGTGATAGGCGGCGCGAAAACTCTTGTTTGCGTAGCGCAGCACGTCGTCTTCGTCATAAACGGCGACCAAGGCGAGGCTTTCCGTCTGCAGCGACAGAAGGTTGTGGAGAATTGCGTCTGCTCGCTTCGAAGAATCCATGCTTACCTGAATCAATCACGGCACGGGAATACAACTAACCCGAATCCCGCCCGACCGGAACAGATAGTTGCATCAGGTAGCAAGCGCCTTGATTGCCGAGAGGTCCTTGATGAACGCCTTTTTCTCGGCCGCAGCATCGGCCCGATCGCGAATTCGCAGGATATAGGACGGATGGATGGTTACAAGCACCGGCGGAAATATGGTCGTTTCAACGACCTTGCCGCGATCGCGCATGACACGCACCGAACTGCCGAGTAGTGCCGATGCCGCGGTGCCGCCGAGCGCGACCACTATTTTCGGATGGATCAGCCGCAGTTCATTTCTGAGCCACCAGGAGCAGGCTTCGATCTCGCCGCCGTTAGGCTTGGAATGCAGGCGCCGCTTGCCGCGCTGCTCGAATTTGAAATGTTTGACGGCATTGGTGACGTAGCATTGATCGCGGTCGACGGCTGCTTCCTCAAGGCATTCATCGAGAACCAGACCTGCTGGCCCGACGAAAGGCCGGCCCGCAAGATCCTCCTTGTCGCCGGGCTGTTCGCCAACAAGCACGATCTTGGCACGCGAGGGACCTTCCCCGAAGACAGTCTGGGTCGCATACTTGTAGAGATCGCAGCGCCTGCAGTGGTCGGCTTCCGCCTTTAGCTCGGATAGCGAGTGTGCGTCCGGCGTCTCACCGTCGGTGATGTACCTGTCCATGGCGCCCTAACGCGTGAAAGAATTGCGTGGTTCCACGTCATTGGGAACCAATCCTGCCATCTCCGGTTAAATCTCCAGCGCAACAGGCAGGAGTACTGCAATGGCCAGGACAGCCAAGAAGAAATGGTCGCAAGATGTCACGGAGCATAGCGATGCGCTGGATCTTGAAGCGAATGTTTTCGAACAGAAGGACCCGCGAAAGATTGCGCATTCGCTAAAGCTATCAGCGGAACAATCGGACCGCAGGAAATCGAGCCCCTACCGTTCTGCCATGTCGATGCTGACCTTTTACATCAACCGCGCCGGCAAGAACCTCCCCGAGGCGCAAAAGCACATCCTGGAGCAAGCCAAGGGCGAGCTTCGCAAGGAATTCGGGCGAGACTGAGAGGATTCAATCATGGAAAAGGCGAAGATTGCGCGTATCTGGCGTGGCCGCACGCTGCCGCACATTGCCGATGAGTACGAGGCCTATAACTTCGAGGAAGGGATCAGACCGCTTATCGAAAAGGCGCTGTGGGTGCAGACACTGCGCGAGGATCGCGAGCAAGAAACCGAATTCATGACGATTTCCTATTGGGAAAGCATTGAAGCGATGTCTCGGTTTACCGGCAGCGATCCAAACAGCATTCACCACCTTCCACGCGACAAGGATTACCTGATCGAGCTTCCCGATGCGGTTCAGGTTCTCGAAATCCGCACCAGCAATGGCCGATCTTAATAACCGCCTATGATCGGCAGTATCTCGCCGGTGATGTAGCTTGAACAGTGCGGCGAGGCGAGAAAGACATAGGCGGGGGCAATTTCCTCGGGTTGGGCCGGCCGCATCATCGGCGTGTCGCTTCCGAATTTCGAAACGTCGGCCGCTTCCTTGTCGGCAGGATTGAGCGGCGTCCAGACCGGGCCCGGCGCCACCGCATTCACCCTGATGCCCTTGGACAGCAAATTCCCAGAAAGCGCCCGCGTAAAGGCGTGAATACCGCCCTTGGTCATCGAATAATCGAGGAGGTTCTTGCTGCCTCTGATCCCGGTCACCGAGCCGGTATTCACGATTGCCGATCCCGGCTTCATCTTGCGGGCCGCAGCTTGCGCGAGGAAGAAATAGCCATAGAGGTTGGTGCGGATCGTCTCGTCGAAGTGCTCCTCCGTGAGTTCGTCGAACGCGTCGGTGTGGAGTTGAAACGCTGCATTGTTGACCAGAACGTCGAGCGCACCGAATGCCTTCACGGTTTGCTCGACCGCATCCTCGCAGAATTTCCGGTCTCGAACGTCGCCGGCCATCACCAGGCATTTCCCGCCTTCCTTCTCGACCAGCGCCTTGGTCTTTTCGGCGTCGGTGGGCTCATCAACATGGATGATGGCGACATCTGCGCCCTCGCGCGCAAACAACACCGCAACGGCCCGCCCTATACCTGAATCGCCGCCGCTGATCAGGGCTGCCTTTCCTTCGAGCTTGCGTGAACCGAGATAATAGGGCGCGTCGTACATCGGCTCGGGTTTGAGCATGGACTCCGTTCCCGGTTTTGACAGATGCTGTTTTGGAAACGGCGGGGCTGGATAGGCGCGCGCTCCTGTCTGCGGTATCTTTTTTTCTTGCCCCGAACCGGATTTTTCGGCCTTCGTATCGGCCCGCTTCTGGATCGTCCGCTGCCGTTCCGCCGTTTGCTTGCCCTTATTGGATCGAGCAGTCTGGGCCATTGCTTTTACCTCCGCGCCTTCGGGTGAAGTTGTGAGTAAATGCCACGAATTGGTGATCGGTTCCCTCACCGAACCGAAACGCTTGTTCCGCGTTACTGTGCTAGGTTCGCTCGCGCGGCAGCGCTCGTCTGGCAGGGAAAGAACATGAAGCAATCACGGCAGCTACTCTCTGGAATTTTTATGGCGGCGATGGTCGCGAGCGCTGGAGCGCTTGCCCAGACGAGCGGAAATTACGCCGTGGGCTATGGGCCCGATCCCGCATTGCCGGAACCCGATACCGCACTCGTTCCGACGATTAATGTTGCAAAGACCGATCCCTGGCCGCAAGGGACGGCGCCCCAGGCCGCTTCGGGGTTGAAGGTCGGCGCTTTTGCCAGCGGCCTCGACCATCCACGCTGGCTTCACGTTCTTCCCAATGGCGATGTGCTCGTTGCCGAGACCAACACGCCTCCGGCCCATGATGAAGGGTTCAGCATCAAGAAGTGGATCATGGGCTTTTTCATGAAGCGGGCCGGAGCGGGCGTTGAAACACCGAACCGGATCATCCTCTTGCGCGATACCAACCACGACGGTGTGGCTGATACCAGGGAGACTTTCCTCGAAGGCTTGAATTCGCCCTTCGGCATGACGCTTTCAGGCGGCAAGCTCTACATTGCCAACACCGATGCGATCGTCGCTTTTCCTTACAAGGACGGTGAAACCACGATCAAGGCCGAACAAGAAAAGATCGTCGATCTGCCAGGCGGGCCGATCAACCATCATTGGACCAAGGATATTATTGCGAGCCCCGACGGCAAGAAGCTCTATGCCACTGTCGGCTCGAACAGCAATGTCGGCGAGAACGGCATACCGGCAGAGCAAAATCGGGCGGCGGTGTTCGAAATCGATCTCGCCAGCAGGCAGAGCCGGCTCTTTGCGTCCGGACTGCGCAATCCCAACGGCCTTTCGTGGAATCCGGATGACGGCAGGCTGTGGGTCGTCGTCAATGAACGCGACGAGCTCGGCAATGATCTCGTGCCGGACTACATGACCTCGGTCAAGGATGGCGCGTTCTACGGCTGGCCCTACAGTTATTTCGGCCAGCATGTCGATACCCGCGTAAAGCCGCAAAATCCTGATCTTGTGAGCAAGGCGATCAAGCCGGATTATGCGCTTGGCGCCCATACGGCATCTCTGGGCCTGACTTTCTACACCGCCTCATTGCTCGGACCCGAGTACAGGAACGGTGCCTTCATTGGCCAGCACGGCTCGTGGAACCGCAAGCCGCGCAGCGGCTACAAGGTGATCTTCGTGCCGTTCAAGGACGGAAAGCCTCAGGGACCGCCGAAGGACGTGCTGACCGGCTTCATCAATGCAGAGGATAAGGCGATGGGCAGGCCCGTGGGCGTTGCGGTCGACAAGGCCGGAGCACTGCTTGTGGCAGATGATGTCGGCAATACGATCTGGCGAATTACTCCAGCCGCGAAATAGCCGCACAAAATTTTTGCAGGGCTGTCGGAGGCTTGCCCTGGCGAACGTCCTTGGCGGGAACACCAACCTGCGAGGCGATAACCACATGCAAACAATTGTTGAAACCGCTCCCGTATCGAACACGGCCGTTTGGGCCGGCCGCGTCATGAGCGGTCTGATCATCCTCTTCATGCTCTTCGACAGTGGCATCAAGCTCATTCCGCTCGATGTCGTCATCCAGACCTGTGCTGAACTCGGGCTTCCGACAAGTGTTGGCTTTGACCGCGGCCTCGGCATCCTCGGCCTGATTTGCACGATTCTTTACGCCGTTCCGCAAACCTCCGTTCTCGGCGCGATCCTGCTCACCGGCTATATGGGCGGCGCAATCGCGACGCAGGTTCGGGTCGGTAACCCCCTCTTCAGCCACCTGCTCTTCGGGGTCTATCTCGGCCTCATTCTTTGGGGCGGGCTTTACCTGCGTGATCCGCGCCTGCGTAAAATCCTGCCGTTTTCGCGCTGAAGCGCGCGGCGACCCCGATAAGACGTGCATCGGGGTTGCGCCGAATCGCCGTGTCTGATTCTTTGCACATGTTCCGGAGCATGATTTTTTGATTCGCCGCCCTGCCGGAATTCAAAGCCGCAATTGAATGTGCGGCGGGCAGATCAGCACACGAAGGAACCAGGATGTCCATCAACCTCAGAAAGCCGGAAATTTCCGAGATGAAACCCAACATCACCGTGTTCGGTGTCGGTGGAGGTGGTGGTAACGCGGTCAACAACATGATCCGCGAGAAGCTCGAGGGAACGGACTTCATCGTCGCCAATACCGACGCGCAAGCCCTGACAATGTCCAAGGCCGAGCGCCTGATCCAGCTCGGTGCGCATGTCACGCAAGGACTGGGCGCCGGCTCCGCCCCGGAGATCGGCCGCGCCGCCGCCGAGGAATGCATCGACGAAATCATGGACTACCTTTCCGGCACCCATATGTGCTTCGTGACCGCCGGCATGGGCGGCGGTACGGGAACCGGTGCAGCGCCGGTTATCGCCAGGGCGGCTCGTGCTGCCGGCATCCTGACGGTTGCTGTGGTCACCAAGCCCTTCACCTTCGAGGGCACAAGGCGCATGCGGATGGCCGAAGAGGGGATGAAGGAGCTTCGCGCCAGCGCCGACACGGTCATCGTTATTCCCAACCAGAACCTTTTCCGCGTGGCGAACGCCTCGACCACGTTTGCTGACGCTTTCGCCATGGCCGACCGCGTGCTTTATTCGGGCGTCGCCTGCATCACTGACCTGATGGTGCGCGAAGGCCTCATCAATCTTGATTTCGCCGACGTGCGTTCCGTGATGCGCGATATGGGCCGCGCCATGATGGGCACGGGCGAAGCAACGGGCGAGGAACGGGCCAAGACCGCCGCGGAGGCTGCCATCGCCAATCCGCTGCTCGACGTCGCCTCGATGAAGGGTGCGAAGGGCGTCCTCGTCTCGATCTCGGGCGGACGCGACATGACCCTCTTCGAAGTCGATGTCGCCGCCTCGCGCATCCGCGAGGAAGTCGACGACGAAGCCAACATCATTCTCGGCGCAACGTTTGACGACGCGCTCGAAGGCGTGTTCCGCGTATCGGTCGTCGCGACCGGCATCGACCAGGACGACGCGGCGGCGGTCGAAACCGCAGCGGCGGCGATGCATGAGGCAAGTCCATCGGTCATGCCGTTCCTGCGTCGCCAAGGCTGACGGAACCAACCCGATCCCAAATCATGAGCCGCTCATAAGGAGCCGCTCATGTCGTATGCGAATGCGACATGACAATGCCGAAATACGGGCGCTAAATTCGCCTGTACGTGCGTAACATGAATGCGTTGATGCCAAGAACAGGGTTGTCATGGACCACCGCACCATCATTGCCTCGCTGACCCAGGAGCAGCGCGATCGCCTGACCGCCAAGTCTGATGCAGCAGGCCTCGTGCAGCTTGGCGTGCATTGGGGCGCGATTGGCCTGCTGGGGTTGTTGATTGCCGCTCGCGTTCCCTTCTGGCCTTTGCTCATGCTGCCCCAAGGGATCCTGATCGTTTTCCTGTTCACGCTCCTGCACGAGGCCGTGCATCGAACGCCGTTCAAGACGCAGCGGCTGAACGATGTCGTGGCACGCATATGCGGCTTCATGATCGTGCTTCCGGCCGACTGGTTCCGCTATTTTCACTTCGCCCATCACCGCTTTACCCAAGATCCCGATAACGACCCCGAGCTTGCAACGCCAAAGCCCGAAACGTTGCGGGAATACATCGTCCACCTTTCTGGACTCCCTGTCTGGTTGAGCCATGTAAAGACTCTTTTGCGAAACGCCTCGGGCCGCTGCGATGATCCCTACGTCCCGCCCAAGGGACAAGACAAGGTGAGACGCGAGGCACAGATCATGATCCTTGCCTATGTCGGCCTCGCAGGCTTCTCGTTTTGGTTCCAATCATCGGTGCTGCTCTTCGCCTGGATTATCCCGGCAATCATAGGGCAACCATTCCTGCGGCTTTATCTCCTCGCCGAACATGGGCGCTGCGCCTTCGTCGCCAATATGCTCGAGAACAGCCGGACCACGACGACGACATGGTTCGTGCGCAAGCTCGCCTGGAACATGCCCTACCACGCCGAGCATCATTCCTATCCGGGAGTTCCCTTCCACCGGCTGCCTGAGTTCCATGCGCTCATCGAAGAACATCTGAAGGAGACAGAGACCGGGTATACGCGGTTCCATACGAAATACATCGAAGGACTTCGTTAGAGATCCGAACCCGTCCCGTCGGAGCAAGCGCCAATTCTTCCGGAGGATCCGGAATTGGCGATCCCATGTTACGCCCGGCTGGATTCCGCGCTACTATGGTGCGGCCATCATCCGTTGCGCCAGGAAAGGAATGAAGATGAACACGGCCAATCTTCAACTGGAAGGACTTTGCCTAGCCATCGCAGCGGTCAACCGGGCCCTCGTTGCCAAGGGGCTTTTGACCGCAGTCGAAATCGACACAGCCCTACGCAGGGCCGAAGCCGTCGCCGTTGGCGACGACAGGGCAGTCGAGCACCTATCCCCAGCCAATCGCGACGCCGTGTGTTTCCCCATCCGCCTTTTGCAGCTGGCAAACAATTCTGGTGCCGATACGCCATGGTCGTTCTCACATCTCGCAAGAATGGTCGGCGAGACCAAGCGGCCCTATAACGACCAGCTTTGAACGGCCAATAGCGTAGTTGCGTCGATACCCTCAGGATCAACGACGCAACTGACCGCTTGCTTTCAGTGCAATAGTTTTACTGCGCCGGTGTCAGCGTTACGGTCGTCACCCCTCCGGCAAAGTTGATGCCTTCCTGTCCTTCAACAGATATCGGTTGCAGGGAAAAGGCCCGGCCGGTTCCGCCGGCGAGAATATTGGCGCCAGCACCGGGACCGACGGAGGCGTTCGCGCCGACGCCGCTATATGTGCCCGCGAGCGCTCCGGCGGGAAGACCGCTGGTGGCTGCGACGACACCCCAAATGAGGTGCCCTGCCGCGACTTCACCAAGCGCCACGCCAAATTCGTCAATGGACCCGGTGTAATTGTCGGCACTGCCGCCCTTTTCCTGTTTGAACGTACAGGTCAGCTTCTGTTTTTCGACGACGAACATCCCTATGCCCTTGGATACGTCGCAGGACAGTGTTCCGATCTGGGTAGACTCCGCGTTTGCGCCGAATGGAATAAGCGCAACGATACAGCCAAAGCATGCCTTTTTGAGGAAAGTCATCATTGTATCTCCTTCGCCACTATTGAAAGTCCCCTGGGCGACCGCCAAAAGATCTTCGCAACAGCCATTGGTGGGAAGTACGTAACTGTTACAGCAGTGGATATTCTGGCACCCGTGCTAGTTTGTCCTGCATTGCGATAGTTCTTCCAGCTGCAGGCCCTCTGGTTACGCGAGACATGGGTGACACGATGAATGACCTTTCCACGCCTGAGCCGGTTCTCGAGATTGCTGTCGGCACAGTTATTCTGATTATTGTCATCTTTGTCCACGGCGCCGGAATTCGGGCAATCAACTTGCGCTTCAACCGGGCCTGGGTTCATGTGAACAGCGGCACGTCGCACTGGCGTATCAACCTTTTGCTCGCCGCGACGATTGCCTCGCTCTCGGCGCTGCATTTTGCCGAGACGCTCATTTGGGCCGCTCCGATTTATGCGAGAGGGTTTATTCCCTCCATGCGTGACAGCTACTATTTCGTCCTTGAGAGCTATACGACACTCGGCCAAGGCAATATCACCCTGCCGGAACGCTGGCGCCTTCTCGGCCCGATCATTGCCATTTCCGGCTTGTTCACATTCGGTTGGACGAGCAGCGTTCTCGTCAGCATCATGACTGAATTCGGCAAGCTCGACCGGGCACGGATGAAGGGACCGAAGGAACGGGCTTCCGACCAGACAGACCCTGATGCCTGACCTGACAGTCAGAGGTGGTGATCGTGTTCGCTCAGCGAGATACGCACATCCTGAAGGAAACGAACGAGGCAACCGACCAGCAAGCATAGCGATATGACGAAGAGCGCGCCGGCGCCCGGCTCGTGGCGATAGCCGAGGAATGCCACCACGAACCCGACCAACAAGAGGATGGCAATGCCGATTGCGCCGATGACGGCCAATTGCAGGGCCTGATTCAACAGGACTTCGCGCCGCTTCAGCCGCGCTATGTCCGCCTTGAGCCACTTGCGGCTCGTATCGTCGTCAGCGATCTGATTGAGACTTCTGATGCGGTCGGTTACGCCCGTCATACGGTTGATCAGTATGGATACCAGCGCCGCGATGGCAGCCAGCAGGAATACTGGAGCAACGGCATGAGAGATCATGGCTGAAAGTTGGTCGACGTCTACGGGCATTTCTCGGGCTGCCTTTGTTGCAGAACGGATCTTGTCGCGTCGAAGATGCCACTGATCGACACGTTCGGCAAACTGCTTCGCGGGTTGGGTTGACCCTACGAAGGGTGCGCCCTTGTGGCGTCCGGATATCAAGACTACGCTGCAGGGACGATTGCTGAGCCGATGGGGGGCGGGCGGGCAATGTCGACAAACGGTCGTGACGAACCACGATGGATACCTGCGCTGGCCATTCTGGCCGTGCTTGGTCTTCTCGCAGTTCTTCCCCATCATGTGCACGTGATGCCGGTTTGGGTTTCCTACGTCGTCGTCCTCGTGGTTCTTGTCCCGATGGCTGCCGTCACGCTGACGGGCAGCGCGTTTTGGGTGAAAGCGGAACGCATTGCAATCATGCTGCTTGCAGCGGTCTACGCGGCCAACACGGCGGCGGAACTTGCCGATATGATTGGGATCATCACAATTCATCCACCGGAGACGCGTGCAGTCTCGCTGCTCTCTTCGTCCCTCGCGATCTGGGTAACGAATGTTTTGACCTTTTCCCTGCTGTACTGGCAAATCGATCGCGGCGGGCCAGGCGCGCGGGTCAGCAGTGCAAGCACCAAGCCCGACTGGTTGTTTCCGCAGGCGACGGCGCCTGACCTCGCACCGACCGACTGGCGGCCATTGTTCCTCGATTACCTGTTTCTTGGATTCAATACGGCAACTGCCTTCAGCCCCACCGATGTCCTGCCGCTCACGCGCCGCGCAAAGTCGCTGATGATGGTGGAGAGCACAATTTCACTGTTGACGCTCGTCATCGTCGCCGCCCGGGCGATCAATGTTCTGCCCTAGATCGGCAATGTCCGGTCATACGGCCCTTGATTGGAAATGAGACTCAAGATTGACTTGGCCAACAATTATAAATCTCCAATGGGTGGGGCCATGCTGATCAAAGAGGGCGACCATCGCACATCTCGAATTGACCTCACGCTCGCAGCTATATTGTCGTTTGTGGCTGGCGCGGTGAACAGCGCGGGCTATTTTGCCTTCGGCTATTTCTCCGCGAACATGACCGGCAACGTTTCGCTGATCTCCGACCATATATCGCTCGGGCAAGTTGTCATCGCGACGGCCTTCGCCTCCATCGTTGTGCTCTTCATCCTTGGAGCGTTTGCCGCTTCCCTGTTCATCCAGCTCGGCAAACACAACAACTGGCAGAAGGTTTATGCGCTTACACTTTTGGCAGAAGCTTGCCTGCTCCTCATTGTCGGCGCCCTCGATATTCACGGGTCCGGTCCCACAAGGGGAACACTGATCGTTGGAATGCTCAGCTTCACCATGGGCATTCAGAATGCTGCTTCAACCCGCATTTCCACGGGGCGGGTGCGAACAACGCATGTTTCGGGCGTAGCAACGGATATTGGCGTGGGGCTTGCGACGCTGTGGCGATCCCACAGCCCCGATGCCCGCAATGCGACCATTCAACGGCTGAAACTGCATTCGGCAACGATCGCCTCGTTCCTGCTCGGTGGAATTGTCGGCGTAGCTTCATACAGGGCCGTGGAAGGCGCCGTTTTCTGGGCGGCGTCGGTTCCCCTCTTTCTGCTAAGTGCAAAATATCTCAAGCGCTGAGCGCGGTACCCGACGCCTTGACGAAGTCAACGAACGCGCGAAGCGCAGCGGGCATCTGCCTCCGGCTCGGGTAGTAAAGATAAAGGCCGCCATAGTAGGGACACCAGTCCTCGAGCACGCGGACGAGCCTCTCCGCTTCGATATGCGCGATCGCCTGGCTCTCGAAGGCATAGGCGACGCCGACGCCGAGAAGCGCAGCCTCGATCATTATGTCCTGATCATCGACGATGAGCGGTCCATTGACCTCGACGCTTAACTCGACCCCGCCACGCTCGAATTCCCACGCATAAAGGCGGCCGCTGCCGAAGCGCAATCCAACGCAGGGAAGGCTATGCAAATGTTCCGGCGTCGTCGGCTTGGCATGGCGATCGAAAAACGCTGGGGACGCCACGATGGCCGTGCGCTGGCGCGGACCGATCGGCACCGCAATCATGTCCTGCGCAATCACCTCGCCGAAACGAATCCCGGCATCGAACCCCTCCGACACCATGTCTATCAGATCGTTGGCGACGGCGATTTCGACGCTGATCTTCGGGTGAGCCTCCAGGAAACGGGCGACAACGGGGAGAAGCACCATCTTTGCCGAAACATGCGCCGTATTGAAGCGCAGCCGTCCGATCGGTGCGCCGCGCAGCTCATTGAGGTCATCCAGTGCATCGTCGATATCGCGAAACGCCGGCGCCACCCGTGCAAGCAGACGCTCTCCGGCTTCGGTCAAGGCGACGCTGCGTGTCGTGCGGTTGAAGAGCCGGAGGTCCAACCTCGCCTCCAGCGCTTTCAGGGCGTGGCTTAATGCGGATGTCGTGCAGCCGATCTCGTCAGCGGCGCGACGGAAACTGCGATGCCGCGCCAGGACCAGAAATGGCGCAAGGTCCGAGGATGAAACTCTTCGCATTGTTGAATTTTACTCATCAACGCAAAGAGAATCCAGTGGATTATCTCAACAGCCACTTCACGCTAGAAATCTCCCACAGCTTAGAACAACAGGAGGTTCAAATGCATACATGGTTCGTTACCGGGGCATCGCGTGGTTTTGGTGCTCTTATCGTGGAAAAGGCCCTTTCCAAGGGTGACCAAGTCGTTGCTTCGGCACGCAATCCCAAGGCGATTACCGACCGCTTCGGCGAGCGATCCAACCTTCTCGCCGTTGCCCTCGACGTTACCGACGAGACGCAGGCGCATCAGGCGGTTAAGGAGGCAATCGCCCGCTTCGGGCGCATCGATGTGCTCGTCAACAATGCGGGCTACGGCCTGCTTGGCGCGGTGGAAGAGGCAAGCAGCGCAGAGGTTGAGGCGCTTTATCGCACCAACGTCTTCGGCCTGTTGGCTGTGACCCGTGCGGTGCTTCCGCATATGCGCCGCCAGAGATCAGGACGCATCCTCAACTTCTCTTCGGTCGGGGGCTATCGCAGCGGCGCGGGCTTCGGCGTCTATTGTTCGACGAAATTCGCCGTGGAAGGCCTGACCGAGGCTCTTGCCGAAGAACTGAGCCCGCTCGGCATCCACGTTACGGCGATCGAGCCGGGATATTTCCGTACCGACTTTCTCGATTCTACCTCGTTGAGTGTCAGCCCGATCGAGATTGACGACTACGCCCTGACCGCTGGAGCTGTCCGCAACAAGGCCAGGGACATCAGTCACAACCAGCCCGGCAACCCCGACAAGCTCGCTGAGGTGGTGGTTGCATTCGTCGATGCAGAAAATCCGCCGGTTCGCCTGCCGCTCGGCAGCGACACCTTGGCCGCGATCTCGGCCAAGCACACATCCGATGCGGATATCATCGCAAACTGGCGCGAAGTATCAGTCTCGACCGATTTCGACTTGCCGGCCTAAAGCTAAACGCCACATCGGAGCGGTTCGGATTGCAAGCCGGGCAGCATCGAAACGGCCCCGAGCAGCAAGCAGTAACAATCCGCAGGAGGCCGTCGATAACCTCCTGCGGATTATCGTGTTCGTGCGTTATTCCATGCCCAGCGCGTTCATATAGAGTTCGAGGATAGCCTCTTCTTCCTTGCGCTCATTGGCATCCTTCTTGCGGAGCCGCACGATCGTGCGGATGATCTTGGTGTCGTAGCCGCGGCCCTTGGCCTCGGCCATCACTTCCTTAATGTCGTCCTGAAGGGTCGTCTTTTCTTCTTCGAGCCGTTCGATGCGCTCGATGAACTGCCGCAGTTCCGCTGCTGCTACGCCTCCGACACCACCCTGCGCTGTCAGATCATCCATGCTCATACTCCGCTCCTAAATCCTGTGCGACTCGGTTGGCCGCGCGAAGGGTTCCGATGCCCGACCAGCCCGTCACGAGTCAAGTTAAGAGTAGGCTTGGATACATTTGAATTGGAGGAAGGCCCGCCGGGGCTTGGCTCAATGCGAGGGTTTGTTCGTCTCGAAGGCAGCCTTTTGTGCCTCGCTCGCTTCACGCTGGTTCCTGGCTTGCCACTGCGCATAGGGCTCGCCATAAATGATCTCGCGCGATTCTTCTTTCGACATCGAAACACCGTCGCCCTCGGCGGCCTCCCTGTACCAATTTGACAGGCAGTTGCGGCAGAAGCCGGCAAGGTTCATCAAGTCGATATTCTGCACGTCACTGCGTTCGCGCAGGTGCTCGACCAACTTGCGGAAGGCGGCGGCTTCGAAAGCCATTTGTTGCTCGTTCGTAAGCTTGGTCATGATCCGATCTCCGCTCGATTCAGTTCGATATCTCATCAGGCGATCCGGCAATGGGCCCGGTTCGCGAACCGAAATGCCTGACCATATGCATATCGGGGTCGGCATTGATGGCGTCAAGGATCGGCGCAAGCCGGTTCGCCCATTGCTCGACCCCTGCTTCCTCGGCGATAAGATCCTGCCGCACTTCGATCAATGCATGAGCGAGGCCGGTCACGATGCAATGCTGGAACATCGTGTCGTTGCGGAGCGCTCCGTCATAGGGCTCATTGTCGCCTACGACGAGTTGCGGATCGGCTCGCAGACCTTCGATCAGCGGGCGGACCGCGCGCCAGTCCTTGTCCCAGAGAATTCCGGCATGCCAGGGACGCGGCGTCGACTTCCAGAAGGCCGTGAACGAATGGATGGAAATAACGAGCGGCGCCTTGCCACTCGCCTTGGTCACCGCTTCGATCGCTTGTGAAACTGCCGTGTGATAAGGCCGGTAATAGCCTTCAATCCGCCTAGCGCGCTCCTCCGGCGGCATGGGATTGTTGCCCGGAATGACCGCGCCATCGGACAAGCGCATGATCAGCGTGGGGTCGTCCTCGCCGCGATTGGGATCGATCAAAAGCCGCGAGAAGCCGCCAAGGACAGCGGGGACGCCGAGCATCGCCGCGAGCCGCTGCGTCAACTGCTCGACACCGATATCATAGGCGATGTGACGCTCGAACTCTGATGGCGGCAGACCGAGCGAACCATACGCCTGAGGCAAATCGCGCCGCGCGTGATCGGCAAGCAGGAGAAGGCCCCTGGCCCTATCGCCATCAACCAGATGAAGAGGTGAAAACGGCATTCGCGGTGCTCGCTGCTTGGGATGACAACTTCCTGTTTTCCACGGGCTGGACCGCTTTGCAACGAATATGCGCACTTTCGAAAGATCCGCGCGTATTAACAGGCTGATTCAATCTGATGGGCTGATCGACCTGATATGCCGATCGACCCAGAGAACGTGTGGCCGTCCATGCCGCGCCGCCAGTTTGACCGTCCCCGCCAGCGTTAAGCTCTTTCAACCGAAATCGCGCTTGTTTCGCCGCCTTTGCCCTGCTCTTTCATGGCAATGATCATTCTTTTGTCGCACTCGTCGCTGAACTTGCCATTCAAACGATTAGCGCGTTGACAATGCCCATGAAACTGCCGAAAAGAGGTTCGAAGACGGACGGAGGCAATATTGCGTGAGGGCATTGAATTCCACCCCGATCAGCATCGGCGGACGCGCCTGGGCAGCTTTCTAGCGGCTTTTTTATTCATATTTCTTGCAGCCAGTTTTGCGGCTCCGGAGAAGGCGCACGCTGATTTTCGCGTGTGCAACACCACACAAAATCTTGTCGGCGTCGCGCTCGGCTATCGCGCCAAGACAGGCTGGATCACCGAAGGCTGGTGGCATGTCAACGCCTCATCCTGCACGACCCTCGTCGTCGGACCGCTGACATCGCGCTACTATTATCTCTACGCGGAAGACGCCCAGAGCGGCGGCCGCTGGGACGGCAAGATCAACATGTGTGTCGCGGAAAACCAGTTTAAGATCACCGGCATCAATGACTGTTTTGCCCGCGGATTTCAGCGCGCGGGATTTCAGGAGTATGATACCGGCGAGCAGACGAGCTGGATGGTCCAGCTTACCGAAGAGAATCCTCCCTCCTCTCCAATCGTAACGGATACCCCTCCTCAATGAGACGTCGCCGCAAGGTCAAGATTCTAGCCACCCTCGGACCCGCTTCTTCCGAAGAAGCCATGATCCGCAAATTGTTCGAAGCGGGTGCTGACGTATTCCGCATCAATATGAGCCATGCCAGCCACGATCTGATGCGCGAGCTCGTGCGCCGCATCCGCCGCGTCGAGAAGGACCTCGGCCGCCCGATCGGCATCCTCGCCGACCTCCAGGGCCCGAAGCTGCGTGTCGGCAAGTTCGCCGACGGCAAGGTCGATCTTACGCCGGGCCAGACCTTCACGCTCGATAGCAATGATACGCCCGGCGACAACACCCGCGTGTTCCTGCCGCATCCCGAAATTCTTGAGGCCGTCGAGCCCGGCCATCGCCTGCTCATCGACGATGGCAAGCTGGCGCTCGTCGCCGAGGCATCGGACGGCAAGTCGATCCGCTGCCGCGTCGTTTCGGGCACCAAGATTTCCGACAAGAAAGGCGTCAGCCTGCCCGACACGACGCTCGGCGTCGGTGCGCTGACCGAGAAGGACCGGCGCGATCTCGATGCGGTCCTGCAGGAAGAAATCGACTGGGTCGCCCTCTCCTTTATCCAGCGGCCCGAGGATCTTGCAGAAGTGCGCAAGATCTCCCGTGGCCGCGTTGCTCTCCTTTCCAAGATCGAAAAGCCGCAGGCCGTGGCGCGGCTCGATGAAATCATCGAGCTTTCCGACGCGCTGATGGTCGCCCGCGGCGATCTCGGTGTCGAGATGCCCCTCGAATCGGTTCCGGGCATCCAGAAGCAGATCATTCGTGCCTGCCGGCGTGCGGGCAAGCCTGTCGTCGTCGCGACCCAGATGCTGGAATCGATGATCACAGCCCCGGTCCCGACCCGCGCTGAAGTGTCCGACGTCGCTACCGCCGTTTTCGAAGGCGCGGACGCGGTTATGCTTTCGGCCGAATCTGCCGCCGGCGATTATCCGATCGAAGCTGTCTCGACGATGGCCCGCGTCGCCGAAGAGGTAGAGCGCGACCCGAACTATCCGGGCATCATCCATGCCCAGCGCCCGGAACCCAATGCAACCGGCGCCGATGCGATCTCGCTCGCCGCCCGCCAGATCGCCGAGACGCTGAACCTTTCCGCCATCGTCACCTACACGGCGTCAGGCACGACCGGACTGCGCGCAGCGCGTGAGCGCCCGCTGCTACCGATCATCGCGCTTTCGCCCGTGGTGGAGACGGCCCGCAAGCTGTCGCTGGTCTGGGGCCTGCACTGCGTCGTGACGGAGGATGCGTCCGATCTCGACGACATGGTCGATCGCGCCTGCCATATCGCCTATCAGGAAGAGTTCGGCAATCCGGGCGACCGGGTGATCATTTCGGCAGGTGTGCCACTGCGCACGCCCGGTTCGACCAATATGCTGCGCATCGCCTATATCGGTTCGGACGGCCTGACCGGCATCTAAACCGGGCATATTGAACTTGAATTGATGTGGTTCGGCCTGCGGGTTCGAACCACATTGCATTTGGCATGCCGGCGATCTGCCAGTCGCAATCGCTTGAAGTTCAGGTGCGCTGGCCGGTGAGTTCGTCGGCAAGTTCCCCGGCCTGTTTCTGCGCTTCGCGCATCATCGGATAGACGGTGAGGACACGTTCGAAAGCCTGCAGGGCGGCTTCCTTGCGCCCCGTATCCTTGAGGATAGCGGCCATGCCTGCCATGGCACCGAAATGCCGCGGCTCAAGCGCCAGTGTCTTCTGTATGTCGGCCATCGACCGGCCGTAGTCATTCATAAGGAAATGCAGCGTCGCGCGCCGGTTCCAGCCCTCGGCAAAATCGGGCTTCATCGTCACGACCTGGTCGAGAAAATCGAGGGCGACCGAGTATTTCTTGTGTTCCATCGCCTTGGCGGCCCAGCCCATCATGAGGTCGACGGTGGCGCTGCCTGAGTTTTGCCATTGACTCTGGATCAGCGAGGCAATGCGCGCAGCCTTCACCTCGTTGCTCTCGCGCTTCAAGGAAGCAAAGAGCTCGTCGAGCCGTAAGGCGCGCTTTTGCGCCTGGGTCATATCGGGAAGGGCGGCCTGTTGTCCGATGGGCGCTTCATCCTCAGCGAAAGCCAAGGCCGGCAATATCGCCAGTGAGGTTACAACTGAAAACGCAAAGACGCTCCGCATGAGACGGATCGTAATCCGTATCAGCGAAACGTCAAATGCAAATAAGCGTGAGTCGCGGACGATCAGCCCTGACGCGCTTTGAAACGCGGAGCAGTCTTGTTGATGATGTAGATGCGGCCCTTGCGACGGACCAGCTGATTGTCACGATGACGGGCCTTGAGAGCCTTGAGCGAGTTCTTGATCTTCATTTCAGCACCGGTATCTTTACGCCCGAAACCGGGCACCAATAAAAAGCGCGCCTGAGCAGCGCGCCGGAAACACGTGGCGGGGAAATAGCCAATGATTACCCCGAATGTCAACTCCCCGCTGGCGATTCATCGCATGATTCCGCGCTCAATCGCTTATTTGTCCAGCTAAAGTCTTTTGCTGATACGCGTGACATGGCCCATCTTGCGGCCGGGGCGCGATTCCGCCTTGCCGTAAAGGTGCACCACTGCGCCGGGCTCCTTGAGGAGTTCCGGCACTTTGTCGATATCGTCGCCGATCAGATTTTCCATCACGCAGTCGGAATGCCGCCTTGTGTCGCCGAGCGGCAAGCCGGCGATGGCGCGGATATGCTGTTCAAACTGCGAAACGGCGCAGGCAGCCTCCGTCCAATGGCCGGAATTGTGCACGCGCGGCGCAAACTCATTGGCGAGCAGCGTGCCGTTGGCCAGAACGAAGAACTCGACGCCGACGACGCCGACGTAGTCAAGGCCCTCGAGCAGCTTGCGCGCGTCATCGGCGGCGAGCCCGGCCATGGTCGATGAAACCGATACGGGGACAGTCGACGTCGCGAGAATACCGTCCTTGTGAACATTCTCCGCAATGTCGTAGACCTTGATATTGCCTTCCTGATCGCGCGCGGCGATTACCGAGATTTCGCGCGTGAAATCGACCATCGCCTCAAGGATGGCAGGCACCGCACCGATAGCCGCGTAGCCGGCCTTCGCACTCTCGCCCTTGGCTCCGGTGAACTTGACCTGACCCTTGCCGTCATAGCCGAAGCGCCGTGTCTTCAATATGCCCTTGCCATCGAACGCCAGCAGGGCGGCTTCGAGATCGCCTTCGCTTTCGACGATGCGCCATTGCGCCGTCGGAATGCCGACCTTGGCAAGGAAGCGCTTTTCCGCCACGCGGTCCTGCGAAACCTTGAGCGCCTCAGGCGGGGGAAACACACTTTTTGTCTCGTTCAGCGTTTCCGCTGCATCGACCGGCACATTCTCGAATTCGTAGGTAATGACATCGCTGACCTCGGCGAGTTGTTCGAGCGCATTCGGCTCGTCATAGGCCGCGAGGATGTGCTGGTTGGCGACCTGACCTGCGGGACAATCGCCCTGGGGTTCCAGGATCACCGTCCGGTAGCCGAGCCGCGCCGCCGCCATCGCCAGCATGCGCCCAAGCTGCCCGCCGCCGATAATGCCTATTGTCGAACCTGGAGATATCATGCTTATGCCTCGTCAGAAGGCCGCAGAGCAACCTTGTCGCTTTGCGCCTGCCGGAATTCATCCAACCGTACCGCAAGTGCTGTATCGTTCAACGCCAGGACCGCCGCGGCCAGCAATGCTGCATTGACGGCGCCAGCCCGCCCGATCGCCAATGTCCCGACCGGGATACCTGCAGGCATCTGCACGATTGACAGCAGCGAGTCCTGCCCCGACAGAGCCTTCGATTCGACCGGAACGCCGAACACGGGCAAAGCAGTCATCGAGGCTGCCATCCCGGGAAGATGTGCAGCGCCGCCGGCGCCCGCAATAATGACCTTGAAACCATCCTCGCGCGCGCCTTTGGCAAAGGCGACGAGACGGTCCGGTGTCCTGTGTGCCGAGACGATCCGGTCGTCATGGGAAATGCCGAGCGCATCGAGCGTTTCGGCGGCGTGACGCATGGTGGCCCAGTCGGACTGGCTTCCCATGATGATTGCGACGTCAGCGCGTTTATCTGGCATTGAGCATCCTCTGAAATACGAGGCGGTGTGGGAGTAGGTCGGATTAAAGGAAAAGGTTGTCGCCCGCAAGTTAACTCGCGGACAGGTGCCTGCCGTTCTTGCAATCAGGCAATTATATCGGGGGTAATCTTGTCTTCGAGCTCGATGAGCTTGTCTTTGATGATGAGCTTCTTCTTCTTCATGCGCTGGATGCGAAGCTGGTCGCAGCCCACCTGGATCATTGCTTGTATGGCGGCATCGAAGTCCATGTGTTCTTGTTTCAATCTTGCGACTGCCAATCGAATGTCAGCCTGATCCTGATCGGACATGCAGTGATTCCCGATATTTCGCTGTAATAGAAGCTAGTGACTGGTTGCAGGCAATTCTGTCCTCGCCAGCACGTCGCCATATCACATTTTACACCACAAGAAAATCCTACGAAACAAATTCGACAATTGCTTAAAGTGGTGGCAGACTGTCACGGCTCTGTCACATACTTGCCGCGCGGCAAGTGGAGCACGTACGAGTTGGGCAACAAACCAAGGGAGAAGCCGGATGGCCATTGAGTCTCATCTTGAAACGCTTGAACGTAAGCATGGAGCGCTTGAAAAGCAGATTGCTGATGCGTTGTTAAGTCCCGCCTCCGACGACCTCATGATAAGCGATTTGAAGCGTCGCAAGCTTATGCTGAAAGAACAGATCGAAAGGCTGAAACTAGCCGTCACCCACCACTAGGAAGGTCTCACGAAATTCCATCCGGCAGCTACCCAGCGCCGCGATGGCAGCGATAAAAAAGCCCGGTTCCCGCTTCACGCAGGGACCGGGTTTTTCTTTGCCCGCCATGAAAATCGTCTCACCCGCTCCAGAACTGGTCGAGCCATAAATTCAGATGAAAGAAACCGCTGTCATCGACGGCGTAGATGCGGCGCGTGCCCTCCGATTTCACCTTGACCAGGCGCGCATCGAGCAGCGCTTTCAGGTGCTGGGAAACCGCTGGCCGTGAGATCGGCAGCCCGAGCGCGAGTTCATTCACGGTTTTTGGCCCGCGGCGAAGTTCCTCAAGGAGGTAACGGCGGTTGGGATCTGAAATGGCTGTAAAGGCATCCGTCTCGACCATGTAGAATAGTCGGTTTAAACCAAGCGCATTGTCAACGGATTTTGTCGTCGAGCGAACCTTCAGAGGCCCGCAAACGCCTATTCCGCCGGGTTTTCGGCGCGCGGGTCGAGCCGCACGCTTTCCGGCGTCACACGCTCGGCGCCGGCAGTTTTGAAATTGTCCCTGAGCTCTATCGGCACGGGCGCGCGCATGCGCGAGCGGATAATCGCATGGGTCATGATCAGAACATGCGCGAGCGCTGTGACGCCGAAGAGCGCCGATGGCGAAATGCTCTCCATGGCAAGGGCGCCGAGGATGGGACCGAGCATCGTGCCAAAGCCGTAGAGCAGCAGCAGGCCGCTCGTGACTTTGACGAAATTTGCCGAGTCGGCAAAGTCGTTGGCATGAGCGACAGCGACGGGATAGAGCGCATAGGCGAGCCCGCCATAGATCGCCGTCATGATCAGGATAACGTAGGCATTGTGCGGCGATATGAGGAAGATCAGAAGGCCGATCACAGCAGCTGCGCCGCCAACGATCGCAAGGACGTAGCGCCGGTCGGTGCGGTCGGACATGCGGCCGACGGGGATCTGCATCAGGGCGCCGCCCATAACCGACGCGCTCATCATCAAGGCGATCTCGGTTGTCGAAATGCCCGTCGAGGCGCCATAGACCGCCCCGAGCGTACCGAAAGCTCCGTTGGCCACGCCAATGAGGATGCAGCCCAGAAAAGCCACGGGCGAATTGCGGTAGAGGGCCCTGAGGTCCAGCTGGACTTCCGTCAGAGGTTTCGGACTGCTGGCGGTCGAAATGGCGGTTGGTATCAGTGCAAGGCAGAAGAGGATGCCGGTCAGCATGAAGAACGTCCCCGAGCGCACGTCGCCAAAGCCGATCATCATCTGGCCCACCGTGATGGATGCGAAGTTGACCACCATGTAGAGGCCGAAAATCTGGCCGCGATTGGTGTTCGTCGCCCGCTCGTTCAGCCAGCTCTCGATGACCATGTAGGAGCCTGCCATGGCAAAGCCGGTCAGGGCGCGCAGGGCGATCCACGCTATCGGTTCGACGAGAATCCCGGTGAACAGCGCAACAATTGCCGCAATCGCGGCAAAGGCGCTGAAGGCCCGCACATGGCCCACCCGCCGCACCAGACGCGGTGCAAGCAGGCAGGAGGTGATGAATCCCCCTGCCCAGGCCGTCCCGAGGAGGCCGAGCGAGGTCGTCGAGAAACCTTCAGCACCGCCGCGCAGTGGCAGGAGCAAACCGTGCAGGCCGGACGCCATGACAAGAAACGATGTACCGCAAAGAAGCGCGAAGACCTGGATGAACGAACGAAACACGGCAAGACCTTGCATGAGAATGAGGGAGGAACCGACTCGCTAACTGCGCCGGCACCGGGTTCGTTTCATGGAGCAATAGGGTAACTTCATGGCATCCCTGTTTCGTTACCCCGGAGACTATCAAAACTTAGCGGAAGAGCGCTTCGGCTGCGACCTTGCTGCTGCCCTTGCGGGAACGTTCTTCTTCGAGGCGTGTGATTTCAGTCCGCAGCAGGGCTATCCGCTCGTCAAGTTCGGAAACCGACAGCAGCGACAGATCCTGCCCTATGTCATGAACGACCTTGCGTCTTGGCTCTTCGTCGAAAACTGACATCATTTCCTCCAAGATAAGCTCTAATATACGAAGATACAGCCCAACCACTTGGAATTGCAAATCATTCTGGCGAATCGATCGAAGGGAACAGCTCCATGGCCGAAAAAATACCGACAACCATGACGGCAATCGAGATCACCCAGACAGGGGGGCCGTTGGTGCTTAAGGCCGGAAAACGCGGCGTCCCCGAGCCAGGTCCCGGCGAGCTGTTGATCGAGGTCAAGGCCGCAGGCGTGAACCGTCCGGACGTGTTGCAAAGGCAGGGCCACTACCCGCCTCCGGCCGGCGCTTCCGATATTCCGGGACTTGAGATTGCCGGGGATATTGTCGCTGTGGGCGCAAACGTTACCCGCTTTCGAATAGGGGAACGGGTGACCGCGCTCGTTGCCGGCGGCGGTTACGCCGAGTTTTGCAGCGTGCACGAAACCAACGCGCTGCCGATCCCGGCCGGCTACGGCTATATCGAGGCGGCCGCCATTCCGGAGACGTACTTCACGGTCTGGCACAACGTGTTCCAACGCGGCGCGCTAAAGGACGGAGAAACCTTCCTCGTGCATGGCGGTTCCTCCGGCATCGGCACGACAGCCATTCAGCTCGCACACGCGTTCGGCGCCTCGGTCATGACCACTGTCGGCTCGCAGGAGAAGCGCGAGGCCTGCCTCAAGCTCGGCGCCAGCCACGCCATCAATTATCGCGAGGAAGATTTCGTCAAGGCGGTCAAGGATGCGACCGAGGGCAAGGGTGCAAATCTCATCCTTGATATGGTCGGCGGCGATTACATCGAGTGCAACTACGAAGCCGCCGCGCTTGACGGGCGCATTGTGCAGATCGCGTTTCTGCATGGGGCCAAGGCGACGAGCGACATTTCCAAACTGATGGTGAAGCGCCTCACGCATACAGGATCAACCCTGCGCAACAGGCCCGTGGAGTTCAAGGCGGGTATCGCAAGGGCGCTCGAGACCAAGGTCTGGCCGCTGCTGGTCGAGCGCCGCGTCGCGCCGGTGATCGACATGGTCTATCCGCTGCACGAGGCCTGGCGGGCGCATGAGCGCATGGAAGACGGCCATCACATCGGCAAGATCGTGCTCGACGTCGGCTAAACGACTGAACTCGTAAGGTTTACATAGAAGCGCGATAGGGCCGCAGGTGTAAGACTGCGGCCCGGTCGATTGCTACCCGGCGTTATCAGTTGGTCGCCTGCACCTTGCCGACGCTGAAAAACAGGGTTTCGCCGGAGGAGCCATCGACCCCGTCATTGTCGGTAACGGCATAGCCATTGCCGTCGGAATCGATGGTGAAACCTTCAAGCTTCTCGACGACATAGCCATTCGAAGCCTTCAGATCGTCCATGAAGTCGTGAGCAAGCACCTTGGTCACGACCGGGAGCTTCTCGCCGATCTTGGCCGGCTTCAGGCCGTCAAGCGCGATGCGATAGAGCCGCTTCACCGCAGCCTTCTGGCCGATCTGGTTGTCACGCTCGATGATGTAGAGCTGACCGTCATGGGCGGTGATCTCCGAGAGGCCGACCCAGCCATTTTCCGTCTTGTCGAGCGGATAAGAGACGGCGCTCCAGCTCTTGTCCTTGACGTTATAGGCAAGGAGCTTGACGAAACCCTTCTCGTCATCCTTCCACTCGCGCTGAATCGCCATCCACAGAACCGCATCATCGCCCTCACCAACGCGGGTTATGCCTTCAAGGCCAAAACGCGTCTGGTTCGGAAGCAGTTGTTCCGGAAGGGCTATTTCCTTCTTGATCTCGCCCTTGTCGTTCACGTTGAGGATCGCATGCGGGACGAGCTTTGCCTGGTCGCCTTCGTTGGCGAGCCAGAACCCACCCTGACCGTCCGTGGTGATGCCTTCGATATCGAGCTTCTGCGCCGCCTGTCCGCCGCGCTTGACAGTGAGCGCCTCGGTGATTTTCGCCGGCGTCTGTTTGGCATCGATGGTGAAGATCGAGGGGGCAGCGTAGTAGAACGAGTCGGAGACAGCGTAGAGCTTGCCGGGCTCTTTCAGATCGCCAACGAGGCCGGATAGAGCGCCCCAGCCGAGCGGCGTCCCGTCATCCTTCGTAGTCGAGACGATCTGCGGGTAATTTGGCTGCTGTTCCTTGAGTTCATAGATCATGACGTGTGAGCGCGCGCCGCCATCTTCGACGAGATCGCTCTCGTTGGCTGTAACCAGAAGATTGCGCGAGGGAATGGCCAGAACGCCTTCGGGTCCAATGCCTGAGGGAAGCAGCTGCACGAATTGCGGCTCCGCACCATTATCCTTGTAGACGCCGACGAGCGAAGCGCGCTCGCTGGCGACGAAAAGATAATTGGTGTCGCCGAACTTGCCCACTTCCGCGCCTTCGAGCTCGACGCCCTTCTTGTTACGCTTGTCCGGATAGTGTCCGGCTTCCGCCATCTTCCACTCGAGCGAGGGGCCGGATTCATAAAACAGCTTGCCGTCCTTGGCGAAGATGCTGAAGCTGCGGGAGCCGCCCTTGTAATCGCCTTCATTGGCCACGACGAAGCGGTCATTGTCGAGCCACTTGACGGTGTCGGGCTCGCGCAGCACGCCCTTCATGCTGCCGTCGAACTTGAGCGCGCCGTCATTCTTCACGTCGATTTTGTCGAGATCGACGGTGCCGGCGGAGAAATGGTTGACGATCTTGCCGGTTGTGGCATCGACGATGGCAATATGGTTGTTTTCCTGCAGCGTAACGGCGATCAAATTGTCCTTGTTGATCGACACGAACTCGGGTTCGGCATCCTCCGGTGCAATTTCGGAGAGCCCGGTCAGTTCAACGGTCTTCATGCCGGCGCAGTCCGCCGCGCCGTCCTTCAGCGCCAGAACCTTGAGATTTCCGGATGGCATCTGCGGCAGCGCGCCTTCGTTGATATCTTCGTCACGTTCGTTCTCGATGACGATGGCAGCGAAGGTCTGGTCCGGTGACATCGCAACCGAGTCCGGCTGGCCGCCGAGATCGCAGCTGGAGACGACCTTGCGTGAGGCGATATCGATGATATCGAGGCGGCCCGAGGGGTTGGCCTTGTCCTTGGACGTATTGACCGCGGCAAAGACCGAACCGCCGAGCGCCGCAACGGAAGTCGGTTCACCCTCTACCTTGATGATGCCGCCTGCCTGCGGCTTTGCCGGATCGGTGATATCGATGAAGCCGATCGAGCCGTAAGGGCTATCCGAATAGATCAATGTCTTGCCATCGCCGGAAACGGTGATGATCTCGGAAGACGTCGGCTTCGACTTGTCAGCATCCTTCGGCAGATTATCGGCTACGGCAAAGCTGGCGATCCGGTTGAAAATGGGGTCGGCAGACGCAGGCATGGCTACGGATGCAAGAAGTGCCGCGCCAAGCCCGAGATAGATCGTGTTCCTGTTGGACATTAGTAGACCTCCGATTGTGATTGCGGAGATCGATGGCGTAGATGCATTGCAGTGCGATGACACTTTGATGACAGTTCGATGAAACGGCTCGGGAGCGGATTCCTGCGGTTGAATCCGATTCTTGCTCATCGGTTAAAATGAAGGTATATAGCGCCTCGAATTCCCGGAAATTGTGGTTGAACCCACGTCCCGCGCCACCGGAGCGGACGAACGAGAGGATTATATCTATGGCCACCCAGCTTCTTATGCCAAAGGCAACGGCCGTCTGGCTTGTCGACAATACCGCTCTTTCTTTCGAACAGATCGCCGCTTTCTGCAAGTTGCATCCGCTCGAAGTGAAGGCGATCGCCGATGGCGAGTCCGCGCAGGGCATCAAGGGCCTGGACCCGCTGATCACCGGCCAGCTTTCGCGCGAGGAAATTGCGCGTGGCGAGGCCGACGTCAATCACAAGCTCAAGATTTCCGATCCGAAGGTCCGCGTTCCCGAGACCAAGCGCAAGGGCCCGCGCTATACGCCGCTTTCCAAGCGCCAGGATCGCCCAAATGCTATTCTCTGGCTCGTCCGCAATCATCCGGAGTTGAAGGACGCACAGATTTCTCGCCTCATCGGCACGACAAAATCGACGATCGAGCAAATTCGTAACCGTACCCACTGGAACTCCAACAACCTGCAGCCGATGGACCCGGTGACGCTCGGCCTTTGCTCGCAGATCGATCTCGACATCGAAGTCGAGCGCTCGTCGCGCGGCCGTCCCGCCCAGCCGGTCGAGAGCGGCGATACCTTGCTGCCGGCTTCGGCAACCGAGAACCTCGACGTACAACCGCAGGTTCGCGACGAGGATGAAGAACTCGACGCCGACAAGGTGTTCGCCAAGCTGTCGTCCCTCAAGGGCCGCAATCAGGACGAAGACGAGGAATAGACTCCTCCTCGTCGTTTGACGGTGACTTAAGGAAATAAAAAAAGCTCCGTCCGCGGAGCTTTTTTATTGTCGGGAAGATATTCTGACAGATTCAAACTAGCCCTAACCCAGTTCGCAGCATGATTGGGCTTTCAGGAAGCCTTCGCCCGCGTCTCCGGCGTCTCGCTGAGTTCGACCCGGCGATAGAAATCGGCAAGCGTCTTGCCGCGCTCCTGCCGGAAAATGCGATCGATCTTCTCGACCTTGGCAATGCGGTCGATGCGGAACGTGCGGAAGTCATTGCGCAATTCGCACCAGCTGATCAGCGTCCAGACCTTGCCCCAGAACCACAGCCCCAGCGGCCGGATGTCCCGCATGCTCTCCTTGCCTTCAAGGTCCGTATAGGTGATCGAAAGGACCCGGCATTGCTCGGCGGCGTTTTCCGCAAGATCGATCAGCGACCGATCGTTCTCGGTAATGCTCGTTCCGGAAGCATGGATATGCGTGTTGGCGATCCGGGGGCGTTCTTCCTTGGGCAGTACAGCACCGATCTTGATGATGGCTTCCTCGGCAGCGCGTGCCATGGAGGCCCCGCCCCAGGCGGTAATGAGCCGTGCACCGGCAACAAGCGCGACCACCTCGTCGCGCGTGAACATCAACGGCGGTAGGTCGAAACCTTCACGCAGGATATAACCGACGCCCGCCTCGCCATCGATCGGAACGCCGGTCGATTGCAGATCGGAAATATCGCGATAGATCGTGCGCTCGGACACCTCGAGCTTCTCGCCCAGCTGGCGCGCTGTCACGAGCCTGCCGCCACGCAGTTTCTGCACGATCTGGAATAGCCGGTCTGCCCTACGCATCGCTCAATCCTTCCCGCCGGCGCTGTTCGAGGACAAACGCCGAACCAAAGGAGAGCTTGGCAATTGTCGGCGTCTTGATGTTGACGACACGCCAGAACGGCGTGATTGCCTTGACATCGCCTGTTCGCTCATAGGCCTCATAGGCAGCTTCCGCCACCGTCCGCAGGTGAAACCCGGTGGTAATCGGACAGGTAACCTCCGCACCATGCGCCTTCGCCATCGCCCGGCGCATGGACTTCACATCCATCTCGGCGCCTTCGGGAAGACCGCGAATGAACTCATCGATCTCCAGCGCCGTCGGCACGAGCATGATCTCACCGGCTTTCATGCCGGCAATACTGATCGGCGCAGGCTTGACCTGGTGCCGGTCCTCGGAATTCAACTTTTCAGTCCACGTCTTCATATTACGCGTCCTCACTCGGCCAATGTCAGGCCGTCTGGTATTCCTGCGCGATGAAGCCACGTATCTCGGCCACCTGGCCAGCCTGCTCCGGCAACAGCGCTTCAAGGAAACTCGTGGCAAAGGTGCCCGGCGCCGCTCCGGACGCGCTGACGATATGACCGTCGCGCACCGCATGCGGCACATCCTGGTAGAACTCCGCACCTTTGTAATCGCCGATCTTTAACTGCAGCCATCCGGCGCCGTTACTGGTATGGCGTCGGCCTTCGAACAAGCCGGCGCGGGCGAGCGCCAGCGTCCCGCCGCAGATGGCCCCGACGATGGCGCCCCGCGACAAAGTCGCATTCAACAGGGGCGAAATGTCAGGAGCATCTTCCTCCGGCCACAGGTCTGAGCCGATGATGGCGAGACCATCGAGGTCGGCATTCTCATCCGGCGCAACACCCCGATCCGGAATGAGCTTAAGTCCACCGATCGAGCGGAGCGGACCTTGCGACGGCGACAGGGCGACGATGCGCCCGCCGAACCATTCAGTAGCGGAGCCGGAAAGCAGACCGAATTCCCAATCGGCAAACTTGTCTATGAATACCATTCCGATCAGCTTCTTCGGTTCCATGCCGTTACTCCCATTGCCGTCCTGGAAATCAATATTCTAGCCCGAAACGCCGGGATGTGCTTGTCTTTTTGGGCTGGAACGCTCTTGTCCAATCGATATGCCGCAGCGGAAGGTCGACGCCGGCACTGTCGGTGCCGACGTCTGCATTCCTCATTGCGCCACGACGTGCAAGACGCTCTGCATACGCATCCGGCCAGCCGATATCCTTGAGCACATGCTCGGGAAGCGAATTGAGATGGCGCTCCGTGCGCAGTTCCTCGCGATACGCTGCGAAGTCAGTCAACAGACGCCTTACTGTCTGAACAATGCCAAAATCTACGTAAGTCATAACCCTGTCTCCTTGTCATCACGGAGACACTATCGCACACCCCTCCTGACAACCTTCTGTCAGGAGGATGTCATGAGGACTTGAATCATTTTCGGCCTATACCGCGCGCCGCGAGCACCACGACGATCTCATCGAGAATCGCCGGGTCGTCGATCGTGGCCGGCATGTTCCAGGGCTCCTGATCGGCGATTTTTTGCATCGTCCCGCGCAAGATCTTGCCGGATCGCGTTTTCGGCAGCCGCTTGGCGGTGATGGCCACCTTGAACGCCGCTATGGGCCCGATCCTTTCGCGAATGAGCACCACGCAATCCTGTTCGATATCTGATTCAGCCCGCGTCACGCCGGATTTGAGGACGATGAAGCCGCATGGCACCTGACCTTTGAGATGATCGGCAATGCCGATCACCGCGCATTCGGCAACGTCCGGATGGCTTGAAAGCACTTCTTCCATCGCCCCCGTCGAAAGGCGGTGCCCGGCGACGTTGATGATGTCGTCGGTGCGGCTCATGATATAGACATAGCCCTCCTCGTCGACGATCCCGGCGTCGGCGGTTTTGTAATAGCCCGGAAACTCGCTGATATAGGCTTCGCAAAACCGCTTGTCTGCGTTCCACAGCGTGGGCAGGCATGAGGGCGGCAGCGGCAGCTTGACAACGATGTTGCCGAGGTCGCCGCGCTTGACGGGGTGGCCGGCATCGTCGAGGACCTGAATGTCATAGCCTGGCATCGGCACGGTGGGCGAGCCGTACTTGACCGGCAACATGCCGAGACCCGCCGGATTAGCCGCCATCGGCCAGCCGCTTTCCGTCTGCCACCAATGATCGATGACCGGCACCCCGAGCTTCTCCTCGGCCCATTTGATCGTGTCCGTATCGGCGCGTTCGCCCGCCAGAAACAGATATTTCAGGGAGGACAGATCATACCTGGCGATGAATTCGCCTTTCGGATCCTCCTTCTTGATGGCGCGGAATGCCGTTGGCGCGGTGAACAGCACCTTGACCTTGTGCTCGGATATGACCCGCCAGAATGCACCTGCATCCGGCGTACCAACGGGTTTGCCCTCATAGATGATGCTGGTGGCGCCGATGAACAGCGGCGCATAGGCGATATAGGAGTGACCGACAGCCCAGCCGATATCGGAGGCCGCCCAAAATACTTCGCCGGGCTTGGTGTCGTAGATCGCACCCATCGACCAGGCGAGCGCGACCAGATGCCCGCCATTGTCGCGCACGACGCCCTTGGGCTGGCCGGTCGTGCCCGATGTGTAGAGGATATACAGCGGATCGGTTGCCTCGACGACCGCACAGGGCACCCTGCGCCCGCGTGCGGCTGCCACCGCATCGGCATAATCAAAATCGCGACCCGCAACGAGTTCATGCGGTTGCTGCGGACGCACGAGGATAAGGCAGGTCCCGACCTTGTGCGCGGCCTGCTCGATGGCCTTGTCGAGCATAGGCTTGTAAGCCACCACACGCCCGGGTTCGAGGCCGCAGGACGTCGCTATGATCATGACCGGCTTGGCATCGTCGATGCGCGTCGCCAGTTCATGCGCTGCAAACCCGCCGAAAACAACGGAATGAACGGCGCCTATCCGGGCGCAGGCGAGCATTGCGACGATGGCTTCCGGTACCATGGCCATATAGATGATAACGCGGTCGCCCTTGCCCACGCGCTTGTCGATCAGAACGGCGGCGAGCGCATTGACCTCGTCAAGGAGCTCGGCATAGGTGATCCTGCGCTGCGTTCCGGTGACTGCGCTATCATAAATCAGTGCGGGCTGATCGGCCCTGCCCTGTTCCACATGGCGGTCGACGGCGTTATGGCAGGTATTGCACTGGGCCCCGGCATACCAGCGCCCGTAAGGGCCTTGCTCTGCGTCAAACACCTTATCCCAGGGCTTGAACCAGTCTATCGCCACGGCCGCATGAGCCCAGAAGGCCAGCGGATCGGTTTGCCACTCGCGATAAACGTCCTTGTATCGTGATGTCATGTATTTCCTCCCGAGTTTGGCAGCATCCGCAATGTGCGGGCCAGAGTCAAAGGTCGAATTGACAGTCTACGGTCAATCCCCCACAACTCCGCCACCGACCCGACCGCCTCCAACCGCCGGACACCATGCTCAAGATTCTGCCCTTTGCACTGATATTGATGATGGTGCTTCACATCATCAAGCCGCTCGGTTGGCCAGGCATGAAGAAGCGCGGAGATTTCTGGAAGATCGCCGCTGGCGCCATGCTGGCCATGTTTCTGGTGGTGGTGATCGGGCATGCGGGTTAAATCAGTTCCGCGTCCGAAGATTCAGGTCATATTCTGACCATCTTGAGCGTTTTGCCCGGATTCCCCTAAAGTAATTCCTGCCCGTTCTCGGTCTCGGCGCGGTTTAGAATGAACGGCACCAGATGCTTCGCCCAGGCGTCATAGCCTAGCGCCGAGGCATGGAAACCATCCGCAGCAAAACCCTCCGGCCCTTCGATGGGAAGCCGCGGCGCAGCGACGGCCATGCGCTCACGGCAAAGGCGTTCGCCGAGTTTGTTTATCGCATCGGCGCGCCCCTCGAGGATGCGGCCGAGCAGTTTCGGCATCGCCGGCACATCGCGAAAGTCGATTACCTTCGACCAGACGATGTGAGCCTCCGGCCACTTTGCCTTCAACGCATAGAGCAGACCGCCAAACTCCCGCTTGAAACGCGGCAGTGAGTGGAAATTCTTGGTATCGTTCGTTCCGGTTGTCAGAACGATATGGGTCCACATGCCGCGTTCGAGGTTGGGAACGACATGATCGCGCAACTGGCCCGAGGTTGCCGAGTTGAACCCTGCGGCACGCCAGATGATCTTGCGGCCCGTACGGCCCTGCAGATGCACGGCAAGCCTGACGCACAGCCCTTGCCACGGATCGTTTACACCGACGCCAGCCGAAGACGAATCGCCGATAACGAGCAATCGAATGGCCGGATCCTTGCCCGCAATCTCCCCAACAGGCAAACCTGCCGGCGGCGCCATGCGCTCCGTCCTGAGCCGCACGCCAATGCCCTGCCAGGCGTAGACCGGGTAGAGCAGCCAGCTGAGGAGGGGATGGAACGGCGATGTCATGCGCGGTTGAACACTCCACGAAAAAACCCGGACTGATACCAGCCCGGGTCAATCAGATACGCTTCTATAGATAAAAAACGCTTAAGCGGCCTTTTCGAGGTCCTTCTTCCAGCCGCCCATCGCAGCAAGACCGTTCATCTTGGCGCGGTGCGTAAAGGCACGCTGGCCGGCCGCGACATTCTCCGACTTGCCCTTCCAGGCGCTCAGCGCCGCAGCTTGCAGAGCGCGGCCATAGGAGAAGGTCAGCTTCCACGGCGTCGTGAAGTTCGCGTTCATGGCCGAAAGATGCGCAGTCGCTTCCTCGTCGCTCTGACCACCGGAAAGAAACGCGATGCCGGGCACGGCGGCAGGCACCGTCGCCTTGAGAACGCGCACGGTCTGTTCTGCGACTTCGTCCACTGAAGCCTTGCGGGCCTTCTGGCCATCGATGACCATGTTCGGCTTGAGGATCATGCCTTCGAGCTTGACGCGGGCATCGTAGAGTTCAGCGAAGACTGTCTTCAACACGAGCTCGGTTACCTCGTAGCAACGCTCGATCGAGTGCGTGCCGGGCTTGCCGTCCATCAGCACTTCCGGCTCGACGATCGGCACAATGCCGGCTTCCTGGCACAGCGCGGCATAGCGGGCGAGCGCTTGCGCATTCTGCTTGACGGCGCCCCATGTCGGTAATGTGTCGCTGATCGAAATGACCCCGCGCCATTTGGCAAAGCGTGCACCGAGGCCATAATATTCGGCAAGGCGCTCGCGCAGGCCGTCGAGGCCCTCGGTGATCGTTTCGCCCGGGTAGCCCGCAAGCGGTTTTGCGCCGGCATCGACCTTGATGCCAGGAATGCACCCATCGGCCTTCATGATGTCGACGAAGGGCGTGCCGTCCTTGGCGCTCTGGCGGATCGTCTCGTCGTAGAGAATGACGCCGGAAATATTGTTCCGCATCGCATCCTGCGAACGGAACAGCATCTCGCGATAGTCGCGCCGGCTATCGGCAGTCGATTCCAGGTCGATCGTGTCGAAACGTTTCTTGATCGTTGCGGTGCTCTCATCGGCAGCAAGAAGCCCCTTGCCGTCAGCAACCATTGCAATCGCGATATCTTCCAGGCGTTCGCTCATAGATTATTTTACTCCGTTTCCCATGCGTTGGCGCATATCAGAAGCCTAGGGGAAACAAAATGGCGATCCAAGCTATTGAAACGATTGAAATTTTTTCAACCGATTTAACAGCATAACATTTTCTTTTGTTCGTTAACTGGAAAATCGCTCAACGCCGGGTTGCGCCCAAACTGACCTGTGAAGTGACGGGGACAAAGCCGAGGATTTTGGCTTTGCCCGTCGCGACACCTTGCCCTCCCGACGAGGGGAGCAAGGCGTCGCTAATCTTATTTCTTCAAGACATCGACGCCTGGAAGCGGCTTGCCTTCCATCCATTCCAGGAAGGCGCCCCCAGCTGTCGAAACATAGCTGAAATCGTCGGCAACGCCCGCATGATTGAGCGCGGCGACCGTATCGCCGCCGCCGGCGACTGAGACAAGCTGGCCAGCCCGGGTACGTGCCGCGACATGCCGGGCTGCAGCGACAGTCGCCTGGTCGAAGGGGTGCAGTTCGAACGCGCCGAGCGGGCCGTTCCACACCAGCGTCTTTGCATCATCAATGGCGCCCTTGATGCGCTCGATCGATTGCGGACCGACGTCAAGGATCATCCCGTCCTCAGGGATGGCATCGAGCCCATAGGCACGGTGCGGGGCGTTCGCCTCAAAATGCCATGCCACCACCGCATCGACCGGCAGGATGATCGTGCAATTTGCGGCATTCGCCTTGGCCATGATTTCGCGCGCTGTCGCGGCCAGATCGTGTTCGCACAGCGACTTGCCGACCTTCACCCCCTGTGCGGCGAGGAAGGTATTGGCCATGCCGCCGCCGATGACGAGCGCATCGACCTTCTGCACAAGATTGCCGAGAAGGTCGAGCTTGGAAGAAACCTTGGCGCCGCCGACAATGGCGACGACAGGACGTTGCGGATTGCCGAGGCCCTTTTCGAGAGCCTTGAGTTCCGCCTCCATGGTGCGACCGGCATGGGCCGGCAGAACACGGGCTAGTCCTTCGGTCGAGGCGTGGGCGCGGTGCGCTGCCGAGAATGCGTCGTTGACGTAGATGTCGCCATTTGCCGCAAGCGCCTTGACGAAAGCGGCATCATTCTTTTCCTCGCCCTTGTGGAAGCGTGTGTTCTCCAGCAGCAATATATCGCCGTTGTTGAGCTTCGCCACTGCTTCCGCTGCCTTTTCGCCGATGCAATCCTCTGCGAACTGAACATTGCGGGCGATGACCTTGGAGACGGCGTTAGCGATGGGTTTCAGCGAGAATTCCGGCGTCGGACCATCCTTGGGCCGGCCGAAATGCGCGAGCAGGACTACCTTCGCGCCCTTGTCAGAAAGTTCGACAATGGTCGGGGCGACACGCTCGATACGCGTCGCGTCGGTGACGACGCCATCGGCGACAGGAACATTCAAATCCACGCGCACAAGGACGCGTTTTCCTGCAACGTCGGCGTCATCAAGCGTTTTGAAAGCTGGCATCGTCTTACCCTCTATGGACTATTTATCCGACCTTGAAGGCCAGAAAGATTGGTGGACCATCAAAAACAAAATGGCGGGTGTTGTCGACCCGCCATCCTGAAACCGTCAAAGCGTGACCAATCAGATCACCTTGCCGAATGCGACAGCGGTGTCGCCCATGCGGTTCGAGAAGCCCCATTCATTGTCGTACCAGGAAAGGATGCGCACGAAGGTGCCATCCATGACCTTGGTCTGGTCGGTGTGGAAGACCGAGGAATGCGGGTCGTGGTTGAAGTCGATCGAGACATTCGGCGAATCCGTATAGCCGAGAATGCCCTTCAGCTTGCCGTTGGCAGCGGTCTTGATCGCTTCGTTGATCTCCGCAACCGTGGTCGGGCGCTTAGCGATGAACTTGAAATCGACAACCGATACGTTCGGCGTCGGCACGCGGATTGCAGTGCCGTCGAGCCTGCCATTGAGTTCCGGCAGAACAAGGCCGACGGCCTTGGCGGCGCCGGTCGAGGTCGGGATCATCGACAAAGCTGCGGCACGGCCGCGATAGAGGTCCTTGTGCATGGTGTCGAGCGTCGGCTGGTCGCCCGTATAGCTGTGGATCGTGGTCATGAAGCCATGGTCGATACCCACCGCTTCGTTGAGCACATAGGCGACCGGCGCAAGGCAGTTCGTCGTGCAGGAGGCATTGGAAATGACCATATGCTCCTTGGTGAGCTTATGGTCGTTGACGCCGAAAACGACGGTCAGGTCCGCGCCTTCCGCCGGAGCCGAAACAATGACGCGCTTGGCGCCGGCCTCGAGATGCGCGGCCGCCTTGTCGCGGGCGGTGAAGATACCCGTGCATTCAAGCGCGATATCGACACCGAGTTCCTTCCACGGCAATTCGACCGGGTTGCGCACGGCGGCCACCTTGATGGGCCCACGGCCGACGTCGATCGTATCGCCGGAAACCGTGACGGTTCCGGGGAAGCGCCCGTGAACGGAATCATAGCGCATCAGATGGGCATTGGTTTCGACCGGACCGAGATCATTGATGGCAACGACCTCGATATCGGTGCGGCCGGATTCGACGATTGCCCGAAGAACATTGCGGCCGATGCGGCCAAAACCGTTGATTGCAACGCGAACTGTCATTTCTGTCTCTCCCTGAGGGTTAGGAGCCCTTGGTTGGATTATGCTGGAAATCGTCTGGTTATTTCAACTTGCCTTCGGCCGCTGCGACAATTGCGTCCGCGGTGATTCCGAAATGCTTGTAAAGCTCTTCGATCGGGCCGCTGGCGCCAAAACCGGTCATGCCGACGAAGATGCCGTCGAGACCGATGAAGCGATCCCATCCCATGCGGATTGCCGCTTCGACCGCGACCTTGACGGGCGCATCGCCGAGTACCTTCGCCTTGTAATCATCGCTCTGTTCCTCGAACAGTTCAAAGCACGGCACGGAAACGACCCGGGTCGGATGACCGTTGGCTTCAAGCTGGTCGCGGGCCGCGAGCGCGATCTCCACTTCGGAACCGGTTGCGAAAATGGTTACCTCGGCCTTGCCGCTTGCTGCGGCGAGTTCGTAGGCACCGTAGGCGCATTTGTTTTCATCGACATGTTCGGTACGCACCGTCGGCAGGTTCTGACGGGTGAGCGCCAGAGTCGAGGGGCGCTTGCGTGATTTCAGCGCGATCTCCCAGCATTCCGCGGTTTCAACGACGTCCGCCGGGCGGAAGACGTAGTTGTTGGGGATGGCGCGCAGGGCAGCGAGGTGCTCGACCGGCTGATGCGTCGGGCCGTCTTCGCCAAGGCCGATCGAGTCGTGCGTCATGACATAGATGACGCGGATACCCATCACGCAGGAAAGGCGCATCGCGCCGCGCGCGTAGTCGGAGAACGTGAGGAAAGTGCCGGAATAGGGAATAAGGCCGGCATGCAGCGCGATGCCATTCATCGCAGCCGCCATGCCGTGCTCGCGGATGCCGTAATGGACATAGCGCTGGCCGTAATCTTCCGGGGTGATGTTCTTCGTCTGCGTCGTCTTGGTATTGTTGGAACCGGTCAGATCGGCGGACCCGCCGATCGTTTCCGGAACAATGCCATTGATGACTTCAAGCGCCATCTCGGATGCCTTGCGCGTGGCAACCTTCGGCTTTTCTTCCGAAAGCTTTTTCTTGTAGGCGATGATTGCGGCCTCGAAGCCAGCAGGCAGGTCGCCCGCAACGCGCCGTTCGAATTCCGCGCGCATGCCGGCGTCAACGGAGGCGAGACGGTTGCTCCAGGAAGCATGCTCCTTCAAAGAACGCTGACCCGCAGCGCGCCATGCCTCCAGAATGTCCGCGGGCACGACGAAGGGCTCGGCGGTCCAGCCGAGCGCCTTTTTTGCACCGGCGAGCTCTTCCGCGCCGAGCGGCGAGCCATGCACCTTGTTGGTGCCGGCCTTTGTCGGCGCACCGAAGCCAATCGTCGTGCGGCAGGCGATCATCGTCGGCTTGTCGGACTTGTGCGCATCCTCGATGGCAGCGGCGATCGCCGCCTGGTCGTGACCGTCGACTTCGAGCGTATGCCAGCCCGACGCTTCAAAGCGCGCGCGCTGGTCGGTGTTGTCGGCAAGCGAAACGGGGCCATCAATGGAAATATTGTTGTGATCCCAGAAAACGATGAGCTTGTTGAGCTTCAGGTGACCGGCAAGTGCGATCGCCTCCTGGCTGATGCCTTCCATGAGGCAGCCGTCACCGGCGATGACATAGGTGTGGTGATTAACAAGATCATTGCCGAAATGCGCGTTCATGATGCGCTCGGAAAGCGCCATGCCAACCGAATTGCCAAGACCCTGGCCGAGCGGCCCGGTCGTCGTCTCGATGCCCGAGGCGTGACCATATTCCGGATGGCCGGCTGTGCGCGAGCCGAGCTGGCGGAAATTCTTGATCTCCTCGATCGTCATGTCCTCGTACCCGGTCAGGTAGAGAAGCGAATAGAGCAGCATCGAGCCGTGGCCCGCGGAGAGGACGAAACGGTCACGGTCCGGCCATTGCGGCGCTTTCGGATCGAACTTGAGGAACTTGGTGAAAAGGACGGTCGCAATGTCGGCTGCGCCCATGGGAAGGCCGGGATGGCCCGAATTGGCCTTTTCAACGGCCTCCGCCGACAGGAAGCGGATTGCATTGGCCATTTGGTTGGATTTTTCAGAATTGGTCATGGTTACCGTCTTTCGTGGAGGAAAGGAGATGCCGTTTCTGGAAGCCGGTCAGACAATATCCAAAAGGCACGCGACACATAGCAGGTGTCATCAGGGAGTCAACAAAACCAGCCCCAGACCGGGCATTATTGGCCGGTCCGATTGCCCCAAATCCGGTGATTTGTCACGGTTTGCGACAAAATTTGATCGCCGGTAATCCCGCGCGTCATTCGATTATCAGTGCATGACTTAATCATGACAGCGCGGATTGATTGACGCAACGTTCATGCAACCTCTAGACTCCAGTCCATAAGCTGTTCTTCTTTTTTGCGATTCGCGAAAAGGTCGACACATAAGGGGAAGCGAAAATGGCATCGGAGGCCACCCTCAAACAGGTCCTTGAACGATTGGGAAAAGCTTTGGCCGCGCTCGAGGATGCGGTGGACATGCGATTGGAGCACGAGGGCGATTTCGCCGAGGCCGAAGAAGAAGTCCAGCGCATGAACATGGACCGGCGCAAGCTCGCCCAGGAACTCGATGCTTCCGAAGGACGCGCGGAGCGTCTGGAGGCAGCAAACAAGGAAGTTTCGCGCCGTCTCGTCGCCGCGATGGAATCCATCCGCACCGTTCTGGACCGCTGAAGGGCTGAAGGGAGCTTACGCCATGGCCACTGTTACCGTAACGATCGATGGCAAGGCCTACCGCATGGCCTGCGACGAAGGCCAGGAACAGCACCTGACCGGCCTCGCCGAGCGTTTCGATCAATATGTCACTCACCTTAAATCCTCGTTTGGCGAGATCGGCGACCTGCGCCTCACGGTCATGGCCGGCATCATGGTAATGGACGAGTTCAACGAGTTGCAGATGCGGGTGAAGGGGCTCGACAACGAGGCCGAGGCCCTGCGCAAGAGCCGCGACGAGGCCCTGATGCGCGCCGACAAGAACGATGCGGCAATCACCGGCGTGCTTTCGGAAGTAACGAACCGCATCGAGACGCTGACGACCAAGCTTTCGCCCAAGCCAAACTAGCACATCGTTACGACAAAGGCACAGCCATCGGCGAGCCGGATAACCCGGTCTTCCGGGCGAATGACAGTTTTCCGATGGGTAATGGCGATGATGGTAACCTCGTCTTTCAAACGGCGCAGCCCTTGCATGATATCGGCCTCGGTGCCCTCGTCGAGGGCGGAACTCGCCTCGTCGAGCAGAAGCATCCTCGGATTGGCGTAGAGCGCACGGGCAATGGCGATACGCTGGCGCTCCCCGCCTGAGAGTTTCAAGCCGCGCTCCCCGACAACCGTCGCGAAACCTTCGGGAAGCTGTGCGATGAAATCGTCGATGGCAGCGTTGGCGGCCGCCTTGAGAAGCAGCTCGCGGTCGAGCGGCCGGCCGAGCACGATATTCGCCTCGATCGTGTCGTGCAGGAGCATGATTTCCTGCGACACGACGCCGATCGCCTTGAACCAGTCGGAGCGTGCAATGGTCTTGAGATCGATCCCGTCCGCCGTAATGCGCCCTGATTGCGGCTCCAGCGATTTCAGGGCCAGCTTGAACAGGGTCGATTTGCCCGCACCGGTTTCGCCGGTAATGAAGGTCACCCGTCCGCGTTCGACGCAAAAACTGATGTCTTTCAGTCCTTGGACTTACGGTGGCTGAAAGCGACCTTGTCGAAACACAAGGTTCCCTTGACCAGTGTGAAGACATCGTTTGCGCTGGGTTCAGGCTCTTCCGGCGCCATCCACATCCGTGCGAAGGGCAAGAACTCGGAATAGGATTTCACCAGATCGTCGATGGCATAGCCGATCATTTCGAACGGTTGATTGAGCTGCAACAACAGCATGTTGAACAATACGACATCGCCAACCGAGAGGTCGCCTGCCCGATAGCGCGGAAGCAGGATTGCGAAGGCGATTACCAGTTGAAGCGCCAGCGCCGTTCCATGGACGCAGGCGAAGCCAATTTCGATATTTACGTATTTTCGCCACTTCTCGCGAACCGTGCGCGCATTTTCCGCAAAGCGCTCTCCTACCCAGTTCGCGCTTCCGAAATAGCGCAGCGTTTCCATCGAATTGACGGAATTGCCGACAAAGCGCGCATTTTCCTGGCTCGTTTCAATGGCTACATCGAGATGCGGCCGTTCCCATTTGTTGGAAAAGTAGGTAGCGGCTATGAAGAACGCACCGTAGCCGAACACAATCGCGGCAATTTCCCAGTTGATCGTTGCGCCGAGCGTAACCATGGTCAGCGTAATGCGGATCAACCCCGGCAGGATTGCCAGGATCGCAAGCTGTATCACGCCGGCGAGCGCGTGTTGGCCGCTCGACTGGGCGCGTTGAATCTCCGCAGGATTATGATCGATGAAAAAAGCGACATGCTTTCGCAGCAGCCTTGCGAAAAAGCTCGTCCCGGCAATGAAATTGACGTTCTGCGCATTCATGAACGACAGGCTTTGAACCACGCGCTCCAGCGCCGTCTCTTGCAGGAGCGCGTCGGGGGCAACCCCTACCTTGGACTAAATGATTTCAGCCTTCGATCTCTTCGCGCAGCATTTCGAGTTCGAGCCATTCATGCTCATGCGCTTCGAGGCTATGCCGCTTCTTGGCGATATCGTCGACGGTCTTGTTGAAGAGACCGGCATTCTTTGCGAAAAGCTCCGGATCGGCGAGTTTCTTTTCGAGCGCGGCGATTTCCGCATGCAGCGTCTCGATCTTTGCCGGCAGCGTTTCGAGCGCGAATTTCTGCTTGTAGGAAAGCTTGCGCTTTTCCTCTCGCGCCGGCGCCGCCTTTCCTGGCTCACTCGTCGCGGCGGACGCCTTCGCGCCCTTTATTTCCTTGCGTGTCGCCAGCGCTTCCTTGCGCTGCGCCAGCATGTCCGTGTAGCCGCCGGCATACTCGAGCCAGCGTCCATTGCCCTCCGGCGCGATCACCGAGGTCACCGTACGGTCGAGAAAATCGCGATCGTGGCTGACAAGCAGCACGGTGCCCGGAAAGCCCGCGACCAGTTCCTGCAGCAGATCGAGCGTCTCCATGTCGAGATCGTTGGTCGGCTCGTCCAGAACAAGGAGATTTGCGGGTCGGGCAAGAACGCGCGCCAGCATCAGCCGCGCCCGCTCGCCGCCGGAAAGTTCGCGGATCGGCGTGCGCAATTGCTCCGGCTGGAATAGGAAGTCCTTCATGTAGGAAGCGACATGGCGTTGCTCGCCATTGACGATAACGTTCTCGCCGCGCCCGTCCGTCAGATAGTCGGATAGCGTCTGTTCGAGATTGAGGCTGTCGCGCCTCTGGTCGAGCACCGCGATTTCAAGATTGGTGCCAAGTTTCAGCGTGCCGCTGTCGGATGCGAGCTGGCCGGTGAGCATGGAGAGAAGCGTGGTCTTGCCGGCACCATTCGGCCCAACGAAACCGACGCAATCGCCGCGCTGGATCCGTGTCGAAAAATCATCGACCAGGACATTATCGCCGTAGGCCTTGGACAAATGCTCGGCTTCGATGACGAGCTTGCCCGATTCCCTTGCGTCGCTGGCCTTCAGGACAGCCGTTCCCTGCGCACGCCGGTGATTGCGGAATTCGCTGCGCATGGTCTGCAATTCGCCAAGGCGGCGCATGTTGCGCTTGCGCCGCGCGGTGACGCCATAACGCAGCCAATGTTCTTCACGCACGATCTGGCGCCCGAGCTTGTGAAGGTCGCGCTCCTCTTCTTCGAGGATCTTGTCGCGCCATTCCTCAAAACCGGCGAAACCCTGTTCGAGCCGTCTGGTAACGCCGCGATCGAGCCAGACGGTCGCACGGCTTACGTTTTCGAGAAAGCGCCGGTCATGCGAAATGACCACGAGCGCCGAGCGCATCTGGCGCAGTTCGCCTTCCAGCCATTCGATCGTCGTCAGGTCGAGATGGTTCGTCGGCTCGTCGAGAAGCAGGATATCCGGCTGCGGCGCGAGCACCTTGGCAAGCGCCGCCCTGCGCGCCTCGCCGCCCGAGAGATTGTCCGGCTTTTCTTCGCCGGTAAGCCCCAGATGTTCCAGCAGATAGCCGACGCGGTAGTGGTCGTCGGCGGGTCCGAGCCCGGCTTCCACATAGTCGTGGACATTTGCAAAGCCATCCATGTCCGGCGCCTGCGCGAGATAGCGAACAGTCACGCCCGGATGCTTGAACACTTCGCCATCGGTCGGCGCAATGAAGCCGGCCGCGATTTTTAACAGCGTCGATTTGCCCGAACCATTGCGACCGACCAGGGCAATGCGATCACCTTCGCTGACGGAGAGCGCAGCATCGATCAGGAGCGGCGTGCCGCCGAATGTCAGCGCAATCTGGTCGAGACGAAGCAGTGGTGGGGCCATGAAGAAATCAAATCCAGCGGTACAGGCAGACCGGGAGTGGCCGGGCGCATGGCCTTTTCGGCGAGAAACGTGCCTCTGTCAAATAAAACAGGCCGGAATTTTCCGGCCTGTCGTTGGACTGTGCGTTGAAAATCAGTATCCGCTGCCGCCATAGGCGCCGCCGCCATTGCCTTCGCAAGGCGCGGTATAGATCGAGCCGTCACGCCGCTGGTAGCGGCAGAGGTTCTGCGTCTGGCCTTGCGGCGTCGTCACGGTACCGATTGCGGCACCGAGCAAGGCACCGCCTGCTGCGCCAACCACCGTGCTCTTCGTGTCATGCCCCAGCGCCTGGCCGGCAATCGCGCCCAGGCCACCGCCAATCAGGGCGCCCGTCCCTCCACGTACGTTTTGCTCGCTCGTTGCGCAACCGGCAACAGAGACGGCCAGCAGCGCGGATACCGCAATCGCGGTCAGACGTAACTTCATGACAAATCCTTTCATGTCCAAAACAGATGCGGCGGACCCTGCTGTGCCAATAAGGCAGAAGAAAGTTTTCCGTCGCGCTTACCAACAAATTATGGCGGAGCCCCTCCGTCGACGTCCTTGGGCTCCTGCCCCGAGGATCGACTTTAGCCTTGATCGCTGGCCACGTAATAGTGGGTCCTTGGGTCAAGCCCGAGGATGATGGCATGGGTTGTATGACTGCGGTGGAAGGTCTGTCGACTACCAGGCTCACCTACGATCAGTAGCGTTGCTGCGCTATTCCACCCTGGCCCAAAATAAAAACAGGCCGGGAAAATCCCGGCCTGCTCTTATGCAAGAACTAACCGATTACCGGCACGGAGCCTGATAACGCTGGCCATAACGATTCTCGTATGTGCAATAACGATTGCTATTGTTGTTATTGGTGGCAGCGCCAACCAAAGCACCGCCGGCACCGCCGATTGCGGCACCTGCAAGGGCGCCCTTGCCACCGTTGATTGCACCACCAGCCAATGCACCCAATGCCGCACCGCCGACGCCATAGCCGGCGACGCGCTGATCAGACGTGGTGCACCCGGCGGCCGAAAACGCCAGGAGTCCGGCGACTGCAATCGTGGACAAACTTTTCAACATGGAAGACCTCTCCCGTTGTTAGAACCAAATTTCAACAGCTTGCGTCCCCAATGCTGTCCTGCAACAATTGCATCTAGTGCTTTTTTTTACAAGCCGGACGCCGGTTGCAAGGCAGCAATCAGGATTGCCTTACCTGAATCGAGCGATACCCGGAGAGTTCCGCGTACCGAATTCGAGACAGTAAGCGATGAACCGAAAGAAAGTTCCATATTTTGCAGCGGCCAGCGCGCGCCTTCGATAAAAAGCCCGTGCAATGGCGAAAATGCAACAATGCTGAAGAGCGTATCTTCGGGGAAATCGAACCTGTAGGAACCTGCAACCAGCGGATGCGCTTCTTCATCACCGCTGGAGAGGATTATCCTGCGGCCCTCGGCCGCATGGGCCGTCGCCATGGTGAGATGCAGGAGCGTGTGATCTGTGCGCGAACCGCCGAACGCCCCGCACAGAATGACCTCGGTTGCGCCGAGCCGATAGGCCTCGTTGAGCGCCAGCTCGCCGTCCGTCATATCCTTTGCAGCCGGGAAAACCGAGCGGGGAACATGCGCATAACGCCGGTCCAATTCAGGCGACGTCGAATCGAAATCGCCGAGCCAAAGCTCGGGTTCGAGACCGAGGGCTTCGGCATGGGCTATGCCGCCATCGGCCGCGAGGACGCGGGCACCGGCGACGAGGTCCCTGAGGCGATCATTGGCGTTGACGGTTCCGCCGAGAAGAATGACAAACTTGCTCATGACGCGGCCATAGCATGCGGCACCCTCGCCGCATAGCGTCGTTCAGCGTGACATGAAGCTGCCGGGCAAAGGCACGCGTGCGAACGCTAAAACCCTGTAAGCTGCACCAGCGAGATACCGTAGAATATGTAGGCCCCGATTGCCGTGGCGATGGCGATGACCACCAGCATGGCCCCATCCGTGAGTTCGAACATTTCTGCCCCCTTAGTCTTCTTATTGTTCTGAAGGGAAATCTAGCAGATTCGCGGGCGCATGGCTTCACACAAATCCGGGTTAATCAGCGCGGATTAACCGGCCGCCGGCATTGCGATCGCAACCACACGCAAGACGGGCAATCGGCTTGCGCCGACCAATGTTTTTCTTTAATCTTTGCAACGCTCTAACGGGGTGCCTGCCAGAAATGACAGGCTGAGAGGCACAAGGTGAAACACCTGCCAACCCGCGGAACCTGATCCGGTTTGTACCGGCGGAGGGATTAGACGCGGCATCACAGCCGGCGCACCAATCCTTTTGAACACCAAGCTAAGGAGGCGCCGATGCGGCCGCTAATAACATTATTGAAATTTGCGCTCATGATCAGTGGGCTGGCACTCGCTTTCCCGGCGGGTGCCAATGCCGAAGGCAAGCTTACCGTCTATACTTATGAAAGTTTCACCGCCGAGTGGGGCCCCGGACCCAAGGTAAAGGAGGCTTTCGAAAAACAGTGCGGTTGCACTGTCGACTTCGTTGCCGTGACCGACGGCGTTGCCCTTCTCAACCGGTTGAAGCTCGAAGGCGCCGCAACGAAGGCGGACATTGTTCTCGGTCTTGATACGAACCTCACCTATGAAGCGGCAGCGACCGGCCTCTTCGCACCGCACGGCATCGATACGAATGCCGTAGCAATTCCGGGTGGCTACAAGGACGATATTTTCGTGCCCTTCGACTATGGCTACTTTGCCGTCATTTATGACACGGAGAAGCTGACGACCCCTCCGGCGAGCCTCAAGGACCTCGTCGAAGGCGATCCGAAACAGAAGATCGTCATCGAGGACCCGCGTACTTCGACGCCGGGCCTCGGACTGCTCCTGTGGGTAAAATCGGTCTATGGCGACAACGCGGGGGAAGCTTGGGCCAAGCTCAAGAACCGCGTCTTGACCGTTACGCCCGGCTGGTCGGAAGCATACGGCCTCTTTACCAAGGGTGAAGCGCCGCTTGTCCTCTCCTATACGACATCTCCTGCCTATCATGAGATCGCCGAGAAGACCGAGCGCTACAAGGCGGCGTCGTTCGCTGAAGGCCACTATCTGCAGGTTGAAGTCGCGGGCCAGACCACGACGGGTGCGAAGAACCCGCTGGCCAAGGAATTTCTTGCCTTCATGACCTCGCCCGCCTTCCAGGACGCCATCCCGGAAAACAACTGGATGTTCCCGGCGGCAAAGACCAGCGCGCCGCTGAATCCGGCCTTCGACAGGCTGGTGAAGCCCGTAACGACCCTGATGTTCTCGCCGGAGGAAGTCGCCAAAAACCGCAAGGCCTGGATCGACGAGTGGCTGGCGTCGATGAGCCTGTAACGCATTGAAGCCCAACACCTCCCTCAAATCTTGGGCCGGGGCATTCGCCCTGGCCTTTCTCGCCTTGCTTGCGGGCGGAGCCTTGCTTGGTCTCCTGGGCGAGGCATTGCGTGGCAACACCGAAGGCTTTGCTGCATTCGACAGCTATTTGTGGAGGGTTGCCCGCTTCACCCTGCTGCAGGCCGTCCTCTCGATGCTGCTCTCGATCGCCTTTGCCATCCCGCTGGCCCGAGCCCTCCATGCCAATCCTGATTTTCCGGGGCGACCGATGATCTTGCGCCTTTTCGCCCTGCCCCTAGCCCTGCCTGCGCTGGTCGCTGTGCTCGGCATCACCAGCATTTACGGACGCAACGGCCTTCTCGCTGCGCTGCTCGCGCAGTCCGGCTCTGAAACTATACCAAACATCTACGGCCTCACTGGCATTCTGATCGCCCACGTGTTCTTCAACCTGCCGCTGGCAACACGGTTCATTCTAGCCAGCCTCGATTCAATTCCGGAAGATTACTGGAAGCTCTCCGCGCAGCTCGGCATGCGCGCATGGGCGCAGTTTCGCCTGATCGAGTGGCCGGTAATACGGCGCAATCTTGCCGGCATTGCCGGGCTGATCTTCATGCTGTGCATTACGTCCTTCACCATCGTGCTGACGCTTGGCGGCGGGCCGCGCGCGACAACCCTGGAGGTGGCGATTTACCAGGCGCTCCACTTCGACTTCGATATCGCGCGCGCCGTATCGCTGACCTTGTTGCAACTGACCCTTACAGTAGCGGTACTTTTGCTCCTCAGCGTCGCCGGCCGTCCTACGGAGGAGGGTTTCAGCCTGCGCACGACGGGCCGCCGCTTCGATAAGCCCTCTGCCGGTTCAAGGTCGTTGGATTCTATTCTCATTCTCGTTGGCGTGCTCTTCGTCGGCTTGCCCATGGCAGGCACCGTGGTTTCCGGTCTTTCTGCCGATCTTTCGCGTCTGCTGGGCGAAACGCAGGTGTGGCGGGCAATCCTAACCAGCCTCGGCCTTGGCGCTGGCGCCGGCCTTCTCGCAACGCTGATTTCGCTCGTCCTCGTTACGGCACGCGAGGACATCGCAAACCGCCGCCGTTACGGAACGCCCGGCATTTTTGAACGCGCCCTTGACCTCGGCGCCAGCCTCATCATGGTTGTGCCACCGATCGTCATCGGAGCGGGGTGGTTCATCCTGTCGCGCCATTTCGTAGACCCGTTCAGGCTTGCGCCGTTCATGGTCGTCAGCGTCAATGCGGCCATGGCAATTCCATTTGCATACCGCATTCTGCTACCGGCCTGGGATACGGCGGCGAGCCGCCATAACCGGCTCTGCGCTGAACTGGGCATCAGGGGATGGAACCGGCTCCGCCTCATCGACTGGCCGGTATTGCGGCAGCCCTTGTGGATTGCCTTTGCATTCGCAATGGCGCTTTCGCTCGGCGATCTCGGAACGATCGCGCTTTTCGGAAATGACGCTGTACAGACGCTGCCTTACCTCCTGTTGCAGCGCATGGGCAGCTACCGCACTCAGGATGCGGCCGGTCTCGCCCTGATACTCGGCTGCCTGTGCCTGCTCCTGATGATCCTTGCTGACAGGGGGGCAAACCGCCTGAAAACACGCGAGGTGCGTAGCGATGGTTGAACGCTCCAGTGAGGGATCGCGGCAGGGCGCGGAGATCCGCCTCGAATCGGTGGATTTCGATTATGGCGAGATGGCGATGCATTTCGACCTTGTCATCGAGCCTGCCTCCATCGTCACTATCATCGGCCCAAGCGGATCGGGGAAATCGACGCTGCTCAACCTCATCGCCGGCTTCGAGCCGGCCAAGTCTGGGCGCATTTTCATCGAGGGCAAGGACATGACGCGCGCCGCCCCGGCTGAGCGGCCGGTCTCGATGGTGTTTCAGGAAAATAATCTGTTTGCTCATCTCGATGTCGCGGCCAATGTCGGGCTGGGCCGGCGGCCGGATTTGCGCCTTGACGACGCCGACCGTGCCGCAATCATGGAAGCAATCCGCAAGGTCGGTCTTGCCGGCAAGGAGCAAAGGAAGCCTGAAGCCCTGTCCGGCGGCGAGCGCCAACGCGTCGCCATTGCCCGGGCTCTGGTGCGTAAGCGGCCGGTACTCCTGCTCGATGAAGCTTTTGCGTCGCTGGGCCCGGCGCTGCGCCATGAAATGCTTGACCTCATCGAAACCCTGCAGCGCGAAACCGCGATGACCGTCGTCATGGTCACCCATCATCCTGACGATGCGCTGCGCATGGGGTCAACCCTGGTCTTTCTCGACAATGGCACGATCGCCGCCAAGGGACCCGCACAGAAACTTTTATCCGAACAGGGACCATCGCTGTTGCGGAAATACCTCGGTGCGAAAGACTCTGACCTTTGACATATTTTCGACGCCTTGGCTTACTTAAGAAAAAACCATGAAATTCTTGCTCAGGACAGTTCATCGGGATAGCAAGAAGGATGGTACGCGAGTCTGCTGCTTCGCGATGACAACGAGGATATGATTCTGGGTCCGCACGATCTGCAATTGAGCCACGGATGGTTCCCTCCCGCCACCCGCCGCAGGAATCTTGCGTCGGCAACGCTGCTGCTCGCCTTTTTGTCAGGTTGCCAGGTGCTGAGCGTGACCAAGGAGGACGCCATTGGCCCCTCCTCCAATCCCGTCACCGTCGACAATGTCAGCAAGAACGACCGGCTGGCAAAGCTCAGTGCCGAACAGCATCCGCGCATCCTTGCAACCTATGGCGGCGAGTACAAGGATGCCAAGCTTGAGCGCATGGTTGCGAAGGTCGTCGGCAACCTGACCACCGTGTCGGACAATCCGACCCATACATACCGCATCACCATTCTGAACTCGCCGAACATCAATGCTTTCGCCTTGCCCGGCGGCTATCTCTATGTGACGCGCGGCCTGCTTGCGCTTGCCAATGACAGCGCCGAACTCGCCGCCGTCATTGCCCACGAAATGGGTCACGTCATCGCCAACCATGGCATCGAGCGGCAACAGCGCGAACAGGAAGCGCAGATTGCCGGGCGTGTCGTCTCGGAAGTTCTCCAGGACGATAGCGCCGGCCGCGAGGCCCTCATTCGCGGCAAGCTGCGCATGGCGCAATTCTCACGCAACCAGGAATTGCAGGCCGATGCGATCGGCATCAAGATGATCGGCGAGGCAGGCTATGACCCGTTTGCCGCCGCTCGCTTCCTGCAATCCATGGCCTCCTATGCGGATTTCCGCAGCGTTTCCGGGGCGACGGACGCAAGTCTCGACTTTTTGGCGAGCCACCCGTCCGCGCCGCAACGCATCGAGCTTGCCCGCGGCCACGCCCGGCGGGTTGGCGCCCCCGGCGTCGGCACCACCGATCGCGATTCGTTCCTGCAAGGCATCGACGGCATCCTCTATGGCGATACGCCCGAGGAGGGTTTTGTCCGCGGCCGCAGCTTCGTTCACCCGCTACTTGGTGTTAGCTTCACGGTGCCCGAAGGCTTTGTCATCGACAACAGCGCCGATGCGGTCATGGCAACCGGCCCCGGCGAAGTGGCCATCAGGTTCGATGGAACGCAGGTCTCGGGCAACCCTTCGATGACCGACTATATGCGCAGTGGCTGGGTCACCGGGCTCGACAATGCGAGCGTCACCGCGACGACTTTCAATGGCATGCCCGCAGCGACGGCGAAGGCACGGGCGGACCGCTGGGAGTTCGACATCTTCGTCGTCAACGCCGGCAACCGGATCTACCGGTTCCTGACCGCTGCGCCGGCCGGAAGCGCCGCGCTCAACCCTGCTTCACAGACTGTCATCCAGAGCTTCCGCCTGCTCACCCCGCAGGAAAAGGCGAGCATCAAGCCGCTGCGTATCCGTGTCGTCACCGTCAAGCCCGGTGACACGCTCGTAAGCCTTTCCAATCAGATCATGGGGACGGATCGCAAGCTCGATCTCTTCCGCCTGATCAATGCACTGCCGCCAGGCGGCACCGTCTCCGTCGGCGACAAGGTCAAGATCATCAGCGAATGACAATAAAAAAAGCCCGGCTGTGCCGGGCTTTTTACGATCGATGAAAAACAGCTTACGCCGCTTCTTCCTGTTCGTCCTCGACAGCGATATCAGCATCGGCATCGGCTTCTTCAGCCTTCGCACCGCGCTTCGGGCCCTTGGCGAGGTTGACCTCGATCAGGCGGACGGCTTCGGTTTCCGACATCTTGTTGACGGCCGAAATCTCACGCGCCATGCGGTCGAGCGCAGCTTCGTAAAGCTGGCGTTCCGAATAAGACTGTTCAGGCTGATTGTCTGCGCGGAAAAGGTCGCGCACGACTTCCGAAATCGAGATAAGGTCGCCGGAATTGATCTTCGCATCATATTCCTGCGCGCGGCGCGACCACATGGTGCGCTTGATGCGGGCGCGGCCCTGGACAACCTTCAATGCGCGATCGACATAGTCGGTCTCGGAGAGCTTGCGCATGCCGATCGCAGTCGCCTTGGCAACCGGTACCTTCAAACGCATCTTGTCTTTCTGGAAATCGATGACGAAGAGTTCGAGCTTGTGGCCTGCAACTTCCTGTTCTTCAATATTTACGATCTGGCCTACACCGTGGGCAGGATATACAATAAATTCACCCGTTTTAAATCCAATACGCTGGGCGGCTTTCTTCTGCTGAACTGCTGTCATTCGCTTAATAACTCCTTGTTGCGCCCGGCAAAACGCACCGGCTAGAACCAACCACTGGACCCGGATTACCGGTCTGTCGGCCGTCAATATGTTCACGCAAAAGCAATCCGGACAAACCAGCGGGCTGAGGCACACAAACAACCACACCCTGAACTGTTAGGTCCGAAATAAATCTAGCCGATTGGTGATTTATGCTTTAGCGCCACGAAATTGACGTCCAATGATCAACATATCAAAGGACCATAACATGAAAAGTGATTAGAATCAACTTTTTGCTGCACTTGCTCAAAAATAGTCAGAATGCAAGTCTTGAAAATTGCAGCAAATCAAGTCTTGCAAACACCGGATTCGGGAACGATTCAATCGCCTTCGCCGGGCTCGGCTGAAAAGAATTTTTCAAACTTGCCTTCGACGCCGTCCATCTCCTTCGCATCGGCGGGTGCATCGCGCTTCTGCGAGATATTAGGCCACTTGTCGGCATATTCCGCGTTAATCTGCAGCCAGCTATCGAGGCCCGGCTCGGTATCCGGCTTGATCGCTTCTGCCGGACATTCGGGCTCGCACACGCCGCAATCGATGCATTCGTCAGGATGAATGACGAGCATATTTTCGCCTTCATAGAAACAATCGACCGGACAGACCTCAACGCAATCCATATATTTGCAGCGGATGCAGTTATCGGTCACAACGTAAGTCATTTGCAGGCTCCTGAAGACACCACACTCAGTGTGTCAGCGGTTGAGGTAACGATTTGGCGCCGGGCTGACAAGAGGGGAAAATCGGCTGCGGCACCAGAACGCGCCCCGTAAAAGGTCTAAGTCGCGGAAATGAACTCCATCCGACCTGGCCAAGGGCAAATCCAGGTATGCGCGCCGCCTTTCTTCGCACCGGGCAGGCCCGTCAACAAGCAACCAGCATCCTTTGCTAACGCAGATTGCGGAATGATATTTTAGCTGTGCGGCCTTTGGTGGAGATTATTTCGACTTGGCCGTCAATACTTGCAATTGAGCCGTCAATTGTCGCGGTCGTCGTCAGTGCCATCCATCAGGCGATCCACCTGCCGGCGTTCGCGCTTTGTCGGGCGCCCGCTGCCGGCGTCGCGTTTCGGCAGCATGTCGAGTTTGCTCACATCGCCTTTAGGCACTGGCGGCGGCGACATATCCTCATAGAGCGTGCGCGCTTCTTCGGCCGGGCCGCGTCTTTGTCCGCCATCGAGCACTCGATAAATGAGTATGCGCCGATCAAGCGTAATCGTCAGCACATCGCCCGCCTTGACGCCATGCGACGGCTGGTCGACTTTGTCCTTGTTGACCCGAACGCCACCGCCCGAGACAAGTTTCGCTGCGAGGGAACGGGATTTGACGACCCGCGCGAAGAATAGCCACTTGTCGATGCGCTGGCGGTCCGACATCCTATTTTTTCAGTTGCTCCTTCAAGGCAAGGAGCTTGGCAAAGGGCGAATCCATGTCGATCTTGACTGGCCGCTCCTCGCGCTCGGGACGCTTGCCATGCTGCGGCTTGCCATTGTTGGGCTTGCCGCCTTCGTTCTTGAAGCGATCATTGCCTCCGGGCTTGCCCTTGCCACGGAAATGTTCCTTGCGCTCGCTCCGCTCGGGCCGCACATTCTCGTTGTTTGCCGGACGAGAGCTGCGTTGCTCGGCCTGGTTGTTGCCCCGGCCTTCCGCACCACGGGCGTTGCCGCGCTTTTCCTGATTGCCGCGATTGCCGCGGCCATCGAAACGGGCCTGCCGCCACAAAAGAATTGGCTTTGGCGCTTCTTCGGGGGCACTCGGGGCAGTCTCGACAGTTTCCGCCAGTTCTGCGGGAGCGCTGGCGACGGCCGTGGTCTCTGCCGGTGCGGCAGCGGGTTCAGCTGCCGTCGGCGTAGCTTCGGATGCGGCGGGCTCTGCCTCGACAGCATCGGCTGCAACCGGTTCTGCCGTTGCTTCGGCCGCGCCACCTTCCGCAGCCGGAGCCGCTTCTGGCGCGGGCACAGCGGCCGCATCGAACTCGACGAGCTTGGCGGCGACCGCTGCGGCGTCGGTCGCTTCCGCACGGTAGCCGAGATTCTTCAGAATCTCTTCCATGTCGTCCGCAGTCGCGCCAAGGATCGACATCATCGCCGGGGTTACGACGAAGCGCGTTCCATCGTAGGCGCCATCCGGACGCGTGCCGGTTCCAGGCTTCCAGCCGAGAGCGGGGCGAATAAGATCAGCAAGCCGTTCGAGAATATCGATGCGAACCGCGCGGCGGCCAAGCAGCCGGTAACCGGCAAGGCGGTAGAATGCAGGATCAAAGCTTGCATCGGTGACGACCGAAGTGCGGCCGGCTGCGAGCACCTGTACGACGTCGCCATAACCCGGACGATCCTTGGCGTCTTCCTTGAGCGCCCAGAGCAGCGTCAACAGGCCGGCCGGAGCGGGCTTCAAGAGCAGTGGCAGGAAGACGTGGTACGCGCCGAACCGCACCCCGAGCCTGCGAAGCGCAGCGCGCGAGTCCTGGTCGAGGCCGCGAACGTCGTCAGCGACATCACGTCGCTGCAGGACACCGAAATTTTCCACGAGCTGGAAGGCAAGTCCCTTGGTGATACCGACGAGCGCATCGGCATTGGCGAGATCAACCAGCGGCTTGAGGACCGTCTCGATATGGTGCGCCAGGAAACGATCGACGCGCGCGGCAACCTTATCGCGCGCCGGCCCCGTCAATTGCTCATCCGCCAGAAGGACGGCGCGCGGCTTGAGCGCCTGCTCGCCCGGCACCACCGATGCGATCGGGGCGCCTATCCAGCGCAGGGTTCCATCCGAGCCGAGCGCGAAGTCGCCATTGGCAGAAGCGGCAAAGCGCTCCGCCCGGCTTTCGAACTCCGCAGCCAGGGCTTTCTGCGCGGCTGCCCGAAGGGCTTTGGCATCCGTTCCCTCGACCTGTGCGTCCGTTGTGAAACGGAATCCGTCCAGGCGTCCAACATGGTGCCCTTCGACAACGACGTCCCCGGCAGGGCTGATTTCGGCTTCTAGCATTGTATTCTCTCTCAGGCGCCTCATAAGCACGCTTGTCCTGCGGTCTACGAAGCGTTTCGTCAACCGTTCATGCAGTGCATCGGATAGTCTGTCCTCAATTTCACGCGTCTTTTCTTGCCAATGTGTCGGATCTGCCAGCCATCCGGGCCTGTGCGACACAAAAGTCCACGTTCTGATCTGGGCGATCCTGCGTGAAAGAGCGTCAATGTCACCGTCCGTGGAATCGGCCCGGCGCACCTCTTCGGCCATGTAATTCTCGTTTACATGACCGAATTCGACGAGATCGGTATAGACCGATGCGATAATGTCGGCGTGCTGCGCCGGCGCGATCTTGCGGTAGTCTGGAAGCGCGCAGGCATCCCACAACAGCGCCACGCGCTCCGGCGTATCGGCAAGCGGGGCAACGTCGGGATCGGCCGAAAGAAACTCGAGCGCTTGCTGGTCGACGGCGGGGAGCGCGCGCGTCAACCCTTCGATCGGTGCCGGTGTCTCGATCGAGCGCTTCAGCGCAGCGATGCTCGAATAGTCGAAACGGGCCGTCCGCCACTGCAATATCTTGACCGGGTCGAAAGTGTGCGACTCGACGCGTTGCACCAGTTCCTCGGAAAAACCGGAAATTGCGCCCGTGACGCCAAAGGTACCGTCGCGCAGGTGCCGCCCGGCCCGTCCAGCAATCTGGCCGATCTCAGCCGACGAAAGGTTGCGGAACTGATAGCCGTCGAATTTCCGGTCCTGAGCGAAGGCGACATGGTCGACATCAAGGTTGAGACCCATGCCGATCGCGTCGGTCGCAACCAGATAGTCGACATCGCCCGACTGGTAGATTTCGACCTGCGCATTGCGCGTCCGGGGACTCAAGGCCCCCATCACCACTGCAGCGCCGCCGTTCTGGCGCCGGATGAGTTCGGCGATCGCATAGACCTCCTCGGCGGCGAAGGCTACGACCGCGGTGCGCGGCGGCAGGCGGGTAATCTTCTTCGATCCCGCATAGGTGAGGGTGGAAAGCCTTGGCCTTGTGACGACGGAAATGCCGCGCAGGAGCTTTTCGAGAATACCGCGCATCGTGGCGGCGCCGAGCAACAATGTTTCCTGGCGTCCGCGCAGATGCAGGATGCGATCGGTGAATATGTGCCCGCGCTCGAGATCATTGGCGAGCTGCACCTCGTCGATGGCGACGAAATCCATGTCGGTCTGGCGCGGCATCGCTTCCACAGTGCAGACCGAATAGCGCGCGCCGACCGGATTGATCTTTTCCTCGCCCGTTATCAGCGCAACGTTTGCCACGCCGACCCGCTGCACCACGCGGTTATAGACCTCGCGCGCGAGCAGCCGCAGCGGCAGGCCGATCATCCCGGTCTGGTGCGATAGCATCCGTTCAATGGCGAGATGCGTCTTTCCCGTATTTGTCGGTCCGAGTACGGCCGTAACGTCACGGCCTGTCAGGACGAGAGGAAGTTCAGAGGTAGGCATAAGGTTCATCAACTACATTCCAATACCGGTACAAGGCCCAATCAGGTGAGTGAGTAGTAGCCGGGCATGCTTTTCCGCGTAGCACTTTCAGCGTCCGACAGAAAGTATGCGGGGGCGACCGGATAAACAATCATGAACCGATTCACGGAGTCTTCCATTAAGAAATAGAACGCGAGAAGAACGAATCAGCTACGAATCAGCTCTAGGATGAGATTCCTGATTTGTTCACGGCAATATGTAGATTTTTGCAATCCGAGTCCAGCTAAATGCTGAATCGGTTTTTGCCAGCATACCCAGTCCTGCTGCATCTGCATTAACGATAATGCCGGAACGAAAGGCGTCAACTTGGATAAAATATATCTGTTAATTCAATAAGTTAGTAGAAATAGATGCAGGAAAGCATTGCTTATCGTTTTGTGTCGGGGAATCCGGCTGGAATCGCGCGATGGCCAGGCAAGGCCCTGGCGTTTCGCGCTTTGTTCCTTAATGCGCGACCTCGCCGTTAGGAGAAGATTCAGGGTTTGGGAGCGACGAGTGCCTCGCGCGGACCGCGAGACACTCTTGGCAGGATCAGCTGAAATATTGCCCGCCATTCGCCGAGATCGTGGAGCCGGTGATGAAGCCGGCATCGTCCGATGCGAGGAACACCACGCACCGCGCGACTTCTTCCGGCTCGCCGAGACGGCCGACCGGGATTTGGGGAATGATGCGCTCGTTGAGCACCTTCTCGTCGATCGCGCGCACCATTTCCGTGCCGATATAGCCCGGGCAAATGGCGTTGACGGTGATGCCGGCGCGCGCGCCCTCCTGGGCCAGCGCCTTGGTGAAGCCGATATCGCCCGCCTTCGACGCCGAATAATTGGCCTGTCCTGCCTGGCCCTTCTGGCCGTTGATCGACGATATGTTGATCACGCGCCCAAATTTGCGGTCACGCATGCCGTTCCACGCCGGGTGCGTCATGTTGAAGAGACCCGTAAGGTTCGTATTGATGACGTCGTTCCACTGCGCCGGCGTCATCTTGTGGAACATTGCGTCGCGCGTGATGCCGGCATTGTTGACGAGCACGGCGACCGGGCCGAGATCGGCCTCGATCTTGGCTATGCCCGCTGCGCATTCCTCGTAGTTGGACACGTCCCATTTGTAGGCTGGTATGCCGGTTTCCTTGCTGAATTTCTGCGCCGCTTCGTCATTGCCGGCGTAGTTTGCCGCAACATTGTAGCCGGCCTTCTTCAGCGCAATGCTTATGGCAGCGCCGATGCCACGTGTTCCGCCCGTTACGATTGCTGTTTTTGTCATTGTCGCCCTCCCTTAAACGTATTTCTGCCAATCAAGAAAATGTTGAGAAAATCGAAAGCGCAGGGCCTACCCACCGTGCGAAATGGACCGGCCCGCCTAAAGCGCGCCAGTCCTCAGCGGATTAGTCCTTGAGGCGTTCGATGCAGAGTGCAACGCCCATGCCGCCGCCGATGCAAAGGGTTGCGAGGCCCTTCGTGCCGTTGCGGCGCTTCAGCTCAAAAAGCAGCGTATTAAGAATGCGCGCACCCGAAGCGCCGATCGGATGTCCGATCGCAATGGCGCCGCCATTGACGTTGACGATATCGGGATTGAAGCCGAGGTCCTTGTTCACGGCGCACGCCTGCGCGGCGAATGCCTCGTTGGCTTCGACCAGGTCGAGATCCTCAGCGTTCCAGCCGGCTTTCTCCAGCGCCTTGCGCGAGGCAGGGATCGGCCCCGTTCCCATGATTGCCGGGTCAACGCCGGCGGTCGCCCAGGAAGCGATACGGGCAAGCGGCTTGATACCACGGCGATTGGCTTCTTCCTCCGTCATCAGCACAACGGCGGCGGCGCCATCGTTCAGTCCTGAGGCGTTGCCTGCGGTCACGGTGCCTTCCTTGTCGAAGGCCGGACGCAGCTTGGTCAGCGCATCCATTGTGGCGCCATGGCGAATATATTCATCGTCGGCAACGACAACGTCGCCTTTGCGCGTCTTGATGGTGAAGGGAACGATCTCGTCCTTGAACTTCCCGGCCTTTTGCGCGGCCTCGGCCTTGTTCTGCGAGGCGAGGGCGAAACTGTCCTGTTCCTCGCGCGTCAACTGCCACTTGCGGGCAATGTTCTCGGCGGTGATGCCCATATGATAGCCATGAAATGCATCGGTGAGGCCGTCCTTGATCATCGTATCGATCATCTTGTAGTCGCCCATCTTCACACCGGCGCGAAGATGCGCGCAGTGCGGGCTCAAGGACATCGATTCCTGTCCGCCGGCGACGATGATATTGGCATCGCCTGTTGCAATCTGCTGCATCCCCAGCGCCACGGCGCGCAGGCCCGAGCCGCACACCTGGTTAAGGCTCCAGGCGGTTGCCTCCTGCGGGATGCCGGCAGCGATGGCTGCCTGACGCGCAGGGTTCTGGCCCTCGCCGGCTGTCAGCACCTGGCCGAGAATGACTTCATCCACGTCTGCCGCCTCCACGCCGGCCCGCGCCAGGACCTCCTTGATGACGGCAGCACCGAGTTCATGCGCCGGCGTATTGGCGAATGCGCCGTTGAATGACCCGACAGCGGTGCGCGCAGCGCTGGCAATGACGATCGATTGGCTCATGGGAAGTCTCCTCAAATTTGTCATGCTGGTTGGTGCAGCACACTTCCCCGACAGAATTCCCTCCCCGCAATCGTTTGACAAGGCAATTTGTTTCCGAAGGCCAAATTATCAATTGCTGCAGTGCAGCATGACCTTCCTCGCATCGCGTTGGATGCGCTGCACAATTCTCTTTGAATTGCCGAGCTTTGCCCCTATCCTTCCGCCTTGATCCGTAAGCCGGCACGCAAATTCGGCGGAGGGCGCGAGGTTGGGGAGTTGAGCAATGGCAGGAAAAACTGGCGACGTCGTGATCAAGAAATATGCCAATCGGCGTCTCTACAACACCGGCACGAGTACCTACGTTACGCTTGAGGATCTGGCCGAAATGGTCAAGCGCAATGAGGACTTTACAGTACAGGATGCGAAGACGGGGGAGGACATCACGCATTCGGTTCTGACGCAGATCATCTTCGAACTGGAGAACAAGGATGGGCAGAACATGTTGCCGATCCCGTTCCTGCGCCAGTTGATCGCCTATTACGGCGACCAGATGCAGGTGGTTTTGCCGACATTCCTCGAACAGTCCATGCAGGCATTCGCCAAGGAGCAGGAGCGGATGCGTGAGCAGCTGACCGCGGCCTTCGGCAAGACGCCAATGGACATGATGAATGTCAGCGCCCCAATCAAGCTGGTCGAAGAGCAGGTGCGGCGCAACACTGAAATGCTGCAGAACGCAATGCGCATGTTTACGCCTTTTCCGCTCGGCAAGGGCCCGGAGCCCGAAGCGGGCGAGGCAGCATCCGACAAACCCACCAAGGATGGCGGCGGTCTCGACGAGTTGAAGGAACAGATCGCTGCGATGCAGCGTAAACTCGACTCGCTCGGCAAATAGCAACCTGCTTCATTCGACAACGGGCTTCGCTTCGGAGCCTGCTTTTATTCGAACTTCTATCGCAGAGAGACCATCATGGCGTACATCACACTTTCGAAGACCAATTCCATCATCAAGGCCGCATTGGCCAAAGGCGCCGAAGGCGGGATGCGACCGCTTTCGGTTGCCGTCCTCGACGCGGGCGGTCACCTGAAGGCCTTCCAGAAGCAGGACGGCTCGTCGATGCTTCGCTTTGAGATCGCTTTCGGCAAGGCCTATGGCGCCCTGGCTATCGGTGCCGGTTCGCGTACCGTAGAAAAATTCGCCAAGGAGCGTCCGCATTTCATGGAAGGGCTCGTCGCTTCATCCGGTGGAAATGTGATTCCGGTTGCCGGCGGCGTTCTCGTCAAGAATGGCAAGGGCGAAGTCATTGGCGCAGTCGGCATCAGTGGCGACACGTCCGATAATGACGAGACGGCAGCAATCGCAGGCGTCGAGGCCGCTGGCTTTGTCGCCGATGGCGGCCAGGGTTAGACCGCATGTCCGGATCAGCCAAGGCAACCGTCTTCATCGACAATGACCGCGTGGTGGTGACGGAGTATCGGTTTGCGCCGGGAGACAATACGGGCTGGCACCGGCATGGCCACGATTATGTTGTCGTGCCGATGATGGACGGGCGGGTCAAACTCCTGACCAAGGATGGCGAGTCCTTTGCGGACATGAAAAAGGGCGTGCCTTATTTTCGCTCGGAGGGCGTCGAACACGACGTCATTAACGCCAATGACGGCGAATACTCCTTCATCGAGATTGAAATTAAATAGGCCCGGGAAAAATCTTCGGTTCATGTCAAAATGCGCTGCTGTGAGCCGTCATTGCATCGGGCGCATGTCTTTGCGCTATAACCGGGAAGGAACAGCCATGAACTACACGATTTTGGCCTATGAGACGCAAGATGCATATGCGGCGCGAACAGACCCAGCGAGACAGCAGGCCTATGTCGCCGGATGGATGGCCTATTCGCAAGTCCTGAGGGAGGCTGGCATCATGGTCACTGGCGCCGGACTCCAGGCACCTGAGACGGCGACCACGATAAAATTGCGGGGTGGTCAGCCGCAGGTCCAGGACGGACCCTATGCCGACAGCAAGGAACAGCTTGGCGGATTCTACATCATCAACGTGCCGGATCTCGATACCGCGCTCAGTTGGGCGGCCCGGTCCCCCGCTGCCGTGGCGGGCGGCGTTGTCGAAGTTCGACCAAACATTTCGATGTGAAGCCAATGAGCGATGAGGATACGCGCCGCGTCGTCGAGATGGCGGCGCGTCATTCCTACGGTCGGCTCGTTGTCTTTCTCGCTGCGCGTTCGCGTGACCTGACTGCCGCGGAGGACGCGCTTGCCGATGCTTTCGCCTCGGCCCTCGAAACCTGGCCACGCAATGGCATTCCCGCTAAGCCCGAAGCCTGGTTGCTTGCGGTAGCACGCAACCGTCTGTCGGATGCGATGCGCCGCACGCGTGTCAGGACTGCTTCGATACCGACATTGCTCGCAATTGCCGAGGAGGCGCATGACATGGCCGATGCCGCGCCGTCCTTTCCCGACGAACGATTGAAATTGCTCTTTATATGCGCGCACCCCGCCATCGATCGAGCCGCGCACACGCCGCTCATGCTGCAGACTTTGCTCGGCCTTGATGCTGCGCGTATCGGCTCGGCATTTCTGGTGCAACCCGCTGCGATGGGCCAGCGCCTTGCCCGCGCCAAGCGCAAGATCCGCGACGCCGGCATGGAGTTCGAGGTGCCCGCAGCAGAGGACCTGCCCCAACGGCTCAATGCTGTCATCGAGGCCATCTACGCCGCCTACGGCAGCGGTTGGGATGACATCGCGGGCGACCATCCGCGCAGCAGGGGCCTTGGCCGTGAGGCCATGGAGCTCTGCCACTTGCTTCTGCGGTTCATGCCCGACGAGCCGGAGGTACGCGGCCTGCTGGCGCTCATGCTCTATTGTGAATCGCGGCACAATGCGCGGCGCGACGCCGCTGGCAATTATGTTCCGCTTATGGAACAGGACACCACGCTTTGGTCGCATCCGATGATCGAGGAAGCGGAGGAACTCCTGCGCTCGGCAGCACCATACCGCCGTGTCGGTCGCTTTCAGCTCGAAGCGGCAATCCAGTCGGTTCACGCCCAGCGCAAGCGAACCGGGAGCATTGACTGGGAGGAGATTGCCCTTCTCTACGAGGGTCTTATTGCCTATGCGCCTACGATCGGAGCGATGGTGGGCAGAGCCGCAGCCATTGCCGAGGCCCGCGGTCCGGCGGTTGGCTGGAAGCTGCTCGAGAGCATTCCCGGCACGGCGGTGAAAAGCTACCAACCCTATTGGGCAGTTGCTGCGCACTTGCTGACGTCGCTCGGACGCGGCGATGAAGCTCGATCAGCCTATGACCGCGCCATTGGTCTTTGCGATGTGCCGGCCATGCGTGAATTTCTGCAGCGACGACGACATGCACTATTTCAATGAACCTGCCCAACAAATAAAAAGACCGGCTTGAAGCCGGTCTTTTTATTCAAACGTATCGAAGAGGCGATCAGCCTTCCTTCGGCGTCAGCACCTGGCGACCGCGATACATGCCGGTCTTCAGATCGACGTGGTGCGGACGGCGCAGTTCGCCGGAATTCTTGTCCTCGACATAGGTCGGGGCAGTCAGGGCGTCAGCGGAACGGCGCATGCCGCGCTTCGACGGGGAAGTTTTTCGTTTAGGTACAGCCATTGTTCCAGCTCCAGTAATCAGTCAAAATCCGGCACTGGCCCGATTTGAGCCTGTCACAATGGACAAAATTCCGGAAAGTTCGGGTGGGGCTATACACGGCTTGAGAGCTTTTGACCAGCAGGACTCGCATATTTTTTGTCGCAAGCGCCGATGCTACCGTGTTTGGCGCCGTGCCGGGTGGCTCCAATCCTACTTCACGCAGCCGATATAGGCGCCCGCGCCGCGCGCCCGGCGTTCGTTGAGCCGCGCGAGTGTCTGCATGCCGCGTCCCGGCTTTGCCGGATTGCGGACGATCGGATTGGGGAGCGTCACTGCGAGATAGGCTGCCTGGCGCGGTGAAAGCTTTGCTGCACTTGTGTTGAAATGATGCTGTGCAGCAGCCTCGACGCCATAGATGCCCGGACCCCATTCTGCGATGTTCAGGTAGATTTCCATAATCCGTTGCTTGGGCAGGATCAGATCCGTCAGCATCGCAAGCGGCACTTCCAGACCCTTGCGGATGAAGGAACGGCTGGTCCAGAGGAAAAGGTTCTTGGCCGTCTGCATGGTGATTGTCGAAGCGCCACGGGTCTGCTCGCCATCGATCGCATCCGAGACAACGGAATTCAGCGCGTCCCAGTCAACGCCTGAATGAAAGCAGAACCGCCCATCTTCGGACATCATCACCGAATTGATCAGCACCGGCGAGATTTGCTCGACGGGCACCCAGCGCCGGTCGTAACCTGAAAACGTCACGAGGTCCTTGACCATGAGCGTCGAGACCGGATGCACGAAAGGGATACGATAGAGGCTCAGAAGAACCAGCGGCAGCATGATCAAAACAACGCCGGCAAGGACGGCGTATCGTAGCAGCCGTCCGACGGGCGAACGACCGGGCCCGACCAGATAACCTCTCCCCCGCTTGTTTCTAACCAAAACCCTCGTCACTCAGTCCGTCCGCGCTAAAACTCTTCTTGGACATAGAGCAAAGCGCTGCGGAAGGGAATTCATTCTGCAGTTTTATGCATTATCCACACACGGCAGCGCAGCAAATTGATGGCAGCCGCAACCAGCCCCATTGACCGGCGAGCAATTTTTCGGTCATTGGCGGATAATGATGACGGATCAGGGCTTTTCATTGTTCGAGATTACCTTGCAGCAGCGGGCGGCGGCAGTCGAAACATTGCTTGGCGAACTTCTCTCTGATCGCTCGCGCACCGGCGAAATCAGCCGGCCACCACGCCTGATGGCCGCGATGCGCCATGGCGTGCTCAATGGGGGCAAGCGACTGCGGCCTTTCCTTGTGATGGAAAGTGCAGCCCTTTTCGGAGCGGACAACCTTGCGGCCCTGCGCGTCGCAGCGGCGCTCGAATGCATCCACAGCTATTCGCTTGTTCATGACGATCTTCCAGCCATGGACGATGACGATTTGCGTCGAGGCCAGCCGACAGTGCATCGCAAGTTCGATGAAGCCGCGGCCATTCTTGCCGGCGACAGCCTTCTGACCTACGCGTTCGAACTCATTTCGCACGAGGCGACCGAGCTTACTTCCTCCGCGCGACTGGCCCTCATCACGCAATTGGCGCGCGCTGCCGGCATAGGCGGCATGACCGGGGGGCAGGCGCTTGATCTTGAAGCCGAGACGGTCAAACCCGATGAGGAAGGCATTATTCGCCTGCAGGCGATGAAGACCGGCGCACTTATCCGTTTCGCCTGCGAGGCCGGGGCCATTATCGGCAATGCCGGCGAGAAGGATCGCGAACGGCTGGCGGAATATGGCTCGGCTATCGGCCTTGCCTTTCAACTCGCCGACGACTTGCTGGATGTGACCGCCGATGCGAGCCGCATGGGCAAGGCGACCGGCAAGGATGCTGCCGCCGGCAAGGCCACGCTCGTTTCGCTGCATGGGATCGAGTGGACCAAGCGCCAGCTTGCCGGCCTGGTCGCCCAGGCGGAAGAACTGCTTTCGCCCTACGGCGCATCGGCCGCACTGTTGAAGGACGCTGCCCGCTTCATTGCCGAGCGGCGCAGCTAGCACTCTATTCGGCGGCGTGTGATCCGGCGGACTGCTGGCCGAACCGGTTTTCGATGTAATCGGCGACCATTTTCTGGAAATCTTCGGCAATGCCGGCACCGCGCAGCGTCGCAACCTTTTTGCCATCGACAAATACAGGCGCTGACGGCGTTTCGCCGGTTCCCGGCAGGGATATGCCAATATCGGCCATCTTCGACTCGCCCGGACCGTTGACGATGCACCCCATGACGGCGACGTTAAGCGCCTCGACGCCAGGATACTTCTCGCGCCAGATCGGCATGTTCTTGCGGATGTCGCTCTGAATCGACTGCGCCAATTCCTGGAAAACGGTAGACGTGGTGCGTCCGCAGCCGGGGCAGGCAGCGACGATGGGAATAAACTGGCGAAAGCCCATCGTCTGCAAAAGTTCCTGCGCGACCTGCACCTCCTGGGTGCGGTCGCCGCCGGGCGCGGGGGTCAGCGAAATGCGAATCGTATCGCCAATCCCCTGCTGCAGGAGGATGCCAAGCGAGGCGGACGATGCGACAATACCCTTCGAACCCATGCCGGCTTCGGTCAGGCCAAGGTGAAGAGCGTGGTCTGTGCGGCGTGCAAGCTCGGCATAGACGGCAATGAGATCCTGTACCTGGCTCACCTTCGCGGAGAGAATGATCTTCGATCGGGCAAGGCCGATCTCTTCGGCAAGCTGCGCTGAAATCAACGCCGACTGGACGATCGCCTCGCGGGTAACCTGCTCGGCGGTGAGCGGCGCCCCTACCTTGTGATTCTGATCCATGAGCGCCGTCAGGAGTTCCTGGTCGAGCGAACCCCAGTTGACGCCGATGCGCACAGGCTTGTCGTAGCGGATCGCCATCTCGATGATGGCGCCGAACTGCGCGTCCTTCTTCTCCTTGAAGCCGACATTCCCCGGATTGATGCGGTATTTGGCCAGCGCCTCCGCGCAGGCCGGGTGATCGGAAAGGAGCTTGTGGCCGATATAGTGAAAATCGCCAACGAGCGGCACCGGGAGACCGAGCCTGTCGAGACGTTCGCGAATTTTTGGAACAGCGGCAGCGGATTCGTCACGGTCGACGGTGATGCGCACGATCTGGGACCCGGCACGCGACAGCGCGGCGACCTGCGCTACAGTGCCATCAACGTCGGCAGTATCCGTGTTGGTCATCGACTGCACGACAATGGGCGCACCGCCACCCACCATTACGCCGCCGACATCAACACCAACCGATGGACGCCGGGGAAAGGGGTCGGAATAATAGTCAGACATCATCACGCTCCAAGTATCCCGTTCAGGTGGCGCAGCTATCGCTGTTTGTCAACACTGACCGCCTCTCAACGTCGAAGAGAAAAGGTTCCAGTCATGCTACCCGCTGAATGCAGAGCTTCCATGACAAAGTCTCACAGCTGCGAGCCTAGCAATTTTGCTGCAATGCAATATATTCCCCGGACCGCGAGGCGGCGGTTGTTTGAAATCGAAGGAAGCCTTTGCCATGACAAAAAAGACCGCAGTCGTCACAGGTTCCAACTCCGGAATCGGCCTCGGTTCTGCCCATGCACTCGCGGCCGCCGGCTACAATGTCGCGATCAACTCCTTCACCGATGGCGCCGAGGATCATGCGCTCGCCAAGGAAATCGCTGAAAAGCATGAGGTGGACGTCGTCTACATCAAGGCGGACATGTCGAACGGCGGCGAATGCCGGGCGCTGATCGAAAAGGCGGCCGATATCTTCGGCAGTGTCGACGTGCTCGTCAACAATGCCGGGATCCAGTTCGTCGCGCCGGTTGATGAGTTTCCGGTCGAGAAATGGGATGCGATCATCGCGATCAACCTGACCTCGGCGTTCCACACCACTGCTGCCGCGCTACCGCATATGAAGAAATCCGGCAGGGGTCGTATCATCAATATCGCCTCGGCCCATGGCCTGCGCGCCTCGCCTTTCAAGTCGGCCTATGTCTCTGCCAAGCACGGCATTCTCGGCCTGACCAAGACCGTAGCCCTCGAAGTCGCCGAAAAACACATCACCTGCAACGCAATTTGCCCGGGCTATGTGCTCACGCCCTTGGTCGAGGCCCAGATCCCCGATCAGATGAAGGCGCATAATATGGATCGCGATACGGTGGTCCGCGAAGTGATGCTGGACAAGCAGGCGACGAAGGAGTTCGCGACGGTCGACCAGATCGGTGCGACGGTGGTGTTTCTCGCCAGCGACGCCGCAGCACAGATCACCGGGACCTCAATTTCCGTCGACGGCGGCTGGACCGCGGCATAATGGCCACAACCAAGGCCATCAACATCGCCCTTCAGGGTGGTGGTTCGCACGGCGCCTTTACGTGGGGCGTGCTCGACCGCATTCTGGAGGACGGGCGACTGACAATCGAGGGCGTCTCAGGTACGAGCGCCGGCGCGATGAATGCCGTGGCTCTTGCCGATGGCTGGGCACACAATGGTGCCGAAGGTGCACGCGCCAAATTGCATGATTTCTGGCGCGCAGTGGGCCGAACGGGCCAATTCAGCCCGGTGCAGCGCTCGCCCTGGGACAGGTTCTTTGGCAACTGGTCCATCGAGAATGGCTTTGGCTTCAACCTGTTTGAACAGATCTCGCGCGTTTTTTCGCCCTATGAGTTCAATCCCTTCAATCTCAATCCGTTGCGCGACGTGATCGAAAAGGAAATCGACTTCGACCGGGTGAAGGCCTGCCCCAAGCTCAAGCTCTTCATTTCCGCCACGAATGTCGAGACGGGGCGCCTGCGCGTTTTCTCGCAATCGGAACTGAACGCCGACGTGGTGATGGCCTCCGCATGCCTTCCTTATATTTTCCAGGCGGTGGAAATCGACGGCGAACCCTATTGGGATGGCGGCTATGGCGGCAATCCCGCGCTCTACCCGTTTTTCTATTCGAGCGAGAGCGAGGATGTTCTCCTCGTCCAGATCAATCCGATAGAGCGGCGCGGCACGCCAAAGACCGCACGCGAAATCAGCGAGCGGATCGACGAAATCACGTTCAATGCCGCGCTGCTGCGCGAGTTCCGCTCGATTGCCTTCGTCAACTCACTGATCGATGCCGGGCGGCTTCAGCATGGCGACTACCGCCATATCCGCATGCATCGTATCGACGCTGACGAAGCTCTGGCGGGCCTGTCTTCTTCCTCGAAGATCAATGCCGAATGGGCCTTCCTCGAATATCTGCGAGACCTTGGGCGCGCCGCGGCTGAAGATTGGCTCGATGAGCACAGCGACGCCGTAGGCGAGCACGCGACGCTCGACCTGACCGGCGAACTCGCGCCGGAAATGCATATCGGCTTCAAGGCGAAAAAGCCCGGTCGTCGCGTCAGCGATTTCCTCTTGCAGCGAAAAAAGCCAATGGGTGCCGCGCGCCGGGCCTAACTTACTTTTTGATCCGCGCTCCTGGCAAGGTTGGCCATGAGGGCGACGACGACGAGCAGACCCGCGAGCACCATATAGATCGGTCCGAACCCGGTCTTGCCGCCGACAAAACCGATTGCCGATGGCGCAACGAGTATCCCCGAATAACCCATGAGCGTAACCATGCTTAGGGCCACGCCCGATGACGTGCCCTGCTGGTTGCCGGCTGCCGAAAAGGCGATAGGCACCATGTTGGCAATGCCGAGGCCGGAAAAGGCAAAGGCGAGGATGGCGATCCACGAGGTCGGCGCGATACTGGCGGCAAGCATTCCCGACGCGCCGATCAGCGCGGAAATGCGCAGCGTATTGACGGCACCGAAACGGTCACGCACGCCATCGCCAAGAAAACGCATGATCGACATCGTGCCCGAAAATGCCGCAAATGCGAAGCCGGCCGTGGCGATATCGGCCCCGCGCTCCTGGCGCAGATAGAGCGCTGCCCAATCGAGCACCGATCCTTCCGGAACCATGGAGAAGAGCGCCATCAGGCCGATGAGATAGATCAAGGGATTGGTGGGGAACGTCAGCTTCTGCTTCTCGTGCCTGACGGGCGCGTCCTCGGTGATCATGAACCGGAAGGCAATGAGGCCGATCGCGATCGCGATGATCGTCACGACGACGGCATGTGCCAGATGTCCATGGGCTTCGATCAGGATGCCCCCAAGTCCGCCGCCGGCAAAGCCTCCAAGACTCCAGAAGCCGTGCGAGGACGACATGACGGCACGGGAGAGTTTTTTCTCGACCTCCACCGCATTCGCATTCATCGCGACATCCATCCCGCCGATGACCGCGCCGAACAGAAACAGCGCCGGTGCGGCGCTTATCACGTTCGGCGCGAGGGCAACGAGAAGGAGCGAGAAGGAGCAGAATATGGCAAACCCCTTCACCACGGCGCGCGATCCATGCTTTTCGATCAGGTAGCCGCACCAGGGCATCGAAGCCAGCGCCCCGATGCCGAACACCAGGATAAGAAGCCCAAGCGTGAACTCGCTGATGCCGAGCCGCGTCATGAAGACCGGAATCTGCGGAGCCCAGCTGCCGACAAGGAAGCCATTGAAGAAAAACGCGCTGGCGACGGCCCAGCGGCCATAAACAGCTTTCCTGCGAAAGGTCGCGGCATCCATTGGGGCTTCACCGGTTGCAGATTGGGCTTGGACGGACATTGAATTCACTCACATAAAATCAGGCTTGTTTGTCGGCGGCAACGATCACCTCGACACCGGCGCCGCCGATGCGATCAAGGATCGAGGGGTCGGCCGTGGTATCGGTGACGAGGGTGGATATAAGGGCTATCGGCCCGATGGCGAACGGACCCCGCTTCACGAGCTTGTCGCTGGTTGCCAAGAGCAGGACTTCGTTGCTCGCCTCGGCAAAGGCCAGTTTCATGCGCGCATCATCATAATTTTCGGCTCGCAGCATCAGGCTTTCATCGACGGCGCAGGCGCCAAGCACGCAGTAGTCGATGCGCATCGATTGAACTTCGGCCAGCGTCGATTGGCTGATCACGCTGCGCGTCAGCCGGTTCAAGGTTCCGCCAAGCAATATTACCTCGCAAAGCGGATGATCGAGCGCCGCGACCGCGATATCCGGTGCACTCGTGATGATGCAGGCTCTGAAATCGGCAGGAAGGGCGCGCACGAATTCGAGAACCGTTGTGCTGGAATCAAGCACCATCGTCGCATCGGGCGGAATAAGCGCTGCCGCTGCCCGGGCGATCGCCTTTTTCTCGGCGGTCTCTTCGCGCGCGCGTTGCTGGAAACTTCTCGGTCCCGTTCGGCTGCGTGCTGCACCGCCATGAAAGCGCTGAACGAGGCCCTGATCCGCGAGTTCGCGCAGGTCACGGCGTATGGAATCTTCCGAGACGCCGAACTCCGACGCAATCATGTTGGCGAGCACACGACCGTTCTCGTTGATCCGCCGCAGGATCATGCTTTTGCGTTCGTCCGGGGATAGATCTTTCAGCAAGGACGTTCCTCCATTGCATCCTTGTACCCGATATTGCCGATATCGGCAATATCGATTGCACATTTATGCATAAACGCGCAATGTGAGCCGAATCCCTTTGCAACAAAGGCCCCGTTTGGGGCCCTTGCGAACACTCCACTAATAGAAACCGGCCCTATTCGTAGACCACCAAAAGGTCCTTGGCGTCGATCTGGTCGCCGGCACGGACAAGAACTTCGGCGACGGTGCCGTCGCGCTCGGCACGCAACGCCGTTTCCATCTTCATTGCTTCGATGGACAGCAAGACGTCCCCGGCGTTGGTCTTCTGCCCCGGAGCGATGCCGACTGTCGATACGATACCGGGCATTGGCGCGCCGACATGCTTGTCATTGCCGAGTTCCGCTTTGCGGCGAACGCCCGCTCCACCCGCGGCGCGTGTGCGATCCGGCACCTTGACCCGGCGTGGCTGGCCGTTGAGCTCGAAGAAGACCGTACACATGCCCTTGTCGTCGGCCTCGCCCATGGCAAGGTTGCGCACGACCAATGTCTTGCCCCGTTCGATATCGAGGAAGACCTCTTCCTCCTGCGCAAGCCCGTAGAAATAGACATGGGTCGGCAGGACGCTCGTCGGCCCATAGGTATCGTGCGTGGTGGCAAAGTCGGTAAAGACCTTCGGATACATAAGATAGGAGGCAAACTCCTGGTCGGTGATCTTGCGTTCGAGCTTGGTTTCGATGTCGTTGCGTTCCGCCTCGAGGTCCGCCGGCGCAAGCAGCGCGCCCGGCCGCTCGGTGAATGGCTTCTCGTCCTTCAGAACCTTCTTCTGGATATCCTTGGGCCAACCCTTTGGCGGTTGACCAAGGTCGCCGCGCATCATGGAGACGACCGAATCCGGGAAGGCGATGTCCTTGCCGGGGTTTTTCACGTCCGCGACCGACAGATCCTGGCTCACCATCATCAGCGCCATGTCGCCCACCACCTTCGACGACGGCGTCACTTTGACGATGTCGCCGAACATCTGGTTGACGTCGGCATAGGCCTGCGCCACTTCGTGCCAGCGGGTTTCGAGACCGAGCGAGCGCGCCTGCTCCTTAAGGTTGGTGAACTGGCCGCCGGGCATTTCGTGCAGATAGACTTCCGAAGCCGGCCCCTTGAGGTCACTTTCGAATGCCGCGTACTGGGTGCGCACCGCCTCCCAGTAGAAGGAAATACGGCGAATCCATTCAGGATCAAGGCCGGGATCGCGCTCAGTGCCCTTCAACGCTTCGACGATGGAGCCGAGACAAGGCTGCGAGGTGTTGCCGGAGAGTGAATCCATGGCGGCGTCGACCACGTCGACGCCCGCGTCGACGGCAGCAAGGACCGTCGCGGCCGCGATCCCCGAGGTGTCGTGTGTATGGAAATGCAGCGGCAGATCGGTTGCTTCCCGCAGCGCCTTGAACAGAACCTTGGCTGCAGCAGGTTTCAGGAGCCCGGCCATGTCCTTGACGGCGATGATATGAGCGCCCGCCTTCTCAACCTCGCGGGCAAGATCGACATAATATTTTAGATCATATTTCGGCCGCGCCGAGTTGAGAATGTCGCCGGTGTAGCAGATCGCCGCTTCGCAGAGCTTGTTCTCCTCGATGACCGCGTCCATGCTGACGCGCATGTTTTCGACCCAGTTCAGGCTGTCGAAAACACGGAACACGTCGATACCGCCGCGCGCCGCCTGGCTGACGAAATATTTGACGACATTATCCGGATAGCTCTTGTAGCCGACGCCATTGGCGCCGCGCAAAAGCATCTGCAACAGGATGTTGGGCGCACGCTCGCGAATTTCCGCCAACCGCTCCCACGGATCCTCCGTCAGGAAGCGCATCGCAACGTCGAAGGTCGCCCCGCCCCAGCATTCGAGCGAGAACAATTGCGGGAGCGCGCGCGCGTAGGTCCCGGCGACGCGGGCGATATCATAGGTGCGCATGCGTGTCGCCAGCAGCGACTGGTGGCCATCGCGCATCGTCGTATCGGTGACGAGCACGCGCTCTTCATTGCGCATCCACTCAGCGAACTTCTTCGGTCCAAGCTGGTCCAGCAGCTGCTTGGTGCCGTCTGGAATCGACGCTTCAATGAAGGGAACGCGCGGGAGCGCCGCTTCCTTCGGCGGGGTGGCGCGACCCTTGGTTTCCGGATGCCCGTTGATCGTCACATCGGCAAGATAGGTCAAGAGCTTGGTGGCGCGGTCCTGCCGCTTCACCTGCGCAAAGAGTTCCGGCGTGGTGTCGATGAACTTCGTCGTGTAGGAATTGTCGGTGAACTTCGGATGCGTGATGATGGCTTCAAGGAAGGTCAGGTTCGTCGCAACGCCGCGAATACGAAACTCGCGCAAGGCGCGGTGCATGCGGTGGATGGTCTCTTCGGCCGTCGGTGACCAGGCGGTGATCTTTTCGAGGAGCGGATCATAAAAGCGCGTGATGACAGCGCCCGAATAGGCTGTGCCGCCGTCGAGGCGGATGCCGAAGCCCGTCGCGCCGCGATAGGCTGTTATGCGGCCATAATCCGGAATGAAATTCTGCTCGGGATCCTCTGTGGTGATACGGCACTGCAAGGCGTGGCCGTTGAGCCTGATGTCCTTTTGTGCCGGCACACCCGAATCGGCCGTTCCGATGGTCGCGCCTTCGAGGATGCGAATCTGCGCCTTGACGATGTCGATCCCGGTCACTTCCTCCGTCACCGTGTGTTCGACCTGGATGCGCGGATTGACCTCGATGAAATAGAAGGAGCCTGTATCGGAATCCATCAGGAACTCGATCGTTCCGGCACCGATATAATTGGTGGATTTGGCGATCTTCAAGCCGTAGTCGCAGATTTCCTTGCGCTGCCCCTCGTTGAGGTAGGGCGCCGGGGCGCGTTCTACCACTTTCTGGTTGCGGCGCTGGATAGAGCAGTCGCGCTCGAAGAGATGCACCGCATTGCCGTGCGTATCGCCGAGTATCTGCACCTCGACATGGCGCGCGCGCTCAACGAGCTTTTCGAGATAGACTTCATCCTTGCCGAAGGCGGCCTTGGCCTCGCGCTTGCCCTCGGTGACCTCCCGGGCAATATCTTCCGGCTTGAAGATGGCCCGCATGCCGCGCCCGCCGCCGCCCCATGATGCCTTGAGCATCACAGGATAGCCGATCTTCTCGGCGAGCCGTTTGACCTCTTCCATGTCGTCAGGAAGCGGATCGGTGGCCGGCACGACAGGAACGCCGATTTCGATCGCGAGGTTGCGCGCGGCGACCTTGTTGCCGAGCCGGCGCATGGTTTCAGGCTTGGGCCCGATAAAGATGATACCCGCCTCGGCGCAGGCTTCGGCAAACTCCGGGCTTTCCGAAAGCAGGCCATAACCGGGATGAATTGCATCGGCCCCGGAAAGCTTGGCGACGCGGATGATTTCCTCGATCGAGAGATAGCTTTCGATCGGCCCCATATCCTTGGCAAGATGCGGTCCACGCCCCACCTGGTAGGATTCGTCCGCCTTGAAGCGATGCAGCGCAAGCTTATCCTCTTCCGCCCAAATCGCCACGGTTTTCATGCCGAGTTCATTGGCAGCGCGAAACACGCGGATCGCGATTTCCGAACGATTGGCGACGAGGATTTTCTTGATAGGCAAGACCGCAACTCCGAATATGAACTAAAGTAGTTTTGGTTTGGCGCGCTTATCTGGCTACAGATTGCTGCACTGCAAACAACGCATATTGACCATAAGAAATCGAAATGTCCAACAGCAAAATGCCCGGCGCAAGGCCGGGCATTCGCTTAGGCAATCATGCAAGAAGGCTTACTGCTGGAAGTAGCTGTACTTGCCGTCTTCGCCCTTCTTCCACTCGTACATGACGTAGCCTGGAAGCTTCGGGTCACCCTTTTCGTCAAAGGCGATGTCGCCGAGAACGGTCTTGAACGGACCCTTTTCCTTCATCACCTTGGCAACGGCTTCAGGATCGTTCGATCCGGCAGCCTTCGCTGCGTCGGCGATGACCTGAGCTGCAGCATAGGAATAGAGGGTGTAAGCTTCCGGTTCGAAGCCCTGCTTACGGAATTTCTCGACGAGTTCCTTGTTGGCAGGGTTCTTGCTCGGATCGGGACCGAAGGTGTTCAGCGTGCCTGCAACTGCGTCGCCAGCGATCGAAGCGAGTTCGTTCGAAACGATACCGTCACCGGAGATGAACTGAACCTTGAGGCCCTGGTCGGCGAGCTGGCGCATGATCAGGCCTGCTTCGGTGTGAAGGCCACCCCAGTAGAGAACGGTTACGCCCGATTCCTTTGCCTTGGCGATCAGCGCGGAGAAGTCCTTGTCGCCGACATTGACGCCTTCGTACATGGCTTCCTTGACGCCCTTGGCATTCAAGGTCTTCTTGGTTTCGTCAGCAAGACCCTGGCCATATGGCGTCTTGTCGTGCACGACGGCAACCTTGGCGTCCTTGAACTTTTCGGCAATGAACGTGCCGGCTACCACACCCTGCTGGTCGTCGCGACCGCAAGTACGGAAGGTGTTCCAGAGGCCGCGCTCGGTGAAGACCGGGTTGGTCGCGGCAGGCGTGATTTCGAGGATGCCGTTTTCAGCATAGACTTCAGAAGCGGGGATCGAAACGCCCGAATTGAAGTGGCCGATAACGAACTTTACGCCGTCAGCAACGAACTTGTTGGCAACCGAAATGCCCTGCTTCGGATCGGAAACGTCGTCACCGAGCGAAAGCTTGACCTGTTCGCCGTTGATGCCGCCCGCAGCATTGATCTCGGCAATGGCAGCCTCAGCGCCCTTCTGCAACTGAGCGCCGAATGCAGCGTTCGGGCCGGTCAACGGACCGCCGACGCCGATCAACAGATCAGCATAGGCATGACCGCTCAAAGCGAGCATTGCAGCGAGTGCAACGCCCGAGAACAGTGATTTCTTCATTTGAAAACTCCCATTTTCTAAGTATTTACTAAACCCCTCGCGATGACCCGTTTTCATCGCTTGAAGCGCACATTTGCCGATTTCCCGGCGGTTGTCACGCTGATTCATTTCGCATCAGCGAGATTGGTTAGGCTCCCGTTTTTTCCTTCCATGAAAATGGAGAAACTTTTTCGTAGAGCCAGAAATATTGACCTATCATTTGGTTGGTACGGGTGTAGCGATAGCCCAATGTCCCGAAGATGATCAGGACAATTGTATCGACCACGTAATAGTGCAGTGTCAGCATCGTGCCGCCAAACAGGGCGAAGTGGATGAACCTGACGGCGATGCCGAGCAGCAGCATGTAGAATACGAGGAAGGCAATCGGACGCCAGGTCTTGGCGCAGGCACGTCCCGCCATCCAGGCCGCCCAGCCCCCCATGACGCAGGTGACAAGCAGGAACAGAAAGATGGACGGTTCTTCGTAAAGTATGCCTTGCATGGCATTATTCTCCTTGGGCTTCGCCGTCGGTGGAAGCCCTACTTGTTCAGTGACGACCGCCTTCGAGATAGGCAGCACGCACTTCCGGATTGGCAAGAAGGTCGGCGCTCGAACCGCTCATCGTCACGATACCGTTGACCATCACATAGCCGCGGTCCGCGAGCTTCAAGGCGCCGAACGCATTCTGTTCGACCAGGAACACGGTCAGGCCCGTATTCTTGTTCAGTTCCTTGATGGCCTCGAAAATGTGTTTGATAATCAACGGCGCAAGACCGAGCGATGGCTCATCGAGCAGAAGCAACCGCGGACGCGCCATCAGCGCGCGGCCGATCGCCAACATCTGCTGTTCGCCGCCGGAAAGCGTGCCGCCGCGCTGGTTGATGCGCTCCTTGAGACGCGGGAACAGGTCGAAGACCATGCGCGAGTCTTCGTCGAAAAATTTGAGATTATCGAGGCTCGCACCCATTTGCAGGTTTTCCTGCACGGTCATGCGCGGGAAGATGCGGCGTCCTTCCGGCGATTGCGCAATGCGCAGGCGCGCGATCTCATGTGTCGGCAACTGCGTTATGTCCGTGCCGTCAAAGACGATGCGGCCGGTGCGGGCGCGCGGCATGCCGAAGATCGTCATCATCAGCGTTGATTTGCCTGCGCCATTGGCGCCGATCAGCGTGACAATCTCACCGGGATTGGCATGAACGGTTACACCGCTCAGCGCACGGATATTGCCGTAATAGGTCTCGACATTCTCGATGCTGAGAAGGGCCTGGTTCTGCGACATTACTTAGCCCCTCCGGTCTTCTTGGGCGCCGGTTTAGCCTGGCTTTCCTTTGCCAGTGTCTTGGCCTGACCGATCCAGTCTTCACGGGCAATCCGCCCGTCGAAGGCGAGATAGGCTTCGGCGGCAATGATATCGGCTTTCTTCCATGCGGCGATCTGATCGAAATGGAAGATGCCGTGTTCGTTGAGCTTGCGCTCGTTGACCGGACCTATGCCCTTGATCAGGATCAGCTTGTCGGCCCTGCCGCCTCGCGGTTCGGCCAGTGCATTGGCTGTCGCCCCTGCCTTGATGCCAGCGGCTTTCGCCGGCGAGGCCGGTTTAGGAGCCGCAGCCTTCGGCGACTCCGGTTTAGGAGCCGCAGCCTTTGGTGAGGCCGGTTTGGGCGCCGCAGTTTTCGCTGACGCTTTGCGGGCGGCGGCAGCTTTTGCCGGTGCCGTCTCAAGCAGCGTGTTGGCCGGGATGAGTTCTACCGGCTGAGCATCGGGATGGGTCTCGACGATCTCGTGCAGCGCTTCGGAGGAGAGCAAATCGACAGCGGCCGTGATGTCGTCGACGCCCGCTTCTTCCGCCTTCTCGATCAATTCGACCACTTCCTCGTCTTCGACGCCGAGATAGGCGGCGATGACCTTCGGATCATTCTTGACGGTCTCAGGCGTGCCATCGGAAATTTTGGTACCGTATTCGAGAACGACAACATGGTCGGAGATTTCCATCACCACGGACATGTCGTGCTCGATAAGCAGGATCGACGTTCCCGTATCGGCGCGAATATCGAGGAGCAACTTGTTGAGTTCTGCCGATTCACGCGCATTCAGACCCGCTGCTGGCTCGTCGAGACAAAGAAGCTCCGGCCCGGTGCACATGGCACGGGCAATCTCGAGGCGGCGCTGCGCCCCGTAGGGCAGATCACCGGCAGGATCGTCCGCCCGGCTGACGAGATTGATCTTCTCCAGCCAGTAACGTGCCTTCTCGATCGCTTCCGCGGCCGCCTTTTTGTAGGTCGGAAAGCCGAGGAGGCCAAGGACGGTGAAGCCCGAGGAAAGCATCAGCGGATTGTGCTGCGCAACCAGGAGGTTTTCGAGCACCGTCAGGCCCGAGAACAGGCGGATATTCTGGAACGTCCGTGCCACCTTTGCCCGCTTGGTGATGACATGATCGGCCATGCGTTCGAGAAGGTACTCCTCGCCGTTCTGGCGCGTCAGTGTCAACATGCCTTCCGTCGGCTTGTAGAAGCCGGTAATGCAGTTGAACACCGTCGTCTTGCCGGCGCCATTGGGGCCGATGAGGGCCGTGATCGCACCGCGCTTGGCTTCGAAGTTTAGGTCGTTGATGGCGATAAGGCCACCGAATTTCATTGAGAGACGTTCAACACGCAGGATTGCGCTGGTATTTTTCTGCACTTCCGAAACCATCAGCCGTGCCCTTCTTTCGTAAACTCGCCCGATATCATCTTACGTTCATGCAAGAAGGCACTTGGTTCTCGACTGCCGGCAAAGCCGCGCGGCTTCCACACCATGACGACGATCATGGCAAGGCCGAACAACAACATGCGATAGAGTTCCGGGGTAAAGTCGGGGCCGAAGATAAGCTTGAGGAATTCGAGTTCGCGCAACAATTCCGTACCGCCGATCATGACGGCCGCAGCGATGGCGATACCAACCAGCGATCCCATGCCGCCGAGAACGACCATCGCCAGGATGATTGCCGATTCGAGGAAGACGAAGGATTCCGGGCTGACGAAACCCTGGCGTGCCGCGAAGAACGACCCGGCAAAACCGCCGAACATCGCGCCGGTGGCGAATGCCGTAAGCTTGGTCGTCGTGGTGTTGATGCCGAGCGAGCGGCACGCGATCTCGTCTTCGCGCAGGGCTTCCCAGGCGCGGCCAACAGGCATGCGGCGCAGGCGGATCGTGACCCAGGCGGTCAGCAACGCCAGGCAGAGGATGAGATAATAGAGGAAGATCTTGTAGTAGACGCCGGAATTCGGCAAGCCGAACATCGCAGCGAAACCTGTCGGGCCCGGCGTGAACGGGATGCCGAACAATGTCGCCTTGGCGATGCCGGAGATACCGAACGTTCCCTTCGTGACAGCTGTCCAGTTGATGAGGACGAGACGGATGATCTCACCGAAGGCAAGCGTTACGATGGCAAGATAGTCACCGCGCAGGCGCAGCACCGGGAACCCAAGAATAATGCCCCAGGTCGCGGCGAAAATACCGGCCATCGGCAAAAGCAGCCAGAATGACAGGCCGAAATGGGCCGAGAGCAGCGCGTAGGAATAAGCACCGACGGCGTAGAATGCGACGTAACCGAGATCGAGCAGTCCGGCGAGGCCGACGACGATATTCAGTCCCCACGCCAGCATGACATAGATAAGGATCTGGATGCCGAAATTATCGACATATTTGAGCGAGGCCTGCAGGCCGCCCATCATAGACCCCTGATAGGCACTGAGTATCAGGACCACGAGGGCGGGATAGAGGAAGAGCAGGCCAAGACCGATCTTCGGGAACGACTTCCTGAATGCGGACGGCTCCCTCGCCTCGGCGACCTTGTGCAACTTCTTGCGCTCGGCGCGCATGGGCGCAGTGTATGTAACGAGGAACCGACCCACCGCCGCGACGAGGACAAAGATCGCCAAAAGCCCCCAGCGCTGGGTGAGGATCAGTTCGTTGCGAATGTTCTGCTCGGTGCGGAAACCGACGATCAGGCAGAATAGCCCGAGTGCGATTGCACCTGAGATAATCCCTTCCTTCAGGGCTTTCGCGAAAACGGAGTCCCGTTCTGTATTCTGGACATCGGCCATGAGCTTATACCTTCTCGACTTCGGGCCGACCCAGGATACCGGATGGCAGGAAGATCAGCACGATCGCCAGGATCGAGAAAGCTGCGACATCCTTGTAATCGATGGAGAAATAGGCGGACCAGAGCGCTTCGATGAGCCCGATGAGCAATCCACCCACCACGGCGCCGGGAAGCGACCCGATGCCGCCGAGAACGGCAGCGGTAAAGGCCTTTACGCCCGGCACGAAGCCATCTGTGAAGGAAATGACCCCGTAGAACATGAGATAGAGCGTTCCGGCGACGGCAGCGAGCATTGCGCCCATGACGAAGGTCATGGAGATCGTCTTGTCGACGTCGATGCCCAGCAGCGCCGCCATCTTGCGGTCCTGCTCGCAGGATCGCTGGGCCCGCCCGAGCGTCGTCTTGTTGACGAGGTACCAGAAGGCGGCAAGCAGAATTGCGGTGACGATGATGATCACCATCTGCTTGTAGGCGATGGTGATATTGGTGCCGTAAATGGTAATACCGCCATTGACCAGCGGCGGGATCGGCTTGTTGCGCGGACCCTGCGTTACCTGTACGAAATTCGATAGCGCGATCGACATGCCGATCGCCGTGATCAACGGCGCGAGGCGGAACGATCCGCGCAGCGGCCTATAAGCCAGGCGCTCGATCGTCCAGCTCCACAACCCGGTCAGCAGCATGGCGACGAGCATCATCAGGAGCAGCGCCAACACAACAGGCACGCCGCCAATGAACGTAGTTAAAGCTAGAAAAACGATCATCGCCATAAAGGCGCCAAGCATGAAAATATCGCCATGGGCGAAGTTGATCATGCCGATGATCCCGTAGACCATCGTATAACCGATTGCGATCAGGCCATAGATTGAACCAAGCGTCAGACCATTGATCGATTGCTGGATGAAGTACTCCATCGCAACGATACCCCTCATTTTTTATTGGGAATTTTCTTATCCGGTTTTTTTATCCGGTTCCCGTTTACCCCAATATGCTACACCTAGCGTGTGCGCTAAAGAAAGCAACAGCTTTTTTAGCCTACGCCATATCTTTACATTTGCTCGCACAGTTTCAGCGGGATTATACACCAAAATTGGACGGTTCCTCAGGGAATGCTGCTACCAATAGTTGAAAAACCGCTGTTTCGTCCGGCACCGCCTTAATTGGCCACCTTTCCCTACACGCTCATTTGACGACAAACCCGTGCGCGAAGGGATCGCGATCGTCGATGAAGATGGTGTTGTAGCCGGTCATTCGAGCCCAGCCGGCGATGGACGGAATGATGGCCGGCTGGCCGGCGACCGTCACAGCCTTTTCGACGCGACCGTGGAACAGCGAACCGATGATCGATTCGTGCACGAAATCATCGCCGGGCTTCAACTTGCCCTTTGCGGCAAGCTGCGCCATGCGCGCCGATGTGCCCGTACCGCAAGGCGAACGGTCGATCGCCTTGTCGCCGTAAAAAACGGCGTTGCGCGCATGCGCTTCCGGCCGCGTGGGCGCGCCTGTCCACAGTATATGGCTCAGCACATTGATCTCGGGCTTTTCCGGGTGCTCGAATTTGTAACGCTCATTGAGGCGCTGGCGCAGCACCGGGCTCCACCCGATGAGATCGAGCGCCCGGTAGTCGGCGAGATCGCGGAAGTTCTCCTGCGGATCGACGATGGCGTAGAAATTGCCGCCATAGGCAACGTCGACCGTGAGAACGCCAAGGTCCGGACACTCGACCTCCAGGCCCTCGGCGTAGAGGAAGGCCGGTACATTGGTGAGGCGCACGCTCGTAACATATTGCCCCTCCTGCGTATATTCCGCAACGACGAGACCGGCGGGCGTATCGAGGTTGAGACGCCCTGGTGTACGCGGATTGATGAGCCCATGCTCGATCGCTATGGTGACCGTGCCGATCGTCCCATGGCCGCACATGGGAAGACAGCCGGAGGTTTCGATGAACAGCACCGCGACGTCACAATCCTCGCGGGTCGGCGGATAGAGGATCGAGCCGGACATCATGTCGTGGCCGCGCGGCTCGAACATCAGGCCGGTCCGGATCCAGTCGTATTCGGCGAGGAAATGCGCGCGCTTTTCCATCATCGTAGCGCCGACGAGATTGGGACCGCCGCCTGCGACGAGGCGGACCGGATTGCCACAGGTATGACCATCGACACAGAAGAAGGAATGACGCGCCATGATGCTCCTCAAAAGCGTTGCGGATGGAATGCTTCGATCGCGATCGACGGCGTGCGACCGTCGATCAACTCGCTGATCAGGCGACCTGTCGCCGCGGCCTGGGTCAGTCCAAGGTGGCCGTGACCGAATGCGTAGAGTACATTTTTACTCGCCCTTGCATAGCCGATAACGGGCAGCGAATCCGGCAGCGACGGACGGTAGCCCATCCACTGCCTCCCGCCCCCGGTCTCAAGGCCGGGCATGAATAATTTGGCCTTGGTCAGCATCGCCTCGGAGCGAGCGTAGTTGGGCGGCAGGTCAAGACCGCCAAGTTCGACGGCTCCGCCGATACGCAGGCCGGTTTCGAGGGGCGTGACGACAAAACCGTGACCGGAAAATATCAACTGCCGCTTCAGGGTGAAGGCGTCTTTGGGCAAAGTCGTATTGTAGCCGCGCTCGGTTTCAAGCGGTATCGCGTCGCCGAGCTGTTTTGCCAGCCGGTGCGACCATGCCCCGCCCGCAACGACGAGCTTGCCAGCATTGATCGTCTCGCCACTCGCAAGTCCGATCGCCACGCCTTCCGCGGTGCTCGTGACGGTTACTACCTCCGCCTGCCTGTAACGTGCGCCAAGACGTTCGGCGTAGGCCCACAGCCCCTTTCCGACATGGAGCGGATCGCTGACGGTCTTCCACCCGGGAACGAACGTCCCCGCCACGAAACGTCGGGCCAGTCCGGGCTGGCATTCGGCGAGGTCGTCACCGCGCAGATGCTCGAAGGCGATCCCTGCCTTCTTGCGGGCATTCCAGCCGGGCAGAGTTCCGTTGAGCTCTTCTTCGCTCTCGTAAAGTTCGAGCGATCCGTCCTCGCGCACCATATGGCGAATACCGGCGCGCTCCATCAACCCAAGCATTTCGGGCTCGGCAAGCCGCATCATGGCGCCTTGCGCCTCGATCGTATGTATTTGCGCTGCTGGCCGGCTGGCGCGCCAGAAGCGATAGAGCCAGGGGGCCAATTTGGGAAGATAACCCGGCCGGATCGTGAATGGGCCGAGCGGGTCTCTCAGCCAGCGGGGCACCTTGGCGAGAACGCCTTTCGATGCCATCGGCAATATGTCCGAAAAGGCGAGAGCCCCGGCATTGCCGGAGCTTGTACCCTCGCAAATACCTTGCCTGTCGATGACGAGAACCTTGTGGCCGCCTTCCGACAATATGGCAGCGATAGCGGTGCCGACAATGCCGGCACCGATGATGACGATGTCGTCCTTGCGCCCATCCATCGTATGCCGGGAGACTTAGAGGACCGGCAAGGTTGGGCGCGATGCGATCGCGTTCCTGACGATCAGTTCCACCGCTTCACGCCGTGCTCCGCGCAACGGCTGGCGTGGGAGACGAACCCTGTCATTGGTGCCGATCTCGAGCACTTCGGCGAGCTTGATGTTCTGGACGAGATAGGTCGAGACATCGAGATCGAGAAGCGGCCGGAACCAGCGATAGATGCGCAGCGCTTCTTCATAGCGACCGGCCTGGACGAGCTTATAGATTGCGACCGTTTCCTTCGGGAACGCGGTGACGAGACCGGCCACCCAGCCGATGGCGCCGGCGGTCAGCGCTTCGAAGGCGAGATTGTCGACGCCGGTAAAAAGATCGAAGCGGGTGCCGAACGTATTGATGATGTCGGTGGTGCGGCGGACGTCGTCAGACGATTCCTTGATGGCGACGAAGAGATCATCCGCTGCAAGCTCGCCGAGGATTTCATTGGTGACATCGACGCGATAGGCGATACGGTTTGAATAGATCATTACCGGGAGTTCGCCGGCCGCGGCAACAGCCTTCAAAGTGGTGACGGTTTCTTCCGGGTCGGTGTGATAGATCGGGCTCGGCACGAGCATGAGACCATTGGCACCGGCGCGTGCTGCGCGCTTTGCAAGCGCCGCGCCCTCGCGGGTCGCCGCCTCGTTGATGGTCAGCAGCACGGGCTTGCCGTTTGCTACGCGCTTTGCGGTCTCAAGGACTTCGAGCTTCTCGTCATGGCTGAGCATCGGCCCCTCGCCGAGCGAGCCCGCAACGATCAGGCCATCGCATCCAGCGTCCATCAGGAGCGAGAAGCAACGTTCCATTTCCGCATGATCGAGATTATCATCCTTGGTGAATTTGCTGGTTACAGCTGGAAAAATGCCTGCCCACATATCTCTGCTCCTTCTTGATATATCAGAAATATATCTGTAACCTTCGTCGCTGTCAATTGGGTACTCCGAAAGATTCAATATATGCATCAAGCCACAGTCCAGAGTTCAATTCCGACGGGAGAAAGCCTCGCCGAACTTGCATATCGCCAGATCGAGGAGATGATCGTTACGCTCAAGCTGGAGCCTGGGGCGATTATCAACGAGCGGGCCCTGACGGACATTACCGGGATGGGCCGCACACCCGTGCGCGAGGCGGTGCAGAAACTCGCCTGGGAAGGCTTGATGGAGATCCGGCCGCGCTCGGGCATCGCGATTGCCGCGCTCAATCCGCAGGATTTTCGCAAAGTCCTCGATACCCGGGAGGGTGTTGAGAGGGTCCTCGCCCGCGACGCCGCGCTCTATGGCGCCGACCTTCACCACCGGCGCCTGCAGCAGGCCTCCGATGCCATGAGCGCCGCTCAAGAAGGCAATAATGTCGGCAGTTTTCTTGCTGCGGACAAGACGTTCGACACAGTCCTTGGCCAGGCCGCGGAGAACCCGTTTGCGGCCCGGCTCGCGTCACCGCTTCAGACGCACAGCCGCAGGTTCTGGTTCCGGCTGCAGCGGCCGGGAAGCCTGCAGGAATCCGCCGGCGCCCACCGGGCATTGATCGAAGCAATCATAGATCGGGATGAGCAGCGCGCTGCCGATGAGGCCACAAGGTTGATAGACCATTTGCGCAGCATGGCGCCCTGATCTGTCAGCCCCATCGAAGCAGAAAGGGCCGCGGCATTGCTGCCGCAGCCCCTGCTCAATTCCCTGACCCGCAGGTTACTTCATCGTCGGGATGACGAATTCCGCGCCATCCTTCACGCCGGATGGCCAGCGCGACGTGACTGTCTTGGTCTTGGTGTAGAAGCGGAATGCATCCGGGCCGTGCTGGTTGAGATCGCCGAAGCCTGAGGCCTTCCAGCCGCCGAACGTGTAGTAGGCGATCGGAACCGGGATCGGAACGTTTACACCGACCATGCCGACCTGGACGCGCGAGGCAAAGTCGCGTGCCGCGTCGCCGTCGCGGGTGAAAATGGCAACGCCATTGCCGTATTCGTGTTCGTTCGGCAGGCGCAGCGCATCCTCATAGGTTTCGGCGCGGACGATGCTCAGCACGGGGCCAAATATCTCTTCCTTGTAGATGCGCATGTCAGGGGTCACGTTGTCGAAGAGGCAGCCACCCATGTAGTAGCCATTCTCATAGCCCTGCATCTTGAAGTCGCGGCCGTCGACGACGAGCTTGGCGCCTTCCTTGATGCCGAGATCGACATAACCCCTGATACGTTCCAGCGCGTCCTTGGTGACGACCGGACCGTAATCGGCCGACATATCGGTCGAGGGGCCGACCTTGAGGCTTTCGACACGCGGGGCAAGACGTGCGACCAGGCGGTCAGCCGTATCCTTGCCAACCGGCACTGCGACGGAAATCGCCATGCAGCGCTCGCCTGCCGAGCCGTAACCGGCGCCGATAAGGGCGTCGACGGTCTGGTCCATATCCGCATCGGGCATGATAATCATATGGTTCTTGGCGCCGCCGAAGCACTGGGCGCGCTTGCCGTTGGCCGTCGCCCGGGCATAGATGTACTGGGCGATCGGGGTCGAGCCAACAAAGCCGATGGCCTTGACGTCTGGATCGTCGAGCAGCGCATCGACGGCGCTCTTGTCGCCATTGATCACGTTGAAAATGCCCGCTGGAAGCCCAGCCTCCATGAAAAGTTCGGCAAGGCGCATCGGCACGCCCGGATCGCGTTCCGACGGCTTCAAGATGAAAGCATTGCCGGAGACGATGGCAGGAGCGGCCTTCCATAACGGAATCATTGCCGGGAAGTTGAACGGGGTGATGCCTGCAACGACGCCGAGAGGCTGGCGCATCGAATAGACGTCGATTCCGGTTCCGGCATTGTCGCTGAATTCGCCCTTGAGCATATGAGCGGCGCCGAGGCAGACTTCGACGACCTCGAGGCCACGCTGGATATCGCCCTTGGCGTCGGGAATGGTCTTGCCGTGCTCGCGGGCGAGAAGTTCGGCGAGCGAGTCGTATTCCGCTTCGACCAGTTCAAGAAACTTGCGCATGACGCGGATACGGCGCTGCGGATTGGTGGCAGCCCATTTCGGCTGCGCAGCCTTGGCGTCCTCGACCGCGGCGCGCACCTCTGCCGGCGTTGCCAGAGCAACGCGGCCCTGCACGGTTCCGTCCATGGGCTGGAAAATCTCCGTCGAGCGTCCGCTCGTGCCGGGGACGTTCTTGCCACCGATAAAATGTCCGACTTCACGCATTGTGATCTGCCTCCCTGCAATTGTTGGATTTATTCGTGGCGCATCATCGCGCTTCAAAATATTTATTGCAAGCCAAGCAAAAGCGTATCCGTTGTGCGGAAATTGAAGTACGAACTTCGTCAGGAGAAAGCCGATGAACTGGGACGACGTACGTATTTTCCTGGCGGTTGCACGCTCGGGGCAGATTCTCGGCGCCGCAAAGCGCCTCGGCGTCAACCACGCGACGGTCGCGCGGCGGTTGACGGCGTTCGAACACGACCTCAACACGAAGCTTTTGACCCGGCGCACAAATGGCTGCGAACTGACCCATGCCGGCGAGGAATTCCTGCTCTCGGCTGAGCGCATGGAAGCCGAGATGCTATCGATTCGCTCGTCGCTCGGTGATGCGGATGTGGCGATCTCCGGCTCCGTGCGGATTGGTGCCCCCGACGGCTTCGGCGTCACCTTCCTTGCGCCGCGCCTCGCCACGCTGACCGCACGCTATCCCGACCTCAAGATCCAGCTGGTTCCGGTTCCCCGCTCCTTTTCGCTGTCACGCCGCGAGGCCGACATCGCCATAACCGTCGACCGACCTGACCAGGGCCGGCTTGTCGCGCGCAAGCTCGTCGATTACAGCCTCGGCCTCTATGCAAGCCGCACCTACCTCGACGCGCACCCTGCGCCGCGCTCGATCGACGAACTCGCGAACCACAGGCTTGTCGGCTATGTCGATGACCTCGTCATCAGCCAATCGCTGAACTACGCGCCTGAGATCAGCCGCGACTGGCGTCCCGCCTTCGAAATCTCGAGCGCGCTCGGCCAGGTCGAAGCTGTGCGCGCCGGCGCGGGCATCGGCATCTTGCATATGTTCATCGCGCGCGAGCATGCCGATCTCGTCCCGGTCCTGCCCGAGCGCACGATCCGCCGCTCCTACTGGCTCGCCTATCATGAATCGGTGCGAACACTGCGGCGCATAACCGCCGTTTCAAGTTTTATTTCCGATCTCGTCAGCAGCGAGAATGCACGGTTTTCCTGAACACTGCCTCTTTCGAAGCACCGGAGAAATGTGATCGCCACTACTGGAACAAAAATTGCCGCGGGAGCTTCAATTGGTGCACATTCACGTTGTTTTGATTCGGTATTGGAGAGGCAAAATGTACCGATATGTTCTTGCTTTCGCTGTCGCCTTTGGAGGCGCGCAATATTTCATTTCTACGCCCGCACTCGCGCAGAGCACGATCAAATGCGAATCGCGCAAGTTCAAATATAGGGAGTGCGATGCGGGCATGCGCCGTCCGCGCGTTGTCCGCCAGCTTTCAGGGACGCCCTGCGTTGCCGGCGACACATGGGGTTTTGCCCGCGGCGTGATCTGGGTCGACAAGGGTTGTTCCGCTGTCTTCGCCGATTCCGGCGGCCGGCCGCCGCAGCGCTACTATCGCAACCGCGACCCGTATCCGGACGACCGCTACCAGCAGCCGCGCCGCGGCTACGACGACCGGTCCTACGATCCCTATCGTGGCGATCCGCAGAGCGATTGGTAATCGCTATTCCGAACTGAGAGCGACTGCCGGCTGAAGCCTTGAAGCGTTTCGAGCCGGCAGAAAGCCGAAGACCAGGCCTGTTAGGAACGAGCAGGCAAAGGCGAGCGCCACCGGCCCGATTGTAAAACTGACGGGGGCGCCAAGAACCTTGGCAAGAATGCCTGTACCAAGGCCGGCGACCACGCCGATTGCACCGCCGATCGCGGAAACAACCACAGCCTCGATGATGAACTGCAGCAGGATATCGCGCTGGCGCGCGCCTGTTGCCATGCGCACGCCGATTTCGCGCGTCCGCTCACTGACACTCACCAGCATGATGTTCATGACGCCTATACCGCCAACGAGCAGGGATATGGCTGCGACGGCGCCGAGAAACAGCTTCAGCGTGTTCGACGTTTCGGTCACGGCCTCGCGGATCGAGGCCATATTGGTGATCTGGGTGTCCTGTTTCTTGTGACGGCGATCGAGGAGCGCCTGCAACGCGTCCTGCGTCGTGTCGATGGCAGCGCTGTCCTTCACCTGTACCGTGATGGAGCGCACATTGCGTTGTCCGAAGATGCGCATGCTGCCTGTCGTCAGCGGCATGAGGATCGTATCGTCCTGGTCGTTGCCGCCTGGCCCCGCCCCCATCTCACTCATCACGCCAATGATCTGGAACGGAATTTTGCTGACCAGCACATATTTTCCGAGCGGATTTTCGCCGTCTGGAAACAAGGTCTTCTCCACCGTGCGGCCGATGACGGCGACCGGCGCATAGCTATCCATGTCGTCCCTGTTGAGGAATTCGCCTTTGGCGACCTTCCAGGATTTCGCCTCGGTGAACTGGGGAACGGTGCCGTTCGCTGTGGTTTGATAGTCGACATTGCCGTAACGTAACGTAACGGTGCTGGTCATTTCCGGAACGGCAAAGGCAACGTTCGGCACTTCGAGGATGGCGTCCGCATCGGCTGGAACAAGCGTTACGTTACTACCCCCACTCGTGCCGCGAAAATTCGCCATGCTCGGCCGAACCACCAGCAAATCGGAACCCATGGCGGAGATACGGTCGAGCACGGAGTTCTGCGCGCCCGTACCGATTGCCAGCATCGCCACGACAGATCCGACACCGATAACGATGCCAAGCAGCGTCAGGATCGTACGGAACAGGTTGGCATGGAGCGCACGCAGCGCCATCTTGACGGCTTCGGTCACATCGGCAAGTGCCGCTACGCCTTCGACGGCTTTCTGCTTCAGACCGGAAGCGGCCTCGGGATTGCTGCGGCCCTTCTTGGTGCGATCGGAAACGACGCGCCCGTCGCGCAATTCGATCAGCCGGTCTGCCTGCTCGGCCACCTCACGCGAGTGGGTGATAACGATGATGGTGTGGCCGCTCTCATTCATGCTTCGCAGCAGCGCCATAACCTCTTCGCCGCTCTGGCTGTCGAGAGCGCCGGTAGGCTCGTCCGCAAGAATGATGCGCCCGCCATTCATCAGCGCCCGGGCGATCGAGACGCGCTGTTGCTGCCCGCCCGAAAGCTGGTTAGGCCGGTGGTCGAGCCTGTCGCCGAGCTTCAGCGAATTGAGCAGCGCCTCGGCGCGGTCGCGCCGGTCTCGCGCATGCGCGCCGGCATAGACGGCAGGAACCTCGACATTCTCCTGGGCGCTCGCCGTCGGAATGAGATTGTAGCTCTGGAAGACGAAGCCGAAGGTGCGACGGCGCAGTCCGGCAAGCTCGTCGGGTTCGAACGCGGAGACCTGCTCGCCGTCCAGCAGATAGTCGCCATTGGTCGGCCGGTCGAGGCAGCCCAGAATGTTCATCAGCGTCGATTTGCCCGAGCCGGATTGCCCGATGATCGCGACAAACTCGCCCGCCTCGATATCGAGCGATATGCCGTGCAGGACCTCAACGGCGAGATCGCCATTGTAGTAGGTCTTGGTGATATCCTTGAGCGAGATCAGTGCGGTCATGTCTTTGCTCAGAACATCGGCGGCATGCGAACCGAACGCTGCGAGCGGTTGCCGCCACTATTCGGTTTCGTCGTCGATGGATCGCTTCCCGTTCCGACGACAACGCGCTCGCCTTCATTAAGACCGCTCTTGATCTCGGCATTGACGCGGTTGCGAATGCCGACTTCGACCGCGCGCGTTTCAGTGGCGCCAGCCGCCGTGACGACTGTCACCTCGCCCTTGTGCGATGGTTCGCCATTGCCGCCGCGCCGTGAGCCCGCAGGCATGGTGATTGCCGAACTCGGCACCACAAGCACATCGCGCGCGGCGGACTCAACGAAGAACACCTGGGCGCTCATCGAGATCATGAGATCGCCATCGGGATTAGGAACATCGAACAGCGCGTAATATAGAACGACATTGTTTTCGATGTCCGGCGTAGGCTGGATCTGCCGCAGTTTGCCCGTATAGCGCTTGCCCGGCTGACCAAGCAGCGTGAAATAGGCATCCATGCCGATCTTGAGCTTGCTGACGTCTGCCTCGGAAACCTGCGCCTTGACCGTCATCGTCGAAAGATCGGCAATGGTGACGATCGTCGGCGCCGTCTGGCTCGCATTGAGCGTCTGGCCTTCCTTGACCGGCACGGCTGCTATCGTTCCGGCCATGGGAGCATAGATCTTGGTGTAGCCAAGGTCGACTTCGTCGCCGGCAAGGGTCGCTTGTTGCTTGCGGATCTGCGCCTCGAGCGCATTGACGTCCGCTTCCGCGCCGGCGAGGTCAGCGACCGCCTGATCGAGCACCGATTGCGAGACGCTGCGCGTTGCGACGAGATTACGCTGGCGGTCGATGTTGGACTCCTTCAGGACAAGCTGCGCCTGCTTCGAGACGAGCTGAGCCTTCAGATTGGCGAGTTCTGCCTGGTCGATTTCAATCTTGTTGAGGATGGTGGCGGGATCGATCTCGCCGACAAGCTGGTTTTGCGTGACCTTATCGCCGATCTCGACGTGAAGCACCTTCAACTGACCGGAAACCTGCGCACCGGCATCGACCGATTTTATCGAATCGAGCGTGCCGACTGCGGTAACAGCATTTTCGATATCGCCGCGCTCGACCGCCTGCGTGACGACGGCGGCTGTCGCAGTCGAGTTCTGGTAGCGATTCCACGTATAGGCGCCCGCTCCAACGGCAATGAGCACCACGGGGATCCAGAACCAGAAGCGCGCCCGCTTTTTCTTGCGGCTCGGTGGAACTGCTCCGGGAATAAAGGTCACATTGGATGTTTCGGGCGTCTTGTCCCGCTTGGCCGCTCTGGCTATTTCTTTCATCCGACCCGCTCCACTCTCATCCGCCGCCTCAACTCATCCATATTACCAACAAATGGAGATGAGGGGTTCGCCCGAAAAGCATTGAGATCATTATATTTTGGTAATGATCCTCGAGGCGCGATTATCGACGGGCGCGCATGAACGGCGGCTGAATGATCATACGCGATGATATGGATGTCCGGAGAGGATCGTTGTTGTCCGATACATCTGCTCGGCGACAAGGATGCGGACAATCTGATGCGGCCATGTCATTGCGCCGAGCGCAAGCACAAGATCGGCTCGGTCGCGAAGAGCGGGATCATGCCCATCTGGTCCGCCGATCGCGAGCAGGAGCTGACGCTTGCCGTCGTCGCGGAAGCGCGCGATCCTTTCGGCGAAGGCTTCGGACGACATTGTCTTGCCGCGCTCATCGAGAAGGACGAGGACGCCGCCCTGATCCAGGGCTTCGAGGACTTTTGCCGATTCTTCCTGCTTGCGCAGTTCGGGTTGCTGCGCCCTGCTTTCACTGATCTCCGTCACCGACGTAAATTCGAGCCCGAGTGGCGCGCCGGTTTTCTTCAAACGGTCGAAATAGCGGTCGGCCAGTTCGCGTTCGGGGCCAGACTTCATCCGGCCAACGGCAAAAACGGTAATGCGCACGAAAGGGTTCCTGTGCCCGCACTCGGACGGCTGCTACTCTGTTACGGGCTCGTAGACGACCGTGCCGGCCGTTAGCCGGTTCAAAATTACATCAACCGCCCAGGGCGTCATGTGGGCCTGCGCCAGGACGCCCCGATCCGTCAATCAGTGAACGGTTTCTCCGTCGAGCTCGGGAGCCTGCCACATCTTTTCGATGTTGTAGAACTCACGCACTTCGGGACGGAAAACATGGATGATGATATCGCCCGTGTCGATCAGCACCCAATCACCGCCGCTAAGGCCTTCGACCTTGACGCCATTGCCATGCCCGCTCTCTTTCAGAGCGCGCAAAAGCTGGTCCGCAACCGCCGTTACGTGACGATGCGAACGTCCCGACGCGATGACCATGTGATCACCGATGACGGACTTGCCTCTCAGGTCGATGGGGACAATGTTTTCGGCCTTGGAGTCTTCAAGACTAGCAAGAACCGACTGAAGGGCGAGAGATACGGAACTCAGTCCGCCCATCTCCGCCGTTGAAGGTGCCAAGGCATCCTTCTTCTGAAATGCTGTTCTCAGTGTATTTCCTTTCCCTTAAGAACAACGCGACGCAGCCGACAAAACATACTGCACGCTATTAAGATAGGCAGAGTCGCATGACACTTTCAAGACATCCGAAGGGAGCATTCGATCACGTTTTGCTCGATCCACTCTGCGTCCCGTTGCGGATAGCCGTGGAAGAGAGCAGCGAACGAGGCCCATGGATGAATGTCCATGCCGGTGCCTTCGAGCGCGCCAGAATCGGCGCGTCCGCTTCATCGATGCGTGCATAGTCGAAGGTCTTGGCCATGCGCGACGACAGAAACGCCAGCGTCGATCCCGGCCTGTCGATAACGGCGATGGGAAATGTCAGCGCGATCTTGTGCCAGCGTTGCCAGCGGTGGAAATCCGCCAGGTTGTCCGCGCCCATGATCCAGACGAAATTGACGCCGGGATTGCGCGCCTTGATCAGGGCGAGCGTATCTGCCGTGTAGCGAATATGGTAGGCGGCTTCGAACGCGGTGATCTTGATGCGCGGATCGTGCAGCAGGGCTTCGCAAAGCTCCAGTCGCTCGGCGAGCGGCGCCAGCCGCCTTGTATCCTTGAGCGGGTTGCCGGGCGTGACCATCCACCAGAGCTGATCGAGCTTGAGGCGTCGCAGGGCGATTTCCGCAACAAGCGCGTGACCGGCATGCGGCGGGTTGAAAGAACCGCCAAAAAGCCCGACCGTCATGCCTTTTTCAACAAAGGGCATGCGCAGGTGCGCTTCACTGACGCCGGGGAAGCTTGTCTGCAGCGCCTGCCCTGCTGTCACGGGCGCGTCTGGCCGTTGCCGCGCACGCGGTACTTGAACGACGTCAATTGCTCGACGCCGACCGGACCACGCGCGTGCATCTTGCCAGTCGCGATGCCGATCTCCGCACCCATGCCAAACTCGCCGCCGTCGGCAAACTGCGTCGACGCGTTGTGCAGCAAGATGGCCGAATCGATCTCATTGAAGAACCGCTCGACCACCTTCGGATCTTCCGCGACGACGGCTTCAGTGTGATGTGACGAATAGCGATTGATATGATCGAGGGCGCCACCGATGCCATCGACCAGCCGGACCGAAATGATAGCGTCGAGATATTCCGTCGACCAATCTTCTTCCCTAACGGGCGTTGCAGCGGGATAGACCGATACCACGTCCGCCTCGGCGCGAACCTCGCAGCCCGCTGCGCTGAGATCACCGAGCAAGGCAGCGACGTCAGCCGGCGCAATGGCGCGGTCGACAAGAAGCGTTTCCGCCGCCCCGCAAATTCCGGTGCGCCGCATCTTGGCATTGACCACAATCTTGCGCGCCATGTCGAGGTCGGCAGAGGCGTCGATATAGAGATGGCACAGGCCCTCGAGATGGGCGAACACGGGAACACGCGCTTCGGACTGTACCCGCGCCACCAGGCTTTTACCGCCACGCGGTATGATCACGTCGAGATTGCCATCGAGACCCGTCAGCATTTCCCCAACGGCGGCGCGATCGGTCGTGGGAACGAGTTGGATCGCATGGCGCGGCAAGCCTGCCGCTTCGAGCCCCTCCATCAGGGCAGCATGAATTGCCTGCGAGGAATGAACCGAATCGGAGCCGCCGCGCAAGATGACGGCATTACCGGACTTGAGGCAAAGCGCGCCCGCATCAGCGGTCACATTCGGCCGGCTTTCGTAGATGACGCCGATGACGCCGAGCGGCGTGCGCACCCGCTCGATGTGGAGGCCATTGGGACGATCCCATTCGGCGATCACCGTACCGACAGGATCCGCCAGTGCAGCGATCGTGCGGATGCTTTCCGCGATACCGGCGATGCGCTTTTCATCCAGTGTCAGGCGGTCCAGCATCGCGCTGCTCATGCCGGCGGCTACGCCATTGGCGACGTCCTCGCGGTTGGCTTCGAGGATTTCTGCCTGCCGGCGCTCGATCGCCCCAGCCATGGCATTGAGCGCAGCCGTCTTCTTGTCCGGCGAGGCGATAGCAAGCGGTTGTGCAGCGACGCGAGCCTTGCGGCCGATTTCGGCCATAAGATCGGCGACTGTCGTCTTTGCATCGACGCGTTCCAACATTTGCTACTCCTTCGGCGCAGCCACCCGCTTGGCCGCGCGCACCACAAGATCATCACGATGAATCATCGCCGAACGTGCATCATAACCGAGAATGCCGGCAATCTCATTGGTCTTCCGTCCGGCTATTTTCACCGCATCGGCGGCGTCATAGGCAATGAGACCGCGCGCAGCCTCGCGCCCGTCGGGCCCGAACACCGCAACCGTATCACCACGCAGGAATTGCCCGGCGACTTCGCGAACACCGGCCGCAAGCAGCGACTTGCCCGATTTCAGCGCAACGAGCGCTCCCTCGTCGATTACGATGCGCCCCGAAGGTTCGAGATTGCCTGAAATCCATGTCTTCCACGCGTTGACCGGCGTCAAACTCGCCTTGAACAGCGTGGAGCGCTCGCCCTGATCGATCGCCGCGAGCGGATTGAAGCGCGTGCCCGACGTTATGATCATGGCGGTACCCGCCGCATTGGCGATCTTGCCGGCGTCAAGCTTGGTCTTCATGCCGCCACGCGAATATTCCGAGGCGGCAGCCCCCGCCATTGCTTCGATATCCGGCGTGATGGCATCAACGACGGGCAGGAACTGCGCATCTGGATTCTGGTGCGGCGGAGCGGTGTAGAGCCCGTCTATATCGGAAAGCAGGATCAGGAGATCGGCGCCCATCATCGTCGCAACGCGAGCCGCCAGGCGATCATTGTCGCCGTAGCGGATTTCAGTGGTCGCAACCGTATCGTTTTCATTGATGACGGGTATGGCCTTCAGCCGCAAAAGCGTGCCTACGGTGGCGCGCGCGTTGAGATAGCGACGCCGCTCCTCCGTATCGGAAAGCGTCAGCAGGATTTGCCCGGCGCGCAGAGCATGATGACTGAGCACTTCGGCATAGGCCTTCGCAAGTTCGATCTGCCCGGCAGCCGCGGCGGCCTGGCTTTCTTCGAGGCGCAGGGGTCCATTCGGGAGCCCAAGGACAGTCCGTCCGAGCGCAATCGCGCCTGACGATACGATCATCACCTCGACACCGGCCTTGGCGAGCGCGGCAACATCGGCGCCAAGGCTTTCCAGCCAATCGCGCTTGAGACCGGCTGTACGGTCGACAAGCAGGGCCGAACCGATCTTCACCACAATGCGGTGATAGGCGGAGAGCCTGAAAGACTGATGCGCCTGGGAAATATGATTCATCTGATCAAACCAACGCTCATCGTTGAATATTCAAGAATTGAACCGGGTATCGACTTCAACCGGCCGGTCGGCCTCACGTGATTCGAGAATGATTGCCGACAGCGCACGCAGCACCTGCTCCACGCCCTCGCGCGTCACCGCCGAGAGCAGCATGGGCTCGCGCCCGGCGACCTTCTTCAGCGCCGCCACCTTTTTCTTGCGCGCGGCTGCGTCGAGCGTATCGACCTGGCTCAGCGCCACGATCTCGAGCTTTTCCGCCAGGCCATGACCATAGGCCTCGAGTTCGGCACGCACGGTCTTATAGGCCTCGGCGACGTTTTCCTCCTGAGCGGACACCAGATGCAGAAGCACACGCGTGCGCTCGACGTGGCCGAGGAAACGGTCGCCGATACCAACGCCTTCATGCGCGCCCTCGATCAGGCCCGGAATATCGGCAATAACGAACTCTCGCCCATCAATGCGCGCAACGCCAAGATTGGGATGCAGGGTCGTGAACGGATAATCGGCAATTTTCGGCTTGGCTGCGGTAACGCTCGCAAGGAATGTCGACTTGCCGGCATTCGGCTTGCCGAGGAGACCGGCGTCCGCGATCAGCTTCAGACGCAGCCAGAGATTGCGCTCCTCACCTTCGAGGCCCGGATTGGCGCGGCGCGGCGCCTGATTTGTGGAGGTCTTGAAATGCAGATTGCCGAAGCCGCCATTGCCACCCTTGGCGAGGCGATAGCGCTGGCCGACCACAGTGAAATCGCAGATCAGTGTTTCATTGTCGTCTTCGAAGATCTGCGTTCCGACGGGCACCTTGAGGATGACATCGGCACCCTTGCCGCCGGTCATGTTGCGCCCCATGCCATGCATGCCGGTCTTTGCCTTGAAGTGCTGCTGGTAGCGATAGTCGATGAGCGTATTCAAGCCATCGACCGCCTCGGCCCAGACATCGCCGCCGCGACCGCCGTCGCCGCCATCCGGCCCGCCGAACTCCAGAAACTTTTCACGGCGGAACGATACCGCGCCGGCACCACCGTCGCCGGATCGGATATAGACCTTCGCCTGATCGAGAAATTTCATGAAATCCAGTCCTTATCGTTGTGGCGAGGCATTACAGTAAAATGCCCGCAAAGAAAACTGGCCGTCCCTATCCAGGACGGCCAGTTCGTTCATGATGTCCAGCTACGCAAACCGATCCAGGTGCGCCGATCGAGCATGTAGCGCTCGACAGGCACGTTGCCGGCAGCGATCGAATCCATCATGCCGGTGTTGGCATACTGGAATCCGCTCTTGTAGATCACCCGGCGCGAGGCAATGTTCGACACGCGGCACGAGGCGTGCAGCTTTTCGACCTGCGTCGCGCGGAAAACGAGATCGACCAGCGCGTGGGCAGCCTCGGTGGCATAGCCTTTGCCCCAGTAGGGCTCGCCCAGCCAGTACCCGATTTCCAGCTCGTCCCGGCGCGAAGGAACGTACTCATCCTTGCTGCGCCGGTAATTGATGCCGCAGCACCCGATAAACGTGCCGGATTGGCCCAGGGTAATCGCGTAGACGCATTTGCCGATCTCGCCCGCATTGGCGCGGCGCACAAAATCCACCGCATGTTCCTTCGTATAGGGATGCGGCATACGCGAAAGCATTTCGGCCACATGAAGGTTATCGGCGAGACGGGCAATTGCGTCGACATCCTCGTTACGTGGCGCCCGTAAAACCAGGCGTTCCGTAACGAGCACGGGACAGTCTATAAGGTCCAGCCGTTCTTCATCGTCTTCCAGTAAATCAGCAACCATTTTGTCGTCCTCCAGACACGAAAAGGGAGATGGGCTTTAATCCCATCTCCCCTTTGATCTTTTGGCGGTTGCCATGTTTCACCGGGTCCGATGGGACGCCGGTGCTTCAAGCAGGACCGGCTATTCTGCTGCTTCGGCGATCGGGTTGACGATCGACACGTAGCTGCGGCCGTTGGCTTTGGTACGGAAGGAAACGACGCCTGCTTCAAGCGCAAACAGGGTGTGATCCTTGCCAAGACCAACATTGGTGCCAGCATGCCACTTGGTGCCGCGTTGACGCACGAGGATGTTGCCGGCGAGAACCTTCTCGCCGCCAAACTTCTTCACGCCAAGGCGCTTCGATTCGGAATCACGACCGTTGCGTGACGAACCACCAGCTTTTTTGTGTGCCATCGGATTGCTCCTCTAAACTCTTCTTACTCGCCCGTAGCGGGCTTTTCAGCCTTGGTTGCAGCCTTCTTTGGCGCAGCCTTGGCCTTGGGGGCGGCTTTCGTCTCGGTTGCATCCGCGGCGACGGCAGCTTCTTCTGCCTTCGGAGCGGCTACCTTCTTGGCCGGCTTTTCAGCGGCCTTCTTGGAAGGCTTCGCACCATCCGTCAGGATTTCCGAGATGCGGATCGTCGTCAGTTCCTGGCGATGACCACGCGTGCGCTTGGAATTCTGGCGGCGACGCTTCTTGAATGCAATGACCTTGCGGGCACGGCCCTGCTCGACGACTTCCGCCGTGACGAGCGCGCCGTTGACGACGGGAGCACCGATCGTTGCGTCGGCTCCGACGCCTACCATCAGAACTTCTGCGAACTCAACGATGTCGCCGGCTTCGCCAGCAACTTTCTCGACCTTCACGAGGTCGTTGGCGGCAACGCGATACTGCTTACCACCGGTCTTGATGACTGCGAACATTTTTTCCCTTTCGGCGTTCGGTTCGGTTTTTTGCGGCACGCCGCAATAACCGTCTTTTTGTCAGTCGTGACAGATTGATAGAAAGGCGCTTCGATCGAAGAATTTAGGCGCCCGGATTCAAAAACAAACGGCGCGGAGAATCCCCCACGCCAGTCGTTGCGCGCTTATAAGATCCGCTTTGTTGGAGAGTCAAGAAATTTAACGCAAAATTGCTCTTGTATCTCGAAGCTTTGCCCGCTATCTAGCACGCCGCACGCTCAAGCCAAGCCCTATGGGGCATCGCGGCACCGGCAGGGTTGAATTTCCTGACCATTTTCTTTCGGGACCGAGTCGATCGGTTTCTGGCGCGGAGAGGTGGCTGAGTGGTTGAAAGCACCGCACTCGAAATGCGGCATGGGGGCAACTCCATCGGGGGTTCAAATCCCTCCCTCTCCGCCATTTATTCTGCTTGACCACCAGCACCCTGTTATTTTTGTGCAGTGCAGCAACTTTCCTTTCGCACTTGCGTTATAAGCAATCGGCGCCATTGTGGTCGCTGACGGGAAAGGATGCCTTCATGCGCAACATAGCCGACACGATCAGACGCCTGAACGTAAATCGCATGCCAGCAGGCATCATTGATGCGGGGGGCAGTACGCGCCTCAAAGCACTTGCGGATTTTGGCCAGAACCCCGGCGAATTGCGGGCATGGCACTATATTCCGGCAAGCTTCAAGCCAGGCTCGCCACTGGTCGTGGTTCTCCACGGCTGCACGCAAACCGCCGCCGGCTATGATCGCGGCTCGGGATGGTCCGAATTGGCTGATACGCACGGGTTTGCGCTGCTATTTCCGGAGCAGCAGCGCGGCAACAACGCGAACCTCTGCTTCAACTGGTTCAATCCGGGTGACGTAGGCCGGGGACAGGGCGAAGTGGAGTCGATCCGTCAGATGGTCGTGGCAATGTCGGCACGATATCCGATCGATCGATCGCGGACATATATAACGGGTCTGTCGGCGGGTGGCGCCATGGCCGCCGCAATGCTGTCAACCTATCCGGAACTGTTCAAGGCAGGCGCGATCATCGCCGGCCTGCCGTTCGGTACAGCTTCCACCATCCCTGAGGCGTTTGACCGCATGCGCGGCCATGGTTTGCCGGAAAGCAGGGCATTGGCCGAGAAAGTCCGCAAGGCCTCCGGTCATGCGGGTTCCTGGCCGGCAATATCGGTTTGGCATGGAAGCGCGGATACGACGGTCGATCCTGTCAATATGGAAGCGATCATTGGCCAGTGGTGGCACTTGAGCGACCTCGGCGATGCGCCGACCATCACTTCGCTGACCCAAAAACACCAGTGCAGGACATGGCGGGATGCGAACGGTGTCGCATGCATCGAGGCCCATACGATCAAGGGCATGGCCCATGGCACGCCCATCAAGACGGGCGGCATTGACGGGTATGGAGCGGCAGGTCCCTTCATGCTCGATGTGGGCATTTCCTCGACCTGGCACATCGCCGATTCCTGGAACCTGATCACTGAAACCGAGCGGGAGAAAGTCGAAGCAATCGCGCCTGCACTTGAAGGAGTCGGTGCCAACGACGCTCGTGGCGGCGATCAGGCTGTCGGCAGTGTCATTGAAAACGCGCTTCGGGCTGCGGGTATAATGCGATAAGGCCCCTATCCGACTTTTCGGTCCATCGCCGGGAAAATGCCATTCCCGGCGGGACGGCCGCGGTCGCAACAATGAAGTCGCTCGGGAACAAATAGGGACGTTACAGCTTCTAGTGATACGGCTGGCAAATCATGGCCAGCCAAAAGCAAAGCTTGACACCTTAAGGAGGTTTCTATGGGACGCGGTATTCTTCTTTGGCTGCTCGGAGTTCCGATCCCGATCATCCTGCTTCTCTTCCTGTTCATGCGATAGGAGCGAAGCATGTCATTTACCGATATAAATTCAGGTAGGGACACGACTGTCGAGTCGAGTTCGAGTGCCGTGAGCTGGGGACCGATTATCGCGGGCTCAGTGACGGCGGCAGCGGCGTCGGTTTTGCTGACGTTGCTCGGATCAGGCCTGGGGCTGACCATCGTGTCGCCCTGGGCATCGCAGAGTGCTTCGCTGACGACCTTTGCCGTATCCACGGCCATATGGCTGATCCTTATTCAGTGGTTGTCGTCGGGACTGGGTGGCTATCTGACCGGCCGTCTCAGGACCAAATGGACGGGCGTTCACACCAACGAGGTATATTTTCGTGATACTGCCCACGGCTTCATCGCATGGGCCCTGGCGACGCTGTTCGTCGCAGCCTTGCTGGGCAGCGCAGTCACGTCGACCATCAGCACCGGCGTAAAGGCAGCGTCCAGCGTTGTCTCGGGCACCGCGAATGCTACCGCTTCCGCGGCCGGCGCTGCGGCCAACGATACATCGGTGTCGTACTTTGTCGACAGCCTGCTGCGCCCGGCGACGCCGGCAAACGCGACTTCCCCGGACAGCGCTAGTCAGGCGGCCGGAGAAGTCTCGCGCATCCTGCTGAACGCTGCGACAACAGGCACACTTCCGCCGGATGACCGCAATTATCTGGACCAGGTTGTGGCCTCTCGTACCGGACTGAGTGAAGCCGATGCCAAAGCAAGGGTTGATGCTGTTCTGGCACGCGCCGACGAAGCGAAGAAGGCGGCCGCAGAAGCCGCTGACAAGGCCCGCAAGGCGGGTGCCACCGCAGCCTTCATGGCAGCGTTCTCGCTGTTGATTGGCGCATTCATTGCGAGTGTCGCAGCGGCTCTCGGTGGCCATCATCGCGATACAGATGAAGAAACCAACCTAGCCGCGACGAACAAGGCCTATAAGTAAAGCCTCAAAGCCTGGCGCGCTCAAACCGCGCTAGGCAATTCAATCCGGTTTTGTCAGCATGCTGCAGGAATCGGATTGAATCTCGACGGCAAAGCGACGATTCTTGATGCAGGCTGAAACTTGAGAGTGCCTGCCATGACAACGCACCAATACTACATCTTTGATACGCCTGCTGGCTTTTGCGGCATCGCCTGGAATGATGTCGGCATTACCCGTTTTCAACTGCCGTCACGCACCGCCGAGGCAACTGAGCGTAACCTGTTGCGCCGCATTCCGGATGGCGCGCCAGCGAAACCTCCGGTTGAAATAGCCGCCGCAGTCGCTGCGGTGAAACGCTATTTCTCCGGCGAAGAAATCGATTTTACCAGTTTGACACTCGATCTTGGCGAACAGGACCCGTTCTTCAAGGCGGTTTACGCTGCGGCACGGCGCGTTGGTTGGGGTGATACCACCACCTATGGTGCATTGGCGAAGCAACTTGGCGCCGGCCCGGAAGCTGCGCGCGACGTCGGCGTCGCCATGGCGAAAAACCCGGTCGCGCTGATTATTCCCTGTCATCGCGTCCTTGCCGCGGGTGGCAAGATCGGTGGCTTTTCGGCGCCAGGCGGGTCCACTGCAAAAATGCGGATGCTTGAGCTTGAAGGCGTTCAGGTTGGCCCGGCACCAGCCGCACAGCAGTCGTTTGGCTTCTAGGAACCGGCGAGGCGCGCTTCGGCGCTCAACGTACGAGGGAGCATTGCATGAACATGGTAATCCTGTCGGGCACCGGGTCGAAGGGCTCGCACTCTTCAAAGCCGAGACCGCGATAAAGGGCAATTGCCTCGTTCATGTAGGTGGCAGTCACAAGTCGCGCTGTGGTCGCGCCCTGTTCCCGCATGGCTTTCATCACGGTCGTCATAAGCGCGAGCCCGACGCGTTTGCCACGCAGCTGCGGCTTTACATATAGTTTGTGAACTTCTCCGATGCCGTCGCCTTCATCGGTACAGCCCACGCAACCGACGGCTTCACCGCCGATATGGGCAATGAAGAAATCGGCGCCGTCTTCTGAAAATTTCGCCATGAGGTCCTGCGGTGAAGCGCCGAAATAAGCCGCGACGACGTCGTGGAACGGCATGCCGGCGCCGGAATTGATATCTGTATCCCATGCTCCGAGCGCGCTGACGAACTCCCTTGCGACTTCGAAGTCGGAAATGTCCCGCGCCCGCCTGATCGTTATGTCTGCATCCATCCGTTTTCTCCTGGAAGAGAAGTTATCACGGCCTGCGAAAATCGAAACAGCATCAATTTCGGCTTTCCGGCGTCGTGGGGCTTGCCGTTATACCCTGCTTTTCCTCAGCCGCGCCCTTCCCGTCCGTCATCCCCGGGGCCCTCTTTAGGCGCATTCCCGCCTTCGCCTCACCGTGCCCCACGCGCCATCCTTGCCGTCGTCATCCCCGGGCCCTTGTCCCGAGGATCTACCCTTGTAACAGCTGATGGCTGGAGAACTCATCCACGCAGGCATGGATCCTCGGGAAAGGGCCCGAGGATGACGGCGGGGTGGGTAGATGAGGGTGAGTGATGCCTATAGATACGCTCTCACCAACGAGGCGGTCACATCGCCGCGCGGTCCCCGCGAGACCATAACGCCCTCTTAGGCGTCCACCCCCGCCCCGTCCCTGCCGTCACGCTCGCCGCCCTCACTCCCGTCCCCCTTCACCCCCCTCCCGCCCGGAACACATACCGGCGTTCAAAGTTTGCCATTTGCGCAATATGTTGATATCAACCTTATTGGGCGGACTTCAGCACGGTGGAATGGCTTCCCATGCCAGAACTGCCGCAATGCACGCGCAAGGCGCCAACTTCAGAGGATCGAGCCATGAGCATATCCCATTCGCTTACTCCCGCAGCCGAACTCGCCAGCCTTAATGGCGTACGCTATCCCAACGAGAGCGCCGCCTACCGGCAGGCACGCGATGCCCTTCTGGCGGAGGAGATTGAACTGAGGCGCCATATCGAACGCGTCGCCGAACAGCGGCGGGCCTTGCCGCCGGGCGGTGAGGTGGCAAAGGACTATCGATTTGACAGCGAGGACGGACCCGTCAGCTTTGCCGATTTGTTCAGTGGCAAGCAGACGCTTGTTGTCTACAATTACATGTTCGGACCGGAGCGTGAACGTCCTTGCCCCATGTGCACCTCGCTGCTGAGTGCCTGGGACGGCGAAGCTCGCGATGTCGAACAGCGCGTTGCGCTGGCGGTCGTCGCTCGCTCGCCCATCCAACGCCTCGTTGCCTTCAAAAAGGAGCGCGGCTGGCAGGCTTTGAAGCTCTATTCCGACACCAGTGGTGCGTTCAGCCGCGACTATCATGCTTGGCCGCTGGAAGGCGGGGATGACGCGGCCTTCAATGTTTTCACGCGACGCGACGGAATGATCCGCCATTTCTGGGGTGGCGAGATGGGCTTCGTTACTGCGGATCCCGGACAGGATCCGCGCGGCGCGCCGGACCTGATGCCGATCTGGACGATCCTTGACTGCACCCCGGAGGGTCGAGGTTCGGACTGGTATCCGAAGTTGAACTACTAGAGCGGGCGAAAAACGCATCGCTCAAATGCGTTCTCTTACAGTGTAATTACGGGGTTTCATGGGGTGGAACAGTTTCACTCCCGGGCAGTTATGATCTTCAATCAAAACGTCCGGGAGTTCTGCCATGCCATCCCTCGAGCAAGCCATATCCATTGCTGCGAGTGCCCACGCTGGTCACCGCACTGAAAATGATGAGCCCTATATTTTGCACCCGCTTCGGGTGATGCTTGGCCTCCACGATGAGGACGAGCGAATCGTCGCTGTTCTCCACGACGTTGTCGAGAAAACCGGCTGGACACTCGACAATCTGCGCAATGAAGGTTTTTCCGAACAGATTATCGCAGCGGTTGACGCCGTGACCCGCCGCCACAACGAGGATTACTTCGATTTCGTGCAGCGCACGCGCGAGAACGATCTCGGCAGGCGGGTCAAGATCATGGATTTGAAGGATAATATTGCCAAGGTCAGGAACGATCGCCGATCATCGCAAGCCGAAGAAAAGCTCGCGAAATATGAAGAGGCCCTTGTCCGGCTTCAGTGAGCATTTCTGTTATTCAGCCCATGCCGGTCGTCGGGGACATATTTCTGACCGTTTTGTGCAGTGCACCTTGCCGCCCCGACCGGCGTCTATACTGCCCGAGGGATTTTTGCGCGGTGTTAGGTTTGCGCACATGAATGCAAGGAACCACCCCGCAACTTGAACGTTGACTCGCTGAATGGGCGGAACATTCAACAACTATGAGGGAAGAGTTATGAGAAAACTGTTGATCATTGGAGCGACCGCCTTGGTCGCGCTAACGTCCGCGCCACAGGCATTTGCGCAATCTATCGTAATTGGTCCCGATGGCGTCCGACTGGCTGAGCCACAGAGGGAACCGGCCTATCGTTCGCGGGAAATTTCCGAACGTGATGCGGTCCGGATTGCGCGAAGCGAAGGTGTTCGCGACGTGGACGATGTAAGGCGCAGAGGGTCGCGCTTCGTCGTGGAAGGCATAGACCGCCGCGGTGACGATATCCGTGTCGATATCGACCGTCGCACAGGCGACGTTGTTGCCGTTAGGTAATGTTAAACAATGAAAATTAAAAGCCCGCCATCGGAATTGGCGGGCTTTTGCTTGTCGAAGAATCAATAGGCCGTTTCGCCGTTGGCATCGTCAAAATAAGATAGGCGCGCAAGCTCGCGTTCAACGGCCGTGAAGAAGGCGCCGACCTGTTCGTCCTGCTCCTCCTCGGCGATGCCGATTTTGCTGAGATGTCTGAAGAGCGTTTCTGCCACCTGGTTTCGATAGGCACCGGCCTGCCGGTCCGAGACCTTTTCGGCGATCCTTGCCGCCACTTCGCGAATCTTCGCCGCCCTCCGCGTAAGCGGAAATGCGATGACCCGGCACGGCGTGGTGGCTTCGGCTTCAAACATGCTCATATTCTTCCCGGTTCCCGCAGGCGCGGTTGGCAATCGATTCGCCTGACGATAGGGGAAATTGTCCTAACAATTTGTTTCCGCAGGCCTTTGGGCCCCTCTCCGATCTCTGTTGGACTGGTTACGTAACGTCCTGTGGGGCAATAGCAGCGGGAACAGTCTGTGCGTAACGGCCTCGAAATGTTGCCCGTCATGGCATGCGGGCCTATCAAGTGAGGGACAAGTGATTCGTTTTCGTTACGGCGCAGACAGTGAGACATGGCACTTAGCAATGCGGAGAGACAGCGGCGGCACCGCGAGCGGCAAAAGCAGAAACTTGCCGCCGCCGCGCCGGATCTGGCAACGCAGTATGAAAACGTCGGTGCCGACCTTCGTGAAAAGCTCTATGCACTCATCGACGCAGAGAACGCGCATCGCGAACGTTACATAACGTCCCTCTCGCTGGAGCGTATCGACTTCAGCAGGGTTATTCTCGATATCGCCCTCAATGAAGATCGCTCCGGCATTGCCGATACAGCGAGGATTGTCCTCCTGCAGGCGCTGTGCATGGGCGAAAGCACCGAGAAAGAGATTGTCGAAGCGCTCCGGCAAAAGGCACTGGGGGCAGCGCAACAGACCCATGGCTATGATTCGCAGGATCAGATAGGCCCCCTCGCGCACTATATGCGCGTGCCGAACTTCGGCTGACCGAAGGGTTTTACTTCCGTGTCCGGCGTCTGCTAGATTCAGGCTTCGACACGATCAATGTGGAGGGAAAAGACATGGCGCATCCGGCTTTTTTACCATCCAACGTTGCAGTCATCACGGGAGGCGCATCGGGCATAGGGTTTGCGGCGGCCATGCGCTTCGCCAGGATGGGTCTCAAAGTCGCAATTGCTGACCTTGCCGGGGAAAAGCTCGAGACGGCCCGCGCCACGTTGGCGACCGAGGCCGGCAGTGAGAATGTCTTGGCCGTCGCGACGGATGTTACCAATGTGCCAGAGCTCGAGCACCTGAGAGAGGCGGTCGACGCCAAATTCGGCGGGGCCGATGTTCTGATGAACAATGCCGGCATCCAGCCCGGCAGCAGCGTCTTCGAAGCGAAAAACTGGGACAGTATCATCGCCGTCAATCTCTTTGGCATCATCCGCGGCAGCCAGGTTTTCGGTCCATCGATGATAAAGCGGCAGAAGCCCGGGCTTATCATCAATACGGGGTCCAAGCAGGGGATCACCACCCCGCCCGGCGATCCGGCCTACAATGTCTCCAAATCCGGCGTCAAAACCTTCACCGAGGCTCTGCAGCACGAGTTACGCAACACGAAGGATTGTCACGTAACGGCACATCTTTTCATTCCGGGATTCGTTTATACGCCGCTCGCCGCAGGCGGTCGTACAGAGAAACCAGCGGGCGCATGGACAGCCGAACAGACCGTCGATTTCATGCTCGAGCGCGTGTCCGCCGGCGATTTCTATATTCTTTGTCCCGATAACGACGTGACCCGAGCCTTGGATGAAAAGCGCATATTCTGGGCCGCCCACGACATGATCGAGAACCGCCCGCCGCTTTCGCGCTGGCATCCGGACTATCAGGACAAGTTCGCCGCATTCCTGAAGGGGGCTGACTGATCAGTGCAACCGCGCGATCCCAGCCGGCTCCATGCGGACCGAACTTAATTCGGATCATTGCCTTGATGCGGCCGTTGGTCCGGTTCTATGCTGGAGCATCGTTTTGACCAGCATGGATTTCCAATGACCTCGTCCCCCAAAATCCCATCCGTCGATCCCGTCAAGCTTGACCGTCTGGCGGAAGTTTCCGTCAAGATCGGCCTGCAGCTGCAGCCGGGGCAGGATCTTTTGATCACCGCGCCGCTTGCGGCGGTGCCGCTCGTGCGCCGCATCACCGAACATGCCTATAAGGCCGGTGCCGGCCTCGTGACGGCGCTTTACAACGACGAAGAAACGACGCTGATGCGCTATCGCAACGCGCCGGACGGCAGCTTCGACCGCTCTGCAGGCTGGCTCTATGAAGGCATGGCCAAGGCGTTCTCAGAAAATACCGCGCGTCTCGCCGTGGCCGGCGATAACCCCATGCTGCTTTCCGCCGAAGATCCGGAGAAGGTCGCCCGCGCTAATCGAGCGCAATCGCGCGCCTATCAGCCGGCGCTGGAAAAGATTGCCGGGTTCGACATCAACTGGAATATTGTTTCCTATCCCAACCCCTCCTGGGCCAGGCAGGTCTTCCCGGATCAGGATCCGGACGTTGCGGTCGCGATGCTCGCGGATGCGATTTTCGCCGCATCGCGTGTCGATGTCGAGGATCCGGTCAGTGCCTGGCGCGATCACAACGCCGCCCTGGACCGGCGCACGGCGTGGCTCAACGCCCATGCCTTTTCCGCATTGCACTTCAAGGGTCCGGGCACCGATCTGACCGTCGGGCTCGCCGATGAGCACGAGTGGCATGGCGGCGCATCGGTTGCCAAGAACGGCATCACCTGCAACCCCAACATCCCGACCGAAGAAGTGTTTACAACCCCGCATGCCCTGCGCGTCGATGGTCACGTATCGAGTACCAAGCCGCTCTCGCATCAGGGAACATTGATAGAGAATATCAAGGTTCGCTTCGAAGGCGGCAAGATCATCGAGGCGAAGGCAACGCGCGGCGAAGAAGTGTTCAACAAGGTGCTCGGCACGGACGAAGGCGCGCGGCGCCTCGGCGAAGTCGCTCTCGTGCCGAATTCGTCACCGATCTCGGCCTCGGGCCTCCTGTTCTTCAACACGCTGTTCGATGAAAACGCCGCCAGCCACATCGCGCTCGGCCAGTGCTATTCGAAGTGCTTTATCAATGGCGACAAGCTGACGCCGGATGAAGTCGCGGCGCGGGGCGGAAACAAGAGCCTCATCCATATCGACTGGATGATCGGTTCGGGCGAGATCGATGTCGACGGCATCAACAAGGACGGCTCCGCCGTGCCGGTCATGCGCAAGGGCGAGTGGGTCTAATTAGCGTTTAACGCTGGCAGCGAGACGGCAAATTCTGCGGTTGACTACAGGCCATCGACCGCCGAACGCGCGAGAGTAAATTCGATGCGGCGATCAGTGAGTCCCGCCTTTACACAAAAAAGAGGAGCTGGCCGGGCCAACTCCTCTTTTCGCATTTCTAGCGCCAAGGGTATTTAAGCGACGAGACGGCCTGCCGATTCGGCCTGGGCGTAAGCCTTGCCGAAGCGGTTGGCGAGGAAAGTGTCGAGCGCGATGTCTTCCTGCCGGATGAAGCCCTGCTGCGGCAGTTCGCCCTTGGCCAGCATGTCGAGCACGGCGCAGATGGCCGATGCCGTGGTTATCTGGATGCCGCTGTAAAGCTGCGCGCCGATATGGTTGCTATAGACCTTGTTGGCATAGGTTTCCTGCAGGAGACGGCCCTTCTTGCGGCCGCTGACGGTGACGAAGATGACGACGACGTCCTGTAGGGTGGACGGCAGCGCATTCTCGAGAATGTCCTTCAGCACATCACGGCGATCGCGCAGGCCGAGATCGTTCAACAGCGCCTTCATGATGGCCGCATGGCCGGGATAGCGGATGGTGCGATAGTTGAGGGTGCGCACCTTGCCGAGTAGCGATTCGCACAGTGTGCCGAGACCGCCCGAGGTATTGAACGCCTCGTAGGTGACGCCGTCGAGGGAAAACTCCTCGCGCTCTTCGAGCGCCGGAACTTCGATCAACTCGCCATCGACAATGGCTTCGCAAGGCTCGCAATATTCGTTGATGACGCCGTCGGTGCTCCAGGTCAGATTGTAGTTGAGCGCGTTGGACGGATATTGCGGCAATGCGCCGACGCGCATGCGCACGCTTTCAAGCGAGTCGAAACGCTTGGCGAGGTCGTTGGCCACGATCGAGATGAAGCCTGGTGCAAGACCGCACTGCGGGATGAAAGCAGTCTTTGCAGTTGCCGAAAGTTGCCTGACAATGCGGGTGCTGGCGACGTCTTCGGTAAGGTCGAGATAATGGACGCCGGACTTGGCAGCTGCCTCGGCAATGCGCGTGGTAAGGTGGAACGGCGCAGCGCTCAAAACAGCGAATTTTCCTGCAAGAACCCCTTCAAGCGCGCCGGCTTCATCGATTTCGATGCATTTCGTTGCAACGTTCGCCGATACGTCGAGCCCATCGAGCTGGGCTTGCGAGCGGTCAACGACGGTGACGCTGTAATCCCCGGTATTGGCAAGGAGATTGGCGATTGTTCCGCCGATTTTGCCTGCACCTACGACAACGATATTTTTCATATGATTCCCCAATGGACAAAATAATCTCGCGCGAATGTCGCAGGCTTGTTCGGCGGAATGAAGTATGTAAACTGACGATATGACATGCTATTTTTTAGTATTTCGACGAGTGGATTAGTTAATATGCTGACAGACGCCGATCATGCCCTGCTCTCCCTTCTGCGTGAGAATGCAAGGGCTTCTACCGCCGATCTCGCCCGCAAGCTCGGCGTTTCGCGCACGACAGTGCAAAGCCGCATCGAGCGACTGGAAAAGCGCGGAATGATCCGTGGCTATGGCGTGCAGCTTTCGCCGGAGTATGAGCAGAATCTCGTCAAGGCGCATGTGCTCGTCACCGCCTTGCCAAAGCTTGCCGTCAAGGTGGAGGCGGCCCTCAAAAAGATTGCCTGGGTGAGAACGCTGCATTCGGTCAGCGGACAATTCGACATGATCGTCATCGTCGAAGCACCTTCGATCCAGGAGCTCGACCGTCTGCTTGACGAGATCGGTGCGCTTGAGGGCGTTGAGCGCACCATGTCGTCGATTATTCTTTCGACGCGCATCGATCGTTGAGAACGTAAACTCAGGCAACTGCTTGACTCTCACCGTCATTGGATTCCATAATAGAACATATCGTGAACATTTAGGGGTTGAGTAGGTGGCGACAACCGTCGATCTTACGGCGTTGCGGCGTGATATTGCGTCTTTGAGCGCAGGCATTTCGCCTGCCGCCAAGCGCTCTGCCTTTGCCTTCGGCATCGAAACGCTCGACCGTGTGTTCCGCCATGGAATCGAGCGGGGCGCCGTCCATGAAGTCTTTGCCTATGAGGCCGGCGACGCTGGTGCGGCAACAGGCTTCGTCATCGCTCTTGCCCTGCGCGCTGCCTCCGACCAAAGCCTCATCTTGTGGCTTGAAGAGGATTTTGCAGCCCAGGAACATGGGTTTCCCTATGCGCCCGGCCTCAGGCACATCGGTCTCGACCCGCAACGCCTCGTCATCGTGCGCTGTGCCACGCCGCAGGATGTGTTGAAGGCGGCTGCGGATAGTCTTGGCATTCGCGGAACAGGTGCGGTGATTATCGCGCCCTGGAGCAATCCGAAGTGTCTCGACCTTACGGCCTCGCGCAAATTGCTGCTTTCGGCCCAGCAGACGAATGTGCCTGCCTTTCTCCTGCGGCTCGGCGCTCAGCCCGCCGAAAATGCCGCGACTACGCGCTGGCTTATCCGTTCCGCCGCATCGCAATCGAGCGGAGCAAATGCCCCCGGCCATCCGGTGTTCGATGCGACGCTCATTCGCAACCGGCAGGGCGTGACCGGCCATTGGATCCTGCAATGGGAGAGTGAAGACCATGTGTTCCGACAGATCGAACCGCTTTCTGGCAATGTGGTTCCCGCACCTGCCTACCGACCGCCTCAAACGCGAAAGTCCGGCACGCGCTCTTACTGACCAGCATCTGATCGTGGTGGACAAGATTGCCAATGCCTTAAGGCTGACGGCTGTAGACGAACAAGCAGCCAAGGCCGGCCTTTACAAGGGCATGGCACTGACCGATGCCCGCGCGCAATTCGACAAGCTCGACATCGCCTTCGCCTCGCCGCGCAAGGATGGCGAGCTTTTGGAAAAGCTTGCCGACTGGTGCGATCGCTATACGCCGCTGGTTGCACTCGATATGCCGCATGGGCTTATTCTCGACATGACCGGATGCATCCACCTTTTCGGCGATGAACCCACATTGCTTGAGGACGTTCACCGGCAATTGCAACGGCATGGCATGATCGTGAAGACGGCCTTTGCCAGCAATGCGGCAGCGGCAAGCGCGCTCGCCCGGCATTCTGCGGGCGGCATCGTTGAGCCCCCAGACCAGAGCCGGCGGCTCTATGCCCTTCCTCTTGTCAGCCTCGATCTCGAAGACGCACATCTGGCCGGTCTTAGGCGTGCCGGCTTGCGCACAATCGGTGATCTAGATGTTCTGCCGCGTGCAGCCCTGACTGCCCGCTTCGGCAATGGTGTGGTTGCGGGTCTCGATGCGCTGTTTGGCCGGCAGATGAAGCCTATTTCGCCGCGCCGCATAGTACCCGTCTGCATGGTCGAAAGGCGCATGGCCGAGCCGTTGATTGCGATGGAAGCTGTCGAGCTTGTGCTCGTTCAGCTGGCAGACGAGCTGTTCATCCGCCTGGGGCAGCGCGTCGAGGGCGCGCGGGAAATCGAGGCGAGTTTTTTCCGCACTGACGGCAATGTGCGCCGGCTGCGGATCGAGGGAGGAAGACCCTTGACCGATACGAAAACCCTGATGCGCCTGATGAAGGAGCGCTTGTCTACACTTGCCGAGCCGCTCGATGCCGGCTTCGGCTTTGACATGATCCGCCTCGGTGCCCTGCGCACGGACCGTACCCGGCATCAGCAGAAAAGTCTCGATGACCGCGAGCAGGAAACCGAAGAGGTGGAAAGGTTGATCGACCGGCTTTCCATCCGCCTCGGCAATAGCCGCGTCCTGCGGCCAACCCCTGTCGACACCCATATTCCGGAGCGAACGGTCGCTCTCGAGCCCGCATCGAAGACCAAGCGCGAGAGCAATGGCGAATGGACGGCGCAACCTCAAGGCGATCCGCCGGAGCGGCCGGTCAGGCTCTTCCAGCCGCCTGAACGCATCGAGGCGACCTTCGAGGTTCCAGATTCGCCGCCCGCGCAATTCATCTGGCGCCGCGTCAGGCACAATGTCGTCCTCGCCGAAGGCCCGGAACGCATCGCGCCGGAATGGTGGCGGGAACATTCCGGTGCGCTGACAAGGGACTATTACCGGCTGGAGGATAGTTCCGGCAAACGCTTCTGGGTCTTCAGGGAAGGCTTGCTCGAACGCGGGACTCCTAACCCGCGCTGGTATCTGCATGGACTTTTCGCATGAATTATGCCGAGCTTGCCGTCACCAGCAATTTCTCCTTTCTGGAAGGCGCGTCGCAGCCGGAGGAACTGGTCAAGGCCGCCGCCATTCTCGGCCTTGATGGCCTTGGCATTGCCGACCGCAATACGCTTGCCGGGGTCGTCCGCGCCTATTCTGCGCACAGGGATTTGCAGAAGGCTGCGGGAATCAATCTCAAGCTTTTTATTGGATGCAGACTGGTTTTCATCGACGATACGCCGGATTTGCTGGTCTATCCCCGCGATCGCCCGGCCTATGGCCAGCTTTGCCGGCTTTTGAGCGAGGGCAAGGATCGAGCGAAGATAAAGGGCGAATGCCATCTCCGTTTCGAGGATTTTCAGTTTCGGGCGAGGGACTTCCAGATCATCGTCATGCCGGCCCGCGGCAGCAGGGACTTAACACCGTTCCTCAAGATACTTGCGCTGGCGGCTCCAGGTTCAGTCTGGCTTGGCCTTGCCATGCCGCATCAAGGCGCGGACAGGCGCTATGGTGAAAGGCTGGCCCGCATGGCAGCCAAGGCGGATATTCCCCTTCTGGCAGTCAACAATGTCCTTTATCACACGCCCTCGCGTCGCCCGCTGCAGGATGTCCTGACCTGCATCCGCGAGCATGTGACGATCGATGAGGCGGGCAGGCGGCTCGAAAGGAACGCCGAGCGGCATATGAAATCGCCGCAGGAGATGCAGCGGCTTTTCCGGCATTTTCCTGGCGCCCTGCCTGAAACCCGTCGCTTCATCGAGCCTATCCGCTTCTCTCTCGATGAGTTGAAATACAACTATCCGGACGAACCTGTGCCGCCAGGCAAGACGCCCCAGCAGCATCTCATCGACGAGACCTGGAAGGGTGCGGCAAAGCGCTATCCGGAAGGTGTTCCCGGCAAGGTAAGCGAACTCCTTGAAAAGGAACTCGCCCTCATTGGCCAGCTCAATTACGCGCCCTATTTCCTGACCGTCTACGACATCGTCACCTTCGCCCGATCGCAGAAGATCCTGTGTCAGGGACGCGGCTCTTCGGCAAATTCGGCGGTTTGCTATTGCCTCGGCATTACCGCGGTCGATCCCGTCAAGATCAACCTCCTGTTCGAGCGATTCCTTTCGGCCGAGCGCAAGGAACCGCCCGATATAGATGTAGACTTTGAGCACGAGCGGCGTGAAGAGGTGATGCAGTGGGTCTATGAGCGTTACGGGCGCCATCGCGCCGCCATCGTCGCCACCGTCATCAGCTATCGCCCGCGCAGTGCCATTCGCGATGTCGGCAAGGCTCTGGGACTGACTGAGGACGTCACCGCAGCGCTTGCCAATACGGTCTGGGGCAGTTGGGGTTCGGCCGTTGAAAAGCAGGAGGTGCGGCAGGCTGGTCTCGATCCTGACAATGTGATGATCCGCCGCGCGGTCCGGCTTGCCACCGAACTCATCGGCTTTCCCCGCCACCTCTCGCAGCATGTCGGCGGCTTCGTGCTGACGCAGGAGCGGCTCGACGAGACGGTGCCGATCGGTCCCGCCGCCATGGCCGAGCGGTCTTTCATCGAATGGGACAAGGACGATATCGACGCGCTCAACATCATGAAGGTCGATGTGCTTTCGCTCGGCATGCTGACCTGCATCCGCAAGGCGTTCGACCTAATCCATCTTCATGGCGGCGATCGGTTCGAACTGGCAACCGTCCCCAAGGAGGACGAGAAGGTCTACGACATGCTCTGCAATGCCGATTCCCTTGGCGTGTTCCAGGTGGAAAGCCGGGCTCAGATGAACATGCTGCCACGCCTGAAGCCCAGAAAATTCTACGATCTGGTTATCGAGGTCGCCATTGTCCGTCCAGGCCCGATCCAGGGTGACATGGTGCATCCCTATCTTCGCCGCCGCAACGGGATCGAGCCTGTCTTCTATCCCGCCCCTTCGCCCGAGCATGGCGACAAGGACGAATTGCGCAACGTTCTGGAAAAGACCCTCGGCGTGCCACTCTTTCAGGAGCAGGCGATGCGCATAGCCATCGAAGCTGCAAAGTTCACGCCCGACGAAGCCAATCAGTTGCGCCGTGCTATGGCGACCTTCCGCCGTGTGGGCACGATCAACCAGATGGAGCAGAAGATGGTGGATGGCATGGTCCGCCGCGGCTATGAGCGCAGCTTTGCCGAAAATTGCTTCAATCAGATCAAGGGATTTGGCGAATACGGCTTTCCCGAAAGCCATGCTGCAAGCTTTGCCATCCTTGTCTACATTTCCTCCTGGATCAAATGCTATCATCCGGCAGCCTTTGCTGCTGCGCTTTTGAATTCGCAGCCCATGGGCTTTTACGCGCCGGCGCAGATCGTGCGCGATGCCCGCGAGCACGGTGTGGAAATCCGGGCTGCCGACATCAATTACAGCAGCTGGGACAATACGCTGGAAAAGACGGAGAACGGCCTCGCCACGCGCTTGGGATTGCGCCAGATCGGTGGTTTTTCCAAGGATTGGGCAAATATCATCGTGGCCAAACGCCGCTCGGCCTATACGAACATCGAAGAGTTTCGTCGCCTGACGCGGCTCGAGAGAAGAGCCTATGTCCTCCTTGCCGATGCCGATGCGTTCCGTTCGCTCGGCATTGCCCGACGCGAGGCGCTTTGGGCGGTGCGGCGCCTGCCGAACGACGAGACTTTGCCGCTTTTTCAGGCGGCCGACAGCAATGAACTCCCGGAGGAAGCAGAGACCAGGCTGCCTTCAATGAAACTGTCCGAACATGTCGTTGCGGATTACGAATCGACGCGGCTTTCCCTGAAGGGCCACCCAATGCAGTTTCTTCGCGAGATGTTTGCTCGCGAGAACGTACTGACCTGCAGGCAAGCCAACAATTTCGGCAATAATCGCCGCGTCAAGGTTGCGGGTGTCGTCACAGTCCGGCAGCGGCCGGGAAGCGCCAAAGGTGTCGTCTTCATGACCATCGAGGATGAGACGGGCATCGCCAATATTGTCGTGTGGAAGAAGATGTTGGAGAAGTACCGCCGTGAAGTGATGGGCGCCCGGCTGATCCTTATCGAGGGCACTGTTCAGAGCGCCGAAAACGTCGTCCATGTCGTGGCAACGAGGCTTACCGACAGAACCAACGCGCTTTACCTTCTATCCGAACAACTCGCAACGCTGCCGGTCTCGCATAGCGATGAAGTCGCCCACCCTGTTTCAGAAGAATCGCGGGGCCGTCATCCGCGCAATGTGCGCATCTTGCCGAAATCGCGGGATTTTCATTAGTCGATCGCTTAGGCCTGCTTGCTTTCCTTGGCGAGGGCCGCGCGATCAATGGCGGTAATCATGCAGATCTCAAGATCGCCCAGGCCATCCTTTATTTCTGCAAACGAAATGCCCGCAGCTTCTGCATCCGCCGCACATTTTTCTGCCAGCTGTTTGGGCCGCCGGTCATGATGCGCCATGTCCGCCGGCTTGCTTGCATCCACGTTGGTCGAGATCCAGTCATTGACAAAATCGATCGCTCTCTGGCTCATCCAATTCTCCTTTACCTCTTCCCAACACGGTCTGGCTTGCCTTCAAAATATGCCCTTATCCGCCATATATCCAGTGCGATGATGGGCCCATGAAAGCATTTGGCCGGCTTCAACGAGCCGGCCAAAATCACAAAAGCGATGAATACATCAAGCTTTGTCGACAACCTTTTTGACCGCGTCCTTGGCCTTGCCCTTGGCTACCTGAGCATCGCCCTTAAGCTCCTGGGCCTTGCCTTCGGCTTCCATCTTGCGTGATCCTGACACCTTGCCTGCAGCCTGCTTAAGATTGCCTGCAGCCTTGTTGGCCGTGCCCGAAACTTTATCGCTGGTGCTACCCATCATGTGCTCCTTGAAATTTGCATTTACCCCATTGAAACGACGGGACCTTATAAAGGTTCCGCGAGTGAGATATTCAATTCATTGAAAACATTCGACAATATTCCAAAAGAATGTGACCCGGCGCCCACGGGGGAACAGGCACCGGGTCCTTACGCTACTGGCTGGGGTTGGCCAGCAACCTCGAAACGTGTCAGCCTTGTCTTGGTTCCAAGCCTGAAATCTTCCGGTGACGTCTCCTGACAAGACGTGACTTTTCACGCACTGATCAACTCCAGCGCATCCTCCACGGACGACGCAAAATGGCAGTTGCGCGTCGACCCGACGATCTTCTCACCATCGACATTCTCAGGATCTTCCGACCAGAAGCTGATGACGATCTTGACGCGCCCGTTCCTGCGCCGGATGCGGCGGACCAGATACCGCGCATGGGCCACCGACGAGACATTGAGATAGCTGATATGAATGACACTGACGCCCGTAAGGTCGAGCTTACCGATGCTGCCTGATTCGAGTTCGTCGTGGGAAATATCGCGCACCTCGAAGCCACGCCGTTCCAGGATATCGCCAAGGATGACGGCTGCCGCATCGTCGAATTCGCCGCGACCGCCTGCGGAAATGGCGACGCGCGCCTCTTCTTCGGGCGGCGGCTCCTTGGCCTTGGCTTTAGCTGCCTTTGGCTTTGCGCCCGGCCGATCAGCATTCTTTTCAGTCTCTTCCGGCTTGCCGTTTTCTTCCTCTTCCTCCTCGTCGTCGTGATGTTCCGAGAGATTTTCCACAAGCAAGACAGTCCCCTGAGCTACGCGGCTGCGGCGGGTCGAATCAAGGACCCCTCTCGCCCGATCGTTCTCGGCGAGGAACAGCGCCGGGATCGCGACCGAAGCATAGTATTCCTCGATCGTCGAAGACTGCAAAAACTCCTCTGCCCTTTCCGTTGCTTCGTCCGGATCGCCGGAAAGGAGCCTTTGGTAAAGCTGTTGCGGCGGTGAAAGGACGGGCTCGTTGCCGAGAAGGACGTCGAGAAATTCGAACTTTGGAACATGCCTGCCGAGGACGACGAGGCAGACCGTGAGCGGCGTTGAAAGGATCAGCCCGATTGGCCCCCAGATCCAGGTCCAGACGATCGCCGCCATGAGGATGGCAACAGGCGATAGACCCGTTCGCGATCCATAGAGCAAGGGCTCCATGACATTGCTGCTGACAAGTTCAAGGACGATGAACAGCGCGCCGGTCCAGAACAACAGCATCCAGCCGGGATCGACCGCCAGCGACAGAATGAGGGGAAAGGCGGCGGCCATGATCGGACCGATATAGGGAACGAAGCGCAAGACGATGGCGAGCATGCCCCAAAGCATCGGATTGGGTATGCCGATAACCCAGAGCCCGATGCCAATCGGAACGCCGAAACTGATATTGATGATCAGCTGCATCAAAAGGTATTGGCCAACACGCTTTCCGGCGTCGTGCAGCGCAGTCGTCGTTCGGTGGATATCGCTGGCCCCGACGAGCTTGATGAAGCGATCGCGCAGATCCTCGCGGCGCATCAACATGAAGATGACGACGACGATGATGATGCCAACCGTGGCAAGAGGCTGGATGAGCGGGCCTGCGAAAGTCTGGAGCAGGCTCAGCGGGTCGGGTGGCGGATACTTGATCTCCACGGGAACCGGCTTGTTCGGATCATTGCCCTGCAGCGGGGATCCACCGGCCGGCTGGTTGTTCTCGACATTTTGCGGCCGCTCGTGTTGCGGCTCGGGCTTCTTCTCCGGCTCTACGGCGAAACGCTCGACCTCGTCCGAGCGGCCGATTTCATCGTTGAACCGCTTCAGCATCCTGGCCCCGCGGTCGAAAATACTGTTGCCGGACTGCGCTTCCTTCACCGTGCGGATCTTGGCTTCAATATTGTACTGGTAGCTTGGCAGGTTCTGCGCGAGCACCGTCAGCTGACTGACGACGATGCTGACAAAGATGAATATGGCGAGGAACGCCATGGCGACGACGCTGATGACCGCAAAGGCCTTGGGAATGCCGGAACGATGCAGCTTCGTTACCATCGGCGACAGGGCGAAGGTCAGGAGCAGCGCCATTGCCAGCGGCACGAAGACATCGCGGGCGAAATAAAGCGCAGAGACAATGGCGATTGCGACGACAATCGGCGGAAACTGCTGTTGGGGATCGGCTGCTTCGGGCGCTGGAACCGGACGTAAACTGATCCGCTCGACCGCGCGCGAGACCTTTGCCCCGCTATCCTCAGACGGCATGAGAATCCCCCAATCTGAGGTTCATGAATAGCACGCTCCCGTTACAACCCGGACTAGAAACGAAGCCGGCTCAAATTGGTTGCATATTCAACACCTCGTTCCACTCCCTGCAACCTCAACAGGAACCAAATTTCATTTCGCGTGTTTTTGCACTGAACGATTTGCCACTCACAGGGAGACGCGGAATGTCACTAGGGACACTGTTAATCATTATTCTCATTCTCGCATTGATCGGCGTCTTTCCGAGTTGGCCGCACGCGAGAAGCTGGGGTTACGGGCCTTCGGGTCTGCTTGGCATTGTCCTGGTCGTCGTTCTCATATTGCTCTTGATGGGCAGGATCTAACGTTTAGCAAGGAGATTTCACAAATGATGCGTGGTGCATTACTTTGGCTTATAGGATTGCCACTTCCGATCATCCTCATACTTTGGTTGCTCGGCTATCTTTCTTAAACAATTCTCCATTTAGCGCCGGCCGTCTGGCCGGCGTCTTGTTATCCATCTTCGGCTTGCCAGCTTGCGATGCGCTCCCAAGCGTGGAACAAATGTCGCCATGCGGCGTTTCCCGCAGCATATGCAGCCATTTTCTAAAAGGAGTTTTCTCATGGCCTCTGTTTCCTCGAAGGTTCGCAAGGCGGTTGATGATGCGACCGAATCCAATCCCGATCTGCAGGCACAGGTATCTGCGCTTCGGGAAGACATTGCGAACATCACGGCGACACTCGGCAAGATCGGCAAGAATAGAGCCCAGGATGCACGGAGAAGCGCGGCGAGTTCGTTCGAATCCGCGAAATTGCGCGGCGAGGAGACCTTCGAAGACCTGCGGCTGCAGGCGCGCGAGCTGGAAGACCAGATCGTAGAGACTGTGCGGGAAAAACCCTTGACCACACTCGCAGTCGCAGCCGGCGTGGGTTTCCTTCTCGCGCTTATCGCTCGCCGCTGACATGCTGAAGCTGCTGGCCCCACTTTTAACCAGCCTGGCGGCTGGCGAGGTCGGCTTGGTCGTCAGCCGAGCCAAACAGAGCGCCATCTTCGCCGCAATCATCGCGGTTCTGGTGACGATTGGCGCCGTCTTCCTGTTGGTGGCGGCGCAGATCAGCTTGGCAGAACATTACGGCCCGTTATATGCGGCCCTGATCATCGCGGGTTCAGCCTTTGGCCTCGCGATCATCGCGTATATTGCAATGAAAATCGCCTCTTCCTCGGCACGACGCCGCCAGGAAGAACGGGCGAAGGTCGATACGTCGACCGTGTTGACGATCGCGGCCCTGGCCGTGGCTCCAGCGCTGCTTCGTTCGAGAGCATTGCTGATGCTCACCGTCCCGCTTGTGGCCTTTGGTGGCCTGTCTCTCGCAGGCAAGAAGAAAAAGCGTCGCCCCCGCAACGACCCATCAGCTGGCGGCGGGATCTGACTGATCCCCGATCGGCATGGAGACTACTGCCTCTATGCCGGTCTCCGGATAGCTGAGCCGCACACTGCTCGACAGCACCTTATCCAGACTGCGTTCGATCAATTTCAAACCCAACCCTCGGGTGTTGGGGGCCGTTACGCGCGGGCCATTGGATTCCGTCCAGCGGATGACGATGCGCGACTCGTGCTGCCCGATTTCCAGTTGCCAGACGATACGCACATGACCGCTTGCGACCGATAGTGCGCCATGTTTTACGGCGTTGGTGGCAAGCTCATGCAAGGCGATCCCGAGCCCCAGGGCATGATCAGGAGGCAGCATGATATCTTCGCCCACAAGTTCAATCTGGCCAATATCGAAGATCGCGTAAGGCTCAACCTGTTTCGTGATCAGATCGACGAGACTAATCCCGCTCCACTCGCGATCCGACAACAATGTGTGGGCCTCGGAAATTGCGCGTAGACGGCCTGAGAACGCTTCCATGAATTCTGCCGGATCGGACGTGCGGCTTAGGGTCTGCCTTGCCAGTGATTGCAGCATGGCGAGCGTGTTCTTCACCCGGTGATTAAGTTCGCGCAGGAGAAAGCGGGTCTTCTCCGACGCCGTCTTGGTTTTGGTGATATCGATATTGACGCCCACAGCGACGACAGGCTTGCCGGACGAGTCACGCTCGAAAATGCGGCCGCGGCCAAGCAGCCACTGGCCCGACGAAGCGACGCGAAACTCGCCGACATAGTCCTGGTTCTGCGCCAGTGCCCGCGTGAAGGCCGACTTCATGGCAGGGAAATCGTCGGGATGCATAGCCCGAAACACATCTTCGCCGCTGACTGTGTGATCCGAATCGAGTCCGAGCATTTCATAGGCCATGCGATTGCCTGTGAACCGGCCGTTTCGCAGATCCCAGACCCAGCTTCCAACATTACCGACTTCGAGCGCCATGGCATTGCGATCGTCATCCCGATGCAGCGTTGCGACGCGCTCATCTCCCTGCCGCGAGTCACGCTTGAGCTCGATCAGTGACCCCGCCACCTTGGCGAGGCTTGCCAATTGCTCCTGCTGCGCGGCGGTAAAGTCCGTTCGTGTTTCGTCCGACATGACGCTGACCGCGCCAATACATTCATCCGAGACGCAGATGGGCGCCACCGCAATGAATCTGAGGTGCGGCGCATGGGTAACGCAATGGAGCTCGGAAAAACGGACATCTTCTGCTGCATTGAGAATGACGAGACAACTGGCTTCAGGAATCGTCAAAGCCGCAGCTTCGAACGTCCACATGTTGGCCCGTCCAAGCGTTCCCCTATGCGCTAGAACCTTACTCTGCCGCTCATCGACAAGCGAGATTTGAGCAGCCTTCGCGCCTGACGTGGTGAGCGCAAGTGCAGCGATGTTATCAAAATCCGTGTCGTTCTCAATTGCCAACGGCGTCAGACTCGAAAGGACATCAAGCCGGCCAGGCTCGGACATTGCCTGAAAAAGGTTTTCTGAAATTGGCGGTGATTTCATATCTCTATGAGGCACTCCACACCCCGCTCCCCACATCAATCGTTACTACATCATGGTCCATCAACGCCACCCTTTAAGCATGGTTCCAGACGGGAACAAATAATCGGCCTCCCCGTTTTGGTTGAGTGTTCAATGATTTTGTTGGGCATAAAATGGAGAGACCCATGCTGGAAGCGAACGATATTCTCACCGATGCGGGATTGAGCAGGGAACAGAAAATCGCACGGCTCAAGGAACTTTTGAGCGAAGCAAGGGGATTGCAAAGAGCGGCCACTGAGGGCGGCATGGATCCTAATGACGGTGTAACGCGTAACTTGCGCGACATAGAACTTGCTCTCGATCAACTAAATGCCGAGCAGCCGGAAGCCGGCGCCGCGACGCTTTAGCGATTGCAGCGTAACCTGCATCTTACTAACCGTTAGATGAAGGGCCTCGGGATCGACGACAGCCCCGACCATTTCGATATCTGGAGCAGTGCTGTCTCGTCGAGCACTTCACAGCCGCGGTCCAGCCAACGCAAGGCACCGCGACCTGCCAGTTTCTTCAAGGTTTTGTTGGTATGAACGATGGAGAGCCCCAGCGTGTCGGCGACATGCTGTTGCCGGAGTGGCATCACCAACGTATCGCCTTTTACCAATCCGACGGTCTTGGCACGTTGAAATAGGAAGGCGAAGAGATAGGCCGCACGTTCGATCGCTGTACGCCTTCCTACGCTCAGCAATATCTCATCCAGCATCTGCTCCTCGCGCGATGCTATCCATGTGATGTCGTAGGCAAGGCTCGGGAAGTTGCCGAATAGAGTCGGAAGCTTGTCGCGCTGGAAAACGCACAGAATCATGGGCGACAGTGCCTCGATCGAATGAGACATCTCCCGCATGAGCGATCCCTGCAAGCCAATAAGGTCACCGGGAAGAACATAGTTGAGGATCTGCCGGCGACCGTCCTCGAGCATCTTGTAGCGAAAGCCCCATCCGGACAGGACCGTGAAAAGATGCGCGCTGTTGGCCCCCTCAACCAGCACGGTGGTGCCGGTATCGGCTACAAGTTCGCCCGTCTTGAAGGTTGATAAAAAATCTATCTCGTCCTTTTGATGCGGCTGCAGGTGCGCAAAACCCTGCAAAGGGCATTTGTCGCACGGGTATTGCCGTGCTGTCGATGCGGCTGTGTTCATGCCCGTATCCCCGTTCGGATTTACGCTACCACGATGCCGGTAAATTGCTCGTGCGATCTTTGCAATCGGCATGTCTTAGTTAAATGACACTTGTCCTCACTCCGCTCATAACGGCTCCCCGATAAGGAGCAAATGAAAATGGAAATGACCGGCATGCGGATTCTGGTCCTGGAAGATGAATATCTGATAGGGTTGGATCTTGAACGCATAGCAGAGGAATCTGGCGCGCAGTCGGTACAACTTATTGCAACTGTTGGTGAATTGCAGGCTCAAATCGCCAACAATACCGACTATGATCTGGCTATTCTTGAGGTTCAGGCGCGGGGTGTCTCATCGCTTGATTCGGCTGCAGAAATGCAGCGACGCGGCCTTCCGATCGTTTTCACCACCGCCTATGACAGCCAGGCCAACGGTGTTCCAGGTTTTCCGGATATTCCCGTTGTCGCCAAGCCCTATGGAAAAGCGCAGATCCTCCAAGCAGTGGCCAAGGCGCTGGCTACCTCCAAGCGCAATTCCGCTTCCCGCCGAAACGGCGCCTCAGGCGAATTTGTTTGATGTGACCTGCGTCGCGATTGAATCCGGGCCATAATCGACCTCGCCCTGAACTTCGAGAAGTTCCTGCAATCGCGTCCGCGCGCGGCTCACGCGGCTCTTGATCGTCCCGACCGCGCAACCGCAAATATCGGCTGCCTCCTCGTAGGAGAACCCGGAAGCGCCGACGAGAATGATAGCTTCACGCTGATCGTCGGGGAGTTTGTCGAGCGCCTTGCGAAAATCCTGGAGGTCCAGCGATCCGTACTGCGCCGGATGGACCGAGAGCTGTTCGGTGAACGTGCCATCGGAATCCTGCACCTCACGGCCACGCTTGCGCATCTGGCTGTAGAATTCGTTGCGCAGGATGGTAAACAGCCAGGCCTTGATATTCGTGCCGGGCTCAAAGGAGTCCTGCTTGGCCCATGCTTTCATGATCGTATCCTGCACAAGGTCATCGGCCCTGTCGGGGTTGCCGATCAGCGATACGGCGAATGCGCGCAGCTTTGGCAGCGACGCAATCAAGTCTCTCTTAAAATCAGTAGATTCGTGGACCATTCACCAGCCTGCTATTCAGGGGTTTGCGCGTGGTTGCGTTCAGCCTCGTCAAGCTTCTCGAGCAAGTCCAGAAAACGAGCCGGAATCTCTTCCTCCTGTACGGATGCATAAAGCGCACGTAGCTTCAATCCAATCTCAGTCTCGGCATTCCTGATATCGCGGCGACGGACCCGCGCTTTTTCAGGCGCGTCAATTGAGGATTTTCTTGCGTTCATTCGTAGGATCTTTGCTGTTGGCGCAGAGCGAATTCGGATTCATCCAATAGTTAAGCACATTAGCAGTGATAATTCGCTACGAGAGGAAAAGTTCCGTTGTCGGGAACTTTTTTTTTGCGAATGTGTTTCTGTTCGTCGCTTATATCAGGCCGGCTCATCATATTCACCGGAGAACAGGGAACTCACTATGTCATTATCCACCCGGATAGCCCCACACTTGCCTTACCTTCGCCGATTTGCGCGCGCCATTACCGGCTCGCAATCATCGGGCGATGCCTACGTCGCAGCGACCCTTGAAATTCTCATTGCCGACGTTTCCCTGTTCCCGAATGCCGGGTCGGACCGTGTCAGCCTTTATAAGCTGCTGGTCAAACATTTTAATTCGGTCAATGTCCGCCCACTGGAACTGCAGTCGGAATATGGATGGGAAAAACATGCGGCCGCCAACCTCACGTCGATAGCGCCAAAGGCGCGCCAGGCTTTCCTGCTGATCAGTCTCGAGGGCTTCAGCAAGGCCGAGACTATGGAAATTCTCGATGTCGATGAGGGCGACCTCTACGAACTTCTCGATGAGGCGTCGGTCGGCATCTCCAAGCAAATTGCTACCGACATTCTCATCATTGAAGACGAACCGCTGATCGCCATGGACATCGAACATATGGTTGACAGCCTCGGTCACCGCGTGGTCGGCATTGCCCGAACCAAAGACGAAGCCGTTTCGCTCTACGCTTCAACCAAGCCGAGCATGATTCTCGCCGATATTCAGCTAGCCGATGGAAGTTCGGGCATCGATGCCGTCAACAACATCCTCAGCCAGGATGCGGTTCCAGTCATCTTCATCACCGCATTCCCCGAACGTTTGTTGACCGGAGAGCGTCCCGAGCCAACGTTCCTTGTTACCAAGCCGTTCAACCCCGACATGGTCAAGGCGCTGATTACGCAAGCTCTCTTCTTCAAGGAAAGCAGCAAAGCCAAAGCATAACAACAACGCTACGAGGCAGGGAACCAAATCTCGTTCTACTCGTTACACCCCCGACGAGATAGGGAGAACGCTAAATGCTTTACTATGCTGTAATATTTCTGATCATTGCGCTTGTCGCCGGTGCGTTGGGATTTGGTGGTATTGCCGGTGCTTCCGCCGGTATAGCCCAGATAATTTTCTACGTGTTCCTGGCACTGCTTTTGATCTCGCTTATCGCAAGCATCATCAGGCGCGCCTAAGTTTCGCCTGAGTAGCGCCAAAGCCGCCGGCCACAAGCCGGCGGTTTTCTTTTGCGTGACAGCTCCGAAAATCTCGTCCGAAAACTTGCGGGAACCGCAATTCCTGTAGTACTCACGGCTGCATGACACGTGAAGCGCGATTGTTCCGGCGAAAATTCGATCTTGCCTGGCTCGATGGCGCACCGATCAAATGGTCCAAGGTCGCCAAGCGCGTTCCCGCCGCGATCGTCGTCTACATTACCGCCCTCATTCTCCTACGCCTTTCCCTCTCCCGCTTCATGGAAATCGACGAGGCTCAATTCGTTGGCGAAGTCTATCTCGCCTGGAATTACGGCAATTCTCATCCGCCCCTCTACAACTGGCTCGTTCGTCTGGCTTTGGAAGTCACGCAGTGGAACTGGGTCTTTTCGGTTGCGCTTGTCAGGCTATCCCTTCTCGGCCTCTACCATTGGCTCTGCTTCGACACCGCTCGCCGACTCGCGGGAGATCGCGCCGGTATTCTGGCAATCACCGCCTCGGCCTTCCTGCCTCAGATCGTCTGGATGTCGATCCAGACCACGGCTCATACGATTCTCGTCATCGTTGCTGCCATCGGCATCGTCCATGCTTTTGCCATGATAAGGGCGGGGCGCGGGGCGGTCGGTTTTGCATGGTTCGGCTTCTGGGCCGCAGCAGGCGCCCTTGCGAAGTATAATTTCTTTATCTTCCTTGTCAGTTTTCTGATCGCGGCCGCTCTGACCCCCGGTATTCGCCGCCAGCTGTTCCGGCGTCAAATTTGGCTGTCAGTGGCCGTTTTTGTCGTAAGTTTTACCCCCGTCGTCATCGCCTCGCTGCGCGCTCCTCTGTCGGCAACCGCCGGGCGGATGGAAAAGCTCGCGAGTTCGATCGATTACCTGTTGGTATTCGATGTGCCGCACCTCGGGATCGACGGGTTGCTGAGCCTTGGAATGTCCACGGCGCTGTGGGCAGGGCCGGCCCTTGTCATCTTCATCATCGGCAGAACCCGTGATCATCCGCGTCCCGCACCCGATGGCGATGCGGAGGTGCGCGTCCTGCTCCTGCGCACGGTGATGATTGGGCTCGCCGCCTTCGCCACGCTTGTGCTCGCCGGCGATTATCATTCCGTGGCCGAGCGATATATGGCGCCGATCCTCGCGCCAACCGCCATCCTTCTCGCGCTCTACCTGCCCCAAGTGCTCGGAGCCCGCAACCTTCTGGCGATCGCCGGTTTCGTCTACATACTTGCGCCAGTCGCCGTCGCATATATCGCCTTGTTCGAAACGCCCCGCTTCACCTTTCCGTTTGATGCGGTAGCCCTCTCCATCCGCGCGCAGGATCCAACGCCAGCGCGCATCATCTCGAACAGGCAAGATGATGCCGCCAATGTTGCGGTGCAGTTGCATTGGCCGCCGGAACAAGGGTCGGAGAAAGACGTCGTCCTGGTCTGGCATGGAGATGAACCCGCACCGCGTCCCGCCGACCTTCCAGCCGATGCCCTGCTCCTCGGGCCTGCCGTGCGGGTGACCGCGCCGGTCAGGAACTTCAGCGGTCAGCTCCGAACCTTCAATTTCCAGCGTTATTCAGTCGCGCCACTGACCCAGGTTCCGAATAGCGGCGGATAAGCCAGAACACGCCGACCGTATCGAGGAAAGCGACCGCAGCCCGGTCGAAGAACCCGTACTTGGAAACACCCGAGTGCCGGGGCCGATCCTCAACATCAACCTCGATGACCGGCAGCCCCGCGCGGCGTGTCAGGGCCGGCAGAAAACGATGCATATTGTCGAAATATGGCAGACTCTGCGCAAGGTGCCGCGGCAAAACCTTGAAACCGCAGGCGGTGTCCTTGCAGTCGTCCTTGAGCAAACGCCGGCGCACGAAATTGGCAAATTTCGAGGTGAGGAGTTTCACGATGCCATCGTTGCGCCGTTTGCGAATGCCCGCAAAAAGAGCCGGCTCCGCGTTGGAAATGCGCGGCCACAGCCGGGCCAGATCCTTCGGGTCGTTCTGGCCGTCACCGTCGAGGGTGGCGACCCACCGACCGGACGCTGCGCGAAATCCCGTGACGAGCGCCCGCGACTTCCCGGTGCGCCTTTCGTGGCGCAGCACATAGACGCGGTTTCCCGCCGCCAGCGTCTCTTCAGCCGAACCGTCAGAGGATCCATCATCGATGACAATGATCTCATAGTCGGGTCCGCTCACCAGCGCCGCGTCGATCTCCTTGATCAGCGCGCCGATGTTTCCGGCTTCATTGTGCACAGGAATAATAATTGTCAGATCAGTCATCACGCGAGCCATTGTGGACCGGCGAGCACGTTCAGCGAACCGCGTCGGTGGCATTCACATAGAGTGTTTCCCTTGCGATGAGAAGCGGTTACGTGACTTCGTCTATGCCGGTCCCGCCGACGCCGATGCATCGCCGCAATTCCGCCATGCCTTTTTTGCTACAAAATGCGCAGCTTTCGACGCGGCTGGTTTATGGTTAATACTTCATTAATCGAAGTCTCCCTAGAGTCGGGAACAAACCATACGCATGTTCCGGTCCGAGAATGATTTTTGAGGCATTAAAGGCAGTATTCCACCCACGCAGGCTTGGCCTGACGTGTTCGGCCCTTTTTGCCTTCGCCCTTTGGTGCGCCGCTCCTGCCCATAGCCAGGAGACCCCGCCAGCTCCAACGCCGCCGGCCGCCGAGTCGCTCGACGCGCGGCGGGTTCAGTCGCTCAAGGAGCTTGAGGATCTCACCAGCCAGATCTCGCTATCCTCGGAACGCGTCTCGGCGCTCGACAATGAAATTGCCGGGCTGAAGAAGGACCAGACCACGATCACCGCGGCGTTGATCCAGTCAGCGCAAACCGAGAAAAAGCTGACACAGGACATAGCGGGCTTCACCAACAAGCTGGCCGATCTGCACGGTCAGGAAGACAGCGTGCGCACCTCATTGAGACAGCGGCGTGGCGCGCTGGCGGAAGTGCTTGCAGCACTCCAGCGCATGGGCCTCAGCCCCCCGCCCGCCCTGCTCGTTCGTCCCGATGATGCCCTCGCCTCGGTTCGCAGCGCCGTCCTCCTTGGCGCTGTCGTGCCGGAAATGCGCCAGCAGACCGAAGTCCTTATCGCCGACCTGAAAGAACTCGACCGGGTGAAAAACTCGATTGCGGAAGAGCAGACGCGCCTGACAGCTGCTCTTTCAAGCCAGGCCGAGGAAAAGAAACGGCTCGACCTTCTCCTTTCGGAAAAGCAGAAGTTGCAGACGACGTCCGAAGAAACACGCATGGCCGAACAGGCAAGGTCGGAGGAGCTGGCGAAGCGCGCGACATCGCTGCGCGATCTTATTGCCTCGCTTGAAAAGGACATGCAGGAGGTCCAGAAAGCCGCCAGCGCCGCCAGCGCTCAGGAGCAGCAGAAGCTCCAGGCAAGCCAACAGCGCGCCGACGATTTTGCCGCCAACCAGAACCGCCTTTCGGCCCAGGTCAACTTTGCGTCTTTAAAAAGCCATCTGGCCCTGCCAGCAGCGGGGAAACTTGTTAAGCATTTTGGCGATGACGATGGCCTTGGCGGCGTCCTGCAAGGTGACACGCTCGAGACCCTCCCGGGGGCGACCATAACGGCGCCGATGGACGCTGTCGTCCTTTATGCCGGCGCATTTCGTTCCTATGGTCAGCTCTTGATACTTGATGCCGGGAATGGATATCATGTCGTCTTGGCGGGCATGAAAAAAATCAATGTCTCCCAAAATCAGTTTGTTCTGGCGGGAGAACCGGTCGGTGTGATGAACGAGCAACTAGTTGCCAGTACGGCACCCGTTCCGATGGGAAATGGAGCTCCAATGCTTTACATTGAGTTCCGAAAGGATACAAAACCTATTAATCCCGCCCCCTGGTGGGCGGATCGGCTTGCTGGAAGGACCGCAAATGATACGTAGGCTAACGCTTCTCATGGCTGGCGCACTGATGGGCGCAACAGCGATGGTCGTTGTGCAGGGTGCTCTGCCCACAACCGCTGCAGAAGCTGCGGGCACCGACACCTACAAACAGCTTTCAATTTTTGGTGATATCTTCGAGCGTGTGCGCGCCCAATATGTCACTCCGCCGGATGACAAGAAGCTCGTCGAAAGCGCCATCAACGGCATGCTGACCTCGCTTGATCCGCATTCATCCTACATGAATGCCGAGCAGGCGCAGGATATGCGCGTTCAGACCAAGGGCGAATTCGGCGGCCTCGGCATCGAGGTCACCATGGAGAACGAGCTCGTCAAGGTTATCGCCCCCATCGAGGACACCCCGGCCGCCAAGGCTGGCGTTCTTGCCGGCGATTATATCTCGCAGATCGATGGCACCGATGTTCGCGGCCTGACGCTGACCGACGCGGTCGACAAGATGCGCGGCGAAGTGAATACGCCTATCGAACTCACCCTCATCCGCCAGGGCGCTGACAAGCCGATCAAGCTCACTATCGTCCGCGACGTGGTCAAGGTGAAGGCGGTCAAGTACCGTGTTGAGAACGATGTCGGCTATGTCCGCGTCATCTCATTCACCGAGCAGACCTTCGATGATTTGCAGAAGGCGATCAAGGACATCCAGAGCAAGGTTCCGAACGACAAGCTGAAGGGCTTCGTCCTCGACCTGCGTCTCAACCCAGGCGGCCTGCTCGATCAGGCAGTTGCGGTCTCCGATGCCTTCCTCGACAAGGGCGAGGTGGTCTCGACCCGTGGCCGCGATCCGCAGGATATAACCCGGTTTGATGCCCGCCCGGGCGATCTCACCAACGGCAAGCCGCTGATCGTTCTTATCAACGGCGGTTCGGCAAGCGCGTCCGAGATCGTCGCCGGTGCGTTGCAGGATCATCGTCGCGGCACCGTGCTCGGCACCCGCTCATTCGGCAAGGGCTCGGTCCAGACCATTATCCCGCTCGGCGAAAATGGCGCGCTCCGCTTGACGACGGCGCTGTATTACACGCCGGCCGGCAAGTCGATCCAGGGCAAGGGCATCGTTCCCGATATCGCCGTCGAGCAGCCGCTGCCCGACGAGCTCAAGGGCCAGGATATCACCCGCGGTGAATCCGACCTCAAGGGCCATATCAAGGGCGTGCAGGAAGATGCCGAAGGTTCGGGCTCCATCGCCTATGTGCCGCCGGATCCGAAGGACGACCTGCAGCTGATCCAGGCGCTGAAGCTCCTGCGCGGCGAACAGGCCAATGCGGCCTTCCCGGCTGACCCCAAGAAGGGCGTGCCAAACTAATATGACAACATATGGGGCCAGGCGATCAGCAAGCAGTCTGGCCCCATATTCTCAACACGAAAATTTCCTCTCTTTCCTCCATCTCTCCGGCCCTCACGCGTGAACGTCGACCTCAACCGGCCGCTGGGAAAAAACAGCAAACGGCCAAGACAATCCGGCAATATGACACCAGGACGCTGGCTACCGCCTCTTTTGGTGGCCACCTGTATCGTCGGACTGTCTTCCCTGATTTCGTTCACCAGCCATCAGGGCTTCCGCAATCCCGCGCCGGAACCCGAGAAGCCGCAGGTCGCTGAGGCACCTCCGCCGCCCGCCCCGCCAAGTGCTGCTCCGGCACCACCGCAGACTGCGAACAATCTTCCCGGCAAGGTCATCTCCCCCGAAGGAGGGCCGAAGGTGATCGTGGTCGGCGATCCGAACAAGCGCACGCAGGACCCGCGCACGGCACACATTCCCGAACAGGACTTGATCGAGCAGTCGCCGCAAGGCCCTCTCCCGACCATCGCACCTGACGGCAGGCGTCCGCTCGACGTTTATGCCCGGCCCTGGTCAGGTGCACGCGGCGCGCGTGTCGCAATCGTGATCGGCGGGCTTGGGCTTTCGCAGACCGGTTCGCAGAATGCCATTCGCGCATTGCCCGGTGAGGTGACTTTGGCCTTCTCGCCAGAGGGCAACAGCCTCGGCCGGTGGATGCAGGCGGCCCGCCAGGACGGCCATGAAATCCTGATGCAGATCCCGCTCGAACCCTTCGACTATCCACGCGTCAACCCCGGCCGCAACACACTGACCGTGGATGCACCGGCGCCGGCGACGCTTGAAAACCTGCACAAGACGATGGGGCGTATTACCAATTATACCGGCGTTATGAACTATATGGGCGCTCGCTTCACCGCCGACGCCAACGCCATGACGCCTGTCATCCAGGATGTGGCGAGGCGCGGCCTGCTTTACCTCGACGATGGCACATCGGCGCGCAGCACGGCTGACGCGATCGCAGGACAGCAGGGCGCGCCCTTCGCGGCATCCGATGTCCTTATCGATGCGTCGCAGGATCGTGGCAGCATCTTGAAAAAGCTCGATGAACTCGAGCGCATCGCCCGTGCCAAGGGCAGCGCCATCGCCACCGGTTCTGCCTTCGATGTCACGGTCGAGGCGGTAACGTCATGGGTCAATGAAGCGAAGGCGCGTGGCATTGAGATCGTTCCCATCTCGGCCCTTGTCCGCGATCCCCAAAACGGCTAGCAGGGCGGCAGCAAGCATTTGGAGGTCTCGCCATGAGCAAGAAGCCGGTTGATCCACAATCCCTGCCTTACCGGCCCTGTGTCGGCATCATGGTTCTCAACAAGGAGGGCCTCGTCTGGGCTGGCCATCGCATCATGATACCGGGCGATGAAATGGATGGTGCAACGCAACTCTGGCAGATGCCGCAAGGCGGCATCGACAAGGGCGAGGAGCCGGAACCCGCTGCCCTGCGCGAACTCTACGAAGAAACCGGCATGAAGAGCGTTTCATTGCTGGCGGAGGCGCCACACTGGATCAATTACGAGCTGCCGCCACATCTCGTCGGCATCGCGCTCAAGGGCATGTACCGCGGGCAGACGCAGAAGTGGTTCGCCTACCGCTTTGAAGGTGACGAAAGCGAAATCGCCATCAACCCGCCTCCGGGTGGCCATAGCGCCGAATTCGATGAATGGGCCTGGAAACCCATGACGCAATTGCCCGATCTCATCGTGCCTTTCAAGCGCAAGGTCTATGAAGAGGTCGTTGCAGCATTCCGGCATCTGGCCGGCTAGTAACTTTAATGAAAAAAGCGGGCACTTGGCCCGCTTTTAAACTTCCGAATTGAAGCGGACCAAGCCTCAGGCTGCCTTGATGGCTTCCTCGAGCGTCGTCAGCTGGCCAAGAAGATCCTCCAGGCGGGCGCGTTCTTCGCGCGTCGTCGCATCCTCGAAATCTTCCTTCGCGTCCTTGATCCGGCGCTGCAATTCATCGGCCTTTATATCGGTGACGTGCACCGCCGACTCCGCGAGGAGGGTACATCCATCGGGCGTCACGTCAACGAAACCGCCGAAGACAACATAGCTGTCCGGCTTGCCGTCCGCCATCTTTACGGTGACAACGCCGGGCTTCACGGTTGCCATCAGCGGCGCATGGTGCGCCATGACCGTCATGTAGCCTTCCGTGCCCGGAACCACGACTTCAATGACCTGTTCCGAAAGGAGCAGGCGCTCTGGCGATACGAGTTCGAACTGGAAGGCTTCTGCCATGATATTCACTCAATTCCCGTGGTCTTGACCGAGATGGACAAGGGCGGGCCGGAGCCCGCCATCAGTCTCTGGATCAGGCAGCTTCCGCTGCCAGGCGCTGTGCCTTCTCGATGGCTTCATCGATCGAGCCAACCATATAGAAGGCAGCTTCCGGCAGGTGATCGTAGTCGCCGTTGCAAAGGCCCTTGAAGCCCTTGATCGTGTCGGCGAGATCGACCAGCTTGCCCGGCGAACCGGTGAAGACTTCAGCAACGAAGAACGGCTGCGACAGGAAGCGCTCGATCTTGCGGGCGCGGGCAACAACCAACTTGTCGTCTTCGGAAAGTTCGTCCATGCCAAGGATGGCGATGATGTCCTGGAGCGACTTGTAGCGCTGCAGGATCGACTGAACCTGACGAGCAGTCTGGTAATGCTCTTCGCCGACGATGATCGGATCGAGCATGCGCGACGTCGAGTCGAGCGGATCTACGGCCGGGTAGATACCCTTTTCCGAGATGGCGCGGTTAAGAACCGTCGTCGCATCAAGGTGGGCGAAGGATGTTGCCGGCGCCGGATCGGTCAAATCGTCGGCGGGGACGTAAATCGCCTGAACCGACGTGATCGAGCCCTTGTGGGTCGTGGTGATGCGTTCCTGCATCGCGCCCATGTCGGTCGCAAGCGTCGGCTGGTAACCCACGGCGGACGGGATACGTCCGAGCAGGGCCGACACTTCAGAACCCGCCTGGGTGAAGCGGAAGATGTTGTCCACGAAGAACAGAACGTCCTGGCCCTGGTCGCGGAAATGCTCGGCAACCGTCAGGCCCGAAAGGGCCACGCGGGCGCGCGCACCTGGCGGCTCGTTCATCTGGCCATAGACCAGCGCAGCCTTGGAGCCGGCACCGCCGCCTTCCTTGTTCACGCCGGATTCGATCATTTCATGGTAAAGGTCGTTGCCTTCACGCGTGCGCTCGCCAACGCCGGCGAAAACTGAATAACCACCGTGCGCCTTGGCGACGTTGTTGATTAGTTCCATGATGAGAACGGTCTTGCCGACGCCTGCACCGCCGAAGAGGCCGATCTTGCCACCGCGAGCATAGGGAGCGAGGAGATCGACAACCTTGATGCCTGTCACAAGGATCTGGGCTTCCGTCGACTGCTCGACATATTCCGGCGCCGACTGGTGGATGGCGCGGGTCACCTTGGTGTTGATCGGACCTGCTTCATCGACGGGCTCGCCGATGACGTTCATGATACGGCCGAGCGTCTCGTCGCCGACGGGAACCATGATCGGCGAACCGGTGTCATAGACCGGCTGGCCGCGGACGAGACCTTCGGTCGAGTCCATGGCTATCGTGCGAACGGTGTTTTCGCCGAGGTGCTGCGCCACTTCGAGAACCAGGCGGTTGCCAAGGTTGTCGGTTTCGAGCGCGTTGAGGATCAATGGCAGATTGCCATCTTCAAACGCAACGTCGACGACGGCGCCAATGACCTGGCTGACGCGGCCAGCTGCGCCGCTGGCCTTCAGCGTCGCCTTAGGTGCGGCAGCCTTGGGAGCAGCTGTCTTTGCTGCGGGCTTCGCAGCGGCTTCCGCCTTTGCGGCCGCCGCCTTTGGTGCAGCTGCCTTTGCGGGCTTAGCTGCTGACGCAGCCGGCTTGGCTGCGGGTGTCTTCGGGGTCGCTGCTTTTGCCATCGATCCTTACCTTCGCGATTAGAGCGCTTCCGCGCCCGAAATGATTTCGATCAGTTCCTTGGTGATCTGGGCCTGACGCTGGCGGTTGTACGACATCGTCAGCTTGTTGATCATGTCGCCGGCATTGCGGGTTGCATTATCCATGGCGGACATGCGCGCACCCTGCTCCGACGCCGCGTTTTCAAGGAGAGCGCGGAAAACCTGGACGGAAATATTGCGCGGAATGAGGTCACCCAGAATGGATGCCGGATCCGGCTCATATTCGTAGACTGCGTCGCCTGCGCTTTCCGGTTCAACTTCGCTGATGGAGTTTGCCGGTATGAGCTGCTGGGCGGTCGGGATCTGGGCGATCACCGACTTGAATTCCGAGTAGAACAGCGTTGCCACATCGAAGCCGCCCTCGTTGTAGAGCGCGATGATCTTGTGGCCGATTGCATCGGCATTGGCAAAGCCGACCTGCTTCACTTCGCGAAGATCGACGTGGTCGATGATATGGCGACCGAGATCACGGCGCAGAATGTCAGCACCCTTCTTGCCGACCGTCAGGATCTTGACGGTCTTTCCGTCGGCGATCAGCCGGCGGGCATGATCGCGCGCCAGACGCACGATCTGAGCATTGAAGCCGCCACAAAGGCCGCGTTCGGAAGTGCACACGACGAGCAGATGCACATCGTCCTTGCCGGTTCCGCTCATCAGCACCGGCGCATCGGCGCCGTCGACGTTGGAGGCGATGTTCGCCAGCACCGCAGCCATGCGCTGCGAGTAGGGGCGAGCCGCCAACGCAGCGTCCTGCGCACGACGCAGCTTCGCCGCGGCGACCATCTGCATCGCCTTGGTGATCTTCTGCGTCGCCTTGACCGAGGCGATCCGGTTTCTCAGATCCTTTAACGAAGGCATCCGTTCATCCCGTCAATGAAGTTTAAGCGAAAGACTTGGCAAAGGCATCGACTGCTGCCTTGAGCTTGCCCTTGGTGTCGTCGCTGATCTGCTTCTCCTTGGCGATCGTCTCGAGAATGTCCTTGTTCTCGGTACGCAGCCAGGTGAGGAGGCCGTGCTCGAACTTGCCGACCTGATTGACGGCAAGCTTGTCGAGATAGCCATTGACGCCGGCAAAGATCACCGCAACCTGCTCTTCCGTCTTCAGCGGCGAGAACTGCGGCTGCTTCAGGAGTTCGGTCAGGCGAGCACCACGGTTGAGAAGGCGCTGCGTCGAAGCATCGAGGTCGGAGCCGAACTGCGCGAACGCCGCCATTTCGCGGTACTGCGCAAGCTCACCCTTGATCGAACCTGCAACCTGCTTCATCGCCTTGATCTGTGCGGCCGAACCAACGCGGGAAACCGAGAGGCCGACGTTAACAGCCGGGCGGATACCCTGGTAGAAGAGGTTCGTTTCGAGGAAGATCTGGCCGTCGGTGATCGAGATCACGTTGGTCGGAATATAGGCCGAAACGTCGTTCGCCTGGGTCTCGATGACGGGGAGCGCGGTCAGCGAACCGGCACCGTTTTCGTCATTGAGCTTGGCCGAACGCTCGAGCAGGCGGGAATGGAGGTAGAAAACGTCGCCGGGATATGCTTCGCGGCCCGGCGGGCGGCGCAGCAGCAGCGACATCTGGCGGTAGGCGACGGCCTGCTTCGACAGATCGTCATAGCCGATCAGCGCGTGCATGCCATTGTCGCGGAAATATTCGCCCATCGTGCAGCCCGCAAATGGAGCGAGGTACTGCATCGGTGCCGGATCGGAGGCAGTTGCAGCAACGACGATCGAATATTCGAGAGCGCCACGCTCTTCGAGGATCTTCACGAACTGCGCAACAGTCGAACGCTTCTGACCGATGGCGACATAGACGCAATAGAGCTTGTCCGTCTCATTGCCGGCATCGTGAGCCGGCTTCTGATTGAGGAACGTGTCGAGAATGATCGCGGTCTTGCCGGTCTGGCGGTCGCCGATGACGAGCTCGCGCTGGCCGCGACCAACCGGGATGAGGGCATCGATGGCTTTGAGGCCGGTCGACATCGGCTCATGCACCGACTTGCGCGGGATGATGCCCGGCGCCTTGACGTCGACGCGGGAACGCTGCGTCGCCTTGATCGGACCCTTGCCGTCGATCGGATTGCCGAGCGCGTCAACAACGCGGCCGAGCAGTTCCTTGCCGACGGGAACGTCAACGATGGCGCCGGTACGCTTGACGGTGTCGCCTTCCTTGATGTCACGGTCGGAACCGAAAATAACGACGCCGACATTGTCGCTTTCAAGGTTCAGGGCCATGCCACGGGTGCCGCCCGGGAACTCGACCATCTCACCGGCCTGAACATTGTCCAGACCATAGACGCGGGCGATACCGTCACCGACGGACAGAACCTGGCCGACTTCGGAGACTTCTGCCTCCTGGCCGAAATTCTCGATTTGCTTTTTCAGGATTGCGGAAATTTCCGCGGCGCGGATGTCCATCAGCCGACCTCTTTCAGTGCAAGCTTAAGCGAAGAAAGTTTTGTGCGAAGTGAAGTGTCGATCTGGCGCGACCCCATCTTGACGACGAGGCCTCCGAGGATCGACGGATCAACGGTGACATTGATTGTCACGTCCTTGCCGGCGACGCTTTTCAGCGTGGCCTTCAATTCATTTTCCTGCGCTGCCGTAAGGGCATGCGCGGAAGTAACGTCCGCCGCGATTTCGCCGCGATGGGCGGCGGCAATCTGGCGGAACGACTGGATCATGGATGGTACGGCGAAGAGGCGGCGATTTTGCGCGGCGACGCGCAAGAAATTGCCGACCAGCCCGCCGATCTTGGCCTCGGCCAGGATCGCGGAGATCGCGCGCACCTGATCGCCGGACGAGAATACCGGGCTTGCTACCAGCCGCTTCAGATCGGGACTGCCATTGACCAAAGCCTCGAAACGATCGAGATTCTTTTCGACCTCGGCAAGCGAATTCGCTTCCAGCGCAAGTTCGAACAACGAACCCGCGTAACGCTGGGCAACACCGGAAATGAGCGACGTAGTTTCTGCCACGAACGACAAGCTCTCTGGTTTGAAGCCAAAAATCAGGAAACCGGAAGGAAGTTTTCGGTCAAATCTTTGGCATTATTGATTTTTTTACCGCCTTGGGTGAAGCCCTGAAGCTGCCTTAGACGTGATTTGAATGCCGTCTAGCATAGGAAGACAGGACTCGCAACACGCGAATCCGCTAAATGAGGAGGCAGAATCGCCGCAGCTTCGGATAATTATGAGTAAGCAATTCCAGTAATGCTCGGCGGCTCAGGCGACAAAGCCGAAGGCAAATAGAAGCGGACCTCCTGCAAGCAGCAGTTCAACGACGACCCACGCCCAGTTGTACGGCTTGTTGCCGCCGTCGGACATCATCGAAATCAGCCGGCCGAAGACCGTGAAGCCCCAGGAAACGCCGAGCGCGATCCAGAGAAAAGGTTGTGCAAATACAAGGGCGCAGAGTCCAAGTCCGAGGTAGAAGCCCGCGAATGTCGCACGGATTTCGGAAAGCGCCTCGGGGCGTTCCGGCTTTGTCTGCAAGCGCATTATCCTCATGGCAACGCGCGGCGCAAAGAACAGCACCAGCCCGAAGACGACAGTGATGGCCGCCGACAGCCATGCCATCCATTCGCCCTGACTTGCCGGCCAATAGAGTTCCATGATCCCCTGCCCCTTCCGCCGAAGCGTTAACCGCGATGCAGATCTTATAGAAAGCTTTGCGGATCGATATCAACCTGCACCCGCGTCGATCCCCGTTCTTTTGGCCCTTCAGCCAGCATGACGCGGATGAACCCCTGAATATCCGATTTGCGCGTGCCGTGGACGAGGAGACGGAAACGATGCCGCCCGCGCACAAGGGCAAGCGGCGCCTCCGCCGGTCCGAGGACGCTGATCTGGTCCGATGCCGGTGCTGCCCGGCGCAAGGCCCGCGCATGCGTCTCCGCTTCCTGGCGCGTCGCTGCCGAAATGATGAGCGAGCCGAGTCGGCCGAAGGGCGGCAGGCTTGAGCGTTCGCGCTCTTCGATCTCCCGCTCGTAAAAGGCTTTTGCATCGCCCGAAACGATGGCGCGCATCACCGGATGATCCGGCTGGTAGGTCTGCAAAAGGCCGAGGCTTTTCTTGCCCGTGCGTCCCGCGCGGCCTGTCACCTGGCTCAATAGCTGGAACGTGCGCTCGGCGGCGCGCGGGTCGCCATTGGCAAGCCCGAGATCGGCGTCGACGACGCCGACCAGCGTCATGTTCGGGAAATTGTGCCCCTTGGCAACGAGCTGCGTGCCGATGACGATGTCGGCCTCACCCTTGGCGATCGCGTCGAGCTCAAGTCGCAGGCGCTTGACCCCCATGAGATCGGACGACAGCACGATGATGCGGGCGTCCGGAAACGTCTTTTCCACTTCCTCGGCGATCCGCTCGACGCCCGGCCCGCAGGCAACGAGGTGATCGAGTGTTCCGCAGGAGGGACAAGCTTCCGGGCGCGCCTCATGGTGTCCGCATTGGTGGCAGACGAGTTGGCCGCGAAAGCGGTGCTCGACCAGCCAGCTTGAACAATCCGGGCACTGGAAGCGGTGGCCGCAAACCCGGCACAACGTCAATGGCGCATAGCCTCGCCGATTGAGGAAGAGCAGCGACTGTTCCTTGCGCTGCAATGTCTGATTGACCGCTTCGACTAGCGCGGGCGACAGAAACCCGCCGGGCCGTGGCGGCGACCTGCGCATGTCGATGGACTTCAGATCCGGCATTGCTGCCTCGGCATAGCGCCCGGAAAGGCGGATGCGTTTGTACCGGCCCTGATTGGCGTTGACCTGGCTTTCGATCGACGGCGTGGCCGATGCAAGTACGACCGGGAAGCCGCCGATATGGCCGCGCACCACCGCCATGTCGCGGGCATTGTAGCAGACGCGGTCTTCCTGCTTGTAGGCAGGATCGTGCTCCTCATCGACGACGATCAGCCCAAGTTCCTGGAATGGCAGGAACAACGCTGACCGCGCGCCGGCCACGACTCGCACCTGGCCCTCCATGACCTGACGCCAGACCCGCTCGCGCATGCGCGGCGCGAGATCGGAATGCCACTCCGCCGGCTTGGTGCCGAAGCGATCATGGAAGCGATCGAGAAACTGCTGCGTCAGCGCAATCTCCGGAAGCAGGATCAGGACCTGCTTGCCTTGCTCGATGGCTTTGGCCACCGCCTCGAAATAGACTTCGGTCTTGCCGGAGCCAGTCACACCGTCAAGCAGCGACACCGAGAAACTCGCGGACGCCACGGCTTCAACGAGTTGATCCGCCGCCTCGCTTTGGTCGCCTGAAAGCGACGCCTTGGCATAGTCGACATCGGGAGCGGCAACGACGGGGCGCGCCGGGATCATGACCTGTTCGAATACGCCTTGCGCCACCAGACCGTCGACTACGGTTGCGGAGACGCCCGCCGCGTGGGCAAGCCCCGTGCGCGTCCACGCCATGCCGCCTTCGGCAAGCTCGAGCACGCGGGCCCGGGCGCCGGTCATGCGGTCAGGTTCACCGCCGGCAAAGCGCAAGCCCGGCACCGGCGGCTCGGGATCGAAAGCCGCGGGCACGCGAAGTACCATGCGCGCAACCATACCCGGCGGCGACAGCGTATAATCGGCGGCCCAGCGCATGAAGCGCAGCATGCCGTCGTCCACGGGCGGACAATCGAAAAGCTCGGATATGGGCCGCAGTTTCTTCGCGTCGATGCTGTCAGTCGTGCCGTCCGTGACGATGCCTGCAACTTCGCGCGGACCGAGCGGCACCCGGACGATTGACCCGGCCCTGACGTCCATGCCGTCCGGGACGGCGTAGCTGTAGGGCCGCTCTGCCGGCATCGGCACAAGCACGGGAACGGTTTTTTGCGGGATGAACGAATCCTGACTCATATATACGTGACCTTGCCGCGCCTTTCGGATAAAGAAAAGTCACTTTCCGGGAGATGGAATTGATCTCTCATTTAGACACCCGCATATCAGGAAGGAATGTTCCCATGAAATTCTTTGTCGATACCGCCGACGTGAAGGAAATCCGCGAGCTCAACGATCTCGGATTGCTCGATGGCGTAACCACCAATCCTTCGCTGATCCTCAAGTCCGGTGGCAGCATCATCGAAGTGACCAAGGAAATTTGCAGCATCGTCAACGGCCCGGTATCCGCCGAGGTCGCGGCAACCGAGTATGATCAGATGATGAAGGAGGCCGCAGTGCTCTCCCGCATCGCCGACAACATCTGCATCAAGGTCCCGCTCACCCTCGATGGCCTCAAGGCCTGCAAGGCCCTGCGCTCGGATGGCCATCTCGTCAATGTGACGCTGTGCTTCTCCGCCAACCAGGCACTTCTTGCCGCCAAGGCCGGCGCCACGTTCATCTCGCCATTCATTGGCCGCATCGACGATACCGGCATCAATGGAATGGAACTGATTTCCGAGATCCGAACCATCTACGACAATTACGATTACCAGACGCAGATCCTTGCCGCCTCGATCCGTACCGTCAACCATGTCAAGGAAGCCGCTCTGATCGGTGCCGACGTCGCGACGGTTCCGCCGGCAACGCTGAAGGCATTGGTCAAGCACCCGCTGACCGACAAGGGCCTAGAGACTTTCCTTGCCGATTGGAAGAAAACGGGCCAGTCGATCGCCTGATCAGGTCGCCTTGTTCAATGACGCCCGCCTGTTGCAAGACTGGCGGGTGTTTTCTTATGCTCGTGCGCGGCGTGCATCCTGTTAGGGGCAGGAATCATGAACGGTACGCTCGGCCATCGCCGAGCGAGGTCATGCGCAGTATGACTATTGGTTCTTCGTCAGGTCCTGGGCAACGCTGAGCTGAATCGCCTGCGCAACTTCCGCCGCCGCACGATTATATGCATCGCGATAGGCTCGCTGGACAGCAAACTGCTGTCTCGGCGCATCGTAGCCCGCATTTACAAGACGGCTGCCGCGGCCGATGACCTGACCGTCCGACACGCGCGTCAGAACGTAGTTGCCAGTCATGCGGATGGAGCCTGCGGTTGGCTGACCCGATTTGTCATTGGTCGCATTCTGGATCAACGCCAGTGAAATATTCTGCGAAGCAATGGCAAGTTGCAGCGTATAGGCGACGTGCGTCGGCTCGCCCGCACCGCCACCGAAGAGGAAGATCAGATTATTGCGCACTTCTTGGGTGACGCGATCGCCCGCCGGATTGACCGATACGGTCGCGAGTCGGGAGCGGACACTGCCCGAGACGCCGGCGGCGGTGCTGCCAACCGGGCCGGGATCGGAATAGAGCGGCCGAACCTGGCAACCGCCTACAATCATTGCCAAGCCGAGAATGCAGAGGGGAAGCAGCCGCTTGACGACGGAACCCGGCTGAAAACGATCAGGCAACGACATTGATGATCCTCTGCGGTACGATAATGACCTTCTTCGGCGAATTGCCATTCAGCGCGGCCTTGACGAAATCAAGCGCGAGGGTGGCCTTTTCGACCGCCAATTGATCCGCATCGCGGGCAATTGTCAAATCGCCGCGCTTCTTGCCATTGATCTGAACTGGCATGGTCACATCGTTCTCGATGATGAACGTCTCGTTGTATGACGGCCAGGGTTGATGAGCCACGAGATCTGCGCCGCCGAGTGCCTTCCAGCACTCCTCGGCAAGGTGCGGCATCATCGGCGCGATCATTGCAATCAACATGGTCGTCGCTTCGCGGCTTGCCGCGATCGTCTTCATGTCAGCCTCGCCCGCCGCCACCTTCTGCAGAAAAGGCGCCAAGGTGTTGACGAGCTCGTAAAGGCGCGCGACGGCCTTGTTGAAGTTCAGCTTCTCGATATCTTCGCCGACAGCCTTGACAGTCCGGTGCGCCGCTTTCGAAATCGCCAAAGCCTCGCCCTCGGTCGCGGCTGCGGCATCGACCGTCTTCAACGTCTCAGCCGCTTCCGAAATCAGGCGCCAGACGCGCTGAACGAATCGATGTGCGCCCTCGACGCCGGATTCAGTCCAGATCACATCGCGTTCCGGCGGCGAATCCGACAGCATGAACCAGCGCGCGGTATCCGCGCCGTAGGAAGCGATGATGTCATCGGGATCGACCACGTTTTTCTTCGATTTCGACATCTTCTCGATCGAGCCTATCTCGACCTCTTCGCCTGTAGCAATCAGCGTTGCGCGACGCGCGCCATCCGTCTCCTCGACCCGAACGTCTGCAGGCGTGACCCAGCCGTCCTTGCCCTTGTAGGTCTCGTGGACGACCATGCCTTGCGTAAACATGCCCTTGAACGGTTCACTGATATCGAGATGACCGGCCACCTTCATCGCCCGTGTGAAGAAACGCGAGTAGAGCAGGTGCAGGATCGCATGCTCGATACCGCCAATATATTGATCGACGGGCAGCCAGTGATTCGCGACCTTGGGCTCGGTGGGCTCCTCCGCCCAAGGAGCGGTGAAGCGCGCGAAATACCAGGACGAATCGACGAAGGTGTCCATCGTATCGGTCTCGCGCCGTGCGGCCTTGCCGCATTGCGGGCAGTTGACGTGCCGCCAGGTCGGATGCCGGTCGAGCGGATTGCCCGGCCGGTCGAATTCGACATCGTCGGGCAGCTTGACCGGCAGGTCTGCCTTCGGCACCGGGACCACGCCGCAATCATCGCAATGGATCATCGGGATCGGGCAGCCCCAGTAACGCTGCCGGGAAATACCCCAGTCGCGCAGGCGGAAATTGATCTTGCGCTCGCCCTGCGGGCGGTTGCCGACCGTCTGCTTTTCCAACCGCCGCGCCACCTCGTCGAAAGCTTCGGTCGGCGACATCCCGTCAAGGAAGCGCGAATTGATCATGACGCCGTCATCGACATAGGCGGTTTCGGTGATCTGGAACGCGGCCGCGTCGGCGTCCTTCGGCATAACCACCGGCACGACCGGCAGGCCATACTTGTTGGCAAAGTCGAGGTCGCGCTGGTCACCTGACGGACAACCGAAGATAGCGCCGGTGCCATAGTCCATCAACACGAAATTCGCGACGTAGACCGGCAGCTTCCATTCCGGGTCGAACGGATGCGTGACGCGCAAGCCGGTGTCGAAGCCCTTCTTCTCGGCGGTTTCGAGCGCAACGACCGAGGTGCCCGCATGGCGGCATTCCTCGTTGAACTGGGCCAGCGCTGCGTTGTTTTCGGCGGCTTTCTTCGCCAGCGGATGGTCGGCGGCAATGGCAATGAAGGACGCGCCGAACAGCGTATCGGGCCGCGTCGTGTAGACCTCGACCTCGCTCTCGCCTTCGACGTGCGACTGCTTGTCCAGCGCCCAGCGGATCAGCATGCCCTCAGACTTGCCGATCCAGTTGCGCTGCATCAGGCGCACCTTTTCCGGCCACTGGTCGAGCCCATCGAGCGCGCCCAGCAGTTCCTCGTTGAAGTCGGTGATCTTGAAGAACCACTGTGTCAGCTCGCGCTGCTCGACAAGAGCGCCGGAGCGCCAGCCGCGACCGTCGATGACCTGCTCGTTGGCAAGGACCGTCATGTCCTCTGGGTCCCAGTTGACCTTGGACGACTTGCGCGTCACCAGGCCCTTCTCGACGAAATCGAGGAACAGCATCTGCTGGCGGTGGTAATATTCGACATCGCAGGTGGCGAACTCCCGCGACCAGTCGAGCGACAGGCCCATGGACTTGAGCTGATCGCGCATCGTCGCGATGTTCTGGTAGGTCCAGGTCTTCGGATGAACCTTGTTCTGCATGGCGGCGTTTTCGGCCGGCATGCCGAACGCATCCCAGCCCATTGGATGCAGCACATTGAATCCCTTGGCGCGCTTGTAACGTGCAACGACATCGCCCATCGCGTAGTTGCGCACATGGCCCATATGGATGCGGCCCGAGGGGTACGGAAACATTTCGAGGACGTAGTAAGGATCGCGAGGATCGTCATTGTTCGTCTCGAAGAACTTGGCGTCGTTCCAAACTCTCTGCCAATGCTTCTCGGCTACACGGGGATTATAGCGTTCGGTTGCCATGAACGGGATTCTCTTGCAAAGGATAGTGATGCGGGGACCTTCACCATGGATTGGTGGGACCGTCAACCACTTGAAGCTGAAGGAGCCCGCGAAATCGGGCCGTTAGGCGATAAATAGGACTGAACCAGCCAATGCCCAATGCCGTCGATCAACTTTTTGCCGTCAGGGACGCTATTCACAAGACTGAAGCCGAAGCGGGTCGCCCGAAAGGCGCCGTCACGCTCGTTGCCGTTTCGAAAACCTTCGGCGAAGAAGCAATTCGTCCCGTGCTCGAATCCGGCCAGCGCGTCTTTGGCGAAAACCGCGTCCAGGAGGCGCAAGCGAAGTGGCCGGCCCTGCGCGGTGAGTATCCGGACATCGAACTACACCTGATCGGGCCGCTCCAATCCAACAAGGCCGAGCAGGCGGTGGCGCTTTTCGACGTGATCGAGACGGTCGACCGCGAAAAGATCGCCGATGCCCTTGCCAAGGAAATGCAAAAGCAAAACCGCTTTCCCAAACTCTATGTCCAGGTGAACACCGGTTCTGAACCGCAGAAGGCGGGTATAGATCCAAAGGAGGCGGTAGCGTTCGTCAAGCGTTGCCGCGAGGCTCACGGTCTCCGGATCGAGGGCCTGATGTGCATTCCGCCGGCCGATGAGAATCCCGGCCCGCACTTTGCCCTGCTTGAAAAGATCGCCCGGCAGGCCGGGGTCGACAAGCTTTCCATGGGCATGTCCGGCGACTACGAACTCGCCATCGGCTTTGGCGCGACATCAGTCAGGGTCGGTTCCGCGATCTTCGGAAGTCGATAATCACCAGCTGCGGCGCGGTCCCGTATCGATGTGATAATAGCCGGCCGGATAGCGTTTCAACCCGCCGACGTCGCCGCTGGACGACAGGTGGCTCATGAGGCCGGATGAGCCGCCGTGGACCCGGAAATCCACCGCCTGGCAGCTCAGGTGGTAGGACTGGTCCTTGCCGCCGACGCGATTGTTGCGCGTGCGCGTGCGCACGGTCGAGTTTACCGTGACCGGCCCATACTTGGCGGAAACGCGGCTCAGCACGTTCTTCAGCCTTTCCGGAACGCATTTCGACGGCGCCTTGTAGTCGATATAGGCCTTGCCGCGCGGCATGGCCGCCAATACGAGCGGACTGATCTTGTCGAAGACCGAATCCTTGAGCAGATGCGCATGCTCCTCGCCGAAAAGCTTTGCGCCGATACGGTCCTGCGGATTGGATGGCACGGGAAGCGTGCCGGCGCCTGCCGGAATGGCAAGGCTCAAAGCGGCTAGGGTAAGCCATGTGAATTTTGCGCGTGACGCAACGCTGCGCAAGACAGTTATTCGCATTCCTCGATCCTTGGTGCGGCGCCGGAAACAACATTTCTCCAGCGCCTGTAGTTTGTCCTCCCAAGTCAAGGCAGCGACCCTATAAGCCGAAATGTGGTCAAAATGGACCGATTTCGCGATAAAACGCCACCGAGAACGATATTGGCCGCCGCAGAATGCGACCGAACGCCATGCCCTCAGGGCCAACTCTGATATTTACGCATTGATTTGCTTGGTGGTAATGAACCTGTGCGCCTCCCGCCCGGGGAGGTATCCGGGTGGAGGCCCGATATTTAAGATTCTGGAGGAAATTGATGTCCGAGAAGGTTTATCCGGTGCTGGCAAGCGCGAAGAAAAACGCGCTCATCGACAATGATACCTATCTCAGCTGGTACAAGCAGAGCATCAAGGATCCCGAAAAGTTCTGGGCCAAGCACGGAAAGCGCATCGACTGGTTCAAGCCCTTCACCAAGGTCAAGAATACCTCGTTCGAGGGCAAGGTTTCGATCAAATGGTTCGAGGATGGCGTTACCAACGTTTCCTATAACTGCATCGACCGCCACCTCAAAAAGCGCGGTGATCAGGTTGCGATCATCTGGGAAGGCGACAATCCCTATCTCGACAAGAAGATCACCTATAATGAGCTTTACGAGCAGGTCTGCCGCCTCGCCAATGTCCTGAAGAAACACGGCGTCAAGAAGGGCGACCGGGTGACGATCTACATGCCGATGATCCCGGAAGCGTCCTATGCGATGCTGGCCTGCGCGCGCATCGGCGCGATCCACTCCGTCGTCTTCGGCGGCTTCTCCCCCGATGCGCTCGCGGGCCGTATCGTCGACTGCGAATCCACATTCGTGATCACGGCCGATGAGGGCATGCGCGGCGGCAAGCCGGTGCCGCTTAAGGAAAATACCGACAAGGCAATCGATATCGCGGCGCGTCACCACGTCATGGTGAAGAGCGTACTCGTCGTACGCCGGACCGGCGGCAAGACCGGCTGGGCCAGCAATCGCGACCTCTGGTATCACGATGAGATTGCCAGCGTTAAGGCGGAATGCAAACCTGAAAAGATGAAGGCGGAGGATCCGCTTTTTATCCTTTACACTTCTGGCTCGACCGGAAAGCCCAAGGGTGTGCTGCACACGACCGGCGGCTACCTTGTCTATGCCTCAATGACCCACGAATATGTCTTCGACTACCATGACGGCGACATCTACTGGTGCACCGCCGATGTGGGCTGGGTAACCGGCCACTCCTACATTGTCTACGGCCCGCTCGCCAATGGCGCGACGACGCTGATGTTCGAGGGCGTGCCCAACTACCCGTCGGTATCGCGGTTCTGGGAAGTCATCGACAAGCACCAGGTCAACATCTTCTACACCGCCCCGACCGCCATCCGCGCGCTGATGAGCGCCGGTGACGAACCGGTCAAGAAGACATCGCGCAAATCGCTGCGCATCCTCGGCTCGGTTGGAGAGCCGATCAATCCGGAAGCGTGGGAATGGTATTATCAGGTGGTGGGCGACAAGCGCAGTCCTGTCGTCGATACCTGGTGGCAGACGGAAACGGGCGGCATCCTCATCACGCCGCTGCCCGGCGCAACGCCGCTCAAGCCGGGCTCGGCCACAAGGCCGTTCTTTGGCGTGCAACCGCAACTGGTCGACAATGAGGGCGACGTGCTCGAAGGCGCGGCCGACGGCAACCTCTGCATCATCGATTCGTGGCCGGGGCAGATGCGCACGGTCTACGGCGATCACAAGCGCTTCATCGAAACCTATTTCTCCACCTATAAGGGCAAGTACTTTACCGGCGACGGCTGCCGGCGTGACAAGGACGGCTATTACTGGATCACCGGGCGCGTCGATGACGTTCTCAACGTCTCGGGACACCGCATGGGAACGGCCGAGGTAGAGTCCGCGCTTGTCTCCCATGATACGGTCTCGGAGGCCGCCGTCGTCGGCTATCCGCACGACCTGAAGGGCCAGGGCATATATTGCTATGTAACGCTCATGTCCGGACTTGAGGGCAGCGACGATTTGCGCGCCGAGTTGGTCAAGCATGTGCGCAAGGAGATCGGCCCGATCGCCACGCCAGACAAGATACAGTTTGCGCCGGGCCTGCCGAAGACCCGTTCCGGCAAGATCATGCGCCGCATCCTGCGCAAGATTGCCGAGGATGATTTCGGCGCGCTCGGCGACACCTCAACGCTTGCCGACCCGGCCGTCGTTGATGACCTGATCGCCAATCGCCAAAATCGCAAGGGCTGAAAATCGTGTCCTCCCCCCAAAAAAGGGGGGACACCCTCCTTCAGCGGTAAAGATCGGCCCGTGTCTGCGGCACGGCAGAGATTCCGCGCTTGCGGCGTGACGCCAGCGTCTGATTGATCTGTACGGTGCCACGCTCGAACGCAAGGGCACAGCCGGTGAGGTACAGCAGCCACAACCGCGCTTTGGGAGCCCCGACTTCCGCGATCGCTTCATCGAAGCGCGCATGGAGGCGGTCGGCCCACATGCGGCATGTGCGGCCATAATGCTCACGCAGATTCTCAACGTCGTGCACCTCGAAACCGTAGCCCTCGAGATTCTCGACTGTCATGCCGAGATGGTCGAGTTCGCCGCCCGGGAAGATGTATTTGACCAGGGCGAGGTGCTCGGCGCTCTTGCGCCCGAAGGTCTTCTTGTTGCGCTTCATGCGTCGCGTGATCGCGTGGTGGAGATAAAGGCCACCCGGCTTCAGCAACCTGTGCACACTGGAAAAATAGGTGTCGTAGTGGGCAATGCCCACCGCCTCGAACATGCCGATCGACGAAATCTTATCGAACTGCCCGTCGAGATGCTCATAGGATTTCACGTGAATCGTGATCTTGTCCTCAAGGCCTTCCGCCTTGATCCGCTCGCGGGCAAGGGCCGTCTGGGCCTCCGACAGGGAAACGCCCGTGCCGGTCACGCCATAATTTTTTGCCGCATAGATCAGCATGGCCCCCCAGCCGCAGCCTATGTCGAGCAGGCGATCACCGGGCTTGAGGCGCAGTTTGCGGCAGATCAATTCGAGCTTGTCGGCCTGCGCCTGGTCGATGCTATTGGCCCAATCGGTGAAATAGGCGCAGGTATAGACCATGCGCTCATCGAGGAAGAGCTGATAGAAGGCGTTCGACACGTCGTAGTGGTGGGTAATCGCCTCCTTGTTGGACCCGCTGACATAGGGGTTCTTGCCGCCGAGCCCGGAACTGCCGCCTTTCCCTCCGCTCAGCAAAAGCGAAGGCACATCCTTCAAGAGCTGCCACTTTGGCAGGCTTTTCAGCCGGTGCTTGAACTTTCCCTTGGGACCGCGTTCGACGAGATCGAACAGCGTGCCGTTCCTGATGTCGATCTGGCCCGACACCCACAACTCGACGACAGAGCCGATATTGGGTTTGAGGGCGATCTGGCGCACTGCCATAGGATCATTGATAGCAAGGATCGGGCCCTCGAAATCACCGATGCGGGTTCCGTCCCAAAGTTCAATCGCAAATTGCGGTTCGATGACGTCGACCACCGTGCGGATGATCCGCGCCGCCTTGTCTTCAGCTGCCATTCTCTGCCCCCGGGCACGGGCGCAGCAAGTTGCGCGTCGCGTGCATTGCTTCATTCAGTCTGCTTGGCTTATGACCGCCTGCGCCTCTTTGCAACCCATGCACACATGGCCTTGCTTTTTTCTCTTGAAACGTGGCGCCTGACACCCCATTCTCCAATTGTGTTCAACGAATGAAAAGGAGGTGATCCGATGTCTCGTGATTTCGCAATCTGCCATAAGGCGTCTGATGCTTTCCATCGGGGATTGTCTCTCCGTTGAATAAGCGCCCGGCGAAAGCCGGGAAAAGGCCAAAGACAGCTTTGTGCCAGACGGAATTGCGGGGCCACCCTACAAGGTGGCCCTTTCCGTTAAGCTGATGGGATTCCAACACGGGCGGTAAGCTCGATGTCCAAAGCCTTCATTACGGCGAGCGTTGTTTTCAGCGTCGGATTCCCCTCCTCGCTGAACGAGCGATACAGCTGCTCGCGGGACAATCCAGTCTCTGCGGCAATGTTTGTCATTCCCTGCGCCCGTGCAATCACTCCAAGCGCGTGAGCGATATAGCTGGCGTCGCCGGTCGCGAAGGCTTCAGTCAAGAAGATTGCCATGGCTTCTGGTGTGATAAGATCCTCGGCCGGATCGTAGCTCGTCAATTTCTCTGCCATCATTCGCTCCACTCTGTCGCCAGTCGTCGAGCGACGCGAATATTTTTCGCCTGGCTACTTTTATCGCCTCCACAGAGGAGCACAATCAGGACCTCGCCGCGCCGCTGGAAGTAGACGCGATAGCCCGGTCCGTGATGTATGCGCAGCTCACTTACGCCCGAGCCAACGGAGTTCGCATCCCCGGTATGGCCGAAAGCCAATCGATCAAGCCGCGATGCAATGAGTGCGCGGGCTCGAGGGTCTTGCAGGTTTAAGCGCCACTTGCGGAAGATTTCCGTCTGCCTGATTTCTATCATAAAAATGTAGTTTTTAAATTACAAATTTCAATATGCTCAACAATACCCTCCGGAAGCGAAGCCAACCACCAATGCCAGGTTGCAGGTGCGCCCTTTGCTCTTGCCGAAATTTGATGATACCAAGAATTTGCCTGGAATCGGTGCATCCTGCCTCAATGTGAGGCAAATTCCTCTGAAAGACCAAGACATGTCGGTTGCCCTAGCCCAAAACGCCGCGTCCCGGCGCGCGTGGCGTGAAGAAATTATTGCGATGCTGGCGTTGAGCTGGCCGATGATTCTTACCAATCTCGCGCAAACAGCGATGACGGCAACCGACGTCATGATGATGGGCTGGGTCGGCGCGGATACGCTCGCAGCCGGCGCCCTCGGCACCAACCTCTACTATATGCCAATGATCTTCGGTCTCGGCCTGATGCTTGCCACCTCGCCAATGATGGCCAAGGAACTCGGTCGCAATCGCTTCTCGGTGCGCGAGGTTCGCCGCACCGTGCGGCAGGGTCTTTGGCTCGCCGTCACCATATCGATTCCGATCTGGTTCGCGTTGTGGCACACCGCACCGATTCTCATTGCTATGGGGCAAAATCCGGCACTTGCCGATACCGCCGAAGCCTACGTTCGTTCGCTGCAGTGGGCGGTCCTGCCGTTCTACGGCTATATCGTATTGCGGTCCTTTATCGCCGCGCTCGAACGTCCCGGCTGGGCGCTGTTCGTTGCCCTCTTCTGCGTCGGCTTCAATGCCCTTGCCAATTGGTGCCTGATCTTCGGACATCTGGGATTCCCCAAGCTCGGGATCGTCGGTTCGGGCATCGCGACCTCCCTGTCGTCGCTCATGATGTTCGTCGGCCTCGTCGTCATCATCATGCGTGATCGCCAGTTCCGCCGTTACCATCTGTTCGGTCGCTTCTGGCGTGCCGACTGGCCACGCTATGGCGAACTGCTCCGCCTTGGCCTGCCGATCGCCGCGATCATGAGTTTTGAAGTTACAATCTTCAATGCAGCGGCTTTCCTGATGGGAATTCTCGGCGCGGATTACCTTGCGGCGCATGCAATTGCCATCCAGATTGCCGCCATTGCATTCATGGTGCCGATGGGGTTTGGCCAAGCGGCCACGGTCCGCGTGGGCCGAGCCTACGGAGCACAGGACGGTGACGGAATCAGGCGCGCCGGCTGGGTCGCCTTCATCGGCGGAACCGGCTTCATGGTGCTCACCGCCATGCTGATGCTGTTTGCGCCATACCAGCTGATCAGTGCTTTCATCGACCTGCACGACCCATCAAACGCCGAGGTCATATCGCTCGCCGTCTCGTTCCTGGCGTTTGCAGCGCTCTTCCAGATTTTCGACGGCGGCCAGGCGGTCGCGAGCGGCATGTTGCGTGGTCTGCATGACACGACAGTGCCGATGATCTATGCGGCCATTGCCTATTGGGGCATAGGCCTGCCGCTCTCAATTGCCTTTGGCTTCTGGCTGGACATGAAGGGCGCAGGCATTTGGCTCGGGCTCGTCTGCGGTCTTGCCGCCGCGGCAATTCTGTTGCTCAGCCGTTGGCTCCGGCGTGAACAACTTGGAATTGAAGTTATCCGCCATTAAAAGTCGATCGTGCGGCCCTTGATTTCCCAATCGCCGTAGCGGGCAGGATCCTTGCCGCCCCGTCCGCCGATTTCGCGCGGTTTCTCGGCGGCATCCTTTTCGGCCTGCCGCCGCGCTTCCGCTTCGTTTAGCGCGCGTTGGGCTGCCGGCGGCAGCTGGTCGAAGGCGGGGTGCCGGCGCTTGTCGTCATTGTCGGCGTGCGGCGTTTTTGCTGTCTCTTCGTCCGTCATGTGACACTCGTCATTGAAGCTTGCTGTATAAAGCACCATCATATAGCGGAAGATGGCCAACAAAAGGAATGACCTTGCCAGCCATGGACTCTAACGCTTCATTTCCGAGGGGAGGAATGCAACCATGAACATCATGCGCACTGCGATGCTGCTTGCCTTCATGACCGCTCTGTTCATGGCAGTCGGCTATCTCATCGGCGGCTCCGGCGGCATGATGATCGCGCTCGTCATGGCCGCCGGCATGAACCTTTTCAGCTACTGGAATTCAGACAAGATGGTGCTGCGCATGCATCACGCCGTCGAGGTCGATGAGCGCACCGCGCCCGAATATTACGGCATTGTCCGCGATCTTGCGGCGCGTGCCAACCTGCCCATGCCGAAGGTGTATCTCATCGAGGCGGACCAGCCCAACGCCTTTGCCACCGGGCGCAACCCGCAGAATGCGGCTGTCGCCGCCAGTACCGGTCTCTTGCAGCGCCTGTCGCCGCAGGAGGTCGCGGCGGTGATGGCGCACGAACTCGCCCATGTCGAGCACCGCGATACGTTGACGATGACCATTACCGCGACACTCGCCGGTGCCATTTCGATGCTCGGCAATTTCGCCCTGTTCTTCGGCGGGGGCAACCGCGAGAATAATAACCCGCTCGGTTTCATTGGCATTTTGATTGCCATGATCGTCGCGCCCTTTGCCGCAATGATCGTGCAGATGGCAATCAGCCGGACACGGGAATACGCGGCGGACCGGCGCGGCGCACAGATCTGCGGCAATCCGCTGTGGCTCGCATCTGCCCTCAACAAGATCGCGCGCGGCGCCAAGCAGATTGTCAACGAGGATGCGGAGCGAAACCCCGCCTCGGCACCGCTTTTTATCATCAATCCCTTGAGCGGTCGTGGCACCGACAATCTGTTTTCCACGCATCCAAACACCGAAAATCGCATTGCAGCGCTGGAGGCCATGGCCTCGGAATTCAGCCAGACCGAGGCGCCCGCGAAACCGGCGCGCGGTGTCGAAAAGCCGCTCGACGATGAGGAACCGCGGGACGACCGTCCGACGCCATGGGGCCGCAACGGCGCAAGCCGCAAAGGCCCCTGGGCATGAGCGCGGAACGGGCAGCCAAACGGAATTTCTCCAGAAAACAGCAAGCGACGGAATCTTTTGACGGGGAGCACCGACCTGGCCTCGCCGCGCGGCAATGCGCAACACGTCTGCTGGGGGCTGTCATCGAGAAGCATACGTCGCTCGACGGCCTGACGGACAACTGTAACGGGCATCCGCAATATATGGCGCTCGACGACCGTGACCGCTCACTGGTGCGCGCCATTCTCGGGGCTGCGCTGCGCAATCGCGGCGCGATCGAAGCAGCTATCAGCCAGATGATCGACCGGCCGCTGCCGGAAAATGCGGTAGCCCTGAAGCATCTTTTGCACGTGGCGGCCGCACAAATCCTTTATCTCGACCTGCCGGATCGCGCCGCCGTCGATCTTGCCGTGACAGCGGCGAATGGCGACCCACGCAACCGGCGCTTTGCGTCGATGGTAAACGCCGTCCTGCGGCGCCTGTCGCGGGAAAAGGAGACGTTCGCCAATCGGGCCGCAGTCAATGTTCCTTCATGGTTCGAGGCAAGTCTCATTGCCGCCTATGGCAAGGAAAAGGCAGGCGCCATCCTTGAAATCCAAGCGAAGGAGCCGGCCGTCGATCTCACGGTCAAGGGCGACCCACAAGTGTGGGCCGAGCGTCTTGGCGGTCTCGCCCTGCCAACGGGCTCGGTTCGGCTTGCCAACATTGAAGGCGCCCTGACCAGCCTCCCGGGCTTTGCCGAGGGTGAGTGGTGGGTGCAGGATACGGCGGCGAGCCTTCCTGCAAAGCTATTTGGCGACATTACCGGAAAACGTGTTGCCGATCTTTGCGCCGCGCCCGGCGGCAAGACCGCACAGCTTGCTTTGGCTGGTGCCAATGTGACCGCGCTCGATCTCTCCGCCAATCGCCTGAAGCGGCTACGCGCCAATCTCGAGCGCCTGCATTTCACTGCCGACACTGTCGAAGCGAATCTTGCGGCCTATGAACCGGCCGAGCCCTTCGATGCTGTCCTGCTCGACGCACCGTGCTCCTCGACGGGGACGGTACGACGCCATCCCGACGTCCCGTGGACTAAAAGTCCCGAAGAGATCGCCAAACTCGCCGCACTTCAGGCCAAGCTCTTGGACCACGCCGTAACCCTCGTTCGGCCCGGCGGGATTATCGTGTTTTCCAACTGCTCCCTCGACCCCTCGGAAGGCGAGGCGGTCGCAAGGCAACTGATTGCCAAGAACCCCGCCATCGAACTCGTTCCTGTCGTCGCCGAAGAGATCGGTGGCCTCGCAGACCTCATCACGAAGGAAGGTTTTGTGCGCTCTACGCCCGCAGATCTTCCTCATGACAATGCGGCGCTGTCCGGCATGGATGGCTTCTTTGCGGCTCGATTCCGGCGCAAATACTAAAATTTTAACTGTTTGACCGGATAGTTTAGGCTGTCGTCGACGATTCGAAGCAAAAACAATATGGTCGCGCTCAGCGAAACACCGCAATTGTGGGGACTAGCGACGGCGCAATTGTGGCGCCGTTTCCGCAGGCGCGTACGCATGGGCCCGCTCTACCGCTGGCGCTTTACCGGCTTTACGCCCGAGCGCGTGCTTATTGCCCCGCAAGATCTGCGCCCGGCCGATCCGCAAATCGCCGAAGAGTTTTACCATGGTCGCTTTGCCTTGGCCGGCAAGGTCGTCGAGACCGGCGGTCGCTCGCCGTTCCTGGTCGAGCCACCCAATGCCGCCTGGCAGGCAGCTCTGCACAATTTCGGCTGGCTCCGCCATTTGCGTGCGGCAGGCACGGACCTTGCCACCGCCAACGCCCGCGCCCTCCTCAGCGACTGGATCACCACGCATGGCCGCTCCGTCGCAGGGCCGGCATGGGTGCCGGAGGTCACGGCACAGCGCATCATCGCCTGGCTGCAGCATTCGAGCCTCATTCTGGCAGGCGCAGACCTGCGCGCATATCGCCAGTTCATGCGCTCGCTCGCCGTCCAGGTTCGCTACTTGCGGACGATGGCGGCGGTCATGGATGACGGCGAAGAGAAGCTGCGCGCCCGCATCGCGCTCGCGCTTGCGGCGCTCGCCCTGCCGGTGGCGTCGAGTACCAGCCGGTCGGCCCGCCGCAACCTCGAATATGAACTAACCCGCCAGATCCTCCCCGATGGCGGCCACATCTCGCGCAATCCCCTTATTATTCTCGAACTGCTCGCCGACCTTCTGCCGCTGCGCCAGACCTATGCCAGCGGCCAGGAGGCACCGCCCAAAGCGCTGATCGAAGCCATCGAGCGGATGCTGCCGGCGCTGCGTTTTTTTCGCCATCATGACGGCAGCCTTGCCCTGTTCAACGGGGTCGGCGCCACCATGCCGGAACGGGTCATCGCCGTGCTCCGCCATGACGATATCGGCGGCCTACCGCTCATTCACGCGCCGCATTCGGGCTATGAGCGCCTCTCCATGGATTCGACGACGATCATTGCCGACACTGGTCTCGCTCCGCCGGTCACTGCCTCGCGCGATGCCCATGCCGGCTGCCTGTCCTTCGAGATGTCATCGGGCCGTAACCGCTACATCGTCAATGCCGGCGTTGATCGCTATGGCCCGCCCGAGTTTCGGCCGCTCGCCCGCTCAACCGCCGCTCATTCGACGGCAACGCTCAACGACACGTCCTCCTGCCGTTTCAGCAATACCTCCGGGCTTTCGAACATGATCGGAACGCCGATCATTGCCGGGCCCACCAGGGTGAATATCGAGCGTATAGAGCGGGAAGGCGCCGTCGGCTTCGTTGCCAACCACAATGGCTACGTTCGACCGTTCGGCATCTATCACGAACGCCAGATCGTATTGTCGCACAATGGCAGCGTCATCGAAGGCATCGACAGCTTCTTTGCCGCCGGTCGCAATCCACTGCGTGATACTGGCGCCGAAAATGTCGTCGTGCGTTTTCACCTGCATCCCGCCGTCCATGTCTCCGTGGACGATAATGGCCTGATCATCCTTCAGGCGGAAAACGACGATATCTGGATGTTCTCGGCAACGGTGCAGCCCTTCGTCGAGGATTCACTGTTCTTTGCCGGGTTCCGCGGGCCCGTCAGGACCCGCCAGATCACATTGTCCTTCAGTGCCGCCCAGCGGTCCGAAGTCGAGTGGCAGTTCACCCGCACAAGCCTCGGCGTTTAGAGCTCCGCCATCACCTGGCGAATGAGGCGCCCAAGACGGGCAATACCGGTATCGGCAACCTCTTCGGACGCGAGCGAGAAGCTCAGGCGAATGGTATTTGCCCCGCTGCCGTCGGCGTGAAAGGCTTGGCCCGGCACGAAGGCGACGCGCTCGGTTTCGATCGAACGGGCAAGAAGCTTCGCCCCGTCGATCCCTTCCGGCAAGGTGACCCAGATGAACATGCCGCCTTCAGGCTTGGTCCATGACACGCCTTCCGGCATATATTTTTCAAGCGCCGTCAGGACATGGTCGCGGCGCGCGCCATAGGTGGCGCGCAGGCGTTCGATCTGCGCGTCGTAAATATCGACGGCCGCATGATACATCGCCATCTGGTTGATGGTGGGACTGTGGAGGTCCGCCGCTTGCTTCATCAGAACGAGTTTGCGGATGACCGGCTTTGCTGCACAGACGAAACCGAGGCGCAATCCGGGCGACAGCGTCTTCGAGAACGTTCCGCAATAGATCGTGCGCGTTGCATCGATATCGCCTTTGCGAGCAATGTCGAGCGCGAGGATCGGCGGAACCGGCTCACCGTCATAGCGCAGCCCCTGATAGGCGGCGTCTTCGATGATGGGAATGTCGAGTTCGTCGGAAAGGTCGAGCAGGCGTTCGCGACCGGCGCGATCCAGCGTTTCGCCAGCAGGATTGGAGAAATCCGGGTTGATATAGGCAAATTTCGGCCGTCCGCCATTACGAGCCGCCGTGTCCTGGTAACCTGCAGGCGTCATATTGCCCAACTCGGGCGTCAGCTGATCGTACTGAGGTTCATATGCATTGAATGCCTGCAGCGCACCGAGATAGGTGGGGCTCGTCACCAAAGCGGTATCGGACGGCGAAAGGAAGAGCTTGCCAAGGTAGTCCAGGGCCTGCTGCGATCCCGATGTGATGACGATGTTATCGATGTCGCAGGCGATGCCGAGCGCCGCGAGGCGCGTCGCGATCCACTCGCGCAAGGGCGAATAGCCTTCGCTGACCGAATATTGCAGCGCCGGGCCGGCCTGGCCGTCAGCAAGCGCACGTTCATAGGCTTTGCGAAAGGCCTCGGTCGGAAACAACGCCGGATCCGGAATACCGCCAGCAAAGGAAATGATGTCCGGCTGATCGAGCAGTTTCAGGAGTTCACGGATTTCCGAAGCGCGCATCCGGTTTGCACGCGTTGCGTATCTGGCTTCCCAGTTGCTCATTTTCTACTCGCTTGATTGCCTCTCGTGCCTGTGCGCCCACCGTCCGGAAACTCCTCCGCGAACGTCGCATAAGCCCGGCGGATATGACGCCATCAAGCGAGATATGTCAATGTATCTGACCTAATTTCGCAGCAAGCCCGCCATAATTCCGGCAAATGCGGGATCCGAAGTAGGATTCCGCGAAGGCCTGTGTTAGAGCCGCCAAATCCACGCATCCACATTCTGCTAAGGACGAACTCCCATGGCCGTCGCCGCAAAATCATTTACACCGCCGAACCTTTTTCCAGTCCGTCGCGCACTGCTTTCCGTTTCAGACAAGGCGGGCCTGACGGCCCTTGCCCACGCTCTGCACCGCCACGGAATCGAGATCCTTTCCACCGGCGGCACGTCGAAAGCGATCGCGGCAGAGGGCATTCCGGTTCGCGACGTCTCCGATTTAACCGGCTTTCCCGAGATCATGGATGGACGCGTCAAGACATTGCATCCAAAGGTGCATGGCGGTCTCCTGGCCGTGCGCGACGACCCGGAACATGTCGAAGCGATGAAGACGCATGAGATAGGCGGGATCGACCTTGTCGTCATCAATCTCTATCCGTTCGAAGACGTCCGCCATTCGGGCGCCGACTATGCCAACATCGTCGAGAACATCGACATTGGCGGGCCGGCAATGATCCGCGCGGCTGCCAAGAACCATGCCTATGTCGGTGTGGTCACCGATCCCGGCGACTATGACATGGTGATCGCAATGCTCGACAAGCATGAGGGATCGCTGCCCTACTCGTTCCGCCAAAGTCTCGCGGCCAAGGCCTATGCCCGCACCGCAACCTACGACGCCGCGATTTCCGGATGGTTCGCCGAAGCTTTGATGACGGAGACGCCGTCCCGCCGCGCGATCGGAGGTCACCTGCATTCGGTGATGCGCTATGGCGAAAACCCCCACCAGTCCGCAGGCTTCTACCTGACCGGCGAAAAGCGTCCGGGCGTTGCCACCGCAACGCAGCTCCAGGGCAAGCAGCTCTCCTACAACAACATCAACGACACCGACGCGGCCTTCGAGCTCGTCGCCGAGTTCGACCCGGCCCGCACGGCTGCCGTCGCGATCATCAAGCATGCCAATCCATGCGGTGTCGCCGAAGGCGCGACGTTGAAGGAGGCGTATCTCAAGGCGCTGGCCTGCGATCCCGTGTCTGCCTTTGGCGGGATCGTCGCCTTGAACCGCACGCTCGACGCCGAGGCTGCCGAGGAGATCGTCAAGATCTTCACCGAGGTCATTATTGCTCCCGACGCGACCCCTGAAGCGCAGGAAATCGTGGCGGCGAAGAAAAACCTGCGCCTGCTGGTAACCGGCGGACTGCCCGATCCCCGTGCGTCCGGCATCAGCGCCAAGACGGTGGCAGGCGGCATTCTCGTCCAGTCGCGCGACAGCGGGGTGGTGGATGATCTCGAGTTGAAGGTCGTGACGAAGCGCGCGCCCACCGAAACCGAGATGACTGATCTCAAGCTGGCCTTTCGCATCGCCAAGCACGTCAAATCCAATGCCATTGTCTACGTCAAGGACGGTGCTGCAGTCGGCATTGGCGCGGGGCAGATGAGCCGCGTCGACAGCGCCCGCATTGCTGCCCGCAAGGCCGAGGATGCCGCTGAAGCCGCAGGCATCGAAACGCCCCTCACCAAGGGTTCTGTGGTTGCCTCCGATGCCTTCTTCCCGTTTGCCGATGGTTTGCTCTCAGCCGTCGCCGCTGGAGCGACCGCTGTCATTCAGCCGGGTGGATCGATGCGCGATGATGAAGTCATCGCCGCAGCCGATGAGCACGGCATCGCCATGGTGTTTACCGGGATGCGTCACTTCCGGCACTAGAGCAAATCTAGTTAGAAGAACCTCTGGGTATCGCGGCCGGATAGGGCGTGCGCACGAGGATCGCCAATCCGCCCAGAAGGAAAACGATGATGGTCGCCATGCCAAGGCGCGGCGACCCGCTTAACGCGGTAACCGTCGCCACGAGTAAGGGTGCAAGGAAACTCGTCGCCCGACCCGAGAGCGCATAGATGCCGAAATAGCGGCCGGCTTCTTCGACTGAAACACTCCGCGCCATATATGACCGCGACGAAGCCTGGACCGGGCCGAACGCAACACCGATGAGGAGGCCGAAGCAGATATAGGCCTTCTCGGCAGGCGTACCGAACAGGCCGCCGCTGTCAGCGCCGGGAAGCGGTATGAAACCGAAGAGCGTATAGCCAGGCCCGGTCGAAACAATCCCGATCGTGGCGATCACAAGGACGATGAGCGACACCACCACAACCGTCTTCGAGCCGAGCATCGTGTCGAGCCTGCTTGCTGCAAGGCAGCCGAAGATGGCGACGACGTTGAGGATGATGCCGAAAATGCCGATTTCGGCAGTGGCCCAACCGAACATCGTCGCGGCGAAGGCGCCGCCAAGCACGACGAGGGCATTCACCCCGTCCTGATAGATCATTCGCCCGACCAGGAAGCGGAGAATGCCGGTGCGCTGGCGCACCTCGGCCAAGGTCGAACGCAAACGCGCAAGCCCGGAGGCAATGGCGGGGCGGATGGGCAATCCGCGCGCGCCATCAGGCGTGAAGAAGAACATTGGCAGCACGAAGACGAGGTACCACAAGGCAGCGAGCGGTCCGGTTGCGCGGTCGCCCTCGCCGGCTGAGGGGTCGAGCCCGAAAATCGGTTGCAGGCCGAGCATGGTCTTGCCCGTTTCTGGCGACCCGGCCATGAAGGCAACGACGAAGATCAGCGCGATCATGCCACCGAGATAGCCGAGACCCCATGCAATGTTGGAGATACGGCCGATGTCCTTCGGCGCAACGAGGCGCGGCATCATGGAATCGTTGAACACGATCGAAAATTCCGCCGCAATCGAGGCGAGCGAAAAGAAGATGAGCGGCATGATCAGGCCCGAGCCCGGCGCTGCGAACCATAGCATGAGGAGGCAGGTGATCTTGATGACGGCGAAAAAGGCGATCCACGGCTTGCGCCTGCCGGTCGCGTCGGCGATCGAGCCGAGCACAGGCGACAGCACGGCGATGAACAGGCCGGATACCGCGATGGCATAGCCCCAGGCCGCCTGCCCCACTGCCGGATCGCTCGCCATGCGCGAGACGAAATACGGCCCGAAGATGAAGGTGGTGACGACCGTGAAGAACGGCTGCGCCGCCCAGTCGAACAGCATCCACCCCCATATACCGGACTTGGTCGAGGCAGTGGTTTTGCTTGTCAGCGGGGAGGCGGTCATTGGCACGCCCCTCCGTCCCGCCGGAAGCCTTCCCAGAAAGGGGCGAGAGCCGGCTTCATCGAGACTGGCGCCATTTTGCCTCCAGGCATTTCGTAGCCGTGACCGCAATTCCCTCCCCTTCTGGGGAGGTCACCGCGAAGCAGCGGAGTGGGGGAATTTTGAGGAAGCTTATCCCAGGCCCGGATTAGTTCAAGCATGCCCCTCCGGACCTTCGGCCCGCTCCCCTACAAGGGGGAGGGCAAGGGGTTACTACGACAAATCCGAAAGCAGGCCGGCAGCTACGGCGAGCCGCGATACGGTCAAATCGCCGCTCTCCACGATGTTCGCCATGCGCTGGCGCACTTCATCGACACCCGCGCCACGGCTGGTCAGCCAATCCTTGGCCGGATCAGCGTTCTTGCCGTGCTGGCTGAGCGCCGCCACGGCAATACCGCGCCGCGCCTGCGAGATCAGATCCGTCGCGCGGGCAAGCGCCAGGCCGTCATAGTAGTCGGCGACGGAAACCCCGCGTGCGGCATCTTCGATACGGCCGATACGGAAGGCCTCGGAAATGTCGAAATAGGCCTTGCCGGCAGTGGCTATGTCGATATTCGCCTGCTGCGCCACCGTAGCTATATCAGGAATGATGGGCGCGACGGACAGGCGTGCCAATTGCGCGGCAAGCGCCGGTGGTGCGCCGAGCGCCGCATTGCTGGCGGTGTCGTCGCGGATCAACCCCAGCATGGAGGCTGGCAACAGCTTCTCTAGTCTGGGCTGCAGCGCGTCACGGGCCTTCTTGATCTCATCGATCGCGGTCGCGAGATTGGCCCCTGCGGTGCCATTGCGTAGAACCCATGCCGTCGTCCAGTTCAGCATCTGCGCCACCTTGGCGTAGAAACCGTTCTGCGTGTCGCCTGCTACGGCATTGTCGAGGGCGTCAATCGCGGCAAAGACACTGTCGAGCGAGAAGCCGTCACGCACAATGACGTAGGCGCGCACGATCTCCGGACCGGAACGGCCTGTAAGATCGGATAGCCGGCTAACGAAGGTCGGGCCGCCAAGATTGATGATGTCGTTTGCGAGCTGCGTTGCGATGATTTCCCGCCGCAGGCGATGCGTATGCAGCTCATCGGCAAATCCCGATTGCATCTGCTTCGGGAAATAATCCATCAGCTCGCGATCGAGATAAGGATCGTCGGGCAGGGTGCTTGCCAACAACTGGTCGGACAGCACGATCTTCGCATAGGCAAGCAGGACGCCGAGTTCGGCGCGCGTCAAAGGTATGCCGTCGACCTGCCGTTCGGCGAGGGCCTTGTCATCGGGCAAGGTCTCGACCTTGCGGCTCAGAAGCTTTCGCGTCTCGAGGTCGCTGATGAAACGGGCCTGATAGGCGAGATCGGCCAGTCCGCGCCGCTGTGCCAGCGAGAGAGCCAGGGTCTGCAGATAGTTGTTGCGCAAGACGAGGTCTGCAACCTCTGCTGTCATCGATTCCAGGATCTTGTCGCGCTGGTCGCGCTTGAGCTTGCCGGCGCGCATGGCCTGCGCCAGGGCGATCTTGATATTCACCTCCACGTCCGAGGTGTTTACACCGGCCGAATTGTCGATCGCATCTGAATTGCAGCGTCCGCCAAGCAGGCCAAACTCGATGCGGCCCTTCTGCGTGACGCCGAGATTGGCGCCTTCGCCGATAACCTTGGCCCTGACATCGCTGCCGGTGATACGGATCGCGTCATTGGCGCGGTCGCCGACTTCCGCATCGCTCTCTCCCATCGAGCGGACATAGGTGCCGATGCCGCCGAACCACAGGAGATCAACCGGTGCCTTGAGAATCGCGGTCATGATCTCGTAAGGCGTTGCCGTCGTCTTGGCGAGGCCGATGGCCTTCGCGGCTTCCTTGGACAGCGTGATCGACTTCAGCGAGCGCGAGAATACGCCGCCGCCCGCCGATATTTTCGACTTGTCGAAATCCTGCCAGCTCGACCGCGGCAGGTTGAACAGGCGCTGCCGCTCCTTGAGCGTCGCCTTGATGTCCGGCTCCGGATCGATGAAAATATCGCGATGGTCGAAGGCGGCAATCAGCCTTGTCTGCGGCGACAGCAGCATGCCATTGCCAAAGACGTCGCCCGACATGTCGCCGACGCCGACCACGGTGAACGGGGTTTTCTGGATATCAGTTCCGATTTCGCGGAAATGGCGCTTGACCGCTTCCCAGGCGCCACGCGCGGTAATGCCCATCTTCTTATGGTCGTAGCCGGCAGAGCCACCCGAGGCAAAGGCATCGTCGAGCCAGAAATCATGCGCCTGGCTGATCGCATTTGCGGTATCCGAGAATGTCGCCGTGCCTTTGTCCGCGGCAACGACAAAATAAGGATCGTCGCCATCGCGCCGTACCATGTCGGCCGGCGGCACGACGGTCTCGCCGTTCAGATTGTCAGTGACCGAGAGCAGCGTCGAGATGAACGTGATGTAAGCAGCGCGGCCGGCCTCGAAGATGGCGTTGCGATCGCCGCCCGTGGGCAGGCGCTTCGGATAGAAACCGCCCTTGGCGCCAACGGGCACGATGACGGCATTCTTGACCTGCTGCGCCTTGACGAGGCCCAAAACTTCCGTGCGGTAATCCTGGGCGCGGTCTGACCAGCGAAGTCCGCCGCGGGCAACTGGCCCGAAGCGAAGATGCACGCCTTCGACTTCCGGCCCATAGACGAAGATCTCGCGGTAGGGACGGGGCTCCGGCAACTCGTCGAGTGCGCGCGGATCGAGTTTGAAGGCGAGAGAGGCGCGTTCGCTGCCATCCTCCTCTGGCGAAAAGGCATTGGTGCGCAGCGTCGATTCGATAAGATTGAGGTAGCGGCGCAGAATCCGGTCGTCGTCGAGGCTCGGAACGCCTTGCAAGCTTTCCTCGATGGCCGCACGGATCGCGGCCTCCTTACGCTCCGATTGCGCGCCCTTGGCCTTGGCCGGGCTTAGCCGTTGCTCGAAGAGATCGTAAAGCTGACGCGCGATTGCCGGGTATCGATTGAGCGTGATTGCGATGAAATCCTGCGAATAGGGGATGCCCGCCTGCTGCAGGTAGCGCCCATAAGCGCGCAGGATAATGATCTGCCGCGCCGTGAGTTGGCCGCTCAGCGCCAGTCCATTATAGCCGTCATTGTCGGAGGCGCCGCTCCAGATGTTGCGGAAAACGTCCTCGAACAGGGCGCCATTGTCGCGCAGATCGATGGCCGCACCCGAAGTGCTGACGAGTTCCATGTCGTGAACGTAGAGCGGGCTGGCATCCGCCGCAGGCAAGGCGAATGTCTGCTCGCTGATGACGCGGAAGCCCATGTTCTCGAGCAGCGGTACGCGCTGCGACAGGGCAACAGCCGAGCCATAATGATAGATCTTCAGCGATGCCGCATGGGGCCCGTCGGTGCGGTGGCGGTAGAAATCGACGAAGAGCGGATTGCTGCGCGAGAGACCGGCGATTCGGCTCGCATCGACAAGCGCCTCATCCGCGGAAAAGTTCTCACGGTAGGAATCGGGGAATGCTGCCGCCAGCGCAGTATATTGCGAAGTACCCGTACGGTCGCCGACCTCGGCGACGGCATCGTCCCAGGTACGAACGATGGCGCGGACGCCTTCTTCCAGCATCTCACGCTTGACCTTTGGAAAATCGTCCTCGGCATGACCGATGATGAAGTGGACGCGTGCAAGGTTGCCTTCCGGGAAAGCGGGATAGTAGGCCGAGACATGCCCTTCATAGAGCGCGGCGAAGTAAGCGCCCATCTTCTCGCGCACCACGGAATCATAACGTTCGCGCGGAACGAAGACGATGATCGAGGCAAAGCGGCCGAAGGGATCGACACGCGGCAGGACCCGCACGCGGGGCCGCTCGCCGAGCGCAAGGATGATCTCCGCGTAACGGGTCAACGTCTTGACGTCGATCTGGAACAGGTCGTCGCGCGGATAGCCTTCAAGAACGTTGAGCAGCGCCTTGCCCGAATGGTCTTCGCGATTGAACCCGAGGCGGCTGATGACCGCTTCCGTCTTTGAACGCAGATAGGGGATTTTGAGTACCGAACGCGTATAGGCGCCGGAGGTAAAGAGGCCGACGAAGCGAAGCTCGCCGGTGATCCGCCCCTCAGCATCGAAGGTCTTGACGCCGATATAGTCCATATATCCGCGGCGATGCACCAGCGACTTCGTGTTCGCCTTGGTAACGATCAAAAGCTCGGGGCCGGTAAGGAAGGCGATGATCTGCGGCGTCGTGGTGACGCCTTGATTGCCGCGCTTCAACACGCGGACATCGGGGTCGCCAAGGATGCCAAGTCCTGTCTTGCGGGAGCGTTCGAGCTCGCCCTGGTTATTATCACCGAGGTAGTCGTATTCGCGCACGCCGAGGAACGTGAAATTGTCGTCACGCAGCCATTCGAGGAAAGAGACCGCCTCGTCGATCGCCGCCTTTTTCATCGGCAGCTTCCCGGTCTTGTAGGCATCGATCGCTTCGCCGAGACGGTCGAGCATCGGCCTCCAGTCGCGTACGGCCTCCCGCACCTGTTTCAGCACAGTCGTGAGCGCTGCGTGCATGATCTCGCGGGAAGGTCCGTCGAGCGCGGGCACGTGGATCTGCATGACGCTGACACGCGCCACATCCTTGCCTGGCTTGTCGGGTCCTGCCGGGCCAATCGCCTTGTTTGTCTTCGCATCGACATCCATGACCGGGTGCATGACGAGGTAAACAGCGTTCGCCCTGTCGCTTATTTCACCAAGAACGGAATCGAGCAGGAAAGGCATATTGTCGTTGATCAACGTGATCACAGTGACCGGACGACCGTCGCGATAGACAAGCGACCCCTCGCTCACATCGATGATAGACTGCCCGCTCTTGAAACGAGAGAGTGCCTCCTCGGCAAGTTTCGCCGAAGTCTGGATTGCGCTTCTATCGTAGCCGGCAAGGTCTTCGTCTGGCGCTCGGGCAAAGAGCAACTCTTCGAACAGACCAGCGTCAATCTTCTTGTCTTTGGCCTTGGGTGATTTGGGCTTCGGGGCGGCCTTTCGGTCCAATGCAGTCTGTGAAGCCATCAAAATTCCCCCCTCATTGCGTATTTTGCATGATCATAGCCATTCGGAAGCCGTTTTCGACCCCAAACTGCACCGATGCGGTGAAAATCGTATGACACGCAAGAAAATTACAATTCGACCAGATGGTCATCCAGTTCGTTGATGTCGCCGGGCCTCACCGGGAAATGTTCTTCCAGGAGCAGGCCTGCCTTTTTGATGGCCTTGAGGAATCCGCCGGGCAATTCGTCCCTGCCGGCATGGTCGATCAGAATCGCAACGATATCGTTCCATTCCTGCTGCGCCACCTTGGCGTTGATGCCGGCGTCGGCCACCACCTCCGCATATCGTTCCGCCAGCGAAACAAACAGCAATACGCCGGTGCGCTGCGTGGTGAGGTGAACATTGCGTGCCAGGAATTGCTGGGAGGCATTGAGGTGGGCGCGGCGATAACGAATATGTTTCGGCACGAGCCACATGTGGAGATCCGGCAGTAGCCGCAACACCAGCAGGGCGGTGACAAGGGCCGAAAGGATTGCCAGGCCGAAAGCCGGCAGGGGAATCGCATACCAGAACCAATGGGCTGCGACTGCGACGAGTACAGCGGCGAACAATATCCCGCAGGCGACCATGAAGCCGGCAACGAAGAAATAGCTGTCGCTGCGCCGCGCCAAGACTGCGTAGATTTCGCCGCTTGTGCGGCTCTCCGCCTCGCGAATTGCCGCAGCGATGTCGCCATGATCGGCTTCGTTCATTACCCGCATGGCCTACCAACTCCCCGATGCGCCGCCGCCGCCGGAGGAACCGCCACCCCCGGAGAAACCGCCGCCACCGCCGCCGCCCGACGACCAGCCACCACCGCCTCCGGTCCAACCGCCCCCACCGCCTGACCAGCCACCGCCCGATCGCCCGCGGGGATGATTGTCGAAGCGCATGCCGAGCCATTCGTATTGGCCGGGGCCGATCTTGCGACCAAATGCCGGGGCAAGCACAGCGGTGGCGAAACCGCCGAAAAAGATGAGCGCCCAGATAATTATGAAAATTACAAAGAACCAGTCGATATCGGACGTCGGCTCCTTGATATTGCGCTTGGCCCGCGCCTCGACCTCGGCCTTATCGCCGGAGAGCACGGTCAGCATGTCATCGACACCGCGCGCGATGCCTCCGGAATAGTCGCCTGAACGAAAGCCGGGTATGATCGCGTTTTCGATGATCAGCTTGGAAAGAAGGTCGGTCAGCGTGCCCTCAAGTCCATATCCGACTTCGATGCGCACCTTGCGATCGTTCGGGGCGACGACGAGAAGAACACCATTGTTCTCCTGCTTTTGTCCGATCGCCCAGGAGCGGTAGAGCCGATTGGCATATGGTTCGATCTCTTCCCCGTCGAGACTTGGCACGGTGACGACCACAACCTGGTCGGAGGACTTTGCCTCGTAAGCCGCGAGCTTCTCCGTAATTGCCGCGCGGGTCGCAGTGTCGATGATGTTGGCGCCATCGACGACGCGCCCGGTCAGCGCCGGAAGTTCGGCGGCAAAAGCGCCGACCGACAGAAATGCCAGGAGAATGGCCGCGCAAAAGAGCTGCAGCGCCGGTCGAATACGTTTCACCTCACGCAACTCCCGGGAGCATATGCGCGTGGCAGCAGCGACTGCAAACATCACACAAGCCCTTCTTTCCGGCTGATGCCTAGAACTTCACCTGCGGCGTCTGCTTTGCGGAGTCGTCGATCGTGAAGGTCTGGTAAGGCTCGTTGCCGCGGAACCAGATCCAGCTCCAGATCATCGTCGGCATGGTCTTGAGCGAGGTGTTGTAGACACGCACGGCCTCGATATAGTCGCGGCGGGCAACGGCAATACGGTTTTCCGTCCCCTCGAGTTGCGATTGCAGGGCGAGAAAGTTCTGGTTCGACTTCAAATCGGGATAGTTTTCGACGACGGCCAGTAGGCGCGACAAGGCGCCGGTCAGGTTCGCCTGATTATCCTGGAAGGCCTTGAAGGCGTTGGGATCTGTCAGCGTTTCCGGTGTAACCTGTACCTGGGTCGCCTTGGCGCGCGCCTCGACGACGGAGGTCAGCACATCCTTTTCCTGGGCCGCATAGCCCTTGACGGTCTCGACCAGATTGGGAATGAGATCGGCACGGCGCTGGTATTGGTTGAGCACCTCGCTCCATGCAGCCTTCGCCCGTTCCTCATTGGTCGGGATGACGTTGAATCCACAGGCCGAAAGCAGCGGCAGGAGAAGCGCCACGGCGAGAAAGGTGAGCGCACGGCGAGGCATCGCGACTGAAGGCAAATATTGCATCGAAAATCATCTCCCAAAATACGGATACACGGGCCGGCGGCATCAAAACGAAGCAATGCGAGCCTAGACATTTTTTTCTGCAAAAGGAACTGGCAAAGCGCTATGCTGATCTGCCTTGGAATCGAATGGATGCCTCATGCCCGAACAGAACGACAATCGGCGGCCAGATACTGAATCGAGACGGATTCTTGAGCGTATCGAGCGCGAGACCGCGGTTCATGGCAACGCCATCGTCGGCCGCGCGAAGCGCCATTTTTCTGCACAGGATGCTGACGCTGCCGACCCGATCGAAGTCTGGGGCACGCGCATCGGCCGCTTGCTGGGATTGCTAGTATTAATCGCAATGTTTATTTGGTTGATTGTCTCGATATCCGGAAAGGGATGACGTTCGGCGCTGCCGCCGACCCTTTCTTTCCAATTCCCTCGCACGAGTATTTTCAATGACCGGTTCTGCTGTTTCCTCCAACGCTGTCATCGTCATTTCGAGCCACGTCGTCCGGGGCGCCGTGGGCAATCGCGGCGCAGTTTTTGCGCTGGAAACCCTCGGCCATCCGGTCTGGGCGGTGCCTACGGTCATTCTTCCGTGGCATCCCGGCCATGGACCTGCCAAACGCATCGTGCCGGAGCCTCAACAATTCCACGACCTCATTGCCGATCTCGAGCGCGCGCCTTGGCTCGACGAGGTCAGCGCCATCATGACCGGCTATCTTGGTCATGCTTCGCAAGCCGCGAGCGTTGCGCGGCTGGTAAAGACGATCAAGGCACGCAGGAAATCGGTGCGCTATCTCTGCGATCCGGTCATCGGCGACGAGAAGGGCCTTTATGTTCCCGAAGCGACGGCGATGGCCATTCGCGACGAGCTTATGCCGCTCGCCGATATCGCTACGCCGAACCGTTTCGAACTCGCATGGCTTGCGGGGGCGGATCTTCCTGACAACAAGGCGATCATGCAGGCGGCCCTGCATGCGGGGCCGGGCACCATGCTCGTCACCTCGGCCCATCCAATGATCGCGGGCGGCACCGGCAATCTGCTGGTGACCCATTCGCTGGCCCTGCTCGCCGAGCATCGCCTCGTCAACGGCCCGACCAATGGCCTTGGCGACCTGACGTCGGCGCTTTTCCTCGCAAGGACGCTGTCTGGGCTCGAACCCGAGCAGGTCTTGCAGCGAACCACCGCATCGGTGTTCGAGATCATGGCACGCGCCGCCAAACGCGGCGCTGACGAATTGATGCTGGAAGCGGATGCCTCAAGTCTATCGACGCCAATGGCCATGACGCAGATGCGCCGCCTGGTGCATCCGAGCAAAGGCATCCGGGCTTAACCGCGATCTTACACCTGAAGACTAATTGATCTTCGCGATGATGAGGACTACAGCAAAGCCATGACCCTGCTTCCCGATAAACTTCTTACCGGCTATCGCAACTTCATGGCGCATCGTTATGCGAATGAGACGTTGCGCTACAGGCAGCTAGCCGAAAAAGGTCAAACCCCTGAGACGCTCGTCATCGCCTGCTGCGACTCCCGTTCAGCGCCTGAGATCATCTTTGACACCGCGCCGGGCGAGATCTTCGTGGTGCGCAATGTCGCCAATCTGGTGCCGCCGTATGAACCGGATGGCGAGTATCACTCAACATCCGCCGCGCTTGAATTTGCAGTGCAAAGCCTCAAGGTCAAAAACATCGTCGTCCTCGGCCATGGCCGCTGTGGCGGCATCAAGGCGGCTCTCGATACGTCCAGCGAGCCCTTGTCGCCCGGCGATTTCATTGGGAAATGGATGAGCCTGGTCGCACCGGCGGCCGAAGCCATTTCTGCCAACGAGCTCATGACGACGCTGGAACGCCAGACCGCGCTGGAACGTATCTCGATCCGTTACTCCCTGCAAAATCTGCGCAGTTTCCCCTGCATCGACATTCTCGAGAAGAAGGGGCGGCTGACGCTGCACGGCGCATGGTTCGATATTTCGACGGGCGAGCTCTGGATCATGAATCCCGAAACCGGCGACTTCGTTCGCCCCGACCCTGAAGAGGTCGGCGCGCCAACCCTGGAATAGGCCGAGCGATGTTGGCGCGGCTTGTTCTTGCTTTCGCCTTCATCGTTTCGCTGAGTTTTGCTGGCCGCGCGGCAGATAGCCATGAACAGTTGGTCGAACAGTGGTATGCAGCCCTTGCAACCGCCGATCACGCCATGTTCGACAAGCTCCTAGCCGACGATGCAAGGGTGATCCTCGAAGACATAGACTCGATCCAGACGAAGGACGAGTTTCTCGGAAGCCTCGACGAATGGAAGAACGCGGTGCACGGCGCGACCCTGCGCCACCGTATCGCCAGCGCCGGCAACGGGACGGTCACCGTCTTCGTCTGCTATCAATTTCCGAGCAATTCTACCTATATGCGCGAAATCTTCAGTTTCCGCGGCGAGAAGATCATCGAAAGCGCGCAAAGTTCGGTCGGCGAGGCCTGCGAAGGGTTCGAATGACAAAGGCCGGCGCGATGGGCACCGGCCTTGAAATTAGTCTGATGCGGGGCCGGCTATTCGCCGTCGATCTTCGCGCCGATGATTGCAATCGCCTGCTGATAGACGCTCGCCGCGTTCCAGCCCTGGATTGCGGCGAAATTAGCCTGCCCCGGCTGATAGCCAGCGCCTGTCTGCCAGCCATGGCCGCGCAGGAAATTTGCTGTCGAGGCCAGCGCATCCGCCTTGGATCGCAGGTCGATGCGGCCGTTGCCATCGCCGTCCACGCCGTAGCGAAGGACGTTGAGCGGCAGGAACTGGGTCTGCCCGATCTCCCCGTGCATGGCCCCGACGGAATTGGACGAGAGCGTTCCCTGATCGACCAGCTTCAACGCAGCATTCAGCTGCTCGCGGAAATATTCCGGGCGGCGGCAGTCGAAGGCAAGCGTCGTCACAGCGGAAAGGGTATTCTGGTTACCCATGAAGCTGCCGAAACCGGTCTCCATGCCCCAGATCGCGATCAACGGGCCTGCGGGAACGCCGAACCGACGCTCGATGCTGGCAAACAAGGCGGCGTTTTGCGCCTTCTGGGCGCGGCCACGCGAAATAATTGTCTGACCGCCGCGCACCTGCATGAACTTGTCGAGCGAATATTTGAAGCTCTTCTGGTTGCGGTCGGCATTGATGGTCTTGCTCGCATAGGAAACGCCATCGAGAGCACTGATGCCCCTGCTGCCAATTCCTTGCGCCTGCGCTTGCTGCTTGTAGGCCTGGACCCATTCCTGAAATCCGGCGGAGTTGTTTCCGCAGGAGGGAGCGGCCTGCGCGGCGCCCGCCATCAAGAGGAGGCCGGCCGTTGCGACCGCAAAAAATCTGCTTTTGGCAACAGATGCCATGAAGATCTCCTTAAAAGTTGAATCGTGGTTGGCCCTATCTGCCATTTTTCTGCAACCGTGTCATCCGGCAGAATCGCGCGCCTTAAGGTTAAAAGGACGCAATTTTATCAAAGTCGTTGTCAATTTCGCAAAAATCGCCCGCTCCGAATGTGATGATGACATCGAGACCACAACCGAGAATTGGCATTCGCGCATGCATCAAGCCCTGGCGCCCCGCCCATCCTTAGAGAGAAAGGCTTACGACTGGTGGTCTGCGAGGTTTTCGATTAGGCTTCCATCATAATTTTTGTATATACGATAATCATTGACCAGAAGTGATTTCATGACTAGATTTGAGTGGGATCCTGAAAAGGCAAAGCGCAATTTAAGCAAACATGGCGTCTCGTTTCGGGCAGGCGAGCGTTTTGAATTTCCTTCGGCTCTAGAATTCATCGACGATAGGGAAAACTACGGCGAAGAGAGAGTAGTTTCGATCGGGTTCATTGGCGAGGTTTTACACACAATGACATATACCGAACGCAACGGGTGGATCCGGATCATCTCGTTGCGAAAATCCACGACCGCAGAGATCAGAAGATATGCAAAAGCCTATGAGTGAAAAGGTTCGCGCGGCGCATCGAGCACGCATTGAAGCCGCCTTGAAAAAGATCTCACCCGCGGAAGACGCCGCGCTGACAAACGCGGCATCCGAAGACCCTGACACCGCGCTCATCACTGAACTTACAAAGCGCCGACCCGGCAGGCCCGTGGCGGAAGTCACCAAGACGCCGGTTTCGATCCGCCTCAGCCCCGATGTCCTCGACCACTACCGGTCCACCGGACCCGGCTGGCAGGGCCGCATCGACGATGCCTTGCGCAAGGCTGCCGGCCTCAAGAAGCGGGCGTGAACCGTCCCTGACGCTCGCAGCCTTGACTCCCGGGGCGAATTCCTGTTTAAGCCGCGCATCAATCCGCGACGAGTCTGGAACTCCGAGCAGCCGACCGGGACCCCGCAAGGGTTCGACGATCCCGGAGGTCAACACCCGACAGCGCCATGCGCCCTCGGGTGCCTTTTTGCTTTGAGCCATTGGCCAGGGCGCGGTTTGTGCCTACCTTTCGCGGAAACAGGTCCCTGGAAGGAAGAAGGAAAAACTGGATGTTCGAGAGCTTACAGGAACGACTAGGTTCGATATTGAACGGCCTGACCGGTCGCGGCGCGCTGTCGGAAGCCGACGTCGCGGCGGCTTTGCGCGAAGTGCGCCGGGCCCTTCTCGAAGCCGATGTTGCGCTTGATGTCGTCCGTTCCTTCACCGACAAGGTGCGTGCGAAAGCTGTCGGCGCCGAAGTCCTCAAAAGCATCAAGCCCGGCCAGATGGTGGTCAAGATCGTCCATGACGAGCTGGTTAGCATGCTTGGCGAGGAAGGCGTTTCCATCGACCTCAATGCGCCAGCGCCTGTCGTCATCATGATGGTCGGTCTGCAAGGCTCGGGCAAGACCACGACCACCGGCAAGATCGGCAAGCGCCTGACCGAGCGCGGGCGCAAGAAAGTGCTGCTCGCCTCTCTCGATACGCGCCGCCCGGCCGCTCAGGAACAGTTGCGCCAGCTTGGCGTGCAGACCGGCGTAGACACGCTGCCGATCATCGCCGGCCAGTCGCCGGTTGAGATCGCCGCTCGCGCCGTTCAGGCAGCAAAACTTGGTGGCCACGATGTCGTGATCCTCGACACGGCGGGCCGCACCCATATTGACGAGCCCTTGATGGTCGAAATGGCCGACATCAAGAAAAAGGCCAGTCCTCATGAAATTCTTCTCGTCGCAGATGCGCTGACCGGTCAGGACGCCGTCAACCTTGCCCGTTCATTCGATGAGCGCGTCGGCATCACTGGGCTCGTCCTTACCCGCATGGACGGCGATGGCCGCGGCGGCGCGGCACTGTCCATGCGTGCCGTCACCGGCAAGCCGATCAAGCTGATCGCCACCGGCGAAAAGATGGACGCGCTGGAGGAATTCTACCCACGCCGTATCGCCGACCGCATCCTTGGCATGGGCGACATCGTTTCGCTGGTCGAGAAGGCTGCTGAAAACATCGACGCGGAAAAAGCCGCGGCGATGGCCAAGAAGATGCAGTCCGGCAAGTTCGACCTCAACGATCTCGCCGACCAGATCGGCCAGATGCAGAAGCTCGGCGGCATGGGCGGCATCATGGGTATGATGCCCGGGATGGGCAAGATGAAGGACCAGATGGCCGCCGCCGGCCTCGACGATTCCATTTTCAAGCGCCAGCTTGCGATCATCTCTTCGATGACAGCGGCCGAGCGCGGCAATCCCGACATGCTCAAGCATTCGCGCAAGCAGCGCATCGCCAAGGGTTCGGGGACCAATGCCGCCGACATCAACAAGCTTTTGAAGATGCACCGCCAGATGGCCGACATGATGAAGGCCATGGGGGGCAAGGGCAAAGGCGGCATCATGAAACAGATGATGGGCGGCCTCGGTGCTAAGATGGGCCTTGGCGGGATGGGCGGCATGCCTGACCTCTCCAAGATGGACCCGAAACAGCTCGAAGCCCTGCAGAAGCAGGCGGAAGCCGCCGGCTTCGGCAAGGGCGGCGGCCTGCCTGGCGGGCTCGGCGGTTTGCCGGGTGGACTTGGTGGCATGGGCGGAATGCCGCGCCTGCCAGGGCTTGGTGGTGGTTTGCCCGGCCTTCCTAAGAAGAAAGGATAATCATGTCCTCATCATCCCTCCCGAAGGAACTCATTGATCTGCGCGCCTCCATCGACAACATCGATGCGGCGCTTATCCACATGCTTGCCGAACGCTTTCGCTGCACCAAGGCAGTCGGCGTCCTGAAAGCAAAGAACGGTCTTGCTCCGGCCGATCCGGCCAGGGAGAGGCGGCAGGTCGAACGCCTGCGTGCCCTCGCCCAGCAAGCCGATCTCGACCCCGATTTTGCCGAGAAGTTCCTGAACTTCATCGTCAAGGAAGTGATCAGACATCACGAAACAACGGCCGCCGAGGAAAACGGCGCCCCATCTAACACCTAAGGAGAATAACAATGTCACTGAAAATCCGTCTGGCCCGCGCAGGGTCGAAGAAGCGTCCTTACTACCACGTCGTCGTTGCTGACGTTCGCGCCCCGCGCGACGGCCGCTTCATCGAGAACGTCGGCGCATGGAACCCGATGCTCCCCAAGGACGGCGACCGCATCAAGCTGAACGAAGAACGCATCCAGTATTGGATCGGCCATGGCGCACAGCCGACCGATCGTGTCCTGCGTTTCCTCGATCAGGCCGGTATCGCCAAGCGCGACGCGCGCAGCAACCCTGAAAAGGCTGTTCCAGGCAAGAAGGCGCAGGAACGCGTTGCCCTTGCCAAGCAGGCTGAAGAAGATGCGAAGGCTAAGGCCGCTGCGGAAGCTGAAGCCGCCAAGGCCGCTGCCGAAGCTCCGGCAGAGGAAGCCGCTGCCAGCGAATAAGCTGTCACGCTGCAGTCTTATTGGAAACGGGTGGCTCTGGCCGCCCGTTTTCGTTTTGGCCCGCGATAATTTCACGCGCCTGCAAAAAAACCGAAACAATCCCGGTGCACAAGAGGCGGGTTAGCCAGCCAATTGCAAGCCAAGGGAACAGTTTCATGTCGAATCGATTTGCCTACACCCGCCGCAGTTTTCTCACCTCTTCCGGGGCTTTGGCCCTGACCGCCGCTTCCGGCCTTTCCTGTCCGGCAATTTCACGTGCCGCGTCGCGCCCGGTGTTTACGCACGGTGTCCAGTCCGGTGACGTCGATTCCACAACGGGCATGATCTGGACGCGAACCGATCGCCCGTCCCGGATCAACATCGAAGTTTCGACGACGGAAAGCTTTGCAGATTCTGTCCGCCTGCCACCGCTCAATGCACTTCCCAATACTGACTTTGCCGCCAAGCAGCTCCTTACCGATCTCGCTTCCGACCAGGAAGTTTTTTACCGCCTCACTGCAGTCGATCTTAACGATCTTAACGGCGTATCCGAACCGATTGTCGGCCGTTTCAAGACCGCGCCGATGTCCAAGCGCAACATTCGCTTTGCGTGGTCGGGAGACACGGTCGGTCAAGGTTGGGGCATCGATGAGACGGGCATGAAGACCTATGCGTCGATCGCCAAGCATCAGCCGGACTTCTTCCTGCATTCGGGTGACACAATCTACGCCGACGGGCCCCTCGTCGAGGAAGTCGATCTGAAGGATGGGACCAAATGGAAGAACCGCGTCGTCACCGATGACAAGCGGAAAGTTGCCGAGACGCTCGACGAGTATCGCGGTCAATGGAAATACAATCTGCTTGACGATCACGTGCAGGCGCTGAACACGGTTTGCCCGACGTTTTTTCAATGGGACGACCATGAGGTGACCAACAACTGGTCGTCCTCGAAGAACCTTGCCGCAGACGATCGCTACAAGGAGAAATCTATCGCGCTGCTGTCAGCGCGCGCGGCTCGTGCCTTTCACGAGATGACGCCCATCCGCTATACGCCTGCGGAGCCCGGCCGGGTGTATCGCAAGATTGCCTACGGGCCGTTGCTCGACGTCTTTTTCCTCGACCTGCGTTCCTATCGCGGCCCGAACGGACCCGACATGGAAGAGGCGATTACCCCGGAATCGTCAATTCTCGGCGAACGTCAACTGCGGTGGCTCAAGCGCGAGTTGCTCAATTCGAAAGCAACGTGGAAGGTCATTGCTTCTGATATGCCGCTCGGCGTTATCGTCTGGGACAATGCCAAGGACAAGAAGGGCGCAGAGGCAGTCGCCAATGGCGATAATGGCCCGGCCAAGGGTCGCGAACTCGAAATCGCCGATCTGCTGCGCTTCATCAAAACCGCTGGCATCAACAACACCGTCTGGCTGACGGCCGACGTGCACTACACAGCCGCCCATTACTATAACCCGAACAAGGCGCAGTTCCAGGATTTCGCACCTTTCTGGGAGTTCATTTCGGGCCCTATCCATGCCGGAACGTTCGGACCGAACGACCTCGACCAGACTTTTGGACCCGAGCTAAAATTCATCAAAGCACCGACTTCCGAGCAAGGACAGAACGTGCCGCCCTCGGCCGGCCTCCAGTTCTTCGGGCTGGTCGATATCGAGGGCGCCAGCCAGCAACTCACGGTGCGCCTGATGGACCGTGAGGATGTCGAGCTTTACAAGGTCACGCTCGACCCTGTTTTCTCATCGTAGGTGCTAACCAGCGCCGGCAATCAGCGAATCCCAGGCCGCCATGGCGGCCTGGGCGGTGCGCATCAGCGTCTCGCGCGACGCGCCGTCGCGGGCGGTGATCGACATGCCATGCTGGACCGTCGCGTAGAACTCGGCAATCTGATCGCTATCGACGCTTGACGGTAGCTCGCCCTCGCTGATTGCGCGTTGCAGCCGGTCGCGCAGTTTGACAGCGTTGCCGAGGCGTTGTTCCTTCAAAAGAGCGCAGGCCGGTTCCGATCCGCGTTCGCCGTGAAGCGCGCCAAGAACGACAAGGCAGCCGTGCGGCTGATCGGGCTGCGAATAGGCGAGCGCCGTTTCTTGCAGAAAATTTGCAAAGCCTTCCCGAGCCGTGGGCGCTTCCAAGGCCTCCCAGATCTCCAGCCCAACATTTCTTTGGTAGAGTTCAAGCGCCTGCTCGAACAATCCGGCCTTGCTGCCGAAGGCGGCGTAGAGACTAGGCGCGTTGATCTCCATTACCTCGGTAAGGTCGGTCATGGAGGCGCCTTCGTAGCCGCGCGACCAGAATAGCTCCATGGCGCGAGCCAGGGCTTCTTCCCTATTGAATGAGCGCGGGCGTCCGCGTGGCGGCATCGTCAGAACCCTTCTGTAGTGATCAATATATAAATAGCTTGACGGTTGTGCGCAAGCATCTTAGGTATTTATGTATCGATCATTACATAAAGGAAGATTGCATGTCTCGTCTCGACAACAAAGTCGCATTCGTCACCGGTGGCAGCCGCGGCATCGGCGCTGCGATCGCTCTGAAACTTGCTGAGGATGGTGCCGATATCGCCCTTACCTATACCAGCAGCGCGCAGAAGGCCGAGGCTGTGGTCAATTCAATCGAGGCCCTCGGACGCAAGGCAATCGCCATCAAGGCGGACAATCTTGACGCCGCCGCCGTCGAGGCTGCTGTCCAGGAAGCGCACGCGCGTTTTGGTCGGCTCGATATCCTGGTGAACAGCGCCGGCGTCTTCTCGGTGGACCAGATCGAAACGGCGAGCCTTGCGGAGTTCGACCGCGTCATGTCCATCCATGTCCGTGCCAGCTTCGTCGCCTCCAAAGCGGCCGCAGCCCTCATGAGTGCCGGCGGACGTATCGTGTCGATCGGCAGCAATCTCGGTGAGCGTGTACCGTTCACGGGGCTCAGCATCTATGCGACCAGCAAGGCTGCGCTGACGGGCCTGACGAAAGCGCTAGCGCGTGACCTTGGCCCGAAGGAGATTACCGTCAATATCGTTCAGCCCGGCTCCACCGATACGGACATGAACCCGGCCGACGGCGATCATGCCGACGCCCAGCGCGCTCTCATGGCGATTCCGCGCTTCGGCAGGGCTCAGGATATTGCCGGGGTGGTCGCCTTTCTTTCGGGCGATGAAGGTCGCTTCATCACAGGCGCATCGCTGACCGTCGACGGCGGCACCAACATCTGATCGTGCAGGTTAAAGGTCACCCTTGCGAACAAGCTTGCCTTCTTCGGCCTTGTGGAAATATTGCGAGCAGACGAGCCAGCCCTTCAACGGCCGCAACAGGATCAGGCTGCCGAGCAGCGTCAGCGGCAGTGTCGTGATGAGATGCAGCCAGATTGATACTTCGTAGGTCGTCTGCAGCCACAGCGCGAAAAGCATCGCTGGAACAGCAACGATCGTCATGGCGAAGAAGGCGGGCCCGTCGGCGGGATCGGCAAAGGAATAGTCGAGACCGCAGACCTCGCAGGACGGAGCAAGTTTCAGGAAGCCATTGAACAAATGCCCCTGCTGGCACTGGGGGCAACGTCCGAGAATGCCCGTCTTCATCGGATTCTCTGTCGCATGATAGTGAGCGTCTGACATTTGCGTGGCCTTTCGCGGCTGCATATTGTATGGCACATACACCCATACAAGCAATCGATGTTTGAACTCAATATACGCCATTTTCGCGAAACTTAAAGCCACAGTTGAGCAATAGCGACAAAATGGCTTGCTATCCTGCAGCATCTCCCCTAATTGTATGGAGAATATGTCCCTACAATTAGGTGACCTTGATGACATGGAAGCCTCGAATTGCTGTTGACGCCCGCTACAAGCACGAGGGCATCGCGGATGCATTGCGAGCCGATATTGCTTCCGGTGCCGTCAACTCCGGCGATGCCCTGCCGCCACAGCGTGAAATTGCACGCGAACTCGGCGTTGATCTGACGACAGTAACACGTGCCCTGAACGAGGTGCGTCGGTCGGGCCACATCGAGGGCCGCATCGGTTCCGGCACATTCGTAAAGGCGCCTGCCGTTCAGGCGGCTGTTGCAACACAGTCAAATGAACTCGATTTGACCATGAACATACCTCCGCAACCCGCGGACCTACCCGCCCGCATCGCAAACGGCATCAGCGCCCTTCTCGCCAATGGACAAAACCGGCTGTTGTCCTACCAGGAAACGGCCGGAAGCGCGTCGTCCCGAGCGGCGGCAGCGTCCTGGCTCGCTCCGCGTCTCGGTGCTGCGCCCGAAAAGGATCGCCTCGTCGTTGCCGGCGGGGCTCAGAGCGCCCTATTTGCCGTCTGTAATCTTCTCGGCTCCGGCGCAACCATAGCGGCGGGCGCGTCAACCTATCCGGGGCTCAAATCTGCAGCGTCATCCCTTGGCCTCAAGCTGTACCCACTCGCCATGGATGAAGCCGGCATTACGCCAGAAAGCTTCGAGGAATGCTGCCGCAATGAGCCGCCCAAAGCACTCTACATTATTCCGTCCATAGACAACCCGACCACCGCGACGATGCCGCTTGAGCGGCGGCGAACCATTGCTGCAATCGCCGCTCGCCATAGGGTGGCTATCATCGAAGACGATCCTTATGCGGAACTGCTCGACAAGCCGATACCGGCGCTTGCGGCGCTCGCCCCCGACCTGACATGGCACATCGCCACCTTGTCGAAATGCGTGGCTCCGGCTCTGCGCATTGCTTTCGTCGCCTGTCCTTCGGCGCTCGATGCCCTGAAGCTTGGTTCCAGCCTGCGTGCCAGCAATCCGGGTCCATCGCCGCTACTCACCGCGCTCGCGGCCGATTTCATTCAGACGGGAACGCTCCGTGAGATCGCGACCACCATCAGATCGGAAAGCCGGGAACGCCAGGCCCTCGCGGCACGGATTCTTAAAGACTGGACCTATAGAGCCGAACCTGGCGGACATCATCTCTGGCTATCGCTGCCACAGCAATGGCACGCCGGAGAATTTGCCGCGCTCGCCGTTCGCTCCGGGCTGGGTGTCGTGCCAGCCTCGGCGTTCAGCATCGGGGCCCCAAGCATGGAGGCGGTCCGTGTTTCCCTCGGCGCTGCTCCTGACAGGACCCGGCTGGAACAGGGCCTTGTCCTGCTCGACCGCCTGCTGCGCGAACCGAAGTTCAGCCCTGGTATGATTGTATAGGCGCTGCGCGGTTCTCAGAACAGAGAGCCCTGAGCGGTTATCGGATGAAATGCCGGACGGGTTGCCCTAGCGGCGAAGGTGCGGTGCTCAAGGTCAATGAGCAACCGCTTGCGCCGCTGGCCGCCGCCATAGCCCGTCAACGATCCATCCGCACCGATGACTCGGTGGCACGGAACCACGATAGCGACGCGGTTCTGGCCATTGGCGGCGCCGACAGCGCGGCGGGCATTCGGGCGGCCCATAGCGCGTGCCATCTCCCCGTAGCTCCGGGTCTGGCCGTAGGGTATTTCGCGGAGCCGATCCCAGACTTCATTCTGGAACGCATTCCCCGGCAGGACGAGCGGCGTTTCAAATACGGTCAATTCCCCCGCAAAATAAGCAGCAAGCTCCGCCTCGATCTGATCGAGGACTGCATTTCGCCCCGGCTCGATCATATAGCCATAGCGTCGTTGCAACTCATCGACTTCCGAGGGAAGAGCGGGGCGGTCAGCAAATTCTAGCAGGGACAGCCCCTCGCCACTTGCCATGGCGATCATTGGTCCAAGCTGTGTTTCGATCGTGTCGCGAAGTAAGTGCCTGGTCATGTAGCGACCTCCTGATTCGGTCCAGATCGTACCATTCTGCCGAGGCCAGCCAATCCGATTCCTGTCAGGCGTGCGCCGTCGCCGATGCTACGGTCACATTGGTGCCCGCGGCGTGAAGCGCCTGCACAATGTCGCTCGGGGGATCGCGGTCGGTCACGAGCTCGTCGATGCCGTTAAAGTCGCAAACCTGCACGAGACCGCGCCGTCCGAACTTTGATGCGTCCGTTATCGCTATTGTCCTGGCACCACGCGATAGCACCGTGCGGGCAAACTCTGCCTCTTCGAGGTCGTAGTCCGTTATGCCTCCCGGCGTGTCGAGCGCGCCCACCGAGATGACCGCATGGGCAACGCTGAAGCGGCTGACGAATTCGATAGCGGAAACCCCAAAGGCGGCGCCGCTGTCGCTGCGCAATTCGCCGCCCGCCATGAACACCCTGTTGCCGTTCACCGTTGCGAGCGTGCGCGCAATATCGGAGGAGTTCGTGACCACGGTCAGGTTGCGGTGCTGCAGCAACTCGCGGGCAAGAAAGCTTGTCGTCGTGCCTGTATCGAGCATCACCGACTCTCCATCGCGGATTGTCGCGGCCACCCATTGCGCAATCACCCGCTTGGCGCTCGCATTTTCGCGCATGCGCAATTCGAACGGCGCCTCGCCAATATGCTGCGGCAGCCCGACGGCGCCATGGATGCGCGTGAGAACGCCCGAATCCGTCATGGGCTTGACGTCGCGCCTGATGGTTTCGAGCGAAACGCCGAGCTTGTTCGCAAGATCGGAGATCGAGATCGTACCTTCCTCTTGCAGTAATCGCCGAATTTCACCGCGCCGTTTTGCACTCATGCCAAAACCTCAAATTTGATGCCTAAACCGCACCATTACCACATATTTTACCATTATCAGGCGATAAAGCCACATTATGCCACATAAATATGTTGACAGATGCGCGAACTTGGCAGACCATCTCGTTAATGGGGTTGGTGGTAGTGCGCGGTTAGACTGGCTCACCATGAGGAGGGCCATCCTTGCAGGTACCCAAGATACCGCGAGGATCCTGAGTGAAAGTCTTTGCCATAGACGGATTGCTTGTTCACGGAGAGTCCACAACCTTCAGCGGACAGGTTGCCTTCCTCGTGGTGAGTCAGTCTGACCGCGCACTTTTTTTCCGCTCGCCGACCGGCGCGTTCCTGCCGGGCCATATACGGTAGGCGTCGCCAATGGCTCCCGCGCCTGACGTGCATCCTGGTGAGCCCGCAGCGCGACGCATCGCGGCGCTTCCCATCTGGCAAGGCGAGATAAAGGTTGCCCTTTTGAAGGGCGGCATCAGCAATGAAAGCTACGTGGTAGAGGATGCGAGCCGCAAATATGTGGTGCGCTTCGGCACGGACTATCCGTTTCACCACGTGTTCCGCCAGCGCGAGGTGATGACCGCGCGTGCTGCGCACCTTGCCGGATTTGCGCCGGAAGTCTTTCACGCCGGCGACGGCGTCATGGTGACGGCATTCCTCGGTGCTCGAACCTATGACGCCCGCGATGTGCGCGCCAATATTCCGCGAATTGCCGACATGGTCCGCCAGTTCCATACGCGTATGCCCGAACATATTCGCGGACCCGGGTTCATGTTCTGGGTCTTCCATGTCATTCGCGACTATGCCCGAACCCTGGAAGCCGGCAAAAGCCGCTTGGCGCATCAACTTCCCGTCTATCTGGCGATCTCCGACGAAATGGAGGCGGCGCAAAAACCCCTGCCGATCATCTTCAGCCATAATGATCTTCTTCCTGCCAATATCCTCGATGACGGGGAAAGGCTGTGGCTCATCGATTTCGAATATGCCGGGTTCTCGACGGCGATGTTCGACCTTGCCGGGCTGGCCTCAAACGCAGGGTTTGATGCAGACGAGTCCGAGGCATTGCTTGATGCCTATTTCCGGGCGAGGCCCGATACCGTACTGACCCGCGCGCACGCCGCCATGCAATGCGCTTCGCTGCTGCGCGAGGCGATGTGGAGCATGGTCTCGGAACTGCATCTGAAGGCGCCAGGCGTCGATTACGTCGCCTATACGACCGAGAATTTACAGCGGCTGGACGAAGCGCTGGACCACTACAGAACATTATACGGAAAGACCACACCATGAGCCTGCCAACCCATGCGCAGATCGTCGTCATCGGCGGCGGTATTATCGGGTGCTCGACAGCTTACCATCTTGCGAGGGACCACAAGGCCGATGTCGTTCTCCTCGAAATGGGCCAGTTGACGTCCGGCTCGACCTGGCATGCGGCGGGACTTGTCGGCCAGTTGCGCTCGTCGGCCTCGATCACGCGGGTTCTTAAATATTCCGTCGACTTGTACAAACGGCTCGACGCTGAAACCGGTCTCGCCACCGGCTGGAAGATGACCGGGTGCCTGCGCCTCGCAACCAATGACGATCGCTGGACCGAGTTTCGCCGGCTGGCCACCACCGCGCGCAGCTTCGGCATGGATATGCATCTGCTTTCCCCGCAGGAGGTTAAATCCATGTTCCCGCTCATGGAGGTGGGCGATCTCATCGGCGCGAGCTGGTTGCCGACGGATGGTCAGGCGAGCCCTTCGGACATCACCCAATCGCTGGCGCGCGGCGCGCGCATCCACGGCGCCAAGCTCATCGAGAATGTCCGGGTCACCGGATTTGAGATGGACAACGGCCGCATCGTCAAGGTGAAGACCGACAAGGGCGACATCGCCTGTGAGAAGGTCGTCAACTGTGCGGGCCAATGGGCGCGGCAGGTAGGCGAAATGGCCGGCATCAATGTGCCGCTGCAACCGGTCAAGCACCAGTACATCATCACCGACAGGATCGAGGGCCTGTCTGCCGAGGCACCCACGATCCGCGATCCCGACCGCCGTACCTATTTCAAGGAAGAAGTCGGCGGGCTGGTGATGGGCGGCTATGAACCGAATCCGCAGGCCTGGACGACGGGGGACGTGCCGAACGACTGGCAGTTCCGCCTGTTCGACGATGATTTCGACCATTTCGAACAGCACATGGTCCAGGCCATCGATCGAATACCCGCCATGGCAAACGTTGGCGTGAAGCAGATGATCAACGGGCCGGAAAGTTTCACCCCCGACGGCAATTTCATTCTCGGCATCGCACCCGAATGCGCCAACATGTTCGTCGGCGCCGGCTTCAACGCCTTCGGCATTGCCTCGGGTGGCGGCGCCGGCTGGGTGCTGGCGCAATGGGTGGTCGACGGGGAATCGCCGCTTGATCTTTGGGCTGTCGATATCCGCCGATTTTCCAATCTGCACCGCGATCGCCAGTGGGTGCTCGACCGCACGCTCGAAGCCTATGGCAAGCATTACACCATCGGCTTTCCCCATGAAGAATACACCTCAGGCAGACCGGCCATCGTCTCGCCGCTCTATGATCGCCTCAAGCAGCATCGCGCCGTGTTCGGCTCGAAGCTTGGATGGGAGCGGCCGAACTGGTTCGCACCTGAAGGGATGACGGCCGAGGACATCTATTCCATGGGCCGGCAGAACTGGTTCAAAGCCGTCGGCGACGAGCACCGGCACGTGCGCGAGAAAGTCGGCATCTTCGATCAGTCGTCGTTTGCCAAGTACGAGCTTAGCGGCAAGGACGCCGGCAAGGCGCTCGACTACATCTGCGCCAACGACGTCTCGAAGCCAGTCGGCCGGCTTACCTATACGCAGATGCTCAACACGCGAGGCGGCATCGAGTGCGACCTGACCGTGGCCCGGCTCGCGGACGACAGGTTCTACATCGTCACCGGCACCGGCTTCCGGACGCACGATTTCGCCTGGATCCGGGATCATATCGGCAGCGATCTAGATGCGACGCTCGATGACATAACGGAGAGCTTCGGAACGCTCTCGTTGATGGGGCCGAACGCGCGCGACGTGCTGGCCAGGGTGACGACAAGCGACGTTGGCAATGCCGCCTTCCCGTTCGGCCACGTGCGCGAGATAGACATCGCCGGCACCACAGTCCGGGCGCTACGGGTTACCTATGTGGGCGAACTCGGCTGGGAATTGCACGTTCCAATCGCCGCGACCGGCGCTGTATTCGATGTGCTCATGCAGGCGGGCGAGCCTTTCGAAATCAGGCCGGTAGGCTACCGCGCCCTCGAATCGCTGCGTCTCGAAAAAGGCTATCGCGCCTGGGGCAGCGACATCACCCCGAATGACTCTCCCTTTGAAGCCGGCCTGGGTTGGGCGGTCAAGCTCAAGAGCAACACCGATTTTCTCGGCAGGCAAGCAGCGGAGGCCACGCGCAATGCCCCGCTTAAGAAGCGTCTGGTGGGGATCACGGTTATCGACAGGGACGTCGTTCTGCTTGGACGCGAAACGATCCTGCGCAATGGCGAACCGGTGGGCTATCTCACCAGCGGCGGCTTTGGCTATACCGTCGATAGCCCTATCGGTTACGGCTATATCCGCAATGCAGAAGGTGTCGATGACGCATTCCTGGCCGAAGGCAAGTACGAGCTCATTGTCGCCAACGAGCCGTTCGCCGCAAAGGTCCATATCGAGCCACTTTACGACCTGCGCAATGAGCGAATAAGAGCCTGAGGCGGCGCACGAAGATGTGTTCCCTGCCGTTTTCCGCCGGGGCTTGACATTAATCCTGGACAAGACCAAATGACAGCGCGCTGGGTCGCTCGTTTGCGTCCAACGTATCTTTCAACCGGAGTTTATCTCTAATGCCCAACGACGACAGTCAAAGTCGATTGTTTGCGCCGTCATCGGCGATCGTGGCCTGTTGAGAGATCAGCTCGCCTCGGTCCCCGTGACGGCGGATCGACAGAAAGGCGAGCAAAATGAACGACCTTCGCTTTACCCAAGGAGTGGTTGATGCCGGTTCGGCACCGGCCGCAACCATTGCCGAACAGCTGGCAACCATGCAGGCTGCCGATGCCGTCGAGCTTCTCAACGAACTCGAACTGAATGATATCGTCGGCATCATTGCCGAGATGCCGCGCGACCATGCGGTGCTTATTCTTGACCAGCCGGAATTGCATTCGGCAGGCGCCATCATCGAGGCGCTTCCCGACGCCATCGCATGCGAACTGCTCGACGCCATGTCGGCAGACCGCGTCACCGATATCTTCCACGAACTCGATGCCGAGGCGCGGGACCGGCTGTTTCCAAGCCTTGGCCACGAAACCCAGCAGGCCCTTGCCAAACTGCTGCGCTATCCGCCCCATACAGCCGGCAGCCTGATGACGACCGAATTCGTAAGCGTCCCCGCGAACTGGAGCGTTGCGCGCACGCTACAACACATTCGCGAGGTCGAACGGTCCCGCGAGACGGTCTACGCCATCTATGTGATCGATCCTGAGAACCGCAGCCTGCTGCGCGCAGTGGCCCTTCGCCGCCTGATCGCCAGCGAGCCCGAAGCCTCGATCATGACCGTGGGCCGCGACGTTGCGCCGGTCACCGTGGGACCGCTTACCGATCAGGAGGATGTGGCTCGCCTGTTCCGCAAGCACGACCTCCTCGCGGTTCCCGTGGTTAATGACGGCAACCAGATCATCGGCATCGTGACCGTCGATGATGTGATCGACGCCATGACCCAGGAGATGACCGAGGATACGCTGAAGTTCGGCGGCATGGAGGCTTTGAACAAGCCCTATATGCAGATCGGCTTCCTTCAGATGATCCGCAAGCGCGCGGGCTGGCTCGGCGTCCTTTTCCTCAGCGAAATGCTGACAGCGAGCGCCATGCAGCACTTCGAGGGCGAACTCGAGAAGGCCGTCGTGCTGACCTTGTTCATCCCGCTCATCATGAGTTCGGGCGGTAATTCAGGCTCGCAGGCGACCTCCCTCTTGATCCGCGCCCTTGCCCTGCAGGAGTTGCGGCTGAAGGACTGGTGGCGGGTCGCGCTGCGGGAACTCCCGACCGGCATCGTGCTCGGCACTTTCCTTGGCCTGATCGGCGTCATTCGCATCTCGACCTGGCAGATGCTCGGCCTCTACGATTATGGCGTCCATTGGCATCTCGTCGCGGCAACGGTCGGCACGGCTCTTGTCGGTATTGTCACTTTCGGGTCGCTGGCTGGTTCCATGCTGCCGTTCATCCTGCAGAAGATCGGTTTCGACCCGGCGAGCGCCTCCGCGCCCTTCGTGGCAACGCTTGTCGACGTCACCGGCCTCATCATCTACTTTAGCATCGCCCTGATGATCCTGTCGGGAACATTGCTTTGAAACTGCGCGCGGCGGACGGTTCTCGTTCGCCGCGCACGACCCCCCGCGCAGAAGCGCATCTGCATGGCTGCAATGCAGGCCCCAAATGCTTTGACCCCTTTCGCAATTGCGAAAAAACATGTATGGAGCGCGCAAATGTAAAGCGGCGCATCATATGTGGCGTCCCTAATCTTCCAAAGAGAACCCAATGAAACTGCGCAACATCGCGATCATCGCACACGTTGACCATGGCAAAACCACGCTCGTTGACGAACTCCTGAAACAGTCCGGCAATTTCCGCGACAACCAGCGCGTCGCCGAGCGCATGATGGATTCCAACGACATCGAAAAGGAACGCGGGATCACCATTCTCGCCAAGGCCACGTCGGTCGTCTGGAAGGACACGCGCATCAACATCGTCGACACGCCCGGACACGCCGATTTCGGCGGCGAGGTCGAACGCATTCTCAGCATGGTCGACGGCGCGATCGTTCTCGTTGACGCAGCCGAAGGCCCGATGCCGCAGACGAAATTCGTCGTCGGCAAGGCGCTGAAGGTTGGGCTCCGTCCGATCGTCGCGATCAACAAGATCGACCGCCCCGACGCACGCCACGAAGAAGTCGTCAACGAGGTCTTCGACCTCTTCGCCGCCCTCGACGCGACCGACGAACAGCTCGACTTCCCAATCCTCTACGGTTCCGGCCGCAGCGGCTGGATGGCCAAGAACCCGGAAGGCCCGCAGGACCAGGGCCTTGCCCCACTGTTCGACCTCGTGCTTGAGCACGTGCCGGAACCGACCGTCGGCGAAGGCCCGTTCCGCATGATCGGTACGATCCTCGAGGCCGATCCGTTCCTCGGCCGTATCATCACCGGCCGCATTCACTCCGGTACCGTAAAGTCGAACCAGCAAGCCAAGGTTCTCCATGGCGACGGGACGCAGCTCGAAACCGGCCGCATTTCCAAGATCCTGGCTTTCCGCGGTCTTGAACGCCAGCCGATCGAAGAAGCCCAGGCAGGCGACATCGTTGCGATCGCCGGACTGCAGAAGGGCACCGTGGCTGATACCTTCTGTTCGCCGGAAGTTACCGAACCCCTGCAGGCACAGCCAATCGATCCGCCGACCGTCACCATGTCGTTCATCGTCAACGACTCGCCGCTTGCCGGCACCGAAGGCGACAAGGTTACGAGCCGCGTCATTCGCGATCGCCTGTTCAAGGAGGCCGAGGGCAATGTTGCGCTGCGCATCGAGGAATCGAGCGACAAGGATTCGTTCTACGTGTCCGGCCGCGGCGAATTGCAGCTGGCGGTCCTGATCGAGAACATGCGCCGCGAAGGCTTCGAACTTGGCGTGTCGCGTCCGCGCGTCGTCATGCAGAAGGACGAGAATGGCAACATGCTCGAGCCGATCGAGGAAGTTCTCATCGACGTCGACGAGGAGTATTCCGGCACGGTCGTGCAGAAGATGTCGGAGCGCAAGGCCGAGATGGTCGAGTTGCGCCCCTCCGGCGGCAATCGCGTACGCCTTGTGTTTCATGCGCCGACGCGCGGCCTCATCGGCTACCAGTCGGAGCTTCTGACCGACACGCGCGGCACCGCCATCATGAACCGCCTTTTCCGCGCCTATGAACCCTACAAGGGCGAAATCGCCGGCCGCAACAATGGCGTTCTGATCTCGAACGATCAGGGCGAGTCGGTGGCCTTTGCCATGTGGAACCTCGAAGATCGCGGCCCGATGATCATCGACGCTGGTATCAAAGTCTATGCAGGCATGATTATCGGCATTCATTCGCGTGACAACGATCTCGAAGTCAACGTGCTGAAGGGCAAGAAGCTCACCAACATCCGGGCCGCCGGTAAGGACGAGGCCGTCAAGCTGACGCCGCCGATCCGCATGACGCTTGAGCGCGCCCTGTCATGGATCCAGGACGACGAACTCGTCGAAGTGACGCCGAAGTCAATCCGCCTGCGCAAGCTCTACCTCGATTCCAACGAGCGCAAGCGCTTCGAAAAGAGCAAGACCGCCGGCGCGGCATAAGCCAGCCGGACCAAATATCCAATTGCAAGGGCGGCCATTTGGTCGCCCTTTCTTTTTCGTAAACTCAGCCAAATTTCGGTCGCGATCCCAGTTGCCCAAGGTCGGCCCTCGGGTCTATGGTTAAGAAACCATGAACACCCATGTGATCGAGATAAGACGGGCTAAACTGGCCGACGCCGAGGCGATTTCGGACATTCATGTTGCCGCCTGGAGAGGTGCCTATACCGGCATCATTCCGCATCGCGCGCTCAATACCATGCTGCAGCGCCGCGGATCGGCGTGGTGGGCGCGCGCCATCCAGCGCTCGACGCAAATACTTGTTGCGGACATTGGCGGCGTGGTGGCTGGCTATGCGACCCTTGGGCCAAATCGCACACGGCAATTGCCGCAGAAGGGCGAGGTCTACGAGCTCTATATCAGGCCGGAATATCAGGGCTTTGGCCTTGGCACACGACTTCTCGGCGCGGCAAAGCGCAGCCTGGTCGACCAGGGGATGAAAGGATTGGTCGTCTGGGCGCTCGAAGACAATGGCCTTGCCACCTCATTCTACGAGGGCGCCGGCGGCCGCGATATCGCCGAAGGGGTCGAATGTTTCGAAGGCAAGACCTTGAAGAAACTCGCCTTCGTGTGGAATTGACGGCTTCCGCAATGCCAGCCGTTAAGACTGAAGTCGCTCCACTTCTTTACCGGCCGCAAGGGCGGCCTCTCATGCGCTCGCCGCGGCTCAGGCGACGCTCTTGTTGCGCCGGCTCCTAAAAGTCAGTACAGCACTCCCAAACCAACAAGGACTCTAAAAATATGCGCATCGATGCCATTCCCGTCGGCAACAATCCCCCCGAAGACGTCAACGTGATCATCGAAGTTCCGGTCGGCGGTCAGCCGATCAAGTACGAACTCGATAAGGATTCCGGCGCGCTGTTTGTCGATCGCTTCCTGCACACGCCGATGACTTATCCGGGCAATTACGGCTTCGTACCGCACACATTGTCGGACGACGGCGACCCGATCGACGTTCTGATCTGCAACACGCGCGCGCTGATGCCGACCAGCATCATCAATGTCCGCCCAATCGGTGTTCTCGTCATGGAGGACAATAAGGGCCAGGACGAGAAGATCATCGCCGTTCCCTCTCCGCACCTTACCCTTCGCTACGAGAAGGTTCACAACTACACGGACTTGCCGGATATCACCCTCAAGCAGATCCAGCACTTCTTCGAGCACTACAAGGATCTCGAGCCCGGCAAATGGGTGAAGATTGGTGACTGGGGCGATGAAGATGCCGCCCGCCAGCTCATCACCGAGGCCATGGAGCGCCACAAGGCCAAGACCGCCTCGTAAAAACTATGCCTTGGGCGATCCCAGCGCTTCGAGCTTCGGAGCCAATGCGTGCGGGTCGCCCAGGATTTTTATCTGCTTGAGCCGGGATGTCGCTCCCGCTACGAGCGCTACCTCACCTGTCGCAACGCCAAGCTCCTTGGCCAGAAGCTTTTCCAGCGCCGCATTCGCCTTGCCATCCTCGGGCACTGCCCTAACGCGCACCTTCAGGTGAGCGTGCAGATCCGCTGCAAGCGCCACCCCTTCGACCGCATCCTTTGCGGATTTAGGCGTCAAACGTACGAATACGAGGACGCCGTCCGTCATCTTGCGGAAGCAGCTCTGCCGGTCGATCAAACCAGCAACGGCGCGATTGTCGTCCACAACAGCTGGCGGATGAAGAAGATGATCAGCAGGAGCACGATCGGCGATATGTCGATGCCTCCAAGATCAGGCAGGAAGCGGCGGATCGGGCGCAGCGCCGGTTCGGTGACGCGGAACAGGAAATCGCCGACGGAAGCAACGAACCGGTTGCTCGAATTAATGACGTTGAAGGCGTAAAGCCACGAGAAAATGGCGCTGGCGATAATGATCCAGGTGTAGATATCGAGGGCAAGATCGATGGTGCGGATGAGGGCGAGCATTCGTTTCTCCTAACAGTCACGCCGACATGTAGCGATTGACCCGGCTAGGGGCAAGAGGCCGTCGTAGTGATGGCGCTTTGCGATGATTATTCATTATACTAACGTAGTATAGATTTAGTACTTTGATGATTACAACTACCACACCCCCTGAGACACCACTTGTGTGGAAATATTATTGAGTTAAAAAACGTAATTAACTTTGCTCACATGATTCGATCTATTTTGTTTAGATTTTTTATTTAAGGGGGTTTCCATGCTGAATAAACTATCTGCCGAATTCTTCGGAACGTTTTGGCTTGTACTCGGTGGCTGCGGCAGCGCTGTTATTGCGGCAGCATTTCCAGCTGTCGGTATTGGTTTGCTTGGCGTTGCATTGGCCTTTGGTCTTACGGTTCTTACCATGGCCTTTGCCGTCGGCAGTATCTCCGGCGGACACTTTAATCCCGCCGTGTCACTTGGACTTGCCATTGCCGGCCGGTTCGAATTCAAGGACGTCATTCCCTATTGGGTCGCCCAACTGGCGGGCGCCATCGTCGCTGCCGCAGTGCTTTATCTCATTGCCTCCGGCAAGGCCGATTTTGCCGTTGGAGGGTTCGCGTCTAACGGCTATGGCGATCTTTCGCCCGGCAAATACACGTTCACTTCGGCGCTGGTGATCGAGATCGTCATGACCGCTTTCTTTCTCATCATCATCCTCGGGGCGACATCGGCTGCAGTACCGGCCGGATTTGCGCCTATCCCCATTGGCCTCGGCCTGACACTGATCCACCTTGTGTCGATCCCGGTCACCAATACGTCGGTTAACCCGGCACGTTCGACCGGTGTCGCCCTGTTTGCCGAGACGGCAGCGCTCAGCCAGCTGTGGCTGTTCTGGGTTGCGCCCCTGATTGGTGCCGCGCTCGGCGCGATCATCTGGAAAGCCTTGCTCGGGAAGGATTGACCTTCAACGATCACAAGGAGGGCCGGCTCGCCGGCCCTCCTTGGATTATTTCGCAATTGCTTATCCCATTTCGGTTCGAACTGGTTTAAAAGGGCCTCCAGATTCCGGAGCCTTTCAAGCAAAATGTCCTCGCCAGAAACGACAGCGGCGCATGACCGCTACGCCGCCTTTCGCCATTCGTCCTTCACGCTCTATTGGCTAGCCCGCTTTTGCGGCTCTTTTGCCATCCAGATTATCAGCGTGTCGGTCGGCTGGCAGATCTACGACCTGACGCGCGATCCCTTCTATCTCGGCATTGTCGGGCTTGTGCAATTTGCCCCATCCCTGCTCCTGGTGCTGATCACGGGTGCAGCGGCCGACCGCTTCGGGCGCCGGCTTATCATGGGCCTTTCGCTCTGCGTCGAACTCGTCTGCGCCGTGCTGCTGCTCCTTCTCACCATCGCTCACATGTTTTCGCCGGCACTGGTTTTCGTCATTCTTGCGGGCTTTGGCATTGGCCGCGCCTTCCTTGGACCGGCGTCCGCGTCGCTCGTCGTCAACCTCGTCCCGACTGAGGATTTCTCCAACGCCGTCTCTTGGAATTCGTCTGCATGGCAGATTGCCGCGATTGTTGGTCCGGTCGTCGGTGGCTTGCTCTACGGCATTTCGCCGATCGTCGCCTATGGCATAGCGAGCGCCATGCTTGCGGCGGCCGCCGCCTGTACATTCGCCATTCCAAAGCCGGCCCAGCATACGCTTTCCGAAACACGCTCATTGCAGACGCTCCTTGCCGGCTTTCACTATATCTGGAAGGAGAAGGTGGTCCTCGGCGCTATCTCGCTCGATCTCTTCGCCGTGCTTCTCGGCGGCGCAGTCGCCCTATTGCCGGTTTATGCCCGCGACATCCTGCAACTTGGGCCTTGGGGTCTAGGCATGCTGCGCGCAGCGCCGGGGATCGGTGCTATCTTGACCGCCGTGTGGCTCACCGGTCACCCGATCCGCGATCACGCCGGGATAATCATGTTTGCCTTCGTCGCGCTTTTCGGCCTGCTGACGATCATGTTCGGCGTTTCGAACATCGCCTGGCTATCGATCGTCGTTCTCGCCCTGATGGGTGCCGCCGATATGGTGAGCGTATATATCCGCGAAACGCTGCTGCAATTGTGGACGCCAGATCATGTCCGTGGCCGGGTGAATGCGGTTAACATGGTCTTCGTCGGGGCTTCCAACGAACTCGGTGAATTCCGAGCCGGCATCATGGCCTCGCTGATCGGCACCATACCTGCCGTAGTCTTCGGTGGCATCGGCACTGTCGCGGTTGCCGGTCTTTGGGCCTACTGGTTTCCGCAATTGCGCAAGGCGCGCAATCTTCAGGGCAGAACCTAGAGCACGTCTCGCCGGGACAGCTTGTTAGACGGGGCCGGAACGCCAAAGATCGTCGCCAGGAAGCCGTGCAGCCAGACCTTTAGCACGGCATCGTGGATCATGCGGCCCTCGAGATGCGCCCTTCCATGCTGGGCGCCGCAGAGTGCAAAACGCTCGGACCCGCGAACAACCCACCGCTGCATCATCGCGCGGGTCAGCTCCGCATGGAACTGGACGCCCCAGGCATTGTTGCCATAGCGGAAGGCCTGATTGGGATAGCTTTCGCCTGTCGCAAGCAGCGTGGCGGTCTGCGGCAGTTCGAAACCCTCGCGGTGGAAATGATAAACCATCGAGGGCCAGTCCATCAGGGCGCTGCCGGCTTCGGTTGCCTGTAGCGGATACCAGCCAATTTCGACGAGGCCTTGCGGGTGCGGCCCAACCTTGCCGCCAAGATGATTGGCGAGCATCTGCGCACCGAGGCAAATGCCAAGGAAAGGCTTGTCCTCGGCGAGCGGGACGGCCAGCCAATCGGTTTCGGTGCGGACGAAATCATCGGGATCGTTGGCGCTCATCGGGCCGCCGAAAATGACGGCGCCGGCATGGTCTTCCAGCGTTTCCGGAAGCGGGTCGCCGAGCGGCGGCCTGCGGATATCGAGTGCGAAACCCGATTCAATCAAAAGATGGCCGACGCGGCCCGGACTTGAACGTTCCTGATGCAGAACCGTAAGGATCTTCGGCCGCTGCGGCTGCCTGTTTTCCATCCAGTCCGTCTGGAACATTCGCTCCGATCCTATTCCTCGACAACCGGCTGCTTGGCGCGTTCGGCAGCTTTTTGCTTCATGGTCACGCGATCACGCGTCGATACACCGATCAACTCCGCCACGCGCCAGACCACGTTGTCCTCCAGTTCGTGCGCGGTGCCGTCGGCATAGACTACATCCCACATGAGTTCAATGAAACGAATGCGCGCCTCTTCGTCAAGATTGCGCTTGATGATGCTGGTGAAGCTGTAAAGATCGACGGCCTCCTGGTCGGCCTGTTCGCCATCGTCGAGAAGACGCTTCAAGGCCTCGCCTTTCAGGCCGTAGGCTTCCGATATCAACTGCGAAACCCGCTTGCGCTCAGATTTGCGCCGTTCACCATCAGCGTCCATGACGTGGAACAGAAGCGCCGCAGCCGCCAGCCGCGGATCGTTCTTAGAAAAATGATCCTTGTCGCCTTCTCCGGACGGCAGGGCCTTGAAGAATGTCACGAGGCGATCGAGCATATAGAGTCTTTCGGTATCTTGTGGGAGGGAAGATCAGTCAACAGATAGCGTGGGAGGCACGGTCCTGTCACTGTACAAGTTGCCGCAAAAGGCGAGCACGACTGCCAACTCGCAACTAGAACAGCCGGAACTTCTTGTTTGCGCGCTCTTCCTGATATTCCGGACGCACGCCCGGATCATCCGGGACCGGGATGACGAGTTCAGCGTCTTGCTGGGGTTCGTCCGGGGTCGGCGGCATTTTCGCTGTTTTTTCCGCAGGTTGCGTCTTCGAAGCTACATCTTCCTCTGGCTTTGGCGCTGGCTGGAGTTGGACGATCTCTGCATCCACGACATCCGCATCGTCGCGCGACACCTTTGCGGCGGCATTGCCGCGGCCTTCGATCCTTGGAGGTATCAGCGGCTTCACATCTTCGCGAGGTGGCGCGGATGCCGCCGGCGTTTCGGCCATCGCTTCGTCGAATTCGCGCTGGTAATCGATCACAGGCCCAAGTTGCTCCACCGGAACCTTCCATTCGAAGGCGTTGAGCTTGCCGGTGACAGGCGACGCGGGCGCCCATTGGTCGGATACATAGCCGTCGGCCGTCCATGCGGGATCGCGGGGCGCCTTGACCGCCCGCGAAAGCCACTGCCGCACGCGGCCCTGGTCGCCGGTTTGCGCTTCCTCGATATCGGCGAGCAGCAGGTAGGCGCTCTCGCGCGGCGCACTGCGCAAAACAGCCTCGGCAGCTTCACGCGCTTCCCTGAGTTCGCCAGCCGCAAGGGCAGCATTGGCAATGGCGAGATTGGATTCCGGGTGGTGCGGATAGAGCGCCGCGAGGTGGCGTGCACGTTTCAACCGATCGATGGCCGAATCGCCAAGCCGGGCGTGGACGAACGTCTCGGCGACGTCCGGGTGCGGCTGTTTCTTCCAGACATATTCGAGGATCTTCGATCCCTTGCGAAGTTCGCTCTGCTGAAACAAAACCTTGGCCGCGATAATCGCAGCCGGGATCAAATCCGGCGCCAGTTTGTTGGCCTCGATTGCGATCGGCCGTGCGCTGACGGGATCTGCATCGAAGAGATCTATGGCCTTGGCGGTCAGCAGCGCCGCCCGTTCCCGCTTCACCTGATCCTTGTCGATCTGCTTGCCTGCCTTCTGCTTCTCGAGAAGCGCCAGCGCTCCGTCCCAGTCGCCGTGGGTTGTCTTCTGGCCGAGTGCCGCCGACGTTGCCCATTCGACGTTGGGTGCGAGTTGCGCAGCCTCCTCGGCATAATGGCGCGAGGCATCCCTCGCCCCGAGACGCTGCGCTTCCAGATAGAGACCGCGCAGGCCAAGCAGCTTCGTTTCGGGATCATCCAGCATGGCCTCGAATTTTGCCCGCGCATCGTCGGCGCGCCCTTCGAGCATTGCCGCCTGGGCATCAAGCAGCTTGATCAACGGTTCCTGGTCGACATTCAAAAGCTTCTCCGCCTGTTTGACCATCCGCAATGCTGTTGGTCCATCGCCGGCACCCGCCGCGATCAACCCGGTCGAAAGCGATTGATAGCCGCGATCACGCTTGCGCGCCCGGAAATGCCGGCGCAAGGCATAGGGTGATGCGACGAGGCTCTTGATCGCCCACCAGGTCAGCATCACAGCGGCCACGACTGCAACAACGGCCGACGCAGCGACCATCAGCGTTACCTTGTATTGCATGCCGCCGAAAGTGACCAACAGATCGCCGGGCCGGTCGGCGAGCCACGCAAATCCGATACCGAGAAGCAGAACGACAAAGATGAATGTAAGAAGACGCGCCATGATCGTCGTGAACTCCTAGTTTGAAGCCGCGGGGGCCTTTGCCCCGGCAAGCGCATCGGACAGAGCCTTCGCAAGCGCCTCGTCGGCCTTTTGCCGGGCCTTCATGGCCTCCGCGAAATCGGCCGAAACTGACTTGGCGCTATCCGGCAGTTTTTCCCATTCCGCTATGGCCCCGCCAAGATTGGCAGTGCCAAGGTTGGCTTCGATGCGCGCCGTGATCGCATCAACGCTGTCGCCGGCAACCATGCCAACCGGCCGCGCTTCGACCAGACCTCCGGCGCTCGCCCAGAGTCTGTCGAGAATGCTGGCATTCGGATCGACGGTCCGGGTGGTCGCCACGATCTTTGCCGCCACGTCGCCGAACTCCGTCGCAAGCGTTCCGACCGTCGGTATCCCCTTGGCAGCAAAAGCGCGCAGGCTCTCGATATTTTCTGTGGCCGGTGCCACGGCCGCATAGGTATCAAGCTCGGCGGTAAAGGGCGCGCCGCGATCGAGCGCGGCTTTCAGTCCGGTGGCGGCCATCGCCAACGCCATATTGGCCTGGCCTGACGTATCATTGACCTTGGCTTCGAGCGCCGCCAACCTGTCGGTTGCAGCTGATGCCTGCTCGACCTGCTGCTGGCTCGCGTTGAGCTTGGTCTCAAGCGCCGCGATGCGCGCGTCAATGGCACTCGTATCGGCCGAACCGGCGGCACTCACGCTTTTCTTGACCTCATCAACACTCTGCTTGATCAGGCTCATCTCATGGGCAAGCGCCGAAACCTGTTCCACGGCATTCTTGGAATTTTCCACCGCACCATTGAGCGCCAGTTCAGCACCATCGCCGAGGTCGGGTGATGGCGGCGTTCTTTGCAAGGCCGCTATCTGTTGTTCTAGATTTGAAAGGTCGGCTTTCGGCGACGGCATCAGTCCCGCCCACTGCAAGGAGGAAACTCCTACCAGGGCCACCAAACCGCCAATGACGCCCGCAGCAATCCGGCCGAACTGATCACCGGAATTTGGCACCGGCGCGGACGATGTTTCAGAAGCGGGTCTCGCAGCGCTGGCGCGACCAAACGATTGCTCTGGCTGCGCTGAACTTCCCGTCGAGGTTAGCTCGGGCTTCTCGCCCGCCTCTTCAGCCGCCTCCAGGATCGGGGCGGTTTGCGGTCCAATAGCTGCTGGATCGAAACCCACGGGCTCCGCGGCAGGTGTTTCCTTGGCCTTTGCTTCGGGTTTGCTGACGGCCGACGGCTCCAAATCGATCGTCACCGGCTTGCGGGCGGATTTCGAATGACGTGGAACGGACGATTTTGCCATGAGCTGTCTCTTTCGTGATCAAAAGCGGGTGAACGCCACGCTAGCAAGGAAGTTCCTGCTGCGAAACGGCCAATATTGGCGAATTGAAGGTGTCTCCCGCTTAAGCTTCGCGCATGAGTTGCAACAAAGCGCCTTCTTCCGGCTTCGATGCGGCGTAAACCCGCCCCTGCTTCCAATCCGTCAGCACGTCGGCAATTCGTTGCGATAGGCAGAATATTGCTGTGTTATCAAAGTTTTGAACCAGCTCTGGCCGACTTGCCAAAGCTGCAAATAGTTCGGCGCCCCAACGCGAATAGATCAGACAGGAATCGATACGCTTCTGGGAAAAAAAATCGTGCAAAAATTCAGTTTTATAACTGACTGAAACCGTATCGTAGGTGAGACTGCAGCGGAAATGGATTGCGGACTTGCGAAGGCTCTGTTCGAAATCCGGCGAGCGGACCTTACCGGTCAGGTAGAGGAGGCATCCGCCGGATGGCAGTTCCTCGATCACGATTTGAGCGAGCGTTGCTCCGTCCCCGTCGCCTGTCGTCACCGTTTCAAAACCCCGCGCTCGCGCGGCGGCGGCTGTCGCTTCGCCGACAACGAAACACGGCACTTTGAGGAGCGGGCGCAGCAGTTCGTCGGAAGCTTCACGCAATGCGCTGGCGCTCGTCACGGCGACGGCGCAAAACTTCACCTTTGGCCTCGACGCGTCGAGAGGAACAATTTTTGTGAGCGGCAATACGAGCGGCAGGAACCCGCTGCACAGCAGGCGCTCGGAGGTTCTGGTCGCTCCGGGCTGGGGCCGCGTGACCAGAACCGTCTTCATCAAAGCCAATCCGTGAAGAAGTGCGCGCCAGCCCGCGCACGCACGCGCTGGGCCGCCTCTCGGCCAATCTCGGCGGCATCAGCCAGTGCACCCTCGCCCGACACCTCGTGTGCCTCACTGCCGTTCGGCAAAAGGATCATGCCGTGGAAGGAGAGCCTGTCGTCAGAAACCGTGGCGAGGCCGGCGATCGGCGTGCGGCAGGAACCGTCAAGCGCTCCAAGGAACGCCCGCTCGCAGGCAAGCGCTGTCGATGTCGGGAGGTGATTCAACGGCGCGAGCAGGCTGTCCACGCGTTCGTCGCCGATGCGGCTTTCCACCGTGATCGCGCCCTGGCCGGGCGCTGGCGGAAAGGCTCTCACATCCATAAGTTCGGTCACGACTTCGCCCAATCCGAGCCGCCGCAAGCCTGCATAGGCAAGGAATGTCGCATCCACCTCGCCGTCCGCAAGCTTGCGCAAGCGGGTTTCCACATTGCCGCGGAAATTGATGACCTTAAGGTCCGGACGCACGCGCCGGATGAGGGCCTGGCGGCGCAGCGATGCTGAGCCGACGACCGCGCCCTGCGGCAATTCGAGGAGGGTCTTCACCGAACGCCCGATCAACGCGTCGCGTGGATCTTCTCGCTCGAGGAAAATCGACAGATGCAGCCCTTCCGGCAGGAAGGTCGGCATGTCTTTCGAAGAGTGGACAGCAAGATCGATCCGGCCGTCGGCAAGCTGCTCTTCGATCTCAAGCGTAAAGAGACCTTTGCCGCCGACTTCGGCCAGCGGACGATCCTGTATCCGGTCGCCGGACGTCGAAATAACGACGATTTCGATGTCCTCTTCGCGCATTCCGTGGTGCTGCATCAGCCTGCTGCGCGTCTCACGGGCTTGTGCGAGCGCGAGCGCGCTCCCACGTGTACCGATCTTGAGCGTTTTTGTTTGCATTGGCTGCTGTCCGTGTTACGCGATCTCGAATAGAACGTCTGCCTAGCGAAGTTTTATTCGACCGGCAATGCGGCGAAGGATATCAGGTTTATCTATGCGTGTTCTGGGAATTGAGACAAGTTGTGACGAAACGGCCGCCGCCATCGTCGAGCGCGACGCGGACGGCCGCGGCCGCATCCTGTCGAATGTCGTTCTCAGCCAGATTGACGACCACGCACCCTATGGCGGCGTTGTGCCCGAGATCGCTGCGCGCGCCCATGTCGAAGTCCTCGACCGTTTAATCGGCCAGGCGCTGCATGAGGCGCAGATGTCGCTCGATGATATCGATGCCGTCGCCGCAACCGCGGGCCCCGGCCTGATCGGTGGACTGATCGTTGGATTGATGACCGGCAAGGCCATCGCCATGGCCGGCCGCAAGCCGTTTTACGCGATCAACCATCTGGAAGGTCATGCGCTAACCCCCCGGCTCACTGACCAGATCGACTTTCCCTACCTGCTGCTGCTCGTCTCCGGCGGACATACGCAAATGGTGCTGGTGAAGGGTCTCGGCGACTATGAGCGGCTCGGCACGACCATCGATGACGCGCTTGGCGAAGCCTTCGACAAGACGGCCAAACTCCTCGGGCTTGCCTACCCAGGCGGACCGGAGGTGGAAAAAGCGGCCCGTCTTGGCGATCCGGCGCGCTTCCTCCTGCCGCGCCCGCTCAAAGGCGAGGAACGGTTGGATTTCTCTTTTTCGGGGCTCAAGACCGCTGTACGCCAACTCGCCACATCGCTGCAGCCGTTGTCACAGGCGGACGTCAACGACATTTGCGCCGCCTTTCAGAGTGCAGTCGCGGACACGCTCGATGATCGCGTTGCGCGCTCGCTTGCCCTGTTCCGCCATCGCTTTCCGGATGTTGCCGCGCCCGCGCTGGTCGTTGCCGGCGGAGTCGCCGCCAACAAGATTATCCGCGATGGCCTGCAGCGACTTTGCGCCGAGCATGGCTTTCGCTTTATCGCGCCGCCCATGGCGCTTTGCACCGACAACGCCGCAATGATCGCCTGGGCCGGAGCCGAGCGGGCGAAACAGAATGCCGCCGACCCTCTCGACATCGCACCGCGGTCGCGTTGGCCGCTCGATCTGCGATCTGCGCCGTTGATCGGTGCGGGGCGCCGAGGCGCCAAGGCATGACTTCGGGCGTGAATATCGCGGTCTTGGGTGGCGGGGCCTGGGGGACGGCCCTTGCCACGATGGCAGCCGGCAATGGCATGAATGTCCGGCTCTATGCTCGCGATGCGGCGACGGTCGACGCGATCAATATCGACCATCGCAACGATCGCTACCTTCCTGGGATCAACCTGCATCCGGCACTGAGAGCGAGCACTGATGCCGCTTCGGTTCTGGCAAACAGCGACTTCATTCTTTGTGTGGTTCCGGCACAAGCGCTGTCCGCCGTCATTGGTGAATTCAACGGCAGCATTCCGTCCGGCGTGCCGTTTGTGATCTGCGCCAAGGGCATCGAGCGGACGAGCGGCCTCCTGATGTCGGAAGTCGTTGCAAGAGCTTTGCCCGGCCAGACGATCGCCGCGCTGTCCGGCCCAAGCTTTGCCAGCGATGTCGCGAAGGGGTTGCCGACGGCGGTGACCGTCGCCGGAGCCGACCAGGCCATCGCAGATCGTATTGCCTCGACGCTCTCTGGCCCGACTTTCCGCTGCTATTCGACGGATGACCTGATAGGGGTGGAGATCGGCGGCGCGCTCAAGAATGTCCTCGCCATTGCTGCAGGTGCGGCGGTGGGGCGCGGCTATGGGGCGAGCGCGCAGGCAGCTCTCGTGACCCGTGGATTCGTCGAACTGCGCCGGATCGGCCAGGCACTCGGCGCCAGGCCGGAGACGATCATGGGTTTGTCCGGTCTCGGCGATCTCATGCTGACCTGCTCGACCCCGCAATCGCGCAACTATTCCTACGGGCTTGCGCTCGGACGTGGAGAAGACTTGTCGGCGAGACCGCTGGCTGAAGGCGTCGCCACAGCCGCCATCGCAGCCGAACTTGCAATGAAACACGGTATCGAAGCGCCGATCATCGCCGCCGTGGCGCGGATACTCGATCGTCACATCACCATATACGAAGCCATGGAAGCCTTGCTTTCCCGGCCGTTGAAGACCGAAGACTAGGCTGCTGGCCTGATGAGAATTGGGAGACATGAATGCTTTACGCACTGCTTTGCAACGACAAACCCGATCACCTGCAGGTGCGGCTCGATACGCGCGCCGCGCACCTCGACTATCTGGCGGGCCTTGGCGACCGGCTGAAATTTGCCGGTCCCTTCCTCGGCGATGACGCCAAGCCGAATGGCAGCCTCGTTGTGATTGAGGCCGGCGATCTTGCCGCCGCAAAGGATATTGCGGCCAACGATCCTTACGCCAAGGCGGGCCTTTTCGCCTCGGTCGACATTCGCCCATGGAACTGGGCCATCAAAAATCCGGTAAACGGTTAAGCGAGGTCCAATATGGCATTCTGGCTGTTCAAATCCGAACCTGACGCATGGTCCTGGGAAAAGCAGAAGGCTGCCGGCGCCAAGGGTACCGAATGGACGGGCGTGCGCAACTATCAGGCCCGTAATAACATGCGGGCGATGCAGATCGGCGACAAGGGTTTCTTCTACCACTCGAACGAAGGCCTCGATATTGTCGGCATCGTCGAAGTCTGCGCGCTAGCCCATCATGATTCGAGTACGGACGACCCACGTTGGGAATGCGTCGATATCCGCGCCGTCAAGGACGTGCCGAATCCGGTTTCGCTCAAGGACGTCAAGGCGAGCCCGAAGCTCGCCAAGATGGCGTTGGTCACCTCGATGCGGCTATCGGTTCAGCCGGTCATGCCCGACGAATGGGTCGAAGTCTGCCGCATGGGCGGCCTGACGCCCGCACCGGAATGACCGCTGCGGAGGCGCCCGTTCTCGACCCCGGAAGCGATCGATTCCGCCAATTTGTGTTGAACAATACAGTGCTGCAATCGCCGCCGCATGTTCCTGAGATCAAGCTTCATCTCGCCGATGAGGCACATGATCTCTGGCACCGGACCGAAGAGGAACTCGCGACGCTCGGCCTTCCCCCGCCCTTCTGGGCTTTTGCATGGGCCGGCGGCCAGGGAGTGGCGCGCTATGTGCTGGACCATCCGGCGAGCGTAAGGGACAAGAACGTCCTCGATTTCGCTTCGGGTTCCGGGCTTGTCGGCATTGCGGCGGCGCTGGCCGGCGCTCGGCACGTGGTTGCCTGCGACATTGATCCGTTCGCGTTGCCGGCTATCGCAATCAATGCGACTGCCAACGGCGTTTCCCTGGAAGCTCGGGGAGACGACCTGATCGGCAGCGACGGCGGCTGGGACGTTGTCCTCGCCGGTGATGTCTTTTACGACAAGGCGTTTGCGGATCAATTGATCCCCTGGTTTACCAGCCTCGCTACGCGCGGTGCCGAAGTCATCGTCGGCGATCCCGGCCGTTCCTATTTCCCGAAGAACCTGCTGCATGAGCTCGCGGTTTATACCGTGCCGGTGACACGCGTCCTTGAAGATGCAGAGGTCAAGCGCACCACCGTGTGGCGCTTTGCGTAGCCTTTACCGCCGTACGCGAATAACCGTCTGATCCGACAGGTGCGGCAAGAGCCTGTCCATGTCGCCGCGACTCAAAGCGATACAACCTTGCGTCGGCGTATAGTCCGGCCGCGCCAGGTGAAAGAAAATGGCGCTGCCCTTGCCCCGCAGCCGCGGCCGGATATTCCAGTCCATGACGATACACACATCATAGAGGTCGTCCTCGCGCCACAGGGTCTCGTGACTTGCGCCATAGGGAATACGCACATGCCGGTTGTAGTTGCGGTCGTTGCCGACTTCGCACCACCCGTCATTTCGGCGCAGGGCTCGCAGCTTAAGGCCAAGACCTCCTTGAACGCGCTTGTCCGGGCGCTTGTAGCCATGGAGCAATCGCATCTGCGCCAAGGGCGTCCCGCCATCGCCTTCCCGCTTGAAAGCCGTGATTCCGCCGCGTCCGAGAGCACAGCGCAGCACCATTCCGCCGGCGATGAGTTGCCCCTGTGTGGCATGACCGGGGCGGGGGCGTACATCGATGACCAGCAACCGCTTTCGACTCATGATTGCCTCATAAAAAGCCTTTTTGTGTCAGACTGATGCGCCTCACAGGCAATATCAAGTCGATCCCCTTTCTTTCCTCCGTAATTCGACTTAAATTCCAATCACTTCTTTGCACTTGCGGGAGATCTGATGACAGCGCGTACTATTCTGATCGTTGATGATGATGCGGATCTGAGAGCCATTCTGGTCGAGCAACTCGGGCTCTACGAGGAGTTCCAGATCATCGAGGAAGACAACGCGACCAAGGGCGTACAGGCTGCACGGAACGGCGTCGTCGATTTGCTGATCATGGATGTAGGTCTGCCCGACATGGACGGACGCGAAGCGATCAAGCTTCTGCGCAAGGGCGGCTTCAAGGCGCCGGTGATAATGTTGACCGGGCACGACACTGATTCCGACACAATTCTCGGGCTCGAATCGGGCGCCAACGACTATGTAACCAAGCCGTTTCGATTCGCCGTGCTCCTGGCCCGCATCCGGGCCCAGTTGCGCCAGCATGAGCAGAGCGAGGACGCTACGTTTGTCGTCGGGCCATATACGTTCAAGCCCGGGCAGAAGATGCTCATCGATGCCAAGGGCGGCAAGATCCGGCTGACGGAAAAGGAGGTCGCGATCATCAAATACCTCTACCGCGCCGGCGGGAAGGTCATTACACGCGATGTGCTTCTCGAAGAAGTTTGGGGCTACAATTCCGGCGTTACCACCCATACGCTTGAAACGCATGTCTACAGATTGCGCCAGAAAATCGAGCACGATCCTTCGAATTCAACCATACTCGTCACGGAAAGCGGGGGATACAAGCTCATTCCTTGATGCCGGTGGGGCCAATCTAGGTATATGTCTGTTCATGCATGGCAATTGAAGATGATATCCGCATACTGGAGACGGTGGGGCTGTTCGAGACGTTTACGCGCGACCAGTTGCGACTGCTTGCCTTCGGCACGGAACGTCTTGTCCTCAGAGAGGGACGCGAACTCTACCGCGAAGGTCAGTCTGCCGATTGCGCATATGTCATCGACCGCGGCGAAATCTCGCTTTTTCGCGAGGGAACGACCGGACGCGTCATCCTGAAAACGGTCGGACCTGGGGCCGTGCTTGGCGAAATGGCGATCATTGCTCAGACGAAACGGCTGACAAGCGCCATGGCCGAAGCGGAGACAGAAGTTATCCGCCTCAACCGGTCCCTGTTCCGGCGCATTCTCGAGGAATATCCGGAGATCGCCGCCGCGTTGCACGACAAGATCGCGTCAGATATCAGCGAGTTGATCGACGCGATTACACAATACGAGCACCTGTTCCAGGAGCGCTAAAGTATCCGTATTAATCCAGGTTGAAGCGGGCGATGACCGGGACGTGGTCGGACGGCCGGTCCCATCCGCGCGCCTCGCGCAGGACCGTGATATCCGTCAGGTCATTTTCGAGGTCGGGTGATCCCCAGATATGGTCGAGACGCCGGCCGCGATCCGCCGCTTCCCAGTCCATCGCACGATAGCTCCACCACGTGTAGATTTTCTCGTGTGGGGGAATGTGATGGCGCATGAGGTCGCTCCAGCCGCCATTCTTGCGCAAGGCTTCCAAGCCTTCGGTTTCAATGGGCGTGTGGCTGACTATCTTCAACAATTGCTTGTGCGACCAGACGTCGGTCTCCAGCGGCGCTATGTTGAGATCGCCGACCAGCAGGGAGGCATGGCCGTCGCCATAGACGGCGTTCATCGCCTTCATCTCGTCGAGAAAGCCGAGCTTGTGCTTGAACTTCGGGTTGATCGCGGGGTCCGGCTCATCGCCGCCCGCAGGCACGTAGAAATTATGAATACGCAGGCGCTTGGTTCCTGCGCTGACGACTGTGCTCAGATGCCGGCAGTCGGCGATATCGCAAAAGCCAACCCGTGCCGACTCCGTCAGCGGCCGGCGCGACAGTGTCGCAACACCGTGATAACCCTTCTGGCCGCTGATCTCGATATGGCCATAACCTGCCGCGTGCAGCGCCTCGCGTGGAAACAGATCGTCGGGACACTTCGTCTCCTGCAGGCACAGAACGTCCGGCTGATAGTCGCGCAGAAACTGCAGGACGAGCGGCAGGCGCAGACGAACGGAATTGATGTTCCAGGTGGCAACGGAAAAGGGCATGAACACTCGCGGAAAGGCATGGGAGGCGCAGCAAAGGTGCTGCGCGGTCATGCCAAAAGATCAATCGGAGTTCAAGCCGCCGGTGATTACTTCTTCATCGCAATGCGCGTGTAGTCGATCTTGAACATGTCGTCAGCGAAACGCACGCCTGTGCGCACATTGGTGATCATAACCGTGGTATCGAGGCCCTGCGCATCGGTTATGGTCCACTGACGCAGATCCGAGGTCTTCGGATCGAACATCATGGTAATCGTGGAATTGCCGAAGATCGACTTGTCGCCAAGGACAATCGTCGTCATGTCGGGCTCTTCCTTGACCGACTTTACCTTACCGCCGGAGAGGTCGATCGAATCGCTGAGAAGCAGCTTCAGCGGCGTCTTCGACAGCGGGTAAAGATCCCAGGTGTCGAGCTTGCGGTTGTTGATCACCACCGACTGTCCATCGGAAATGACGCGGATGGGCGAGGGCTTGTTGTAGTTGAAGCGAATCTTGCCCGGACGCTCGATATAGAAGGTGCCTTCCGTCTGGTCGCCGCGCGGGCCGAACTGGACGAAACTGCCGGTCAGGGTCTTAACGCCCGAGAACTTGTTGGCGATTTCTTGGGCAGCGCTGACGCCGCCGGGCGCAGCTTGGGCCAGCGCCGGCGTCGCAACCGCCACCAATCCGGTAACACATGCGGTACCGACCATCGAGGCGACCGCCGACGCTCTCATAAGCGAGCCAATTGCGCGAAACGGTGCGGTCGTCATCATGGTCATATCTCCTGTCATCGTCGAACGGTATTTAGAAACCCAGTTTGGCTTCACTGTGGCTAAGAAACGGCACAAAACCGTTTCCGTTCCTCAATGTGAGCCAGGCAAGGACGTTACGTAACCGCCCTGCCCCCTTACAGATAGGAACTCGCTGGGCAGCATTCCATAACGCCGCAAATTCTTGGTGTTACGGCACGCGCCTGGAATCACGATCCTAGAACTCGTCATCCTGTGTCGGCACGAGAATTTCGCGCTTTCCAGCATGATTCGCCGGGCCGACCAGACCCTCCTGCTCCATGCGCTCGATAATGGACGCGGCACGATTGTAGCCAATGCCGAGCCTGCGCTGAATATAGCTCGTTGACGCCTTCTTGTCGCGCAGGACGACGGCGACCGCCTGATCGTAGGGATCGTCCGAATCTTCGAGATTGCTCGTTCCGGCCGGACCAGCACCTTCGTCCTCGTCATCCTCTTCGGTAATCGAATCGAGATATTCCGGCACGCCCTGCAGCTTCAGATGCTGGACGATCTTCTCCACTTCATCGTCGCCGACAAACGGGCCGTGCACGCGCTGGATGCGGCCGCCGCCGGCCATGTAGAGCATGTCGCCCATGCCGAGCAGCTGCTCGCCGCCCTGCTCGCCAAGGATCGTGCGGCTGTCGATCTTCGACGTGACCTGGAAGGAGATGCGTGTCGGGAAGTTTGCCTTGATCGTGCCGGTGATGACGTCGACAGAAGGGCGCTGCGTTGCCATGATCACATGGATGCCCGCGGCGCGCGCCATCTGCGCCAGGCGCTGGACCGCTCCCTCGATATCCTTGCCCGCGACCATCATCAGATCGGCCATTTCATCGATGATGACGACGATATAGGGCATTGGCTTCAGGTCGAGCTCCTCCGTCTCGTAGACGGCCTCGCCCGTCGCCCGATCGAAGCCGGTCTGGACCGTCCGGGCGATGCGCTCGCCCTTCTTCTGTGCCTGTTCGACGCGCTGGTTGAAGCCGTCGATGTTGCGCACGCCCACCTTCGACATCTTGCGGTAGCGGTCTTCCATCTCCTTGACCGTCCACTTCAACGCGACGACCGCTTTCTTCGGATCGGTGACAACGGGCGTCAAAAGGTGCGGGATGCCATCATAAATCGACAGCTCCAGCATCTTCGGGTCGATCATGATGAGACGGCACTGCTCGGGCGTCATGCGATAGAGCAGCGACAGGATCATGGTATTGATGGCGACGGATTTGCCTGAGCCCGTCGTGCCGGCGACGAGAAGGTGCGGCATCTTCGCAAGGTCGGCAATGACTGCCTCGCCATTGATGGTCTTGCCGAGGGCAAGCGCGAGCTTGGTCTTCGTCTGTTCAAAATCCCGGCTCGCCAGCAATTCCCTGAGATAGACCATCTCGCGCGTCTGGTTGGGCAATTCAATGCCGATGGCATTGCGGCCAGGAACGACCGCGACGCGCGCGGCGATGGCGCTCATCGAGCGGGCAATATCGTCGGCAAGCGTGATGACCCGCGACGACTTGATGCCGGGTGCGGGCTCAAGCTCATAGAGCGTGACGACCGGGCCGGGGCGAACGTGGATAATCTCGCCGCGCACGCCGAAATCCTCCAGCACGCCCTCGAGCAGCCGTGCATTCTGCTCAAGTGCTTCCTTCGAGAGGCTCGGATTGCGGACGACATTTTTCGGCTCGCTGAGGAAATGCAGCGACGGCATTTCGAAGTCATCCGACTTGATCAGCGAGGCCTGCGCTTCGCGTTGAACACGCGCTCCAGCCTTCGGTGCAGGTGCCGGCGTATCGATTCGCGCCGTCACAGGCCGTGCCGGAGCGGAACGTGCCGGGGCGGCCTGCGGCGCCCAGTCGTCATCGTCTTCGTCGTCATCACTGAATGCTACTGGATCAAATCGCGCCGAGCGTGCGTCGAAATCGTCGTTTCCGATGTCGATCGAAGGAGCCTCTATGCGCGGCGCCGCATCGCCAAAGCCGGGCTCACGGCGGACGCCGTTCCCACCGGCTTTTTGCTTACCGCCTCCAACGTCGTCGAGGAAGTCATCAGCTCGCTGGCGTCCGCGCAGATTGCCTGCGCCGCTATGGCCGGTCAGGCGTCGGAACAGCGCTTTTGCGCTCAGGAACCAGTGGGTCAAGGCGCCGAGGGCAAGCAGACCACCGCCTTCGCGATCGTCTTCATCGTCGTCCTCGTCATCATAATCGTCTTCATCGGCGACGTGGCGCGTCGATTTCTTGGCGACCGGAGGCTCGCTGTCGCGATAGATAATTCCACTGGCAAAAGCGAACACCCAGAGGCTGGGCAATATGAGCACGGCAACGACGATCATTGCCAACCCGCCCCGGGGAAACGTGCCGATAAAAATTGCCGGTATCTTCAGGACCATATCCCCGAAGACACCGCCGAGTCCTATCGGCATGGGCCAGCTTGAGGGTATGGCGAAGCAACCGGCCATCGCCGCAGCCATCAGCGAAGCGCAGAACCAGGCGACGGCGCGCTTCGGCATACGGTCGATGCTGCGGCCGGTAACGAGAAAACCGCCCCAGAAGAGCGCAGGCATCAACGCCACCACCATGGAAAGGCCGAAGAACTGCATACCGAGATCGGCGAACACGGCGCCCGGATAGCCCAGCGCATTGTGGACCGGATTGGACGTCGCGTGACTGAAACTCGGATCGAGGACATTCCATGTCGCGAGGCTTCCGACGGCGAAGGCCACGAAGCCAAACAGCGCCAGCCCCCAAAGCAGGAGAATCTGCCGCCGGAATATGGTGGTCAACCCGTGCCGTTCGCCATCGATGGCATAAGAGGCTGAATATCCTTGACGCATGAATGCTTGCCCCGCGTGAATGCATGCCCAGCGGCTGAGCCCCAGCCGCAGATTTGATTCTCACGTTAAGATGCCGATGGTTAAGGGGGCATTAACCATGGGAAGCAGTGGGCCAAATTTGCTTCTACAGGCATTGTGACAAGTTTGACCCAAAACAAAATGGGCCCGGAATTTCCGGGCCCATCACACTCATTTGTCAGTACGGCAATGTGCCGCTTCTGCCGATTACATATGGTAGGCGGCTTCACCGTGCGAGGTAAGGTCGAGACCTTCGCGCTCGGACTCAGGCGATGCACGCAGACCGATGACCAGGTCGACGATCTTGTACAGGATCGCACTGCCGATGCCCGACCACAGCAGCGTCACGAGAACGCCCTTGAACTGTGCCCAGAGTTGGGTTGCGGTGCCTGCATAGGAAGCGGCAAAGTCGGCGGTCGAGTAGTCGACAATACCAGCGCCACCAAGGGCCGGGTTGACAAGGATACCGGTTCCAAGCGCGCCGATGATGCCGCCGACGCAGTGGATGCCGAAGACGTCGAGGCTGTCATCATAGTCGAACTTGTTCTTCACCACGGCTACGAAGAAGTAGCAGACCAACGTGACGAAAGCGCCGAGGACGATCGCACCCATCGGGCCGACAAAGCCAGCGGCGGGCGTTACCGCAACGAGACCGGCAACTGCACCCGAAGCTGCACCGAGCATCGAGGCCTTGCCGCGCAGCCAACCTTCAAGGATGATCCACATGACCGCAGCTGCGGCCGTGGCGACGAAGGTGTTGATCATGGCAAGTCCGGCATAGGCATTGGCTTCCAGATTGGAGCCGGCATTGAAACCGAACCAGCCCACCCACAGCAGCGAGGCGCCGATCATGGTCATCGTCATCGAGTGCGGTGCCATGATGTCCTTCTTGTAGCCGGCACGCTTGCCGATCATCAGGGCGCCCACAAGACCGGCGATGCCGGCATTGATGTGAACGACGGTACCACCGGCGAAATCGATAGCGCCAAAGCCGAAGATCAGGCCGGACGGATCGGAATAGGCGCTCGGGCCACCCCAGAACCAGACCATGTGCGCGATCGGGAAGTAAACGAACGTTACCCAAAGGATGACGAAGAGGATCACGGCCGAGAACTTGACGCGTTCAGCAAAGGCGCCGACGATCAGCGCCGGCGTGATGCAGGCAAAGGTCATCTGGAAGCAGACATAGACCAGCTCGGGAATGGCAACACCTTTCGAGAAGGTTTCCGACATCGTGGTGACGTTAACGCCGGAAAGAAATGCCTTGGAAAGGCCGCCGACAAAGGCGTTACCGGGGGTGAAGGCAAGGCTGTAACCGTAGAACACCCAGATCAGCATGACGACCGCTGTGATCGTGAATACCTGCATGAGTACCGAAAGCATGTTCTTGGCGCGGACGAGACCACCGTAGAACAGGGCAAGGCCGGGAATGGTCATGAGCAGCACAAGGACGGTCGAGATCATCATCCAGGTGGTGTCGCCCTTGTCGACCGTCATGGCGGGCGCTGCAGCGGGAGCGGCTTCCTGGGCGAAGGCGGCGATCGCGCCGAACGCTGAAAGCGCCAGCGACCCCAGAAGGGTAGTGCGCGCCGCAGATTTCAAACTTGGCAGAATTGTCATTATTTTCTCCTTGAACCCCTAATTCACAGCGCGTCGGTATTGGTTTCGCCGGTGCGGATACGAACAGCCTGCTCGATGCTGAGGACGAATATCTTGCCGTCACCGATCTGGCCGGTCTTGGCAGCCGTGGTGATGGCTTCAACCGCGGTGTCGACGAGTTCTGACGCGACTGCGATTTCGATCTTCAGCTTGGGAAGAAAGCTGACCGCATATTCGGCCCCGCGATAAATTTCGGTATGCCCCTTCTGGCGGCCATATCCCTTCACCTCGGTGACGGTCAGGCCCTGGATGCCGACAGCGGTGAGGGCTTCGCGCACCTCATCCAGCTTGAACGGCTTGATGATAGCCATCACAATTTTCATTCAACTACCCCTGCGCTAGCGCGGCACCTTCAGAGTGGAATTACCTGAAGGCATGACCGCGTTGGACCCATCGCCTCAAGCATGCGCCATTGGTGACTGGTCAGGAGTATTCAAGTTCCGTGCCAGAATCGGACGATAGATTTAAGTACTTGATATTTAATGTGTATTTTTCACAAAATGGTACTATTGCACATTTTTCCATGTGCACTGATTAAATAATAGGCAAATGTAAGTGGCTGGTTAAATCTCACACCTTTGCATGCACACGAATTAGGCCTTCTTGCGCTGTGGAGGCGATGAGGGTGCCGTCGCGGCCATAAAGAGTGCCACGGGTAAGGCCCCGCGCGCCTGATGCGCTGGGGCTGTCTGCCGTATAAAGCAGCCAGTCGTCGAAGTTGCAGGGACGGTGGAACCACATGGCGTGATCAAGGCTCGCGACCTGGAGGTCGCGGTCGAATATCGAGCGCCCATGCGCGTAAAGCGATGTATCGAGCAGGGTCATGTCGGAAAGATAGGCAAGGACGGCTGCCTGCACTGCCCGGTCGGCCGGCACCGGACCCGTCGTCTTGATCCATACGTTTTGCTCCGGCGGCAATTTCTCGCGCGAGAAATAATGCGTCAGCGACAACGGCTTCAATTCAATCGGACGATCCTGCTCCCAATATCTGCGAATGTTTTCAGGTGCATTCTGCAGGTACTGTTGCTTCAGATCCTTGTCGCTGATCAGTTGCTCCGGCGGCGTAATATCGAGCGGACGTGGGACCTGATGCTCCAGGCCGCCCTCCTCGATCTGGAAGGAGGCTTCGAGCGAAAAGATCGCATGCCCATGCTGTATTGCGACCACGCGCCTGGTCGTGAAGCTGGAGCCATCGCGGATGCGATCGACTTCATAGATGATGGGCACTTTCGGGTCGCCGGCACGCATGAAATAGCCGTGAAGGGAATGGACATGGCGCGATGAATCGACAGTCCGCTGCGCTGCGACCAGCGCCTGGCCAATGACCTGTCCGCCGAAGACGCGCTGCCAGCCTACCTGCGGACTGCGACCTCGAAACAGGTTGTGTTCAAGCGTCTCAAGGTCGAGTATGGACAAAAGCTCTTTCATGGCTTTGGACATGGACGGTCATCTCCCTACGAGGCGTTTTACCTGACGCTTGCAACAGGAACGGACCGACAAGTCAAGCGTTTGCAGTGGCGGCAAGAGGAGGCAAACATGGCGCAACGAACGACCGATATCATCATAGCCGGTGCAGGCTATGTCGGCCTTGCCACTGCCGTGGCCCTCAAATCTTCGGCCGCTCATCTTGGCGTCACTGTCATTGACGCGGCGCCCAAGGGCGTGTGGCGCAATGATACGCGTGCCTCGGCTATTGCAGCGGCGGCGAGCCGCATGCTCGACCGGCTTGGCTGCTGGGAGGAGATACTTCCAGAGGCACAGCCTATCACCGAGATGATCGTCACCGATTCGCGCACATCTGACCCCGTGCGCCCGGTGTTCCTCACATTCAATGGCGAGGTCGAGCCCGGCGAGCCTTTCGCTCATATGGTTGAAAATCGCATCCTCAATGCGTCGTTGCGTAAGAAGGCCGAAGCGCTTGGCGTCACGTTTATCGAAGGGGCGCCAGTCGAAGGTTTCGAGCATGGCGAGGCACATCTCACCGTCCGTCATTCCGGTGACAATACCCTCGATACGAGGCTGTTGATTGCCGCTGATGGGGTCAAGTCGCGGCTGCGCGACATGGCGAACATCAAGACGGTCAATTGGGAATACGGCCAGTCCGGCATCGTCTGCACCGTTAGCCACGAACGCCCGCACCATGGCCGCGCTGAAGAACATTTCCTGCCCGCCGGTCCATTCGCAATCTTGCCGCTCAAGGGCAACCGTTCGTCTCTGGTCTGGACCGAACGGACGGCAGATGCCGAGCGCCTTGTCCAGGAGGATGATTTCCTTTTCGAAGCAGAGCTCGAGCAGCGGTTCGGGCTCAAGCTTGGCGAACTCCATGTCGAAGGCGGGCGCAAGGCCTTCCCGCTCGGTCTGACCTTGGCGCGCGATTTCGTCAAGCCGCGTTTCGCCCTCGCCGGCGATGCGGCGCATGGCATCCACCCGATTGCCGGACAGGGGCTCAACCTCGGCTTCAAGGACGCGGCAGCGCTGGCCGAAACGATTGTGGATGCGGACCGGCTGGGGCTCGACATCGGCTCGGTGGCCGTACTCGAGCGCTATCAGACGTGGCGACGCTTCGACACGGTGCAGATGGGCGTCACCACCGACGTGCTAAACCGGCTGTTCTCGAATGACAATTTGCCGGTGCGCGCCTTGCGCGATTTCGGCCTCGGCCTTGTCGAACGCATGCCACGCCTAAAGGGCTTCTTCATTCGCCAGGCTGCCGGCCTCTCGACCTCGGCGCCAAAGCTGTTGCAGGGGCAGGCAATTTAATGAATTGTGCGCGGCAAAGCCGCGCACATTCCGGGCAAAAATCAGAGCGGCCGCGGAAAGCGGCGATGAATAGCTTCGATCTCCGCCAGAATCTCCGGCGAGAGCGATAAGTCTGCCGCACCGATATCGACCTTCAACTGCTCCATCGTCGTCGCACCAATTATGACGGAGGTCATGAATGGCCGGGTGAGGGCAAAGGCGATGCCTAGCTGCGCCACATCGACACCGTGCTTGTGCGCGAGATCGATATAGGCTCGCACCGCCGGCGCCGAATGCTCATTGTTACGCCACAGGCCGCCCGGCTGGATCGAGCCGCGGGTCCCTTCAGGCACCTTGCCATCGAGATACTTGCCGGTGAGAACGCCGGACGCCAGCGAGGAATAGGCGAGCAGGCCAACGTCTTCATGATGGCTGAGTTCGGCAAGGTCGAGATCGAAGGCGCGCTGCAGCAAGCCATATTCGTTCTGCACCGAGGCGACGCGCGGCAGGTTCTCCCTTTCGGAAAGCTTGAGCCACTGGCCAATACCCCAAGCGGTTTCGTTGGAAAGACCGATGTGGCGGATCTTGCCCTCCTTGACCATATCGTTGAGGCCCTGCAGCGCATCCTCGATCTGGACGGGCACCTCGGCCTTGTTCTGCGTGTGCGGCGCATAGTGCCAGCCGTTACCGAAATGATAGTGGCCGCGGGCGGCGTAATGCACTTGATAGAGATCGATATAATCGGTCTGCAGGCGCCGGAGGCTGCCCTCCACGGCTTCGCGCACCGAACGCCGGCTCGGTTTGGCACCGTCGCGGATCCAGCCATTGCCGCCACCGGAGATCTTCGTGGCGAGGACAAACTTGTCGCGCTTGCCGGTCTTCTTGAACCACGTGCCGATATAGGTCTCGGTCTTGCCAAAGGTCGCGGGACTCGCCGGTATGGCGTAGACCTCCGCCGTATCCATGAAATTGATCCCGTTATCGAGCGCATAGTCGATCTGTCGATGTGCGTCTTCTTCGGTGTTCTGCACGCCCCAGGTCATGGTGCCGAGGCAAATTTCCGTGACGTCTATATCCGTCCGGCCAAGCTTTTTCAGTTTCACGGGGTTTTCCTGTTCGGTGTCGTTGATCAGTTGACTTGAAAGCCAAGCCTTTGCCTGAGCTTTCTGACCCGCTGCTTGTAGTGCTGTGTGGGAGGCACGGCCGCAGCGGTCTCTTCCAGCATATCAAGCAATTCGCACTTTTCCACTTCGCTCAATCTTTGATTGATGAAAGGCGTGGTTTTTTCAATCACCGTGACTGTATCGCCGATCTGGTCGCATGCCCATCGGGCATAGATGACCGCTTCGTCAACCTGCAGGCAATTTGTGACCTTGAGCAGGACTTTTCTGACCGCGCCGGTATGCCGATCGTCGATCATCTCGTCTTCCGAGATAATAGCTAGAATTATGGTAGCGGCAGCGTGCACCGGATCGTTGATTGCAGTGAGCGGCGAATTTTCCGCCTGCATCCTGATTTTTCGGCGCCGAAAATGTCCCCTTATCCGCCCGGCCTCATCGGCGATGTCGCTTGCCGCCCTGCCCAGGAACATGAGCCTGTACCACCAGAAAACCCCGCCGCCCAGCAACCCGAGCACAAGCAGAACAATATGCATGATCCAAAAATCCCGCGCAAATTGGCAATCTCTACGTCAAGGCAAGCGCTGGGTAAATTAGTCGATGGAATAATGCCGGGCGGTGGTTATGATGGAAACACCGTGCCTTTGCGCGGAACGCTTTTCGACATCACTCCAGATCAAATCAGGGAGATACCAATGGACAGACAGGCAACCGCAATCTGGAAGGGAACTCTCACGGAAGGTTCAGGCACGCTCGACACACAAAGCGGCGCGCTCAAAAGCCTGCCCTATAATTTCAAGGCGCGTTTTCAGGACGAAAGCGGCACGTCCGGCACCAATCCGGAGGAATTGCTGGCAGCGGCGCATGCCGGGTGCTTTGCCATGCAATTGTCCCATTTCCTCGCCGAGAACGGCACCCCGGCCGAGAACCTCGACGCCAAGGCCAAGGTGACAATCAGCCCTGCTGCCGGCGGCGGCTTCGAGATCACCAAGAGCGCTCTTACTCTCGTCGGAACAGTTCCGGGTATTGATGACGCGACCTTCGCCAAGCTCGCCGCACAGGCCAAGGCAACCTGCCCGCTTTCGAAGGCGCTCGGTGCGATCGAAGTAACGCTGGACGCCAAGCTGGGATAATCTGAAACCCATGCAATAAATGAAACGGGCGCTCAGGGCGCCCGTTTCTGCAGGTTCAACGGCATTGGTCTCAGATTCGGCGTTCCACCATCATCTTCTTGATTTCGGCGATGGCCTTTGCGGGGTTTAGCCCCTTCGGACAAGTCTGCGCGCAATTCATGATCGTGTGGCAGCGATAGAGCCGGAACGGGTCCTCAAGGTTATCGAGGCGCTCGCCAGTCGCTTCATCGCGGCTGTCGATGAGCCAGCGATAGGCCTGCAGCAGCACGGCCGGTCCAAGATAGCGGTCGCCGTTCCACCAATAGCTTGGGCACGATGTCGAGCAGCATGCACACAAGATGCACTCATAGAGGCCATCCAGCTTGGCGCGGTCCTCATGGCTCTGCAGCCATTCCTTGGCGGGTTCCGGCGAGACCGTCTTGAGCCAGGGTTCGATCGAACGGTGCTGTGCATAGAAGTTGGAAAGATCCGGCACCAGATCCTTCACCACCGGCAGATGCGGCAGCGGATAGATTTTTACCGGTCCCTTGATCTCGTCCATGCCCTTGGTGCAGGCGAGCGTATTGGTGCCATCGATATTCATTGCGCATGAGCCGCAAATGCCTTCGCGGCAGGAGCGCCGGAGTGTCAGCGTCGGATCGATCTTGTTCTTGATCCACAGCAGTCCGTCGAGGACCATTGGCCCGCAATCGTCGAGATCGACATAATACGTATCGATACGCGGGTTTTCGCCATCATCCGGCGACCAGCGATAGATACGATACTCCCGCAGATTGTTGGCGCCCTGCGGCCTGTCCCAGGTCTTGCCCGGGCGCATCTGCGAGTTCTTGGGAAGTGCAAGTTCAACCATGATGCCCTAAAGCCTTTCCCTTGCTCAGTAAACGCGCGCCTTGGGCGCGATCTTGGCGAGGCTGATGCCCCCATCCTCTTCCCGGACCAGCGGGTCGAGATGGACCGGGCGGTAGCCGAGCGTGACCTTGCCATCCGGAGCCAGCCAGGCAAGGCTGTGCTTGCGCCAGTTGACGTCATCGCGACTGGGGAAATCCTCGTGCGCGTGGGCACCGCGGCTTTCCTTGCGCGCCTCGGCGGCAACGACGGTCGTCAGGGCATTTGCCATCAGGTTTTCGAGTTCGAGCGTTTCGACGAGATCCGAGTTCCAGATCATCGAACGGTCGGTGACCTTGATGTCCGGTAGCTCGCTCCAAATCTTTTCCATGCGTTCCACACCGGACTTCAGCGATTCGGACGTCCGGAATACGGCAGCGTCTTCCTGCATGGTGCGCTGCATCTTCTCGCGCAGCACCGCTGTCGGCGTTCCGCCGCTGGCGTGGCGCAGGCGATCGAACCGATCCATGATCCTGTCGACGGAGGCGCCGTTGATGTCCGGCACCTTGGCATTGCGGTCGATTACCTCGCCGGCGCGGATCGCCGCCGCGCGACCGAAGACGACAAGGTCGATCAGCGAGTTGGAGCCAAGGCGATTGGCTCCGTGTACCGAGGCGCAACCCGCTTCGCCCACTGCCATCAGGCCGGGCTGGATACGGTCGGGATCTGCTGTGGTCGGGTTCAGTGCTTCACCCCAATAATTGGTCGGAATGCCGCCCATATTGTAGTGGACCGTAGGCAAGACCGGGATCGGCTCGCGTGTCAGATCGACGCCGGCAAAAATCTTGGCCGATTCCGAAATGCCGGGCAGCCGCTCATGCAGGACGGCCGGATCGAGATGGTCGAGATGCAGGAAGATATGATCCTTGTTCTTGCCGACACCGCGACCCTCGCGGATTTCAAGCGTCATGCAACGCGAAACCACGTCGCGTGACGCCAGATCCTTGGCGGATGGGGCATAGCGCTCCATGAACCGCTCGCCTTCCGAATTGACAAGATAGCCGCCCTCGCCGCGCGCGCCCTCGGTGATCAGGCAGCCGGCGCCGTAAATTCCGGTCGGATGGAACTGGACGAACTCCATGTCCTGCAAGGGTAGGCCGGCACGCGCCACCATGCCGCCGCCATCACCGGTGCAGGTGTGCGCGGAGGTTGCGGAGAAATAGGACCGGCCGTAGCCGCCCGTCGCCATCACCACCATCTTCGCGGCGAAGCGATGGATCGTGCCATCATCGAGGTTCCAGGCGACGACGCCCGTAATGGTGCCCTCTTCATCCTGAATGAGATCGAGTGCGAAATATTCGATGAAGAACTGCGCATTGTTGCGCAGGGACTGGCCGTAGAGTGTGTGCAGGATGGCGTGGCCCGTACGGTCAGCTGCGGCGCAGGTGCGCTGCACCGGAGGCCCGTCGCCATAGTTCATCATGTGACCGCCAAACGGTCGCTGATAGATCTTGCCTTCCTCGGTTCGCGAGAACGGCACGCCGTAATGCTCGAGTTCATAGACCGCCGCCGGCGCTTCCCGCGCCAGATATTCCATGGCATCGGTGTCGCCGAGCCAGTCGGAGCCCTTGACCGTGTCATACATATGCCACTGCCAGGAATCCGGGCCCATATTGCTGAGCGAGGCGGCGATGCCGCCTTGCGCCGCGACCGTATGCGAGCGGGTGGGGAAGACCTTGGTGATGCATGCCGTCTTGAGGCCCTGCTCGGCCATGCCAAGCGTTGCGCGCAAGCCGGCGCCGCCTGCTCCGACCACGACCACGTCGAACTTGTGGTCAACGAATGTATAGGCCTTGCCGGCCGTATTTTCTGTAGCTGCCATAATGTGGCTCAGCCTCCAAAGCTTAGCTTGAGGATGGCAAAGATGCTGACGACGCCAACCGCCAGCGTGAAGAAGGTGTTGAGCATCAAAAGGACGATCTTCGACCCTTCGCCATGGACGTAATCTTCAATGATCACCTGCATGCCGAGTCGCATGTGATATAGGGCGGAAATGATCACCATCAACAGGACCAATGCCGTCAGCGGATGGGAAAGCGCGGCTTTCGTTTCCGCATAGCTGGCTCCATGCAGGGAGAGGATCAGTCCGATAAAAAACAGAAGCAGGGGCACGTTGGCAACGGCCGTCAGCCGTTGGCGCCAGAAGTGCTCGGTGCCTTCCCTGGCGGAACCCAATCCGCGAACCTTGCCGAGCGGCGTGCGCATGTCGCCCATCGTTCCGCCTCCTTGTTCTAGGCTATTGTGAATGCGGCGATCCAGACGAGGATCGTCAGCGTGACCGAAAGAATGAGCGAGCCCCAGGCCATCTTGGTGGTGGTTTCTTTTTCGAGGCCGCGTCCCGTATCCCAAATCAGGTGGCGGATGCCGCCGATCATGTGATGGATGAGCGCCCAGGTGTAGCCGAGCAGAACCAGAAGACCGAGCCACGAGCCGTAAATCGCATTGACGAAGTTGAAATAGTCTTCGCCGATCGCTGCCGCGATCAACCACCAGGCAACCAGCAGCGTGCCGACATAAAGCGCCGCACCGGTAACGCGGTGGACGATCGACATGACCATGGTTGGGATTGGCTTGTAGATCTGCAAATGCGGCGACAGGGGCCGGTTTGCATGTATTGATGACTTGCTCATGGCGTTTCCAAATTGAGCGCCTCACCTCGAATGGCGGGCAGGGCCGAAAGGCTGCGAGAGGCAATTTAGAAGGGTTTTAATCCGGTTTTTGCACTGCGTCAAAGCCCTTTCCGCACCCTCATGCTGCGAAATGGCTCCAATAGCAAGCACTTATGGTTTATTCATAAAATTCAATCGTTTAAACCGGCAAAATGGCTCCATAATTGATAGGAGCGGCATTATTGTTCACTGCAAAAAATACTTGATTGAGTCTCTCCAGTTCATATCCCTGACGCCGTCCCGAAGGCACTGCGCAGCTATTTTGGTGGCGACGCAGCCTGTCTCGCACGCGACGTGTTACACCGCAAAACAACCCTTCGTTGCGGACAATCTATTGATTGCCAAAGCGTATGATGAAGCTTGTCCAGTCGGCCGGCGCCGCGACCTGCTCGTACAGCTTGCGACCGTCCTCTGGAATGCGCGGGGCATTAAGCGACAGCTTGGTCCAGCCGCGCTCCTCGGCCTTGTCGGCGAGGACATCGATCAATGCCTTGGCGATGCCTTTGCCGCGGTGATCGTGGTGCACGTAGATATGATCGACCTGGCCGGCGCGCATGCCTGAAACCGGTTCCGGCAGATCGTAGAAGATGACAAAACCCACAAGTTGACCATCGAGGCGCGCACCCGCGATCTCGGCGGCGCGGTCGCGCAACAGGTTTTCGGCGTAGTAATCGTCGGGGCGGCGCGGTGCGCCGCGCTTCAATGCTTGCGCGTAGCTGGCGAGCAGGGGCGCGAACTCATGGGCATGGCTAAGATGGAGCTGCGAAATGTCGATTGCGTGCTCGTCCGTGGTCTTCTTGGTCATGTCGGCTTCCATCCCTTGGATCGCACCGGTCGAGCCGGTTTGTTGGCGCCAAGGATTGGTTGATTTGCCGGGCCCGTCAACCAGCAGCGCGGATGAAAATCGATTTGATTAGCGATGGGCAGATGACAATTGTTAATAAAAGATTAATGCTGCGATCAAGGAAGCTAGCCGATGAGGGATGACAAATGTCCTTGATGCAAAGTGTGTTGTTGAAATCGTCAGTTGCATCCGTTGCACTCGCGCTGTTGCTGGTTCCGCAACTTGCGGCCGCGAACGGCAACAATGCCAGCAACGCCTATGGCGACGAGTACGGCAACGTCGTCCTGCACGAAGAGGGCGGACCAAAGATCATCTTTGTCGGCGCTTCTGCGGCAAAGTCCGATACGCTTGGCCGGGACATCCGTCGACAGGTTCCGGTCTATAAGCGTGGCAAGGGTCCGGCGGTGATCTCGCCTGTCAGCGATCCACGTGTGGTTGGAACCGTTCCCCCTCCCAATACGGGCTGCGACAGTCCGCTCGTCATCCAGGGACGCGGCTATATGTATGGCCTCGATTGGAACGAAACGCCCGTCATCGCTCACCCCGGCTGCGAGTAGACCTCCCCGCTGCGCCTGAAGGGGCTCGACGGGATTGGCGTTTCGCCGAAACTGATCCAGACCCGCGGCAACGAGTTCAAACTTGTCTATCGCAGAGACAAAGCGAGGTTCATCCCTCGCGCTTTACGACGCTTTCCTTCGAGCATTTCCATCTGAAACTCTTGACCTCATCGGTGATCGGGCGCAAACCGCCGCGCATGTGCATCTGCAGCGGCCTATTGCCTCGCCCATCCGCTTTGGCGGCTGAGCACGTAGACACATAAATTGATCGGCTTGCCCTAACGACAAGCCTTGGCGGGCGCCTGTATTGCGCCATAGCTGACCGAGGACAACATGCGAATTTTTATCGACTTTAACTTTGAAGCGGCGCACCGTTTGCCGCATTCCTTTCCCGACGGCCACGAGAACAAGCGGCTGCACGGCCAAAATTTCCTGGATCCGAAGCGCAAACTGATCACCGACCTCGGTGCTGTCAAATCGTGCGCCGACAGTGCAGGACTCGGCATATACCGCGCCAGCCGCGGCGAGGGCTTCGATTACAATGGCGAGTTCGAGACAAGAAAGGCAGCAGCATGAGCCACTATGCAGATGAGGCAACAATGCTCGGCAAGGATGTCAAGATTCCGCAGCATCCCGATGAAGCCGTGCTTGATGCCGTCCCCAACCCACAGGCCGGAACGCTGTTTCTTGCGCGCTTCACCTGCCCGGAGTTCACGTCGCTCTGCCCGGTTACCGGCCAGCCCGACTTCGGCCATCTGATGATCGATTATGCGCCGGGTGAGTTCCTGCTGGAATCGAAGTCGCTCAAGCTCTTCCTTTTCAGCTTCCGCAACCACGGCGCATTCCACGAAGATTGCACGGTGGGTATCGGCAAGCGCATCGTCGACGCCATCAGGCCACAATGGCTACGCATCGGCGGCTACTGGTATCCGCGCGGCGGGATTCCGATCGATGTGTTTTGGCAATCGGCGCCGGCACCCGAGGGGCTTTGGCTGCCTGACCAGGGCGTTCAGCCCTATCGCGGGCGGGGCTGAGCTTCAAAGCCTAAAGGCGCTGCCGACAAACAGTAGCACCCTCCCCGGAGGGGAGGGCAACAGCGATTATTTCCAATCGCGGATGTCGATGAAGTGACCGGCGATCGCGGCGGCTGCGGCCATTGCCGGAGAAACAAGGTGCGTGCGGCCCTTGAAGCCCTGGCGGCCCTCGAAATTGCGGTTCGACGTGGACGCGCAACGTTCGCCCGGCTTCAGGCGGTCGTCATTCATGGCAAGGCACATGGAGCAACCCGGCTCACGCCAATCGAACCCGGCTTCCTTAAAGATCTTGTCGAGTCCCTCGGCTTCCGCCTGCTGCTTGACGATGCCGGAGCCCGGAACGATCATGGCATCGACGTGCTCGCTGACCTTGCGGCCTTCAACGACCTTGGCGACAGCGCGCAGATCTTCGATGCGGCCATTGGTGCATGACCCGATGAAGACGCGGTCGAGCTTGATGTCGGTGATCGGCGTTCCGGGCTTCAGGCCCATATAGTCGAGCGCGCGCCACTTCGAACTGCGCTTCGTCTCGTCGGCGATGTCGTCCGGATTGGGCACGGTGCCCGTCACAGAGACGACGTCTTCCGGCGAAGAACCCCAGGAAACGATGGGCGGAAGTTCCGCCGCATTGAGCACGACAACCTTGTCGAAATGCGCACCCTCGTCGGTGTGAAGCGTCTTCCAATAGTCGATCGCCATGTCCCAGGCCTGGCCCTTCGGCGCGCGCGGCTTGTCCTTGACGTAGGCGAAAGTGGTTTCATCTGGCGCTATGAGTCCGGCGCGGGCTCCGCCTTCGATCGACATGTTGCAGATCGTCATGCGGCCTTCCATGGACAGGTCGCGGATCGCCTCGCCAGCATATTCGATAACGTAACCGGTGCCACCGGCCGTGCCGATCTCGCCGATGATGGCGAGGATGATGTCCTTGGCGGTGACCCCTTGCGGCAGCTTGCCGTCGACGCGCACCAACATGTTCTTGGCCTTTGACTGGATCAGCGTCTGCGTGGCGAGCACGTGCTCGACCTCGGACGTGCCGATGCCATGGGCGAGCGCCCCGAAGGCGCCATGGGTGGAGGTGTGGCTATCGCCGCAAACGATCGTCATGCCGGGCAGGGTAAAGCCCTGCTCGGGCCCGATGATGTGGACGATGCCCTGGCGAATATCCTTCTCCGAATAATATTCGACGCCGAAATCCGCGGCGTTCTTGGCAAGCGCCTCAACCTGGATGCGGCTTTCTTCGTTCTTGATGCCGTTGACCCGGTCGGGCGAAGTCGGAACGTTGTGGTCGACCACGGCAAGCGTCTTTTCCGGATGACGCACCTTGCGCCCGGTCAGGCGAAGACCTTCGAAAGCCTGCGGGCTTGTCACTTCATGGACAAGATGGCGATCAATATAGAGGAGGCATGTGCCGTCTTCCTGCTGATCGACCAGATGGTCATCCCAAATCTTGTCATAAAGTGTGCGTGGCGCAGTCATAGTTCTATCCTCGGCACGGTTTTGTGCTTTTCAATTATTTCGTGGACATATGCACTTGAGGTCCAGTTACGTCAAGAAACAAGCGAGAAAAGTAATATTCCGGCGACAAAGCGCCGCTCTTCGCGCCGATTCAGCGACGGTCGGACCGCCCCAGTCTTCGTTCGATCCATCGCAATGCAAGTGACAGGCTGATAGTCAGGAGAAGGTAGATATAGGCAACGACCGAATAGGTTTCAAAAAAGCGGAATGAACCGGAGGCATAGACTTTTCCCATCTGCGTGACGTCGACCACACCCAGCACCGAGACCAGCGACGAATCTTTCACCATCGAGATAAAATCATTGCCGTAAGGTGGTAGGATCGTGCGGATTGCCTGCGGCATGACGATCAGCCGGAAGCGCTGCAGCCGCGTGAGACCCAGCGCCTTGGCTGCTTCTATCTGTCCCTTGTCGACCGCCTGGATGCCTGCCCTGAATATCTCGGCAAGAAACGCCGCATAAGCGAGCATCAACGCAATGATCGCCCGCCAAAGCAACGAAAAATCCCGCACGAGGGCCGGTTCGATCAAGCCAGCGCTTTGCAGCGGTTGAGAAAGAAAATTCCACAGCGAAACCAGCGCCGGAACGCCGACAAAGGCGATATAAAACAGCAGCACGAGAAGCGGCACGCCGCGCACGACCTCGACGTAGAAGCGCGCTGCCTGCCTTATTGCGATATGGTCCGAGAGGCTCATGACGGCGAGCGCCAGACCCAGCACGGAAGCGAGGCAAAATGCGAGAAGCGACACCCAGACCGTGATCCAGATGCCTTGTGACACGGTCGCGAAAACTTGCCCGTAGATCGGGCTGACGAGAATGGCGATGCCGAGCGCGATGGCAATCGTTCCGGCAACAACCAGCCACCATGGGAAGTCCGGCTTGACTGCGCGTGAAGGTCTGGCGCTTGTCACTGCCCGAGCTTGTAGTCGAGGAACCATTTCTTGTTGAGCGCTTCGAATGTGCCGTCGGCCTTAAGCGCCGCAATTGCTGCATCGACGGGGGCCTTCAGGTCCGACCCCTTGGGAAATATGAAGCCGAAATCCTCGGCACCAAGTGGCCCGCCGATCAGCTTCAGCTTGCCGCCGGACGCATCGACGTAGCCTTTGCCCGCAGTGCTGTCGGTCAGGACGAGGTCGACGTCACCCGTCTTCAACGCTTCGATTGTCGCGCCGAATGTCTCGAAGAGCTTGATGCGCGGATTCTGCTCATTGCCGTCAAGCACGTTATAGACAGCGACGTAGAAGTTGGTCGTACCCGGCTGCGATCCGACCAGCGTGTCCTTGACCTCAGCAAAGCTCTTCGGATCGGTGAAGCGTTTCTCGTCGCTGCGCACGAGCATGAATTGCTCGGATCGCATATAGGGTTCTGAGAAGTCGATCTTCTGCTTGCGCTCGTCATTGATTGTGATGCCGTCCATACCGATCTGGTACTGGTTGTCGGACACCGCCTGGATCATCGCGTCCCAACTCGTATTGAGATATTCGACCTGGAAGTTGAGCCGCTTGGCGATCTCGTTCATGGCATCATATTCCCAACCAATCGGCTTGCCGGTCTTGGGATCAACGAACTGCAGAGGCGGGTAGGCGTTCTCGGTAACGATGGCAACCTTCTTGCCGCCAAGGTCAGGCAGGTCTGCTGCAAAAGCGGTAAACGGCAGCGCGGCGAGCATAAGCCCGGCTATCAAAACGGATCGCAACATTATCTCAGCCCCTCATTCGTCTGAAGCGAAACAGATTTCACCTTGGCGTTGAGCCGTCAATCCCGCAAGGGTCGCAATCCTACTGTCAGTTGTGAACGGGGGCAAAATTACTCCGAAAATGAAAAAGGCGGCCCGAAGACCGCCTTGTTCAAATCCATGGAGCCTGCGCTTATTCGGCAGCCGGTGCCTTGGCGACGGTGGCTTCCGAAACAGTCTCGGCAGTGCCGGTAGCCGGAACCGCGGTCTTGCCCTTGCGGTTGTCCTTCTTCTCGGCAATGCGGGCAGCCTTACCAGTCAGGCCGCGCAGGTAGTAGAGCTTGGCGCGGCGAACCTTGCCGCGGCGAACGAGCTCGACGCCCTCGACCAACGGGGAATAGATCGGGAAAACGCGCTCGACGCCTTCGCCGTAGGAAATCTTGCGAACCGTAAAGTTCTCGTTGAGGCCAGCGCCGCTGCGGGCGATGCATACGCCTTCATAGGCCTGAACGCGGGTGCGCGTACCTTCGGTAACGCGTACGTTGACGCGGACCGTGTCGCCCGGCTTGAAATCCGGAAGGGTGCGCTTGGCTTCGATCTTTGCCTTCTGTTCTGCGTCGAGCTGACGAATAATATCCATCGTCTTCATCCTTTACGTTCTTCTCGAACAGTCAGAGCGCTCGGCACTTGGCACGCAGCATATTTGGCCGCGTTTCTATGCCTCAAGGGAGGCAGGAGCGAATTCACCATTCATTGATTAATGGATCCGGATTTTTCCGGAGTTGGCGGGCAGATACACCATTAAAGCCGGTTTGTCACCTCCGTGCGTCAATCTTTTTACCCAGCTATCGCTTCGTCCGTTTGCCATGGGCATCCCAGAGGTCTTGCCGCCGCTCTCGCGTCAAACGCTCGGCTTCGGCACGCCGCCACTTCTCGATCGCCCCATGGTTGCCGGAAAGGAGAACATCGGGGATACGCCTCCCCTCCCATTCCTGCGGCTTGGTATAATGCGGATGCTCAAGCAATCCCGTCTCAAAACTTTCAGTCTCACCTGACAGCGCATTGCCCATCACCCCGGGCAAAAGCCTTACGATGGCATCGAGAACGACGATCGCAGCAGTTTCGCCGCCGGAAAGAATGTAGTCGCCGATCGAGACCTCCTCGAACTGCCGCGCTTCGATCAGTCTCTCGTCCACGCCCTCGAAGCGCCCGCACAGGATAATGGCACCCGGGCCGTCGGCAAGCTGGCGCACACGCTCTTGCGTGAGCGGCTTGCCGCGCGGGCTCATGAAAAGTTTGGGCCTGCCATCGGCCACGTGATCAACCGCGCGCCCGAGGACATCAGGCTTCATGACCATGCCTGCGCCGCCGCCCGCCGGTGTATCGTCGACCATGCGGTGCTTGTCGGTGGCAAAGTCGCGAACTTGCACCGTTTCGAGTGACCAGGCTCCCTCGTTGAGCGCTTTCCCGGCAAGCGAGATGCCGAGCGGGCCCGGAAACATTTCGGGATAAAGCGTCAGGACCGTGGCGCGGAACCCCTCACTGCTCATGGCTTGGTGTTTCCCCCGGATTCTCCCCCGAGTTGCCGCCGCCGCTCTTCGGCCTCGTCGGCATCGGGGATAAGACCTGCGGCCACGGGATCGATGACGACATGTCCCGCCTTCACGTCCACGCTCGGCACGGCTGCCTGCGTGAACGGAACAAGCATCGGTCGCTTGCCATGCATGGTCAGTTCGAGGAGATCGCCGCCGCCGAAATCGAACATGGCGGACACTTTGCCGAACGTGTTGCCATCGGCGTCTACAGCCTCAAGTCCAATCAGGTCGGAGTGGTAGTACTCGTCTTCATCAAGGTCCTGCGGCAATTGCGAACGGTCGATGAAGAGCGTCGTGCCGTTAAGCGCTTCCGCCATGTTGCGGTCGTTCACGCCGCGAAAGCGCACGACGACAACGGTTTTCGCCGGCCGGATATCGAGAACCTCGAAGGGCCGGCCGGTTTCGTCGTAAAGCATCCCGTAATCGCCAAGCGCCATGGGATCGCCGGTGAATGTTTTTACCCTGAGTTCGCCTCGCGTGCCGTGTGCAGCGCCGATCACTGCCAATTGCACTGGATCTTTCAACTTTGCCATGACGTTCCGTACTGAAGTTTCGAGTTTTTGGATTAGCCTTTCTACGGCGAAACGCCAAGCAAAACCAGAAACGAACCGGAAAGGACTCCTGTGGCACTGTCGCGGCGATGGTTAAAAGGAGCGATGCAATGGGCGCAGTACCGAAGCCGGCCGAGTTTCTTGTCTCCGCCCGTCCGGATCTCGTGGACGCCCGCGAGAACTGGCTGAAATCATTGAAGAACACACGCCGGCTCGCCGCCAATACGCTCGATGCCTATGAGCGCGATACGCGCCAGTTCTTCCAGTTCCTGACGGGACATCTCGGCGAGCCGCCGGCGCTGAAGGATGTTGCGACGTTGCGGATCGTCGACCTCCGCTCCTTCCTTGCAAGGCGGCGCAACGATGGCGCAGGCGCCCGCACGCTCGGGCGCGGGCTCGCCGGCATACGCTCGTTTCTGCGCTTTCTGGAAAAGCAGGGCATGGCCAATGCCGCCGCATCCATCGCCATCCGATCGCCCCGCCAGCCAAAATCCCTGCCAAAACCGCTGACCATGATCGATGCACGGCGGGTGGTTGAAAAGGGCGAACAGCTCAATGAAGAACCCTGGATTGCGGCACGCAACGCCGCAGTACTGACGCTGCTTTATGGATGCGGCCTGCGCATCTCGGAAGCGCTCGGCCTTGACGGCGGGGCACTCACCGATCCCGATGCGCGTTCCATTCCTATCACCGGCAAGGGCGGCAAGACCCGCATGGTGCCGTTGCTACCCATCGTGCATCGCGCTGTCGCAGAGTATCGCAAGCTCTGCCCCTATGACCTTGCGGAAGGAACGCCCCTTTTCCGGGGCGCGCGCGGGGGTGAGCTTCATCCCGCGATCATTCAGCGCGACATGCAGAAAATGCGCAGTGCGCTTGGGCTGCCCGATACGGCGACCCCGCACGCTCTTCGCCACTCCTTTGCAACGCATCTTCTTGGTCGGGGCGGCGATCTGCGCACCATTCAGGAGCTCCTCGGCCACGCCAGCCTTTCGACGACCCAAGTCTATACCGGTGTCGACAGCGAGCGGCTCCTGGAAATCTACGAAAAGGCGCATCCGCGCGCTTGAAATGTCGGGGCAATTCATATTCGAGACAATTTGCAGGTAGAGATTAACACTTTCTCGGCAGGCCCCTTGGTAAAAGTCCGGCATGGACAATCAGGATATCTCCGTCATATTCGACCGTATAGCAGATCGCCTGCTCCAGTTGCTGGCGGCACTGAGCTGGCTCTTGCTCGCATCGTTCTTCGTCGTTGCCCTTGGCGCAGCGCGCGCCCATGCGGATGATTTGAGCTGTGGAGGCCACGATATTATCGCTGCAATGGCGAAATCCGAGCCCGCGAAGCTTGAAACACTGCAAAAGCAGGCGGCTGCAAGTGAGAACGGCACGGGGCTCCTGTGGAAGATTGAAAAGCCCCGCATCAGGCCGTCCTATCTTTTCGGAACCATGCATCTTACCGATCCGCGCGTGCTCAACCTGTCGGACGCAACGCAGGCTGCGTATCAGGGCGCCGATACGGTCGTCATCGAAACTGATGAAGTGCTCGATCCCAAGGCGCAATTTAAAATTCTCGCCGAGACCCCTGAACTGATGATGTTTACGGATGCAACCACGCTCGACAAGCTTATTCCGAAGGACAAGGTCGATGCCGTCAAGGCGGCGCTTCAGCAGCGCGGTCTGACACTCGCCGCGGTCAACCGCATGCAGCCCTGGATGCTGACCAGCATGCTCGCCATGCCGGCTTGCGAACTCGCCCGCACCAAGGACGGGACCGCCTTTCTCGACATCAAGCTGGCGCGGGATGCGCAGGCGGCAGGCAAAAAGGTTGCGGGGCTCGAGACGATAAAGGACCAGCTCGGCGCCATGGCGTCGCTACCGATGCAGTTCCATATCGATGGTCTCATGGAAACGCTCGCTCTCGGTCCACGACTGAACGACATCTTCGAGACGATGACCGTCCTCTACACGAAGGGCGAAATCGGCATGATCTTCCCTCTGATGCGCTCCGTCTCGCCCGATGGCGTCGAAAGCGGTAGTAGCTACGCCGCCTTTGAAGAAACGATGGTCAATGCCCGCAACCGCGTCATGGCTGATCGGGCTTCTCCGATAATAGATCAGGGTAATGCCTTTATCGCCGTTGGTGCCCTCCACCTTCCGGGCAAGGATGGCCTCGTTTCGTTGCTGCGAAACAAGGGCTATCTGGTGAGCGCGGAGTAACCGCGATCGCTCGAGCATGTGTGCATCGCAGCATAAGGCGGGTCGCTTTTTGGAACTTATTTGAAAAGCAGCCGTTTTCCTTCCATTGGACGCCCTGAAATGTCATGGAGGACACGAAATGACCTATGATCCAAACCTGCAGCAACGGCCGATAGAGACCGAACCTTTGAACCCGAGAGCAACGGCGAAGTCGGGCTCAAGCGGTTTTCTTATCGCAGGTATTCTGATCGCTGCACTGATCGTTGGCGGCTATTTCTATCTGAACAGCGGTAGCAACGAGATGACCGCACCGGCACCGACTGCGCCCGCTACGACGACAGCTCCGGAACCGGCAAAGCCTGAACCGAACGCGATGGCTCCGGCAACGCCGGCACCGGCACCTGCCGAAACTGCTCCGGCACCGACGACCACGCCGGCACCGGCTGCTCCGGCGCCTGCTCAGTAAGTTTGAGCATTACGATGAATGCAAAAAAGGCCCGGATATCCGGGCCTTTTTCGTAACCTTTGGAATCAACCGTCACATGTGAATAGCTTTGGCGAAGGTCGCGAGCGCGGCTTCGCGAACAGCCTCGGACATGGTCGGGTGGGCATGCGTGGTCCGTGCCAGATCTTCCGAAGAACCGCCGAATTCCATGAGCACGGTCGCTTCGTGGATCATCTCTCCGGCCCCATAACCGAGGATGTGCACGCCGAGAACCTTGTCGCTCGCCTTGTCCGCCAAAATCTTGACGAAACCATCGGTGTGAAGCATGGCGCGGGCGCGTCCGTTGGCGGTGAACGGGAACTTGCCGACCTTGTAGTCGATGCCAGCCGCCTTCAATTCTTCCTCGGTCTTACCCACCGACGCGACTTCAGGTTGGGTATAGACGACGCTCGGGATCGCATCATAATTCACATGGCCCGCCTGCCCTGCGAGGATTTCCGCAACGGCAATACCTTCGTCCTCGGCCTTGTGCGCCAGCATCGGCCCGGCGACGACGTCGCCGATCGCGTAGATGCCCGCAACGTTGGTCTGCCAATGATCGTTGATCGCGACGCGCCCGCGCTCGGTGGCAATCCCGGCTTCTTCAAGACCGAGCGCGTCGGTATAGGGCCGGCGCCCCGTGGAAACGAGTACCGCATCGGCCTCCAACGTCTGGGGGTCGCCGCCCTTTACCGGTTCGAAGGTAACTTTCGCGCCCTTCCCGGCTTTCTCGACGCCCATGACCTTTGCGCCCATCTTGAACTCGATGCCCTGCTTTTCGAGCATGCGCTGGAACTGCTTGGACACGTCACCGTCCATCGGCCCGAGAATCTTGTCCAGATATTCGACGACAGTCACCTTCGATCCGAGACGGCTCCAAACCGATCCGAGTTCGAGGCCGATGACGCCGCCCCCGACAACGATCAGGCTTTCGGGGACCTTCTGAAATTCGAGCGCACCCGTCGACGAAACAATGACCTTTTCGTCGAAATCGACATTTACACCCGGAATGCCCGCGACGTCCGAGCCAGTGGCTATCACGATGTTCTTCGTCTCGATCTCCTGGACAGTACCGTCGTCAGCGGTCACCGAAACTTTGCCGGCGCCGATGATCTTGCCCGTACCAATGAAGGCATCGATCTTGTTCTTCTTGAACAGGAACGCGACGCCGTTGACGTTGGCGTCCACCGTCGCATCCTTGTGCGCCAGCATGGCCGGCAAGTTCAGCTTCAGCGTACCGACTTCGACGCCGAGGGTGGCATGGGAATGGCCGGCCTCGTGAAACACTTCGGACGCATGCAGCAGAGCCTTTGAGGGGATGCAGCCGATATTCAGGCAGGTGCCGCCAAAGGTGGCGCGCTTCTCGACCACCGCGGTCTTCAGGCCAAGCTGCGCAGCCTTGATCGCGCAGACATAGCCACCCGGACCCGTTCCGATGACGACGACATCATATGCCATAACTCAATCCTTCTCTTGTGACGCTGTGCGCGATCCGCCCGGCGCGATTACTGCTCGGGCACGCATTCTTTGAAACGAAAGACTTCCCAGGGAAAAGCTTCGACAGGCTTGTCGAGCTTGAAATTGTAGCGGGTCATGGCGCTGGTAAGGTCCGGCAGCAGCAAGGCCTGCGCCGCAGGTTCCTTGGCCTTGGGCAGGAGGTCCGCGTCGGCCCCCTCGGTCAGCGCATAGATGACGCCCTGCCAAACGGTGCAGGTATCAAGCTCCTCACCGGTCTTCGCGGGCGGACATTTATAGGAGATCGTCCCATTCGGCCGGGCAACTTCTTCGGTCCAGGCAACGACGCCATCAAGCCGAAGATCGGTTTCGTTCAACTGAAGCGAAAACTCGTTGGAGGCATCCTCCGCATCATCGGGAACACGCTTGAAGGTCAGCGTATAGTCGTCGTCCTTGTCGGTATAGACGGCACGATCCTGCGTGCACGCGGCAAAGACCGGCGTTGCGAGCAGCGGCATGCTCGCTGCAAGAACAGCGGCGAGATGCAGACGGTGGAGACGTTTCAGTGACCCCATCAGTTCTTGCTCGCCTGCTGCGTTGCGAGCTTGATGCCTAGCCCGATGAACACCAATCCAGTCGCGCGACTGAGTTCGTAAAGATAGTGCGACATGCTCATTCTCCGGCCGCAGGACCGCCCGGTGACGGTCCTGCTTGGTGGAATATTGGCACTAAAGGTCGAGTACGAGACGCTCCGGATCCTCGAGCGTATCCTTGACACGGACAAGGAACGTGACCGCCTCCTTGCCGTCGACGATGCGATGATCGTAGCTCAAGGCAAGATACATCATCGGACGGATAACGATCTGGCCGCCGACGACAACCGGACGCTCCTGAATTTTATGCATGCCGAGAATACCGGACTGCGGGGCATTGAGGATCGGCGAGGACATCAGCGAACCATAGACGCCACCGTTCGAAATCGTGAAGGTGCCGCCCTGCATGTCCGCCATCGACAGCGCGCCATCGCGGGCGGCCTTGCCGAGGCGGCCGATTTCTTTTTCGATCTCGGCGATCGACATCTGGTCAGCGTTTCGCACAACTGGAACGACGAGACCCTTGTCCGTGCCGACGGCGACGCCGACATGGGCAAAGTTCTTGTAGATGATGTCGTTGCCGTCGATCTCGGCGTTGACCGCCGGGATCTCCTTCAGCGCATGGGTGACAGCCTTGGTGAAGAAGCCCATGAAGCCAAGCTTCACGCCATGCTTCTTCTCGAAGAGCTCCTTGTAGCGATTGCGAAGTTCCATCACCGCCGACATGTCCACCTCGTTATAGGTGGTTAGCATGGCAGCGCTGTTCTGCGCATCCTTGAGGCGCTTGGCGATGGTCTGGCGCAGGCGGGTCATCTTCACCCGCTCTTCGCGCGACGCATCATCGGCCGGCGAAGCGGGGCGCGCAACCGCCTTGGGCGCTTCGGATACCGGCTGCTGTGCCGGGACACCCTTGGCGACGATGTCGAGCACGTCACCTTTCAGCACCTGGCCGCGCTTGCCCGAGCCCTCGACCTGCGAAACCGAAACGCCTTTTTCAGCGAGCAGCTTCGAGGCGGCCGGAGATGCAGGCATTTCGCTTGGACGGCGTTCGGCAATCGGCGGCTCCCCGGCAACTTCGGCAGTCTTGGCTGCGGCCTCTGCGGTGGAGGCGGCAGCACCGGCGCCCGACGCCTGGGCGACAGCCGCGGGCTTCGGCTCTTCCTTCTTGGCAGCAGGGGCGGCAGTTGCGCCATCGGCAGCGCCAATCGTGCCGAGCAGCGCGCCGACTTCGACCGTTTCACCTTCCTTGGCGGCGATTTCGGCCAGCGCACCGGCAGCGGATGCCGGCACTTCGATCGTTACCTTGTCGGTCTCGAGTTCCACCAAAGGTTCGTCAACGGCAATCGCGTCGCCGACTTTCTTGAACCATTTGCCAATGGTTGCTTCGGTAACGGATTCGCCCAGCGTAGGGACGCGGATTTCGGTAGCCATGTGTTCGCTCTTCCGTTGATCGTCAGTTACTTAGGAACCCAAAGCATCTTCAAGGAATGCTTCGAGCTGTGCAAGGTGTTTGGACATGAGGCCCGTTGCCGTCGATGCGGCGGCGGGACGGCCGGTGTAGCGCACGCGCTGGTGCTTGGCGTCGATATGTGCAAGGACCCATTCGAGATAGGGATCGATGAATGCCCAGGCACCCATGTTTTTCGGTTCTTCCTGGCACCACACCATTTCCGCGTTGCGGAAGCGGGAAAGCTCGGTGATGAGGGCCTTGGCCGGGAACGGGTAGAGCTGTTCAACGCGCAAGAGGTAGACATCGTCGATACCACGCTTTTCGCGCTCTTCGTAAAGGTCGTAGTAGACTTTGCCCGAGCACAGAACAACACGTCGGATCTTCGAGTCCTTCTGCAACTTGATCGGCTGATCCTTGAGAAGCTGCGCATCATCCCAAAGCAGACGATGGAACGATGATTCGCCAGTGAAATCGCCGATCGAAGAGACCGCCCGCTTGTGGCGGAGCAGCGACTTCGGCGTCATCAGGATCAGCGGCTTGCGGAAGTCGCGCTTCATCTGACGGCGCAGGATATGGAAATAATTAGCCGGCGTCGTACAGTTCGCAACCTGCATATTGTCTTCCGCACAAAGCTGCAGATAGCGCTCGAGACGGGCAGACGAATGCTCCGGACCCTGGCCTTCATAACCGTGCGGCAGCAGACAGACGAGCCCGGACATGCGCAGCCACTTGCGCTCGCCCGATGATATGAACTGGTCGAAGACGACCTGCGCGCCGTTGGCAAAGTCGCCGAACTGCGCTTCCCATAACGTCAGCGCGCGTGGATCCGACAGCGAATAGCCGTACTCGAAACCGAGCACTGCTTCTTCGGAAAGCATCGAGTTGATGACTTCGTAAAGAGCCTGGCCCTTCTGCAGATTGTTGAGCGGAATATAGCGTTGCTCGGTATCCTGATCGTACAGCACCGAATGACGCTGGCTGAACGTGCCGCGCTCGACGTCCTGGCCGGAGAGGCGCACCGGGTGCCCTTCCGTGACGAGGGAGCCGAATGCCAAAGCTTCAGCCGTCGCCCAGTCGAAACCTTCGCCGGTTTCGATCATCTTGGCGCGGTTGTCCTGGAAGCGCTGGATCGTGCGGTGGACATTGAGCCCGGCCGGTACTTCGGCCAGCTTCTTGCCGATTTCCTTCAGCGTCTTGACAGGAATGCTGGTCTTGCCGCGCCGTTGTTCATCGGCATTGTCGGCCGTCCGCAGGCCGCTCCAGGCGCCATCGAGCCAATCTGCCTTGTTGGGCTTGTAGGCCTGGCCGGATTCGAACTCCTGCTCCAGCGTTTCGCGCCAGGTGGCACGGATCTTCTCGAGGTCGGCCTCAGTGATCAGGCCTTCCTCGATGAGCTTTGCCGCGTAGAGCTGGACAGTCGTTTTCTGGCTGCGGATCTTCTTGTACATGATCGGCTGCGTGAACGCCGGTTCGTCACCTTCATTGTGACCGAAACGGCGGTAGCAGAACATGTCGATGACCACCGGCTTATGGAAGGTCATGCGGTATTCAGTGGCGATCTTGGCAACGTAGACGACCGCCTCAGGATCATCGCCGTTGACGTGGAAGATCGGTGCCTCGATCATCTTCGCAACGTCCGACGGATAGGGCGACGAACGCGAAAAGCGCGGATTGGTGGTAAAGCCGATCTGGTTGTTGATGATGAAATGCACAGTACCGGCAACGCGGTGTCCGCGCAGACCGGAAAGGCCGAGGCATTCCGCAACGACGCCCTGGCCAGCGAAGGCCGCATCGCCGTGGAGCAGCAGCGGCATCACCTTGGAGCGTTCGGAGAGGGGGACAACCTCGTCGCGCTCGCGTCCGGCAAGGATATCCTGCTTGGCGCGCGCCTTGCCCATGACGACCGGATTGACGATCTCAAGATGCGACGGGTTCGCCGTCAACGACAGGTGCACCTTGTTCCCGTCGAACTCACGGTCGGAGGAAGCGCCGAGGTGGTACTTCACATCGCCCGAACCTTCGACATCGTCCGGTGTATAGGAGCCGCCCTTGAACTCGTGGAAAATCGCGCGGTGCGGCTTGCCCATGAACTGGCTCAGCACGTTGAGGCGGCCGCGGTGGGCCATGCCGAGGACGATCTCCTTGAGACCCATCGAACCGCCGCGCTTGACGATCTGCTCGAGCGCCGGAATGAGCGCTTCGCCGCCGTCGAGACCGAAACGCTTCGTGCCCTTGTACTTGACGTCGATAAACTGTTCGAAACCTTCCGCCTCGACGAGCTTGGAAAGGATGGCCTTCTTGCCTTCATTGGTGAAGGCAACGCCCTTGTCCGGCCCCTCGATCCGCTCCTGAATCCATGCCTTCTCGACAGGATCAGAAATGTGCATGAATTCGACGCCGATCGTCGAGCAATAGGTGCGCTTGAGGATATCGAGCATCTGCGGGATCGTTGCGTATTCGAGACCCAGCACATTGTCGATGAAGATCTTGCGGTCGTAGTCGGCAGGCGAGAAACCATAGCTCTCCGGCGAAAGCTCGTTGTAATCTTCCTTGACCTCGGCGAGGCCGAGCGGATCGAGCTTGGCGTGGAGATGGCCGCGCATGCGGTAAGCGCGGATCATCATGATGGCGCGCACGGAATCACGCGCGGCGTGGATGATGTCGCTGTCCGAGGCGGTCAGAACGGGAGCAGCAGCGCCATTGGTCGCCGCGCCGTTGGCGGACTTCGCCTTCAGCTTGTCGGTGATGTGCTTTTCAACTTCGCCCCAATTGCCGTCGAGCGCTGAGACGAGTTCGCCATTGCTGGCGATAGGCCAATTCGGCTTTTCCCAGGACGCGCCCTTGGCGTTCTTGATGACGTCGTCCTTGGCATCGTTGAGATTGGCGAAAAATTCCTGCCACTCAGATCCGACCGATGCCGGGTCCTTTTCGTACTGGGCATGCAGTTCCTCGATATAGTGCGCATTGCCGCCATAGAGGAACGAGGTAAGTGCGAAGATGTCGTTGGCCTGTTCTTGACGTGCCATATATGTGACCGGAGTACCGACTCCGTCTCCCTTTGTGCGAGCTCGCCGGGCCTTCTGAGCCGGAAACGCTCTGGGTTGAGGCCAATCGGGCCCCGGGGATTGATCGGGGCGGCGCCCGCCCCAATCGATAGTTCTTCTTAGTCAGGCGTCTGGCGCCCGTCGGTGTCAGCCCTTGAGGACCTCGACCAGCGTCTTGCCAAGCTGCGCCGGTGAAGGCGAAACACGGATGCCCGCTGCCTCCATGGCCGCAATCTTGTCTTCTGCGCCGCCCTTGCCGCCGGAAATGACCGCGCCCGCATGACCCATGGTCCGGCCCGCAGGGGCCGTGCGGCCAGCAATGAAGCCGGCCATCGGCTTCTTGCGGCCACGCTTGGCCTCGTCGGCGAGGAACTGCGCTGCATCTTCCTCAGCCGAGCCGCCGATTTCACCGATCATGATGATCGACTTCGTCGCTTCGTCAGCGAGGAACATTTCCAGGACATCGATGAACTCGGTACCCTTGACCGGATCGCCGCCGATTCCGACAGCGGTCGTCTGGCCGAGGCCCTCGTTCGTCGTTTGGAACACTGCTTCATAGGTAAGTGTCCCGGAGCGGGATACAACACCCACCGAGCCTTTCATGAAGATGTTGCCCGGCATGATGCCGATCTTGCATTCCTCAGGCGTGAGAACGCCCGGGCAGTTCGGGCCGATCAGACGCGATGTCGAACGATCGAGACGCGCCTTGACCCGCACCATGTCCATGACCGGGATGCCTTCGGTGATGCAGATGATCAAAGGAACTTCCGCATCGATGGCTTCGATGATGGCTTCGGCCGCTCCTGCGGGCGGCACATAGATCACAGAGGCATTGGCGCCGGTGCGGTCCCGGCCCTCGGCAACCGAAGCGAAAATCGGCAGCTGCGCGCTGGCGCCGGTTGGCAACTTGCCTTCCCAGGTCTCGCCGCCCTTTTTCGGATGAATGCCGCCGACCATCTGCGTGCCGTAATAGGCGAGCGCCTGTTCGGTGTGGAAAGTACCGGTCTTGCCGGTCAGGCCCTGAACGAGAACCTTGGTGTCTTTGTTGACAAGAATAGACATGCCTTAGTTTCCCTTCACCGCCTTGACAATTTTCTGCGCTGCATCGTCGAGGTCGTCGGCCGACGTAACATTAAGGCCACTCTCGTTGATGATCTTCTTGCCAAGCTCGGCATTGGTGCCTTCGAGGCGCACCACGAGAGGAACCTTGAGGCCGACTTCCTTGACCGCCGCGATGACGCCCTCGGCAATGACATCGCACTTCATAATGCCGCCGAAGATGTTGATCAGGATACCTTCCACGGCCGGATCGGCAGTGATGATCTTGAACGCCGCCGTTACCTTCTCCTTACTCGCGCCGCCGCCGACGTCGAGGAAGTTCGCCGGTTCAGCACCATAGAGCTTGATGATGTCCATCGTAGCCATGGCGAGGCCAGCACCATTGACCATGCAGCCGATATTGCCGTCGAGGGCGACATAGGCGAGGTCGTATTTCGACGCCTCGATCTCCTTGTCGTCTTCTTCCGAGATATCACGCAGCTCGACAACGTCAGGATGGCGGAAAAGCGCATTGCCGTCGAAGGAGACCTTGGCGTCGAGAACGCGCAGGCGGCCGTCCTTCATGACGATGAGCGGATTGACCTCGAGCAGGCTCATGTCCTTCTCGGTGAATGCCTTGTAGAGCGCCGGGAACAGCGTCTCTCCATCCTTGCGCGCTTCGCCAGTGAGGCCATAAGCGTCGCTGATCCTGGCGATATCATCCGCGGTGACGCCCTTTTCAGGATCGATCGCGACGGTGATGATCTTTTCTGGCGTATCGTGGGCGACGGCCTCGATGTCCATGCCGCCCTCGGTTGAAACGACAAAGGACGGACGGCCGACCGAGCGGTCGACGAGGATCGACAGATAAAGTTCACGCTCGATATCGGCGCCGTCCTCGATATAGAGGCGGTTGACCTGCCTGCCGGCGGGGCCGGTCTGCTTGGTAACCAGCGTGTTGCCGAGCATTTCCCTGGCGTTGGCAACGACTTCCTCGACCGAGCGGGCCAGGCGAACGCCGCCCTTTGCGTCGGGGCCGAGTTCCTTGAACTTGCCCTTGCCGCGACCGCCCGCATGGATCTGACTCTTGACCACATAAAGCGGGCCCGGCAGCGTCTTTGCCCATTCTTCCGCCTGTTCGACGGAATAGACGGCAACGCCGTTGGCGATCGGCGCACCAAAAGTGTGCAGCAGACGTTTCGCCTGATATTCGTGAATATTCATTTAGCTGTTTCCTCTCGAAAAATCCTCGCGCGGAGGATTGTTTCAGAATGGTCCGGGGCCGGATTTACTTGAGGTTCGGAGCGATGCCGATGCAGGCTTCGCAAAGACCTGCAACAGATGCGACGGAATTTTCGAAGGCTTTTTCCTCGGTCTTGTTGAGGTCGATCTCGATAACGCGTTCGACGCCGCCCGCACCGATGATGACTGGTACGCCGACATACATGTCCTTGACGCCGTACTGCCCGGAGAGGTGGGCAGCAACGGGCAGAACGCGCTTCTTGTCCTTAAGATAGGCTTCCGCCATCTGCACCGCCGATGCCGCGGGCGCATAATAGGCCGAGCCGGTTTTGAGGAGACCCACGATTTCGGCGCCGCCATCACGCGTGCGCTGCACGATCTGGTCGAGCTTTTCCTGGCTCGTCCAGCCCATCTTGACGAGGTCCGGCAGGGGAATGCCCGCAACGGTGGAATAGCGCGTCAGCGGAACCATTGAGTCGCCGTGGCCGCCGAGAACGAACGCGGTGACGTCTTCCACCGAAACCTTGAATTCTTCAGCCAGGAAATAGCGGAAACGCGCGCTGTCGAGAACGCCGGCCATGCCGACGACCATGTTTTTCGGCAGGCCCGAAAACTTCTGCAGCGCCCAGACCATCGCGTCCAGCGGATTGGTGATGCAGATGACGAAAGCGCCGGGCGCATATTTCTTGATGCCGGCGCCGACCTGTTCCATGACCTTGAGGTTGATGCCGAGAAGATCGTCGCGGCTCATGCCCGGCTTGCGCGGCACGCCGGCCGTAACGATGACGACATCAGCGCCTTCGATGGCGGAGTAGTCATTGGCGCCGGCAAGCTTGGCGTCGAAATCATCCACTGGCGAAGACTGGGCAATGTCGAGCGCCTTGCCCTGGGGCATGCCCTCGGCGATGTCGAAGAGCACGATGTCGCCGAGCTCCTTGAGCCCGATCAGATGTGCAAGCGTTCCACCGATCATGCCTGAACCGATGAGGGCGATTTTGTTACGTGCCATGCTGGTTGCTTCCTTGATCTGAAGTCTTGACGGACGCCTAAGAACACATTTGGATAGTCAAGCCGCCAGACGGCAAACCTATGACAACATGCCCTTGCGTTGGGACGTTCGAATATTCCTCTTTGAAAAATAACTCAACCGAAAATTTTCACCCCAATAAATTCAATCGTTTAGATTTAACGGGATTTACGTAAACGTCAATTGGTTCTGAGTTTTTCGAGCGCATTCAAGCCTATTTCTATCACGCAGAACTTGTCAGATTGATAAAATTGCCCGGAGTTTTCAGGCATCCCCTGGCTTCCTAGACGCCCGCCGATTTCGGCTCTGCACGCGACTGTGTTGTGCCGGTTGCAGCGATATAATCCTCGCTCTGCATCTCGAAGAGCCGCGAGGCCGTGCGGTCGAACTCGAATGCCTCGGTGCCGGTTTTGGCGTGGTAGAGCCGGTCGGGGGAAGCAGCAGCCGACATCACCAGATGGACCTGGTTGTCGTAGAGAACTTCGATGAGAATAATGAAGCGCTTCGCTTCGTTGCGACGAGGGTAATCGAGGACGGGCACGTCATCGATGAAGATTGTACGGTAGCGCTCGACAATCGCCATGTAGTCGGCCGCACCGAGCGGTTTCGAACATATGTCTGCGAAGCTGAAGCGGGCTGTACCGCGCGCCGCTTGCGGGATCGAAACCGTATGCCCCTTCACTTTCAGGCTATCCGGCGCGACAACCGCTCCATCCGTCGCCGCATGCCAGGCCGCGTCCATCTGCCGTTTTGTTTCGTCGCCGAGCGGCGAAAGATAGACCGGCAGATGATTGAGCTTTTCCAAGCGGTAATCGGTGCGCGCGTCGAGACTGACGACATCGACATGTGTCTTGAGAAGTTCCACGAACGGCAGGAACAGCTGCCTGTTGAGACCGTCGCGATAAAGATTGTCGGGCGCCACATTGGATGTTGCGACCAGAACCACCCCCCGTTCGAACAAGGCACGGAAAAGCCGTGACAGGATCATGGCGTCGGCAATGTCGGTCACCGTGAACTCATCGAAGCACAGAACCCAGGCCTGCTCGGCCAGTGCCTCGGCAACGGGTGGAATCGGGTCCTCCTGCTTGGTGTCCCCATTCTTCAGCGCCTGCCGGTGCACATTGATGCGCTCGTGCACATCCGCCATGAAATCGAGAAAATGCGCGCGGCGCTTGCGTTTGGCCGGAACGAGCTGGTGGAACATGTCCATCAGCATCGTCTTGCCCCGACCTACCTCGCCATGGATATAGAGGCCCTTGATAAAATCCCGCCGCGGCGCCTTCCGGCCGAAAAGCCAGCCGAGGGCGCTCGACTTCGTCGCTAGCCGCGTCGTGGCCAATTCATGGATCAGCCGGTCGAAGCGATCCGCCAGCCGTTGCTGCGCCGGGTCGGCCTCGATGTCGCCCGCAGCCACGAGCGCATCATAGCGCTCGCGGACCGAAGGAAAGACTTTCAGATTGTCGTGCGACATGCGCGGTGCAGTCTCCGCGGGCGCCGGCTGATACCGGCGCGCCGTGCTTGGTTATCGCGACAGACGCAGCGACTGTCCGCCGGATGTCTGGCCGTCGAAGCTCGACTGGCCCGTAGAATAGAGCTTGGCGACCGTGCCGCCCGCTGCATCAAACAGCGTCAGCTGCTTGCCGCTCACGGCCCACGACGAGAGGTTGGCGAGTTCGCCGGGGCAACGCAGCGGACCGGCGCGGTAACCCTGGCCGAACTTTGTCTGCGGCGTCGCGATCTTGCAGCTCTGGCCGCCCATCGAAGCATTCCACACACCGGCGACGCTGCCTGCAGTCAAATCCGGCGCATTTTCCGGCGGGATTGCGGCAACCTGGGTGTTTGGCTGGGTACCGGTCCCCGGGGTGCCCGTGGTCGGAGCGGTCGGAAATTGATTTGCGCCACCGGGCGGCGGCAACTGGCTCGAACTCACGCTGCCGGACGGTGCCGGCTGAAGCGGGGCGGGGCCCGAAGACACGGGGTCAAGCCGCGAACTCTGGCATCCTGCCAGTACCATGCCTACAGCGGCAACGGTCAGCAAATTGACTTTCAAAGACCCCATAACCTCAGCTCTCCATCTGCGCATTCGAACTCCGGAATGCGATTCCATTTGGCAATATTAACCGCGATACAAAGGTGATCTCGGCGAAATTTCAACCCGCACATCGAAAAAACAGCCGAATTCAAAGCCCAATCGGCGGCAAGAATTCGCGAAAATAACCGGAAATGACAATATCGCCACACCTTGCACGTGCTGACGCCCGCATACGCATATTGGCGCCATTAACCAATTCAACCATTTCAAGGTGAATAAAGTCTTATATCGAAACGCTTTGCCCGACGCCTCCGTCCGCGACACCATTGATTCCTGGCGGCACTGGCAATTTTCCACCAATTCCGCCATATAGGCCCCATATGAATGGGAAGTGACGGCAGCGGGCAAGCAACAGGCATGGCAGGACAGGTGCAATTTGCGAAAATGAATGGCCTTGGCAACGAAATCATCGTTGCCGACATGCGCGGCCGTGCCGATCGCATTACTCCCCACGCAGCCATTGCGCTCGACCGTGATCCGGCGACGAAGTTCGATCAGATCATGGCGATCCACGACCCGCGAACCCTCGGAACCGAAGCCTATATCGAGATCATCAATTCGGATGGCAGCCAGGCGCAGGCCTGCGGCAACGGTATGCGTTGCGTCGTGCAGGCCCTCAACGTCGAAACGCACAAGCGCGCCTTCACCTTCGAGACGATTGCCGGAATCCTCACTGCGCAGGAACACGCCGATGGCCAGATTTCGGTCGACATGGGTATTCCGCGCTTCGACTGGCGCGACATTCCGCTCGCCGAGCCGTTCCACGATACGCGCCGGATCGAGCTTCAGATCGGGCCGATCGATGCGCCGGTCCTGCATTCGCCCTCCGTCGCCAGCATGGGCAATCCGCATGCCATCTTCTGGGTCGATCAGGATGTCTGGACCTACGACCTCGAACGCTTCGGACCGCTTCTCGAGAATCATCCCATCTTTCCGGAGCGTGCCAATATTTCCATCGCCCATGTGACCAGCCGCAATGCCCTGACGTTGCGCACGTGGGAACGTGGCGCCGGCCTTACGCGCGCCTGCGGTTCGGCCGCCTGCGCCGCTGCCGCTTCCGCTGCGCGCACCGGACTCACCGACCGTACCGTGACCGTTACCGTGCCCGGCGGCCCCTTGCTGATCGAATGGCTCGACAACGACCATGTCATCATGACCGGACCGGCCGAGTGGGAATTTGCGGGCAGCCTCGACCCGCAAACCGGCGCTTGGCAGCGCGAAGAAGCGGCATCGTCGCAGGGAGCCGCCTGATGGGCGTCGACGTCGTCACGTTCGGCTGCCGTCTCAATACCTATGAGTCGGAAGTGATGAAGCGCGAGGCCGATGCAGCCGGTCTCGGCACGCTGGAAAATGGCGCCATCATTTTCAACACCTGCGCCGTAACCAGCGAGGCGGTACGCCAGGCCCGGCAGGCGATTCGCAAGGCGCGGCGTGACAATCCCGCAGCACGGATCATCGTCACGGGCTGCGCCGCGCAGACGGAAGCGGAAGCGTTCGCCGAAATGGACGAGGTCGACCTTGTGCTCGGCAATGAGGAAAAGCTTAAGTCAAACTCCTACCGCATGCTGCCGGATTTCGGCGTCAACCAGTTCGAGAAGGTCCGGGTCAACGACATCATGGAGGTGCGGGAAACCGCATCGCATATGGTCGACGCCATCGAGGGCCGCGCCCGCGCCTTCGTGCAGGTCCAGAACGGCTGCGACCACCGCTGCACCTTCTGTATCATTCCCTATGGGCGTGGCAACTCACGCTCCGTCCCGATGGGCGGTGTGGTCGAACAGGTGAAGCGACTGGTCGGCAATGGCTATGCCGAAGTGGTCCTCACCGGCGTCGACATGACAAGCTACGGCCCCGACCTGCCGGGACACCTGCGCCTTGGCAAATTGGTCAAGACGGTACTGAAATCGGTTCCGGATTTGAAGCGGCTGCGTCTTTCCTCGATCGACTCCATCGAGGCCGACGACGATCTGATGGAAGCGCTCGCGACGGAGCCGCGGCTGATGCCGCATTTGCATCTCTCGCTCCAGTCCGGCGACAACATGATCCTGAAACGCATGAAGCGCCGGCATGCGCGGGAGAATTCGATCGCATTCTGCGCCGAAGTCCGGACGATCCGTCCCGACATCGTGTTCGGCGCCGATATCATCGCCGGTTTTCCCACCGAAACGGATGAGATGTTTGAAAACTCCATCCGCATTGTTGAAGAATGCGGCCTGACGAACCTGCACGTCTTCCCGTTCAGTCCCCGCAAGGGAACGCCCGCGGCTCGTATGCCGCAGATCGAACGCAGCATCGTCAAGCAACGGGCAGCACGGCTGCGTGCGGCGGGCGATGCGGCATATAACAGGCATCTCGACGGGCTCATCGGCACCACGCAGAAGGTTCTCGTTGAACGCGACGGCATCGGACGCACCGAGGGCTTCACGCTCGTCGGCATCGATGGCGGCGTCGCGGGGCAAATAATCGAGCGGACGATCGGCGGGCACGACGGTAACAAGCTGCTGGCAAACGGTCGCGACCGGCGCGCAGCATAACAGGCAAAGCAGCATTCATGGCTCTGGGGTTCATCAAGAAGATTTTCTCCTTCGGCAAGAAGGAGGTCGAAGAGGTTTCGGCAGAAGCAGCGGAGGCTCAGGAAAGTCTCGCCGCGCCTGCCGATGACACCGTAGCGTCCGCACCGTCGGTCGAGGAAGCGGTGGAAGAGGCGGCAGTTCTGCCAGCCGAAGCGCTCGGCGCCATTGAGGTTGAATCGCCGGTTGCGGACGGGCCCGCGACGGCGCCGGAAACAGTAGCGGAATCCGAACCCGAAATTCTGCCAGAAATTGCCCCCGTCGTGGTCGAGCAGGTCGAAGCCGTAGCGGAAGCGACCGATAGGGCTGAGCCGGAACAAATATCAGCCTTCGAGCCACCCGCAGTCGCGGCCGAATCCGAGCCCGTTCCCGAGGAACCTGAACCCGAGCCCGAAGCTGCCGACGACCCTTCCGGGATCGCGATCGAAATGATCCCTGGCCCGATGGATGACGCGGATATCGAGCCGGTCGAAATTCCGGCTCCGGAAGCGCCGACGGCAGATATCGAACCCGAAGAAGCCACCGAGACGCCGGCACCGGCACCTGTCGCGAAGCCGTCTGGCAACAAAGTGACAGTGACCAGGTTTGTAGAGGACAAGAAGCCGGACGAGCCCTTGCCCGCTGAGCCGGCCAGGCGACTCTCCTGGTTCGAGCGCTTGCGCAAGGGCTTGTCGCGCTCGTCGCAGCAGCTCGGCGATTCGATTGGCGGGATCTTCACCAAGCGCAAGCTCGATGAAGATACGCTGCAGGATCTTGAGGATGTCCTCATCCAGGCCGATCTCGGTATGGAAACCGCCATGCGCGTTACCGACGCATTGAGTGCAACGCGCTATGGCAAGGACATCAGCACCGACGAAGTGCGCACCATCATGGCGACCGAGATCGAGAAGGTTTTGGGACCTGTCGCCAAGCCGCTTGAGCTCGACCTATCCCACAAGCCGCATGTGATCCTCGTGGTCGGCGTCAACGGTACCGGCAAGACAACGACCATCGGAAAGCTTGCCGCCAAGCTGACGGCCGGCGGACTGAACGTCATGCTTGCGGCAGGAGATACTTTCCGTGCCGCCGCGATCGAACAGCTCCACATCTGGGGCAAGCGCACCGGGGCGCCGGTCGTATCGTCCAAGCTCGGCGCAGATGCCGCGGGCCTTGCCTTCGACGCCTGGAAACAAGCCAAGGAAGCCGGCAGCGACGTCCTCATCATCGATACCGCCGGGCGGCTGCAGAACCGCGCGGAACTGATGGAAGAACTCGCGAAGATCGTTCGCGTGCTCGGCAAGCACGATCCCGAGGCCCCGCATACGGTGTTGCAGACGCTCGACGCCACCACCGGGCAGAACGCCCTCAACCAGGTCGAAATCTTCAAGAACATAGCCGGCGTGAACGGCCTCGTCATGACCAAGCTTGACGGCACCGCGCGCGGTGGCATTCTTGTAGCCATATCGGCCAAGCACAAATTGCCTGTCTATTTCATCGGCGTCGGCGAACAGGTCGATGACCTCGAACCCTTCGCCGCCAAAGATTTCGCCAAAGCCATCGCGGGAGTCGCATAATGGACCAATCAGTATTCGAACGCGACCCTTCGGATCCGGCACACAAGGACGTCAATCCATTCCTCAAGCTGGCGCTTGAACTCGGCCCGCTCATGGTCTTCTTCTTTGCCAATTCGCGGGGGGAATGGCTGGTGGAACGTCTTCCGTTCCTCGCCAATATTGGCGGTCCGATCTTCATCGCGACCGCCTTGTTCATGGTGGGGACGGCGGTGGCGCTCGGCGCTTCCTGGCTCCTTTTGCGCACCCTGCCCATCATGCCGCTCGTATCCGGCATCGTTGTGTTCGTCTTTGGCGCGCTGACTTTGTGGCTTCACAACGAAACCTTCATCAAAATCAAGCCGACGATCATAAACACGCTGTTCGGCGTTATCCTGCTGGGTGGTCTCTTATTTGGCAAATCCCTGCTCGGCTACGTCTTCGACAGCGCCTTCCGGCTGAACGCCGAAGGCTGGCGCAAGCTCACGCTGCGTTGGGGCATCTTCTTCCTGTTCCTGGCAGTCCTGAATGAAGTGATCTGGCGCAGTTTCTCGACGGACTTCTGGGTCGCCTTCAAGGTGTGGGGCACGATGCCGCTCACCCTCATCTTCACCTTTGCCCAGATGCCGCTGGTCATGAAATATTCTCTCGACCAGCCGGCTGCCGAAAAGGCCGGCAACAAGGGCAAATAGCTCCGCCACACTCCAGCGGAAACTGGAGTGGTTTACACTGCGCTCGACGATTATTGATTTGCTTTGAGCGCCGCCTCAATGGCCGGCATGAGTTCGTCGCGGATCGACGTCTCGCTGAGCGGTCCGACATGCTTGAAGGCGACGTTGCCGTCGCGACCGATCAGGAAGGTTTCGGGAACGCCATAAACACCCCATTCGATCGCGGCGCGTCCGCTGTCATCGGCGCCGACCACGGCGTATGGATTGCCGAGCTCATGAAGAAAACCGAGCGCATTCTCGGTCTTGTCCTTGTAGTTGAGGCCGGCAAGCTGAATCCGCTTGTCCTCACCCAATTTCATGAGCAGCGGATGTTCCATTCGGCACGGCACACACCAGGAACCAAAGACATTGAGCAGGGTCACCTGGCCCTTGAAGCTTGCTGGATCTAGGCCGCCGACCGGCTGTCCGTTCCGAGCCAATCCCGGGATTGCCGGCAGCGACAACGCTGGCGCAGACTTGCCAATCAGTGCCGAAGGGATGACCGATTCATCGCGCCCAGATGCGAGCTGAAAGGCAAAGATTGCGGCAAGGCCGATGAAGATGATCAACGGCAGGAATACGAAAAACGAGTTGCGTTTGGCTCGCGGCGGCTGAAGTCCTTCCCGCTGGCTCAAGACTGCGCACCCTTCCCCTCGGAGCGGCGACGCACGCCCCGCGACTCCAACTCAAGCAGCGCCCGGTTTTGTAGGCGCTGATCGATGAAGACCCACCCGATCAATCCGGCGAGCGCAATAAATGATACGCCATAGGCGGCTATGATAAACCCTGCGTGGCTGCTCATTGGAGCTGCCCCCGGTCGGCATTACGCGCCGCGACACGGCGCATGGCGACAACCCGGCGGCGCAAGATTTCATTGCGCATCGCCATCAGGTGCAAGGTGAAAAAGAGGAGCGTGAATCCGATCGCCATGACCAGAAGCGGCCGCAGCAGCGTACCGTCAATAGTTGAACCGCCCATGCGAAAAACCGAAGCCGGTTGATGCAGCGTATTCCACCAATCGACGGAAAACTTGATGATCGGAATGTTGATGAAACCGACAAGCGTCAGGATTGCCGTCGCCCTTGCGGATTTCGCCGGATCATCCATGGCGCGGGTGAGCGCGATGATGCCGAGATACATGAGGAACAGCACGAAGACCGAGGTCAGCCGCGCATCCCACACCCACCATGTGCCCCACATGGGTTTGCCCCAAAGCGAGCCGGTGATAAGCGCAAGACCAGTGAAGACTGCGCCGATGGGCGCCGCGGCCTTTGCCGAAACGTCGGCGAGCGGGTGACGCCAGACCAGCGTGCCAAGGGCAGCAATGGTCATGATTGTATAGCACATCATCGAAAGCCAGGCGAAAGGCACGTGAATGAACATGATCTTGACCGTCGCGCCCTGCTGATAATCGTCGGGCGCCTGCATCGACATCCACAGCCCTCCCGCCAGAACGATCAGCGTCAGCCCGGCAAGCCATGGCAGGATCACCCCGGCAAAGCTCATGAACCGCGTGGGGTTTGCCCAGTCGATCCAGCGTCCGGTCTTTGAAACAGTCTCACTCATGCTCGTTTCTTAGCTTTCCGGTGCCCGTTGCGCAATTCACCTCTCTGTCAGTCCGCCGACGATTTCAGCGCCGCAGCTGCTGCTAGCGGCCCCAGCACTGCAAAAAAGAGAGTAATCGCAGCGAGAATAAGGAAGGGTGCCAGAAACGGCGCGGGATCTTCAACTGCGCCATAGGACGCAGAGACGCCGAAGATGAGGACCGGCACAGTCAGCGGCAGGACTATGACGGATACGAGGAGCCCGCCCCGGGGCAAGGACACGGCGACGGCAGCGCCGACGGCGCCGATCAGGGTTATCGCCGGCGTTCCGACGAGCAGCGTTGCCGTGGTCGCGCCGATGGCGGCGGGTTCCATGTTCATGAAGAGGCCAAGCAGAGGCGAGGCGACCACCAGTGGCAGCACGCTGACCGTCCAATGCGCGAGGCATTTGACCAGCACCGTCAGCGTCAAGAGGTGCCGTTCGGAGGCCATGATCAGGAGGTCGAGCGAGCCGTCATCGCGGTCAGCCTGAAACAGCCGGTCGAGACCGAGCAAGGTGGCGAGCAGAGCCCCTATCCACAACATAGCCGCACCTATGCGTGCAAGCAGTTTGAGATCGGGGCCAACGCCGAACGGAACGACAGCAATCACGGCAAGAAAAAATAGAACGCCGATGAGGACACCGGCTCCCGAACGCAGGCCAAGCCGCACCTCTCGAACAAAGAGCGCTCCCATCAGGTGGACGCCCCCAGCCGGAGTTCACCCGCGACCTCGAGGCCAAGCGGAAGATGTGTCGCCGCGATCACGATACCGCCATTTCCGAGATGCTCCTGCATCAGGCCGGCAAATTGCAGCTCCGACGCCTTGTCCAATCCTGCCGTCGGCTCGTCGAGCAACCACAGCGGACGGTCGCTGACGAGAAGCCGGGCAATGCTGGCGCGGCGCTTCTGACCGGTCGACAGATAGCCGAAGGGAAGATGCGCAATGTCGCCAAGGCCGACCTTGTCGAGCGCGGCGATGACGGAGCGTTTTCCCGCTCCATTGAACGCGCGCCAGAACTCCAGGTTTTCTTCAATGCTGAGCACCGGTTTCATGGCATTGAGATGCCCAAGGTAATGGGCAAGCGGCGCCACCTCGTCCGAGTTTTCCGAACCCTCGACCACGCGCAGTGAGCCAGCGGAGCGGGCAAGCAGCCCGGCGATGATTCGCAGGAGCGTCGATTTCCCCGCGCCGTTCGGGCCTGTCACCAACAGCGCCTCTCCGGCCGCCACTGTGAAGTCCAGATCGGAAAACAGCGTCTCCCCGCCGCGCTCCCCAGCCAGTTTTTCGGCGACTAACCGCATGTTTTGCCCGCTCTCGTCTATCCCCAATCGCCGCGTGATCATTTCGACGCAGCATGCATTTTTGCCAAATGTCGGTCTGGCACAGATCGGCGAAAAACTCTATATAGGCCTCAACCATGCCAGCGGTCGGTGTGGAAACAATTTTTGGCCGATCTCGGATACGGACACCCTTTAGGGAACTGTGTCGGGACGGACAGCGGAAATGACTGCACCCGCACCTTAGCGCGTCCTTGAAACGCGGCAAAGGCGTTCGTCCCCGGGTTAGGCCGCAGCATAAGGACGAACGCATAATGTCACAAATCGACAGTTTCAAATCCCGTAAGACCCTCACCGTCGGGGGCAAGGAATATGTCTATTACAGCCTGGTGGAAGCAGAAAACAATGGTCTGGAAGGCATCTCCAGACTGCCGTTTTCCATGAAGGTTCTTCTCGAAAACCTGCTTCGCTTCGAAGACAACCGCTCGGTTTTCAAGAAGGACATCGAGAACATTGCCAAGTGGCTCGTCGACCGCGGCAGCGCTGGCGCTGAAATCGCCTATCGGCCCGCGCGCGTGCTGATGCAGGACTTCACCGGGGTTCCGGCCGTCGTGGACCTCGCAGCCATGCGCGACGCGATGGTCAATCTCGGCGGCGATCCCGAGAAGATCAATCCGCTCGTCCCGGTAGACCTCGTCATCGACCACTCGGTCATTGTCGATGAATTCGGCAACCCGCAGGCACTCAAGCGCAATGTCGATCTCGAATATGAGCGCAACGGCGAGCGTTACCGCTTTCTGAAGTGGGGCCAGCAGGCGTTCAAGAATTTTCGGGTTGTTCCGCCCGGTACCGGCATCTGCCATCAGGTCAATCTCGAATATCTGGCGCAGGGTGTCTGGACGAAGGAAGAAGATGGCCTCACGGTCGCCTATCCCGACACCTGCGTCGGCACCGATTCGCACACGACGATGGTCAACGGCCTTGGAGTGCTCGGCTGGGGCGTTGGCGGCATCGAGGCTGAGGCATCCATGCTCGGCCAACCGGTCTCCATGCTCCTTCCGGAAGTCATCGGCTTCCGCCTGACCGGCAAGGTCAAGGAGGGCGTCACCGCGACCGACCTCGTTCTTACCGTCGTCCAGATGCTGCGCAAAAAGGGCGTCGTCGGCAAATTCGTCGAGTTCTTCGGACCGGGTCTCGAAAGCATGACGCTGGCCGACCGAGCGACGATCGGCAATATGGGTCCGGAATACGGCGCAACCTGCGGCTTTTTCCCGATCGATGGCGAAACCATCAATTACATGCACATGTCGGGCCGCGACGAAGACCGCCTTGCTTTGGTTGAAGCCTATTCGAAGGCGCAGGGCATGTGGCGCGAAAGCGATTCTCCGGATCCAGTCTTCACCGACACGCTTGAACTCGATCTCGGGACTGTCGTGCCTTCCATGGCGGGACCGAAGCGCCCTGAAGGCCGCATTGCGCTGGAAGGCATCGCTTCCGGCTTCCACGAGTCCCTTCAGAAAGAATACAAGAAGACGACGCAGCTCGACGCGCGTTACGCGGTTGAAGGCCAGGACTACGATCTCGGCCATGGCGACGTCGCCATCGCCGCGATTACCTCCTGCACCAACACCTCGAATCCGAGCGTCCTCATCGCCGCAGGGCTCCTTGCCCGCAACGCGGCCGCCAAGGGCCTGAGGTCGAAGCCCTGGGTCAAGACATCGCTTGCCCCCGGATCGCAGGTGGTTGCCGCCTATCTCGAGAACGCGGGACTGCAGAAGGAACTCGACAAGCTCGGTTTCAACCTTGTTGGCTTCGGCTGCACGACCTGCATCGGCAATTCCGGCCCGCTGCCGGCACCGATCTCCAAGACGATCAACGACAAGGGCCTGATCGCGGCCGCCGTACTTTCCGGCAACCGCAACTTCGAAGGCCGTGTCTCGCCGGACGTTCAGGCAAACTACCTCGCCTCGCCGCCGCTCGTTGTCGCCTATGCGCTCGCCGGTACGGTAACGAAGGATCTCACCACCGAGCCGCTCGGCGAAGATCAGAACGGCAACCCGGTCTTCCTCAAGGACATCTGGCCGTCATCGCACGAGATCCAGGAGTTCATCGTAAAGAACGTTACTCGCGCACTGTTTGCATCGAAATATGCCGACGTCTTCAAGGGTGACGAGAACTGGCAGGCTGTGCAGGCGCCTGCCGGCCAGACCTACGCATGGGACGATCAGTCGACCTATGTGCAGAACCCGCCCTACTTTGTCGGCATGGGCAAGACGCCCGGCAAGGTCAACGATATCAAGGGTGCACGTATCCTTGGTCTCTTCGGCGACAAGATCACAACCGACCATATTTCGCCGGCCGGTTCGATAAAGGCGGCTTCGCCTGCCGGCAAGTACCTCACCGATCACGGCGTCGCCCCGCTGGACTTCAACCAGTACGGCACGCGCCGAGGCAATCATGAGGTCATGATGCGCGGCACCTTCGCCAATATCCGCATCCGCAACCACATGCTTGGCGAGAACGGCCGCGAAGGCGGCTACACCATCCATTATCCTTCCAAGGAGGAAATGCCGATCTATGATGCTGCCATGCAGTATCGTGCGGAGAGCGTGCCGCTGGTGATCTTCGCCGGCGTCGAGTACGGCAATGGTTCGTCGCGTGACTGGGCGGCCAAGGGCACCAGCCTTCTCGGCGTCCGCGCCGTTATCGCTCAGTCCTTCGAGCGCATCCACCGTTCGAATCTCGTCGGCATGGGAATCGTGCCATTCGTTCTCGAAGACGGCACGAGCTGGCAGTCGCTCGGCCTCAAGGGCGACGAGATCGTCTCGATCGACGGGCTTGCCACGATCCAGCCGCGCCAGAAGACATTCGCCACGGTCACCTATGCCGATGGCAGTGTCAAACAGGTGCCGCTCATCTGCCGCATCGATACGATCGACGAGCTTGAATATCTGAAGAATGGCGGCATCCTGCAGTACGTGCTGCGCGATCTCGCCGCCTGACGCTCCAGTGACATGAGTATTGAAGGGCCGCCGAGTGATCGGCGGCCCTTTTGAACGAATGTGAGCCAAAACGTGATCGAATTCACCTCAAAGTGACTTCCCCTTGAAAAGGGCGGCTCCTATCAATCTTCTCGCAATCCTTTTATCCGACAACAATCCCACTCGAATTGGGAAGAGAATCTAACCCGTGTATCTGCGCAAACTTTCCAGACGCTTGCTGATCGGCGCACCGCTCATCGCTGCGGCTGCCTATGTGCTTCCGGTCTGCGCTGATGATGTTGGCAAGAAGCCCGAGGGCGTTGTCGAACTCTATACGTCGCAGGGTTGCGGATCCTGCCCTCCCGCGGACGCGGTACTCAAGGAACTCGTCGCGGAAGGCAAGGTCGTCGCCCTCGCCTTTCACGTGGATTATTGGGATTATCGCGGCTGGATCGACACGCTCGCCCTGCCGGAAAACACCGAACGCCAGAATGCTTATCGCGTCGCACTGGGCCTCAATGGCGTCTATACGCCCCAGGTGATTATCAACGGCCGTGTCCACGTCAACGGACAGGATGGACAGAAGATTCGCCGCCGCATCGCCGAGATGCGCGATACCGATTCGGGCCTTACCATTCCGGTCAATATTGCCAAGGCGACGCCCGACCGCCTCGTCATCGACATCGGCCAAGGACCGGTGCCGACAAAACCTGTTCGCGTCCTCCTCGCCTATTTCAATCGCGAATCCATCGTGGCCATTCCGGATGGCGAAAACATCGGGCGCAAAGTCAGCTATGCCAACAGCGTGCGTGCGATGGAAACCGTCGGCATGTGGGACGGCAAGGCCCAGAAGATTGAAATACCGATCAGCGAAATTGCCAGCAAGAAGTCGACCGGATGTGCCGTGCTTCTGCAGGAGATGCTTGGCGAGGGCCAGCCAGGACCAATTATCGGCGCGTCGATCATGGCCGCCAAACAGTAGCCAAAGACGCTTTCAAAACAAAAACAGGCCGGATAAATCCGGCCTGAGATATTGGGGCATGTTGCCATTCAGGGAGACTGATGGTTCGGCCCAAACAACCCGTTGGGCGGGGGGCTTGGGGTATCGGACTGTCAAGACCGAACCGTCTCAGACAACATGCGAGGGATGTTGGGTGCGGAATCGGGCGGCAATGCGAACAGAAAATGGCGACAATGTGTCCAATAATCACCATTGGAGACAGTACGTATTTCTTCGTGACATCATTGCAAAACCGGTTCCTAACCCTGTCAGGCGACCTTCGGAAATCATTCCGTACTTGTAAATCGGCGTAGAAAAGGTCACCCTAATGTCATCCAGGTGTCACACGGCATACAAAGGCGGATGATTGATGGACAGCAATGCAGGTGGCGACGAAGCGCAACAGCAGGCAACTCTAATCCCCCTCTCACGCAGTAGCGAGTTGCCCGTTACCTTCAACCGGCGTGAACTTGATCAGATCCTTCGAATCTACGGTTTCATGGTTTCCGCTGGCGAATGGCGGGACTACGCCATTGACCACTTGATGGATCGAGCGGTGTTTTCCATCTTTCGCAGGGCCAGCGAGGTTCCGATGTTTCGGGTGGTAAAGAACCCCAAACTTGCCCGCAAGCAGGGCGCCTACAGCGTTATCGCCGCGAGCGGTCTTATTCTGAAGCGCGGCCACGACCTTGACCGCGTTTTGAAGGTGTTCGACAAGGGTTTGAGCCTCGTGCGCGGCTGACGTGTTTTTTAAGCGTCTTCGCTCCGCAAGGGCGGCTTTCCGGGAAGCGTATGCGCCCCGCCATTCATCTCCAGCTGCATCAGCACAGTATCGAGCCAGCGTCCGTGCTTGAAGCCGGAGGCCCTGATTGTGCCGGAGTATGCGAACCCTGCGCGGGTATGGAGCCTAACGGAAGCGGAATCCTCATGCCCATCACCGATGACGGCGATAAACTGCCGGAAGCCAAGCGCGGTACAGTCCTTGATCAATTGGCTGAGCAGTTGCTTGCCCAGGCCCTTTCCCTTTGCGTCGGGCGCGATATAGATCGAATCCTCCACCGACCACCAATAGGCCGGACGCGTGCGGAAATAGCTGGCATAGGCGTAGCCAATCACGGCCCCGTCCAATTCGGCGACGATATAGGGAAAGCCGTCCGTGGTGATTGCGTGGAACCGCTTCGTCATTTCCGCCTGGTCCGGCGGGTCGATCTCATAGGTCGCCGTGCCGTGGAGGACGGCATCGCGGTAAATTTCGGTGATGCTCGCGAGGTCGGCTGGCTGCGCCGGGCGGATATGAATCTCTGACATTGGCTTTCACAGGGAGAAAATGATCGTGCCCGTTTCATGCACGTCTTTGCCGGCAATTTAAAGTGGAAACGCGTCACTCTGATGGGGAATTACGCCCAACGAAAAAGGGCAGCGTTTCCGCTGCCCTTTTTGTTATTGTCCATGCTCGAAAGCTTAGTTGCGGTTACCCAGGAACTGCAGCAGGAACATGAACATGTTGATGAAGTCGAGGTAGAGCCGCAGGGCGCCCATGATTGCCTTGCGGCCATAGGTGTCCGAAGCGTCGCCTTCGTAATACATTTCCTTGATCTGCTGCGTGTCGTAGGCAGTCAGGCCTGCGAAGACCAGGACGCCGATTGCCGAGATTGCGAACTGCAACGCGCTCGATGCAAGGAAGATGTTGACCAGCGATGCAAGGATGATGCCGATCAGACCCATGAACAGGAACGACCCCATCGCGGACAGATCACGCTTCGTGGTGTAGCCATAAAGCGAAAGAGCCCCGAACGACGCGGCGGTGATAAAGAAGGTCTGCACGATGCTTCCCGAGGTGTAGATCAGGAAGATCGAGGACAGCGAGAGACCGACAAGCCCAGCATAAACCCAGAATGTGGTCTGGGCAGCCGATACGCTCATCCGCTCAATGCGGAAACTCAAGAAGAACACTGCGGCAAGCGGCGCGAGCATGACCACCCAACGCAGCGGCGAGCCGTAGAGGGCAACACCGAGATTGGTCAGCATCTTGCCGTTCGGCAACTGTGCGGCGGCGAGAGATGGGTCATTGGTTGTCGCGAAATAAACGGTGGCGAGCGCAGCGAGACCGGTCACTGCGAGACCGATGCCCATTAGATTGTAGACCTTCAGCATGTAGCTGCGCAGACCCTGATCGATCCCCGCGTCCACACGCATTCCGGCCGATGTGCGGGCCTGGATATTGCGATAGTCAGCCATGGTTTTCCTCATTTGCTTCGTCCCGTCGGGTGTCGGGTTATTCCCCAGGCGCCGCTGGCGGGACCCCAGCATGCCTTGCGACGAATTATGGGGATTCCTCGGGTCCATAACAAGACCTCAACTACTCAAGATTGCGTGTTAGCGCGCCAAATTACGAGTAAATTGGTAAAAATCGCGCTCGTTTAACGATTTCAGAGGTTTCGCAGGATTGGCGCAGCCTTTTGTCCAAGAATTCGCCAGGTTCCGGCAAGCCCAAAACCGACCGTTAAAACGAGCGCGATAATGACGGTCATGACCGCAACTCCGGGTTGGAAATAGGCTGGCAGCGTCATGACCCGCACCACCACGTACCACGCTGCCGCACTGCCGGCGAGAAGCGCGAAAATGGCCGTCGAAAGACCGAGCAGCATATATTCGAGGCTGAAAGCCTTGATCAGCGTGCGCCGCGTTGCGCCAAGCGTTTTCAAAACCACAGCATCGTGCACGCGAGCGCGGTTGCCGGCGGCGAGCGCGCCACCAAGGACAAGAATCGAGGCGATCAATGCCACCGAAGCTGCGGCGCGAATAGCGACGGCGAGCTGGGCGACGAGTTCGTTGGCAATGGTGATCGCATCCTTGACCCGTACCGTCGTGACTGCGGGGAACGCCTGGGTCACGTTGCGCATCACAGCGGCCTCCTCCTGCGGAGTGGAGGTCGGGTCCGTCAAAGTCGCCAGCCAGGCATGCGGCGCGCCCGCAAATGTATTGGGCGAAAAAACCATCACGAAGTTGATCGCGATCGATTCCCATTGCAGTTGGCGCAGATTGGCAATGCGCGCCGTTACATTGCGGCCAAGCACATTGACGGTCACCGTATCCCCGACCTTGAGGCCGAGATTTGTCGCCTCTTCCGCCGAGAACGAAACCAGCGGTTCGCCGGAATAGTCGGCGGGCCACCACTCGCCCTTGGTCAACGCCGAGTTTTCCGGCACGTTCTTCGCATAGGTAATGCCCCGGTCGCCGCGCAGGACCCACGCGCCCTCCGGCGCAATCGTCATTTTGGTAACGTCCGTGCCGTTCAAGGCGATGATGCGCCCGCGCAGCATGGGAGCGCTGACGATCTTGCCGTTGGGAGCCGATTTCTGCAAAACGCCTTTGAATTCGTCCACCTGGCGGCTCTGTATATCGACGAAGAAGAAATTCGGCGCCCGCTCGGGGAGATTCCCGGCGAGTTGCTGACGCAAGCTGCCATCGATGAGGCCAAGCGTAACGAGAAGCGTCAGGCCGAGCCCCAGTGACAGCACAACCGAGGGGGTGAGCGCGCCGGGTCGATGGATGTTTCCGATCGCCAGCCGCAACGCTGTCGAGCGGACCCGCGGGGCACGGCGTGCCAGCCATTGCACGAATACCGAGACGCCGCGCAAGACGAGGAAGGAAAACGCCACCGCGCCAATAAAGATCGTGGCGATGCGCCTGTCGTAAGAAAAATAAATGGCAAGCGCGCAAAGCACCGCGATGACCGCGGCAGCGGCGATGATATAGGCGGGCTTTGGCCAACCGCGCTGCTCGAAGCCCTGCTCGCGGAAAAGCGCCGTCGCCGGGACGTCGCGGGCCCGCCCCAATGGGAGAATGGCGAAAGCGAGTGTCGTCAGGAAGCCGAACAGGGCAGCCCATGCCAATGCGCCCGGATAGAAGCCGCCCTTGGCCGCTATCGGCAACACGCTCTGCAAGGCATAGCCCGCCACATAGGGGATAATCGCGGCAAGCACGAGGCCGATCGCAACACCGACGAGCGAAATCATCAAGATTTGCGAGAGGTAAACAGCAATGACGAACCAGCCGGGGGCGCCGAGTGCCTTGAACGTGGCGATGACCCCGCGCTTTCCATCAATATAGGCGCGAACCGCATTCGCGACCCCGACGCCGCCGACGATCAGCGCCGTCAGGCCCACGAGGGTCAGGAACTGCGAAAAGCGTTCTATATTGGCACTGAGCGAAGGCGCGGCATTTGTCCGGCCCCGAATACTCCAACCGGCTTGCGGAAACTTCTCCTTGGCTTCGTCGCGTATGGCGGTGAGCGCGGCTTCATCGACCCCCGCGGGCAGCGCAAGCTTGTAGCTGTGCTCCACCAGGCTTCCGGGCTGGACGAGGCCGGCAGCCTCGAGGCCCTGCAGGGATACCATCATGCGCGGCGCAAAGCCGAAGCCGTCGGAAAGCAGATCGGGTTCGTTGCCGATGACCGCGCGCAGTTCGAACTTCGCACCTCCGACGAGAACCTGATCGCCAAGCTTGAGATTGAGACGATCGAGCAGAACCTGCGCGACGGCAGAGCCATAGACCCCGTTCACCTCACCGAACAGCGTCTTGTCATCGCCGGGAGGCGCTGTCACCAACGACCCGTAAAGCGGATATGCGCCATCGACGGCCTTGAGCTCGACAAGCGACTGGTCCGAGCCATTCGGTAGCCTCGCCATGGACCGCATATTGGCGCTGACCGCCACGCGCCCCTTGCTTTCAAGAAAAGCGCGCTCTTGCGCATCTACTTCACGCTGATTGAGCTGAAACCTGAGATCGCCGCCGAGAATGCTCTGCCCCTGCGAGGAGATGCCGGCACTGACCGCGTTCGCCACCGAGTTGACGCCGCCGATCGCGGCAACGCCGAGCGCTATGCAGGCAAGGAAAATGTAGAAACCGGACAGGCCACTGCGCATTTCACGCAGGGCAAAAGTGAAAGCAAGTTTGAGCGACGGCGCTGTCCGGGACGATGCTGTCTCGCTCATGCGGATTTCGCCAGCTCCGGCGCATCCGCATCCGCTTCGATCTTGCCGGACCGAACGCGGATTTCCCGGTCGCATCGCCCGGCAAGCGCGGCATCGTGCGTGACGAGCACCAGCGTCAGTCCAAGCTCGCGCTGCTTCTCGAACAAGAGGTCGGCAATCTGCTTGCCTGTTGCCGTGTCGAGATTGCCGGTCGGCTCATCGGCGATAAGTATTTTCGGCGATGGCGCCAACGCCCGCGCAATGGCGACACGCTGTTGCTCGCCACCGGAAAGTTCGCCCGGATAGTGGGTCACCCGGTCGGCAAGTCCGACGGCGGCGAGGACCCGCTCAGCAATGGCGAAGGCATCGGGATTGCCGGCTAGTTCCAGCGGGACAGCGACATTCTCCAGCGCCGTCATGTTCGGAATGAGATGGAATGACTGGAAGACGATGCCGATATTGCGTCCGCGAAAAGCGGCCGTCGCGTCCTCATTCATTTTTTCGAGCCTTTCGCCGGCGATCTCGACCGAGCCGGAGTCGACCTGCTCAAGCCCGGCAAGCACCATCAACAAGGTCGATTTGCCGGAGCCCGAGGGACCGACGATACCGACTGACTGGCCCGCGTTGATATTGAGCGAAACCCCCTTGAGCACATGCACCGAGGACGCCCCGCTGCCAAGCGTCAACTCAATGTGATCGAGCGCGATCATGGAATTAGTCACGAATTGACATCCTTTGCGATATGGTCGGGCCGAGTCGCCGCAGTTGGTCTGATATGGGTAGCCCGAAATGAGATTCAAACCGTTGATGCAAATACTGGTTTCAGTTGGCCTTGTTGCCTTGCCGTCGCTGGCCTTGGCCAATCAAAATGCCGTGTCCGATCGACCGCTCGCGGTCGTCGGTTTCGGTGACAGCCTGATGTCGGGCTTTGAGTTGCCTGTCCAGGATTCCTTCACTGCGCAGCTCGAAAAGGCCCTGAAGGACAAGGGCGTCGACGTCACGATCGCCAATGCCGGTGTTGCAGGTGAAACCACAACCGACGGCCTGTCGCGTCTCGACTGGTCGGTGCCGGACGGCACAGATATGGTCATCCTCGAATTTGGCGCAAATGACGCGCTGCGCGGCATTTCGCCGGAAATCAGCGAAAAGAACCTTGCCGAAATCATCGAGCGGCTGAAGCAGCGCAACGTCAAGGTGATCATTGCCGGGATGCTGGCGCCGCCCAACATGGGCCGCGACTACGAAGACAAGTTCAATTCCATCTTCCCGCGTCTTGCCGCCAGATATGATGTTCCGCTCTATCCGTTCTTCATGGACGGTGTCGCAACGGAAAAATCGCTGCAGCTCGAAGACGGCATGCATCCGAACGCTAAGGGCGTTGCCCGCATGGTCGAAGGCTTCATGCCGGTGATGCAAAAAACCATCGCGGCATCGAGCGAAGCTGCCGGCGGAACCCAATAGCACCATCCTCCGAAAGTTGACCGCGGTTGCCTGAGGATAGGCTTGCCACAACTTCCGGGGGACAATGCGTGTCCAATATGTCGCGCTCCAAGATAATCATAAGGAATGCCTTGCTCCCGGACTCATTCGATGATTCTCTAGAATGACAACTCGATTCGGGGAGGATGCCTTATGCCGCGTCTCTTTACTGCCCTCGAAATCCCGAGGGACGCCGCCCTCTCACTGTCGCTCTTGCGCGGTGGTTTACCAGGCGCCCGATGGATTGACGTCGAAAACTATCACATCACATTGCGGTTCATCGGAGATGTCGAAGGGCATGTCGCCGACGAGATCGCCAATGCGCTGGATCGCATTCGCCGGCCGGAATTCACGCTGAAACTTTCGGGCGTTGGCGCGTTTGGTTCGAAGAAGCCGCACAGCATCTTTGCCTGCGTATCGCCTTCGCCTGATATCCAGGCGCTGCAGGCAGAGATCGAGCGCATCTGCCAAAGGCTGATGCTGCCGGCCGATCCGCGCAAGTTTACCCCGCACGTGACCCTGGCCCGGCTGCGCAATGTACGCAACGAAGAGGTCGCTCACTATCTCTCGTCGCGTGGCAATTTCGCGACCACGCCGTTCAAGATCGGGCGTTTCGTGCTGATGTCGTCGCGCGACTCTGTCGGCGGCGGACCCTACATCGTCGAGGAGGCCTGGCCTCTCGAAGCGCCTCGCTCGTCGTTTCAGAACAGCCTGGAGAGGCCTTTCGAGGCAGCAAGGACCATACGGTAGACGCGCTCGAAATCGGCGTCGGTTCCATAGTAGGGGTCGGGGATTTCCTGCGGCTCTCCCAACGCCAATTCATTGAAGAGCCCGGCCGTCGCAGTAGCACCAGCGGGCTGGCGCGCGGCTATGGCCTTCATGTTCCCGCGATCCATGCCGAGGATCAGATCGAAGCTCGCAAAGTCGCCCGGTGTCAATTGCCGGCAACGCTGGTCGGAGATGTCGATGCCGTGGTGACGCGCAACGCGAATCGAGCGGCGATCCGGTGCTTCGCCTGTGTGGTAGCCGGTGGTACCGGCCGAATCTATCGATACGTGGCCGCCCTTGCCTTCTCCTGCAAGCACGGCGCGAAAGACGCCTTCCGCGAGCGGTGAGCGGCAAATGTTGCCGAGACAGACGAACAGGACGGAATGGTAGGGTGGTTTCACCATGATGGTTTCCGGTGTGGAGAAAGATCAATCGGTCAGGCCATGATGGATATTCTCACGGCGAATTGATCGCAAGTCTTGTACGGCGCATTCGCCTTACCCATGTTGTGTAACCTGAAACCTCAGAAGGAAAAGGGATGGACGACGTCAAGATCGGTGAGATTCTGGAGCCTGGCAGCGACGAAAAGCAACGCAGCCGCGAGGAGCGCGTGCGCGCGCAGTTCTGGAAGACCGTGCGAAAGGCTGCAAAGGCCGTGCCGTTTCTCGATGAGGTCATCGCCGCCTATTACGCTGCCCTCGACCCCGCAACCCCGACGCGGGTGCGCGGTATTCTCCTTGCCTCGCTCGCCTATTTCGTCCTGCCGCTCGATTTCATCCCGGACTTCATATTCGGTCTCGGGTTCACGGATGACGCCGCCGTTCTCATGGCTGCCCTGACCGCGATCCGAACGCACATTACGCCAGCGCACCGTGCCGCCGCGAAGAAAGCGCTCGACGATCTCGATCGGGATCCGGCGAAGCGTTGAGGGCCGCTACCCAATCACAAGCCCGTGATGTCGCAGATCGTCAAAGTGTCGCCGCTTTTCTTTGGCTGGACTTGCAGTGTGGGACTTTGAAAAAAGGACGTAACTTATAACTCCTGCAATCGCTTTTTTGACCCTGTCTTCACCGTTTGGTAACCCAGATTAAGTCAAATTAAGAGAAGCGAACCGGACAATGCCGCGATCGGATTTTTCCGGGCCATTGCCGGTTCACGAGTTATGAAGTGAACGACAGAAACTGGTAGGTAAAATGTTTGGAAAATCAATCGTAGCGGCGTCTGTCATCATACTTGGCGTGACAGGAACAGCTCTTGCCCAAACCCCGAGTCAGATCAGCCAGTTCAATGCCTGGGGCGCCTACAGCTATCAGCAAGGCAACGGCAAGGTATGCTACGTCCTTTCCGTTCCGGTCGACAAGCAGCCGGCGAAGATCGACCATGGCGACAATTTCTTCATGGTCAGCCAGAAGCCGGGGCAGAATGTCAGCTTCGAGCCGCAGTTCAAGGCAGGCTACGAACTGCAGAAGGATTCGAAGGTCACCGTGACCATCGATGAACGCAGCTTCTCCATGTTTACCAATGGCAGCCATGGCTGGATGGAAAACGCCGCGGAGGAGCCCCAGCTCGTCGCCGCCCTGCGCTCGGGCCACAAGATGACGATCAGTGCCGTGTCGAAGCGCGGGACAAAGACGAGTTACGGCTATTCGCTAAAAGGCGTCTCGGCAGCGCTTAAGGCGATAGCCACCTGCAAGTAGCCACTTCGACATCAACAGTTTGCGAAGGCCGGACGCAATTAGTCCGGCCTTTTGCATGTCGGCCCGGAACGTGATATGAGCCGCGCTTCACGAAAGAACGTTAGAAAATCCCATGTCTGTAGTGCTTGACCTGACACATTCTGTTGCCCGGGAAAAATCCCGTGACGCACGCCCGGCCGCGGCAGCAGAAATGCCTTCGCTGATCGGTCTGACGCGCGCAGAAATCGGCGAGGCCCTTGTCGCCATCGGCGTCCCCGAGCGTCAGGTCAAGATGCGCGTGGCGCAACTTTGGCACTGGCTCTATGTGCGCGGCGTTTCGGATTTTGCCGACATGCTCAACATTTCCCGCGACATGCGCGATCTACTTGCGCGCCATTTCACCATTGCCCGCCCCGAGATCGTCGAAGAACAGATTTCCAACGACGGCACGCGCAAATGGCTCTTTCGCTTTCCACCGCGCGGTGCCGGACGGCCTGTCGAGATCGAGACGGTGTATATCCCGGAGGAAGGGCGCGGCACGCTGTGCATTTCGAGCCAGGTAGGCTGCACCCTCACCTGTTCCTTCTGCCACACCGGCACACAGAAGCTCGTGCGCAACCTTACGGCTGAGGAAATCCTTGCGCAGTTGCTCATTGCCCGCGACCGCCTTGGCGATTTTCCCGAGCGCAATACGCCGGACGGCGCGATTGTGCCGGCCGAGGGCCGCAAGGTGTCCAACATCGTCATGATGGGCATGGGCGAACCGCTCTATAATTTCGAGAATGTGAAGAAGGCCCTGCTGATCGCCTCCGACGGCGATGGGCTTTCGCTGTCGAAGCGTCGCATCACCCTTTCAACCTCCGGCGTCGTTCCGGAAATCTACCGCACCGGGGAAGAGATCGGTGTCATGCTGGCGATTTCTCTACACGCGGTGAACGACGATCTTCGCGACATGCTGGTCCCGATCAACAAGAAGTATCCATTGAAGGAGCTTCTTGACGCATGCCGCGCCTATCCGAGCCTCTCCAATTCCAAGCGCATCACCTTCGAGTATGTGATGTTGAAGGGTGTCAACGATTCGCTCGATGACGCCAAGGAGTTGGTCCGCCTCCTGAAGGGCATTCCGGCCAAGATCAACCTCATTCCCTTCAATCCCTGGCCGGGCGTCAACTATCAGTGTTCCGATTGGGAACAGATCGAAAAGTTTGCCGATTACGTGAACAATGCGGGCTATGCCTCGCCGATCCGCACGCCGCGCGGCCGTGATATTCTTGCCGCCTGCGGTCAGCTCAAATCCGAATCGGAACGCATGAAAAAGACGGAGCGCCTCGCCTTCGAAGCGGCGATGATCGCCGGGCATGGCGAAGATTGACCCAGCTTCTTCATTATCTCTTTCGCTTCGCCCTCGCCGTTTTTGGCTTCATCTGCGCAATCATTGCCGCGTCGATTTTCCTGAACATGCTGCTCCTCGGCAGTTCGGAGTGGATCGGCACGGAGGGGCCCTTTCTCTATACGACGGTGCCGGTCTTTGCGGTTGTGATCGGCTATAGCGTCTTCGTGCCGTCCGCAATGCTGATCCTTTACGCCGAGCTGACCGGCTGGCGCGATTGGTTGTTCTACGCTCTCGGGGGCGCTGCGACGGCGCTCTTCGTCATCGTCTGGAAATGGCGACCGCAATCCGAGGATGTCAGCACATTTGCTGCGATCCTCGCCACCGGCGTTGTCGGCGGCGCTGTCTATTGGCTGGTTTCGGGGCGAACGGCGGGGCTTGGAGCACAGCGCGCTCCCAACCGGAATATCTAGCTATTTCGCCTGGGCCATCAGGATCTTCGCGGCAAAGGCCGAAAACACGCCGGCAAACAGCCAATCGGTAATGCGAGTGACCCGCGGGCTTTTCTTGAGCAGCATGGAGAACTTGTCGGCCGCGATAATCATTGGCGAAACCACAGGCAGCGCCATGGGGATGAAGAGCACACCCAGGAAAAACAGCTTGCCGGGCGCGTGCGGATCACTGGCCGAGACGAACTGCGGCAGGAACGTCATGAAGAAAAGAATGATCTTGGGATTGAGCAAGTTAATACCAAATCCCGTCAGCCAATTCTGGAAGAGCGTGTGCGACTGGCCGATCTTCTTTTCCGGCGAGAAGGCCGAGCCGTTGCGGATCGCCTGAAAGGCAAGCCATACAAGGTAGCCGGCGCCGACGATCTTCAGCGCGAAGAACGCGGTTGGCGACGCGACGATCAGCGCTGAGAGGCCGATGGCGACCATGGTCGTGTGGACGACGATGCCGGTGCTGGCGCCGGCAAGGCAGGCAAAGCCCGCTGCCTTCCCTTCCGACAGTGCCCGCCCCACGAAGAGCGTCATATCCGGACCCGGCGTGATGGATAATACGAAGGTCGCGATGGCAAATTGCAGGATTGTGGGCCAATCTGGAATGAAATTCATAAGAGTACTCCGTCGAAGCGGGCGGAAATTAACGCGAAAGACCGATTTTGGCTATCAGATTTCAGCTGTCGCGACGACATGAACGAAAAAACATTGCCATAACAAGGGCACGATAACTTCCTGATCACGCCGTAATGCCGCTGCAACATAAGCATTGCACAAGAGTGCTCGAATCGTCGGCCGCCAGGGAAGCCATGGTCTACTACCGGACAACCTCAAAGCCATGTGGAACGGCCCAATACGGTTTCGGTGCCTGGAGCGAAGCAACTTGCCTTGCAGGGCTCCTCATCCTCTGGATGGCGCTCGCCATCCTGTTCAACAGCGCCCCCGAGTTCGACAAGGACGTCTCATCGATTTTCTTTATCGCCCGTGAATGCGCCAATGGAGCCGTCGGTTCGATATGCGGCGATTTTCCCGCAAGTTCCGTACACCTCCTGAAAACGCTCCGCCGCGTGTTCTACGCCCTGCCGATGGTCGGAGCGAGCGTCGTTGTCACGATCGCGCTACGCGATCTCGCTTCCGGACTTCGATGGAACCACGAACGAATCCGCATCTCGACCGTGTCACTGATTACGCTGGCGCTGGGACCCGGGCTGCTGGTGAATGGATATTTGAAAGAGTTCGTCGGCAGGCCCCGGCCGGCAGATTCGCTGCTGTTTGGCGGCGACCTGCCCTTTGTTGCCGCCGCCGAATGGTCGAAGGCCTGCCTTCACAATTGTTCGTTTGTTTCCGGTGAAGCCGCCGGCATTGCATGGATCATCTGCCTGCTGCCGCTTTGGCCGCACCATCAGCGGCAGCGGGTTTTCTGGATCATGCTGGCGATCGTGATTATGACGGACATGCTGCGCGTTGCCTTCGGCCGGCACTATATTTCCGATGTCGTTTTGGGCTCTCTGTCCACGCTGGTTATCTTCTCGGCGGTCGCATGGGCGGGGGAGTTATTGACGCGAAGGTTTTATCCAGGCGTCCGCCCCGCCTTGTAGGCGTTACATCTTTGTATTGGCGGGCATGACCGAAAGCGGCTATGTAGCCCGAACAAGAACAATAGGTGCCAAGAAGAACAATGCCTCAAGACACCATGACGGTTTCCGCGCAACCGGGTCCGTCGAGCACAGCCACCTCCAGAACGAAGCTCGCAATATTTCTCGCTCTCGCCTTCATCATCGGCCTGCTTCCGCTCGGCTCAAGCTTGATCCTGCATTTTCCGGACGAACGCTACTACTCGAACGGCGCGGTCATCATGATGCAAAGTGGCGACTACCTGACGCCGCATACCGCCGAAGGTGACGTGCGCCTGAAGAAGCCGCCATTCACCTACTGGATGAGCCTCGCTGGCATGGAGATATTCGGCATCTCCGTTATTGGCTCGCGTTTCTTCTGGCTTGTCGGCGGGGCCGCTATCCTTCTCGCGACGTTTCAGTTCACCCGCATCCTGACGCGCAACGACCAGACAGCACTGCTCGCCGCGGCCTTGCTCGCCGCCAACGGCGCGTTCCTGCGTGCCAGCTTCAATGCCATACCGGACCTGCCGCTGACCTTGTTCATGCTCCTTGGCTTCATCGGTTTCACTGGCCTCCTTTTCAAGGACGACCGCCAACGGACCTACGCCCTCCTGGCTTATGGCGGCACCGGATTTGCGGTCCTGACCAAGGGACTGCTGCCGCTTGCGATGGTTGCCTATGTGATCGCCTATGCGATTGGCGTCGCCTCGGTGCGCCCGCGCGCACGGCGGCTCTGGCAGCCATCCGTCGTTTTGCCCTCGATCCTCATCTTCGGCTCCTGGTTCGCCTATCAATCCTTCACAGCCTCAAGCGAACTTGCATCCGACTTCGTCGGCGACCAGCTTTCTGAAAAAGTCGCGATCGGCCTTAGCACTTTCGTCGATGGCTTAAGCAGCAATATTGCCGGGCTTTTTCTGCCCGTGCTTCTCTGGCTGGTCATGCTCCTCGTCGGGGCGAGGACAAGCGGCAAGCGTCCGACCGTCCAGTCCATCGGCGCGGCCGCACCGTTCATCGCCGGCTGGATCGTCACGGTTGCCATCATCTTCTCGCTCTCCCGCTATGCGTCGTATCGCTATATCATTCCCGTCATTCCGCTGCTTTGCGTTCTTCTTGCGGTAGCGCTTCAATCTGTCATGGACCAGCGGGCCGATAGTGTGCTTCGCGTCATCCTGCGCATTTCGATGATTTTGATGGCGGGCGCGCTTGCGGTGATCTTGCTGCTCGGCCTGCTGCTCCTGCCGCCTGTCATCGTCGTCGCATTGGCTATCATTGCGGTTGCTGGATTGGCCGGCCTGTGGCTCTACAGCAGGGGTGCAACCACCGAGCGGCTGGCAGCGTGCTTTGCGCTGCTTTTGCTCGGCGCCGCCTTCATCAGCACGCCGGTGCTGCGCGGATTGCTGCTGCCGGATATCGGTGCCGTCATCGCCGCCAAGGCGGGGCCGCTGCATCTACCGCAGGATCAGGTGCTGTTCATCGGCTCCCACCTCGACGCCGCCAAACTGCGCCTTTACATGGATCGGGAAGCGCCCTTCCCGCAAATGCGCCGCTTCCCCGAGGCCGGCATTGCGCCCGGCATCAAGCTGGTGATGACCAACGAGCAGCCGGTGGCCGACGAGCTGAAATTATTGGGCTTCAATGTCGAAGAAGTCGTTGGTGGCTGGCGGCGGGTCGAATGGCCACCGTTTTACGCAGCACTTCGGGCTCGCGATCTTATTGGCGCCCGAAACCAATACGGTCAGCGCGGATGGATTGCGACACGCCCATAGAATGCGTCGATTCACCATGGCGCGCTGCTTGCCAACATGGCGCTAACTGTTAAAAGACCGCAACGGAACGCGTGGGGTTCCCGGCATCAGGGATAGCAAAATGAACAAGTGGAAAGACGTCAAGAAAGTCGTGCTGGCCTATTCCGGCGGACTGGACACATCGATCATCCTGAAGTGGCTGCAGACCGAGCTCGGCGCCGAGGTCGTGACTTTCACAGCCGATCTTGGCCAGGGCGAAGAGCTGGAGCCGGCGCGCAAGAAGGCCGAGCTGCTCGGCATCAAGGAAATCTACATCGAGGACGTGCGCGAGGAATTCGTTCGCGATTTCGTCTTCCCGATGTTCCGCGCCAATGCGGTCTATGAAGGCGTCTACCTGCTCGGCACCTCGATCGCCCGCCCGCTGATATCCAAACATCTCGTCGAGATCGCCGCCAAGACCGGCGCTGACGCGATCGCCCACGGCGCGACCGGCAAGGGCAATGATCAGGTTCGCTTCGAGCTTTCCGCCTACGCACTCAATCCCGACATCAAGGTCATCGCGCCCTGGCGCGACTGGACCTTCAAGTCGCGCACCGACCTTCTCGAATTTGCGCGTGAGCACCAGATACCGATTGCCAAGGACAAGCTTGGCGAAGCACCGTTCTCGGTAGACGCCAACCTCCTGCACTCCTCATCCGAAGGCAAGGTACTGGAGGATCCGTGGCAGGAAGCGCCGGAATATGTGCACCAGCGCACGATCTCCCCGATGGAAGCGCCGGACCGGGTAACCGAGATCGAGATCGCTTTCGAGAAGGGTGATGCCGTTGCCATCGACGGCAAGCCGCTTTCGCCGGCAACCCTGCTCAAGGCGCTCAATGACCTTGGGCGGGACAATGGCATTGGCCGGCTCGATCTCGTCGAGAACCGTTTCGTCGGCATGAAGTCACGCGGCGTCTACGAGACCCCCGGCGGCACCATTCTCCTTGCCGCACACCGGGCCATGGAATCGATCACGCTCGATCGTGGCGCGGCCCACCTCAAGGACGAGTTTATGCCGCGCTATGCCGAGCTCATTTATAACGGCTTCTGGTTCTCACCGGAGCGCGAAATGCTGCAGGCCATGATTGACAAGAGCCAGGACGACGTGGAAGGCACCGTCCGGCTCAAGCTCTACAAGGGCAATGTCATGGTGTCGGGCCGGAAATCGAAGAAGTCGCTCTACTCGGATGCGCTGGTTACCTTCGAAGACGATCGCGGTGCCTATGACCAAAAGGACGCGGCCGGCTTCATCCGCCTCAATGCACTGCGACTGCGCACCCTTGCCGCGCGCAAGCGCAGCAGCTGAGCCACGAGAGCTTGAAAAGCGGGACCTTTGGTTCCGCTTTTTACTTGGGATCTTATATGTTGGACTTCGCAGCTTGTGACGGCCGCGGGTCCGCCCTAAATGTTTAAAAGCCAATTCCATACTTATCAGGGAGCTCCCATGTCCACGCAAAAACCGGCCTTCAACCATGCGCTGACGAACTGGACCGGGCCACTTGGACTTCCCGATTTCACGGCATTCAACGACGACGATTTCGCCGCCGCCTTCGACGCGGCTCTTATCTCGGATCTTGCCGACATCGATGCGATCGTTACCCATCCCGAAGCGCCGACCATCGACAATACGCTGAAAGCGCTGCAGCTTTCGGGCAAGGATCTCGATCATGTCTCGGCAATCTTCTGGCTGCGCGCGGGTGCGCACACCAATGATACGATCCAGGCTCTGGAACGCGTGATCGCGCCCAAAATGTCGCGGCATGCTTCATCGATCATGATGAATCCGCATCTCTTTGCCCGTATCGATTCGCTCTTTGAGCAGCGCGACCTGCTCGGACTCGACGCGGAGACTGACCGCGTCCTCGAAAAGACCTGGAAAGGCTTTGTGCGCAGCGGCGCGAAGCTCGATGAACAAGGCAAGGCGCGGCTCGCCGATATCAACGAGCGGCTCGCAAGCCTTGGCGCGCAATTCGGCCAGAACGTGCTCAAGGACGAAGCCGACTGGGCCCTTTTCATCACCGATGAAGCGGAACTTGCCGGCCTGCCGGATTTCGTGCGCGACGCCATGCGAGGCGCCGCCGAGGAACGCGGGCGCAATGATGCATGGGCCGTCACGCTCTCGCGCTCGATTATTGAACCCTTCCTGTCGTTCTCTGAGAACCGCAACTTGCGGGAGAAGGCATTCCGCGCCTGGGCAGCACGCGGCGAGAACGGCGCCGAAACCGACAATACTGCGATTGTTGCCGAAATGGTAAAGCTGCGCGCCGAAAAGGCGGGGCTCCTCGGCTATAAGAGCTTTGCCGCCTATAAGCTCGACGACACCATGGCGAAAACGCCAAAGGCGGTGATGGATTTGCTCGAGCCTGTGTGGGAAAAGGCCAAGGAACGGGCGGCGGAAGAGGAATGGGACTTGCAGCGCTTCATTGCCGCGGAAGGCCGCAACCACAGGGTCGAGCCATGGGACTGGCGCTACTATGCCGAGAAGCTGCGCAACGAACGCTTCGCCTTCGACGAAACCGAACTCAAACCGTATCTCCAGCTCGAAAAGATTATAGAAGCCTGTTTCGACGTTGCCACCCGCCTCTTCGGCATTCGCTTTGCCGAAAAGACCGGGATTCCCACCTGGCATCCTGATGTTCGTGTCTGGGAAGTGTTCAATCCCGATGGCAGCAAGCGTGGCCTTTTCCTTGGCGACTACTTCAATCGCCAGTCGAAGCGCTCGGGCGCCTGGATGAGCGCCCTGCAATCGCAGCACAAGCTCGACGGCGACCATGCGCCGATCATCTACAACGTCATGAATTTCGCCAAACCGTCGAAGGGCGAGCCGGCGCTGCTTTCGCTCGATGGCGCCCGTACCCTGTTCCACGAGTTCGGTCACGCCCTGCACGGGCTCTTGTCGGATGTGACCTGGCCGGCCGTATCGGGCACCTCGGTTTCGCGCGACTTTGTCGAACTTCCCTCGCAGCTATATGAGCACTGGTTGACCGTACCCGCCATTCTCGAGAAATATGCCGTCCACTACCGGACGGGCGAAGCGATGCCAAAGGCCTTGCTGGACAAGGTGCTCGCCGCCAATACCTTCAACGCCGGGTTCAACACGGTGGAGTTTACCTCATCGGCGCTGGTCGACATGGCATTCCACGCCGATGGCACGCCGCCATCCGATCCAATCGAATTTGAAGCCGCCACATTGAAGCAGCTTGAAATGCCGGATGCGATCATCATGCGCCACCGCACGCCGCATTTCACCCATGTCTTCTCGGGCGACGGCTATTCGGCCGGATACTATTCCTACATGTGGTCGGAAGTGCTCGATGCCGACGCCTTCAAGGCATTCGAAGAAAGCGGCGACGTATTCAATTCCGAACTTGCGGAAAAGCTGAAGCAGTTTATCTACTCGGCCGGCGGCAGTCGCGACCCGGAGGAGCTTTACAAGGCGTTCCGCGGCAAGATGCCCACGCCCGATGCGATGATCGAAAAGCGTGGGCTTGCGTAAACGCTGATTAGTTAACCGAAAGACGCACGTCGAGATTGCTGCGCGTTGCCTCCGAATAGGGGCAGACAATATGCGCAGCGTCGACGATCTCACGCGCCTGTGTTGCATCGACGCCGGGCATCGTAATGGCAAGCGCAACATCGAGGCCAAAACCCTTGCCGTCCGCGCGCGGGCCAATGCCAACCGTCGCGGTTACCGCCGTTTCCTCCGAAATTTTAACCTTGCGCTGCGAAGCGACGAATTTGATCGCGCCAAGGAAGCACGCCGAATAACCGGCGGCAAACAGCTGCTCCGGATTGGTGCCGCCGGCACCGTTGCCGCCAAGCTCCTTCGGCGTTGAAAGCGTCACTTCGAGGCGTCCGTCCTCGCTCTTGGCACTGCCATCGCGTCCGCCGGTTGCCGTTGCCCTGGTGGTGTAGAGAATGCTCATCGTCGTTACCTCTGGTTGAATTCATTTGACACGCTTTAAATTGCACACAATTTAATTGTGCGCAACATGAATTTCGGATATAGATGATAAAAAATTAAATGATGCGCAATCGAAGCACGCCGATTAGATTGTGCTTGCACGAAGAGCAGGAGTTTCCAGAATGAAGAAAACCGCGCCAACTGCATCGGACTCGCTGCTCAAGCTCGACAATTTCCTGTGCTTCGCGATCTATTCGACCGCAAATGCCGTGACCCGCGCCTATCAGCCACGGCTTTCCGCGCTTGGGCTTACCTACCCCCAATACCTCGTCATGGTCGTACTGTGGGAGGCGGAGAACCAGACGGTCAGGGCCATCGGTGACAGGCTCAACCTCGATTCAGGCACGCTGACGCCGCTGTTGAAGCGGCTCGAGGCAATGGACCTTATCACCCGTCGCCGCGGCACCGTGGACGAGCGTCAGGTCCTGATCAATCTGACTGACAGCGGGCGCAGCCTGCGCGCAAAGGCGGCAGCGGTGCCTCTAGCGATCGGCAAGGCCTTTGGCTGCACGCTCGAAGACGCCAAATCGCTGAGAACTGAATTATTGGAAATGCGCGACAATCTCATCGCGAGCATCGAGGCAAAGGAATAGGTGGCATGAACACACACCACAGCGCGCCGCTTGAAGTACGCGCATTGTTGTTCGACGTGCTGGGCACCGTCGTCGATTGGCGCAGCGGGATCGCGCAGCAGGTATCTTCTTTCCTTGAGCGTTGCGGCGTCGTTCACGTCGACGCAGCTGATTTCGCCGATACTTGGTCGCGCCTCTACGATCAGGCGACGGATGCGGTGCGCAGCGGCAAACGCCCCTTCGCGCGGCTGGACGTACTCAATCGGGAAAATCTCGAAGCGGCGCTCAAAGCCGTCAATATCGAGCCAAAGCTCTTGCCGAGCGCCGACCTCGACGAATTGAACCTCGCCTGGCATCGCCTCGACCCTTGGCCAGACTCGATCTCCGGCCTGACGCGATTGAAGTCGAAATTCATCATTGGGCCACTATCCGGTGGCAATACCAGCCTCCTTCTCGACATGGCAAAGCGGGCCGGACTGCCCTGGGACGTTATCCTCGGATCGGATTTTATCCAGGTCTACAAACCCGCACCTGAGGCCTATCTGCGCACATGCGAATTCCTGGGGCTGCGACCTGATCAGGTCATGCTGGTTGCGGCTCACAATGGCGATCTGGCTGGAGCGCGTCGCTGCGGAATGCGTACGGCCTTTGTACCAAGGCCAACCGAGCACGGTCCGTCCCAGACCACCGATCTCGCGCCTCTTGACGATTGGGACGTGATTGCCAGCGATCTCGTCGATCTGGCGGACAAGCTCGGCGCATAAAATAGGGCGCGGTTGCCCGCGCCCTTGAGCTCGAAAGTTCGCGTCCCTGTCAGGCCGCGATCTGCTTCGGCTGGATCAGTCCGCGCGCAACGAGCAGTTCGGCGATCTGGATCGTGTTGAGCGCCGCACCCTTGCGTAGGTTGTCGGAAACGACCCAGAGTGACAGGCCATTTTCCACAGTGATGTCTTCGCGGATGCGCGAAATATAAGTGGCGTCCTCACCCGCAGCTTCGTACGGCGTGATATAGCCGCCATCCTCGGCGCGATCGATGACGAGGCATCCTGGCGCATCGCTCAAGATCTCGCGGGCTTCCTCAGCGCTCATCGGGCTTTCAAACTCGATGTTGACCGCCTCGGAATGGCCGATGAACACCGGGACGCGCACGCAGGTCGCCGTCAGCTTGATCTTGGGGTCGAGCATCTTCTTGGTCTCGGCGACCATCTTCCACTCTTCCTTGGTGTAGCCATCCTCCATGAAGACGTCGATGTGGGGGATGACATTGAAGGCAATCCGCTTGGTGAACTTCTTGTTCGTCACCGGATCGGCCACGAAGACGGCACGTGACTGTTCGAACAGCTCGTCCATGCCCTCCTTGCCGGCGCCAGAAACCGACTGGTAGGTGGCAACGACGACGCGCTTGATCCTGGCCCTGTCATGCAGCGGCTTCAAGGCGACGACCAATTGGGCGGTCGAGCAATTGGGATTGGCGATGATGTTCTTCTTTGTGAAACCGGTAATTGCGTCCGGATTCACTTCCGGCACGATCAGGGGGACGTTGGCGTCGTAGCGCCAGGCTGAAGAGTTGTCGATGACGACGCAGCCCTGTGCGCCGATCTTCGGCGACCATTCCTTGGAAATATTACCGCCCGCCGACATCAGGCAGATGTCGGTGTCGGAAAAATCGTAGGTGTCGAGCGCCTTGACCTTCAGCGTCCGGTCACCGAAGGACACTTCCGTGCCCTGTGACCGCCGCGATGCGAGGGCAACGACTTCGCTTACCGGGAAGCCGCGCTCTTCGAGGATGGTAAGCATTTCGCGGCCCACATTGCCCGTGGCGCCAACAACCGCAACCTTGAAACTCATTTTAGCAATCTCCTGTCCCCTCTCTGCTCTTTGGAAAACCCGCTGGCCGTTGCGGGTCTCACCCCCGGGCCGGACCCGGGAGGGGGCGAGCAGGCCAAGGGAAATCAGACCGTTTTGGTGGTCGTTTTCGCAGTCTGTTTGGCCATGGTGGTGAGGACGGACGCGGGCACGCCAAGGCCTCCGGCGATCATGCCGGAACGGTTCATCAGGGCGAGAGCAATTGATTCGCTTGCCACGAGAGGCGTCTCCATATCCGTCTGTGCTTGTACGCACTTTCGTAAAAGAGTCAATCGCCCGCTCAAATGACAAGAATATGTCGTGTTCCACATGATTTTGGACAATTTACGTAAGGTGCGGGCTTTGCTTTCTTCAATATTTAGTCAACAATTTGCACGTGCATGAGGTGCATGACCTTTGGGGGGAGAAATTCCGGAGGACATTCACCGGCGCAGGGTCAACACGAGCCAAGTGCATCGGGGGATATGATCATGCGCAGTGTCGACAGTGGAGAACACCAATTGGGGTTTGCTGTGGGTGTTCTTGGTTCAACTGCCGTTTTCTGGGAGGAATACAATGGCAACGACGTCTTTGGCCGACTCGTCCAGTCGGGGAATGACGCGGGAAGAGAAGAAGGTCATCTTCGCTTCCTCGCTCGGTACCGTCTTCGAATGGTACGACTTTTATCTTTATGGGTCCTTGGCGGCCTTCATCGGCGCGGCCTTCTTCAGTGAATATCCTGAAGCTACACGCAACATCTTCGCACTGCTCGCCTTTGCCGCAGGCTTTCTTGTCCGCCCGTTCGGCGCTCTGGTCTTCGGCCGAATCGGCGATCTCGTCGGCCGCAAATATACGTTCCTTGTGACAATCCTCATCATGGGCCTGTCGACCTTCCTCGTCGGTATCCTTCCGGGTTCCGCGAGTTGGGGCATTGCCGCTCCGGTCATCCTGATCGCTCTGCGCATGCTGCAGGGATTGGCTCTGGGCGGGGAATATGGTGGTGCTGCGACCTACGTTGCCGAACATGCGCCCGACAATAAGCGCGGTTATTACACAAGCTGGATCCAGACCACGGCGACGCTGGGTCTCTTCCTCTCGCTCATCGTCATCCTCGTCATCCAGAATTGGCTCGGCAAGGAAGCGTTTGCGGCATGGGGCTGGCGCTTGCCCTTCATCCTGTCCTTTGTCCTTCTCGGCATTTCCGTCTGGATTCGGTTGTCCTTGAGCGAATCGCCTGCCTTCCAACGGATGAAAGAAGAGGGCAAGGGCTCCAAGGCCCCGCTTTCGGAAGCCTTCGGCCAATGGAAGAACGCCAAGATCGCGCTTCTGGCCCTCTTCGGTCTCACCGCAGGCCAGGCGGTCGTCTGGTATTCCGGCCAGTTCTACGCACTGTTCTTCCTGCAGAACGTGCTGAAGGTCGATGGGCAATCGGTCAATATCATGATTGCGATCGCCCTGTTGCTGGGTACAGGCTTCTTCGTCTTCTTCGGCTGGCTATCCGACAGGATCGGGCGCAAGCCCATCATCATGGCGGGTCTCGCACTGGCGATCATCACCTATTTCCCGTTGTTCCATGCGTTGACCTGGGCTGCAAACCCGGCGCTTGCGAAGGCACAGGAGACAGTGCGGGCAACCGTGACAGCGGCCCCCGGTGATTGCAACTTCCAGTTCAATCCCGTCGGAACCCGAAAGCCGGTCAGCTCGTGCGATATTGCCACCGACTTCCTGGCCAAGAGCTCGATACCCTATGACATCGTCGCGACCGCACCTGCAGGCACGCCGGCAACCGTGACGATCGGCAGCGAAACCGTCTCATCGTTCGACGGCGCGACCGCCGGCGCCGATGCTGCGGCGAAGACGGCTGCTTTCACCAAGGGCGTCAACACCGCTCTCCAGGACGGAGGCTATCCGCTGGTCCGCGACCCCGCCAAGGTTGCTGATTCAAAGCTCGATGCCTTTGTAGCGGCCAATCCGAAGCTCGCACTCGACGCTGCCGCCATTCGTGGCGGGACGAAAACCATGGTACCGGTGGCGCAGGCGGTAAAGGACAAGCTGATCACCGCTGATGAGGCGGCCGGTGCGACGGAAGTTGCGGTCTTCTCCGTTCCGGGTGCCGGGGCATTCAGAATGGTGGCTGATGCGGCTGCCGTCAATTGGCCGAAGGTTATCGGCATTCTGTTCATCCTCGTGCTCTACGTCACGATGGTTTACGGACCAATTGCCGCGATCCTGGTCGAGATGTTCCCGACCCGCATCCGGTATACCGGCATGTCCCTGCCCTACCACATCGGCAACGGCTGGTTTGGCGGCCTGTTGCCGGCAACGGTGTTCGCAATGAGCGCTGCCAAGGGCGATATCTACTATGGCCTCTGGTATCCGATCGTGATTGCGGCGATGACCCTCATCATCGGCCTGCTTTTCGTACGCGATACGAAAGGCACGGATCTTAATGCCATAGAGTGATCCCGCATAAATGAGAAAGCCCGGCGCGATTCTGTCGCGCCGGGCTTTTCTTTTGTTGCTGCGATGCTCCTCAGGCCGCGAGGGCCTTGAACTTGGCGAGAATCGCATCGCCCATTTCGACGGTGCCAACCTTGGTCTTGCCTTCCGACATGATGTCGCCCGTACGGATGCCGTCGTCGAGAACGCCGGCAATCGCAGCCTCCAGCCGATCGGCTTCGGCGATCATGTTGAACGAATAGCGCAGGCACATCGCAAACGAGGCGATCATAGCGATCGGATTGGCAGCGCCTGTACCGGCAATGTCCGGCGCGGAGCCGTGCACGGGCTCATAGAGCGCCTTACGGCTGCCGGTCTTTGCATCGGGTGCGCCGAGCGACGCTGACGGCAGCATGCCGAGGGAACCCGTCAGCATGGCTGCGATGTCGGACAGCATGTCGCCGAACAAATTATCAGTCACGATGACGTCGAACTGCTTGGGCCAGCGCACGAGCTGCATGCCGCCTGCGTCCGCCAGCATGTGCTCCAGCTTGACGTCGGAATACTTGGCCTTGTGCGTCGCCGTGACGACCTCGTTCCAGAGCACACCCGACTTCATGACGTTGCGCTTTTCCATCGACGTCACCTTGTTGGCGCGGGTGCGCGCAAGCTCGAAGGCGACGCCAGAAATGCGCTCGATCTCGTAGGTGTCATAAACCTGCGTATCGATGCCGCGCTTCTGACCGTTGCCGAGATCGCGAATCTCCTTCGGCTCGCCAAAATAGACGCCGCCGGTCAACTCGCGCACTATCAGGATGTCGAGGCCCTCGACCACGTCCTTCTTAAGCGACGAGGAGTCGGCAAGTGCCGGATAGCAGATGGCGGGGCGCAGATTGGCGAAAAGCTCCATGTCCTTGCGCAAGCGCAAAAGCCCGGCTTCCGGGCGGACGTCGTAAGGAACGCTGTCCCACTTTGGTCCACCCACTGCGCCGAAGAGCACAGCATCGGCGGCCAGTGCCTTGGCCATGTCGGCTTCCGAAATCGCTGCACCATGCGCGTCATAGGCGCTACCGCCGACCAGGCCTTCATCGAGCACGAACTCGCTGGCAAGTTCGGCATTCATATAGGCAATGATCTTGCGAACCTCGGCCATTGCCTCGGGCCCAATGCCATCACCTGGAAGAAGAAGGAGCTTTTTCGATGCCATGCGGGAAAACCTCTAGAGCGTTGAATGGAATGGCGGTTCCTTAGCGCAAGTTCGGCAAAGATGGAAAGCGTTGCGCGCAATTTTCTGAAACTTTGGCGGGTCTGCAAATGAAAAGGCCCGCCGAAGCGGGCCCGATAAGCAATCTTTAAAGCACTCAAGCCCAGGGGCGCTTTTCCGCATTCGCGGTTTCGAACGTATCGATCTTGGACGCCTTCTCCATCGTCAGACCGATGTCGTCGAGGCCATTGAGCATGCAGTAACGGCGGAACGCGTCGAGGTCGAAGTGGATCGTGCCGCCGTCCGGTCCCTTGATCGTCATCTCCTCGAGATCGATCGAAAGCGTCGCATTGGCGCCGCGCTGCGCATCGTCCATCAACTTGTCGAGATCTTCATGGCTGACGCGGATCGGCAAAATGCCGTTCTTGAAGCAGTTGTTGTAGAAGATGTCTGCGAAGCTGGTCGAAATAACGCAGCGTATGCCAAAATCGAGCAAGGCCCACGGCGCATGCTCACGGCTCGAACCGCAGCCGAAATTGTCGCCGGCGACCAGAATTTGCGCCTTGCGATAGGCAGGCTTGTTAAGGACGAAATCCGGATTCTCGCTGCCGTCTTCATTGTAGCGCATCTCGGCAAAAAGACCCGTACCGAGACCGGTGCGCTTGATCGTCTTCAGGTAATCCTTCGGGATGATCATGTCGGTGTCGACATTGACGATGGGCAGCGGAGCCGCAACGCCGGTGAGCTTGGTGAATTTGTCCATGGTGTCAGCCTGCAGAATTCCGGAAAGAGACGTATGGTTCGCTTTACACCAGCTTTGCAGCGAATCAAAGCGTTTCGCCTGTGGCACTTTGAGCGCCACGCAACTTCATGCAGGCTTGCACTTGTCATGATGCGGCGATCAAGGCACAAAACCGTCATGACGAAACCTTTTCGCCTGCGTCGCTCAGTTCTTTACGTTCCCGCATCGAATGCCAAGGCCCTTGCCAAGGTCGCTTCGCTGCAAGCGGATGCCGTCATATTCGATCTTGAGGACGCTGTGGCTCCCGAGGCGAAAGAGGCCGCCCGGGAAAGTCTCCGAGACTATTTCCACGCCCAATCCGCAATCAGAGCGGAGCGGATCATCCGGATCAACGGGCTTGATACCGAATGGGGCGCCGAGGATCTCCTCGCCGCCCGCGCCTGCAGGCCCGACGCCATTCTCCTGCCTAAAGTTCAGACGCCGCAGGACGTGACCAATGTTGCCGAGGTTCTCGACGATACCGATGCTTCGGAAAACATCCGGTTATGGGCGATGATCGAGACGGCCCGCGGCATCCTCAACGTCGATGCAATCGCCGAGCTTGGACTGCGTTCGACTGCGCGTCTTGACTGTCTCGTCGTCGGCACCAACGACATAGCGAAGGAAACAGGAACTCGTCTGGAGAAGGGCCGCGCGTTTATCGTTCCGTGGCTCATGCAGGTGCTTCTTTGTGCGAGAGCCGGCAAGCTCGATGTCATCGACGGTGTGTTCAATGACTTTGCTGACCTTGCGGGGTTCGCCGACGAATGCGCCGAGGCCGCAGCGATGGGCTTCGATGGCAAAAGTCTCGTTCACCCCACGCAGATCGAGCCCGCCAATGTGGCATTCCTTCCAGATGAACAGGCCTTAAGCGTAGCGCGTGCCATTGTCGCCGCCTTTGCGCAGCCGGAGAACGCCAACAAGGGTGTCATCTCGCTCGCCGGAAAAATGATCGAACGCCTGCATCTTGAAACGGCACAAAAGCTCGTGACAAAGATGGAGGCTCTTGGCAGAAATTGAGCGAAGCCGGATCGGCTGGTTTCGCTTTGAACCTGGGAAAACACCATGAAACTTTATCGGCTTCTGACGGGCCCTGACGATGCGAGCTTCTGTCACAAGGTAACGGCTGCCATAAACAAGGGATGGCACATTTACGGATCGCCGACCTACGCCTTCAATTCGGCGACTGGGGTGATGCAGTGCGGCCAGGCAGTCGTCAAGGATGTCGATGGCGTCGACTATGAGCCGGGTATCAAGCTCGGCGACTACTGAATCGCTCTAATGCCGGCCCGCGCATCATCGCCTGCGGCCGGCCACTATCCGTCGACGGTGGCCTCGATCCGTTCCATGTCCTCATCCGAAAGGCCGAAATGGTGGCCGATCTCGTGGATCAGGACATGGGTCACGATATCGCCGAGGGCCTCTTCATACTCAGCCCAATAGTCGAGGATTGCACGCCTGTAGAGGGTGATGCGATTTGTCTGCTGTCCAGTCTGCAGCGAGAAACGCTCACCGATGCCCGTTCCCTCGAAAAGCCCAAGAAGATCAAATGGCGATTCCAGGCCCATATCTTCGACGATCTGGTCTTCGGGAAAATCAGAGATCTGAATGGTGATATCGCCGCAAAGGCTGCGGAAGGTTTCCGGCAAATGTGCATAGGCCTCGATCGCCAGCGATTCGATCTCGCCAAGCGAAGGTGACAATCGGTTACCCCAGTCGGCAGCTTGGTTGCTTCGGGCCATTACAACTCCATGGTGACGTTCCGGCATCATATAGTGCGTTTTGCCCCCATATGCGAGATATGTGCTTGCCAGCATTCACGCGTGGGCTTTGGCACCAAGGAGCAGCCGTTCCATACGCCTGAAACTTTCCGCAAGCACGGTAGGGTCGCGAAGGCCATGGGCAAGCATGATGCCGCCCTGCCACTCGGTCACGGCGTTGCGCGCTATCGCAAGGGCAGTCGATGGTCGAATGCCCGAGCGCCCCAGCTCCCGGCCGATGAAACCGATGAGGAGGCTGAAGGATTCGGCCGCCCGGCTCGCTGCCTCAGGTGAATCGCGGCGAAAATCGCGAATGCCCAGCGCGATCGGACAACCATGTTCAACGCGGCTCTTGAGCGATTGGGCGAGCTTGTCGATCAGCAGTTGCAGGCGGTGCCGCGGGTCCTGGTCCGAGGCGACGATCTGGGTGAGCATTTCTTCGGTCTCAGCTACGAAAATATCAGCGACGCTGCGCGCAAGATCGGTCTTTGTCTTGAAATAATAATAGATATTGCCAAGCGGAATGCCGGAGCTGACCGCTATATCGGCGAGACTGGTCACGGTATAACCCTGGCGCCAGAACAGCCCCGCAGCCGTCGCAGTCAGAATTTCCCGTTTGTCGTTTTGCTTTGCCATCAGCGCCCGGTCAGTCATTCAACTGACTCGCATTATGCCGCAAAGCCGGCTGAAAGCAAATTGTTGCAACGATCGCCAGCCAGTGAAGCCCGTTAATCCTCGATCGGCCGCGCTTCCGAAGGAAGCATTATCGGAATGCCGTCGCGAACCGGATAGGCAAGATGAGCGGATTTGGAAATCAGCTCAGAGTTCGCCTGATCGTAGGTCAGCGGACCCTTGGTCAAGGGACAGACCAGCAGTTCTAGCAGTTTGACGTCGATGGGCGTATCACGTTTCTCTTCGGCCATTGCGAGGTCCTCGTCCTATTGCAGACTGCCTTCAAAGCCATCTTCATCCTTAGCGAGGGCTATTTCGGTGATGGCTATAAGGGTCTCTGCCCGTGTCTTCAGGTCGGCGGCCTCGAGCAGCGCCTGCTTTTCGGCCGCGCCGAACGGCGACATCATCGCCAATGCGTTGACCAGTGTCTCATTGCCGGCGCGGGCGATGCCGTCCCAGTCCGCTTCCAGGCTGTTGGCGTCGAGATAGGCGCGGAAGACGCGCAGGAGCGCCGCGCGATCGACTTCCGACTCATCGGCTTCGTCGAGATCGGCACGCAAGGGTGCGATCTTGCATTGCCGGAAGGGCGCTCGCGTTCCAAGTTCCTTGACGATACGAAACCGGCAGATGCCTTGAAGCGTGATCAGCACGCGTCCGTCGCCCGTTTCAGCGAAGGAGGTGATTCGACCGAGGCAGCCGACTTCGCACAACTCCGCTTCTTCACCCTCCTCCTGGTCAAAGCGCGGCTGAATCATGCCGATGATGCGCTTGCCGGAAAGCGCCGCATCTATCATCGCAAGGTAGCGCGGTTCGAAGATATTGAGCGGCAGTTGCCCGCCGGGTAGCAGCAATGCCCCGGACAGCGGAAAGATCGGCACGCTCTCCGGAATATCCTCCAGCGTCCGATAGCGCACGTTTCCTGCCTTCATCATTTTCTCCAAGCCGGATCGGACAAGTCGCGACCGACGGCTATAGTGCCTGATTTTCCTCAGGAAAACAGCAGCGATGACAATTTACGGCGCGCAGTGACGGAAGATGGATCAGTTGGGCCCCATGCGTCGAAAAACTGCAACAGCTGTTTGCGGGCGCCATCGTTGTTCCAGCCACGATCGGCCTTCATGATGGCGAGAAGATGATCGGCTGCCGCATCCCGCTCACCCTTCGCGTTCAGGATCATCGCAAGGTCGAAGCGCGCCTGATAATCCTTGGGGTTTGCCTGAAGACTGGCTTCAAGCGCTACGGCATCACCGAGCGTCGCAACCTGCTCGGCAAGCGCAATCCTGGCCTCGGCGGTGCGCACACTCGCATCCTGCCGCTTGTCAGCCGGTACGAGATCCAGGCTCGCCCTCGCCTGCGCCACGTCGCCGAGTTCGACAAGCGCGGTTGCGAGTCCGGCGAGAGCTGCAACGTGATCCGGCACCTCGCCGAGGATGGCGGAATAGATTTGGGCTGCCTCCTCAAAATGGCCTGTCTCCGTCGCCTCGGTTGCCGCATCAAGCGCCGATTGAATAGCGGCGTCCCTGCCGCCGTCCGGCGAAGCGATACGGTTGATGAACTCGGTGACTTTCGACTCTGGCAGGGCCCCCATAAAACCATCGACCGGCTTGCCGTCGGCAAAGGCAATAACAGCCGGGATGGACTGAATGCCAAGCTGGCCCGCAATGGCCGGATGATCGTCGATATTCATCTTGACCAGCTTCACCCGTCCGCTGGCGGTCTGCACGGCCTTTTCAAGGATCGGCGTCAACTGCTTGCAGGGCCCGCACCAGGGTGCCCAGAAGTCGACCAGAACCGGCTGTTGCTTTGATTCGGCAATCACGTCCTTGGAGAAAGCTGCCGTTGTCGTGTCCTTGATCAAATCAGCGGCGGCCACCGTGTCGTTCGGCGCACTTGCGCCGAACGACACGGTTGTTGCGCCGGTGGTGGGAGCGCCATAGCTGCTGCCAAACGGGTTGTCAGTGTTGCTCATCAATTTCTCCCGTTATCCGTCAGGTGTTCGCAAAAGCTCGAAGACACCAGCTATCAGTTTGGGACCGATCCGTCTATTTTCAAGATCAGCGGATCATGTCCGGTCGCCCTGAGGAACGTCAAGAGATCATCGCGGCCGATGGAACTCGTAGCATCATTGCTGAGGGGATGCGCATTAATGGTGTCGTGCTGGATGAGCCCCTCGTCGAGCACCACTCTCACCTGATGCTGAGCATCATTGATCACGCCAAAAACGCTCACCGCACCCGGAACGAGGCCAAGATATTCGAGCAGTTTTTCCGGCTTGCCGAAGGAAACACGGCTCGCCGCGCCAATCTTGCTGTGGATGGTCTTGAGGTCGACCTCGGCCTCTTCGTCGACCGTCACAAGGAAGAAGTTGTCCTTCTTGTCCTTGAGAAAGAGATTCTTCGTATGTGCCCCCGGTATCTGACCGCGAAGATCCTGGGCTTCGCCCACTGTGAACACCGGCGCATGGCGAATCGTCGATATTTCGATGTTGAGGTCGTCCAGAAACTGCAGCAGCTCGTCGAAAGTCTTGGGCATGACAACGTTCTCAAGGGGTTTGGCGAGGGCTTCTGCGTTGTAGATAATGGCTTCCCGAAGCGGCCTCAAGCGAAAATCCCAGTCAGATCATGGTGTTTTGTCGATTTTTCGCTATATCGTTCAGAAGTTGAAAAAACCCTGTTGCAATTAGCCGGCGCTTGGGCCATATAGGCCCCGCTTCGCAAGACAGACTGGCGCATGCGGGAGTAGCTCAGGGGTAGAGCACAACCTTGCCAAGGTTGGGGTCGTGGGTTCGAATCCCATTTCCCGCTCCAGTTGTCTTAATTATTTGAAGCACTTAAGCAAGGCGTCCTTCGGGGCGCCTTCTTGCTATTTGCCCCCGCCGATCCAGCGGTCATAGCCGCTTCATCCCACCGCGCATTGCAATCTCCAGCCAAAGCGGTAAATCCTAGGATCATGGCACAGAAGAAAGCGCACGAGGTCGATTCGTTCCTGAGAAGGCTCGACCGAGCCTATCCCATCATTCTCATCTATGGGCCCGACAAGGGGCTCGTCAGCGAGCGCGCCGCCGCATTCATCAAGCTTACTGACCTTCCCCCGGATGACCCGTTTGCCGTAATCCGGCTCGATGCGGATGCCGTCCAGGCGGACCCGGGGAAACTTTCCGACGAAGCCAATACCATTTCGATGTTTGGTGGTGAGCGGCTGATCTGGGTGCGCAATGCCTCGGGCCAAAAGGGCCTCGCCGACGCAGTCGCTCATCTCGCAAAAAACCCTCCGCAAGCGACCTTCATTCTCATCGAAGCTGGCGACCTGAAGAAGGGCGCTGGCCTGCGTGGCATCGTCGAACAAAGCGCCAGCGCCATGGCCCTACCCTGTTACAGCGACGATGTGCGCAGCCTCGATGCGACCATTGATGAGATGATGACCCGCTATGGACTGCAGATCAGCCTAGACGCCCGTAGTCTCCTCAAGGAGAGCCTCGGCGGCGACCGGCTGGCAACGCGCGGCGAACTTGAAAAAATCTGCCTCTATGCGCACGGGAGCGAGCGCGTCACCATAGATGACGTGCGGGACATCATTGGCGATGTCAGCGCCGTATCCTATGAAGCGATAATCGACGCGATCATGGTGGGCAATCTTGCCGATTTCACCCACGCCTTCGACCGGGTGATTGGGACAGGCTCGTCGAGTTTTCTGATCCTGAGCAGCGCAATTCGCCAGTTTCAGTCGTTACAAACGTTACGTTACGGCATGGAAACCGAGGGCAAAAATGCGGGATCGGCCGTTGCAACGGCCAAGCCTCCCGTGTTCTTTGCGCGCAAAAAGCTTGTGGAGACGGCATTGCAGCGGTGGTCGACCCTGACGTGTGCACGCGCCATCGAGCGGTTGCAGAAAACCGTACTTGAAAGTCGGCGCAACGCGGATCTGGCAGTACCAATCATCCGCCAGTCGCTCATTGCCTTGGTGGCGGAAGCGGCGCGTGCCGGCCGGCCCGGTCGTTAGCGGGATACGCTCGGAAATCAGCTTTGCAGACGCCGGCAAACCTCGTCGAGTTGCTCCAGCGTCGTGTAATGAATGCGCACGTCGCCGCCCTTGTTCTGATGATTGACCGTCACGCGCATGCCGGTCACATCGGAAAGTAGCTTTTCCAACGCCCGTGTATCGGCGTCCTTTTCGCTGTCGCGCTCGGCCCTCGGCTTCGGTGTCGGCGACTCGCCGCCGCTTTGCGCCAAAGCCTCGGCCTGGCGCACCGAAAGCCCATCGCGCACGATCTTGTCGGCGAGGGCGCCGGGGTTTTCTGCAGTAATAAGCGTACGCGCGTGGCCCGCGGAGAGCGCGCCATTGGTGATCATGTCGCGTACCGGCTCCGGCAATTTCAAGAGGCGTAGCGTATTGGCGACATGACTGCGGCTCTTGCCGATCACTTGCGCAAGATCAGCTTGAGTATACTCGTGATCGTCTATAAGTTGTTGATATCCCATGCCTTCTTCGATCGGATTGAGATCGGCACGCTGGACGTTCTCGATGATCGCAAGCTCAAGCGCAACGCGATCATTGACTTCCCGAATGATCACGGGGATCGATGCCACCCCGGCGCGCTGCGCCGCACGCCAGCGGCGTTCTCCGGCAATGAGTTCATAGTGATCTGGCGAACCGCTGACGGGACGCACCACAACCGGCTGGACGATGCCATGTTTGCGGATAGACTGTGTCAGATCCTCAAGATCGCCCTCCGTGAAGAGCCGGCGCGGATTGCGTGGGTTGCGCGTGATGAATTCGATCGGAATGTTTCGGTCCTGCGGCGCCACAGGATGCGATGCGCTTTCCTCGGGTACGCGGTCCATTTCGCCGATAAGCGCCGCAAGTCCACGGCCAAGGCGCTTTTTCGAGAGATCTTCATTCATGGTCGTCAACTTTCATAATCATTTCGTCTTCGAATCGATATTCAGGCTGCGCGCAGATGGCGTTCCCGCTGGATGACTTCCGATGCAAGTTGGAGGTAGGCTTGGCTGCCTGCGCATTTTAAATCATATAGGATGGCCGGGATACCATAAGAGGGCGCCTCGGAAACGCGAACATTGCGCGGAATGACCGTCCGATAGACCTTGTCCCCCATAAATGAGCGCACATCGTCAACCACCTGGGTCGCCAGATTGTTGCGACCGTCATACATGGTGAGGACAATGCCCTGTATATTCAGCTGCGGGTTAAGCGAAGCACGAACCTGGCTGACGGTTTCCAGCAGCTGGCTGAGCCCTTCGAGCGCAAAGAATTCACACTGCAAAGGCACCAAGACCGAATCTGCAACCGCCATGGCGTTCATCGTCAACAGATTGAGGGACGGCGGACAATCGATCAATATATAGGAATATGGCGAGGCGGCCGGGTTGCCCCGGAAAGCCTTGCGCAAACGCGTGGCCCGGTCCGCGGCGTTGGCGATTTCCATTTCGACACCAAGAAGATCGAGCGTCGATGGAATCAAAGACAAATTCGGGACGGCTGTCGCAACCGCAGCGTCCTCCACCGATGCCGTCTGCATAAGTACATCATACGAGGAAACGTCGCGATTTTTGCGATCGATACCCAGCCCGGTGCTAGCATTGCCCTGTGGATCAAGATCGACCACCAGGACGTTCTCGCCGATAGCTGCCAAGGCCGTTGCCAGATTGATTGCGGTGGTTGTCTTGCCAACCCCGCCTTTCTGATTGGCTATGGTAATGATGCGAGTCTGACTGTTCATCACTATCTTCCTGAGCAGAAACGTATTCCAGAGGCGGACGAATCGCGCGCGTCAGACGCGAGGTTCGGTTGGGCGCAGATTGCTGATCTGCAAGATTACCGAATCTTTGTCGACCGCACTTCGGTGTTCTACCAGATCGAAGACCCAATCGTCACGGGTTTCCGCGATTTCTCGCTGGTAATCCCGTCCTTTTTGAAAAAGCGCTGTTGCACCGCCTCTGAGCCAGGGGCCGGCTAGATCGAAAAGGTCGCTTAAAGATGCAAGCGCACGAGCCGTCATAATATCCGGCGTCGCGATCCTGCTCCATACATTGTCTATCCGCGCCGCGTGAACGATCCCGGGTGCCTTGAACTGCCCGATCGCAGTCCGCAAGAACGCCGCCTTCTTGCCGTTGCTCTCAACCAGGTCAATTTTTCCGCCATGGCGTTCCCTAAGAAGGATAGCGATTACGACGCCTGGAAAGCCCCCGCCCGACCCCAGATCCAGCCACGTCTTCGCATTAGGCGCGAGATTGAATAGCTGCGCGCTATCGATAATGTGACGATCCCACAGCTGATCAAGCGTAGATGGGGAGGCGAGATTGATCGCCTTGGACCATTTGCGGAATAGGTCTTCAAACCCGACAAGATTATCCACTGTTTCACGTGAAACAGTGGATAACACTTTTCTTAGACTTGCTTCGCGCTGATCACTCACGCGACGTCTCGAGTGCCCGTTGTCACCTTGCGTATCTGGGTAATGATCAGAGCAAGGGCAGCCGGTGTCATCCCGTCAATGCGCTGGGCTTCGGCGATCGACCGCGGCTGTCGCTGTTTCAGCTTTTGCTTCAACTCGTTCGAAAGTCCCGACGTCGTTGCAAAGTCAATGGACGCAGGAATCACGAGAGCTTCCTCTCGCTCCATTGCCGCGACGTCGGCCTTCTGGCGGTCGAGATAGACAGCGTACTGCGCTTCGATCTCCAGCCCTTCGGCAATGCGCGGATTGAGTTCACCAAGTTCGGGCCAAATCCGATTGATCCGACCAAGATCAATATCCGGAAATGCCAAGAGATCGTAGGCCGACCGGCGAATGCCATCACGGTTGAGATGAAGATCATGAGCCGCGGCGGCGTTCGGTGTAATCGTGAGGCTCTGAGCAAGTTCACGCGCCGAATCGAGGTCGCGGGTCCGTGCTGCAAAGCGCGCACGACGCGCAGCACCGAGAATGCCCAGCTTCTCGGCCACCGGCGTCAAGCGCTCGTCGGCATTGTCAGCACGAAGGGACAGTCGGAATTCTGCACGGGAGGTAAACATTCGATAGGGTTCGCTCACACCCCGGGAAGTCAGATCATCGACCATCACACCTATATAGGCTTCTGTCCGCTGCAGAATAACTGGGTCACCAGCCCCTGCCACGCGTGCCGCATTCAATCCAGCCAGCAGACCTTGAGCACCAGCTTCTTCGTAACCCGTTGTACCATTGATCTGACCCGCCAGAAACAGGCCGCCGAGACGCCGCGTCTGCAAGGCGCGGTCGAGCTCGCGTGGGTCGATAAAATCATATTCGATAGCATAGCCCGGCTGCAGCATCGTGGCGTGTTCAAGTCCGGGGATTGTCTTCAAAAGATCGATCTGTACGTCCTCCGGTAGGGAAGTGGAAATACCGTTTGGATAGACCGTTTGGTCGTCCAACCCTTCCGGCTCCAGGAAAATCTGATGCCCGTCCCGATCGCCGAATTTGACAATTTTGTCTTCGACCGATGGACAATAGCGCGGACCAATCCCTTCGATCGAACCTGAGTACATCGCCGAGCGATGGAGGTTAGCTCGGATGATGTCGTGGGTCTTAAGCGTCGTCCGGGTGATGCCACAATCAATCTGAGGATTATTGATGGCATCCGTCATCAGCGAGAAGGGCAGGGGCTCTTCATCCGCCGATTGGACGTCAAGACCGTCCCAGTCAATGGTTCTACCGTCCAATCGTGGCGGTGTGCCCGTCTTGAGCCGACCCAGCGCAAACTCGTGACGCATGAGCGTATCGGAGAGCCCGAGAGCCGGTGCTTCGCCCATTCGGCCGGCCGGTATCTTCTTCTCACCGATGTGGATGAGACCGCGCAGAAAAGTCCCGGTCGTCAGCACGACGGCGCCGCACGAGAGCACGCGGCCGTCCATGAGCTGAACACCAGCTACTTTACCGTCGGCGATGATCAGGTCATTGGCTCCGCCCTCTACCACGTCCAGATTTGGCTGCTCGGCGATGGCTTGCTGCATTGCCAGGCGATAAAGCTTGCGATCCGCCTGCGTCCTCGGTCCGCGCACCGCAGGACCTTTGCGGCGGTTGAGCAATCTGAACTGAATACCTGCAGCATCCGCCACACGGCCCATCAGACCATCCAGAGCGTCGATCTCTCGGACGAGGTGGCCCTTACCCAAGCCGCCGATGGCGGGATTGCAGGACATAACTCCAATCGTATCAGCGCGATGTGTTACCAGCGCAGTCCTCGCGCCAAAGCGCGCGGAGGCAGCCGCAGCCTCGCAGCCGGCGTGGCCGCCACCGATGACGATGACATCATAGACGTCTTGCACGATACATTGCTTTCAGAGATTCGAATCTTGGTCTTGATGGGCAAAACACAGCGTAGAGTCAAGTATGGACCGCTAAACAATGTTTCACGTGAAACAACCCGTTCTGAGAAAGCTCATTTGACTCGATGTTTCACGTGAATCATTTGCCAATGCAGAATTGGGAGAAGACGACGTCAAGTATATCTTCAACATCAACATGACCCGTAATTCGCCCCAGCGCGAAGGAAGCGCGGCGCAAGAACTCGGCTCGCACTTCAAGAGGCGCATTGTTTTGACTGACGGCAGTTTCAAGTTCATGGCTCGTTTCCGCCAGCAGCTCGAGATGACGGCGGCGCGTGGGTAATGGATCACTCAAATTGCCCGCAGCCTCGGCGGCGCGGTTTGCAAGGATCGCGAGCAGCATCTCAAGTCCATCATTGTCTCGTACGGAAATCACCAGGTCGCAGTCATCGCGTTTATAGGTCGGGTTCAGGTCGAACTTGGTGCCAACCCGCAGCGCAGCCGCGTTGTCTATACCTTCGGGGAAGTCGGCAGCAGCATTGGAAAGATCGACCAGCGCTACCACCAGGTCGGCGGTCGCCGCTCGTTCGCGGGCACGTTCAATCCCGATCCGCTCCACTTTCCCATCCGTGTCACGCAGCCCTGCAGTATCCGTCACGAGAACCGGAAGACCGCCGAGGTCGAGTTTGATCTCAATCAGGTCTCGTGTCGTTCCAGGCTCGTCCGATACGATGGCGACATCGCTTCCCGCAAGCGCATTGAGCAGACTTGACTTACCTGCGTTGGGCTCTCCCACTATGACCACACGAAATCCGTCACGAACAAGAACGCCGCGCTTGCCGTCCGCGACGTGCTTGCTAATCCGGTGGCTGAGGTCCTTAAGATCGGTCCACACCCGATCCGACACTGAGCCCGGGACGTCCGCCTCATCGGCGAAGTCGAGTTCGGCCTCAATGAGGGCTCGCGCGCGAATGAGGTCCTGGCGCCAACCCGAATAAAGCGCCGCTTGCGCTCCCGAGGCGATCTGCAAGGCGAGCCTCCGCTGCCCCTCGGTCTCGGCAGCAATAAGGTCCGCCAGCCCCTCGGCGACCGTCAGGTCGAATTTGCCGTTTGCATAGGCGCGCTTGGTAAACTCGCCGGCTTCGGCCATCCGACAACCCTCGACCAAGTACAAGCGGATAATCATTGCGTCGACGACCGCCTTGCCGCCGTGCAGGTGAAATTCTCCGCACTCTTCACCGGTAAAACTGCTCGGAGCCGGAAAATGGATAACAAGGCCTCTATCGATAGGATTACCGTCACCATCAACAAATGTTCTCAGGACAGCCACGCGTGGCGCTGGCAACTTACCGCAGATCGTTTCGATAACGAATCGAGTCTTTGGTCCAGACAGGCGGATGACCGCGACACCGGCAGGCAGTCTGCCACTTGAGAGTGCGAATATAGTCTCGCCGGAGAAACTCTGTTTCATTTTCATCATCCGTACTAGAATGGTCCTCAATAGCCACTCAAGGCTTCTTCGAAAAGGCTGCAGCGAAGATGACTGAGCAACGAAACCTGCTTGGCAAGGAATCAAGCCCCTACCTGCGTCAGCACGCCACGAATCCTGTCCATTGGCGGGCGTGGGGTCCTGCTGCGCTCGCCGAGGCACAGGATGTGCAAAAGCCAATCCTGCTATCTGTGGGTTATGCCGCTTGCCATTGGTGCCACGTCATGGCCCACGAATGTTTCGAAGACACCGAGGTGGCGACTCTGATGAACGAGCTTTTCGTCAACGTCAAGGTCGACCGCGAGGAGCGACCCGACATCGACCAGATCTATATGGCAGCGCTCGGCGCCATGGGCGAACAGGGCGGGTGGCCGCTGACGATGTTTCTCACACCGGAAGCAAAGCCTTTCTGGGGCGGTACCTATTTTCCGAAGCATTCACGCTATGGCAAGCCCGGCTTTCTCGATGTCCTGCGCCTGATCAGCAAGGTGTGGCATGAAGACAGGGTTCGCGTCGAACAAAACGTTCAGGCTCTGGTGAATCATGTCAGCAGTCGCCTTGATGCGCGTGCGGAGCCGTCAAAACTTGATGCAGCGCTCTTTGATCAATTCGCCCGCAATGTCTACGAAATGATGGACCTCGAGAAAGGCGGCGTTGCCGGTGCGCCCAAGTTTCCGAGTGCGCCGTTCATGGATGCATTATGGCTGTCCTGGCTGCGTACGGGTGCGAAGAACCATCGCGACGCCTTTTTGACCAGCCTGAATATGATGCTGCAGGGAGGTATCTACGACCACCTAGGGGGAGGACTGTCGCGTTACTCCGTGGACGAGAACTGGCTCGCGCCGCATTTCGAAAAGATGCTTTACGACAATGCACAGATGATCCGCCATGCCACGTGGGCATATGCGGCCACGGCCGAAGAATTGTTTCGTGAACGAATCGAAGAGACGGTGACGTGGCTAAAGCGAGAAATGCGTATCGATGGCAGGTTCGCTTCGAGCCTCGATGCAGATAGCGAGGGCGAAGAAGGCCGCTTCTACGTATGGTCGAGCCAAGAGGTGCCGGACGACGCGGATTTCGAGACCTTCCGGCAAATCTACGATGTGAGCGAAGGCGGTAACTGGGAGGGTAAGAATATCCTTAACAGATTACGAACGCCTCGATTGGGCAGCGCCCAAGAAGAGGCAGATCTCGCTCGCCAACGACGCAAACTTTTTGAGTTGCGCGAGGCAAGGCCGAGACCTGGCCAGGACGATAAGGCACTAACCGACTGGAATGGTCTTGCCATTCGCGCGCTTGCCGAAGCTTCGGCGGTATTTGATCGCCCGGATTGGCTTGCTCTTGCGATTGAAACCTATCGTTCCGTTGCCGAATCGATGTTCGAGAATCGTCTTCCTCACTCAGTCTTGGGAAACTCGAGCCAATTTCCTGGATTGTCGTCTGACTCCGCCGCCATGATGAATGCCGCGCTTTCACTGCATCAGGTAACGCAGGAGCACGCCTATGTCGTCGACGCTTACCGCTGGCTTGCTGCGCTTGACGATTGGTATCGCGTGCCGGACGGCGGTTATGCCCTGACAGCATCTGATAGTGGCGACGTTATCATTCGCGTCCGCGGCGACCAGGATGAAGCCATACCAAGCGCGACTGGCCAGATCATCGAGGCCATGACTCGTCTTGCCACCGTATCAAGTGACGACCAGCTGCGTGAACAAACGGGGCGGATGACGGAAGGTGCAATCGGCCGGGTGCTGCAGCAGCGTTTCGGCCAGGCTGGGGTCCTCAACAGCGCCAGCCTGCTGCTCGAGCCCATGAAACTCGTCATTGTCACGCCAAGCCTCGAGCACCCGCTGGTAGAGACTGCACGGCGTTCTCCGGATCCGCGGCGAAGCGATATCTGGATTGAATTCACCGAAGGCAAGAAGGTCGAACTCATACCCGGTGGCGGCGACGTCACAATAGAAAAACCCGCGGCCTATCTTTGCCGCGGGTTTGTTTGCCTTGCACCTGTAACCTCTGCCGAAGCGCTGTCTGCACTGCTTCGACCGGGCAGCTAGGTTTATGTATTCATCGAGTCGAAGAACTCGCCATTGGTTTTGGTCTGCTTGAGCTTGTCGATAAGGAATTCGATCGCATCGGTAGTGCCCATCGGCGCCAGAATGCGGCGCAGAACAAAGATCTTCTGGAGATCCTGGCGCGGAACGAGAAGGTCTTCCTTGCGCGTTCCGGACTTCAGAATGTCCATGGACGGGAAGATACGCTTGTCGGCGACCTTGCGGTCGAGCACGATTTCCGAGTTGCCGGTACCCTTGAATTCTTCAAAGATCACTTCGTCCATGCGGCTGCCGGTATCGATCAGGGCCGTCGCGATGATCGTCAGCGAGCCGCCTTCTTCGATATTGCGGGCCGCGCCGAAGAAGCGCTTAGGACGCTGCAAGGCATTGGCGTCGACACCGCCGGTCAGAACCTTACCCGATGACGGCACGACGGTGTTGTAGGCACGGCCGAGGCGGGTGATTGAATCGAGGAGGATGACGACGTCGCGTCCGTGCTCAACCAGCCGCTTGGCCTTTTCGATCACCATCTCGGCGACCTGAACGTGGCGCGAGGCCGGCTCGTCGAACGTCGACGATACAACTTCGCCCTTTACCGAACGCTGCATGTCCGTCACTTCTTCCGGACGCTCGTCGATGAGAAGAACGATGAGATAGCATTCGGGATGATTGGCCGTGATGGAATGGGCAATGTTCTGAAGGAGAACAGTCTTACCCGTACGCGGCGGTGCAACGATGAGACCGCGCTGGCCCTTGCCGAGCGGCGCGACGAGATCGATCACGCGCGCCGACAGATCCTTGGTCGTCGGATTTTCCAACTCCATCTTGAAACGCTCGTTCGGATAGAGCGGCGTCAGATTGTCGAAGTGGATCTTGTGGCGGATCTTCTCGGGGTCTTCGAAATTGATGGTGTTGACCTTGAGCAGCGCAAAATAACGCTCGCCTTCCTTCGGGCCGCGAATGGGACCCTCGACCGTATCGCCGGTCTTCAGCGAAAACCGCCGTATCTGCGACGGCGAGATATATATGTCGTCTGGACCTGGGAGGTAGTTGGCGTTGGCGGACCGCATAAAGCCAAATCCGTCCTGCAAGATTTCGACGACGCCTTCGCCGATGATCTCGACTTCTTGCGAAGCCAGCTTTTTCAGTATCGCAAACATCAATTCCTGTTTGCGCATGACGCTGGCATTTTCCACCTCAAGCGACTCCGCAAAGGCGAGAAGGTCAACCGCCGTCTTGTTCTTGAGTTCTTGTAGTTTCATTTCCTGCATGTGTGGCGGAACTCTTAATTTTAATGTTGAGAAATGGGAAAGGGAAATGACGATGCCCAAACGCAGTGCCAGAAAAAACATTTGGCTGAAGATGCTGTGGCGGTATTTCCGGAGAGGAGGCCCCTATCTAGCTAATCCAGCCAGCAAGGGCAAGTGATTTCATGATTGGTTTTGATGCTAGATTAGCAGTTTCTGTGATCAATCAAAATGGCTTTATGATGACCATGATGACGATAATGACCATGAGAAGCGTCGGAGCTTCGTTCATCAGCCGCCAGAAGCGCTGAGATTTGACATTTAGGTCCTCGGCAAACAACTTTACCGACTTCGAAAAGTATCCATGGACGCCTGAAAGAATGAGAACGGCCAGAAACTTGACGTGGAACCAGCCGTCCATATAGGCCGCACTCTTCCAGGCGAGCCATAGGCCCGCAACCCACGTCACCCCCATTGCAGGGTTGATAATTGCCTTAAGCAGCCTTCGTTCCATGACCTTGAAGGTCTCGGACTCGCTTGACCCTGGCTCAACCGCACAATGATAGACAAACAATCGTGGAAGATAGAGCATCCCGGCCATCCATGAGATCACGGCGATGACGTGGACAGCCTTGACCCATAGGTAGGCATCGTCGGGATAGAAAACAACCAGGACGACCAGGCACAGCGCAACAGCGGCGACGATCACACGCGGAAGAAGCGGAACATTGCTGGAGTTGGTCTCAGCTGAACCCGAATTACTCATCGCTCGAACCCCGTGATCGACATATCAGGGCCGCAGAGAAGCGAGGCGCACGCGGTTGATCATCTGCTCCACATGGGCGACAGGGGCATCGGGTGTAATGCCGTGACCGAGATTGAAGATCAGCGGGCCATGTCCCAAAGCTTCGAGAATTGCATCGACACCGTCGTCGAGCGGTTTGCCGCCGGCAACGACCCGCAAAGGATCGAGATTACCCTGAACCGGACCACTACCCTGCAAGGCTGACGCCATGGAAAGCGGCACAGACCAATCGAGGCCCAGTGCCGTAACGCCGGTTCGCTCGCGATAATTGGCATAAAGTGCGCCTCCGCCCTTTGGAAAGCCTATAATCGGCACAGTCGGATGAACCGCCCGAACCTTCTCCACGATCCGCGCTACCGGAGCGATGCAGAATTGCTCGAACGACGCTTCGTCGAGAACACCTGCCCAGGAATCGAAGATTTGCACTGCATCGGCGCCGGCCCCAATTTGCCTGATGAGATATTCGGCTGAGACATCGGCAAGCTCGTCCAGCAATTTCTGAAATGCATCGGGATGGCGATAGGCGAAGAGACGGGCCGGCGCCTGGTCCGGCGTACCGTGTCCGGCGATCATATAGGTCGCAACGGTCCATGGCGCCCCGCAGAAGCCGAGCAGCGTCGTCTCGTTAGGCAGCTGCTGCCGCAGAAGCCGAACGGTCTCGTAGACCGGCTCCAGGCGATCAGCCGCCCCACCCGATTCAAGCCAGAATATTCCATCGACATCGATCGGCGTCATCAACGGACCGCGACCTTCTTCAAAACGAAGATCACGACCCAGTGCGTGCGGCACGACGAGAATATCGGAAAACAGAATTGCCGCATCAAAGCCGAACCGACGGATCGGCTGCATGGTCACTTCGACGGCAAGGTCGGGTGAATAGCAAAGGTCGAGAAAGCTTCCCGCGTTCTTTCTGACTTCCCGGTATTCAGGCAGATAGCGCCCCGCCTGGCGCATCATCCAGATCGGAGGAGGGAAGACAGTCTCGCCTCCAAGGACTTTCATCACTTTGCGAACCATCGTTCTCTCCACCCTGTTCTATAAAAAAGAAATTCAGATCTATTTTGGATTTTCTGATTCTTAGAGTCTGTTTGTACTGGGAATTACCGGAATGCCAGAACTTTCCCACAGCTAACAATTGAACGATTAGTCCGGGATAGCCAAACAGATTCTGGAAGGTTTTGTAAGGACTGTCGATTTTATGAATATAATTCAATAGCTTATGTTGACGGTGGTTGTGGAAATTCCTGTGAAGAAATAGCGGACAAGCATGGAGAGGTTTTGAATTTCCCCACAGTGCCGCAGCCACACGAAGAGACGCACACAGGCGTGCCCGCTGTGGATGACTTGCCAAGAATTCACATGGCTGCCATCTGTTGTGGCAGGCGAGGCGTTTTATCCCCAGCCATCAACAGAGCGTGGAAATTCCTGTGACGAAACCGGTAAACTACTTCCATCTCCACATGATTTCTGATGCGACCGGAGAGACTCTCATCGCCGCTGGCCGAGCGGCCTCGGCGCAATATGCCCATGCGCGGGCGATCGAGCACATTTATCCGCTGATACGCACTGAAAAGCAGATCCGACGCGTGCTCGACAGCATCGATGCCGAACCCGGGATTGTTCTCTATACGATTATCGATCAACGCCTTGCGGCGATGATCCACGACGGCTGTGCGGCGCTTGGCGTTCCCTGCGTGTCGGTGCTGGAACCCGTTCTCGGAATTTTTCAATCTTATCTGGGCACGCCAGCGGGGCGGCGCGTCGGCGCACAACATGTCCTCAACGCCGAGTATTTCCGCCGCATCGATGCGTTGAACTTCACCATGGAGCACGATGACGGCCAATTGCCGCTCGACATGGAGGAAGCGGATGTCGTCCTCATCGGCATTTCCCGCACGTCGAAAACGCCGACAAGCATTTATCTCGCCAATCGCGGCATCAAGACGGTCAATGTGCCGATCGTCGTCGGCGTTCCCATACCCGACGTTCTTGTTCATTCGCAAAGGCCGCTCGTCGTTGGACTTGTCGCGTCTGCCGAAAGGATATCGCAGGTGCGCCAGCACCGGGTGCTCGGCGCTTCGCAGAATTTCGATGCTGAGCAGTACCTCGATCGCGCCAACATTATCGAGGAATTGACCTATGCGAGGCAGATATGCCATCGCCACAACTGGCCGATGATAGATGTATCGCGCCGCTCCATCGAAGAAACCGCAGCCGCCGTGCTTGCCCTCCGTGCAGAGGGGCGATAACGCAACCAGCAACAATCACGAGGACGACGCCATGGATATTATCCTAGCCTCCAAGAGCCCCTTCCGCGCCACGCTCTTGAAAAATGCCGGCATCAGCTTCACGGCGCAAGCGGCGAATATAGACGAGCGCGCGGTGGAAGCGCCGCTTTACGACACCGGCGCAACACCCGAAGATGTCGCGCTTGTTCTTGCCGAAGCCAAGGCGCTCGATGTAAGCGAACGCAATCCCGGGGCCTTGGTCATCGGGTCGGATCAAACTTTGTCCCTTGGCGATGAGGTGCTGCACAAACCTGCCGACATGGATGCTGCCCGCCGGCAATTGCTCAAGCTTTCAGGCCAGACGCATCATCTGAACAGTGCTGTGGTCCTTGCCAGGGATGGAGAGACCTTGTGGCGACACGTATCTGTCGCGCGCATGACGGTGCGCGGTCTCGACCCGGGCTTTATCGGCCGTTACCTCTCCCGTGCCGGCGAGATTGCCCTGCAAAGTGTCGGTGCCTATCAGATCGAGGGCGAGGGCGTGCAATTGTTCGAAAAGATTGACGGCGACTATTTCACCATTGTCGGCCTGCCCTTGCTGCCATTGCTTGTGGAACTGCGCCGGGAAGGTGCCATCGATGGCTGACGCATTGCATGCCTTTGTTGCTGGTTATCCCATTCGCCATTCCCGCTCGCCGCTCATTCATGGCCATTGGCTGAAGACCCACGGACTTGCGGGTTCCTACCGGGCGATTGAAGTTGCGCCTGATAATTTTGCGAATTTCGTCACCGGGATGCGGCAGGCGGGTTTGGTCGGAGGCAACATTACGCTTCCGCACAAGGAAGCAGCCTTCGTTCTCGCCGATCACCTCGATGCCGCTGCAGAGGAAATCGGGGCGGTCAACACGCTTTGGTTCCGTGACGGCGCGCTTTGGGGCGGGAATACGGATGCTTATGGTTTTGCGGCAAATCTCGACGCTAATAGTCCGGGCTGGGACAAGGGCAGGAGCGCAGTTGTTCTCGGCGCGGGCGGCGCCAGCCGCGCCATTGTCTGTGCGTTGAAGCAGCGCGGCTTCAGCGATATCCGCATCGTCAATCGTACCCTTGGCCGTGCGCAGGAACTTGCCGACCGGTTTGGCGAAGGCGTTAGCGCCCATTCATGGGCGGCCGTGCCCGAACTGACACGGGACGCCGATCTCATCGTGAATACGACTTCGCTTGGCATGGAAGGCAAGGATGAACTGGAGATCGATCTTGCAAGTGCCAAACCTAACGCCCTGGTCACTGATATCGTTTACGTTCCGCTCGTAACACCGCTGCTGCATGCCGCACGCGCTTGTGGATTGAAGACCGTCGATGGGCTCGGCATGCTGTTGCATCAGGCGGTACCCGGCTTCGAACACTGGTTCGGGAAAAGGCCGGAAGTAACCGCTGAATTGCGCGACCTTGTGCTCGCGGACATGGCAAAGCGATGATCGTGCTTGGGCTCACCGGATCGATCGGCATGGGCAAATCCACCGCGGCGCAGATGTTCATGGATGCGGGAATTCCGGTACATTCGGCCGATGACGCCGTGCACAGGCTTTACTCCGGCGTCGCCGTGCCCCTGATCGAAGACGCGTTCCCTGGAACGACGGCGGGCGGCACGGTTGATCGCACGAAGCTCTCGTCGGCCGTCGTCGGCAATCCCGAGGCGTTGAAGCGACTCGAGACAATCATCCACCCGCTCGTTCGCGACGAAGAAATCAGGTTTCGCGATGAGGCGAGAGAGCGCGGGGAAAAGTTGATCGTCCTCGACATTCCGCTCCTGTTCGAAACTGGCGGCGAAAAGCGCGTGGACAAGGTTCTCGTCGTTTCTGCGCCGGAAGAGGTGCAACGCCAACGCGTCCTCGATCGGCCGGGCATGACGCCGGAAAAGCTCGAAGCAATCCTGGCCCGACAAATGCCCGACGCCGAAAAGAGAAGGCGGGCGGATTTCGTCGTCGACACGCGTTACGATTTTGCTATCACGCGCGCCGCAGTCAACAAGATCATCGCGGCGCTGATCGCTGAGGCGTGAGCCCTCGTTCGTTGAAAAGGGGATACTGACAATCCGGACTTGCCCCACGCGTTGGTTTCATGGAACGTGGGCAAAAAGGTGAGTCGATGCGCGAGATCATTTTCGATACGGAAACAACCGGCCTCGACCGGCTGGAAGACCGCGTCATCGAAATTGGCGGCGTCGAACTGATCAACCGGTTTCCGACCGGCCGTACGTTCCACGTCTATATCAATCCTGAAGGCAAGGCTGTTCACGCCGATGCGCTGGCGGTTCATGGCATCAGCAACGACAAGCTGCTCGACAAGCCGCTTTTCGCTGGCATCCTGCATGACTTCCTGGATTTCATCGACGGCGCCAAGCTGATCGCGCATAACGCGATGTTCGACATCGGCTTTATCAATACCGAGCTCAATCGGCTTGGTCATCCGCCGATCCATACGGACCGGGTCGTTGATACGCTGGCGCTCGCCCGCCGCAAGCATCCGATGGGCCCAAACTCGCTTGATGCGCTCTGCCGGCGCTACGGCATCGACAACAGCCACCGCACGATGCACGGCGCGCTTCTCGATTCGCAGTTGCTCGCCGAGGTCTATATCGAGCTTATCGGCGGCAAGCAGGCGGCACTCGGTTTGACTATCGCCGAACAGGGTGACAGCGGCCGCACGGGCGGCGAGTCTCGTGTGATCCTGATTTCGCCGCGCCCTGTGCCGCTAAAGCCGCGCCTGACCGAAGCTGAAATATCCGCCCATGCACAACTCGTCGCAAAGATCGGCGAAAAGGCTATCTGGAACGAACGCGCCGTCGTTCACCAATAAAAAAAACCCGGGACCTGCCCGGGTTTTTCTCAACTCAAACGAATTCGGCTCAACTGACCTTGGCCTTGGCCTGTTCCTCGGCCATGCGCTGCTGAAACATCTGCGCGAAATCGATCGGATCGATCATCAGTGGCGGGAAACCGCCGTTGCGGGTGGCTTCCGCAATGATCTGGCGCGCAAACGGGAAGAGAAGGCGTGGGCATTCGATGAAGAGCAGCGGCAGCAAATGCTCCTGCGGAAAACCAACGAGACGGAAGACGCCGCCATAGACGAGTTCGGCATTGAAGAGGACTTCCTTGCCTTCGCCGGCCTTGGCCGAAAGTGTCAGAACGACGTCAAAGTCATTCTCGGCAATCGGGTTGGCATTGACGTTCACGTTGATGCTGATCCCGGGGGCCTTGTCGCGCGGACGCAGCGAAAGCGGAGCGCCGGGGCTCTCGAACGAAAGGTCCTTCACATATTGAGCCAGAATGTTCAGCGTCTGCTGCTGGCCCGTACCATTCCCATTGGTCACTTCGTTGCCGTTTTCGGCATTTTCGTCAGGCTTTTGAGCCATTGTCTGGAAACCTTCTTTTGTTGCGTCCGCTTCGGCGGTTATCGATTTGGATGTGGCTCGCTAGCATGTGTGCCTTAACGAGGCAAGCCGCGACCTCTAATCCTATAGTTCCAGCAGCCTAAGCCCAGAGCCGTCAAACTCTCTGCCTCAAGGTTTGGGGTTCCACGGCGAATCGGGGTCCGGCTTCCTTGAAAAGTCCTCCGGATTGAGGTCGATCACCCTGTCCCTCGGACTTGGGGCATCTGAACGCGGCGACCGCCGCATACCGGGCTTGACGACGACGATGCGGTCCTTGACCAGCCGCCAGCCGACATCCCGCACTGCCGGAATGAACAGAAGCAGGCCAATGATATCGGTAATGAACCCGGGAACGATCAGGAGGAAGGCCGCGACGATCAACATGACACCGTGAACGAGTTCGCGCCCAGGCGTGCGACCGCCTGCCGTCTCGGACCGAATACGCTGGATTAGACCGAAGCCCTGGACACGCAGAAGGAAGACGCCGAGAAAGATCGACAGTATCACCAGGCCCAGCGTCGCGAGGACGCCGATCTTGCTGCCAACGATGACAAATCCGGCAATCTCCAGGAACGGCAAGGCGAGCAGGAGCAGGGGAACGAAAAGCGATCGCAAAACTAATTTACCTTTCAAAGGACATATGGGGATATTATCCATTCCCCGCGTCGATTTCATGCCTATATAGGCAAGCAAGATGAGCATTTGTATGATTGCCATTGGCAATCTATATGAATTTGGTATTTCGGCAGAAGATCGAAGACCCTAACGAACGCTGGGATGAGTGGCAGGCGACATGGAATATCTGGACTTTGGAACAATTTTCTTCTTCGTGGCGGCGGTGGTGATCTTCCTCCAGCTGCGCAAGGTCCTTGGCCGGCGGACCGGCAACGAGCGCCCTCCGTTCAATCCCTATACTCGAACGGCCGAGGTCGAAGACAAGTCCAAGCCAAGCGATAATGTGGTTTCGCTGCCGCGTCGCGGCGAAGTGAAGGAAAGCAGCTTCGAAAAGGTCGATGCTGTTGCCAAGCCGGGTACGCCCCTCAATGACGGGCTCCGGGCGATTCAGAATGCCGATCCGGCGTTCGAGCCGGCAAAATTCCTCGACGGGTCGAAGATGGCCTATGAAATGATCGTCATGTCCTTTGCTGATGGCGACCGCAAGACGCTGAAGTCGCTCCTGTCGCGCGAAGTGTTCGACGGTTTCGTCGCCGCCATAGCCGATCGCGAGTCGCGCGGCGAAAAGGTTCAGTCTTCCTTCGTTGGCATCAACAAGGCTGATATTATCGGCGCCGAGATGAAGGGCACGGAATCGCACGTCACTGTGCGCATCGTCAGCGAACTCATTTCCGCAACGCTCGACAAGAACGGTACGGTTATCGACGGCGACAAGGAAGCCGTTGCCGAGGTCAAGGATGTCTGGACTTTCGCCCGTGACACGCGTTCGAAGGACCCGAACTGGAAGCTCGTGGCGACCGAAGCGGAAGACTAATCAGCGATTGAGATAAAGCCATGCTGTCGCCCCTGTTCAAGCCGGTGGATTTTGCAGATTGCCCCGGTTGGCAAGACGATCACCACCTTCCCGCTTTCGAAGCCTTCCGGCGCTCCGCGCAGCATGTACTGGAAAAGCCCTACAAGAGCGGCTCCCTTGGCATCAGTTTTGAAGCGCTTGCGCCGATTTTTGCTGATTCACGTGAAACATCGGTGGAGACCGACGCGGCAGCGCGGCAGTTCTTCGAGCGTTGGTTCAGACCGGCCCTCGTCCGGCCAGCGGATGCTGAGGATGGATTTGTAACGGGCTTCTACGAGCCAGAGGTAGTGGCGTCGCCCGTCCGCACCGATCGTTTCACTGTCCCATTTCTCGGCCGCCCGGCCGATCTCGTCGATGTCGATGACAGCAATCGACCGCAAGGTTTCGATCCCTATTTCGCCTTTGCGCGAAAAACGCCCGAAGGCTTGACCGAATACTTCGACCGACCGGCAATCGAGAGGGGGGCGCTTTCCGGCCAGGGTCTCGAGATCGCCTTTGTCGAAAGCCCGGTTGACGCCTTCTTCATTCACGTCCAGGGCGCCGCTCGCCTCAAGATGACCGACGGCCGCCTCCGGCGGATCACCTATGCTGCGAAAACTGGGCACAGGTTTACCGGTATCGGCAGGATTCTTCTCGAAAGCGGAGAAGTTCCGCCTGCAAAAATGTCGATGCAGGCAATCCGCGCCTGGCTGGCGGCGCATCCGGACAGGGCCCAGGCGCTTATGTGGAACAACTGTTCCTACATCTTTTTCCGCGAAGCCGATGTCGAAGATGAGACGCTTGGACCTGTCGCCGCAGCCAAAGTGCCGTTGACCAACGGCCGGTCGCTCGCCGTTGACCGCCTGCTGCATACATTCGGCACGCCGTTTTATATCCATGCGCCGGACTTGAAGGCGTTTGGCGGCGACGGCTTTGCCCGTTTGATGATTGCGCAGGACACCGGCTCGGCAATTGTCGGCCCGGCGCGGGGCGATCTTTTTGCCGGATCGGGCGGCGCGGCCGGCGAAATCGCCGGCGGCATCCGCAACCGTGCCGATTTTTATGCGCTGGTGCCCCGTTCGCTGCTGGCCGGGGCGCGATGAGGAAGCGGCCGCAGGACGGATTCGCCACGCTTGAAGACCGGATCCTCTGGGAGACGGTGGCAAAGACCGCACGGCCGTTGAAGGGTAAGACCAAGCCACTCTTTCTCAGCGACGATTCCGAGAAGGAAGCCAAGGTCCATCCGTCCGCGCCGGAGAATACAAAGCCGATAGCTATCGGTCCTGCTGTTCCAAAAGCCCCGCCGCCGCATCGTCTGCATCCGATCGACCGTCCGACGCACAAGAAGATCGCGCGCGGGCGCGTCGACATAGAGGCAAGGATCGATCTCCATGGCCTGACGCAAAGCGAGGCATATGGGCTGCTGCTCGGATTTCTGCAACGGGCGCATTTGCGCAAGCTGCGCTACGTGCTGGTCATTACCGGCAAGGGTTCTTCATTCGGAAGCGACGGCGTGCTGAAGCAGGCTGTGCCACTATGGTTTGCGACGCCGTCGTTCCGCCCGCTGGTCAATGGCTATGAGGACGCGGCCCGTAACCATGGCGGCAGCGGCGCTATCTATGTGCGCATGCGCCGCCTGAGCGATGCGCCATGACACCGTTCGGGAAAAAACTTCGCGATCTCCGGAGCGAGCGGGGAATCTCGCAAAAGGAAATGGCCAAGGCAATCGGCGTCTCGGCTGCCTACCTTTCGGCGCTCGAGCACGGCAATCGTGGTCAACCGACCTGGGACAAGCTGCAGCGCATCATCCAGTACTTAAACATCATCTGGGACGAGGCGGAGGAATTGCAGCGGCTCGCGATGATTTCGGACCCGCGCGTCACCATCGATACCGGCGGTCTCTCGCCGGCAGCGACAGAGCTTGCCAACCTGCTGGCGATCACCATTGCCGACATGGACGATGCGACCGCCCGCGAACTGATCGAGCGGTTGAAAGCCGTGCCGAAGCGTTGAACCTGTGGCCTAGAACAATGCCCGCAGCTGGTCGATCTTCTCATTCACCAGCCAGCCATAGTAATTTTCAGCTGGAAACTCCGGCGCCTGGCCATTGGCAATGCGCGCGGCGTTAGCGTCGGCCAGCGCGCGGGCGCGTGCATCGGCACCGCCTGTATTGTACAGCGTCGCGGTGACGCCGGGATTCTTGGAAATGTCGAAATCGGCAACGCGCCGATAGACCTCTATGGAGTGCTTCAGCGTTGCCGCCATGTAGGGCAACGTCAGATCGGGATCCATGATGGTCTTGTAGACCTCGGCTGCATGGTCGGCATCGAGCTTGGGCAGGCCCGAATACCGATTGACCATATCGGTCATCTGCAGTGCGACCAACGGGCTGAGTTGCCCGAGGCCGAAACTCTGGCCGGCATAGAAGGGTTGGAAAAACACAGTGCTGAAACGGTTGTCGGGGAAGCGCTTGCCGCCAACAGTCTTGCCGCGAAAATCATGGTCCCAAACGTCCTCCCGGCAGGTCCACAAACGCAAGCTGTCCTTGAATTGCGCGCATTCCGAAAATTGCGGGCGCTTGACGAAAGTCCCGATGGTCTCGCCTTGATAGTCGAATGCGAGGCCCTGCTGCACGTAGGATATCGCCTTGACGTAGTAGGTTTGCAGGCGGTCATAGGCATCGACATTATAGGTATGCTCGCCGATCAATGCGCCGGCAATATGGACCGGATCAATGCCATAGGTCCGGGCAACGCTGGCGATCTTCGAGCGTAGTTTGGAGTCCGTTTTCAGAAGATTGTAGATCTTCTGGTACTTGGCTTCGTAGGTCGTGTTGAGATCACGGGTGCGCTTTGCCGATGCAGCCGGAACGCCAGGCTGGCTCGCATTGCGATTTCCTTCCGGAACGACTGTCACGGCTGTCGCCGTCGGCACGGCCGCAAAAAGCGCGAGCGCAAGGCTCGTCGTGAGGCAGATCAGGTGGTTTCTCATAGCGGTCCAGAATTCCGTCGGGCGTTCCAAATAGCCTCTTGCTCGCGCGAAAGCCAGAAAAACCTCATCGTCAGCGCTTGCCCCAAAGAAAAATGCCTCCCCTTCTGGCAGGGAGGCATTGATTCGCATTGCAAAATGCGCAGCTGTCGCACTTCCGGGAAACTAGAGAATGAAGCGCGAAAGATCGCTATTCTTAGCAAGGTCGCCGACGGTCTCGCGGACATATTTGGCGTCGATCGTGTGTTCGGTCCCGGCTTTGTCTGGAGCCGAGAACGAAATCTCGTCAAGTACCCGCTCCATGACGGTCTGCAGCCGCCGCGCCCCGATGTTCTCCACGGTAGAATTGAGGTCCACCGCGATATCGGCGAGCGCGTCGATGGCATCGTCCGTAATGTTGAGCGTCACGCCTTCCGTTTCCATCAATGCGATATACTGCTTCAGGAGGCTGGCCTCCGGCTCGGTCAGGATTTGGCGCATGTCATCGCGCGAAAGCGCGCTCAGCTCGACCCGAATCGGCAGACGTCCCTGCAATTCCGGCAAGAGGTCCGAGGGCTTTGCGACATGAAAAGCGCCCGAGGCGATGAACAGGATGTGGTCGGTCTTGATCGGTCCATATTTGGTCGCAACAGTCGTGCCCTCGACGAGCGGCAGCAGATCGCGCTGCACCCCTTCGCGGGAAACGCCCGCCCCGACGCCGCCGTCGCGCGCGGCGATCTTGTCGATCTCGTCGAGGAAGACGATGCCGTCATCCTCAGCCGAGCGCATGGCTTCCTTGGTGATCTGTTCCTGGTCGAGCAGTTTGTCCGACTCGTCATTGATCAGAACGCCGTAGGAATCCTTGACCGTGGTCTTCACTGTCTTGGTGCGACCGCCCATGGCCTTGCCGAGCATGTCGCTGAGATTGAGCACGCCGATATTGGCGCCGGGCATTCCAGGCAATTCAAAATTCGGCATGCCTGAGCCGGTTTCGGCGACCTCGACCTCGATTTCCTTGTCATCGATCAGGCCGTCGCGAAGTTTCTTGCGGAAGGAGTCGCGCGTTGCCGGGCTGGCCGTCTTGCCAACAAGGGCGTCAAGGACACGCTCTTCGGCGTTGACGTGAGCGCGAGCCTTCACTTCTTCGCGCTTCTTCTCACGCACAAGGCCGATTGCGACCTCGACGAGATCACGGATGATCTGTTCGACGTCGCGGCCGACATAGCCGACTTCGGTGAATTTCGTGGCCTCCACCTTGATGAACGGTGCGCCGGCGAGCTTGGCAAGTCGGCGCGAGATTTCGGTTTTGCCGACGCCGGTCGGTCCGATCATCAGGATGTTCTTGGGCATGACTTCTTCGCGCATCTGGCCCTCGAGCTGCTGGCGGCGCCAGCGGTTGCGCAGGGCGATGGCAACGGCGCGTTTCGCGTCCTTCTGGCCGATGATGTAGCGATCGAGCTCAGAGACGATTTCACGGGGAGAAAATGTTGTCATTGTATTCTCGTTTCATCTGAAGAAAGTTCAGGATTGTCGCGCGCCATCATGAGGGCGGGACCATAGATGGTTGTGCGGGTGTCGAAAGCGATAAAGCCTGCTTTCTTGTAAGCTTTGACCGCGTGGGCGTTGGCCGGATCGGGATCGACGATTACCCGGGGCACGCCCTCTTCGAAAAGAAGCGATACGAATTCGTCGAGGAGCCTCGGCCCGTGGCCCTGCCCGATCAGGTCGGGCTCGCCGATGAACTGGTCGAGACCGAGCGTTCCCGTCGGCTGATCCTGGTAGGGATGATCGTCCTCCAGATGCGGATCATAGGTCTGCAGATAGCCGATCGCTTCGTCGCCAAGCATGATGATGAAGGGTTCCACCGAAACGCTGTCCATGCTTTCCATGATCAAGGCCATCTCTTCATCGGGGCTTTTGCCCCACCACTTCGCCACATGCGGTTCGGCCAGCCACTCCATGATCATGTTGAGGTGGCGCGGCTCAACCGGAATGAAACGGTAGTGATAGTGTGGCTCATTCGGCATCGAGACTCTCGAGGGTAACGCTCGTATTGGTAAAAACGCATATATCAGCGGCGATCTGCATGGCCTTGCGGGCAATTTCCTCGGCGCCAAGGTCGGTGTCGGCAAGCGCACGCGCTGCTGCGAGGGCGTAATTGCCACCTGAACCGATGGCCATAACACCGAATTCCGGCTCCAGCACATCGCCTGTTCCTGTGAGAGCGAGCGTAACCGATTTGTCGGCGACAAGCATCATCGCCTCAAGGCGGCGCAGATAGCGGTCGGTTCGCCAGTCCTTGGCGAGCTCGACGCAGGCGCGCATCAGCTGGTCGGGATATTGTTCAAGCTTGCTTTCAAGCCGTTCGAGCAGGGTAAAGGCGTCTGCAGTGGCACCAGCAAATCCGGCAATGACATTGCCCTTGCCGATGCGGCGCACCTTGCGTGCATTGCCCTTCATAACCGTGTTGCCGAGGCTGACCTGTCCGTCACCGGCAATGACGACCTTGCCGTTCTTGCGAACCGTAACGATGGTCGTGCCATACATGGTGGAGGGATTGTGTTCTTGCATTGGGTTCTCCTTCAAGCAGGTCCGATTATGCTCCAATTGGCAGCAGATCGAACCCCTTCTGTGCCACTTATGTATGACGCGGCCGCCGAAATGCAAATGCTGCCGGAATCTGCGCCATCAAAGCATTTGGAGATTCGCCGCCCATGTTCTAGAAGGCCACAATTGAAAGCCAGCTTGCGGATCCATGTGGCGGGAAAACAGTAGATGAGCAGCCCTAACAAACGCACGGCAAAGATCGAGCGGACCACCAAGGAAACCTCGATTGCCGTATCGGTTAATCTGGACGGTACCGGCACGTTCAACGTGGCAACGGGCGTCGGTTTCTTTGATCACATGCTGGAACAGCTCTCGCGCCATTCTCTGATCGACATGGACATCAAGGCGAATGGCGATCTTCACATCGACGACCACCACACCGTGGAGGATACGGGCATTGCCATCGGCCAGGCGATCGCCAAGGCTCTCGGCGACCGGCGCGGGATCAATCGTTATGCCTCGCTCGACCTTGCAATGGATGAGACGCTGACCAGAGCGGCGCTTGACGTTTCGGGCAGACCGTTCCTCGTGTGGCAAGTCGAGTTCTCGGCACCGAAAATCGGCACATTCGATACGGAGCTTGTTCGCGAGTTCTTCCAGGCCCTGTCGCAGAATGCCGGCATCACTTTGCACGTAACGAACCTTTACGGCGCCAACAACCATCATATCGCCGAAACCTGTTTCAAGGCGGTGGCACGAACGTTACGTAACGCGATCGAGACCGATCCCAGGCAGAAGGACGCGATCCCTTCCACCAAGGGTACGCTCAACGGCTAGCGGAGGTTTGGGTGATGGCGAGCTTCCTGGTATTGACACCGCGACCTGACAATGGCGGGCGCAATGAGGACAAGACCGTCTTCATCCGCGACGGCTTTGCGTTTCTCGCGCTCATCCTGCCTTTTGTCTGGCTGCTCTTTCACAAATTGTGGTTCGAGGCGGCCATGGTGCTTGCGGCCGGTGTCGCGATTTCCGCGGTCGGCAGCTATACGGGCCACGATGGCGCCGCCGGGCTGATTGGACTTCTGGTTTCGCTGCTTGTTGGGCTGGAGGCGAACCATTGGCGCGCGGCCGCTCTTGAGCGCCGCGGCTTCGAACTTGCCGGGGTCGTCGATGCGCATAACGCAAGCGATGCCGAAACGATCTGGTTTCTCGGAACAGAGCGTTTCCGTCCGGTGCTCCCGGCTAAAAATCCCGTCCCGACCTCCGACACGCCGAGTTTCGCGGCGATGCCACGTCCGGCACCGCTCGGCGGAATGGTCGGGCTCGTCAGTCATCGCGGAGAGAATTGAGCATGCGCGTTGCCATCATCGACTATGGCTCCGGCAATCTCCGCTCCGCCACCAAGGCATTCGAGCGGGCATCGCGCGAAGCCGGAATAGTTGCGGAGATCGAACTCACAGCGGATGCTGATCGGGTGCTGAGTGCCGACCGCATCGTCCTGCCGGGCGTAGGCGCCTATGCCGATTGTCTCAAAGGTCTTGGTTCCGTTCCCGGAATGGTCGAGGCGATCCATGAAGTGGTGATGGAGAAGGCGCGGCCATTCCTTGGCATTTGCGTCGGCATGCAGCTCATGTCGTCGCGCGGGCTCGAGAAGACGATCTCCGTCGGTTTCGACTGGATCAAGGGTGATGTCCGCGAAATGGTCCCTTCCGATCCGGCGCTGAAAATCCCGCAAATTGGTTGGAACACCATTCGCCTGACGCGGCCGCACCCGCTCTTCGACGGAATCAGGACGGGGCCGGAGGGCCTTCACGCCTATTTCGTTCATTCCTATTTTCTCGATGCGGAGCTTGAAAACGACGTGATCGCCGTTACCGACTACGGCGGCGCCGTGACGGCTGCTGTTGCCAACGACAATATGGCGGGGACGCAGTTTCATCCGGAAAAGAGCCAGGCGCTCGGCCTGGCTCTCATCGCCAATTTTCTGAGGTGGAACCCGTGATCCTGTTTCCGGCAATCGATCTCAAAGACGGGCAATGCGTGCGCTTGAGGCTCGGCGATATGGAGCAGGCGACCGTTTACAATACTGACCCGGCGGCGCAGGCGAAGGAATTCGAGGACCAGGGCTTCGAGGGGTTGCACGTGGTTGACCTCAACGGCGCCTTTGCTGGCCAATCCGTCAACGGCGCGGCGGTCGAAGCCATCCTAAAGGCGACCAAAAATCCTGTCCAACTCGGCGGCGGCATCCGCACGATCGCGCACATCGAGGCGTGGCTGGCAAAGGGCCTCGCGCGGGTCATTCTCGGCACTGTCGCCGTTCGCGATCCCGCACTGGTTATCGAAGCCTGCAAGGCGTTTCCCGGCAAGATTGCCGTTGGCATCGATGCCAAGGGTGGCAAGGTTGCGGTCGAAGGTTGGGCGGAAGCATCGACGCTTGGCGTGATTGAGCTTGCGCAGAAGTTCGAGGGTGCGGGCGTTGCCGCGATCATCTACACGGATATCGATCGCGACGGCGTCCTGGCCGGCATCAATTGGGAATCGACGCTGCAACTGGCCGAAGCAGTGTCCATACCAGTCATCGCTTCGGGCGGCCTTGCCTCGATCGCCGATATCTTGCGCATGACCATGCCCGATGCCGCACGGCTCGAAGGCGCGATTTCCGGGCGCGCACTTTATGACGGCCGCATCGATCCGGAGGAAGCGCTGACGGTGCTTCGGCAAGCAAGGGAGCGCGCCGCATGACCCTTAAAGCCCGGGTTATTCCCTGCCTCGACGTCAAGGACGGACGCGTGGTCAAGGGCGTCAATTTTGTCGATCTGATCGACGCCGGTGATCCGGTGGAGGCAGCCAAGGCCTATGACGCGGCGGGAGCCGATGAGCTTTGCTTTCTCGATATCACCGCCTCCTCGGACAATCGTGAGACGATTTTCGATGTGGTGGCTCGCACGGCCGAGCAGTGCTTCATGCCGCTGACGGTGGGCGGCGGCGTGCGTACCGTTGCCGACATTCGCAAGCTGCTGCTTGCAGGGGCCGACAAGGTTTCGATCAACACAGCTGCTGTCAAGAATCCCGAATTCATTGCCGAGGCGGCTGATAAGTTCGGCAATCAATGCATCGTCGTTGCCATCGACGCAAAGAAAGTATCAGGCGAAGGCGAGGCGGACCGCTGGGAAATCTTCACCCACGGCGGCAGGAAAGCCACAGGCATTGATGCAGTGGACTTTGCCCGCAGGGTCGTCGATCTCGGCGCCGGCGAAATTTTGTTGACCTCGATGGATCGTGATGGCTCGAAGATCGGCTACGACATTCCCGTAACGCGCGCCATTGCCGATGCGGTCAAGGTTCCCGTCATCGCATCGGGAGGGGTCGGCAATCTCGACCATATGGTCGAAGGCATACGCGAAGGTCATGCCTCCGCCGTTCTTGCCGCATCCATTTTCCACTTCGGCACGTATTCGATTGGCGAAGCCAAGGCCCACATGGCGGCAGCGGGTATTCCGATGCGCCTTGATCCCATCCGCTGAGTTGGAGACAACCCATGAGTTCATTTACCCTTAGTGACCTCGAACGCATCGTCGCAGAGCGTGCCGCCTCCGCCGATGCCGGATCCTATACGGCAAGCCTCTACGCCAAGGGCATAGGCAAGGCCAGCCAGAAGCTTGGTGAAGAGGCGGTAGAAACCGTGATCGCGGCTGTCTCCGGCGATGCCAAGGGGATTGTTTCGGAGAGTGCTGATTTGCTCTATCATCTTGTCGTTGTTCTTGGAATCTCGGGCATCAAGCTTGAAGACGTGCTTGCCGAACTCGAACGGCGGACGGCGCAAACCGGGCTTGAGGAAAAAGCCGCGCGCGGGCAGGGTTGATCGTGTTCCGGTCTTCGACGAGCGAACGGCAGAGGGAAGGGGAAGTCATGGACCAATTGGCACCCAGCGAGTTTTCGCCTTACCGCTTCTACAGTGCGGAGCGATGGGCGGAGTTTCGTGCCGATACACCCATGACGCTGACCTACGACGAGATCAAACGGTTGCGTTCGCTGAACGACCCGATCGATCTCGATGAAGTTACGCGCATCTACCTGTCGCTTTCGCGCTTGCTGTCGGCCCATGTCGAGGCGAGCCAGCTTCTGTTTTACCAGCGCCGCCGGTTTCTCAACACCAGCGAATCCTTCAAGACACCCTTTATCATCGGCATTGCGGGATCGGTCGCGGTTGGCAAATCCACGACGGCACGCGTGTTGAAGGAATTGCTGGCGCGTTGGCCGTCGAGCCCGAAAGTCGATCTCGTCACCACCGACGGGTTTCTCTATCCAAACGAAGTGCTTCGCGCCAAAGGCCTGATGGAACGCAAGGGTTTTCCCGAAAGCTACGATGTCGGCATGGTCCTGCGCTTTCTCTCGTCGATCAAGGCCGGCCAGCGCAACGTCAACGCGCCGCTCTATTCGCATTTGACCTACGACGTCCTGCCCGGGCAATTTCAGACCGTCGATGCACCCGACATCCTGATTTTTGAAGGCATCAACGTTCTGCAGGTTCGCGACCTGCCGGAGGATGGCAAGATGGTGCCGTTCGTCTCCGATTTCTTCGATTTCTCGATCTATATCGATGCCGATGAAGAGCAGATCCACAAATGGTACATCAGCCGCTTCATGCGGCTGCGTGAGACCGCATTCCGCGATCCTACGTCGTTCTTCCATCGTTATTCGACAATCTCCGAAGACGCGGCGCGCGCCATCGGCGAAAGCCTCTGGGCCAATATCAACCTCAAGAATCTGCGTGAGAACATACTGCCCACTCGACCTCGCGCCGATCTTATCCTGCGCAAGGGCGACAATCACTTGATCGAGGAAGTTGCGCTCAGGAAGCTGTAACCCGGCGAAGCGTGAGGTTGATGCGACCCGTGCCTTTGAGCAGCATCGATGTTCCGGGATAGATCCTGTCGACGCCATGATAGGCGAGGCGTCCCTCGCCGCCGAGCACAATGACATCGCCGCTCGATAAACGCAGCGACTGCGTCTTATCTGTTCGTTTTGTGCCGCCGAAGCGGAACTGGCAGGCATCGCCAAGCGAAACCGAAACGACGGGCGCGTTAAGATTTTGCTCGTCGCGATCCTGGTGCTGTCCCATCTTGGCGGTGTCCGAATAGAAATTCACCAAACAGGCTTCGGGCGGCATCGGGAATTCCGAGATATGATGCCAGAGCTGTTGCAGGCGCTCGGGAATGGGTGGCCAGGGTTCCCCGGTGATTGGATGCACAGGCTGGTAGCGGTAGCCGCCCTCCTTGTCCGTCACCCAGCCGAGCGCGCCGCAATTGGTCATGCGCACGCTCATCTCCTTGCCGGTTTTTGGCATTGCCGGAACATAAAGCGGTGCCTGTGCAACCACCGCCCTGATATCCTCAACCAATGCGGCCTGCGCCGCCTGGTCAAAATAGTCGGGATAATAGCGAATTCCAGGAGCCAGCAGGATCATCGTCTTGGATGCAAAGCTTGCCGGCCCGGTAGTACCGGGCCGTGCCTGATGAAAGGTGCTATTTGAGTTCTGGAATGCGCAGCACCTGGCCGGGATAAATCTTGTCCGGGTGGGTGAGCATCGGCTTGTTGGCGTCGAAAATAAGCGTATTTTTGGCGCCCTTGCCCTTGCCGTACTGGGCTTCGGCGATCTTCCAGAGGTTGTCGCCCTTCTTGACCGTATAGAACACCGGGGCCTTTTCAATCGATCCCGTCGGCGCATTGTCGATCTTGAGCTCGTCGGTTTCGACCTTGGAGATGCCAAGGGAATTGCCGACGGCGATAATCGCCTTTTCGAGAATTTCCTGGTTGGTCACGTTGCCCTTGAGAACGGCCTTGTCGCCCTGAACCACGACCTCGACATTTTCGGTACCGAGCTCGTGGGAGTCGAGCTCCTTCTTCAGGTCTTCGGCCTTTGGCTCGTCGTCGCCGATGCCGATCTTCTTGCCTACGGATTTAACGAAATCAAACAGTCCCATAACTGGCTCCTGATAATTGTTCAAACCGACATATGCAGTTGTGGCATTCCGTGAAGGACTTGAAAAGGCTAGAAAATCACCCGAGCAGATTATAGCGTCAGGTATTGGCGACCGAGACTCTAGTCGCCTGATACCCTGCCACGCATCTTCTTTACGTCGGAACGGCCGGATTTCGCCTTGAGGCGACGCTCGATCGAACCTTTCGTGGGCCTCGTCTTCTTGCGCGGCGGTGGCGGTGGCTCGGCCGCCTTGGCGATCAGCGCGACCATCCGCTCGCGCGCATCTTCCCGATTGCGCTCCTGCATGCGGAAGCGGCTCGCCTCAATGAGGATATCGCCGTCCTTCGTCGCGCGCTGACCGGCGAGCTTGAGGAGCCGTGCGAAGACTTCGTCGGGCAGGCCCGCATTCGCCGCAAGAAAGCGCAGCTGCACCGCGGTCGAAACTTTGTTGACATTCTGGCCGCCTGGTCCAGCCGAGCGAATGAAGCTCTCTTCCAGATCGCTTTCATCGATCCAGATCCGGTTGGTGATTTTGATCCGGGTGCGGCTCTCTTCCATGCCAGATTGGTAACCCAATCTTTGATTCGCGCAAAGGTGCATAAAATGCGAAGAGCCCCGCGGTGGGCGGGGCTCTTACGAATTGTCTGGCCTATTCTGCGGCGACCGGCATATGCGGCGCGGCAGCCCTGATATCGCTATCCACGTGGCTTTCGAACTTGCCAAAGTTGCGAACGAACATATCGACAAGTTTCATCGCCTGAGCATCATATGCTGCCTTGTCAGCCCAGGTCGAGCGCGGATCGAGGATCGACTGATCGACGCCGGGCACGGAAACCGGCACGTCGAAGCCAAAGTTCGGATCCGTGCGGAACTCGACGTTCTTCAAGGAACCATCGAGCGCTGCTGAGAGAAGCGCCCGCGTGGCCTTGATCGGCATGCGTTTGCCCGTGCCGTAGGCGCCGCCAGTCCAGCCGGTATTGACCAGCCAACAGTCGACGCCGTGCTCGGCAATGAGTTCGCGCAGGAGGTTGCCGTATTCCGAAGGATGGCGCGGCATGAACGGCGCGCCGAAGCAGGTGGAGAAGGTTGCCTCCGGCTCGGTAACTCCACGCTCTGTGCCCGCGACTTTGGCGGTATAGCCGGAGAGGAAGTGGTACATCGCCTGCGCCGGCGTGAGTTTTGCGATGGGAGGCATGACGCCGAACGCATCGGCGGTCAGCATGATGATATTCTTCGGGTGGCTCGCCTTGCCTGTCTTCGATGCATTCGGAATGAAGTCGAGCGGATAGGCGCAGCGTGTGTTCTCCGTCAGCGAACCGTCATTAAAGTCTGGCTGCCGGCTTGCGTCGAGAACGACGTTTTCGAGAACAGTGCCGAAGCGCTGCGTCGTCGCGTAGATCTCGGGCTCCGCTTCGGCGGACAGACGGATCGTCTTGGCATAGCAGCCACCTTCGAAATTGAAGACGCCGTGCTCGCCCCAGCCATGTTCGTCGTCGCCGATCAGCGTGCGCGAGGGATCAGCCGACAGCGTGGTCTTCCCGGTGCCGGAGAGCCCGAAGAACACGGCGGTATCGCCATCAGGACCCTCATTGGCCGAACAGTGCATCGGCATCACCCCTTTGGCGGGGAGGATATAGTTCAATGCCGTGAAGACAGATTTCTTCATCTCCCCCGCATAGGCCGAACCGCCGATAAGAACGATGAGACGATTGAGATCGACAGCGATGACCGTTTCCGTCCGCGTGCCATGGCGCGCTGGATCGGCACGGAACGACGGCAGGTCGATGATCGTCATTTGCGGCACGAAGCTCGCGAGCTTGTCGCGCTCGGGACGGATCAGCAGATTGCGGATGAACAGGGAATGCCAGGCAAACTCGGTGATGACGCGGGTGTTGAGCTTGTAGTCGTCATCGGCGCCGCCGACGAGATCCTGAACGAAAAGTTCCTTGCCTTTCGCCTGCTCCATGAAGTCGGCATAGAGCAATTCGAATTTTTCCGGTGAAATCGGGGCGTTGTTGTCCCACCAGACATGTGCTTCGGTGGAACCGTCGCGCACGACGAACTTGTCCTTCGGCGAGCGTCCCGTGTGCTGACCGGTCCGGGCGACCAACGCACCCTGGGCGGTGAGCTGTGCTTCGCCGCGGCGTACGACTTCTTCATAAAGTTCAGCTGCTTCGAGGTTGTAATAAACCGCCGAAAGTTCCTTCAAGCCTGAGTTGCCGAGCGCGATAGACGCGTTGTGGATACCGGTTTCTCTAGTCATGTGTCCGCCGTTGTTAGGGTCAATAGATGCATTCGCCGCAGTCTTGCATCATCGTACAAGAACGCGGCTACGTCTCGTCAAAAGCAGAAAAATTGAATAGTTTCAAATATTTAATCGATTTAAAGAATTTAAATATTTTTAAATCGGTTTAAGTAAGGGGAAATTTCCGTGCTCTTCCCTTTACGTAAGACAGACGTGGACTGGTCCGGGTGACACCGCCGCGGATCTGTGCCACATTTTGTACCTAATTTGTACTGCACAAGCTGTGCAGACCAATGGCATAAGGAAGGCAGCGCATGAGGGAAGTCCCCGCAATGCAAACAATAGCGCTCGTCGATGACGACCGCAACATTCTGACGTCCGTTTCGATTGCGCTCGAATCGGAAGGCTATCGCGTCGAAACCTATACGGATGGCGCCTCCGCGCTCGACGGCCTGATGGCGCGCCCGCCTAACCTTGCCATTTTCGACATCAAGATGCCCCGCATGGACGGGATGGAGTTGCTGCGCCGCCTGCGTCAGAAGTCCGACCTGCCGGTCATCTTCCTCACCTCCAAGGATGACGAGATCGATGAGTTGTTCGGCCTCAAGATGGGTGCGGACGACTTTATCACCAAACCGTTCTCGCAACGCCTGCTCGTCGAGCGGGTCAAAGCCGTGCTGCGCCGTGTCGCCGCGCGTGATGGCACCGTTAAGCCGGGAAGCCCGCAGGCGAAATCGCTCGAACGCGGCCAGTTGGTCATGGACCAGGAACGCCACACCTGCACATGGATGGGCGAACCGGTGACGCTGACGGTCACCGAGTTCCTGATCCTGCATTCGCTGGCGCAGCGCCCCGGCGTGGTCAAGAGCCGCGATGCGCTCATGGATGCCGCCTATGACGAGCAGGTCTATGTCGACGATCGCACCATCGACAGCCACATCAAGCGCCTGCGCAAGAAGTTCAAGGTAGTCGACGACGATTTCGACATGATCGAAACACTTTACGGCGTGGGCTACCGTTTTCGCGAAACCTGATAGAATAGCCGCGGTATAGGTTAATTGATGGATGGGCTTGAGCGGGCCCTTTGCTTTCACAGGCGTGTGATCCGCTGTAAAACAAGGTTGTCTCGTGGCGCTATGAATGCCATGAGACGCCGCGATCAAGGTTCTTTGAGGAATAAATGGTAGCCGGGCTGCAAAGCGGCAATATTACGCGCAAGAGCGCCGTCATGCGCCGGAAGCGCTCGCTTGCTCTGCGTCGCTTCTTCAAGCCGCTTAATCGCGTCTTCGGCAACTATCTTTTCTCGAGCCTCACGCGACGCATCCTCTTCCTCAATCTTGCCGGCCTCGCCGTTCTCTTGTCCGGCATCATGTATCTCAATCAGTTTCGAGACGGTTTGATCGATGCCCGCGTCGAAAGCCTGATGACGCAGGGCGAGATCATTGCAGGCGCCATTGCCTCATCAGCGACCGTCGATACCAATTCGATCGCCATCGATCCTGAAAAGTTGCTTGAACTCCAGGCCGGCCAAAGCATAACGCCATCGCCGGACGTTCTCGACAATCTCGATTTCCCCATCAATCCGGAACGCGTTGCGCCGGTCCTCAGGCGCCTCATCTCGCCGACGCGCACGCGCGCCCGCATCTACGACCGCGACTCGAACCTGCTTCTAGATTCCCGCCACCTTTATTCGCGTGGACAGGTGCTGCGTTATGAATTGCCCCCCATCGACGGCGAAGAGCCGAGTTTCTTCGAGCGTCTGACCAATCGCATGACGAGGCTCCTGCGCCGTAGCGACCTGCCGATCTACCAGGAGCAGCCGGGCGGCAATGGTTCGTCCTATCCGGAAATCGTCAAGGCGCTGACCGGTTCGCCGGCAACCGTCGTGCGTATGACCGAGAAGGGCGAGCAGATCGTTTCCGTCGCCGTTCCCATCCAGCGTTTCCGCGCTGTTCTCGGTGTTCTGCTGCTTTCCACCGAAGGCGGCGACATCGACAAGATCGTCCAGGGCGAACGTTACGCGATCATCCGCGTCTTCACAGTTGCGGCACTGGTCATGGCGATCCTTTCCCTGTTCCTGGCATCCACCATCGCCAATCCGTTGCGCCGTCTCGCCGCCGCGGCCGATCGCGTGCGCCATGGCGTGAAGAACCGCGAGGAGATACCGGATTTTTCCGAACGCCAGGATGAGATCGGTCATCTATCGACGTCCATTCGCGACATGACCAACGCGCTCTATGCTCGTATCGAGTCGATAGAAAGCTTTGCGGCCGATGTCAGTCATGAACTGAAGAACCCGCTTACTTCGCTGCGCAGCGCCGTCGAAACCTTGCCGCTCGCCAAGAACGACGAGTCGCGCAAACGCCTGATGGATGTCATCCAGCACGATGTGAAGCGCCTTGACCGCCTCATCACCGATATATCCGACGCCTCCCGTCTCGACGCTGAACTGGCCCGCGAAGATTCCGAGCATGTCGACCTCAAGATGCTTCTCGGCAACCTCGTGACAGCGGCCCGCGAAGTCCGCCGCAACAAGAAGGACACGCGCATCGAGCTGGTCGTCGGCAAGCTTCCAAACAACCGCAAGGGCTTCTATGTCGTCGGCCACGATCTTCGTCTTGGCCAGGTCGTCTCCAACCTCATCGAGAATGCGCGCTCCTTCGTCCCGATCGAAGGGGGCGTCATTACCGTTTCGCTGCAGCATATGGGTGATCGCATCCGCATTCTTGTAGAGGACAATGGCCCTGGCATCCGCGTGGAGCAGATCGATCGCATTTTTGAGCGCTTCTACACCGACCGGCCTGCCGGGGAGGCCTTTGGCCAGAATTCCGGTCTCGGGCTTTCGATCAGCCGCCAGATCATCGAGGCGCATGGCGGCACCCTCAATGCCGAAAACATTCCCGATCCCAAGGATCCGGAGAATTATCTCGGCGCCCGCTTTACCGCCATTCTACCAGTTGAGGCTTGATGGCGAGCATGCCGGGAGAACTGATCCATGCAACGGCGCTCATCGTCGCCGACCGCGGCGTCCTGATCATCGGGCCGTCCGGTGCCGGGAAATCATCAATAGCGCGGGCACTCATGGAGCGTACCAACACAAGGGGCATGTTCGCAGCGCTTGTCAGTGATGACCAATGTCAATTGCACCCGTCTTCGGGACGTCTCGTCTGTTCGGCACCAGCGTCGCTGCGAGGCGGTATGGAAGTGCGCGGCTCGGGGCTTCACGCGGTCGATCATGAAGGCACTGCCGTCATTCATCTTGTTGTCGAACTCGTCGATAAAGCAGAGGCGGTTCGATTTGCTGGTGAGGAGACGACACAACTTCAGGGCGTCGCAATTCAGCGTCTCCGCCTACCGGAAGGCGAGGTGGAATCCGCTTGCAGGGCCGTCGAGGCGAGGCTTTTCGAGCCCCAATGGAAAAAATTAACGAGCTAATCCAAATGGTTGCCCTTTTGCACTGCGATAAAATGACTATGCGTCTTGGTGGCGCCATTTTTCCACTTGCCTTCGCGATTCGTCCTGCCAGAATGCGACACCTGCCAAACGGGGCATTCAATGCGCGGAAAAAAGCCCAAGCTGAAGGGCGCGGCGCGACAGGAGCAGTTTCAGAATGATCGGACTCGTGCTTGTGACGCACGGAAGACTGGCCGAAGAATTTCATCATGCTGTTGAGCATGTGGTCGGCCAGCAGGAATATTTGGAAACCGTATCGATCGGTGCGGATGATGATATGGAACAGCGTCGCCGGGATATCGTAGATGCAGTTGCCCGCGCCGACAATGGTTCGGGTGTTATTATCCTGACGGACATGTTTGGCGGGACGCCTTCCAATCTCGCCATATCCGTGATGGAATCGGGCAAGATCGAAGTGATTGCGGGCGTGAACCTGCCGATGCTCATCAAGCTCTCCAGCGTTCGCCTGACTAATGACATGGCGGCGTCGTTGCGCGAAGGCCAGGACGCCGGTCGAAAATATATTAACGTGGCCAGCCAGGTGCTGACAGCCAAATAGAGGTCATGAATGCGCCTGACTGCAGAAACGACCGGTACGTTCAACCCGGACAACGCGCTTGTGGAGTCATTCGAAATCATCAATCGCCGCGGCTTGCACGCGCGCGCTTCCGCCAAGTTCGTTCAACTTGTCGATGGTTTTGATGCGCATGTCCGCGTCGAGAAAGATGGCATGACAGTCGGCGGAACATCCATCATGGGCCTGATGATGCTGGCCGCTTCGCCCGGTTGCTGCATAAAAGTCAGCGCCTCCGGCGTGCAGGCGCGCGAGGTGATGCAAGCGCTCGGTTCGCTGATCGCCGACAAATTCGGCGAAGAAGCTTGAGCGCCGATATTTAAGATCGCTCGAAATTGGATATGCACGCATAAGGATTTCTTTATGTCCCATTGTGCGGCGCGCCCTAATCTGCTAGTCAACTCCATCTCCGGCCGCGCTGTTCAAGCGCGCGGCCATACGGAATTTGCGAAAAATGGAGTTGGCACAGATGGCCGAGAAGCAGGATTATATCGTCAAGGACCTTGAGCTCGCCTCGTGGGGCCGCAAGGAAATCGAGATCGCCGAGACAGAAATGCCGGGCCTGATGGCGAGCCGCGAGGAATTTGGCCCATTGCAGCCGCTGAAGGGAGCCCGGATCACCGGTTCGCTGCATATGACGATCCAGACCGCCGTTCTCATTGAAACCTTGCAGGCGCTTGGCGCCGAGGTGCGCTGGGCCTCGTGCAACATCTTCTCGACGCAGGATCACGCTGCAGCTGCAATTGCAGCCACCGGCACACCGGTCTTTGCCGTCAAGGGCGAAACACTCGAGGAATATTGGACCTACACGGACCAGATTTTCCAGTGGCCGGACGGTCAGCCGTCAAACATGATCCTCGACGATGGCGGCGATGCCACCATGTATATCCTTATCGGCGCGCGCGCCGAAGCCGGCGAGGACGTTCTTTCCAATCCCGGCAGCGAGGAAGAGGAAATCCTGTTTGCGCAGATCAAGAAGCGCATGAAGGAAACGCCTGGCTTCTTCACCAAGCAACGCGAAGCCATCAAGGGCGTCACGGAAGAGACGACGACGGGCGTCAACCGTCTTTATCAGCTGCAGAAGAAGGGCTTGCTTCCTTTCCCGGCGATCAATGTCAATGACAGCGTCACCAAGTCGAAGTTCGACAACAAGTATGGCTGCAAGGAATCGCTGGTCGACGGTATCCGCCGCGCCACCGACGTTATGATGGCCGGCAAAGTTGCCGTCGTTTGTGGCTATGGCGACGTCGGCAAGGGCTCTGCCCAGTCGCTCAACGGCGCCGGCGCACGCGTCAAGGTAACGGAAGTCGACCCCATCTGCGCGCTGCAGGCCGCCATGGACGGCTTCGAAGTCGTCACGCTCGAGGACGCAGCGCCGACGGCTGACATCGTGATCACCACGACCGGCAACAAGGACGTCATCACGCTCGATACCATGCGCAAGATGAAGGACATGGTCATCGTCGGCAATATCGGCCACTTCGACAATGAGATTCAGGTCGCAGCGCTACGCAATCTCAAGTGGACCAACATCAAGCCGCAGGTCGACATGATCGAATTCCCGGATGGCAAGCGCATGCTGCTTCTGTCGGAAGGACGCCTGCTCAATCTCGGTAACGCGACCGGTCATCCGAGCTTCGTCATGTCCGCCTCCTTCACCAACCAGGTGCTGGCGCAAATCGAGCTCTACAGCCGTGGCGAGAAGTACAAGAACGAAGTCTATGTTCTGCCCAAGCACCTCGACGAAAAAGTCGCGCGTCTGCATCTCGACAAGCTCGGCGCGAAATTGTCGGTGCTTTCCGAAGAACAGGCGGCCTATATCGGTGTAACGCCGAAGGGCCCCTTCAAGTCCGACCACTACAGATATTAATTCTCGTTAGTAACGACACGAGATATGGACGCCGGGGGATTGACAAATTCTCCGGCTTTCTTTTTTACCGCCAGTTCTTCCCGTCGATTCGCTCAAGGTTTATTCTAGTGATTCGGGATAGCGCTGTTCCCGGTGGGCCAAGCGATTGAAAAATCGAAGGGAGGGAGCAGCGGGCATTCGCCAGACGGGGTAGCGACGGTTGATATGAAGATTGAAAGCGGTGTTCGCAGGAGACATCCGGCACGGGCATTTCCGGTGCAGAAGGAACTGCGGATCTTGGCGTGCCGCGCCTGCTCCTCTCTCGCAATTCTTTCGGCGTTTTCATTTCCGGCCAGCGCCGAGGATGCTTTTGGCAAGATCAACACGCCTTTTGGGGTGGAGGTCGGCACGTTCGAGGTCATCCAGTTCGCCATGTTCCTTGGCGCCATGGGTGCCGCCCTGCTCTCGGCAGGCTGGCTGATCCGTGAACGCAGCCGCATAGCCAATGAAAACCGCCAGTTGCGCGACAAGGTCGCGGATCTCAATGTTACGGTGCAGCGTAACGAGGCCATGCTGAACCTGAAGGATCAGCGCATCATCGTCTGGGAAGGTGGATCGAGCACACCCAACCTGATCGGCAATCTGCCGCCGGAGATCGGCGTGCCGGAGCCCCGCTCGCTTTTCCTTGCCTTCGGCCGTTGGTTGCGCGTGGATTCGGTTACCCTGCTCGATCGCTCCATCGCCGCTTTGCGCGAAAAGGCACGCCCCTTCGATATCACTGTCGAAACGACAAAGGGTGCACCGCTGGAAATCCAGGGCCGCACCTCGGGCGGATATGCCATTGTCCGTTTCATCAATCTTGGCGAGGCAAGGGCCGAGCAAGCGCTGCTCAAGACCGAGAACTACCAGTTGAGCGAAGCGATCGGCACCCTGCGGGGATTGCTCGAATCGGTTGACATGCCCGCATGGAGCCGCGATGCCGATGGGCGGCTCAATTGGGCCAATCTTGCTTACGCCAAGGCAGTCGAGGCGCGTGACCCGCACGCCGCCGTCAGTGAGGCGCGTGAGTTGTTCGGCGCACAGGCACGCGAACGCATGGAACGGGAAAAAGCCGCGTCGCGGCGCTTCAACGAACAGGTTTCGACAGTGGTAGGCGGGGACCGCCGCGTTTTCCGTGTGACCGACGTTGCCGGCACAACGGGCTCGGCCGGTGTCGCCGTTGATATCAGCGAAGTCGAACTTATCCGCGAAGAATACAAGCAAACCGTCCTCAATCATTCCGACACGCTGGACCAGTTGAACTCGGCCGTGGCAATGTTCGATGCCAACCGCAAGCTGCAATTCTTCAACCAGGCCTTTGCAAAGGTCTGGGGACTCGAAACGGCGTTTCTCGAAAGCCATCCCGACAATTCCATGCTGCTTGACAGGTTCCGCAGTGACGGCATTTTGCCGGAGCAACCGGATTGGCGCCGCTGGAAGGAACAGGTTCTTTCGGCCTATCATTCGGTCGAACCGCAGGAACACCTCTGGTACCTGACGGATGGCCGCACGCTGCGGGTCATCGTCAATCCGCAGCCGAAGGGCGGCGTCACCTGGGTCTTCGAGAATCTCACGGAAAAGCTAGAACTCCAGAGCCGGTACAACACGCTGATCAAGGTGCAGGGCCAGACGCTCGATCACCTGGCCGAGGGTGTGGCCGTATTTGGATCAGACGGCAAGATCCGCCTTTTCAATCCTGCTTTTGCGTCGCTCTGGTCGCTGAAAAAGGAACAGATCGCCGAAGGCATGCATATTTCGGCCGTCCGCCGCCTGTGCGAACCGGTTTCGGATGCGGCGCATTGGGAAGCGTTCGTGACGACCGTAACCGGCTTTGATGATGAGCGGCAGTCGCTCTCCGGGCATATAGAGCTCAGCACCGGCAAGATATTGTCCTACGCGACGGCCCCTCTGCCGAACGGCCAGACCATGCTGACCTTCGTCAATGTGACCGACTCGGTACAGGTTGAGCGAGCCTTGAAGGAGAAGAACGAAGCGCTCGAACGTACGGACGAATTGAAGAACGACTTCGTACAGCACGTCTCTTACGAGTTGCGCTCACCGCTGACCAATATCATTGGCTTCACCGAACTCCTGCAGACGCCGATGACGGGGCCGCTGAACGAGAAGCAACGCGATTATCTCGACCATATAGGAACTTCGTCGTCGGTCCTTTTGACGATCGTCAATGATATTCTAGATCTCGCCACGGTCGATGCGGGGATCATGGAACTTGATATCAGCGATGTTTCCGTCGCGGACGCGATCACGACCGCGTCGGAAAAAGTCGCCGACCGACTGAAGGAGCACAATATACTTCTCGACATCCGCATCACGCCAGGAGCGGGCTCTTTCCGGGCCGACGCCAGCCGGGTGAAGCAGGTGCTGGCAAATCTCCTGAGCAATGCCGCCAACTATGCGCCGGAAGGCAGCACCGTAACCCTGTCCTGCTGGCGCGAGCAGGCCGAAATGGTCTTCAGCGTCGAGGACAAGGGGCCGGGCATGCCGGGCTATGTGCTCGACAGCATCTTCAAGCGATTCCAGCCCTATCCGAATGGCGGGCGCAAGCGCGGCGCCGGATTAGGCCTTTCCATCGTCAAGGGTTTCGTCGAACTGCATGGCGGCACAGTCGATATTGAAAGCGCCGCCGGCAAAGGCACGCTGGTGACATGCCGCTTCCCGCTCGAGGCGCGGACCTTCAGCATCGCTGCCGAATAAGGCGTCCATGGCACCGATCATCGTTCAATTGGCAACGACTGAGGATACTGAGCGGTTTGGACAGGATCTTGCCCTGGCGTTGCGCAAGGGTGATCTCGTGGCTCTTTCGGGCGATCTTGGTGCCGGCAAGTCGACGCTCGCCCGCGGTCTCATCCGCACGATTGCAGCGGACAATGATTACGAGGTCCCAAGTCCCACGTTTACATTGGTTCAATCCTACCCGGAATTGCGACTGCCGGTCAGCCATGTCGATCTCTATCGCCTCTCCGCGGCCGAGGAAGTTGACGAACTTGGCCTGGAGGAAGCGCTGGAGGATGGCGTCGTGCTGGTCGAGTGGCCGGAGCGGGCCGCAGGCGCTCTGCCGCGCGAGAACCTTCATATCGAGCTTACCCATGTGGGGGAGGGACGAGAGGTCAGGATCGATGGTGACGCTGCGGCACTTGCTCGCGTCGAACGCTCCCTCGCCATTCGCGCTTTCCTTGCCTCGTCGGGCTTTGCAAAGGCGGAGCGGCGCTATCTTCTCGGCGACGCCTCGGCGCGCAGCTACGAGACGATTGCCAACGATGGTCAGTCGCCGCTGATCCTGATGAACTCGCCCTACAATCCCGGCGGTCCGATCCTGCGCGACGGCAAGACCTACATGGAGATTGCGCATCTGTCGCAGTCGGTGACCGCCTTCGTCGCGATCGACAAACTGCTTCAAGCTAATGGCTTCTCCGTTCCCGAAATCCATGCCGCCGATCTCGATGCGGGCTTTCTGATTACAGAGAATCTCGGCAGCGAGGGCATCCTCGATGCTGAGGGACTTCCGGTGCTCGCCCGGTATGAGGCAGCGGTGCGCCTGCTGGCTAGATTGCATCAATTTTCGTGGCCGCAGGACATCGAAGCCGCTGACGGTTATGCACATCATATCCACCGCTTCGATCGCGACGCGATGATGATCGAGGTGGAACTCCTCTCCGAGTGGTATGTGCCGCGAATGCGTGATGCAACACTCCCGCAAGAGTTGAAACAGGACTACGTGGCAAAATGGGACGAAGTCTTTAGCCAACTTAAAGACGCCGAGCAGAGCCTGCTCCTCAGGGACGTGCACGCCCCCAATATTCTGTGGCGCGCTGACAGGAAAGGCATGGAGCGGGTGGGGCTGATCGATTTTCAGGATGCGATGATCGGGCCTTCCGCCTATGACGTCGCGTCCCTCGTTCTTGATGCCCGGGTGACCATCTCTCCGGAACTGCAAGATCATTTGCTCCTGGCATATCTGGCGGAAAGACGGGCCGCCGACCCGAAATTCGATGAAGCGAATTTCCGCAAAGCCTTTGCCATCATGGCTGCGCAGCGCAACGCCAAGATACTCGGCATTTTTGTCCGCCTCGACGAGCGCGACGGCAAGCCGGCCTATCTGAAGCATCTACCACGCATTCATGCGTATTTTATCCGTGCTTTGCAGCACGAGGCTCTGGCGCCGATCAGAAATTGGTGCGAGAAGGTCGGCATACTCGATCCGGAGTTCCATTGATGAAATCTCCTCGCACAGCGATGGTTCTCGCAGCCGGTCTCGGCACGCGCATGGCGCCACTTACGCTCACGACGCCAAAACCGTTGATTAAGGTAGCCGGCAAACCATTGCTGGATTGGGGCCTTGAGGCCTTGCGTGCTGTGGATGTCGAGCACGCAATCGTCAACGTGCACTATCTTGCGGATCAGATTGAACAGCATGTCGGTGGGTACAGGCTGCCATCGATTATCGTATCGGACGAGCGGGCTGAACTTCTGGATTCCGCGGGCGGCATCGTCAATGCACTGGACCAAATTGGAAACGATCCATTCTACGTCATCAACGCCGATACATTCTGGATCGATGGGGCGCGCCCAAATCTTGTCCTGCTCGCGGAAGGGTGGGATGATGATCGGATGGATATTCTTCTCATGATCGCGAACAAGAACCGGGCGACGGGCTATGACGGGCGCGGCGATTTTCATATGGACAAGCAGGGGCGGCTCAGTCGTCTCCGGGTGGGCGAAACATCGCCCTATATCTATGCCGGCGCCGCAATCATCCACCCGCGCATCTTCGCCGGCGCGGCGCCAGGAAAGGCGTCGCTCAATCGCTATTTCGACGCGGCGATTACTGCGGACCGGCTCTATGGCCTGCAGATGGACGGCCTTTGGCTGACGGTGGGCACGCCGGCGGCAATCGGCGAGGCGGAAGCGGCCATCGCCGCACATAAGGTTCATGGTTGAGCGCAGACGGCCGCGGGTCTTTTCGATTGCTCCCGGCGTCCCATTCCTGCCGGCGCTCATCGAAGCCATCCAGTCGGGAACACTGATCCCGGGCTTTCCCGCTGACCCTCGCGATCCGATGGCGTTGGCGCGGGCAACGATCTACGTTCCGACGCGGCGCGCAGCGCGAACGCTGCGCTCGCTGCTTGTTGAAAAAAGCCCGGTGAAATCGGCGATCCTCCCCGTCATCCGGCCACTCGGGGATGTGGACGAAGATGCCGCGATGTTCGACATGGGCTCGGAGGCGTTCTTCGACCTTTTGCCGCCGATCAATGCGACGGAGCGGCTCCTGCTTCTGGCGAGCCTGGTAAGGCCTTGGCGCGAGCGTTTGCCAGACCATGTGCGTGCGCTGTTCGGCAATGAGGAAATCGCCATTCCGGCGACAACCGCCGATGCGATATGGCTGGCGCGCGATCTTGCCGGACTGATGGACCAGGTGGAAACCGAGGCGAGTGGCTGGGCGACGCTTGGCAATATTGTGGCCGAAGACCTGCCGAACTGGTGGCAGGTCACGCTCGAATTCCTCGACATCGTCACCGGCGTCTGGCCGCAAATCCTGGAGGAGCGCCGTCGTTCCAATCCGGCTGCGCATCGCAATCGCCTTATCGAGCTGGAGGCCGAACGTCTCTTGCGAAGTCCGCCGTCGGGGCCGGTGATCGCGGCCGGTTCGACAGGGTCGATCCCGGCGACCGCCAGACTCCTTGCGGCAATCGCATCATTGCCGCAAGGTGCGGTCGTTCTGCCCGGCCTTGATCGCGATCTCGACCCAGCGAGTTGGGATATCCTGGCCAAGGTCGACGACAACCCCTCCATATTTGGCCATCCCCAATACGGCCTGCGCAAACTCCTGGGGGAGCTTGGCATTCTGCGCGACGATGTCGTTCCGCTGGGGACGCCGCAGCCTGGGATGCGGGCGCGCGAGCGCCTTGTCAGCGAGGCCATGCGACCCGCCGACACCAGCGAGGCTTGGGCATATCTCGACCGGGCGGGCGGGGCATTTTCCGAAGCCACTGCCGATATCTGTCTGATCGAGGCGGCGAATGAACGGGAAGAAGCGCTCGCTGCCGCATTGGCCCTGCGCGAAGCGATTGAGGATTCGGGTCGTACCGCAGCGCTCGTAACCGCCGATCGGGATCTGGCGCGGCGCGTTTCGACGGAACTCGCCCGCTTCAACATCATCGCCGACGATTCCGGCGGCCATGCACTCCGCGAGACCTTGCCGGCGACGTTGATGCGCCTGGCGCTGGAGACGGTATTCAACCCTGGCGATCCCGCTGCGCTTTTGGCACTGCTTAAGCATCCGCTGACGCGCATCGGCGGGCAACGCGGCAAGGTGCGTAGGGTGGCAGAGACCATCGAACTCGTCGCCCTGCGTGGAGGGACCGGACGCGCGACCCTTGCGGACCTTGGAGCCTTCTTCAATCACCGGCTCGCGGAAACGAGCGGCACGCCCTTCGAACCGATGTGGCTGCGGCACCTGTCAGCGACGGATATCGAGGAGGCACGAGCGATCTGCGATGCGCTGAGCCAGTGCATGGCGCCAATCGTTGCCATGGCAGGTCAGTCCGGCGCTGTCGCCTTGCCCGAAATCGTTCATGCGAGTGTTACCGCGCTTGAAAACCTTGTGCGCGACGATAATGGCGATATTTCCGCGCTTTACGAGGGGCCGGCGGGTGAGCAGTTTGCGGCTTTCTTGCGCAACCTCGTCTCGGCCGATACCGGTCTGGAATTTGCGCCGGCCGAATGGCCCGCCATGGTCGAGGCGCTCCTCGCCGGCGAAGTCGTGAAGCCGAAAGTCGGCGCCCATCCACGCCTCTTCATCTGGGGCGCGCTCGAAGCCCGCCTGCAAACCGTCGATACAGTCGTCATTGGCGGTTTGAATGAAGGTTCCTGGCCGGGCAAGACGCGCAACGATCCTTTCATGTCGCGGCCGATGAAGTCGATCATCAAGCTCGAACCGCCGGAACGGCGGACCGGCCTTGCGGCCCATGATTTCCAGATGGCGATGGGCATGGGGAAGGTCGTTCTCACCCGTTCGCAACGCTCGGCGAATGCACCGACGGTGGCTTCCCGCTGGCTGCAGCGGCTGGATACGGTGCTTGGCAAGGATGCCGGTGCGAGCCTGCGGCAGCAAGGCGGCAAGTATCTTGGCTGGGCGCGCGAAATCGATCGCGCCGTCGATGAAGATTTCGTCAAGCGCCCGGAACCGAAGCCGCCGCTCGATGCGCGGCCGAAGCATTTCTCGGTGACCGAAATCGAAACCTTGCGGCGTGATCCATACGCGATTTTTGCGCGGCGCATCCTGCGCCTGCGCCCGATCGAGCCTTTGATCCGCGATCCCGACGTTGCCGAACGCGGCTCGCTCTTTCATGACATCCTTGCCGCATTCACTGGCGAAAACATCGATCCGGTTGATGCCGATGCCATGGCAAAGCTCATGGATATAGGGCGGCGCCATTTTGATGCGAGCGCTCTGCCGGAGGAAATCGACGCGGTTTGGTGGCCGCGATTTCAGATGCTGGTACCGGAGTTCATCAATTGGGAGCGGGGGCGTGCGCAACTCATCGCCGAGCGGCATGCGGAAATCGCATCCAAAAAGATTGCGGTCGATTCGACCGGCGTTACCTTGTCGGGGCGCGCCGACCGCGTCGATATCCGCCGCGACGGAACCGTCGACATCATTGATTACAAGACCGGTTCGACACCGTCGGTCCGGCAGGCGCACGTCCTGCTTGCCCCGCAGCTCGCGTTGGAAGCGGCGTTGCTGGCCCGCGGAGGATTTCATGAGGTCGGGCGGCGCAATGCAACCGACCTGCTGTACGTCCGTTTGAGGCCACGAGGAAAGGTCGTCCCCGAATCGATTCTAGAAACCCGCAACAGCAGGAAATCCGCGCCGGACCTTGGAGAGTTGGCGTGGCATCGCCTGAGCGAGCTTTTGAACGCCTACCGCGATGTCGGCAAAGGCTACCTGTCACGCGCCCTGCCGTTCAAGGAGGGCGATCTGACCGGCGACTATGATCACCTCGCTCGCGTGCTGGAATGGTCAGCGGGCGGCGCCGACGACGAGGGTGAAGGGTCATGAAGAAGCCGCTTGCCATTCCGGTGGAAACCATTCGCGACCAGAACCGCGCCGCCGACCCGAAGGATTCCGTCTGGGTGTCGGCGAATGCCGGTTCGGGCAAGACTCATGTTCTCACCGAACGCGTCATCCGGCTGCTGCTGGATGGGACCGATCCGTCCAAGATCCTGTGCCTGACCTATACGAAGGCCGCGGCCGCGGTCATGCAGAACCGTGTCTTTGCCCGCCTGTCGGAATGGGCGACGATGGATGAGGCAGCGCTCAGCCGCACGATTGAGAAGATCGACGGGGAACGTCCGGGTCCGAAAAGGTTGACGCAGGCACGCCGCCTCTTTGCCCGCGCACTCGAGACACCGGGCGGGCTGAAAATCCAGACCATCCACGCCTTCTGTGAAGCGATCCTGCATCAGTTTCCGCTCGAAGCGAATATCGCCGGTCATTTCGAATTGATGGACGATTTGATGCAGGTCGCGCTCGTCGGCGAAGCGCGCCGGCAACTGTTGCAAACCGCCCGGCTCGACCACAATGTCGAGCTTGCAGGCGCCTTCGGTGACGTGCTCGACGCGGCAGGTGAATTCGGCCTGCAGGCGCTGCTCGATGAAGCCATCGTGAAACGGCATGACCTCACGTCATTCATCCGCGAAGTCGGCCACGATGGATTGCGTCGCCAGACGTTCTACGGGCACTTCGGTTTTAGAGGCGATGAGGCGGAAGACGAAATAGTCGCCGAATTCTGGCCGCTGCCTGAACTCGATGATGGGGTGCTCGGGGAGCTTCTCGACATCTCCGAAGGCGCCAAGCGCGCAGTCGACTTCGCGTGGCTGATCCGGTCCGCCGAGCAGGCGAACCGCACCGAGGAACTGGAGGAGTTTCTGCGGGAAGCCTTCTACCTGAAATCCGGCGAACCGGTCAGCGGCGCCAAGCTCGCGACCCGGGCCGTGGTCGACAGGGTGCCCGACTTCGAGGATCGCTTCGAAACGGCGGCGGAGCGGGTGCGCGGGGGCCTTGACCGCCTCAAGCAATGCAGGCTCGTCGGACTGACCCTGTCCGCATTCGTGCTGGTGGACGAGCTGCTCGGCCGCTATCAGGAAATGAAACGGTCGCGCGGACTGCTCGATTTCGACGACCTTATCGTGCGCACGGTCAATCTGCTGGCGCGCCAGGATGCGGGCCCCTGGGTGCAGTACAAGCTCGACAAGGGCATCGATCACATTCTTGTCGACGAGGCGCAGGATACGAGCCCGAACCAGTGGAAAGTTATCCGGCTGCTCAGTGAGGAATTCTTCGCCGGCAAAACAGCGCGTGAGATACGCCGTACTCTGTTTGCGGTGGGTGACGAGAAGCAGTCGATCTATTCGTTTCAGGGGGCCATTCCGGAGGATTTTGCCGCTCACGGCAGGGCAACGGAACGCAATGCCGGTCAGGCGGATCTGAGCTTCGCCAAGGTCAGCCTCAATTTCTCTTTCCGCTCCGCCCCGGACGTGCTCTCGGCTGTAGACAAGGTTTTTGCAAGGGCCGAAGCGCACCGTGGTTTTGGCCGCGATCATGGGTCGACTGTCCACACAGCCATACGCGGCAGCGATCCGGGCGAAGTTGAAATATGGGACGTGCTGACGCCGGACACGACCCCGGAGGTGGAGGACTGGCGCACGCCTGTCGACAGCCTGCGCGCCCCGCCCGTGCGGCTCGCCGAGCAGATCGCCAGGACCATCGAGCTCTGGCTGAAGAACGGCGAGGTGTTGCAGGGCCAGGGACGCAGGCTCGAGGCACGCGACATCATGGTGCTGGTGCGCAAGCGCGACCAGTTCATGCATGCCCTGTCGCGCGAACTGAAACGGCGGCACGTGCCGGTCGGCGGGGCGGATCGGCTGAAGCTGACCGACCACATTGCGATCAAGGATCTGATGGCGCTTGGTCGCTTCATGTTGTTGCCCGCTGATGATCTTTCTCTGGCCGCCCTGCTGAAAAGCCCGATGTTCAAGCTTGGAGACGATGAACTGTTCGTCCTTGCCCATGGACGCGCCGAAAACGAGACTTTATTCGACCGGCTGAACAGCCGTGCCGAGGACGACCTTACGTTCCATGCTATTGCCCAGCGCCTGAAGGAGTGGCGCAGCCGCGCCGATACGCTCCCTGTCTTCGAGTTCTACGCTCATATCCTTGGACCAGGCGGTGCGCGGCGCGACTTGCTGGCGCGGCTTGGCCAGGAAGCCGGTGACGTCATCGACGAGTTTCAGAATTATGCGATCGCGACCGAGCGCACCGGGTTGCCGGGCCTGCAAGCGTTTCTCGAAACGCTGGAAGCGGCAACGCCGGAGATCAAGCGCGAATTCGACCAGAGCCGGAACGAAGTACGGATCATGACCGTCCATGCCTCGAAGGGCCTGGAGGCCGCAGTGGTCTTTCTCGTTGATCCCGGCAGCGCGGCTTCGGCCGGCGGACGGAATCCCAACCTCGTTTCCTTCGATATGCGCGAACAGGACGGCTGGCAGGGCAAGGGTTTCCTTTTCGTACCGTCGAAATTCCACGCAACAGCATTCACGGGCACATTGCTCGACACCTTGAAGCTGCGCGCTGAAGAGGAGTATCGCCGCCTGCTCTATGTTGGGATGACCCGCGCCGAGGACCGCCTGATCGTCTGCGGCTATCGCGGCATAAGGCAGGCCCCCGAGACGTGGCACAATCTGGTTGATGCCGGTCTCGGCGATGCGAGCCTGCCGTTCGATCATCCTGTGGAAGGCGTCAACGCGAGGCGCTATCGCATCACCCAGCCCGACAATCGCGATATTGCGGTTCCCGAAGACCGGCCGGCAGCCACCGAGGTCGCGTTTCCCGCTGCCTTCAGGAAGCCGATGCCGCGCGAACTGGGTCTGCCGCGGCCGCTCGCCCCGTCGGGCGTGTCGGTTGTGATCGAGCCCGACGACGAAGCCCCACTGGTCACCGGATCACCGGTTCTCGCCGGGGATCGCGGCACGTCATCCTTTGCCATCCGCCGCGGCATCGTCATCCACGCTCTGTTGCAGACACTGCCTGATCTCCCCGTTGAACAACGGATGGCAGCGGCGGATCGCTATCTGGCGCGGGCCGCCTTCGACTGGGAACCACAGGAGCTTGACGTGGCGCGGAGGTCGGTATTTGCGATCCTCGACGATGCGAAGTTCGCTGCCGTCTTTGCCGAAGGCTCGCTGGCCGAGGTGGCCGTCATGGGGACATTGCATCTGCGCGGCAAGGACCACGCCGTATCCGGCGTCGTCGATCGTCTTGCGGTCGTGGGCGATCGTGTCGTCATCATCGACTACAAGACCAACCGGCCGGCGCCTCAAACGCTGTCGAAAGTACCGGAAACCTATGTCGCCCAGCTTGCGCTCTACCGCGAGCTGCTTGCGCCGCTTTATCCCGGCAAGACCATCGAAACCGCCTTGCTCTTCACCGAGGGCCCCCACCTTGTCGACATTCCCGAGGCGGCAATGAACGAGGCGCTCGAGCGTCTGCGATAGGCACCCACGTAGACCTTTGCACTGAATCGTGACAAGACCTAGCTTGACGAGTGTGGATAGACTCACCACATGATGTGCAACACATTCAACAAACCTACAAGGAAAAGCCTATGGCTACCGTCAAGATCGACACCAGCAATTTTCAGTCCGATGTAATCCAGGCTGGCCAGCCTGTCGTCGTTGATTTCTGGGCGGAGTGGTGCGGCCCCTGCAAGATGATCGCGCCGGCCCTCGAGGAGATCGCTTCGGAGATGGAAGGCAAGGTCACGATCGCCAAGGTCAACATCGATGAGAATCCGGAACTGGCCGCCCAGTTCGGCGTCCGTTCCATCCCGACCCTTCTGATGTTCAAGGATGGCGAGCTTGCCGCCAACCTCGTTGGTGCTGCTCCGAAGAGCAAGCTCAGCGACTGGATCAGAAATTCGGCTGCCTGATCAATCCGGACTACAGACTGAAAACCCGGCCTTGTGCCGGGTTTTTTATTGCGGCGGCGTGCCGTTATCCGAGAGCACTTCGCCGGCAAGATAGAGGGAGCCGCCGATGAGGATGCGCGGCGCGGGTTCGCTGGAGTCCCAGCTATCGCGCAAGATTTTCAAGGCATTCTCGACCGAATGCACCGGCTCGGCGGAAAGACCCGCTTCGTTGGCAGCAATTGCCAACTCGTCGTGCGGGATGCCGGCGCCGCTGGAGCGGATCGGCACCGTATAGACGTGGCGCGCCATGCCGGTGAATGCCTGGAAGTAGCCGACCGGGTCCTTGGTATTGATCATGCCCGTAATGAGGAAAAGCGGGCGCTGGCTGCGGTCTTCAAGGGTGGCGATCGCCTCTGCGACCACGAGGCCCGCACCGGGATTGTGTCCGCCGTCGAGCCAGATCTCCGAACCGGGTACGGATAGTTCAACAAGCTTGCCCTTGACGAGGCGCTGCATGCGCGCCGGCCACTCCACGGTGGTCATGGCGCGCTCGACGGCCTGTTCGGGAACTTTAAAGCCGGCGGTCCGCACGGCCTGGATGGCGGCCGCCGCATTGGCCAGTTGATGGCGGCCAACAAGGTTCGGCAGGGGCAGATCCATCAGGCCGGTATTGTCCTGATAGATTATGCGGCCGCGCTCTTCGAAACTCAGGAAATCCTGGCCATAGACGGCATAGGGGCAATCGCGGCGCTCGGCGGTCTCGATCAGGACCATGCGCACGGCTTCTTCGTCCTGCGCGCCGATAACGACGGGGCAACGGGGCTTGATAATACCCGCCTTCTCGGCTGCAATCAGCTCCACGCGATCGCCAAGATAGGGCTGGTGGTCGAGCGAGATCGGCATGATGACGCTGACCGCCGGCTCCGGGATCACATTTGTCGCGTCGAACCTTCCGCCAAGACCGACTTCAAGGACAACCGCGTCCGCCGGGTGCTCGGAAAAAAGCACAAAGGTGACTGCCGTCAGAATTTCAAAGACGGTAATCGCCTGCCCGGCATTGGCTTCGGCGACGCGTTTCACCGCTTCCGCCAGAACCGCATCCTCGACAATCTTGCCGCCCCCCGGCGCACCGAGCCTGTAACGCTCATGCCAGCGAACAAGATGGGGGGAGGTATGCACATGCACGGTATAGCCCGCGGCCTCGAGCAGTGCCCGGGAGAAGGCTACCGCCGAACCCTTGCCGTTGGTCCCGGCGACATGGATCACGGGCGGGAGTCTCAGATGCGGATTGCCCAACGTGTCGAGCAGGCGTGTGATCCGGCCGAGCGACAGGTCGAAGCCCTTCGGGTGCAAGCCGAGCAGCCGTTCTATTTCCTTTTCAGCATGCGACGACATTGCACATCCGGCTTTAGGTATGGCGCAGTGGCATCAGGAATCGGCCTTGGCCGGAACCGGCAGAGCGGTGGTCGCGAGACCGTTCGGCACATCGGTCTCCTCGGCAATTTCCGTCGCTGGCTGGCCCATCATCATCTTGAGGAGACGGGCAATGGTCGTCTTGAGCTGCGGCCGCGGCACCACCATGTCGACCATGCCGTGGGTTTTCAAATATTCGGCGCGCTGGAAGCCTTCCGGCAGTTTTTCGCGAATCGTCTGTTCGATGACGCGCTGCCCCGCAAAGCCGATCAGGGCGCCGGGTTCGGCAATATGGATATCGCCGAGCATGGCATAGGATGCCGAGACCCCACCGGTCGTCGGATTGGTCAGGACGACGATATAGGGCAGGCCGGCTTCCTTCAGCATTTCCACGGCAACCGTGGTGCGCGGCAGCTGCATCAACGAAAGAATGCCCTCCTGCATGCGCGCCCCGCCCGACGCGGCAAAGAGCACCAGCGGCTTCTTCTGCGCGATCGCTGTTTCAAAACCCTTGATGATTGCCTCGCCTGCTGCCATCCCGAGCGAACCGCCCATGAAGCTGAAGTCGTGGATCGTGACGACGATCGGCAGACCCTCGATGGTGCCGAGCGCGTTGATGATCGCGTCGTCCTGCCCGGTCTTGGTGCGATGTTCCTTGAGGCGGTCGATATAGCGCTTCTCATCGCGGAATTTCAAAGGATCGATGGCGACCTTGGGCTGCTCGAGCGTCTCGAAAATCCCGTCATCGAAGAAAAAGCGCAACCGATCACGCGCCGGAATGCGCATGTGGTGGCCGGAAGACGGGACGACCCACTGGTTCTTTTCGAGATCCGTGTGGAAGACCATCTCTCCGGACTCGGGATCCTTGATCCAGAGATTCTCCGGCATTTCACGGCGGCCAAGCATCGAGTTGATCTTTGGCCGAACGTAATTCGTGATCCAGTTCATGATCGGTCCTGTTCTTCCGTCAAAGGTTCAGGTGATTTAGAGCTTCTACTCGGCCGCCGCAAGGCGTACAGCCCTGACGCCGCTGGAGAGGCCCTGCACCATGGTGGCAACTGCCTCGGCAGGATCGGCGACCAGCGAGCCATCGGGACGGATGGTATTGGCAACGGCATTGATAATCGCCGTACCGACGACAACACCGTCGGCGGCGCTGCCGATCACCTTTGCCTGTTCTGCGGTCTTGACGCCGAAACCGACGACGACCGGAAGGTCCGTGTGCTTCTTGATGCGCTCGACGGCGCTCGCAACCTTCGACGTGTCAGGAAGCGCCGAGCCGGTGATGCCGGTCATCGATACGTAGTAGACGAAGCCGGAGGTGTTCTGCAGCACTTTCGGCAGGCGCTTTTCGTCCGTCGTCGGCGTCGCCAGGCGAATGAAGTTAATCCCGGCCTTGATGGCGGGGATGCACAGCTCTTCATCCATTTCCGGCGGCAGGTCGACAATGATGAGACCATCGATTCCCGCAGCCACGGCATCCTTCAGGAAGCGATCGACACCGTAAATGTAGATGGGATTGTAGTAGCCCATCAGTACGATCGGGGTCGTATCGTCGCTCGCGCGAAACTGCCTGGCAAGCTCCAGGGTCTTCGTCAGGGTCATGCCTTTTTTCAGCGCCCGCAGGCCCGCAGCCTGGATAGCGGGGCCATCAGCCATGGGATCGGAAAAGGGCACGCCGAGTTCGATGATATCGGAACCCGCGACCGGCAGCGACTGCATGATCCTGAGCGAGGTGTCGAAATCCGGATCGCCGCCCATGAAGTAGGTCACGAGCGCCGGACGGCCCTCGGCTCTCAGTGCGGCAAATTTCCTGTCGATACGGGTCGTCATGATCAGATGTCCATTCCAAGCAGTTTGCCGACCGTGTGTACATCCTTGTCGCCGCGGCCGGATAGATTGACGATCATGATCTTGTCCTGCTCCATCTGCGGCGCGATCTTCACCGCATGCGCGATGGCATGGGCGGATTCGAGCGCGGGAATAATCCCTTCGACGCGTGTCGTCAGCTGGAAGGCGTCGAGCGCCTCATTGTCGAGGATCGGCACGTAGGAAACACGGCCCGTATCGCGCAGCCAGGAATGCTCGGGTCCGACGCCCGGATAATCAAGGCCGGCCGAGACCGAGTGACCGTCAAGGATCTGGCCGTCCTCATCCTGCAGGAGGTAGGTGCGGTTGCCGTGCAAAACGCCGGGACGGCCAGCGCTCATTGAGGCACAATGTTCGATGCCGTCGAGCCCTCGTCCGCCAGCCTCGATGCCGATGATCTCGACGCTCTTGTCGTCAAGGAACGGGTGGAACAGGCCGATTGCGTTGGACCCGCCGCCGACGGCAGCGATGATCGTGTCGGGCAGGCGTCCCTCCTGTTCGAGGATCTGCTCGCGTGCCTCAATGCCGATGACGGACTGGAAGTCGCGAACGAGTTCGGGATAGGGATGGGGACCAGCGGCTGTGCCGATCAGGTAGTAGGTGTCGTCGACATTGGTGACCCAGTCACGCAACGCTTCGTTCATGGCATCCTTGAGCGTGCCATGGCCGGAGGAGACGGGCTTCACTTCGGCACCAAGCAGCTTCATGCGGAAGACGTTCGGCTTCTGCCGTTCGACGTCGGTCGCGCCCATATAAACGACGCAGGGGAGCCCGAAGCGAGCCGACACGGTAGCCGAGGCAACGCCATGCTGTCCGGCGCCTGTCTCGGCGATAATGCGGGTCTTGCCCATGCGCCTGGCGAGCAGGATTTGCCCGAGGCAATTGTTGATCTTGTGGCTGCCGGTATGATTGAGGTCTTCGCGCTTGAAGTAGATCTTGGCGCCGCCATTGCCGCCCTGGTCCTTGGCGAGCTGGCGCACGTGCCGGGTAAGGCCCTCGGCATAATAAAGCTTGGAGGGGCGGCCGGCATAGTGCGTGGAAAGCGCCTGAAGCTCTGCCTTGAACGCAGGATCATTCTTGGCGTCGTCATAGGCCTGCTGCAATTCAAGAATGAGCGGCATCAGCGTTTCGGCAACAAAGCGCCCGCCGAAAATACCGAACATGCCCTCTTCGTCGGGACCTGTCTTGAATGAATTGGGCTCCACCACCTTGTTCACTGCTCCACTCCGTTCCTGGGATAGTCGCCGAAACGACTGCCCGCCTTAAGCCGCATCGGCGCTTTTGGCAGCGCGCACGGCCCTGAAAAATTCCTTGATAAGCCCGATATCCTTCACGCCGGGCGCCGATTCGACACCGGATGAAATATCAATGCCGCCCGGCAATGTCTCCTGCAATGCCTGGGCGATATTACCGGCATTCAGCCCGCCGGACAGAATGTAATCGAGCGAGCCGTCAAGTTCACTCAAGACCTGCCAATCGAACGCGACACCATTGCCGCCCGGCAAGGCCGAGCCGGCGGGTGCCTTGGCATCGAACATTAGCCGATCGGCGATGCCGATGTACGGCTCGATCTGTGCAAGGTCGCCGCGTTCGCGCAGCGAGAACACCTTGATCACCGGCAGGCCATAACGCGCTTTCACGTGCCGCAAGCGCGAGACGCTCTCGTGGCCGTGCAACTGCAGCATATCAGGCGCCATTTCGGAAACGATCGCATCGAGCGCGGCATCGTCGGCGTCGACGGTAACGGCAACGGCCTTTGCCCGGCCTGCAGCGGCGCGGCGCAGACGGCTGGCCTCGGCAGGGTCAATATTGCGCGGGCTCTTTGCAAAGAAGATGAAGCCGATATGCGTGGCGCCACCGTCGAGGGCAGCGGCAACTGCTTCGTCGGTTTTCAATCCGCATATCTTTATATCAAGGCTCATGACCCGCCACTCGCATGAAAATGCGCCAAAGTCGAGGATTTTGCATCGGACTCTGTCACAGATGGTGGTGATAGCCCTTCGCGACAAGAAATTCGAACGCATCCGCGACGGATACCGCGATGGATTGCGCTGTCTGATAGCCTTTCATGGGGTAAATCCTCATGCGATGCACGTCCCCAACCATCTCGTTGATAAGGCCCTCAAGCGGATAGGCCGTCGTTGGTTGGTCTTCGAAACGGGTAGGCGGCGCGGTCACCAGTGTTGTAACTTCAGGCCATTGTGCATCCGCCGTGGCGCGGACGCGCCGCTGGGTCTGCGGCTTGGTGACCATAATGACCCGCCGGACCTGCTCGCCGGCCATTGACCTGGCGAAGCAGATATTCTCGCCGATATTGGTGGCGCGGGGCTCGATGAGAATGGAGGCGGCGGGCACGCCAAGATTGACGGCACGGTGCGCGAACGCCTCTGCTTCGCTGCTTTCATAAAGGTTGCCGGTCCAGTTGCCGGATTTGCCGGTAAAGAGAATGCGCGGCGCCAGACCCTGGCGAAACAACGCGGCGCAATGGTCGGCGACGCGCAGATCGTAGCTGCCGAGCCCGATGATCAGGTCCGACTTGGCGAGCGGATCGTAGATGTGGTGATACTCCCACAGCGTTTTTGCGGCCTGCAAAACCGGCATTGGAAGATCCACTGCCATCAGCTGAAATCGATTGCCTGCAATGCGCCGCCATTGCGCTTCAGCCAGGCCTTGCAGCGATCGGTATCCGGGCAAAGTTCGCTGCACAGCTTCCAGAATTTCGGACCGTGGTTCATTTCCTTAAGGTGGGCGACCTCGTGCGCGACTAGATAATTGATGATCGGCGGCGGGGCCATCATGATGCGCCAGGAAAAGGACAGCGTGCCATCGGAGGTACAGGAGCCCCAGCGGCTTCTCGTATCCTTCAACCGCACCGCTTTTGCGCGTCGGCCGACAGCTGCAGTATGGCGCGCGACGAGCATCTCAAGGTCGCGGCGGGCTTCCCGCTTGAGGAAGTCGCCGACACGGCGGGCAAGATGCGGGCGGTCACCGCAAACGATGAGTAATGGCCCGTCTGGGCCCTGCTCCTGCCGGACCGTGCCGCGTTTGGCGGGTTCGTGAACGATGAGATGCGGCACACCCCGCACCGGTATCTTCACGCCGGGGCGCACCTTGGGCTGGTCGGGCATCTTGGAGATGCGGGTCTCGATCCAACCCTCGTGGCGCGTGAGGAACTTATCGATCTCTTGCGCCGGCATGCCGGGCGGCACGGTCATGCGCAGCCCCTTGCCACCGGCGTCGATCCGCAGTGTCAAGCGCGTAGCGCGAGGGTTCTCCATGACGCGCAGCGGCAGAACGCGCCCGGCCACCTCATAGCTGCGTTCAGCCGTGAGCGTGGCGGACTTTTTCGGCGGATTCCGAAACAGGGACAGGATCATGCGGCCACTTTAGTTGATTCGAGGGGTGTCGCCAGCCAAAACAGGAGCGGCGCCGGGACATCCCGGCGCCGCCTCGTACAGCAACGAACGATTGAAACAGGGTTATTCGCCGTTGCCTTTATTCACATCAGGAACCGATCCCGAAGGCTTCCTGGCGTTGCGATCGGCCATGAAGCGGTCGAATTCTTCCCTGTCCTTGGCGCGGCGCAGTTCCTGCGCGTAGGTCTCGAACTCGGCGCGCATCTCTTCGAGCTTGCGGCGTTCCTCGTCGAGGCGCTCCAGTTCCTTCTCGCGCCATTCGTCGAAGGCGACGTTGCCGGTGCCGAACGGACCTCTGCCGAAACGTTGCGAACGGCGATTGCGGCGCCACGCACCGCAGACGTTTTCAGCGGCATTGTTCATTTCGTGTTTGAAACCGCCAAACCGGTTGCCCCAGACAATGTAGGCAAGCATGGCTAAGCCAAGTGGCCAGAACAGCATGAAACCGATAATCATCAGAGCGATGGTCGCCGGGGTCCAGCCTGGCCGGATCAAAGCAGCATTGTTCATCTAAAGCCCTTCCTTACTGAAGAAAGCCCGACCCCGATTGGTCGATCGATTACGACATGGGAAGGAAATTTTGGCATTTCAAGAAAACGTGACTCCAAATGCGACAAGCCTTTGGAATCATACCGCTTTCTTTACGTGATCGAGCCAATAGACGAGCAGGCCCGCAACGAGCGCCCAGAAGGCCGCACCAATTCCGGCGATCGAGATGCCGGATGCCGTGACCGCGAAGGTCACGATTGCGGCAAGGCGCTCCTTTTCGATCTTGAGCGCAAGCGACAGCGCGTTGGTAAATGCACCGATGAGGGCGAGGCCGGCGACGAGCGCGATCAGCGGCGCCGGCAGAACCGCGAAGAGCGCGACGAGGGAGGCGCCGAAGATCGCAAATATCAGATAGGAAAGCGCATAGAACGGTCCGGTCAGCCAACGCTTCTGCGGGTCAGGATGGGCATCGGGACCGGTGCAGATGGCAGCCGAGATCGCCGCCATATTGCTGGTATGCCCACCAAAGGGCGCGCTGAGCAGCGAGACGAGGCCGGTCACCTGCAAAGCCGCGGCCGTGGGCGGCTCGTAACCTGCAGCGCGCAAGACCGCGAAACCCGGTAAGTTCTGCGAAGCCATGGTGACGAGATAAAGCGGCAGGGCGAGGCCGATCATGGCGCGGAGGTCAAACACCGGCATGATCAGCGTCAACGTCGACAGTTCGACCGAGGGTACGCTTGCCACGCGCCCGCTGGCAAAGGCGTATATCACGCCGCCGAAGAGTACCGCGAGGACGGCCATGGCAGGGTTATAGAGCCGGATGATGAAGAACAGCGCCGCCAGCGGCAGAACAAACAGCGGATCAACCGGTATGGTTCGCGCCGCGCCGATGAGGAAGGCAAAGAGCACGCCGGCAAGCATGCCCGAGGCGATGGAAGCCGGGATCTTCGAGACGAAAGCCGAGACCGGCTTGATCAGCCCCGTCAGAATGATGGCAAGGGCGGTGACGATAAAGGCACCGACGGCCTCAGGCATGGTAAAGCCGATCGACCCGCCGATAAGCGCAAGGCCGGGGGTCGACCATGCACTGATGATAGGCATTTTGTAGCGCCAGCTGAGGTAGCCGGTGGCGGAGAACATGGCGAGACAGACCGCGGTGACCCAGCTTGCGGTCTCAGCCTGTGTCGCGCCCAGCGCCTGCGCCGCCGCGATAATCAGCGCCAGCGTACCGCCGAAACCGACGACCGCAGCAACGACGGCAGAAGCAACCACTGAAAAGCGCATGAGGGTGACCTATTGAACGGGCGGGCGGGACTTTGGATGGGTGGTGTGATCGACCATTGAAGACACGGTTCGCGTCAGAAGTTCAAGGTCCTGCGGGCGGGAAAGGCGGTGGTCGCCGTCGCGAACGAGGGTGATCGTCACGTCGTCGACGGGAAGATGATCGACGAGTCGCAAGGCATGGCGATAGGGAACGTCGTCGTCCTTCATGCCCTGGAGAATGTGGACGGGACAGTCGGTCTGGATGACACCCTTCAATACCTGGTTGTTACGCCCGTCTTCGAGCAGCTTCTTCGTGTAGATATAGGGCTCCGGCGAATATTCCGACGGCTCTTCCATATAACCAAGCTCGGCGATCTGCCGCCGTTGCTTGTTGGTCAGTTGCGGCTCGACCAGCTCCGAGGTGAAGTCGGGCGCCGGCGCAATTAGGACGAGGCCGGCGATCCGTCCGCCTTCACCGACCTTCTGCAGTTCCTCGATGAGGCGTAGGGCAATCCAGCCGCCCATCGACGAGCCGATTACGATCTGGGGCCCGGAGGTGAACTCCCGGAACACCGCCAGCGTCTGTTCGAGCCAGAGCGAAATCGTGCCGTCGCGGAATTCACCGCGGGATTCGCCGTGCCCGGAGTAGTCGTGCCGAAGATAGGCAAGGCCGTTGCTCGCAGCCCATTGATCGAGCCACTCGGCCTTGGTGCCGAGCATGTCCGAGCGGTAGCCGCCGAGCCAGACGAGACCGGGTTCGCCTCCACTCCGCCTGCGGTAGGCAATCTCGATTCCATCGACGGTGTGGAACTGGGGCGGGGTAATGTCCATGAGCATGCCTGTCATCTATCGCTATACTGCCTTTTGCCATGTTCGCACCTGGCAATAAAGCCCGCGATATTGCATAAAACTGAAACAATCCTATGTCTGTTATGGATGATTTATCCCGAAAAAAATGGTATTCGCATGGGCCCGACGCATAGAAGCATTGCGGCGCTGGTCCGACGGTGCTATTTGCGTTGACCGAAATAATTCAAGGAGACTACTGCCATTCGCCGACCCTTTAGAGCACAGGCGGTCCAGAAAGATGGACCTCGTTCGAACCGCGATATCCGCGTACCTCAGGTACAATTGATCGATGCCGAAGGTGAAAACCACGGTATCGTTACCATTCAGGCAGCACTGGCCATGGCCGATGAGGCCGGACTTGATCTCGTCGAGATCGTCCCCAATGCCGAGCCGCCGGTTTGCAAGATCGTTGATCTGGGCAAGCTGAAGTACCAGGGCCAGAAGAAGGCCGCTGAGGCGCGCAAGAAGCAGAAGACCGTCGAAATCAAAGAAATCAAGATGCGTCCGAACATCGATACGCATGACTATGATGTGAAGATGAAGGCGATCAAGCGGTTCTTCGATGAGGGCGACAAGGTCAAGGTAACGCTGCGTTTCCGCGGCCGCGAAATGGCGCACCAGGAACTCGGCATGCGTCTGCTCGACCGGGTGAAGGAAGACACTGTCGAGATTTCCAAGGTCGAGGCGGAGCCGAAGCTTGAAGGCCGCCAGATGATGATGGTGCTCGCACCGCGCTGACAGGCACTTGTCTGGGATCAAGAGCCGCCTTCGGGCGGCTTTTTCATTTACAATCGGCCTTGATCGATTCAGTTGTTGCGCTTTTTCAGACTTCTGGTAATAAGGCCCCGTTCAAACCGCCCGGCAGGGCATGCCGTGGCGGTTTTGTATGCTTTCAGGCTTTGGTCGGCCTGAAGTGGAAAAACAGGAGCCGCCGTTTCATGGAAACACAAGGGCTCCTTTAGAAGAATGGAGTAGCAAAATGCCCAAGATGAAGACCAAATCTGCTGCCAAGAAGCGGTTCAAAGTAACCGGGACTGGCAAAGTCAAAGCCGCCGCCGCTGGCAAACGCCATGGCATGATCAAACGTTCGAACAAATTCATCCGTGACGCACGTGGCACAATGGTTCTTTCCGATGCCGATGCGAAGATCGTGAAGAAGTTCTTGCCCAACGGCCTCTAAGCCGGGCGCGTTTTTAGTCCTTAAGACAAGGAGATCATATCATGGCACGTGTAAAACGGGGCGTTACGTCCCACGCCAAGCACAAAAAAGTTCTGAAGCAGGCCGAGGGTTTCCGTGGCCGCCGCAAGAATACGATCCGCACCGCAAAGGCTGCCGTTGACCGTTCGAAGCAGTACGCTTATCGCGACCGCAAGAACAAGAAGCGCACGTTCCGCGCGCTCTGGACCCAGCGCATCAATGCCGCCGTGCGCGAGCATGGCCTGACCTACAGCCGTTTCATCGACGGCCTGTCGAAGTCGGGTATCGAAGTCGACCGTAAGGTTCTGTCGGATCTCGCGATCCACGAGCCGGAAGCATTCGGTGCACTCGTCGCTTCTGCCAAGAAGGCGCTTGAGTACCTCAAGAACACCACTCCGAACGCTTTTGAAGGCGCTGTCCACTAAGCCCAGCGCTCCCAAAGCATTTTCGGAAAATTAGACTTGGGAAACCCGCGCTGGCTCGGCTGGCGCGGGTTTTTCGATTTTTGTCATTGACGATCAGACAGGTGATGAACGATGGACGACCTGGTAGAACTGGAAAGCGTGCTTGCCGCGCAAATTGAGGCAGCTAATGACGAAGCGGCCATCGAGGCCGTACGCATTGCTGCACTCGGCAAGAAGGGCTCGATCTCGGAGAAGCTGAAGTCGCTGGGCGCAATGTCGCCGGAAGAGCGCCAGTTCCAGGGCCCGGCCATCAATGGCCTGAAGAACCGGATCACCGAAGCGCTGACGGCGCGCAAGGCCGCCCTCAAGGACGTTGCCATCGCTCTTCGTCTCGAAAAGGAAAAGGTCGACATCACGCTGCCGGTCCGCGCCTCTCCGGTCGAGCGCGGCCGCATCCATCCGATCAGCCAGGTCATCGACGAGATCACGGCAATTTTCGCCGACATGGGCTTCTCTATTGCCGAAGGGCCGGACATCGAGACCGACTATTACAATTTCACCGCGCTTAATTTCCCGGAAGGCCATCCGGCGCGCGAGATGCACGACACCTTCTTTTTCAATCCGGATGCCAACGGCGAACGGCGTGTGTTGCGTACGCATACGAGCCCGGTTCAGGTCCGCACCATGGAGAACCAGAAGCCGCCGATTCGTATCGTTATTCCGGGCAAGACCTATCGCATGGATTCCGATGCGACCCATTCGCCGATGTTCCATCAGGTCGAAGGCCTCGTCATCGACAAGACGGCGAATGTCGCCAACATGAAATGGGTGCTCGAAGAGTTCTGCAAGGCGTTCTTCGAAGTGCCGTCGTTGAAGATGCGCTTCCGTCCCTCCTATTTTCCGTTCACGGAACCATCGCTCGAGGTCGACATCCAGTGCGATCGCTCCGGCAAGGAAGTGAAGTTCGGCGAGGGCAATGACTGGATGGAAATCCTCGGCTGCGGCATGGTGCATCCGAATGTGCTGCGCGCCGGCGGCCTCGATCCCGATGAATATCAGGGCTTCGCCTGGGGCATGGGTATCGACCGCATTGCCATGCTGAAATACGGCATGCCGGATCTGCGCGCTTTCTTCGATGCGGATGTGCGCTGGCTGTCGCATTACGGCTTCCGCCCGCTCGACATGCCGACCCTGTTTGGGGGCCTCAGCGCGTGAGCGCAGCGCTAGAAACCTGTTTCCGGTGCGAGCGGCTTCGCCTTGTCGAAACGCTCCAACGCTAAAATCTGAAAACGAGTGAAATCATGAAATTCACACTCTCCTGGCTAAAAGACCACCTTGAAACCGATGCGTCGCTCGACAAGATCGTCGAGACCCTGACGATGATCGGGCTCGAAGTGGAGTCGCTGGACGACAAGGCGGCTTTGAAGCCCTTCGTCATTGCCAAGGTGCTGACTGCGGCCCGCCATCCCGACGCCGACAAATTGCAGGTTCTGACCGTCGACACGGGCGACGGCAAACCGCTGCAGGTTGTCTGCGGCGCACCCAATGCGCGAGCCGGATTGATCGGCGCGTTTGCGTCGCCCGGCACCTATGTCCCGGGCATTGATATTACGCTGTCGGTCGGCAAGATTCGCGGTGTCGAGAGCCATGGCATGATGTGTTCGGAACGCGAATTGCAGATGTCTGACGAGCACAATGGCATTATCGACCTGCCGGAAGATGCGCCCGTGGGCACCAGCTTTGCCGCCTATGCCGGGCTTGACGATCCGGTCATCGAGATCAATCTGACGCCGAACCGTCCGGATTGCACCAGTGTCTATGGCATCGCCCGCGACCTGGCTGCCGCCGGGATCGGCAAGCTCAGGCAACAGGCGATAGCGCCGGTGAAGGGAACGGGCGAGCCTCAGGTCGGCGTCGCGCTCGACGTTGATCGCCACCTTTGCCCGGGTTTCGCCTGGCGCACGGTCAAGGGCGTCAAGAACGGCCATAGCCCGCAATGGCTGCAGCAGCGGCTGATTGCCATTGGCCTGCGGCCGATCAATACGCTTGTCGATATTACCAACTACCTGACCTTCGACCGCGGCCGGCCCTTGCACGTGTTCGACGCCGACAAGGTGAAGGGCGATCTTACGGTTCGCCATGCCAAGGCAGGCGAGGAAATCCTCGGCCTCAATGGCAAGGAGTATAAGCTCGGCCCGGACAACGTCGTCATCGCCGATGCCGATGGGGTCGAGTCGATCGGCGGTATCATGGGGGGCGAACATTCCGGCTGCGATGAGAACACCACCAATGTGGTGATTGAATCGGCCCTGTGGGATGCGATGAACATCGCTCGTACCGGCCGTAATCTCGGCATCATCACCGATGCGCGTTACCGCTTCGAGCGCGGTGTCGATCCGGAGTTCATGATCCCTGGGTTGGAACTGGCAACGCAGCTTGTGCTCGATTTCTGCGGCGGAACGCCGTCGAAGGCGAAGGTCGTCGGTTATGAAGGCCACACGCCGAAGGTGGTCCGCTTCCCGCTATCGGACGTCAAGCGTCTGACCGGTATCGAGGTGCCTGCCGCAACCAGTCTCGACATCCTTTCGCGCCTGGGTTTCGTGCCACAAGGCACGGGCGAGGCTGTGGACGTGATCGTGCCCTCCTGGCGTCCCGATATCGACGGTAAGGCCGATCTCGTCGAGGAGGTCATGCGTATTCACGGCGTCGACCTCATCGAGCCGCAAGCGCTGCCGAGCCATGCGACGGTCAACGGCAAGATCTTGACGACCCTGCAGATCCGCACCCGCCACGCCCGCCGGGCGCTGGCAACGCGGGGCATGATGGAAGCTGTCACCTGGTCGTTCATTTCCGAAACGGCCGCCAAGGCATTTGGTGGCGGCCAGCCCGAGTTGAAGCTCGCCAATCCGATCGCTTCCGATATGTCGGACATGCGCCCCTCCCTGCTGCCCGGCCTGCTTGCTGCCGCCCAACGCAATGCCGATCGCGGCTTTAGCGATCTTGCCCTGTTCGAGGTTTCCGGAACCTATGAGGGCGACACACCCGAAGCGCAGCGGCGCGTTGCCGCTGGCGTTCGCCGTGGCACCGCCCGTCTCGACGGATCAGGCCGCCATTGGTCCGGCAATGCTGCGCCCGTTGGCGTTTTCGACGCCAAGGCCGATGCGCTCGCCGTGCTCGAGGCTTGCGGCGCGCCCGTGGACAAGCTGCAGGTCGAATCCGGTGCTCCCGGCTGGTATCATCCCGGACGTTCGGGGGTGATCAAGCTTGGTCCCAAAGTAGTGCTCGGCACCTTCGGCGAGTTCCATCCGAAGACTCTGGAAACGCTCGATGTCGGCGGCACGCTCTGTGGCTTCGAGGTTTTCATCGACGCTATCCCGGAGCCGAAGCAGAAGGCGACGCGTACCAAGCCTGCGCTCAACCTGTCGGATTTCCAGGCGCTTCGCCGCGACTTTGCGTTCATCGTCGACAAGGGCGTTGAAGCTGGCGCGATCGTCAAGGCTGCTCTCAACGGCGACAAGAAGCTTGTGACCGGCGTTCAGGTCTTCGACGTGTTCGAAGGCGCATCGCTGGGCGCAGACAAGAAGTCCGTGGCGATCGAGGTGGCGATCCAGCCGCAGGAGCGCACGCTGAACGACGAGGATCTGGAGGCGCTTTCGAAGCGGATTGTCGAGAATGTCGCCAAGCAGACCGGCGGCGTATTGCGGGGATAACCCCCTTCCCCCGGACCACGTCGTTCCCACTGCTATCGCGGGTCATTGGCGATCCGCCTAGTCCTCGGGACAAGAGCCCGAGGATAATGGCAGAGTCTATAAGGCGAAGAAGAAGCACAGGCGAACGTTGCCTCACTTCTGAATGACCTTCCAGTTCTTGTAGAATACCGAATTGCTGCCCTTAAGCACGACCCCCATGAAGGCGACGACGGCGGCGAAGAATCCCGGTACGTAGGACGGGCGCAGGATATCGACGAAGAGGCAATAGCGGGTCTGGTCGGTCTGATTCACGGACTGGTGCATCAGTGTATCATCGAAGATGAAGAGCTTGTCGTCCTTCCAGTAACTGGTGGTATCGCCGCACCAGATATAGGCCGAGCGGTCATTCATGTCGTTGATATTGTAGAGGACGCGGATCGTTGCGCGCATCGGCCCGAAGTGCTTCGACGTCGAATTCTTCTTGTTGAAGACCGAAACCCCGATCGTCTTCACGAAGTTGTACTTCTCGTAGAACGAAGGCACGTTGGCGAAGCTCGGCTGATCCTTGCCGTACCATTTGAAGAAGAACATGCTGCGCGATTGCTGCTCGGCGCGCTGCTGCAACTGGCCGACGATATTCTCCTTCTGAGTCGCCGTAATCAGGCGCTTGACCTCGGCCTGATAATCGGAAGGCAGGTCCTGCAGGCGGTAAACGCCCTTGTTGATATAAGGGAGCGAGAGAAGGTCGAGAATGATATTCAGCGGCGAAAGAACCCAGGTGAAAATGCCGTTGCCGAAGAAATACTGTTCGATCACCTGCAAGTTGAGATTCTTGTTGCGCGACAAATCATAGATGCCGCAGATCAGATAGAAGATCACCAGATATGGTACGAACCAGGCGATAATTGCCAGTACAACCAATCCGATACCCCAGCGCCTAAGCGACTTTTTCGTTGCTTTTTCCATGATGTTCCAGTTGAGCGCCATTACAGATTGGCCAACGGCGCGGCTTGTTGAGACAAATCGATCCTGCGCGATATACAACCGCCGACGCATTTTTAAAAGTGGCGAACGGCGGTCAGGTATAGGCACCGGGGGTCGGCAGTCTGTCAAGCCTCTGGAAGGAATGGCAGGGCGCCCTTTCGGAAACGCCCTGCGGTTGCAATCAGCCGTTGACGAGGGCGAGAGCCGCCTCTGTATAGCGCTTGCCGGCAACGCGGTTGGGAGAGAGCGCATCACCGATCTTCGCAAGGTCCGTCCCGGACAATTCAATATCAGCCGCAGCGGCATTCTCCTCGAGGTGCTTGATCTTGCGCGCTCCCGGTATCGGTACGATGAAATCGCCCTGATGCAGCACCCAAGCGAGCGCGAGTTGCGCCGGAGTGATACCCTTGTCGGCAGCAAGGCCCTTCAGCGTGGCGATCAGCACCGCATTGGCATCCATGTTTTCAGCCTGGAAGCGCGGCAGTGTCCTCCGCCAGTCATCCGTTCCGAGTTCGTCGGGCTTGCTGATCGTGCCGGTCAGAAGGCCGCGCCCGAGCGGGCTATAGGGAACGAAGCCGATGCCCAACTCCTTGCAGACTGCAAGAACCTCGTCCTCGGGATCGCGGCTCCACAGGGAATATTCGCTTTGTACAGCGGCGATGGGGTGCACCTTGTGCGCACGGCGGATCGTGGCGGCGCTCGCTTCGGAAAGGCCAAGCGCCTTGACCTTGCCGTTCTTTACGAGGTCGGCCATCGCGCCCACCGTGTCTTCGATCGGGACGTTCGGATCGACGCGGTGCTGGTAGAAGAGATCGATCTGTTCAATGCCAAGGCGTCCGAGCGAGGCCTCCGCGACTGCTTTCACGTGCTCCGGACGGCTGTCGACGCCGGCCATACGTGCTGCGCCCACGCCCTCATCGGAAATCTTGAAGCCGAATTTCGTGGCGATCACCACCTTGTCCCTGCGGTCTTTCAGCGCCTTGCCGACCAGAATCTCATTCTCGAACGGGCCGTAGACCTCGGCCGTGTCGAAGAAGGTAACGCCGATATCGACTGCGTGCTGCAGCGTTCGGATTGCATCTGCTTCCTCCTGCCCGCCATAGGCGAAGCTCATGCCCATGCAGCCGAGACCGACGGCCGAGACGTTGAGTTCCGTTCCAAGTTTGCGTTTTTCCATCACTGATCTCCTTGTCTCGTGTGGTGAGCCGAAGATAAGGCCTATCGGAGTGTTCGATAATTCCTTGTGGGTGGCACAGCTTGTTCGATATGGTAGATCAATGGAACGTTCCCGCCTGCCGCAACTTGCCGTTTTCGCCAGCGTCGCCGCCTGCGGCGGTTTTCGCGGTGCAGCCAAGGAACTGGGCATAGCGCCATCCGCAGTGAGCCATGCCATTTCCAGTCTCGAACAGGCCTTGGGCGTCAGGCTGCTCGCTCGCACCACGCGCAGCGTTACCGTTACCGAGGAAGGCGCGCTGCTCTTGAAGCGGCTGCGCCCGGCGCTCGGCGAGATCGACCTTGCGTTCGATGCGGTCAAGGAAGCGAATAATCGCGTTGCCGGCAATCTGCGCCTTAGCGTTCCGCCTTTCGCCGCTCACTGGCTGCTTGCGCCGCGGCTCGCCGCCTTCAGCGCGGCCTATCCCGGGGTCACGCTGGAACTCAGGGTCGAGGAACCGTTCAATGATATCGTCGCCGCCGGACTTGATGCCGGCATGCGCCTTGGCGAAAGCCTCGAGCCCGACATGATCGCCGTACCGCTGAGCGGTCCGATCCATGCCAATATCGTCGGCGCGCCTGCCTACCTCGATCAGCACCCGCTGCCGTTGCATCCGCGCGATCTTGCCGCGTATCGCTGTATCCGCCGTCGCTTTGCAAGCGGCCAGGTCTATCGCTGGGAGTTTGAAAAGGATGGAGAGGAGATCGTCATCGATGTGAATGGCCCGTTGATCCTTGGCGATGACGGTCTGGTTATCGCCGCCGCTCTTGGCGGTGCCGGGCTCGCTTTTCTCCTCCAGCATATGGCGCAGGATGCGATTGCCGATGGTCGGCTTCGCTGCGTCCTTGAAGATTGGTGCGCGCCATTTCCGGGCGTCTACCTTTACTATCCGAGCCGCCGGCAAATGCGCCCGGCGCTGCGCGCCTTCATTGATTTCTTCCGCTTTACGACCTAGAGCAGTGCTTCCATTCGCCGAAACAGGAGAAGCCGTCATGTTCCGCTGGGGTGTTTTATCAACTGCCAAAATCGGAGTGACAGCCGTCATTCCGGCAATCTGCGACGCGGAAAACGGCGTTCTCGCTGGGATTGCCAGCCGCGATCTTGCCAGGGCGCGCGCGGTTGCCGATCGTTTCGGCGCGCCGCATGCATTCGGCTCCTATGAGGATATGCTCGCGTCAAGCGAAATCGACGGCGTTTACATCCCGCTGCCGACATCCCAGCACGTCGAATGGTCGCTGAAAGCCGCCGAGGCCGGCAAGCACGTCCTGTGCGAGAAGCCTATTTCGCTCAATGCCGGTGAAATCGATGCGCTGCTGGCCGCGCGCGACAAGAATGGCGTTGTGATTTCTGAGGCCTTCATGGTCACCTATCATCCGCAATGGCTGAAGGTGCGGGAGCTCGTCGCCGACGGCGCCATCGGTACGCTGCGCCAGGTCCAGGCGGCCTTCACCTATTTCAACAAGGACGCCGGCAATATGCGCAATCAGGTGTCGCTTGGCGGCGGCGCCCTGCCGGATATCGGCGTCTATCCGACGGTCGCGACCCGCTTCGTTACCGGCAAGGAGCCGTTGCGCGTCGCTGCGAGCGTCGAGCGCGATCCCGAATTCGGCACCGATCGCTATGCCAGCGTGCGGGCCGATTTTGACGGGTTCGAACTCACTTTCTACGTCGCCACGCAGCTCGCCGCCCGCCAGTCCATCGTGTTCCACGGCGACAAGGGGTTCATCGAGGTCCTGGCGCCGTTCAACACCGGCAAATACGATCATGCCAAGATCACGCTGCACAATGCCAGCCATAGCAGCGCGATCGAGTTCAACTTCAGCGATGTGAACCACTACCGTCTGGAGGTGGAGGCTTTCGCCCGCGCCGCCCAGGGCGAGAAGGTCCAAATCTTCACGCTGGAGGATTCGGTGCGCAACCAGAAGCTCATCGATGCGATCTACCGCGCCGATAGAAGTGGGGCCTGGGAAACGATTTGAGACTTGGAAACGCTTAATAAAAAACCGGCGGTCTCGCCGCCGGTTTTCATCTTGCTTGCCGCTTGGGCTCGGTTCTATTTTTTCGCGGCAACGGTCGTTGTTGGTTGCGCCATGTAGAACTCGTCCAGCGCTTGCTTCATTGGGCCCCGCGCCGCCTCCGTGTAGTACATCATGTGCCCGCCCTCGAATGTTTTCACTGGTACGTATTTGTCGAGCTTCGCCTGTTTCAATAGCTCCTCGCTTGTCAGGAATGGGGTTACCCTGTCGAAGTAACCATGAATGACCAGCATCTTCAATTTGGGGTCGTGCGCTAGTGCCTGCGCTATCTCAACAACTGCGCCCCTCGAGTGACCGCTTTCATCGAATAAACTGGCACTTTCCCAATCGGTCTCACACTTCTCGCAAATATTCGTGACATATTTACTTTCGGGGAAGTAATTGACATATGCAGGCAGCATTGAATCGAGGTAGTCCCCAAAGATCTTTACTTCAATGAGATCTACGTCGTAATCGTCCGCCTTCACTCGCATGTCGTAACCGCTTGGGCCAAGTCCTGGGACTCTGATGGGTATATCGCCCTCGTGCAAGAACGCTTCATCGGCCGTTAGCGATTGGTCGCCGAAAATGTTCCGCAGTTCGGCCAGTGTTGTCTCCGCCAAGGCAAGTACCTCGGGAGTTTTAGGCTCATATGCCAGCGGCTTGCCGTCTCTTCCTCCGGTTCCAGGTACTTGTTTCTTTTCCTTGTACTTCACTAATGTCGGGGCGAAGCGTTCCGCGAAGAATACGCGCAGATAGTCGGCGTATTCATCCAGGGTGCGTGTGCCGCGCCAACTCTTCGCCGGACCCAGTAGATAATCGACCGTCATGGCTTTGGTGGGCAAGGTCAAAAAGCACAAGGAAAGATCAAGAAATTTGCAGGCGTCGCCGGACAGCGACGGCGAATGAAAGACGATACCGGTGAGCAGTTTCGTCGGTTTGCCGGAAGGATCGGGCTCGTAAAGGCTGGTGCCGGCGTCTTCTATGAGGGAGCCGGCATAGGCAACGCGCGATCCGCCCCATGATTCACCGTACAGATATTTGGGCGAACTCTGCCTGCCGTTCTTGCTGACATAGCGCGCTACAAAGTCGCGAACGATTGCGGCGTCGGGGGTAGGGGCGTAGAATTCTTCATTCTTGTGCGGAGCGATCGCCTTGGAAAAACCCGTGCCGACGGGATCAACGAAGACAAGATCGGTCTGGTCGAGCAGCGTATCCGAAGCTTCGATAAGCGGAAATTTCAGGTCCTTATAAAGTTTCGGATAATTGGGCGCGTCCATTTTGATGCGTTGCGGTGCCCACGAAGCAGCATGCAAAAACAGCGCGGGATATCCTGGTCCACCATTGAAGAAGAAAGTGACGCGACGGTTTTCACGAGGCAGGTCATCCCGCGTATAGGCCACATAGAAAATCGCCGCCTTCGCGTCTTGTTTGTCGGGGTTTTTGGGGTTCTTCGGTGCATAGGCGTTATAGTGACCGGCTTTGGCGGTAAACCAGACCTTCTTGCCATTGATCGTCATTGAATGACGCTTCGATGACGGCGTTTCGTCGGCCGGCATTGCGTCACTTGCAGGATGATCCTTTTGGTTGAATGTATAATCCACCGGCGCAACCAGCGCGTAGGCTTCTTCGTCGAGACCCACTTGCTTGAGAGCGTCCACGGCCTCGTAGGGCTTGCCTGCCGCCATCAATTCTGCAGCCTTCAGGCGAGCGGCAGCACTTGGGTCGACCGTCGCGGCCGGGGGTGTCAGTGCCCCTCTTCCAGTTGATTCCGTCGCCCCCCTTCCAGTGGATTCCGGGGCCACCGCTACAGTTGTTTCCGGGACCACCGCTTTAGATACTTCAGGCGCCCCCGCTCTAGGGGCTGACGGCACACCGGCTCGCGTGGCTTCCGACGCACCCCTTCCAGCGGCTTCCGGCGTGCCCCTTCCAGCGGCTTCCAGTGCGCTCCTTCCAGTGGCTTCCGGGACCACCGCGAAAGATGTTTCCGGCGCCACAGCTTCAGCTACTTCCGGCGCCCCGGCTCGAGGCGCTGACGGCACGCCTGCTCTCGTGGCTTCCGGCGCACCCCTTCCAGCGGCTTCCAGTGCGCTCCTTCCGGTGGCTTCCGGCGCCCCCCGTCCAGTTGCTTCCGGGGTCACCACCTTGGTTGCTTCCGGGGCCACCGCTTTAGCTATTTCAGGCGCCCCGGCTCTCGTGGCTGACGGCACACCCGCTCGCGTGGCTTCCGGCGCCCCCCTTCCGGTTGCGTCCGGCGCTCCCCTTCCAGTTGCTTCCGGGGTCACCACCTTGGTTGCTTCCGGGGCCACCGCTTTAGCTATTTCAGGCGCACCCGCTCTCGAGGCTGACGGGACACCCGCTCTCGTGGCTTCCGGCGCCCCCCTTCCGGTTGCGTCCGGCGCTCCTCTTCCAGTTGTTTCCGGGGCCACTGCTTTAGTCGTTTCCGGCGCAATCGCTTTGGTTGGTTCCAGCGCCGCCACTTTAGTTGTTTCCGGCGCTCGCGTTGAAGGGGCTTGCGGAACACCCCTTCCAGTTGGTTCCGGCGCCACCGCTACAGTTGTTTCCGGCGCCACTGGTTTAGTCGTTTCCGGCGCAATCGCTTTGGTTGGTTCCGGCACCACCGCTTTGGTTGTTTCCGGCGCTCGCGTTGTAGTGGCTTGCGGAACGCCCCTTCCAGTTGTTTCCGGCGCCACCGCTACAGTTGTTTCGGGGACCACCGCAACAGTTGTTTCCGGCGATGCTTTGGTTGCTTCCGGGACCGCAACTACAGCTGTTTCCGGCGCCACCACTTTGGTTGCCTCCGGGATCACCGCAACAGTTGTTTCCGGCGATCGCGTTGTAGTGGCTTGCGGAACACCCCTTCCAGTTGGTTCCGGCACCACCGCTACAGTTGGTTCCGGCGCCCCTGCTTTGGTTACCTCCGGCGTAACCACGATCGTGGTTGCCGGCGCACCCGCTTGAGCAGTTTCTGGCGGCGCTGCCGGAGGCGATGCTTCAAAGGTTCCCGCCGAGGATACTTCGACGGGAAGCGCTGCACCTGCCGGGGCCGGGTTATCGGAGTTGTCGCAGGCAGCGAGGCCTAAAAGTGGAAAAAGGTAAAGTATTTTTAAGTTCATTGAAATTTCCCCTGTGAAAAGGCGAATTCAGCAAATGAAATCGGTGGTGACAATTCAACCAAAGTCGCGGTCTGGGTGTTTTTTCAGCAAAAGCAGAGGTTTATTTTGGGAGAAGGTACGTTAACCTACCAATAAACCCCGCCGCGGGTCACATGGACTCGCGGATCGCCGTCCGGCGTATAAAGGCTTGCAGCGCATGCCTCGCAGTCGGCATCCTTGTCGGCGACGACCGGATGCGTCGCCTGCGTATTGATGAGTGACAGGATCTCAAGGTTGTTGGAGTTCCAGCGGCCATATTGCTGGCCAATCTGCGGGACTGATCGCGGGCGGGTGCGAATATGCTCCTGCGGCTCAAGCGCCAGTTTGACAAGAATGTCGTCCGGCATCTTTTCGCCGCGCGCCACAACGGCGCACGCATCCTTCAAGGCCAGCAGCCGTGCGACGCGGGCCTCGGTCAGCGGGTGCGTGCGCAGGACCGAGGGATCGGGTATGCGCCCGCCGGGCAGGATCAGGCTTTCCCAAACCTTGCCTTGCGCCTTTTCGAGCTTCGTCAGCGCATGCGCGAGGCCTTCAGGATCGCCGGTGAGCATTGCGGCACCGAGATCGGCATTGAATTCGCGCGTGCGCGAAAGCGCCATTTGCAGGAGGCCGCCGACCGTCGGAGCCACCAGCAGCACCAGAACCCCAAGCCAAGGTATTTGCGGCGTCGATCCGCTGGCGAGCCAGGTAATATTGAAAAGCAGCGAGACAATGCCGATCGTCGACATCAGCGACGTGAAGCGGGAGACCGTGTCGGCAAGCGCCATAACCCGCAAATCTTCATTACGGATATGGCTTATTTCGTGGGCGAGAACGCCGGTAAGTTCGCGCGCGGTCAGGGTCCTGACCAACTGATCGGTAACAGCGACGACCGCCATTTCTTTGGAGCCAACGGCAAAGGCGTTCATCATCCTCGAGGGGATGACGTGGAGCTTCGGCACGGCTGCAAGTTCGGCCCGCCGGGCGAGTTCCGCTACGATTGCCAATCCTTGCGGAAATTCCGATTGGGTGACGGGGCGCGCCTTGTACATGGCAAGCACCATTTGCGGGCTGATGCGCCTGATCGCATAAAGACTGATGCCGCCGAAGACGAGGGCATAGGCAATGCCTGCCGGCCCTGCCAGCGTCCAGGCACAGGCGATCAAGAGTGCAAGGCTGCCTGCGAGCAGCAGCCAGGTGTGAAGCATATTGATCAATTGGCTGCGGCGATGCTCAGGAATAGGGGGGTGGAGCGCGCTTTCGGTCATCCTCGAAATATGGGGTCATCGCCGTATTTGGGCAATAGAGCGCCCAGACCCGGTATTTACGACTCTTTTGCAACATTTCCCCCGACAAATGCTGTAGCTTAGAACTTGCATGGCAAATTTACCCTTCTTATATAGCCCCCAACAATGTAAGTACCGCTCGCCTCGGCGGTCCCCTATTGTTGAAACCCCCTAGGGGCTGCTGAATGGAATGCTCGGCAGAGGTCCCAGCAGCCTGCTGAATGGAGATGAAGTAATGGCAAAAGTTATCGGTATTGATTTGGGAACGACCAATTCCTGCGTCGCCGTCATGGATGGCAAGAACGCGAAGGTCATTGAAAATGCGGAAGGCGCGCGCACGACGCCATCCATCGTTGCATTTACGGATAGCGACGAGCGTCTCGTTGGCCAGCCGGCCAAGCGCCAGGCTGTCACCAATCCGGAAGGCACCGTCTTTGCGGTCAAGCGCCTCATCGGCCGCCGCTTCGACGATCCGACCGTCGAGAAGGACAAGAAGCTCGTCCCCTATCACATTGTGAAGGGCGACAATGGCGATGCCTGGGTTGAAGTCCACGGCAAGAAATATTCGCCGTCGCAGATTTCCGCGATGGTCCTGCAGAAGATGAAGGAAACCGCCGAAGCCTATCTCGGCGAAAAGGTCGAGAAAGCCGTCATCACGGTTCCGGCCTACTTCAACGATGCCCAGCGCCAGGCGACGAAGGATGCCGGCAAGATCGCGGGTCTCGAAGTTCTGCGCATCATCAACGAGCCGACCGCGGCGGCTCTCGCCTACGGGCTTGACAAGAAGGAAGGCAAGACGATTGCCGTATACGATCTTGGCGGCGGCACGTTCGACGTGTCGATTCTCGAGATCGGCGACGGCGTCTTCGAAGTGAAGTCGACCAATGGCGATACGTTCCTCGGCGGTGAAGACTTCGACATGCGTCTGGTCGAATATTTCGCAGCCGAGTTCAAGAAGGAACAGGGCATCGACCTGAAGAACGACAAACTCGCGCTGCAGCGCCTCAAGGAAGCTGCCGAAAAGGCAAAGATTGAACTTTCCTCGGCACAGCAGACGGAAATCAACCTGCCGTTCATCACCGCCGATGCGACGGGTCCGAAGCATCTGACGATGAAGCTGTCGCGCGCCAAGTTCGAAAGCCTTGTCGACGATCTGGTCCAGCGCACGGTCGAGCCCTGCAAGTCGGCGCTCAAGGATGCCGGCCTCAAGGCTGGCGAGATCGATGAAGTGGTTCTCGTCGGCGGCATGACCCGCATGCCGAAGATCCAGGAAATCGTCAAAGCCTTCTTCGGCAAGGAACCCCATAAGGGCGTCAATCCGGACGAAGTGGTTGCAATGGGCGCCGCAATTCAGGCCGGTGTTCTCCAGGGCGATGTCAAGGACGTGCTCCTGCTCGACGTCACGCCGCTTTCGCTCGGCATCGAAACGCTGGGCGGTGTCTTCACCCGCCTGATCGAGCGCAACACGACGATCCCGACGAAGAAGTCGCAGACTTTCTCCACGGCCGAGGACAATCAGTCCGCCGTGACGATCCGCGTCTTCCAGGGTGAGCGCGAAATGGCTGCCGACAACAAGGCGCTTGGCCAGTTCGATCTCGTCGGCATACCGCCAGCGCCGCGCGGCGTCCCGCAGATCGAGGTCACGTTCGACATCGACGCCAACGGCATCGTCAACGTTTCGGCCAAGGACAAGGGCACCGGCAAGGAACACCAGATCCGCATCCAGGCATCCGGTGGTCTCTCCGATGCCGACATCGAGAAGATGGTGAAGGACGCCGAAGCCAATGCCGAGAGCGACAAGAAGCGTCGCGAGGCTGTCGAGGCGAAGAACCAGGCGGAAGCTCTGGTCCATTCGACCGAAAAGTCGCTCAAGGATTATGGCGACAAGGTTTCGGCTGAGGACAAGGGCGCCATCGAGACCGCGCTTGCCGACCTGAAGTCTGTAATCGAAGGCGATGACGCCGACGTCATCAAGGCAAAGACGCAGACCCTTGCCGAAGCTTCCATGAAGCTTGGCCAGGCAATGTACGAAGCCTCGCAGGCTGCGGAAGCAGCTGAAGGCGGCGCAGGCGCCGAGGCAACGGCCAAGGCCGACGACGATGTGGTCGACGCCGATTTCGAAGAAATCGACGAGGACGGCAAGAAGAAGTCTGCCTGACGCCTACTAAAGAACACACGGAAAAGCCCGGCCATCGTGCCGGGCTTTTTGTTAGCGGGGTTAGACTTTCGCTCAATTGAGAGCTGCGGAAAATAGGCGTATCTGGCGTATTCAATCGGTTGAATTGCTACTGGGAGGAGCAATCGAACCAGGTCCCTATTTCGGACCCTTGCCCTCCAAGCTGTTTCAGCAGGATTCAATATTGAATTCATTGGAGGAAAGTCATTTTGAAGAAGACATTTATCACCGCCCTTCTCGGGTGCACGATGCTCGCTGGCTGCGACGACGGCAACGACAGGGCCACTGCCGGTAACGACCAGGGCACATTCGCTTCGCAGGTTGACACGTTGAACAAGACCAACGCTGCACTGACGGCACAGGTCGGCGAACTTCAAGCCGCCAACAAGGGCGCGTCGGAAGTGGCAGTCGGATTGTCCGCGCTTGCTGCCGAGGCCAATACGGTCAAGGACGCCAACCTCAAGGCTTCGACAGAAATCGCCGGGTTGTCATCCGAGGTAGGCAACCTGCAAAACGCGGATAAGACCGCCGGCGCTGCGGTGGCCGCGCTTGCCGATCAGATCAACAATCAAAAGAATGCCAATGAGGAGAATGCGAATTCGCTGGCCGAGCTGGTTCGCCAGATCAGCGAACTGCAAACAGCCGGCAATACGACCAGTGCGTCGCGCTCTGATCTTGCAAAGCAAATCGGCGACGTGAAGACGGAGCAATCGACCGCCGCGACTACAATCATGGCCCTCTCCCAGCAACTCGACGATTTGAAGACTGGAGCGGCAACCACGACCGCAACCGTCAAAGAGTTGCAGGGCGCTCTCACATCGCTGTCTCAGATCGTCAAGGTTGTAAAGCTTGAGACTATGCAGCCGCATATTGCGGATCTGCAGGCTGAACTCGGCAAGGTACCGCCGACGATTGCGGCACTCGGCACGATGACCGACCGGATAGCAGCGGTAAAGACTCTCACGGAAAGGGCCAACAAAGAAGAGATGTCGGCCGAAGAAGTCGCCGCAGTAGATGCCTACATCGAAGAACTTGCCAAGCTCGGCGACAGCATTTCCGGCGAAAAAAGCAGCGTTGCCGCCAGCCTAGCCCAAGGTGATGGTATCCTCAAATCGATCAGGGAACTGCCCGCAAACGCAACCGTTAACGAAGTGGCGGGTATCGATGACAGTATCAGTGCATTGTTCTCGGCGCTCAAGAGCAACTATAAGCCGCTCCAGGACCTTGTGGCAGGCTACGACAAGGGAATAGTCGATCTCAAGAGGAAGATCGGCGATCTTACCGGCCAGAACCTCGCGGAATATGTAAACACGATGCGCGGCGCCCAGTCGAGCGGCGACTTCACGCGCGGTAACACCTTCCCTGCTACGGCAGTGCCGTTCGGGTTCAATATGTGGAGCCCCGTCAATCAGAGCGATGCAAATTGGTTTTATCAGTTCAAGACCGGGGAAAATGGCAGTCTGATCGATACCATTCGGGCGTTTGCGGTAGTCCACGAGCCGAGCCCGTGGATAGGCAACCGGCAAACCCTGGGCATCATGCCGCTCGACAACGAAACGGTGACCAGCCTCGGCGGCGCGGCGCAGAAATTCGACCGCAAGAATGAAATCGCCCAAGCGCATTATTACAGCCTGACCTTTGACAATGGCACCAGGACCGAGATCACACCGACCGACCATGCAGCGTATTTCCGCTTTACCGTCCCGGCGGATAAAAAGGTTGTGACGGTTCTGTTCGATACACTGAGCGCCGGCGGCGCGTTTTCGTATGATGCTGCCACTGGTGCGATATCGGGCTATACGTTCCACGGCTCGCCGCAAATGTACTTCCACGCGGTCTTCGATGCACCGGTTACGAAATCAAAGGCCGTATATGGGGACACATCGTGGGTTCAGTTCGACGCGACGGGCAGCAAGTCGGTCGGGATGAGAATTGCCACGTCTTTCATCAGCGTGGATCAGGCCAAAGCTAATCTCGAAGACGAAATCGGCGGCAAATCCTTTGACCAGATCAAGGATCTCGCCGAGGCTGCATGGTTGAAAAAACTTGGCCAAATACGGGTCAAGGATGCCACGACCGATCAAAAGACAATTCTCTATTCCAATATGTATCGTGCTTTCCTTTACCCCAACTCAGCTTGGGAAAAGGAAAAGGGGACCGGCAAGCCCATTTATATGAGCCCTTACACCAGCCCCTCGACGCAAAAGGATGGGAAGATCTGGGTCAATAACGGCTTCTGGGACACGTATCGGACAAACTGGCCGCTCTATTCGCTGCTGATACCGACGCAGGCCGGACAGATGATCGACGGCTTCGTCAATGGCTACAAGGATGGGGGCTGGGTCACCCGCTGGTCTGGACCAGGCTACAATGACAGCATGGTGGCCACGAGTTCGGATATCATCATCGCCGATGCCTATATGAAGGGCGTACGCAATTTCGACGTCGGCGCGGCGTATGCGTCGATGTTGCGGAATGCGACGACGTACAGCCCTGACAGCGCCAAGGGGCGCAAGGGCATGGATAAGTCCATTTTCTACGGCTACACGCCTAGGGAAGTGTACATCAACGACCCGGCTCCCGGCCACGTTGCATGGTCGCTGGAAGCCGACTTGAACGATTTCGGCATCGGCCAGATGGCAAAGGTGCTCAAGAAAGAAGATGACTACGCCTATTTTGCCAATCGGGCGATCAGCTACGCCAATCTGTTCGATGGGACGTCGACGGGAACGTGGGCGAACGGCTGGTTCCGTACCAAAGATCAAGCTGGAAACTGGGCTTCGGGCCCAAGCACGCCGCAGAGCTGGGGTTACGGTTATACGGAAGGCAATGCATGGTCCTACGCCTTCCTGGCGCCGCAAGATGGCCAGGGCCTGGCCAATCTCTATGGCGGTCGTGACAAGCTGAAAGCCAAGCTTGACAAGTTCTTTACAACTGCTCCAAGCTACGACGGCGGCAGTTACGGCTTTGCGATACATGAGGTCAAGGAGGCTGCCAAGGTCCATGAACTTGCCAATGTCGGCGAATACCAGCATTCCAACCAGACGGTCCATCACTCCATCTACATGTATAATTTCGCAGGTTCTCCTTCGAGCGGACAAAAGTACCTGCGCGATGTCATGGACAAGCTCTACTTCTCCGGTTTCGACGCCAACGGCAATTCGACAGGTGAAGGCTATATCGGCGACGAGGACAATGGTGAGCAATCGTCCTGGTACTTGTTGAGTTCCATGGGCATCTATCCGGTCAGCATGGGACGCCCCGAATACGCGATCGGCGCGCCCTATTTCAAGGAAATGACTGTGACCCTGGAAAGCGGCAAGATGATCGTGATCAAGGCACCGAATGTCAGCTCTTCCAATCGTTATGTCCAAAGCGTGAAGCTCAACGGAAAGGATCTTACGCGCAGCTATCTCTTACATTCGGAACTTACCGATGGGGCGACGCTCGACTTCGTCATGGGGCCTAACCCTTCGCAATGGGGTACCGGCGCCAAGGAAGTTCCCACATCGATTACCCAAGACAACAAGGCTCCGAGCCCGCTGAAATCGCTTTTGCCGCTTGGCAACTACGACGTCACGGCGAGTAACCCAGATAAAAAGGATGCCATTTTCGATCGGACCTCTGATAGCACGTGGACCAATACAGGCGCAGGCTGGATCGAGGCGGAGAAAAAAGCGCCGACAATGATCGATGCCGTATCGCTCTACACCCTGTCGTCATCGAATGATGCGACGAAGGACCCGACTGGGTGGACCCTGAAAGGATCGAATGACGGTTTAGCGTGGGTCACGCTCGACACCCGCGAAGGCCAGACCTTCGCGTGGCGCCGGCAGACCCGTCCGTTCGCGCTGAAGGTGCCGGCTTCCTATGCCAGATACCGGTTGGAGTTTATCGGGACCAATGACGTCTCCGTTACAGAGTTCGAGTTACTTGGCTCGACTGACGCTTCGGCGGCGACCACCGTACCAGCACCCGTGCCTTCCACGCCGCCCTCAACCTCAGGAGGCTAGTCCTCGTCCGGTGCAGGCGCGGGAGCTGGTGGAGAGGGGCTCGGGGGTTCCTGAAGGCCAGGCGACCCGCCACTCGGTTGATCTAGGCGAGCCACTACGACGCGACCGAATGCATATCAGAGAAACGAGCGGAGCCCGGCGATCGCGCCGGGCTTTTCTCGCCTTCGCGAAAGAAAGTCGAAAGCAAAAGGTGATTCCCGCCACATTCCCGCGATAATCCGCGAATATGCGGCATTTCTTGCGAATCAATGTAAGTTGGCTATGGCATTCATGGCGGCGAACACCTAAATACCGGCATTAAACAAGCTTCTTGAAGAAGCGTACGCGATTTTCACGGAACGAGTGTCTGGATGAAGGCTGACTATTACGAAACCCTCGGCGTCACGAAAGGCGCTGATGAGAAAGAGCTCAAGAGCGCTTTCCGTAAGCTGGCAATGCAATTTCACCCCGACAAGAATCCGGGAGACGCAGCCGCCGAACACCGATTCAAGGAAATTGGCGAGGCCTACGAGACCCTGAAGGACCCGCAGAAGCGGGCAGCCTACGACCGTTTCGGTCATGCGGCCTTCGAGCATGGCGGCATGAATGGCGGTGGTGGCTTCGGCAGCGCCGGTGGTTTTGCCGATATTTTCGAAGATATTTTTGGCGAGATGATGGGCGGCGGACGTCAGCGCCGCTCCGGCGGCCGCGAGCGTGGCGCCGATCTGCGCTACAATATGGAGATCACGCTCGAGGAAGCCTATACCGGCAAGACGGCGCAAATCCGGGTTCCGACCTCGATCACCTGCGACGAATGCTCGGGTACCGGCGCGAAAGTCGGCACCTCGCCTGTCACCTGCAGCACCTGTAGTGGTTCGGGCCGCGTGCGCGCTGCTCAAGGGTTCTTCTCGATCGAGCGCACCTGCCCGACCTGCCACGGCCGCGGCCAGATCATAAAGGATCCTTGCACCAAATGTTCGGGCCAGGGCCGCGTTACCGAAGAACGCGCGCTTTCCGTCAACATTCCTGCCGGCATCGAGGATGGCACCCGCATTCGCCTGACCGGCGAGGGCGAAGCCGGCTTGCGCGGCGGACCGGCGGGCGATCTTTATATTTTCCTGTCGCTGAAGCCGCATGAGTTTTTCCAGCGCGACGGCGCCGATCTCTATTGCAAGGTGCCGATTTCGATGACGACTGCCGCGCTTGGCGGGCAGATCGAAGTTGCGACGCTGGACGGTACCCAGACGCGCGTCAAGATTCCCGATGGCACGCAAAATGCCAAGCAGTTCCGCCTCAAGGGCAAGGGCATGCCGGTGCTGCGCCAGCCTGCCATGGGCGATCTCTACATCCAGATGGCCATTGAAACGCCGCAGAATCTCAACAAGCGCCAGCGCGAGCTGCTCGAAGAGTTCGAGCGCATTTCATCGCAGGATAACAGCCCGCAATCGTCAGGCTTCTTTGCCCGCATGAAAGAGTTCTTCGAAAGTCTAAGCGAGTAGTTTTATTGGATCTTTTCCCCTTGGCGGCCTTGCTTCCGTCACGTGTTGCGGCATAAACTTGTCTAACTGCGACGGAGGATGAGCATGTCGAGACCTTTGGGGAAGAAACTGGCCGAGAAGTTCGGCGAGGAAATCCGGTTCTTCAAGGGTTGGATGCACGGTCCCAAGGCGGTGGGCTCGATTCTTCCAACGAGTTCGATCACTGCCCGGCGCATGGCGAGCGTCGTCAATCCGCATTCCGGGCTTCCCGTGCTCGAACTCGGCCCCGGCACAGGGGTAATCACCCGGGCCATTCTCAATCGCGGCGTTGCCTCGGCCAATCTTTATAGCGTCGAGTATTCGTCGGATTTTGCCCAGCATCTGCGCGAGGATTTCCCTGGCGTTAACATCATCGAGGGCGATGCGTTCGATCTCGACACCACGCTGGGCGAGAAGCGCGACCAGAAATTCGACAGCGTCATCTCTGCGGTTCCACTTTTGAATTTCCCTGTGAGTGACCGCGTTGCCATCGTCGAGGATCTGCTGCGGCGTATTCCGCACGGACGGCCCGTCGTCCAGATTACCTATGGGCCACTTTCGCCGGTGCCGGCCGGGCGCGGCAACTACAAGATTGAGCATCTCGATTTCATCATCCGCAACGTGCCCCCGGCACGGCTCTGGGTCTACCGCAGGGTCGACTGACTCCGCTTAACTGCCCTGCGCTGCCATTTCGATAGAGGGTTTGAATGCTGCCGAAGATTCTGGTGTTTGCCGGGTCGAACCGTACGGGTGCCTACAGCAAGAAGGTAGCAAACGCTGCGGTCAAGACATTGGCCGAACTCGGCGCCGATGTGACGCTTATTGCGCTTTTCGATTATCCCTTGCCGTTGATGGATGAGGATCTCGAAGAGAAAAAGGGAATTCCTGACAATGCCATGAAGCTTGGCCGGCTCTTTGCGGCTCATGACGGCATCCTGATTGCCTCGCCCGAGTACAATTCGTCGATTCCGCCGCTTCTCAAAAATACCATCGACTGGGTCAGCCGTATTTCGAAGGATGGCGACAAGCCGCTCAAGCCCTATTCCGGCAAGGTCGTTGGACTTTGCTCTTCATCCGAGGGCAATTTTGGCGGTGCGCGCGGGCTTTATCATTTGCGGTCGGTCCTGATGAATGTCGGGACGCAGATCATCACGGAACAATGCTCGGTAATCCATGCGCATGAAGCCTTCGCCGAGGACGGATCGTTTCGCAACGAGCGCACGGCAAAGTCGATGGAACGGGTCTGCCAATCGTTGATCGACCACACGCGCTTTGCCAAATCCCGCGCATAGTCGGCGTTTTGCGGCTGCTCGCGGCAATAGCTGTTTTCAATCGGCCGCATCTGTGCCAATGGGATGCGATCAAAGAAAAAGGGATGATTGTCATGACGGATGCGGCTTTGCGCGAGCGCCTGATCGTCGGCCTTGACGTGCCGACGCTCGACGTCGCCGAAGAGGTGATCAGCGAACTCGGCGATACGGTTTCATACTACAAGATCGGCTATCAGCTCGCCTTCGCCGGCGGGCTTGGTCTGGCCAGCGAACTTGCTCGCTCCGGCAAGAAAGTCTTTCTCGACATGAAACTTCTCGACATCGACAACACGGTGGCGAAGGCCGTTGAGAATATCGTGAAAATGGGCGTGTCGATGCTGACGCTGCATGCCTATCCGAAAGCCATGCGGGCCGCCGTCGAGGCAGCACGGGGATCAGACCTTTGCTTGCTCGGCGTGACAGTGCTGACCTCGATGGACCAGCAGGATCTCGTCGATGCCGGTTATGAGCACGACCCGCATACGCTGGTGCTGATCCGGGCCGAACAGGCATTCAACGCCGGCATGGGCGGGATCGTTTGCGCGGCGACGGAGGCCGAGGCTGTGCGCAAGATCGTCGGCCCGAAGCTTGCCATCGTCACGCCGGGCATTCGCCCGGCAGGTTCCGCCGCGGGCGATCAGAAGCGTGTGATGACCCCGGCAGACGCCCTGCGCGCCGGGGCGAGCCACCTTGTGGTCAGCCGCCCCATTGTCGGCGCGGGCGATCGCCGTGCGGCAGCGGAAGAGATTCTGGCTGAAATGGCCAAAGTATAATCGGACATCAAAGGAGCGAGAAAAATGCCCAAGGGATACTGGATCGCGCGGATGGATGTAAAAGACCCCGAACGCTACAAGGACTATATCGCCACAGCGAAACCCGCTTTCGAGAAATATGGCGCCAATTTCCTGGCGCGCGGCGGCGCCTATCACGTTCTCGAAGGGCCGGCGCGCGGACGCAACGTCGTCATCGAGTTTCCCTCGCTCCAGGCCGCGCTCGATTGCTATAATTCGCCGGAATATCAGGCGGCCAAGACTATCCGCCTGACAGTCGCCGAGGGTGAGATGCTGCTGGTCGAAGGCGCTGAAGCCGGCTAACCGCAGATACGCCTTTCGATGCGAACATTTTTCTGTTCTCTCATACCTTTGTTGCATTGCAATAGCGGTAAAACCAGCTACGGTCACTGACCCGTCAAGAACATTTTCATATGTGGGCGTCATTGTTCTTGAATTGCAGCTGTGGTGATTGATCGGAAAGTGGAATGTTTTACCAACTTTATGAACTCAACCATGCCGCGCTTCAGCCTTACCGGGCTTTCGCCGACGCCACCAAGCTGTTCTACGATAACCCGCTCAATCCATTATCCCAGACGGTAGTCGGGCGCTCCATCGCGGCGATGTGCGAGCTCTTCGAGCGCACCACCCGTGCCTACGGCAAGCCGGCATTCGGCCTCCCTACCACGGTGGTCGACGGAGTTGAGACCGACGTCAAAGAGAAGATCGTCTGGAAGAAGCCGTTCTGCAACCTCATCCATTTCAAGCGCGCCCTGCTGGCAAAGCGTGCCGCCGATCCGAGGATTCTGATTGTCGCGCCGATGTCGGGACACTATGCGACGCTGCTGCGCGGCACCGTCGAAGCGCTTCTGCCGCATGCGGAGGTCTATATCACCGATTGGGTGGACGCCCGCACCGTTTCGCTGACTGACGGCAAGTTCGATCTCGACGACTATATCGATTACGTCATCGAGATGTTCCATGCGTTGGGCGAAGATACGCATGTGGTTGCGGTGTGCCAGCCTTCCGTGCCGGTACTTGCCGCCGTTTCGGTCATGGAAGCCAATGGCGACCGTTTCGCGCCTTCGAGCATGACGCTGATGGGTGGGCCGATCGATACCCGCAAGAATCCGACGGTGGTCAACAAACTCGCCGAGGAAAAGGGTATCGACTGGTTCCGCGACAATGTCGTCATGTCGGTTCCCTGGCCGCATGCGGGCTTCATGCGTGAGGTCTATCCGGGTTTCCTGCAGCTTTCCGGCTTCATGAGCATGAATCTCGACCGCCATATCACGGCGCACAAGGAATTCTTCATGCATCTCGTGAAGGAGGATGGCGACTCGGCAGACAAGCACCGCGAATTCTATGATGAATATATGGCGGTGATGGATTTGACGGCCGAGTTCTACCTGCAGACCGTCGATACTGTCTTCGTCCGCCATGCCCTGCCGAAGGGCGAGATGACCCACCGCGGCATCCTTGTCGATCCATCCGCAATTCGCAATGTGGCGCTGCTTACGGTGGAAGGCGAAAATGACGATATCTCCGGCGTCGGGCAGACCAAGGCAGCGCAGACCCTCTGCGTAAATATCCCCAAAGAGATGCGCATGCATTACCTGCAGCCGAAGGTTGGGCACTATGGCGTGTTCAACGGTTCGCGCTTCCGTGCCGAAATTGCACCACGAATCGTCAAATTCGTTAACGATCACGCACGCGTGAACCGCCAGACGAGCAACGTTACCCCGATCGGCAAACGCGCGGCGGGCTAGAACCTTCGGTCTAGCCTCGGGCAGTGGAGAGGCAGATCGAATAGTCTGCCCTAAGGAAAGATCGCCAGCAATAACCATTTGTTTTCAGTGCGTTGAGCAATGGCTTTGGCCTTTGCCCATTTGCTATGTTGCTTTGGAAGCCCTCCGGTTTCGCAGCAATTCCACGTCGGCGCATATCAATCGAACGTGGGGATAGGCGGCTTCTCAAATTTTAACCATATATTAACAATGGCAAGACCGTGGCGCCATTGTGATTGACTCATGTCCCGTCCGGCCATTAACGTTTTGTTAACGAAGGCTGCTGGTGTGGAGTAGGGCATGTTCGGAATGGGGCGGGTTTTGAAGTCGATGGGGATCGCGGCAGCGCTCTTCACGGCCGCATTTGGGGCAAACTCCGCCTCGGCGTCTGAAGCGTTCATGACCACCGGTGGCCTCACGTCACAACCAATTGGTCATTACGAGTTGTGCAAGCGTATGCCGGAAGAATGCTCGATCCGCAGCCGCAATATCATGCCTGAAAAGATGAGCCACGATTTCTGGCAGTTGATCGTCAACGTCAACAGCGACGTGAACCAGAAGATCAAGCCGCTCACTGACAAGGAAATTTACGGGGTCGAGGAATACTGGGCCTATCCGGACAAAGTCGGCGATTGCGAAGACTATGTGCTCCTGAAGCGCCGCGACCTGATGCAGCAGGGCATCTCGCCCGCCAATCTGCTGATCACCGTTGTCCGCAAGCCTGATGGCGAGGGTCACGCGGTCCTGACCGTGCGCACCGACAAGGGTGATTTCGTTCTCGATAACCTCGTTGACGGCGTGAAGAACTGGTCGGAGACCGAGTATACTTATCTGAAGCGCCAGGCGACCAACAATACCGGGCGCTGGGTCAGCATCGAAGCTCCGTCCAACATCCTCGTCGGTTCCGTCCAGTAATCGGGAAGAGGCCGCGAAACTCGAACTGCCGGATCGAAGGGGCCGGCAGTTTTTATTTGCGCCGTCCTATTGCCTATGGTTCTGCACCAGATAGGCGCGATGTCCGCGACTGATAAAGTCTCCGCATCTTTGCGTGCAGGCGCAGGCATGGCGCTTCTTGGCTACCCTCAGCCATTCTGCCTCGATCTCACGCCGGCTCGCCCATCCTGTCCGTCGTCATCCGATAGGAGATTGCTTCGGCAAGGTGAATGCGCCCGACCGTATCCTGGGCGTCGAGATCGGCCAGCGTGCGCGCAACCTTCAGCACACGGTGATAGGCGCGGGCCGAGAATCGCATCTGCTCGCTTGCCTGGTGCAGTAGCGCCATGCCGGAAGCATCGGGTGCGGCGACCTTTTCGATAAGCGCGACGGAGGAATGCGCATTGGTCGTGATCGAGGGGGCGCCGAGTTCTTCGTAGCGCCGCTTTTGAACAGCGCGCGCCCGTGCGACCCGCGCCGCCACCGTGACACTCGCTTCTGACACCGCCGGGCGGATGAGATCGCTCGCGCTCACGGAAGGAACGTCGATCCTGATGTCGATGCGGTCGAGCAGCGGCCCGGAAAGACGTGCCTGATAGTCCTGGCGGCAGCGCGGGCCACGCGCACATTGATGGCCGGGCTCGCCCGCCATCCCGCAACGGCAGGGGTTCATCGCCGCCACCAGCTGGATCTGTGCCGGATAGACGATGCGGTGATTGGCGCGCGCGATCAGACATTCGCCCGTCTCCAGCGGCTGGCGCAGCGAATCGAGGACTTGCGGCGTAAATTCCGGGAACTCATCGAGGAAGAGAACGCCGTGATGGGCGAGCGAGACCTCACCGGGCCGGGCACGTATACTTACGCGCCAGCCAGTATAGCTCTTGATTGTTGACACGTGGGGTCGCTGAGTCTTCATCTAATCCGGTGCTGGTCGATGTGTGTGTGTGGGAAATTTGGGCCGAATTGGCCGTGAAAATTGATTGTATAATATGGTCTGACAAAGGTTCCTTCCATAGTTTTGGGGGTGGGTATGTGTCGAAGCGGCGATCGCCGAATCGATGATAATTCGGTTCTGGGGATTTTGTATTCAATTCGAAAAAGGAGGGTTCCCAATGGCACCCTCCTGTTGAATCGGATCATTTTCCAAAATGAATGATCTGAACGTGGCGAAGTCCCGGAGGGACGGCATCGTCGTCTTCGTTGGAAATGTTTTCCACGTGTACACCATCGCTGGCTTTGTTGACGTCCTCGGGTGCCAGGACCCGGATAACTGCTTCACCTTGGACGGGCACTACGGATGGGTCTCCCAGCAAAAATATAGCCTGCCTATCCTCACTTGTTAGCTCCTCGATCGCAAAGACAAGCTCCCGCGCTTCATCTTGGTCAATGGCATATTGTTCCGTACAATATCCGCTAACGAGCCGATCAATCGCGCCTGGTCGAAAGTTCACGTCTAGTTGGGTCAGATACTTGGTGAGCATTTCGTTCTTGCCGGTTACTGCCTGAGATGCCGTACTGACAGGGCCGAGCTCCCCGTAAACGTCGAAGACCAATTCGTCCGCTACCGCTGCAATGAGCATCCCGGGTCCCTTGCATACGCTGGGCAATACAATGCGAATTCGATCGAAATGCGCGCGCAAAAATTTAGCCAGATGAAAGGCCGCGTTATAATCACCCCCTTCAGTGACGAGCACCATCGTGCACTCGTCCGAAGTGATGTTGTGGTCGATCATTCGCTTAAAGGCGTGGATGCTGTCGTGGCTAATCGGACCGTTGAAATATATTGTTGAATTATAGATGTAATTATTCATTTAAAACCTTGTAATATTGTCAATATAAAATGATGTATATTAAGCTGTGATAGAAGGATGTGGGTTGTGTTTTTAAAACACGTTCCACTTATATCATGTATTCAATTTCATTGCAATCGAAAAAGCTAGTTTGCGAAGTTTTCTTCTTTACAATGATAAATTATTTAAAACAATTACTTCAACACAAAATTGACACTATACAACTACTATCCCAGCGCTTCATAAGCGGATCGGCTCCCTTGCGTACAAAGTTGCATTTCCATGCATTTCTAATGAGTTTTAGGGGCACTGAGGTACCGGCGAAACAAGTTAAAATCGCTCATTTCATCAACGTTTCGGCCCAATTCGGCCTGGCAGATTTCTGACATACTCCATAAGTATTTGATTTTATTCAAGGTAGGCCCTTGGTACTCGCACAGATTCAAAAAATGGCGATTGCAGGCAAGCTGAGTTGAAACCTTGAAGAATCGCTCCGTTGTTTAAAGGCTCATTTGGTCTGACACTATGAATATGCCGAAAGCCTCAATTCCCGAAAATCTTCGAGCCTATATACTGTTTGAGGACGTTCCTTACCTACCCGAACCGGATTGCTGGATTAAACGTGGAAGCATTGTCTTTGCATGTCTGCAACCAGACTATGGCATTGCCATCGGTGACAGCCTGGCGATGAGGGAACCCTATTTGGCGGTCACGCTTGATCCGGCAGGGGATTATCCATTTTGGACGGTACCGATGAGGTTGCTGATCCCTGCGATAAGGGCGAACTAGGCGGTGTGGTCAAGTTCCTTATACCACGATTGCCCCTCTTGGTGGGGCGCCGGTATCCCAGGGACGTTGATCGTCTCGCGGAATGTGTTTGCCCCGCCAACGTGCGTGGCGTTACCCAAAAACCATGTGTCGGCGGCGTCGATTGGTACGAGACCATAGATAACCTCATTGCAGGCATCGAACGCGGCAGCTACCGTCTCTGGGCAGTCGCAAAAGGTCAGTCTGTGTGGGTGACCGTAGCGAGACGGTCAAATCGCCGCAAATATCTCAAGACGCAGCCGGACCCCATCGAACCTGATAATCGGCTGGCACTCCCTCGCTGCTAAGACGTTTCGCCTCCCAAGACAAAGACCCCTCCGAAGCTCCGGATTGGGGGACTTCTGGTCGCGACCAGCCCCGCACTCTGCGCCGTTCCATAGTGCTAAGGCCATCGCCGCCCATATGATTGGCAGGCCATCGACAGCGCCGCAAAGGTCTTCGGGCGCGTATCCCGAGGTTTTTTGCGGTTAGTAGAAAATTGCAACCGGTTGCAAAAAATTGGTCCGGCCCAGCAGTGCGATCAATCTGAGTGTCTCAACACCACGCGAAAGAGTCTCTGTTGGAAAGTAGCTTGCTGAACAATATCTAGCCCGCCCCACTGGCCGGAATTGGACAGGAAAGCACTGGCTGCTGGGGAAAGACGCAGCGGCCACCATGCTCAGAAACACCGGATCGTATTGTCGTCTTCCCCTGGCAGATGAATACGCCAGGCTCGTTCAGCCCTCGCCAATTGTGTAAGGCAGAGCCGATCTGTTGTCGTGGTCAACGATAAGTCTCCGCATTAGCGGAGGAACGGCTCTCTGCGGGCAACTGACCCGCTCGCAAATTCGACACGAAATTCCTATGGGCGCGAAATTAGACCGCCCAGAAAGATTGAGATCATCAGCATAAACGAACGCGTGCGCGTAAGAAACCTCACATCCAAATGCGATCGCATACTGCGGCTGCATGCTGTGACGCTGGATTCGCCGGAAATTGCTGTGCCTAATTCCGTGTGATTTATTTCTGAGGTTCCCCGAGATTTTAGTAAGGCTTTCTTTGACGATTGACCCAATTGAAGAAAATCTAGGTGCTCTGACACGAGGCGCTCATCCCATCCCACTTGAGCGCTTCCCTTAACGAGGCGATTTCTCAAAATGGGTTATGCACTCAGTCTGCTTGACAAAAGTCCGATTTTTGACGGCGAAACTGCTGGTGCAGCGTTAAAACGAACGGTTGCGCTCGCCAAACAGGCCGAGAAATGGGGTTTTCACCGGTTCTGGGTGGCCGAGCACCACGATACATCAGGCGTTGCAAGTTCGTCACCTGAGGTGTTGATCGCTTTCCTGGCGGCAAATACCTCGCACATCCGCATTGGCTCCGGCGGGGTTATGCTGCAGCACTACAGCCCCTACAAAGTCGCGGAAAATTTCAATGTCCTGGCGGCTCTTGCGCCTGACCGGATTGATCTCGGTGTCGGGAAAGCGCCTGGCGGCTTGCCATTCTCGACCCGTGCGCTGCAGGGATTGCTCGCCCGCCCGGAAAAGCCGGATTTTGCCGCGCAGCTCGCGCAGCTCAGTGCATTTCTCGACGATACCCTGCCATCGGTTCATCCGCTTGCCGGCGTGAAGGCTACTCCGGTGCCTGCTGTTGCGGTCCAGCGTTTCCTGCTTGGAGCGAGTGTCGACAGTGCGGTGCTCGCCGCAGAGCAGGGATGGGCCTTCGTGTTCGCCAGCCATCTCAACGGCGACGAGGAGGTTCTGAGGAATACACTAGATGCGTACCGGAGACTGGCACCTGATCGCAGTCCAATTCTCGCCGTTGGCGTGGTTGCGGCGGAAACGGACGCTGAGGCAGAACGGCTTGTGGACGATCTCGATCTTTTCAAGGTTCATGTCAACGGCGGGCAGAGCGTGACGGTCGGCAGTGTCGAGCAGGCCAAGGAGTTTGCCCGGCAGTCCGGAGCGCGCGACTACCGTATCGAAAAGAAAATTCCCAACGTCATTTGCGGATCTGCTCGCAAGGTCATTGCTGATCTTGACCATTTTCACGAACGCTACGGCATCAGGGAATTCATCATCGACACACCTGTCAACGATGCGGCGCGACGTCTCGCGTCGATCGAACTTCTGGCGCAGGCACAATATGCGGTCGCCGCATAGCACGGAGAAATCAGATGACTAAGAAACCTGTCCGCTTCGGGGTTATGCTGCAGGGCCCTGGCGGCCATATGAATTCGTGGAAGCATCCGAGCTCGCCGCCGGATGCGAGCGTCAACTTCAATTTCTATCTGGAGCAGGCCAAAAAGGCCGAAGCGGCCGGCATAGCCTTCGCTTTCATTGCCGATGGACTCTACATCAACGAAAAATCGATTCCGCATTTTTTGAATCGCTTCGAACCGATTGCGATCCTGTCGGCGCTCGCCGCCACCACCTCGAAGCTTGGCTTGGTCGGCACGTTGTCCACCTCCTACAGTGACCCGTTCACCGTTGCACGGCAGTTCGGATCGATCGACAAGATCAGCAACGGCCGTGCTGGCTGGAACGCTGTGACCTCGCCCCTCGAAGGTTCGGGTAAAAACTACGGTCGCGACCATCCCGATCACGCCCTCCGCTACGAGATCGCGGAAGAGCATCTCGATGTGGTCAAGGGCCTTTGGGACTCATGGGACGATGACGCGTTCATTCGGAATCGCGCCACGGGGCAGTTTTTCGACAAGTCGAAACTACACAAGCTGGATCACCACGGCCGCTTCTTCAATTCAGAAGGCCCGCTCAACATTGGCCGCTCGCCGCAGGGCCAGCCTGTAGTTTTCCAGGCTGGTTCGTCGGATGATGGCATCGAATTGGCCGGCAAGCACGCCGACGGGGTTTTTACCAATCACGTGCCCATAGAGGACGCCCGGATCTTCTACCGCCGCATCAAGGAAAGCGCCAAGGCGCATGGCCGCAACCCCGATGAAATTCTGATTTTCCCAGGCATCTCGCCCATCGTCGGCGCAACGGAAGAAGAGGCCGAAGCGAAATACCGCGAAATCCGCGATCTGGTCACGATCGACGAGGCGCTGGCTTATCTTGGGCGTTTCTTCGATCACCATGATTTCGGTGCCTATCCGCTCGACGCGCCGTTTCCGGAACTTGGCGACATCGGCAAGAACAATTTTCGCTCCACCACCGATCGCATAAAACGTGACGCGAAGGCGAAGGGCCAGACCCTGCGTGAGGTGGCGCTTGAGGTCACGACACCCCGCAATTCCTTCACCGGAACGCCGGAAAAGATTGCCGAGGAACTGATCCGCTGGATCGACAATAATGCGGCGGACGGCTTCATCCTCGGTTTCCAGATTCTCGCGGCGGGACTCGACGATTTCGTGTGTGACGTGCTGCCCATTCTCGAAAGCCGCGGCTACCACCGTTCCGTCCTTGCTGGAGCAACCCTGCGGGAAAATCTCGGACTTCCATTCCGCGAAAGCCGCTATGCCGAAAAGAACGCGTCGCCCACCACGCCTCTCACTCAAAAGGAAACTGTCTAGCGATGGCGCATCGTCCGGACAAGGTTGCGGCAGGCCTCGATCGATTTCGCGACGAGGCGATCGCACTTCGGCGCGACCTGCATGCCCACCCTGAGCTCGGCTATCATGAACATCGGACCAGCCGCATCGTTGCCGAAAAGCTCAGCGCCTGGGGATATGAGGTTGCCACCGGGATCGGCGGTACGGGCGTCGTTGGCAAGTTGCAGAACGGAAAAGGTAAAAAACGCCTTGGCATTCGGGCAGATATGGACGCGCTGCCAATCATTGAAACTACCGGTCTTTCCTATGCCAGCAGCACTGCGGGCCGGATGCACGCCTGCGGTCATGACGGCCATACCACCATCCTCCTGAACAGCGCCCGCTATCTCGCCGACACGCGAGATTTCTCCGGAACTCTCAATCTCATTTTCCAGCCGGCGGAAGAGGGTGGGGCAGGTGCTCGCCGCATGATAAGGGATGGCCTGTTCGAGCGTTTCCCCTGCGACGCGGTATTTGGCTTGCACAACTGGCCGGGCGTGGCAACGGGGCAATTTGGCTTTATCACCGGTCCCGCCATGGCCTCGGTTGACAAGGTGACGATCCGTATAGTGGGGAAGGGCGGTCACGGAGCGCGTCCGCAGGAAGCGGTCGATCCCGTAGTTGCCAGCGCTTCCCTGATCATGGCATTGCAAAGCATCGTGGCACGCAATATCGATCCGCTGGACGCGGCCGTCATCACTGTTGGCACCATTCACGCCGGCATCGCACCGAACGTCATTCCCGATAGTGTCGAACTTGAACTGACGGTCCGGACGTTCCGTGTGGACGTGCGTGAAAAAATCAAACAACGCATCACGGACCTGGCTAAGGCACAAGCGGAGAGCTATGGAGCGACCGCCGAAATCGACTATCCCAGCGGATATCCTGTGCTTGTCAACCACCCCGGCGAGACGGAATTCGCACGTCAGGTCGCCGTCGCCCACTTTGGCGAAGAGAGAGTTGAGAGCAATTTCCAGCCGATTTCCGCAAGCGAGGATTTCGCCTTCATGCTTGAGGCTTTGCCCGGCAGCTATCTCTTCATAGGGAACGGCGACAGCGCGCCATTGCACAGCCCGCGCTATGACTTCAATGACGAGATCATCGTCCCGGCATCCCGTTACTGGGTCAGGCTGGCCGAAGAATATCTTGCCAAGAATCCATCCTGAATTGTGAAAGGAAACGAGACAATCATGACTGATGTTTTCGTCTACACCACTCCCAATGACGAGAGGGCAGTCCCCCTTATCGAAGCGCTGATTGAAGAATATGAAAGCCGTTACGGCAACTACTTCGGCGAACCGGCACGGAATGAACTGAGCCGTTATCCAGCCGAATATTTCGCACCGCCACACGGTTCATTCCTCCTGGTGCTGCGTGACGGACTGACCATCGGCGGCGGCGCATTCAAGCGCTATGATGAGCGGACGGCAGAACTGAAGCGTATCTGGACCCATGCTGATTTGCGCCAGCAGGGACTGGCGCGGAAGGTTGTCTATGAACTGGAGGCGCAGGCGGCACGCCAGGGATATTCCCGCATTTACCTGACAACCGGATTCAGGCAGCCGGAGGCTACCCAGCTCTATCTGCGTTCGGGGTATACCGCGCTCTTTGACGTCGATGTTGATCCGGAAGTCTATGGGCATTTGGCATTCGAAAAAGACATCAGCCACCTTGCAACTCAGACGCCGTCGCCTGCCGTTGAAGCCGGCAGGCTTTCCACACATGCGGCCTGATGGGCCAAATACCGCCATCCAGCGGCCAAACGTGCAATGGGATTTAATGCTCAGGAAGCAGCAATCTTTGCAACAATGCTTCCGATAATTGCCAGGAAACGCAGCATCCGTCTTTGACTGTTTTCTCAATACACTACTAAATCAGTAGAGTAAAATTTGCTCCCGGAAAGTATTACGCCAAACCGTGATACTCACTGGCACGTATTGTAAAGAGGATCTGGCCACATGGCGATTGCGACAGACTATTCCGATAATCGATCTCTGACGCAATCTTCCAGCGGAGGTGAGGACTACACGCACTACAAGATTGTCAAGGCAAAGTACCCGGCGCGTTTCGTCGGAACACTATTTGCCGCATCCGTCATTTTCGTCACGTTGCAGTCTATACTCACAAACCCGAAGTGGGGCTGGAGCGTTTTTGCCGAGTGGTTTTTTGCAGAGCCTATCCTGGCCGGCCTCGCCCGAACCCTTCTGCTGACTGCTTTGGCGACGGTCCTGGGCTTTACGCTTGGCACGGCCCTGGCTCTGGCCCGGGTCTCGAAATCGCCGCTGCTGGGCGGACTTTCCTGGGCCTACATCTGGCTGCTTCGTTCCATCCCGCTGATCGTCCTCCTCTTGATACTCAACAACCTCGGCTATCTTTACGCGACCGTCCGGATCGGTGTTCCCTACACGGATATTCTGTTCGCCGAATATCCGACGATATCGATCTTGAGCCCCTTTGCCGCAGCCCTGATCGGGCTCAGCCTCAATCAGGCGGCCTTCTCCTCGGAAATCATCCGCGGAGGGATCCTGTCGGTCGACCAGGGGCAGCTCGAGGCGGCGGCGGCTCTCGGTCTCCCGCGTCGCCGGCAAGCCTTCCGGATCGTGCTTCCCCAGGCGATGCGCACCATCTTGCCGACGGGCTTCAACGAGATCATCAGTCTGGCCAAGGGCACGTCCATGGTCTACGTGCTCGCCCTGCCGGAACTCTTCTACACGGTGCAGGTGATCTATCGCCGCAACCTTGAAGTTGTGCCATTGCTCATGGTTGCGACCGTCTGGTACCTGATCATCATGACGGTGCTCTCCGTCGGGCAGTATTATATCGAGCGATATTTTGCCAAAGGCGCGCTGCGCAGCGCGCCGGCCCCGCTGTTTGGCCCTACACTACGCCGTCTGTTCGGCGCACCGGTCCTGGTGCAGCCGCAAATTGCGCCTGCGTCTCCAGGCAGTTCGCATGGCCAGCTTCCGACATGGCGGTTGACGGGCACGCAACGGGAGACATTCGGGCAATGGCGCGCACCGGGATCGGTGAAAATCCACGGCGTGTCAAAAAGCTTCGGACAATTGAAGGTTCTGGACAATATCCGCCTCGATATCAAAGCCGGAAGCGTCACGGCAATTCTCGGCCCGTCAGGCTCGGGCAAATCCACTCTCCTGCGTACGATCAATCATCTTGAGCGTGTGGATGATGGTTTTATCACTGTCGACGGTGAACTCGTAGGATACCGCAAGAGCGGCAGGACACTCTATGAGCTGAAGGAGAAAGACATTTTGAAGCGCCGCGCCGAAGTCGGCATGGTGTTCCAGAGTTTCAATCTCTTTCCTCATCTGACTGTGCTTGAGAATATCATAGAAGCACCGGTTTCGCTGAAGCGGCTGAGCCGTCCCGAAGCCATCAACCTCGCACGCGACCTGCTCGCCCGTGTCGGTCTTGGCGACAAGATCAACGCCTATCCCCGGCAGCTTTCGGGCGGCCAGCAACAGCGTGTTGCGATTGCTCGAGCGCTCGCGCTTCGTCCCAAAGTCCTGTTGTTTGACGAGCCGACATCGGCACTCGATCCCGAGCTCGTCGGCGAGGTTCTGGATGTGATCAAGGAGCTCGCGCGCTCCGGCACGACACTGATCATCGTGACCCATGAAATCGGTTTTGCCCGCGAAGTTGCCGACACGGTGATCTTCATGGATGCCGGGAAGATCGTTGAAACAGGCTCACCCGATCAGATCCTGAACCGTCCCGCAAACGCCCGGACTGCCGAGTTCCTGGCCAAAGTTCTCTGAGCAAACTTCTCTTGTTCGGGAAAGAGTTGAAAATAACCGACAGACGTCAACCAACACCACCACTATTGAAAGGGGCCAATCATGACAAAGAGACTAGCATTGATAACTGCAATCGCCGGCTGTTTAATTGCCGCCAGTGCAGGGCTGGGCTACGCGGCAAGCGATGATTTCGACCTAAGTCCACAGCAAAAGGACCGTGTCCGGGCGGAGAAAAGCGAAAAGGCGATCGAGGCCGTTTCCAAGGACTTCAAGTTTATCAGCGACGGCAAACTCACTATTGGTCTGAACCCCGGAAATCCCCCACTCAGCACCTATGCAACCGATGCGACGACGGTGGTCGGATATGATGTCGATCTCGCACAACTGGTCGCAGACAGTCTCGGGCGCGAACTTGTGCTCGTTCCAGTCGCCTGGGCCGACTGGCCGCTGGGGCTGGAATCCGGCAAATTCGATGCCGTTATTTCCAACGTCACCGTTACCGAGCAGCGCAAGCAGAAATTCGATTTTTCAACCTATCGCAAGGACGAGCTCGGCTTCTACGTCAAGGCCGATGGCCCCATAAAGGAGATCAAGGAGCCAAAGGATATAGCCGGTCTCAAAGTGATCACGGATCCGGGCACGAATCAGGAGAAAATTCTGCTTGCCTGGGACAAGCAGAACGTCGGCAACGGCCTGAAGCCGATCGAAGTTCAATATTACGATGACGAGGCGGTGAAATACCTCGCGATCGAATCCGGACGTGCTGATGCCGTTTTCAGCGTCAACGCCACACAAGCCTACAAGGCGAAGGTCAATGGCAAGACTAGGCTCGTCGGTACCGTGAGCGGCGGTTGGCCGATCACGGCCGAGGTCGCCGTGACAACGCGTAAGGGAAGTGGTGCTGCCGACGGCATTACCGAAGCGCTCAATGAGCTCATCGCAAACGGGAAATATAAGCAGGTTCTCAACCGCTGGAATCTTGGCTCCGAGGCGATCGATAAGGCTACGACCAACCCTCCCGGACTGCCGGACAGCTAATCTTCGTCTCGTCTGAAGAAGCCGCAGGGAAGCGGCTTCTTCCTCTTTGATCTGGTTGATTTCACTGACAGCCTTGGCGTAGCCCGCCACGTCAAGGATCTTGACGCCCCTCAACGCGCATTGTTGAGAAGATACTGGCAGCTGACGTTCTTGTGGTCGGAACGCCGACCTATAAAGGCAGCTACACCGGGTTTTTCAAGCACCTCATTGATTTGCTCGATCCGCTGGCCTTGGAGGGCAAACCCATTCTCCTGACGGCCACAGGAGGCAGTGACCGGCATGCGTTGATTACCGAGCACCAACTGCGTCCGCACTTCGGCTTCTTCATGGCACACACATTGCCGACCGTGTTTCTGCCGTCGATCGTGATTTTCTGGACTATGAAATTGCCACCGCCAACCTCAACGCACGGATTACCCAGGCCGTAAGTGAAGTACGGCCGTTTATTGCGGTAGAAAGGTCCGCTGCTACCAGCGCCGCGGGATAACAAAACAGATTCGCAGAAACGCGTCATACGGCTGTAAGGTGCGGCAGTATTGTATCCTGCGAACCGGTGTGGAACCTGAATGTTATAGGAGTTTCAGCCCATGATTAAATCCTTCCCGCCAGTTACCATCGAGGCCGCCCGCCTTGGGAAGCCGACGAATATCTGTTCCGTCACGCAAGCGGCAGAGTTTTTGTTTATGAAATGGCCGATATACGACGGACCTAGATTGAAGATTGCCCGCCAGCTGTGCTTTGACGCCCTGGAAGGAGAGGCGGGCACCGCAGAAGCGCGTGCCGCGTTTATCGATGCAGCGAAAGAAGCCAACATCTTCCACGATTATCTGAAGGAAAGTGCTTAACCAGCGTTTTGCTGGTCTTGTCGGTGGCGGTTCACAGCAGCTGGTTTTCCCAGGACTGTAGTTCGCCGAGGTGGAGAGCATTCGGATCATTATTCTGTAGGTGACTGGTTCGAATCCAATCCCTCAGCAGCGATGTTGCGTCGGGTATCTTCATCTAATCCGGCCTTCAGGCCTGACGCCAGGCACGAAAGATATTCGTCACCGCGGCGTTCACGAATGCAAAAAAGCCGGACTGAAAAGCCCGGCCCAATTGTGAAGGATGTAAAACCTCCAGAGGGGAACAGTGGAAGCGGCAAAATGGGAGGAGCACCGCGTCCACTGAATAACGATTAGCCATGTTCGGAGAGGTTCTCAAGAAATGGTATTGCACAGCTGCTACGCTTATTGGCAAAATTCTCCTCTTTCCGTCGGCGGTTCCCAACGCCATTACCGAGATGCCACGATTAAAGCGTTCACATGGATCGCAATTGATTGCACATCTCGCTAAGTAACCGGAGAGGGGCTTGCTCCCGCACATCGCGGCCAACCCGGATATTGGGGCAATCTCGACGCAGACAATGATGGAAAATCTTGCGAGCCATTTAATCGAGGTTGGGGAAAGATAGGCGCTTCATCCGCCCAAGGCTGTCAGTCCGCGGCATTCTTCTCGCGCAACTTCAGCCGCTAGACAGCCCCGATTTGGAACCTCTATGCCGTCTGGAACCGAGAAGATCCACTTTGTTCGGGAGAGCACATAGCCTGTCATTTTTTTTACCGTCGCCGTGCGCAACACCCATCCATTCCAACCTTGAACTGTTAGATTGCTACTCGGTGTGAATGAGAACGTTGCGACTTTGTTTCAGCTGTTCAGTGGCGTGGCGAATGGTTTCACGGGCCTGTCTTGGTGACGTTATTTTTTGCAGATTCCAGTTACCAGACGCATCGGTTGTATTCACACTCACCGATCCAATTTGGAGCAATCTGTCGATCAAGCCTTGGTTAGATTTAGTGTCCTTGATACGATAAAGCTCGATGTCGTCAACCCGCTTAGAAATTATACCGACCTCTACGATAAGCCTGTGAGTGGTCAGCGTGTACTTTTACCGATGGCATAAAGCGGGATCATTGCACCAACACCAGTCATCGCCAATAGGTAATAAACTGGATTTATAAATACGTCTCTCAAAACTGGTCGGGCTACCCAAAGTGTTTGTTCTTCCATATGTTTATGATCCTCTGCACTAATTGCCCGGCCTAATACCCCTCTGTAATAATAAGTCCACTGGTTCCTTGGCATCCTCGCCGTTTCAAATGAGCCATTTGACAAACGTCGGAGACAATGCCCAGTCACCCAGCTTTGAAATTCCGAGTGCGCCGGCTCTTTGGATTTTGCCGTAGGGCATGGATCAAAAAAATCTTTCGCTGTTGCCAATCATATGGTTGGCAACGAGGATTATTAGATGAAAAACGCCCCGGAACTAAACTCTCCTCAAGCTTTCTATATTACTGAAACCGTGTTGTACCCTCTGGAACCTGGCTACCTAATTGTCCGGGGAAGTATTGTTTTTGCTTGCGCGATGCCCCATCCAGGTGTTGCCGATACCACCAAAATCGATGGCGAGCCGCACTTGGCTGTCACGTTAGAACCAGGTGGCGGTTATCCTTGCTGGAACGTTCCTACGCGGATTTTGCTTCCGGCTATTCCAATGAATAATTGACACGAAAAGTAGAATTTTTCTCGCCAATCCTCGGAGGCACTTCATGCCGTACCCGGCATGAACGAAAGCAATTGTCGAAATTTGGCTCTCAACTGCAAAACTGATATACGGGTGGTAAGAGAAAATCCCATCCCGTGGTTAAAATGATACTGTGCTACCTATTTGGCGAGCTGCCTCTTGGTTGCCTGCCTGACGTGCCGACTACACGGGTAACTCGTCTCGTTGAGACCCATTGCCAGATCGTGTTGCCGGTCGAAAAAAGGAGCCGACGTTATCTGGCGTTGCTGCGTCAGGCCGCGACAAGGGCCTGACATCACTTTGTTGGAGGCGGAGAGATGGGCGGAAGCTCGGCGGCGGCCTTCGCTTTGCCCGCAAGATAGGTATGCAGTTGGGCGACCACTTCGGCTCCTTCGCCGATCGCAGCGCCGACGCGTTTGACCGAGCCGGAGCGCACGTCCCCGACCGCGAAGACGCCGGGAATGCTGGATTGCAGCGACAGCGGTTCTGCTCCGTCGATGGCGGAGCGGATCGCCTGCGGCACGCTCGCACCTGTGTGCACGAAGCCTTTGGCGTCGAGAGAAACGCAGCCGTGCAGCCACCCAGACTCCGGCTCGGCTCCGATGAACAAAAACAGATGCCGAACCGGCCGTTCCGTTTCTTCACCTGAAACCCGGTTGCGCCACCGGATGCGCTCAAGCTGTCGTTGCGGTGAGCCCGTGAGCGCGACAACCTCGGTGTTCGTGAGCACCTCGATGGTGCTGGTCGCATAAATCCGGTCAATGAGATATCGGGACATGCTTTCGGACAGGCTTGGCCCACGCACGACCAGCCAGATCTTGGCGGCGTAGTCGCGCAAGAACACGGCGGCCTGCCCCGCGGAGTTGCCGCCTCCGACAAGGACGATTTCTTCGCGCCGGCAAAGCCTCGCCTCGATGGGCGAGGCCCAATACCACACGCCTCGTCCTTCGAACTCGCTCAGATTGGGGATGTCGAGCCGACGGTAACGTGCGCCGGAGGCAATCACCACGGCTGAAGCCTTGGTGAGATCTCCGTCCGCGAATTCAAGCATCAGCGGTTTGTGACCGCAGTCAAGGCGTGCGATGGTGGAAGGGATCGCCATTTCGGCGCCGAATTTTTGCGCCTGCACATAGGCTCGCCCAGTGAGGTCCCGGCCAGAAATGCCGGTCGGGAATCCGAGGTAGTTCTCGATGCGCGCGCTCGCCCCGGCCTGTCCACCGAACGCCTGTGCGTCGAAGACCACGATCGAAAGCCCTTCGGACGCCGCATAGACCGCGGTGGCAAGACCCGCGGGGCCGGCGCCCACGATGGCGACGTCGTACGTTCGATCTCGACCGTCCCTCCGCACCATTCCGAGGGCGCGTGCTAGGTCTGCCTCACTGGGGTTCTTTAGGATGGTGCCCTTTGGACATACCGCCAGTGGAAGGTTGCTCGAATCCGGCGCATATCTGTCGACAAGATCCGCGGCATCGCGATCCTTCGCAGGATCGAGCATCTGATAGGGATAGGCGTTCCGAGCGAGGAAGCCTTGCAGCCGCACGACATCCGGAGCGTCGTCGTGCCCGATCAGCACCGGTCCGCCGGCGCCTGCTTCAATCAGTGAGACGCGGCGCAGAATTAATGCGCGCATGATGCGGTCGCCAAGCTCTGGCTCCGCGATCATGACGCTGCGCAGGTTCTCGGCCGGAATGAGAATGGCCTCGATATCGTCGACCGCGTGAACGTCCACCAGCGCCGGCCGACCGGAAAGTTGTTCCACTTCGGCGACGAAATCGCCTGCAGTCTCTTCCACGATCGGAGTGAGATGTCCGAGCGGGTCGCGTCCTGTCACCTGGGCGCGACCGCTCTTGAGCAGAAACATGCCGGGCGCGATCTCTCCCGTCACGAACAGCGGCTGGCCCTTGCTGTAACGCTGCTGGTGGCCGAAGCGACAAAGCCGATCGATTTCCGCCGCCGAGAATTTCGGAAACATCCTCTCATCGCTCGGATCGACCTTCGGCATCATATACCTCACGGGTTCATCTCACGGCCTTGATCGCGCGGCCTTGGTGCACAAGCACGTCGGCGAACTTGTCTGCCGTGTCGATCAAGCTCGTGCCCAGGTCGATGCGCAGGCGCAATGCCGCGGTATCGGCATCCGCCGGCGCGAATATCGGATCGCCCTCAACTGGCGCAACTGGAGCCTTTACTAGCGCGATACACGGCGCAGCGCATTGACGACGGTCAACGCGCTCGGCGACGCGCGGCAAAGGGAACCAGACTGTTCATCGGAGCGCGCGGTCAATCCGGCTGCAGGCGTAGGACGATTTTTCCGAGCACATGGCTGGCCGCGAGGCATTGATACACTTCCGCCGCTTGACCCAGCGGAAACTTCACCGCGATCGACGCGACCATCCCCCCGTTTGATCGCCGCGTCGGGTCTCGGCGGCGCCGGCGCCATACATCTCCGCGGTATCGATCTGATTATGCCAAAACTAGTCCACTCTCATAAGGCCCGGCGAGGCGTCGATAGCACCGTTCTATGATGTGTTGAATGGCGACAGTACGCCCGATCGGCGGCGCGCGGTGTCTGAGAATGTTGCGAACGTGGCGATCGTCAAAATGGACTTGGAGCTTCGTCGGGCTATCCCATATAGGATCGGCTGGGTTCAGTTCGCGAATGCACCTCGCGGATAAAGTCCTCCGGGCGCGTGAAGAAGCTATTTTCGACCAAAACGCCTCCGATGATGACCATCGGATGCGTGCGAAGAATATCGACGGCATGCGGCGCCGTCAGCAGATTGACGTCGAAGGTGCAGATCACCGGGTCGTCGTAATTCGGCAGCACGCTATTGAGCCGCATCTCGTATTCAATCCAATCGATCCCGCTCTTCCAGTCTTCTACGGCAGTTTCAGCGTGCGCGATCATGCGCGTCAACGGGAAGCCGAGCGCGGCGCCGGCCTTCAAGGCTTCCTGGATGAGGACGAGCATAGCGTCCTTGTCAAAACGTCCAGTCTTGAGATAGGTGTCCTGTGGCAGCACGACTTCGAGTTGGCGGCTTTTCATCGCCCTCTCGACGTCGATGCCAGCGTTGCGCAACCGCTGGAGGTGATCCTGCCTATGCCTATCAGGGAGCACATGATAGGCGCGCTGGCCGCAGTTGATGCCGTCGCAAATGAACGGCACCAGCGTGTCGTATTCCTCTTCCGCCGAGTTGAAGAACGCGCAGACATGGCGGTGCTCACCCAACATGGATCCGCCAAAAGGAATGGGCTGGGCCGTTGAATTCATGTCAGTCCTCCGATCCGAGCTTGTGTTATGTTTCGGCGATCGTCCGCGCATTGCTCAGGAGTTGATCCGGCGTCGTTCCGGTGCATAAGTCCATCGATGCGCGTCTGTGTTGTCCCCATAATCAGTCTCCCGGTTAAGAGTGCTTTGGGACCTCCCTGCCGTGAACGTGCCGGCTCGGTACCAGGCCCTCTCGTTGCTCCAGGTTGTCCGCAACTTGGACGGCGAGCCGATCCAGCGGAGCATGATCGAACTCGCTCTCTTTCTGCGGTTCGCGAAAGTGCGCTGTGAACACGCCAAAGAGGCGGCCGTTGCTGCTGATGAGGGGCGTCGAATGAGCCGCGGCAATACCGTGGGCACGCAGCATATCGAGCTCGCTCGTGCCCACAAATAGGTAGCTCGTCGAGACGTCCTCGACAAAGATACGCATGCGCCGCGTCAGCGCGGCAGCGCATGTGGTGTTAGTGTCGCGGCGTACGACGCCGAAAAAAGTTAGGGCTTCACTAGAGAATCCGCGACTGGCAACAATTGTCAGGCAGTCGGCTCGTTGGTCGAAGCGCTGCAGCGTGCCAAATTCTGCGCGCGTTACGCCGATCATCATATCGAGGACCCGCTGCAGGTCCGCACCGACATCCTCGGAATTTCTCAGCCGCTTCAGGACAGCATAGTTTTGTTGCTCATTTGCGGCGTCGAGCGGATCCCTGAGTTTTGCCATTTCCTTGCCTCTGCGAATCGTGACGCGCGAACATTGCCGCGCCCGGGGATTGCCAGCCAGATTAGGTAATTATCGTCATTTTTGTCATGCCCGCCAGCGAAATCTGATAATAGTCGATGTGCGTGCGGCGACATCGGCAGTGCTGTGACTCCTGCAAGAAGCACTTCCCGGCAACTGACGACACTCTGATTGGCGGTTTTGTTCGTGCCGACACAGTTCTACGACGAAGAAACGGATCGGCAGAGTCCGATGTGGCCATGACAGGATGAGTCTGGCGCATGCGCACGGGTATTCTTTCACAGTGTCTCCCCGCCGAGTGTCAGCGATTGGTGCCATTGCGGCGGCCCCGAGAGCGGACAGAAGGACCTCTGGGGGGAGCGAAAGCCCATCCGACAACATCATCGCGCCCGAAACCGAGGGTGCCAAACGTTGGAATCAATCCAATCGGCAATTGACGTGGGTGGTGTAGAGTGGTTTTTTACGTTGTCTCAGTTGTGTGGACGGGCCGTAAGAAATAGCCACGTCCGGCCTGTGCGAAGCCATAAAGCATTGCAACCGCGGATCGCCCGTTTCGAAGGTGAATCTCTGCAGTTCTGATTCGGCGTCGGAACAGGCGCTGAATATCTCAGTCCGTTTGTATTTGGATCAGGTGACATGCCCAGGGTCGATGAGCTTACCGAGCCGCAAGAGCTTAGGCACTGCATCCGCGATCTCGTCGCGCTTTCTACGCTGCCGGCAATCTGGAAAGACTATAATTCGCGGCAGATCGCCGACAGTGTGGCGGCCGCATTGATTTCGATGCTCAATGCAGACGTCATTTATGTGTCTGCGCCAAGGGTACGCGACGACGCTGCGGTCGACGTGATGCGCACGAGCCAAGCGGTATCCGTTGGGTCGTCTGGTCATATTGAACGCATCCTACGCGGTGCGTGGCTTGGAAGCCGCGAGCAGACATTCGCAATTGACAACCCGCTTGGAAAGGGAACGTTACAAATCGCGGCGATGCCGATGGGCTTTGGCGGGGACGCGGCGATTATCGCGGGTTCCGTCAATCCGAGTTTTCCGAGCGAGACGCATCGACTGCTTCTCGGAATTGCGGCGAGCCAAGCAACGCTCGCCATCCAACGCTGGCACGTGGAGGCTCAGCAACGGCGTCTGGCGAGCCTGATCGAGCGGTCGTCCGAGTTCGTTGGTTTCGCCCGCTTAGATGGCACGCCGCAATATCTCAACAAGGCTGGCTGCGAGCTACTGGGCCTTTCTGGCATTGAGGAAATGGAGCGGTTTAATATCGTCGATTTCCTGGCTCCCGATGAGCGGAATCGGGCGCATCGTGAGTTGATTCCGCGGGTGATGAGGACCGGACGCTGGCTCGGCGAGCTCAATCTCCGGCACTTTAAAACTGGAGAAGACATTCCCTTCCTCGTCGATTGGTTCCGCATCGACGACGTGATCACGGGCCGCCCTATGAACATAGCGACCGTCAGCCGCGATCTGAGGGGACAGAGACAGCTTGAAGACAATCTTCGACGCCTCAACGAATCGTTGGAGCAGCGGGTGGCGGAACGAACGTCGGAATTGGCGGACGCGCTCCAACAACTGACGCTCGAAGCCGAAGAGCGCATGCGAGCGGATGTCCGAGCGCAGGAGCTGCAATTGGAGCTGCTTCATGCGTCGCGGCTGAGCGCTGCGGGTCAGATGGCTGGCGCGTTGGCGCATGAATTGAACCAGCCGCTGACCGCGTTCACCAATTCGGTTAACGCTGGGCGCCGGATGATGGCCAACGCCGCGCCCAGGGTCGACACCGTACGCGATGTCCTCGACGAAGCCGCCGATCAGGCGCTCCGCGCCGGCGAGATCATTCGGCGCCTGCGAGAGTTCGTTTCGCGCGGGGAGACGGAAATGCGGCTCGAAAAACTGCCCGACTTGATCCGCGAGGCGAGTGCTTTTGCCTCCGCGGGAACCGGAGACCACGGCGTGCAGGTCCGGCTGAGCTTCGATCCGCGGGCTGACGCGGTGATGGGGAACCGAATTCAACTGCAGCAGGTCATGCTTAACCTGATACGCAATGCGCGTGAGGCGTTAGCAGAGAGTGAGGGGCGTGAGTTGGACGTGGCCACGACGTTGCTCGATGACGAGACGATTGATATCGCTGTAGCAGATCGTGGTTCGGGCCTGCCGGACGATATTGCCGAACACCTCTTCGAGCCATTTCAGACCACAAAAAGCAATGGCATGGGATTGGGCCTCTCGATCTGCCGATCGATTGTCGAGGCCCACGGGGGCAGGTTGCGTTATGAGCCAAATCGCGGCGGCGGAGCAATTTTTCGCGTGACGCTGCCTGTCCCGGTGGAGCGATGAGCCGAAGATGGCCGCCGAGCGATCCATATATATTGTTGATGACGACCCGGCGATCCGCCGGTCGCTGGAGCGGCTACTGGATGCCGTCGGTTTCCGCGTGGTGTCGTATGCCACGCCAAACGCATTCCTCGGCGTCGCGGGCGACTTGCCCGCGGGCTGCGCTCTGCTGGATCTTCGCATGCCGGAGATGGACGGCTTCGAGGTTTTGGCTCGCTTGCTGCCGGTAAACCGGGACTTGCCGGTCATTGTGATAACGGCTCAAGGCGACGTGCAGACCGCGGTCCGAGTGATGAAGGCCGGAGCTGTGGACTTCATTGAAAAGCCCTACAGCGACGACGCCCTGATAGCGGCGATTGAGTCCGCGCTGAAGACCGGCGCCGCTAAGGGGCGAACGGATGATATTGCTGCGGCGGAAGTGCTGATCGATACGCTCAGTCCACGAGAGCGGCAGGTTCTCGAGGCGCTGGTGGCCGGGCAGCCAAACAAGGTTATTGCCTTCCGCCTCGGTATTAGTGTGCGCACGGTCGAGGTTCACCGCTCACATATGATGGACCGCTTGGGGGTGCATCAGCTCGGCCAAGCTGTCCGGCTTTCAGTTCTCGCGAGCCTTTCAACGGGGCAGGGGTGAGCGGATATTTGCTGTGCTGAGGGTGTCCGCTTCAGCACATCGTTATGCTCGCCAGCCTCAAGCGCTTCCAGGCCAATGATTTGGATGACATGGGGTTCCGGTGATGGATCAGGCTGCGCTATTTGAGTTCGTTCGGCGCTCCCCTCGCGGTTTCAACCCAAACCGCCAGATAGCCGCAATGTCGTATCGCGAGATTGGACGCGACGCCTGCAGCGGCAAAATCTAAAGATGACACCGACGAAAGCTGGTTCAAGCGGGCGTGACGATGGCCCGCGATTAAGGTGCGAAATTGCGGGCGGCCCTTAGCCTCGTGCGGCTGTGGCATGGTCGTGGGAACGACGGAAAGCCCCGCGAGCTGCTCGGCCCGGTAGATTCTGCGGGTCCTTCAACCCCTACGTCGAGCGCAATTTGGTGGAAACGATCAACGCCGCGCCACGATATACACTGGTGAAGTCATGCACTCAAAACCATTAGAAGATACTATCGCGACGCGCCTTATGACGTTCCTCGATTAGGGGGCGGCAGGTCTGCTCGACCGCCTTTACTGCAAGGTCAAGTCTCTTCCTCAGAGAGTCTCCCTCCGTTTCTCCCCAACCGATCGCGGCCTCCCATTGATTGCGTTCTTGTTCTCGTCCGGCTGGGTCCTGCCCATGCGTGCGGACCAAATTGCGGGCCGAATCGACAATTTCATTGTGAATTGCCCTTATCTCGTCAAACGGCCGCGCAGCCTCTTCGCCGAAGTAAGCCATGAAGCGGTACCGGCTCGCCCGGAGCTCAGAGAAGACCTGGCTTTCCTTCGTCAAGCGGTCCACGGGGGCGATGATCTCGCTCTTTTCGGGCTCATCATCATCCTGGCCAATTTCTAGCCGAGCAGTTTCACCTTGATCGGCATCCGACGCGGGAAATCGCGCCCATGTCAGAATATCCCTGGTGCGATAGAAACCAGCCAAAACCTCTTCCGCCAGCTCGGCCTTTCGCCTGCCGACTGTTTCGGCCCGCCATGCATTGAGCCCGCGCATCCCGGCCCAGCCAGCCAGAAGAGCCGCCATACCGGTCATTAGATTGGCCCATGCGGAAATCCATTCAGGTGACACGACCGACCTTCCGTGCTTACGTTCCGATAATGCCCAAACATTTCTGTCTGCGTTCCGTTTGCGACTGCTGGAGTTTGCAGATCGACGGACGTGGGTGTGGAGACGAAACGCTCAGTATCCAATCGCGCATAATTGCTGCAAGATGTCATCGCCACGGTGGCAATTCCATCAAAAATTCAGCCAGGGCCTTAGCAATACCGTATAGCGGCGGGTGATAACTGCAAGAAATTCTGCCATTTCGCTGCGAAGGAAATAGGCCGTCGTCTCGTCTGTAGCTGGTGTCGCCCTTGCCTGCGCTGTGGGTGCAAGGGCGGCCAACGGCGCGCGGCGAACACGATTCCTCTCGTAACGTATCCGTTCGAACCGGACGTCGCGACGACACGTTATGACGGCGGACTGAAGTTCTTGCAAAAGGCGATCACTGCCAATCCACATGTTTTGCTCCTCGCAGAAGATCCTGGGGCGGGGCTTCTTCTCGGAGCACTCAGTTTAGATCCTGCCGCCGGCAGCGCGTTGACGGTGGTCAATGAACATGGCCCTAAGTCAAAGGTGCGTTGCTGCGACCGTCGGCACTTTCTTCTACGGATCCTTAATTTTTCTTTCGCACAAGCCCCACCCATTTTGTGCAAAATGGAATCGCTCCAGAAGGAACGCTGCCAAGGAATTCTCTTCATCGTGTGACCAAATGGACCCGGGAGATGATCTCGAGCCGGAGGCCTGCCTACGGAAATCACGATTGCCTGACGCGCGAAAACCCGGAACTTCTCGACATGGCGCGCAACTCCGCAACCGATGTGGACAACGGGCCTAAGTAAGGTTGGCATTGGCATGTTTTATCAGCTCCTGGTTTCGGCATCGTCCGACACAAACGAGATGCAAGTTATGCACCCATTGCTCTGCGTGACGGCGAAAACGCGCGATTCGCTGTGCGCGAATCGATGAAGAGGGCGCCGAATCGTTCACGCTGCGGACCATCGAAGTCTGGAACGCACCAGCCCGGCTCAGCGCAGGGACACACGCGAATTGGGCCTGCGTCCAAAATGCTTCGGGTTTATCCGCAACACACTCGCAGGCTGGCCGCCAGGCAATACCAGCCCGACGCACACTCAATCTCCTAATTCCTCCATATCGTGGCACTTGCAACGGCGATTTTTGCGCTGGGTGTTGTTTATTGGCCGTTTGACCATCGCGACCAACAGTCGGCCAATCCTGCGGATGGGAGCTTGTTGTCTTCGGCAAGACATCAATTGGGAGGAGTGTGATGGCCTGATGGATTGGAGGACAGCGGGTTGGATTAAGGGAAATTACGATACGGAAAGTCCCCGAATTTCCTTTGTAAGGATTGCCGCCGATGCTGATGCCACTTTGTTGATCGCGGGGGGGGGCTTAGCAGGAGACACTTCGCTTGAGCGAGAGGATTTCCAAAGCCCAGGACGAAGGCGCTGCACTTCTGATCTCGCGCGACGACATGCCGGGTATGCTTGGTATTCATCGCTAAAGGAGGAACGGTATGAACATAATCAGCCTTGATAAAATTTCCTCCCCTCCGGACGAGGTTCCGCGCCAAACTCCTCATTTGCCACGAGATGACAATGTGATGTTCTTCACGCAGGAACTTGGCGCTGTCGTGACCTTGGCGCGTTGGGAGCGTGCGGATTGCTGTGACTCTATCGTTGCCAATGGTGGAATCGGTTGGGTGTTGTCTGGGATCGTTCGGAAGTGCCTCATACTTGAAAGTGGACAGCGACGCATCGTCGACTTGATCATGCCGGGTGATTTTTTCTGTCTTAAGAGTGATGACACCCGGCAATTTTCCTTCGAGGTATCGACAGATGAAACGGTGACAGCAAGAATTGCACGTCGGGATTTCAATTCGTTGGCGACGCTGCAGCCCGTGCTCTATCGGTTCTTCTATGAGCGAACGTGTCAGACCAATTCCCGACTCGAAGACCATATACTGATTCAGGGCCGCACAACCTCGGCGCAGAAGATCGCGAGCTACCTTTGCCTATTGTCGCGCCGACTATCTGAACAACACGGTGCACCGGTGGTTTTGCCGATGTCGCGGTATGACATCGCGGATCATGTCGGGATTGCGGTCGAGACGGTGAGCCGCGCCATAACCGAATTGCGACGGCAGGGGGTTATCGAACTCGAAACTCCACGCAGCTTGGTCGTACGCGACACCCGGAAGCTGGCCGACGGAATATTGCAGGATTTCTCCTGAGCGGCGATATCTCCCTGACGATCGTCAAGGCGCGTCACGAATTCCGGAGGCATGAAGGCGTTATCCTTAGGAGCGGACGACCATGAAGCCCGAAGCCGATGAAATCCTCGAACAGAGTGCTGTCCGCGAAGTTGCAGGCATCGTCCGGACCCCAAAGATTCTGGACCATGTGGTGGAGGCTCTCGAACACGCTGGCTTCGATCGCGGGGACATCGACGTTATGGCGGATTCTGAGACCATCCGAGACCGCTTCGGAACCATGTTCATTCCTGTCGACGAACTCGCCGATGTCCCGGGCACTCCCCGCGGCGCCTTCATCCAGCGGGACGACGTCTCGATGGTACGCGTCGGAGCGACTGGCGTGCTGTTCTATGTCGGTGCTACCGTCGCGGCTCTAAGCATAGTTGCATCCGGCGGCAGCCTGGCCGCCGCTCTCGCTGCCGCCGCCGCGGCAGGCGCGGCGAGCGGAGGCATCGGAGCCCTCGCCACACGGTTCCTTACCCGCGAGCGAGCCAGGATGATCGAAACCATGATGATGGAAGGTGGTCTTGTACTCTGGGTGCGGGTGCGATCGGAAGAGGCCGAAAGGCAGGCGGAGGAGATCATGCGAGAGCAGGGTGTCGAGCACGTCCGTATCCACGAAATCGTGATCGACAAGCGTCTGGAAGATATTCCGCTTGCCGATGTCATCGCGCGCCGCGATGACGCCGAAACCGCGCCACGCCAAGGTGACGAAAATGGAGGCAGGATCATCCATGATACGCAGACGTTCACATCGTAGATCGGCGCTTGCCTGTGCAGTCGCACTCTTCCTGTTGGCGCCTTCTGGCGCATCGGCCGAGGAAATTGGCCTCGTAGCGTTCGACATTAAAGAGGTTGCAAAAGGTATCAGCGGCAATGCCCTCAAAGTGCGATCGGTGGTGAACGACAAGGGCGAAACCATAGGCCGCATCGATGATTTCATCTTCAGTCGAGATCGCGAACGGGTCTTCGCTGTCCTGGCTGTCGGCGACTTTGTCGGTTTTGGTAGCCACCTGATAGCCGTACCCTTTCGCAACCTCAAATTCGAGGATCGATTGGGTTCGATCGTGCTGCCTGGCGCCAGTCGCGCAGCCCTGTTGAAACTGCCGGTTTTTCTCTACAACCTCTGAAGCCTGAAGATTTACCAAGTGTGATATCAACGATGGAATAGTGCTGATGCCTTTAACAATGAAAATTGTCTGCCCTCACTGTCTGAGCGTCAACAGACTAGGCGACGACCGTGACGCCAGACGAGCGAAGTGTGGCAAATGCAGGGAACGCCTATTCGATGGCCACCCACACGCCGTTGACGAGGCTGCATTCGACAGGCACATCACTCGCAATGACATCCCGGTGGTCGCCGATTTTTGGGCCGAATGGTGTGGCCCGTGTAAGATGATGGCCCCGAATTTTGAGGCCGTCACCGCTGAGATGGAACCCGCGTTGCGCTTTCTGAAGGTTGACACCGAAGCGGAACCGGCAATGGCGGCGCGCTTTCAGATCAGGAGTATTCCGATGCTGATGATATTCCGCAACGGCATTCTCCTCGCACATCATGCTGGTGCGCTTGACCGAGCCTCCTTGCGCGCATGGCTCGCCTCCCTTCCCACGGCATAGATGTTTTTTGTGTCTCCAAGACGAGGAGCGTGGCCACGCTGATGCTGACGGACGATTATCAATCATTGGGGCAAACGGTTCATCAGAGCGTCGCAACCGCCAGCCGCAGAATCGGCCTGCATCGCGCGTGCAGCAATGACTCTTCAAGCACAACCAGGCCCGTGTTCGTGGCGAAGCGGTGGTAGACCCGCGTCAGTCCCTGCCATTGCGGAGGCATCGCGGGTCATCACGTCATGGACTGACGGTGATCAGGTTTTCAACGCGCGAGACACCTGGCACCTGCCAGGCGACCCGCTCAGCCTCCCGGCGTTCAGCCCAAGATCGAACGGAGCCGCTCAGTGTGACGGTTCCACCATCGGTCTCGACGGTTATCCGATTGGCATCGACCTCGGCGTTGCGACGAAAGGACTCTTCGATCTTACGCTTGACCTCCACCGGCGGTACGCGCGGGCTGACCTGGATGAGGTTGGAGACGCCTTTGACCCCGCGAACGTGCCGAACCGCACGTTCCGCCCGATCCTTCGAGTAGTACCACTCAACCTGGCCCTCGAGCGTCAGCCAGCCGTCGCGGACGACCACGCGGATATGCTCGGAAGAATACGGTAGATCGGCCTGGATGGCAGAAACAGCGTCGCGGGCAATCTCCGGGTCTGGTCGCTGATTGAACACAGGCAGGCGCACTTCGATGTCGTTGGCCACACCTGTGACTCCATTGACACGCTTGACGGTGCGTTCGGCTTCCCACCTCTGACTGTAACTGCGGACGAAGCCGCTCAACGTAACGACGCCGCTTTTAACGGCGACGGCGATGTCAGTGGCATCAATGTCGGGGTTCGATCGGAGTTCTTCCTCAACGTCGCGTTTAATATCGATGTCGGATCTTGTATCGGATTTCATGGCTGCGCTCCTGGTGTCATTTTTTATAGATTTGCTGCCAATGACGGGTTCTTTTGGCAGATCGCCATCAGTATGACGTGTTGCTTCCCCGCCCGCGCTGACCACCGTCAATTTTAATGCTGTTGTTGATCAGGCACCAGCAAAGTCGTTGGTGAGTTAATTACTTCCCCAACGACCCACTTGCCACTAATCCCAGTCGTTCTCGCGAGTGTTCGACGTGTTGACGATTGTCAAGGCGGGCACCTGGCGAACGGTGTTGAGTGCGTCTCAAGCGTTGCGGTGGGCCAAGATCATCCCCCGCGTGCAGTGAAGAGTCAGCGATGGAGGCGGACATGGGCACCAAGGTGATCGGTATCGATCTGGGAACGACGAATTCCTGTGTTGCCGTAATGGAAGGCAAGCAGGGGAAGGTGATCGAAAATGCTGAAGGAGCACGGACGACACCGTCCATGGTCGCGTTCGGTAAGGGCGGCGAAGTACTCGTGGGTCAACCGGCGAAGCGCCAGGCCGTAACCAATCCGGAAAATACCATCTTTGCTATCAAGCGACTGATTGGCCGTCGGTTTGATGATCCCATTGTCGAGAAGGATAAGGGGCTCGTCCCCTACAAGATTGTCCGCGGCGACAATGGCGACGCATGGGTGGAGGCAAATGGCAAAAAATACTCTCCCTCCCAGATCTCCGCTTTTATCCTGCAGAAGATGAAGGAGACGGCGGAACGTTATCTCGGAGACAAAGTCGAGAAGGCCGTCATCACTGTCCCCGCGTATTTTAACGACTCCCAGCGTCAGGCAACCAAAGATGCGGGCAAGATCGCTGGCCTTGAAGTCCTGCGCATTATCAACGAGCCGACAGCGGCGGCCCTTGCATATGGGCTTGAGAAAAAGAGACATGGGACAATCGCCGTCTATGATCTCGGTGGCGGTACATTCGATATCTCGATTCTTGACATTGGGGAGGGTGTCTTTGAGGTAAAGGCGACCAATGGCGACACGTTCCTCGGCGGTGAGGACTTCGACAAACGCATCATGGATTTCCTCGCCGACGAGTTCAAGAAGCAGCAAGGCATCGATCTACGTAACGACCGTCTCGCTTTGCAGCGCCTGCGTGAGGCCGCAGAGAAGGCAAAGATCGAACTTTCCTCCACGACGGAAACAACCATAAACCTGCCATTCATCACCGCCGATCAAAACGGGCCGAAGCATCTCGATATCAAACTCTCGCGCGCAAAATTTGAAACCCTCGTCGACGATCTCGTCCAGCGCACGATCGGACCGTGTATAGCGGCCCTCAAGGACGCTGGTATAGACGCCAAGAAGATCGACGAAGTTGTACTTGTCGGCGGCATGACCCGCATGCCTAAAATTCAGGAAATCGTGAAGAACTACTTTGGCAAGGATCCGCACCAGGGCGTGAACCCGGATGAGGTCGTCGCCATAGGTGCCGCGATCCAAGCCGGTGTTCTGCAAGGCGATGTGAAGGATGTCCTGCTACTCGACGTGACGCCGCTCTCACTCGGCATCGAGACGCTTGGCGGGGTATTCACGCGCCTTATCGACCGCAACACCACAATCCCGGCCAAGAAGAGCCAGGTGTTTTCGACTGCCGAAGATAACCAGCAGGCTGTGACGATCCGGGTCTTCCAGGGTGAACGCGAGATGGCTGCCGACAACAAACTGTTGGGCCAGTTCGATCTCGTGGGCATTCCACCGGCGCCGCGCGGCGTGCCCCAAATCGAGGTCACCTTTGACATCGACGCCAATGGCATCGTCAATGTTTCGGCGAAGGATAGAGGCACAGGCAAGGAGCAACAGATCCGGATCCAGGCATCGGGCGGACTTTCCGAAGCCGACATTGAAAAGATGGTGAAGGAAGCCGAGGCCCATGCGGAAGAGGATAAGAAGCGCCGCGCCCTTGTTGAAGCGCGCAATCAGGCGGAGAGTTTGATTCACTCAACGGAAAAGACCTTGACGGAGCACGGCGAAAAGCTCGAAGCGGCAGACAAGACCGGCATCGAGACGGCGCTGTCCAACCTCAAATCAGCGATTTCTGGCGACAATCTTGGCGAAATCGAGTCGAAGACCCGCGCCTTGACGCAAGCTGCCACCAAGCTCGGAGAGGCGATCTATAAAGCCAGCCAGCCCAAGGCGGAGGGCGCTGGCGACCAGACGTCGACCACGACCGGCGATGACGAAGTCGTAGATGCCGAGTTTGAGGAGGTCGACAATCAAAAGGGTTCCAAATCGTAAATTAGCTGGACCCATTACGGGAGGCCGACACATGCCCGAGAAAGACGCCCCGAAGTACCATCCCGATTCCGAGCGTGATACCCCCGCGGCAACGCCCCTGCAAGGGCCGGAACAATCGGTTGCTGGTGTTACTACAGAATTGGCGGCGACGAAGGACCGTTTGCTGCGCTCGCTTGCCGAGCAGGAAAACATTCGCAATCAGGCACGACGGGATCGGGATGAAGCCATCAGATATGCGGCATCGGGTTTTGCCAGCGATTTGTTGTCGGTGGTTGACAATCTGGAACGTGCCATTGCCAGCGTGCCGAATGACAAGCGCTCGGACCCGGCAGTCGCCGGAGTTCTGGCCGGGGTCGAAGCGACGCGGCGGGCGCTTGTCGACGCCTTCAATAAACATGGGATCAAGCGCCTGGACCCAATCGGTGAGCCGTTCAACCCGCATAAACACGAAGCCAGTTTCGAAGCTGCGGATCCGCGATACGCGCCAGGAACCGTGACGAACGTCATTCAGTCCGGTTATGTGCATCATGATCGCCTCCTGCGACCGGCGCTTGTTGGCGTCAATAAGACGTTCGAAGACGCGTCCGCCACGCCTGTCGAGACCCGCTCTAAGACCGATGCACCATAATCTTTCTCAATCAGAGACTTTATCGGCCCGATAACGATCGCGGATGAGCCAGTAGACCGCACCGAGTGCGAGGATCGCCGCTGCCAGCGAAAGGATGTGCCAGGCGTCCGCCTCGGTCAGGTCAAGGATAATAACCTTGCGGCAAATGGCGAGCAGGGCGATCACCACGACCGTTTGTATCTGCACGACGCTATCCTTGCGCTCCGCAACGACCAGGAGGGATTTCTTGAATTCCAAGGCAATGATTACAGTGAATATCATGCCGAATACAGCCTGAAACACCGAATAGTCCAATGGATCGAAGTTACCGGAAAAGATGAAGTCTGATAGAATTTTCAGGATGAGATTCCAGACGGCGGCGACAACGACAAATGCAATAAGCGCCGTCAAGATCAGGATGACGGCATGTTCGAAACGCTGATAAAACGTAAGAAGCCTGAACTCTGCCTTGGCGACCTTCAACTCTTCCCTGATTGACATTGATTGATCCTCTAAAAGCTGCGCTTACATGGCAGTACGTCGGCCTTTCAGTCGGGATGCCCGGCTCCGCAGAGCAGGCGCGACTTCGACCAGTGTTGACGCTGCACCGCGGAGCGCCCGGCGAAGTCCGTGGATCTGATCCACTAGATGCAGGACAATGGCGATGCCCTGGTCATTGACACCCATGTCACCACGAAGATCAAGAATGAGCTGCGCTCGCATAAGGTCTATTGTCGAGAATCGCCAGCCATCGTGCTGTTGCACCGGACGAATCCAATCATCCTCGATCCATTCCGCGAGTGCTTTTGGCTGGATACCGGATATTCGGCAAAACTCGGTCGAATCGAACATTATAACCCCATCTTGCGTCGTGGATTATGGGAGCGTCCCGCCGCCCATTGGGAGACAAACGCTTCAAGCTCGGCATCGGGTGGATCGGGGAGCGTCACCTGTAGGGTAAGATATTCGTCACCGCGCCTGCCGTCCCGCCCTGGAATGCCCTTGCCTTTCAGCCGAAGCGTCTTACCGGTGTTCGACCCCTTGGGGATCGTCGCCGTGACCGGCCCAGTGGGTGTCGGCACGGTCACCTTGCCACCGAGTACCGCTTCGGTCAGCGAGATCGGCAGATCGAGGCGGATATCCCTGCCGTCACGATTGAAGAAGGGGTGCGGTCGGACGGCGATTTCGATCAATGCGTCGCCAGCTTGGCCGCCATCCGGCCCGGGTTCGCCCTTTCCCTCCAGACGAAGTGTTTGTCCATCGCGCGTGCCAGGCGGAATAGACACGTCTATGGTGGACCCTCCTGGCAGAGTAATACGGCGTGATGCGCCGTTCACCGCATCCAGAAAATCCACTTCGAGTTGGTAGTGCCTATCAGCGCCGCGCAGACGGAAATTGCGACGGCCGCGTTGGGAGAAGAAGGTCGAAAAGACGTCGCTCGCGTCGCCGAAATCGGCAAAACCGGACGAATCTTCATAGCGCTGTGAACCGGTACCAGCCTGCGCGAAGTCGCGATAGTATCGCTGTTGCTGCTGCTCCGCGCCGGATGCATCGATTTCGCCGCGATCGAAACGCGCTCGCTTCTCCTCATCGCTCAGGATCTCGTAGGCGGCGGAGAGGTCCTGAAATTTGCCCTGCGCCTCCTTGTCCCCCGGATTGAGGTCGGGATGAAGTTTTTTGGCGAGCCGGCGATAGGCCTTCTGGATGTCCTTCTGCGATGCATCCCGTGCCACTCCAAGTTGGTCATAGGGATCGGCGCTGGCCATCGCTTCCATTCTCCGTTTCGGATGAGCCCAAAGGGCGCTGATCATCTTTGCGACGATAATCCTTGGACAGGCGACATGAATTGACGGTCGTCAACGACGCCGACGACCGGACTGGGCATTGTTGCTCCCAAATTCCATGCTTTCGGACAAAAGGAGAGGTGCCATGCGCGGTGAGACGACGTTCAGAGAAATGCCACCTGCAGGCCGACGATTTGATCCGGTCCACCAGATGCAAAGGGCGCAGACCGACCTGAACAAACTGTTCGGTGGCCTGCGTTTTTATCCCGCAACGGAATTCCCGTTGCTGAATTTGTGGACGGGTCCCGATGGCGGCATCGTTGCGGGGGAGGTCCCTGGCGTTGCGCCCGAGAATCTCGACATCACGATCCGTCGCGACACCGTCACCGTGCGGGGGAACCGACCTCCAGAGACAGTCGATGACGGTACTCTCGTGCAACGGCAGGAACGAATGCACGGTCCCTTCGCACGCACCGTCGTGCTTCCATTTCTGATCGATGCCGACAAGGCGTCGGCCAAGTTCGAGCGCGGCGTCGTCACCCTGACCTTACCCCGCCCCGAGGATGACAAACCCCACCAGATAAAGGTGACGCGGTCGTGATGTCCGCCAACTGAACAGGAGTCCGCGATGAACCAGATCATTTCAAACGGGAGTTCAGTCTCGACCGAGCCTACGAGTTCCGGTCCGACCTTCACGCCCCCGGCAGACATCCTTGAAAAGGGAGAAACGGTCGTCATGCTTCTTGACATTCCGGGCGCCGATCCCGCGAGCCTTGATGTCACGCTCGACAAACGTATCCTGACAATTGCGGCTCGTGTGACGTCGGCCGCTCCGGAGGGGTATATGCCCACCTATATCGAATTTCGAGACGGCACCTATGAGCGCCGCTTTGTCTTTTCAGAAGAAATGGACGGCGAGCACATCGACGCCCTGCTGAAGGACGGGGTTCTCCGCCTGACCATCCCCAAGGCTACCAACACCACCAAGAAGATCCACGTCAAGTCAGAATAAAGGAGGATGCCATGCGAGTGACCGATCTTATCCCGTGGAAGTCTGCGCGCGGGTTCGAGCCCGCAGCGCGCAGCGAGCGTGATCCCGTTGCGACGCTGCAGAACGACGTCAACCGTGCCTTCGATGATTTCCTGCGCCTATTTAATGTGCCCTTCTCTGGTTTCCCCGCCTCGTTTCTTGACGGCAGCTCCGGCATTCAGGTTGACGTCGCCGATACAGATAAAGAGGTGAAGGTCTCGGCGGAATTGCCGGGAATGGACGACGCGGACATTGACGTCAAGGTAAGCGATGGCACACTTGTGATCCGCGGTGAGAAAAAGACCGACCGTGAGGTCGATGAGAACGGCTATATTCTGCGCGAGCGAAGTTTCGGTGTTGTTGAACGAGCCTTGCCCTTACCAGACGGCATCAATGCGGGCGCAGCCCAGGCACAGTTCAAGAGCGGCGTCTTGACAGTGACGATCCCGAAGACAGCTGAAGCGCAGAGCGGCTCAAAGCGCATCCCGGTGCGGTCCAATTGACGGCACTGGCGGGGACTTGCCTACGATCGACGACACAGATGAGCCTCCCCACCTGAATGCGGTGCTGTCACAAAGGCGCCGCATTTTTTCTAGCATCTTCACGGCTACCTACGCGAAGAAGGAAGGGCAGTCGATGAGTGTGTTGCCACGTGTGACGGAATTGACCCGGGAACGGATTTCGCGGGAATTCGACGACCTCGGACCAGACGCCTGCTTGGCCGAGATCAAGGCGGACCTGAGCCAGCATAATCCCGAATTGCTTGACATGGCGATTCGATGGGCCGGGGGAGAACCAGAAGCAGCCGGTCTCATGACAGCGTTCGGTATGTTCTACCGGCTCCTTGCGGCAGAAGTGCATGCTCCCATGAGATCCAGTGCCCTCAACCCGCTTCCTCGCGTGTCGATCGAAGTTCGCGACGCTATCGTCAAACGCATCGATCGTACCGGCAGCGAAACTTTCACACGCGAAGCGATCGACAATCTCGAAGTTGCCAACCCCGAACTCCTGCAGATGGCGCACGGATATGCATCGCGACGCCTCGATTACGGCCGGACGATGCAAGGTTTGGCGCTTCTCCACGAAGCGTTGCTCATCCAGTCCCAGCGCGATCAAGCAAGCCGACATTAGACGAGCTGTTGCAACAGCTCTGCCCGAATCTGATAACCGTCAAGGCGGTCAGGATGTCCCCGTCCTAGCATTTCTCTCGCTGCACAAGTCCTGCTGTTGCAGGTCAAACCGCACCAACCAAGGGAGAGATTGAGATGAGGACCGATAGTGACATTAAGCGCGACGTCGAAGCAGAATTGAAATGGGACCCTGACATCGATGCGACGGACATCGGTGTTGCCGTAAAGGGTGGCGTCGTGACCCTAACCGGTTTCGTGCGCAGCTACATGCATAAATATCAAGCCGAACGAGATGTGAAGCGTGTCGCCGGTGTGGCCGGTGTCGCCAACGACATTGAAGTCCGACTTCCGTCGGGTAGTGAACGGCCAGACCCGGAAATCGCACGCGATGCGGTCGCCGCCCTCAAGGCAGAGCTGCCGTATTCCTCCCAGAACATGAAGGTGACCGTCAAGAGTGGCTGGGTAGAACTCGAAGGTAGCGCCGAGTGGAACTACCAGCGCACGCGCGCTGAGGAGGCGGTGCGGCGGGTCAAGGGTGTCAGGGGGGTGAGAAACCTGATTGTTCTCAAGCCCAGCGTGGCGCCGTCCGAGATCAAGGGCAAGATAGAGGAAGCTTTCCGCCGCAGTGCGGAGATTGACGCCAAACGCATCACCGTCGAAGCCAACGGCGGCGAGGTGATCCTGAAGGGTACAGTTCGATCTTGGGCCGAGCGTCAAGAAGCCGAACGCGCCGCTTGGCGGGCGCCTGGAGTTACAAAGGTCGATAACCGTATTACCATCAGCGTCTGACGCACCAGCGGCAGCCGATCAGCTTAGACCAGGACGACCCGCTTGAATGATGCGCCGGAAGCGCTACGGAAGATCGTGGCGACCGGCGCATCGTCTCGGTTCAGAAGGTTCTTTGGATTTTGCGACCAGCACTTGCTAGTTTGCCTTCCGGGGCATTGTGTTCTCCGATCCACACCCCCCGGGGAGTCGCAATGAGCAAATCGTGGATGTCCTTGCGAAACAGTCACCCGATGAAGGTCCGCATGATGCCTGCCGGACGGGAAAAAAGTAGCCGGTCCCCGGTTACGTTGGGCTCATGCTGCGAAGGCGCGTCGCGAACGTGGCCGGAAACCGCAATTCGCACGAAAAGCGCATTGCTCGACCGACATGTTGTGATGGGTGAATGCGGACGCGTCGGGCGCCTCGTTGCTACTGCATTTGAGGGTGGCAAAGATGTCATACATCGCCATCAAGTCCGATCTCGCGCGCTTCAACGAAATTCAACGACTAGGCCACACGGTCGTTCACGGTGATGCCGCACATCGCCGGATCCTGTCCGCCGCCGGCCTCGCAAAGGCCAGGCGGTCGTCATAACTTTTGATAGGCACTCCGCGTTGGAACGGATCCTGAAGTTCGCGAGCGAGCAGCAAAGGTCATTACCTCCCTTCGCGCCGAGTTCAATTCGGAGCTTCGGGAAGAAGTCGACATCTGACGACGTGCGGCCATGCAACAGCTCCGATTTCGCGCCGTTGACGATCGTCAAGGCGATCGTTTCCTCCCGCCGATACGGTGCGCAGTACAGCTTCGCAAAAAACGACCAGACCGACGAGGTGCCCCATGACCTGGTTCCAGGCCTACAATTCAGACCTAGAGAGCGCACGAAATGCGATGCTCGCAGACAACTGGTGGGTCGTTGCACTGCGGGGCGCGTTGGCGATCACGTTTGGCGTCGCTGCATTCATTGTGCCGGCTGCAACGATGCTGGCCTTCGTGCTGGTCTTCGCCGCCTATAGCCTCGTTGACGGGCTATTCAGCATGGCGCTGGCAGTACGAGGCGCCCGTAAGGGTGAACGCTGGGGACTCCTGTTTCTCAATGGACTGTTCGGGATCGCAATCGGGATCGCCGCGGCGATGTTGCCTGGCATTACGGTGCTCGCCTTCGTCCTCATGGTCGCTGCTTGGGCTTTGGTGTCGGGAGGCTTGATGCTTGGGGCGGCCTTCGCGCTCAAAATCAGCCACGGCCGCTGGTTGCTTGTTTTTGGTGCTATAGCTTCCATCATCTATGGGGCGCTTCTGCTTGTAAGTCCGTTGATTGGTGCCCTCGTGCTCACATGGTGGATGGGAGCACACGCACTTGTTTTCGGCGTAACTTTGCTCGCGCTTGCCTTCAGGCTTCGCAAGCATCGAGGCGAACATATGCCGGATGCCATAGCGGCATCGGGCTGAGTTATGGAGAGAGTCATGGCCAACACCCTTGCTAAAGGAACACGAGCTCCCGGCTTCACCCTGCATGTCACGCCGGATCAAACCCTGTCCCTGAACGAGTTTACGGGTAGACGCGTGGTCCTCGCTTTCTACCCCGCCGATTGGAGTCCCGTCTGCGGTGACCAGATGAGTCTTTATAACCACATCCTGCCCGAATTTCGCAAGCACGGCGCAGAGCTGCTCGGTATTTCGGTCGATGGAGCCTGGTGTCATCAGGCGTTCGCGCGTGAACGCAAGCTGCACTTTGCACTACTGTCGGATTTCGAGCCAAAGGGTGACGTGGCCAAATCTTACGGCGCCTATCGAAGTGCGGAGGGGGTTGCCGAGAGGGCGCTTTTTGTCATCGACGAAAAGGGGATGATCGCGTGGAGCTACTGCTCACCTATTGCGGTCAATCCAGGCGCTGACGGTATCCTGGATGCGCTCGAAGCGCTTCCTCCGATGGAGAAGAAAGATGGCACAGCTCAGAATTCCCATAACGTCGCATGACCATATCCTGGGAGACGACAATGCGATCGTGACGATTGTCGAATACGGCGACTACCAGTGTCCGCATTGTGGGGCGGCGCAGCCGATCCTCGCTCAGATCCTGGAGCACTTTGGAAACCGGCTTCGTCTTGTCTACCGGCACTTCCCGTTGGTTGAGGTCCATCCCTTCGCCGGTGCGGCGGCCGAAGCAGCAGAATTCGCCGGCAGCCGCGGAGTCTTCTGGCAGATGCACCAGGCCATTTTTGCCAATCAACACCTATTGAGCATACCGCTTCTCATTTCGCTGGCCGCAAACCTGAAGCTTTCGCCAATCGCGCTGCGCGACGCGCTCGCATCCGGCACGTTTGCGATCAAGATCCAAGGGGACTTCATCGGAGGTGTGCGAAGCGGCGTCAATGGAACGCCGACGTTTTTCGTGAATGGTGTACGGCACGACAGCCCCTACGGCGTGGCGACGCTGTCCTCAGCGATTGATCAGGCGATCCTTGCCGCTGCAGCGTGATGACGCCTCTGCGTGAAGTGACAATCGTCAAGGCGTACAGGGGCGATTGACCATCATTTTACCGCATCACAACCGGTGCTCTGCCACAAGGAGATTTACTATGCTATCGCTCGACGATAACTCGAATGCAGGCGTCCTCACAACAACGCGCCCTCATAGCGTAAGCCGCCGCACCCTATCAGGGGTGATGCTGTCAATCGCCGTGCTGTTTGCATCCGCAGCACCCCAGACCTTGGTGCAGGCGGCGGTGGCGCTTATCGAAGTCAATGTTAAGGAGGTGGCCCAAGGTTTTCAAACTTCGGAACTGGTCGGAACAGCAATCAAGAACGATAAGGACGAGAAAATTGGTACCCTTGACGATCTCATTGTCACAAAGGATCGCAGCCTCTTTGCGATTCTGCAAGTCGGGGGTTTCCTGGGGCTCGGTGGCTATTTGGTCGCTATCCCCTACGAGAGCCTGAACATCAGTGATGACGGGCGCAAAATCACGCTTGCGGGAGCCTCCAAAGAGGCGCTGCAAAAGCTGCCCGAGTTTAAATTCAAGAAGTAGCCGTTTCTGGTGCCCCGGCGAACCGTCAACACGATGTCAGGCTAACTTTTCGGGGTACTAAGATGCCTGTTTCAGGCGCATGTTTTCGGCACGGCCTTCCACTCTGGCAGGGCATTCAGGCGGTGGAGATACATTGGGTGTACCGAACGGCGTAAATGGGTGGAACGAAGAAGTTGCGCGCGGTGGTCAAAACCGCTGCAAGCATCCCGACTATCGGAAACATTGAATCGCTCCCATTTCGCATCGGCAGGTGGGAATTTTCCGCCAGATTGTTCAACCCTTTGTTTTTGTCGATGTTCAGCGTCCTCCATAATGGAGGCGCGCATACACCGGCCCGTATTTTCGTGTCCATTACCGGACCGTCTACGGTCGAGTTGTGTTTAGCAAGCATCGTGATCCTTAGCGGACACTGCGCAGGTTTTATGCAGTTGTCTGCACCCGAAAACTGAGGTTTCCGAAAGGTCGCTTAGTCAAATTTAATATCACACAACATAAGGAGATTGTGCCCGCCAGCCGCCGCGACTTCGAGTGCGCGCCGGGCGCTTTCCTGCCCGCGGATGTCGGCAAGATCGGGCAGGCCGGTCGCGCTCGTCTGCATGGCCGGCTCGGGCCGGGAGAGAACCTGTGTGCCGCGAAAGTGGTTGGCGAGGGCAATGAGGCTGCGCGGCGCAAGGATATCGATCTCGGGTCCGGCCCAGGCAGCCTCAGGTCCACACGGGGCCGGGCATATCAGCCCCCGATCCTGGCGGTTAGCGGCGATGGCTGCAGGGAGAACCCCCGCCACATGCGTGATGGTGCCGTCGAGCGAGAGTTCGCCAAGTACGACATAGGATTGCAGCACATCGGCGGGGATGGCGCCGAGCCCGGCCATCAACCCCACGGCGATGGGAAGATCGTAGTGACTGCCTTCCTTGGGAAGGTCCGCGGGCGCAAGGTTGACGGTTACCTTCTTGACCGGCATCGACAACCCGGATGCATGCAAGGCGGCTTGGACCCGCTCGCGGCTTTCCGCGACAGCCTTATCCGGGAGGCCGACAATATGGATATTGTGGCCAAATAAATTAATCGATATTGGATGTGCTTGAGTCGAGCATGCTAGTCTACAAAGCCCAGCAGAAAGTCGAAGCTTCTTAGAGGCGATCGCCACTACACGAAAGCGGGCAAGATAGAACGATTGGGGCACAAAGGAACTAGATCAGTTTCCGCATTTACGATAGTCGGGCCTGATACCGAAAGGGGACGTTTGTGATGGATATGAATGTAGCCCTTAGCGAGCTCTCCATAAACGTTTTTCAAGTCAGCTTCGCACGCTAGGCAGGCCGTTCCGTGAATCTTGATAGCTAACGCGCGCAACTCTGGTTTTCGTTCGTACCGAGTCCCATAGACAGCTAATTTGGCACCTTCCTGCACGGTGGTTGTTAAGTCTATATCCACAGCGACATCAAGTTCGCCGTTATCGAAAACCAATTGCGCAAGCCTTCCGACGGTCTCGAACAGTGATAGGGGTGCGGGGCGCACGCCGTCACGCCAAAAACGCTCCCTTAACCTGTCAACGTGTGCCACCAGCACGGGCCGTTGGGAGTGACCTCGGTTAGGTCGGATTGGCCGTCGTTACTTCCTCTGTAATTACCTCGAAGCGAGTTAGTAATGAGGCACCGAAACTGGTGGATATGGCCACGTCGGTTGCGTCACGCCCGGTGGCCATGAGTATGCGCCCTATGCGCGGCGTATTGTGGCGGGCATCGACGGTGTGCCAGTGGCCGCCAAGATACACCTCGAACCATGCGCTGAAGTCCATGGGATCCGGATTGAATGGGACGCCGATGTCGCCAAGATAGCCCGTGCAATAACGCGCGGGAATGTTCATGCAGCGGCAAAGGGTGATGGCGAGATGGGAAAAATCTCTGCACACGCCTGTCCTGTCCGTATATCCGCCGTAGGCTGTCCTGAGGGGATCGGCTTTCTGATAGTGGAAGGTTATGTGGTCATGGACATAGTCCCGGATCGCCTCAACCCGAGGCCATCCCAAGGGTGTCGATGAGAACTGCGACCAGGCAAAGTCGCCCAGTCTGTCCGTGTCGCAATAGCGGCTGCCGAGGAGGAAGACGAGCACATCGTCGGGCAAATCCTTGATTTAGTGCTGGATGCATTTCGGGGAATGACGTCTGGCTCGCCGCCGTCATAGATTACAAATTCAGCGGAAATTGTCGTAAGTCCGGGCGGGGCGACGATACGGGTGCAGGCATGCCAAATCTATCCTTATAACCCCACGCATCGATTGGCTGGTCGAAAGTCAGTTTCTGTTCCGTCAGAAGATCGACACGCCGCGAGGGATGAATATCAGCTCGAGCAACATCGCTGTCGGCTGCGGGCACTCGTAGCCCAACGTGAACCCGGCGCGTATCTTCATCGTCTCTCCTTGATTGATAGCCGACTGCCTTGTTGACAATCATGCGGCAACGCAGGGAGCCACAATGGGTTCCCTGCAAACCTTTAATTATGGCATCGTGTTCTCTGTAGTGACATTCACCTGCACCGACATTCCATCATAGGCGGAGGCGTCACCGTCGTAGCTTCCGGTCAATGGAATGGCTTGCCGCGGGTCACGGGCAACAGCCACCCGGATCAGATCCCTGTTTCCCAATATCCCGTTCGTCGGATCGAATTCCACCCATCCGGCTCCCGGAAGATAGATTTGGCACCACGCATGAGTCGATCCGCCGCCGCGAGTTGTCGAGCCATCGCGACTTGGCACGTAAATGTAACGCGTGACAAAGCGCGCCGCTAATCCCAATAAACGGGCGGCCTCGATCATCAGCACGGCAAAGTCCCGGCAGGTGCCTCGCCGTAGTTGCAAAGTCTGAACAGGGGACTGCGTTCGGGTCGTTTGCCCGCCGGATTGCAATGCTCTCGCAGCACAATTGGACCCTACAAAAATACAAAACGGCAGAGGAAACGACAAGAACCTGGGCGGTGGCAAGGCTAAACAAGCCAAACGTCCCGGCCCAATCCACCAGATGGAGCTTCAAGTGAATTTTGAATCTTTTTTCCCTCTGACGCGCCGACAAGCTTTGATCGCCGGAGCAACCACTTCCCTTACCATCAGCGTCCCGACGCTCGCAGCGCAACAGAAGTCAACTCACCGCAAAGGAACTGAATCCATGACTGAAGCCTACGTGCGAACCAAAGACGGCGTTTCCATCTACTACAAGGACTGGGGTCCGAAGGATGCGCAGCCCATCGTTTTCCATCACGGTTGGCCGCTTTCGTCGGACGACTGGGATACACAAATGCTCTTCTTTCTTCACAACGGCTACCGTGTTGTTGCTCACGACCGTCGTGGGCATGGTCGCTCCGAGCAAGTAAGCTATGGTCACGATATGGATCACTATGCTGCCGATGCCTCGACCGTCGTCGAACACCTGAATCTGAAGAACGCGGTCCATATCGGCCACTCGACCGGCGGCGGCGAAGTCGCTCGCTACGTTGTGAGGTATGGTGAGCCGCAGGGTCGGGTCGCCAAGGCTGTACTTGTCAGCGCCGTACCGCCACTGATGCTGAAGACTTCATCCAATCCGGGCGGCCTTCCAATGGAAGTGTTTGATGGCATCCGCAAGGGCGTCGCTGAGAACCGTGCTCAGTTGTTCGTCGATTTCCCCACTGGCCCGTTCTATGGCTTCAATCGTCCGGGTGCCAAGGTCTACCAGGGAGTCATCCAGAATTGGTGGCGTCAAGGCATGATGGGTGGCGCGAAGGCTCACTACGATGGTATCAAGGCCTTCTCGGAAACCGACCAGACAGGAGACCTGAGGGCGATGACCGTGCCGACGCTTGTGATGCATGGTGATGACGACCAGGTGGTGCCGATCGACGACGCCGGCCGCCTGTCGGTTAAGCTGGTCAAAAACGGCAACCTCAAGGTCTACAAAGGCTATCCGCACGGCATGCTCACGACTCACGCCGACGTCATCAATCCCGACCTCTTAGCGTTCGTGAAGGGCTAGGCCTGATCCATCGCCGAAACAGCATTGAGACAGGCTCGAAACGGATCGGCGGGATAGTGTCTCGCTGGTCTTGGTCGCTGTTGATCTTCGATCACCGGCATCTGAGACGCCAGACATCGATTGCCCAGGTGCAACCCGGCGCGAGTTCGGTGGCCAGATGAACTTGGCGGCTCGCCACTTCCGCATCCCTTCAGCGGCCTTGGCATTTCGCGCGGCTTTGATCGCATCATCGTATTTCGTCATGGGCTATTAAACCAATTACCAATTCCAACCACTTCCACAGTCACGCGCTTTAACAACTTTATCATTCGAGATAGTCGGTTCACGGGGGCGTAGTACTAAATGGAATTTGTTGCTACAGAGTCAATGTATCCTGGTGGGCAGCTTTGGAACATCATAGTGATTTAGGCGAGCTATTTACTGGCTTCGAACTATCATCAGGCGACATTGCATCACTTAAAGCAGTAGCGTTGCTTGCTGCGTTCAACAGGGTGGTTACGGCGGTAACGAGCTGTGCGATCACAAACGGTTTTTGCAACATCACACTCTCCGGCACACCGTTTGCAGACCATTCCTGAGCGCTATCTCCTGGCGGAGACCAACGGTCTGCCCAAGGGGGCGCTTGCCGGCACGTATAGCGGAATTGGTGCAAACGCGTCGGTCGGCCCCGGCGCAGGAGCAAATATCCTGGCTGGTGGCACAGGCGCGCATTTTCATTGCAGCCGATCTCTGTCGAAGGTCAGGAAGGCATAAACATTGCCCGTGGGGTCATAACTGTAACCTTAAATCCGGCTGCAGCTTCTGATTAAGAATCGCACGAAATGCCAAGCTCGTAGAAAGAGACATTCAACCGTGCGGTCGAACCCCAAGGCGTCAGCTAATTGGTGCTTTGGAGCAGGAACCGACAAGACCAGTTAACGAGCGCCATCAAATATTGTCCCAACCAAACGAGTGGAGACTTAAGGTGCCGGACACGTCACGTGACTCGCTAAGCATATCAAAAGATCAGACCGATGATCTTGGCGAGCCCACACCAATCCATCTTGCGGCCGCTGAGCCGCCCAAGGCTTCGAAAGCGGCGGCGATCATCGTTGCGTTCAGTGTGCTGGCGATCGTTGGTTTGTCATTATGGTATCTCGTTCAACCGCAGCCGCTTCTGGTGCAGGGTGAAGCCGACGCCACGCGCATTGATATTGCGGCTCGTGTTGATGGCAGGGTCGGGCAGCGGCCGGTTTCACGTGGCAACAACATCGCGGCCCAGCAATTGCTCGTGGCGATCGATAATCCGGAGCTGTTGATGAAGCTCCATGAGGCGGAGGCCGCAAGGACCGTCGCCCTAGCCGACCTGGCACGCATTGAGGTAGGCACGCGCGCCGAGGATATTGCAGAACGAAAGGTTGCGGTCGCGTCGGCCGAGGCCAGTCTGACGCTTGACCAACAGACGTATGACAGGGTCAAGCAAGTCACTGCGGGCGGCTTCGAGCCAGTGGCGAAGCTCGATGAGGCGACCGCATCGCTGGATGTGGCCAGGCGAACTCTGGAGCAAGCAAAGCTTGCCTATCAGGAAGCTGTGGCCGGCTACACTGCCCAGGAGCGTGGCGTGGCCAAGGCTGCCGTCGCCAAAGCTGAGGCTGCGATCGCGACCCTCCAGGCACAGGTTAACGAGCTAACCGTCAAGGCCCCGATTGCGGGGCAGGTGTATCAGATCGGCGTGGAACTCGGCGAATATGTCTCGCCCGGCGTGCCGCTACTCTCGCTTGTGGATCTCGACGACATCTGGTTGCGCTTCGATCTTCGCGAGGATCTGGTCAAGGATCTGAAAGTGGGCGACCGGTTCACGGCCAAGATTCCTGCGCTTGGCGATACTCCCATAACCGTCGAGGTCCGCACGATCGCCACCCGCGGTGAATACGCCGGATGGCGTGCCACGCGCGCGACCGGCGACTTCGATCTCAGGACCTTCGAGGTGCGGGCCTATCCGATCGAGAAGCTCGCCAACCTCAGGCCCGGCATGAGTGCCTACGCGGACTGGAATGGAGCGCACTGATGCCAAGCGTGCGTCGTTTCGGGATTATCGACGTCGCCGTCCGCGAGGTGATCTGGATCTGGCGCGACAAGGTTGCGCTGCTGCTCGTTGCCGGCATCCCGGTGATTGCCTTTGCGATCCTTGCCGCAACATTCAGCAATGCCGTGATCCGCGATCTCCAGGTGGACGTGGTCGATCAGGACCGGTCCAAAACGTCCGAGACCTTCGTGCAGGCAATCAATTCAGCACCCGGGGTCAGCGTGGCGAGACGTTCCTCCGATCTCAATGGTGCCATGCACGCCGTCCGTTCAGGCGATGCGATAGCGGCGGTCTATATTCCAGATAATTTCGAGCGCAACATCACAAAAGGAAGTCGACCCCAAGCGGTGATTTTCTTCAACAAACAGTTCTTCACGCCCGGCAATGTCGCATCGAGTGCGCTGCAGGCCGCGATATCGGCGGCCGTCGCCGACCTGCAGCCAGGGTCACAGAGTACTGCCTACGCGCCAGGGGCGCTTGTTGTCGAACAATATGTCTTGACCAATCCCGCATTGAACTACGCCCAGTTTCTGCTACGGGCGATCCTGCCGACTGTGCTCCATGTCATGATGGCAATTTCGGGGGGCTTTGCGGTCGGCTCCGAGTTCGGGTCGCGCAACATGCGCGAATGGCTTTCCACGGCCGGAGACAGCATGCTCATCGCACTTGTCGGCAAGCTGGCACCTTACTTTGGGATATTCCTCGTCATGATGGCTGCCGGGCTTATGATTATTCACGGCGGTTTCGAGATACCATTCCGTGGCGACCCCGCGTTGGCGGGTTCTGCGGCTTGTTTTCTGATCGTTGCCTATTTGTCGTTGGGCGCACTGCTGCAACTCCTTGTCAAGAACCTGGCTTTCGGTCTCAGCCTGACCGGCGTCATCTGCTCACCGGCTTTCGGCTTCGCCGGCGTCGGCTTTCCGGTCCTGGCAATGAATGCCTTCGCCCTCGCCTGGGGCACAATACTGCCTCTGCGCTGGTACATCCAAATCCTGTTCGACCAAGCGGCCCGTGGCGCTCCGGTAGCAGATTCCGTGCAACCTTTCATGATGCTCGGGGGATTGGCCGTGGTCTATTTCGGCTTGGCCTGGCTGAGGCTGCGCTCTGTTGCACGGCACCCGCTACCAAGGCCGGTCGAAGCTCCCGAACGGCACACGTCTTGTAGGTTCGGCATCGTTCGGGCATTCACTGAGGAATATGGCCGAGTCATCCGCGACCGCAGCGCCTTCGGCCTGATTGTTGTGGCGCCGATCATCTACGGTGTTTTCTACCCGCAACCCTATCTCAGCCAGCTCATCAAGGACATCCCAATCGCCGTCGTGGACAACGATTCCTCCGCCGTCAGCCATACGATCATCCAAGCGGTCGATGCCGACGAAGCAGTGAAAGTAGCGCTTCGACCGACGACGTTGGCAGAAGCGCAGGCGGCTCTCTCACGCCGGGAAGTGTTCGGTATCCTGAGTATTCCAGCAGGAACTGAGCGCGAGATACTGAAGGGCGATCAAGCCAGATTGCCCGCCTACGTCGATTCGGCCTATTTCCTGCTCTACAACCGGACATTGCAGGGTATTCAGGAGGGAGTAGGAGCGGTAACGACGGATATCGCGGGGCGCGGCGCCCGGCCAGATGGCAGCCTGTTCCGCGCTGCTCTCGTGAAAAGCTCGCCTGTCGAGATTCTGAACCAGCCGCTGTTCAACCCCACCGGCGGTTATGCCAGTTATGTTGTTCCGGCCGCTTTTCTATTGATCTTGCAGCAGACGCTGCTGATGGGCTCCGCAACGTTAGGTGGGGTCGCCTATGAGCACGGCGGTCGCAGCGGTCGCCGCCGTCGTGGCACCGTGTCAGCGATGATTGGTCAAACCTTAGCGCATCTGCTGCTGGCGTTGCCGGGCTATGCCTTGTTCCTAGTCGTGTTGCCAAGGGTCTACGGTTTCTCTGCAAATGATCGTGTGCTCGACCTGATCGTCCTGGCCATTCCCTTCATCCTGTCGGTCAGCCTCCTCGGCCAGTTCGTCGGTAGCTGGTTCAAGCGGCGCGAGACCGCGGTAATGCTGTTCATTGCGATCAGTCTTCCGATCTTCTTTCTGGTTGGCGTCGCGTGGCCGCTGGAAGCGATCCCGCCAATCCTTCGGACGATCAGTTTTGTCCTTCCAAGCACCTCCGGGATCGACGGCCTGGTGCGGGTCAACCAAATGGGAGCGACTCTGGCGGACGTCTCGCGAGATTGGATGCGGCTTTGGGTGCTGACAGTCGTTTACGCGATCCTTGCCGTTGTTGCTGCCCGGATGGCTTCGCGCAAGAGGATGTCTGATGCGCGTTAGATCGAGACGCGGATTTGCAATCGTACTCGCTATCGCGAGCGCTATAACATGTATCGTTGGACAGGCAGCGGCGGAGCAGGGCAAGCGACCGATTCCGGGTATAGTACGGCAGACCGAGATTCGTATCGCACCCGATACAACCGGCCGGCTGGCGTCGATTGCGGTGACGCCGGGCCAGCATGTCCACAAGGGTGAGCTTCTTGCCGTGCTAGACAATCCAGAGCTGACAGCATCGGTTGGTGAAGCTAAGGCGGCTGCAGCGAGCGCCAAGGCTGAGCGGGATCGGGTCTATTCAGGTGTGCGGGCGGAAGAGGTGGCAATCGCCACACAGGCGGTCCAGACGGCTGAAGCCAATCTTCTGCTAGCGAAGCAGACGTATGCGCGTGCATCCGACCTTGCCGGCAAGGTCTTCGCCAGCAAACAAACACTCGACCAGAGTACAGCCTCGCTTGCAAAGGCAAAAGCCGACGTCGATCTCAAGCGTGCACAAGCTGCAAAAGCAGCCGCAGGTCCCACCGCTGAGGAGCGCTTTCTGGCCGATGCCCGGGTGGCTCTCGCAGAGGCGACAGTCGCGGACCTCGAGGCCCAGTTGAATAAGACCAAACTTACAGCGCCGGCGGATGGGATGATCGGCATCCGCGTTGCGGAGCCGGGCGAAATCATCCAGCCTGGAAAACCGGTAATGACGTTAGAGGCCGATGGCCAAGCCTGGTTCGCCTTTACACTGCGCGAAGATGATCTGCAGGAAATAACGGTCGGCAAAGCCCTAACGCTCACGGCGCAAGACGGCCGCCAAATCGATACTCATGTGACGGAACTGCGTCCACTCGGGGAGTTCGCGACCTGGCGCGCAGCCCGTGCCGTCGGCGACCATGATCTCAATTCGTTCCGGCTCCGCCTTGAACCAACCGGCAATACAGATGGACTGGAGCCCGGCATGACCGTTTGGCTAACCGCCCAACCGTAGGGGCACAAGGTTCGTTGCCAGGAACAATGACAAACTACACTGACCTCCTAAATGCCATCGCTGATCCTATCGTACAGACTGGTGTGCTTGCAGCGCTGGGGGCCTTGGTTACGCGTGTTCTCCTACGTGGCCACCCGACACGTCGTCTTGTCGGTCAGTTGACATTCTTTTTTGGCGCTCACGACCCTGATGCTCTATCACGGCATAGTTCCTTACGAACTCGGCCCGCCGAACACGTCCACGCTACAACGTGTGTTCATAGGGATCGCGAAAGTCATCTGGTGGATCAACGCCGCCTGGTCCCTAATAAGCATCGGGTTTTTCTGATCTTCGAACGGCAGCCCCGAGAGGGCCGGCTTTTTCAGGATCTCCTTGTTGGGGTGATCTATGTCGGGGCAGTACTATCCGTCATCGCCTACGTCTTCAACGCGCCCGTTGGAACCTTGATTGCCACGTCCGGCGTGGTCGCGGTCATCCGCCGATTGACCTTGTCTATATGCGAACGCAGCAAGCACGTTCGGCTCGCGGCAGATCAGTACAAGAGAGATGCATAGGGAAGATATTCCATTGCATGGTTGTCAGATGAGGTGATGAACGATGTTGGCGGAAACTGATCCCTTCGAGATTCACGTCCCAGGCGCAAGGCCGCGTGTCGTGATTATAGGCGGGGGGTTTGCGGGAGTTGCAGCCGCACGGGCCCTTAGGAGATCCGATGCGGAGGTGGTTCTGATCGATCGCCGCAATCATCATATCTTCCAGCCGCTGCTTTATCAGGTGGCGACGGCAGTGCTTGCACCATCCGAGATCGCGGCGCCTATCCGGCAGCTTGAGGCGAAGCAAGCCAATTTGAATGTCATACTTGCCGACGTTGTCGACGTCGATTCAACCCATCGCACGGTCGATGCTCTATGTCCCGGCATCGGCATCCGCAAGGTGCGGTTCGATTTCCTCGTGGTCGCTACAGGCACGCGTCCGAGCTATTTCGGCCGCGACGAATTCGCAGCCTTTGCACCGGGTCTCAAGAATCTCGCCGACGCCGAGGCGATCCGAACGAAGATCTTGAGCGCGTTCGAAATGGCAGAGGCGACCGATGACGAGAACGAGCGCGCCCGCCAGATGAATTTTGTGCTCGTCGGTGCCGGACCGACCGGCGTCGAACTCGCGGCATCGATCGCACAACTGGTCACCGTCACACTGCGTGGGAATTTCCGGCAAATCGATCCTGCTACCAGCACAATCACCCTGCTGGAAGGAGGCGACCGGGTTCTTCCGAGCTTTGCTCCTTCACTGTCAAAGAAGGCCGCCAAGCGTCTCGCGAAGCTGGGCGTCAAGGTCCTGACAGGCGTCAAGGTCGAGGGTGTTGACGCACTGGGAGTCATCGCAAAAGACACAAGAATCCCAAGCGCGACCGTGTTGTGGACGGCAGGCGTGGCCGCGTCACCGATCGTTCAGCTGCTCGGCGTCAAAACGGACCGGGCGGGCAGGGCTTTGGTCGAGCCCTTTCTCAATTTGCCGAGTGAGCCGAACATATTCGTCGTCGGCGACGCGGCGTCCATAAAGCAGGACGGGCGACCTGTACCCGGAGTTGCGCAAGCTGCAATCCAGCAGGGGCGCTACGTGGGACGTCTGATCTCCGATCAAATTGGCGGGTGGGGACGAAAACGAGCGTTTCGGTACCGGGACAAGGGCAATATGGCAGTCGTCGGCAAGAATTTCGCCATCCTGGAGGCCGGTCATCTGAAAATAGGAGGCTTTTTCACTTGGTTCATATGGGCTTTCGTTCACCTTTTGGCTCTCCCCCAACTTCAGAACCGTTGGAGAGTTCAATCCCAATGGCTGTGGTCTTATCTGACCGGCCAGCGCAGCTCACGGCTGATTTCTGAAGCGCCGCCAATCGCAAATGCGTCACAACCAACGAAGCAGACGCTTCCGCAATGATCAAAGATCGTGTCCAGTGATCAATAGCCGAACCGACGTTCAAAAACATGCGGTAGCTTATACGAGAGGTGCTTTGTTCAGCCAGGCGCATACGGCCTGCCCCTGACCGCGGGTGTCCAGTCCTCACCTCTTGGCGTCCCGAAAACGCACGACACGATGTTGGACACCATAGCGCTCGCAGCCCTGATTCTCTTCGAGAATGGGCAGACCACCGAACAGACTGTCATTGCTGCCGAACGACTTGGGAGTGCCTTTGGCATCGTGCGCCTCGCCTACGCTGGTGTAACCATCCTCATGATCAGCAGCGGAGTGTTGGCCGGCCTCGCGGCCGGTGGAGCAACAATTCAGACCACCGGAGCGTCCATCTCCGTGCCACTCGCGGCCGATGTGGTCGCGGCAGGGTGCGCTGTTGCCGCCTTTGGAACCTTCTTTTCCATGCCATGGCGCATGCTGGCGTTCCGGATGGGCATCGGCATGGTGGCGCATGCGGCGCGATGGGCAGTCCTCTCTTTCGTCGGAGCAGACGTTTCGACAGGCACGCTCGTCGCCTCTGCTTTGGTCAGTTTAGTCGTGACGCCGATCGCGGACCGATTACATTTGCCCTTCGCCGCGCTCGGTTTCTCTGCCGTAGTTTCGATGATGCCTGGCCTCCTCCTGTCCACGCAGCCGGGACCTTGGTCGAACTCGTTTCCATAGGGTCGCGGGCACCTGCGGATTTGCTGGCCGGCGTAGTCGCGGACGGAGCTACAGCTTTTCTAATCATCTTGGACGACAGTCGGGCTGATTCTACCCCGCATCCTGTTGGCGTGATTCCTCCGGACTGGCGTCCAACATCGGAGGCCATCGTGACGAACCAGTACACCCGATCGCGTTCCGGGGCTCAGCGCCTGGCTATAACTCACATCACTCCACACGAACGATCTCCCAGACACGCTAGAGATGGGGCAGAGGCATCCTACCCGCCGCAGAGTTCTTCAAGAGGATAGTCGGATTAAGTCGTATCCCTACTCACGCATCATACCGAGAGATCGGCACCATTGAGCAGGAGAATGAGATGGCAACCGCAACAACCACGGAAGACAAGAAGACCAAACCTTTGCCAGCGCCAAACAGCGACTTCTATCAGTTGGTCGATGTCCTGACTTCCGACGAATTGGCGATGGTCAAGCAGATACGGACATACATGGAGACCAGGGTCCAACCCATCATCAACAAATACTGGTCCGACGACGCGTTTCCCTTCGAGGTGCTGCCTTCGTTCAAAGAGCTCGGACTTGGCGGCCTTGGGTACGAGGGCTACGGCTGCGCTGGCGGGAGCCAGAAGCTCTTCGGCTTCGTCGCAATGGAATTGGCACGCGTCGACGCTTCGTTCTGCACCTTCTTCGGAGTGCACAGCGGTCTGGCAATGGGCTCGATCTATCTCGACGGCTCGGAAGAACAGAAGCAGAAGTGGTTGCCGCCGATGGCGCGTTGGGAAAAGATCGGCTGCTTCGGTCTTACCGAGCCACTGGTCGGTTCCGGCACGAGCGGCGGGATGACGACGACTGCCAAGCGCGAGGGCGACACCTGGGTGCTCAATGGGCAGAAGCGCTGGATCGGCAATGCGACGTGGTGCGACGTTTCGATCATCTGGGCGCGCGACCTCGCCGACAATCAGGTGAAAGGTTTTATCGTCGAGAACAAAACGACGCCAGGATTCAGTGTCGAGAAGATCGAGCACAAGATCGCGCTCAAGGTCGTTCAGAACGGCCAGATCACGCTGAATGATGTCCGGATACCGGAAGCGAACCGCCTTCAGGGCGGCAACTCGTTCCGCGATACCGCGCGCGTGCTGCGGATGACGCGGTACATGGTTGGCTGGGCCTCGACCGGCATCCAGATGGGGGCGTTCGAAGCAACACTGAAATACGCTCAGGAGCGTCTACAGTTCGGCAAGCCGATCGCTTCGTTCCAGATGATCCAGGATCTCCTCGCCAAGATGCTCGCCAACGTTACCGCATGCCAGTGCCTGATGGTCCGCCTCGCGCAGATGGATGATGAAGGCAAGCTTGCCGACCACCACGCGTCGCTAGCCAAGGCGTTCTGCACTGCAAAGTCACGCGAGACCGTTGCATGGGGCCGCGAAGTGTTGGGCGGCAACGGCATCGTCGCCGATTACAACGTCGCGCGGTTCTTCGCGGACGCCGAAGCGCTTTACTCATACGAAGGCACCTATCAGATGCAGAATCTGATCGTAGGCAAAGCCATTACCGGGCTTGGTGCATTTGTGTGAGCAAAGGCGGGCCAGGGCTTCCCCCCACCCTGGCTCGCCCGTTCCTAAAACAGGAGATTCATCATCATGGCTTCAGAAAGCGCGGGCCTGACGCTCGCAAATGTCGTTTATGCGAAAAAGGGTAGCATTGCCTACATCACTGTCAATCGCCCCAAAGTGCTCAACGCTCTGAATACGCCGACGTGGTCGGACCTGAAAACTGCCTTCGAGGATGCCCGGGACGATGCCGCAATACGAGGCGTCATTCTGACCGGCGCCGGCGAGAAGGCTTTTATCGCTGGCGCCGACATCAGCGAACTCATTCAGGTAGGGGCGTTCGAGGCTGAGCAGTCCAGTCGCTTTGGACAGGAGGTCCTCGATCTCATCGAGAATCTCGGCAAGCCGGTGATTGCCGCTGTAAACGGCTTCGCGCTTGGCGGCGGCTGTGAGACGGCGATGGCCTGTACCATCAGGATCGCGGTGGAAACGGCGAAGTTCGGCCAGCCAGAAGTCGCACTTGGGTTGCTACCCGGTGGTGGCGGAACGCAACGTCTTCCGCGGCTGGTCGGCAAAGGGCGGGCTCTTCAACTCATCCTCTCCGGCGACATGATCACAGCACAGGAGGCCTATCGCATCGGCCTGGTTAACGAGATCGTTCCGGCCGCTGGTCTGATCACACGCGCCGAGGCAATCCTTAGGAAAATCGCCTTCAACGCTCCCATAGCCATCAAGTTCGCGCTCGAGGCGACAAATAAGGGGATGGAGACGAGCCAGAGCCAAGGGTTGCTGCTCGAGGCCGCTTACTTCGGGCTTTGCGCCGCAACCGAGGACAAGAAGGAGGGTACGTCTGCCTTCCTCGAAAAGCGCGCACCGCAATTCCGCGGGCGGTGAAGAAACCCTGCGCACACGCCAACAGAAGGAAAGCCCATGGCAAGCGACAACATTTTCTCCGGACTGAAGGTGGTGGATTTGGCGAGCTTCATCGCAGGTCCTGGCGCCGCAGTGATCCTGTCCGACTTCGGCGCCGACGTGATCAAGGTTGAAGCACCAACCGGCGACACCTGGCGGATCGGCTACAAGATTCCGCCGCAACCTCGTGCCAAGGACAACTATCCCTGGCATCTCAACAATCGGAACAAGCGCGGATTGGCGCTCGATCTGAAATCGCCCGAGGCGAGGGAAGTTCTGCAGCGCCTTGTCGAGTGGGCCGACGTTCTGATCGTCAACACGCCACACCCCGCTCGCGAAAAACTGAAGCTCGGTTATGACGATGTTGCACAGTGGAATCCGCGTTTGATCTATGCGGACGTGACCGGTTATGGCGACAACGGGCCCGATGCACAGCTGCCAGGGTTTGATATTACGGCCTATTGGGCACGAAGCGGACTGCTCTCCCTGACGCGAGACGCGGGTGCTCCGCCGACACTGCCGGTGGCAGGCAGCGGGGACCATGCGACGGCAGTCAGCCTTTATTCGGCGATCGTAACCGCACTCTACCGACGGGAACACACCGGAAAGGGTTCGTACGTCACAACCTCATTGCTTGCTGCTGGCGTCTGGGCCTCTGCCGTCTCGACCCAAGCTGCGCTTGCCGAGGCCACGTTCTTCCCGTTGCACGATCGGGCGAACCCGCCGAACCCGACCTTCAATGTCTATCGGGCCAACGACGACACATGGTTTGTGATCGTCCTGACGCCCGACAAGTGGACGGCTCTGGCCAATGGAATAGGCCGTCCGGATCTCTTGACGGATGACCGGTTTGCCGACCCTGCAAAACAGGCAGCCAATTCAATGCAGCTCACTGCGATCCTGGATCAGACCTTTGCCTCGCAGCCGATGGCACATTGGCATGAGGTCTTCGAGCAGGCGCATCTTACGTTTGGTGTCGTGCAGCCACCCAGCGAAGTGATCAAGGACCCGCAGCTCAGGGCAAACGACATCGTTGTTCCGCTCGAGGGCGCGGGCGGAAACCTCGAGTTTACGATCAGCAGTCCTCTTCAGGTGCATGGCGTAGCCAAGGTACCGGCCACACGGGCTCCGGAACTCGGTGAACACAGCGAGGAAATCCTCAAGCAACTCGGCTTCAGTGCTAATGCGATTGGCGGCCTCCACAGCAGCGGTGCCGTTCCGAAACCAAAAGACCGGGCAGCCTAGAGTTGGGGCGGGTCAGCCGCTCAATCCGTGCCGATCCGGCGATTGTCAAGCATACGAGGTTGAAGACCGTGGATGACATAGTCACTAAACGCACCGAAGGCGTCCTTCGCGTCGAATTGAACCGCCCAGAAAAGCTTAACGCGATGACGTCGAGCATGTATACGAAGCTCGCCAACATCTTCGATGAGGCGGCTAAGGACGAGCACATACGCGTTGTGCTTTGGCATGGCGCTGGAGATGCTTTCAGCGCCGGCAATGACATCAAGGATTTCCTGGACAACCCTCCGGGTCCCGGGGAATCGCCTCAAGCACGGCTCATGACAGCGCTGGTCGATTTCGACAAGCCGCTGGTTGCAGCCGTCCACGGCGCCGCGATCGGAGGCGGAACCACCATGCTGTTGCACTGCGATTTCGTCTACGCAGCGGAGAACACCAATTTTCAGATGCCCTTCATCAACCTCGCCGTGGTGCCGGAATTTGGATCCAGCTGCCTGGTTCCGCTTGCAATCGGGCATCTTCGCGCCGCTGAGCTGATCCTCCTGGGATTGCCGTTCGGTGCCAAGCGCGCCCTGGAGTTAGGGTTGATCACGCAGGTCGTGCCCGACCAGAATCTCCTTGAAGTGGCAACTGACACGGCAAAGGATCTGGCCGCGAAACCGGCGGAAGCGATGCGCGTCTCCAAGCGACTTCTCAAGCATTCCTTTCGTGAGCAGATCAATTCGGCGATGAAGGCCGAGAACGAGGCATTCAGCGTGCAAATTCATTCAGAGGACGCGAAGGAAGCGTTGACGGCCTTCCTGGAAAAACGTCCCCCCAACTTCATCAAAGCCGGGAAATCAGTATCGGGCAAGTAACGGCGCGGGCGACCACGCAGAGATGCCGCAGCATTATTTGGCCTTGAGGCCCAAGCGTTCATAGGAGAAAGACATGACCGACGCTTTTGCGACGAATTCAAAATCAATGCCTGGGCACGATCACGTGGTCGACCGGCTGTTTGTCCTCGAATTGAGCGGAGGGCGTATTCACTCGATGAGTCCGGACGGTTCTAACCGAAGGGTCATCGTTACCGATTGTCATCTGCCCGACGGCATTGTGGTCGATGCCGAAGCCGGTCACATCTACTGGACAAACATGGGGATTCCCAACCTCAACGACGGCTCGATCGAGCGCGCCGATCTCGACGGAAGCAATCGCAAGGTCGTCGTCCCGCAAGGCGTCACGCACACTCCCAAACAACTTCACCTCGAAAAGCGGAGCGGTAAGCTCTACTGGTGCGACCGCGAAGGCATGCGGGTGATGCGTGCAAATCTCGATGGCACCAACGTCGAGACGCTGGTCAAGACAGGTGAGGGCGAGATCGAAAGCCGTGACGCCACGCGGTGGTGTGTCGGAATCACCATCGACCCCGAGCGTGGGCAAGTCTACTGGACACAGAAGGGTGCGGACAATTCCGGCCTCGGCCGTATTCTCCGCGCGAGCATAGACATACCCAACGGCGAGGACGCCGCAAAGCGAACGGACGTCGAAGTATGGTTGGACAATCTGCCTGAACCGATCGACCTCGAACTCGATCTCGAAAACCGGGTCCTCTACTGGACGGATCGCGGCAACCCACCGCTTGGAAACACGGTCAATCGCTCCTCAATCGATGCGCCAGCCAGAAATCGACACGCGCCTCAGCCTGTCCTCGGCGATCTGATGGAGGGCATCGGCATTGCGCTCGACGTTCCCGGCAACCGAATGTTCATCACCGATCTCGGTGGCTCGGTCTATTCTGCAAAGCTCGACGGCTCCGAGAAGCGCACGTTTCTTTTCGCCCAAGGCAATCTGTCCGGCGTCGCATACGCCGAAATCGCTTCAGAGGAGAACTAATCATGGACAACAACCCCATTTCTCAAGTTGCCATTATTGGCACCGGCGTCATCGGCGCGAGTTGGGCGGCACTCTTTCTCGCCAAGGGTCTTGATGTCGTGGCAACTGATGTAGCGCCGCACGCCGAGGCGTCGTTGAGGCGCTTCGTTGATGACGCTTGGCCAGCGCTCGAAAGACTGGGCCTCACTTCTGGCGCCTCTCCGCTTCGGCTGGCTTTTACGGACGATTTGGCAGAGGCTGCGAATGGTGCCCATCTTGTACAGGAGAACGGACCGGAGCGGATCGATTTTAAGAAGGAGCTCTATGGTCAGCTCGACGAACTGCTGCCGCCCGATGTTATCATCGCGTCGAGTTCGTCCGGCCTGACGATGAGCGAAATCCAATCCGGTTGCCCTTTTCATCCGGAACGTTGCGTCATCGCGCATCCGTTCAATCCCCCACATCTGATTCCGCTGGTCGAGATTGTCGGTGGTGCGAAGACGGCAGAAGAAACAATCCGGCGCGCTTCTGAATTTTATACCGCGCTAGGCAAGCGAACCGTTCGACTGCACAAGGAAGTGCCGGGACATGTTGCCAATCGGCTGCAAGCTGCCCTTGCCCGGGAGGTGTATCATTTGGTGGACCAGGGTGTCGTCAGCGTCGCTGACGTCGACACCGCGCTCTCCTGGGGACCTGGACTGCGGTGGGGCATCATGGGCCAAGTTCTCCTCAATCATCTCGGTGGCGGCCAAGGTGGCATGGAACATTTCCTCCAGCAATTTACCGGTCCGATGACGGCGTGGTGGAAGGTCCTGGGTTCACCGGAACTGACCCCCGAGCTCCAGCAAAAGCTAATCGCAGGCGTTCGCGCCGAAGTGGGCTCCCGCTCGATTGAGGACTTGGCGGCTGAACGGGACGAAGTCCTGCTTGGGCTACTGGAATTGCGAAACAAGACGGCCGAAAACGCGGCGCAGTCGAGACAAAGTGACCGCGTCGCCTAGAGGCGCGTCAAACCGGCGTGCTCGCCATTGAGCGCTCACGCGCAACATATATCGAGGACGCCGCCATGACAGGAAGGCCCATACAAGTCACCAAGTCCGCGTATCAGTATCCACTGCTCATAAAGCAGTTGTGGCATACGCCGCTGCAGCAAGCGCCTGACCAAGAGATCGTCTATCGTGACGCGGGTCGCTTCACTTACCGGCAGTTGCGCGAGCGCGTTGGACGGCTCGCGTCAAGCCTCGCCAAGCTCGGTGTCATCGCTGGCGATACGGTCGGGGTGCTGGATTGGGACAGCAATCGTTTTCTGGAAACCTACTTTGCAATTCCGATGATGGGGGCTGTGTTACAGATGGTAAATGTCCGTCTGTCGCCCGAGCAGATCGCCTATACGATCGATCACGGGGGCTCGTCGGTCCTTCTTGTCAATGACGACTTCGTCCCGATTCTGGAAGGCATCAAGCACCAACTGCCGAAAGTCAAAACGCTGATCCTGATGTCGGATCGCGCGGTTCCCGAAGTCGGCGGGCTTACATTCGCTGGCAATTATGAGGAACTTCTACGAGGCGCTTCGCCAGGTTACGAGTTCCCGGACTTTGACGAGAACACGCTTGCCACCACTTTCTATACGTCCGGAACAACAGGCTCGCCAAAGGGTGTCTACTTCAGCCATCGGCAACTGGTCCTTCACTCACTCGCCGAAATGGCTTTCTTTGGTAGCGCCGCGAAACAGGGCCGATTTTGCCGCGACGACGTCTATATGCCCATCACCCCGATGTTTCACGTGCATGCCTGGGGTTTTCCGTGGACCGCAACGCTGTCTGGTGTCAAGCAAGTGTATCCGGGTCGTTACGACCCCGCTCTTCTCGTAAAATTAATCAAAACGGAAGGCGTAACTTTCACGCACGGTGTGCCGACGATCCTGCAAATGCTGCTTGATGCGGCCAGCAAAGCAAATACCGATCTTGCCGGCCTGAAGATGGTCGTGGGAGGTTCGGAACTATCAAAGGCGCTTGCGAAGAGGGCGCTTTCGCTGGGCGTTGATGTCTATAGTGGCTATGGGATGTCGGAGAGTGCGCCGCTGCTTTGCTTGGCACAGGTGAAATCCGCAGACCTTACTGGTGACATGGATCACGAGGTGGATATCCGAACCAAGGGCGGCATGTCCGCACCACTTGTCGATATCCGTTTGGTCGATTCGCATCTGAACGACGTACCCCACGATGGAAAGACGTCTGGCGAGGTCGTCGTGCGCGCGCCATGGCTCACTCAGGGATACGTCGACAACCCCGAAGCGTCGGAGCAATTGTGGGCTGGCGGCTACTTGCACACCAGTGACATCGGCGTCATTGAGCCGGACGGCTATCTTCGCATCGTCGACCGGATCAAGGACGTCATCAAGACCGGCGGCGAGTGGGTGTCATCGCTCCAGATCGAAGACCTCATTTTGCAATGCAAGGGTGTGTCGGAAGCCGCTGTCATTGGCATTAAAGACGACAAATGGGGTGAGCGGCCATTGGCGCTCGTCGTCAGAAATGCAGTAACGGGCGACGATCTCAACGACACGCAGATCAAGTCGCATCTAAAGTCGTTCGCCGATGCCGGAGTAATTTCGAAGTACGGAATCCCGGAAACCGTTCTATTTGTCGAAGAGCTCCCCAAGACAAGTGTCGGGAAGTTCAACAAGAATGAGCTCAGAGCGAAATACAGCAAACCGTAGCTGACCTCAATAGATGCCTACCCGCAGTCTCCGGTCGTGATGCTTCGGTTCACTTTCCCCATTACACCAGGGTGGAACAACATGTGCCAACTGCAACGCGTTGCAGCTTGTTAGGGGGGCATGCACAGTTGATGTTGACCTCACGCATCAATCTATTCTTTGAGCACGATCGCCCTCGGTTCAGCAGTGCCGTACAAGCGTTATTTCCATGAACATGCAACGTCGGAGAATGATCGCCGACCACGACTACCACACCACAGATTGCCTCATTTCGAATGAACGGAGCAGCATGATGGGCGTCAACTCCCTTGCGGGCCAGAATAGCCAAATGCCGCAGGAACTGCGGAAAGTCGGTATCGTCGGTGCCGCTGGCTGGCGTGTGGGCACCAGTGATTGGACGTGGGCGGCAGCCATCGGAACCGCCTGCAGTTACATCAACATCCAGCTAGATGAGGTCTGATATGCGGCATTCGCTACTTGCCGTCAGCTTGATCGGGGCCGCAACACACGCCGGTTGTTCGGAGGGTGTGCTCAGCCCGCAGGGGCCAATCGCCTCCGCCCAGCGGCAGATTCTGTTCAATTCGCTTGGCATCATGCTGGCGATCGTGATCCCAACGATCCTCGCCACGGCGGCTGTCGCCTTTTGGTTTCGTTCGTCAAACTGGCGCGCTCACTACATGCCCGATTTCGAGTATTCGGGCCGTCTCGAGATGCTCGTCTGGTCGATTCCTGCGATGACGGTCCTTCTGGTGGGCGGCGTTGCTTGGGTCGGCGCACATGACCTCGATCCGCGCAAACCAATTGCATCCGCAGTTGACCCTGTGAGGGTTCAGGTGGTCTCGCTCGATTGGAAATGGTTGTTTATCTATCCTGACGAGGGCATTGCCAGCGTCAATCAATTGACAATTCCAGTAGGCACGCCGATCAGCTTCGATCTCACCTCGTCAGGCGTGATGAATAGTTTCTTCGTGCCGCAGCTCGGCAGCCAGATCTATACCATGGCCGGGATGGTTACGAGACTTCATCTCCAGGCAGACGATCCTGGGACATATCGCGGTCTTTCGGCCAACTACAGCGGGGAGGGTTTCGCGGACATGCGCTTCTCTGTCGAGGCGGTCCCACCGGAAGGCTTCGCGCAGTGGGCCGCCGATGTTCGCAAGACCGGTCCACTGCTTGATACGGCGTCTTATGCCGAGCTGGTGAAGCCCAGCCAGGCGGTTGCTCCTTTCACTTATCGCGGTGTTGCAGCGGATCTGTTCAACGGTGTCTTGAGCCCTGCGATGCAACCGCACGACCACTCATCGCTCACCGGTCCGGCTTCACAAAGGGAAGAGAAATGAATCTTCTTGGCAAACTCAGCTGGAGCGCAATTCCGTTCGACCAGCCGATCATCATGGGCGCGGGGGCGTTCATTGTCCTGGCGATCGTCTCTATCCTGTCGTGGGTTACCCTGAAAGGATATGTCCCCTATTTGTGGCGTGAATGGATCACATCGGTCGACCACAAGCGGGTTGGCGTGATGTATTTCCTGCTGGCGCTGGTGATGCCGCTGCGCGGATTCGCCGATGCGATCATGATGCGAAGTCAGCAGGCGGTCGCGGCGGGTGATGCGCAAGGATACCTGCCGCCGGAGCATTTCGATCAGATATTCTCGGCGCACGGCACCATAATGATATTCTTTGTGGCGATGCCGTTGGTCATCGGCTTGATGAACTTTGTCTTGCCGCTGCAGCTTGGTGTCCGCGATGTCGCCTTTCCGACGCTGAACTCGGTGAGCTTCTGGCTGACGGCTTCCGGCGTTCTGTTGATCAACGTGTCCCTAGTGGTCGGCGAGTTCGCCAAAACGGGGTGGATCGCCTATCCGCCCCTCAGCGAGTTGCAGTTCTCGCCCGGCGTCGGTGTCGATTACTATCTCTGGTCACTCCAGATCTCTGGCGTCGGCACGCTGCTGACTGGAATCAATTTCGTCACCACAATTCTGAAGCTTCGCGCGCCGGGAATGGGCTACATGCGTATGCCAGTCTTCTGCTGGACCTCGCTGGCGGCCAACTGGCTCATTGTCGCGGCATTTCCTGTTCTGACCGCAACTTTCGCGATGTTGCTGCTCGATCGTTATCTCGGCTTTCATTTCTTCACGGTCGACGGACAAGGCAATGCGATGATGTATGTCAACCTGTTCTGGATCTGGGGGCACCCGGAGGTCTACATTTTGATCCTTCCGGCGTTCGGCGTTTTTTCGGAAGTGGTTGCGACCTTCTCGGGCAAGCCGCTGTTCGGCTACCGCTCCATGGTTGCCGCGACAATGGCGATCTGCGTCCTCTCGTTCCTCGTCTGGCTGCACCACTTTTTCACCATGGGCGCCAGCGCCGACGTCAACGGCTTTTTTGGCGTCATGACCATGATCATCGCGGTACCGACAGGCGTCAAAGTCTTCAACTGGCTGTTCACGATGTATGGTGGCCGTATTCGCTTCGAAGTTCCCATCCTCTGGTCGCTGGGGTTCATGGTAACTTTCGTCCTCGGCGGCATGACGGGCGTGTTGATGGCGGTACCCCCTGCGGATTTCCAGCTTCACAACAGCCTCTTCCTTGTTGCCCATTTCCATAATGTCATCATCGGCGGCGTGGTTTTCGGAGCGATGGCGGGCTACAACTATTGGTTCCCCAAGGTATTCGGCTTCAAGCTGGACGAACGTTGGGGCAGGGCATCGTTCTGGTGCTGGTTGATCGGCTTCTACGTGGCGTTCATGCCGCTCTACGTGCTGGGCCTCATGGGCATGACCCGGCGCATGCAGCACTACGACAATTTGGCTTGGCAACCGTGGCTTGTCGTGGCGGCTGTCGGCGCCGTTATCATTCTGGGCGGAATTGTCTGCCAGATCGTGCAGCTGGTTGTGTCGATCCGCAACCGCGACTTGCTCCGCGTTGGCGGCGATCCTTGGAATGGCCGTACTCTCGAATGGTCCACCGCGTCCCCACCACCGGCCTGGAATTTCGCGGTTCTGCCACAAGTAGCCGAGCGCGACACGTTTTGGGTCAGGAAGCAACGCGCGAGCGAGCAACCGGCTCAAGCGCAACAGACGCCCGAGTACGAACCCATCGAAATGCCGAGAAACAGTCCGGTCGGGTTCGTCAATGCATTCTTCGCGGTTGTGGCCGGTTTTGCCCTGGTCTGGCACATCTGGTGGTTGGCCATACTGGGACTGCTCGGCACGTTCATGGCGGTACTTATCTTCGCCTTTCGCGATGAGGATGAGGACGAGGTGCCGCCAGTGCAACTTGCCCAATTTGACAGGATCCACACGGCGGAGGTTGCGGGATGAACGCCACCGCTGCCATTGATGCAGAAGAAACGCCACTTCGCGTAAGCGAAGCTGGTCCGGCGTCGAAGCGCATCGTCGTAGCCTACGGCTTCTGGATATTCCTGCTGAGCGACATCGTTATGTTCTCAGCGCTCTTTGCCGCCTTCGTTGTCTTGCGGAACGCCACCGCAGGCGGACCGACTGGCTCCGAACTGTTCAGTCAGGGCAGGGTCGCCATCGAAACCGCCTGTCTTCTCGCCTCGAGCTATACCTGCGGGCTGATGACATTATCCGTCAATTCGCGCCGCCGCTTTGGCACATATATCGGTGCTTTGCTTACATTTGTGCTGGGGGCGGCGTTTCTCGCTCTCGAGCTCCACGAATTCACCGACATGATTGGCCAGGGCGCAACCCCCCAACGAAGCGCATTTCTCTCGGCTCTCTTCACGCTTGTTGGTTGCCACGGACTGCACGTTGCAGCAGGGCTGATCTGGTTGGTGGTGATGATGGGGCAGGTCGCCAGGAAGGGCTTTCGTGATCCAGTGCTTCGTCGGTTGCAGTGCTTTTCGCTGTTCTGGCACGCGCTCGACATCATTTGGGTTGGGCTGTTCACGGTTGTTTATCTGATGGGAGTCACCTCATGACAATACCAACTCATCATCGTGCCCCCGGCGAGGGGGCAATACCGACCGACACCGAAGAAGCGACGTCGTCAGGCATGATCACCTATAGCATTGGCCTGCTGCTCGCGGTCCTTCTTACAGGGGCCTCGTTCTGGGTCGCCAACACGCAACTACTCTGGGCACCAGGCATCCCGCTTGGCCTTGCCGTTCTCGCCATCGCCCAGATGGGGATTCACGTCGTGTTCTTCCTGCACATCACCACAGGCCCGGAGAACACCAACAATGTCCTGGCACTTGCCTTTGGAGTGCTGATCGTAACGTTGGTAGTGGTCGGTTCGCTAGCCATCATGTTCAACTTGAACAGCAGCATGATGCCGCCGCCCGATCTGATGGACATGCAGATGAAGTTTTGATTTTGAACACGGCAAGAGCGTCCGGGGGGACGCTCAAGGTATTGTATGGCTTCGCATCAAAGCGTCTCCATAGGCATGGCGGATCGCAGTTTCCGTCGAATCCGGTGTCCATCGACGGCGTCCATATCGGGAAGTTTATATGTACGAGGTTGTGGCCAATCAGGTTCTCGGAATTGAGGGTCTCGTTAACCTATCGAACATCCTGTTTCTGGTTGTGTTCTCGGTCCGGGACATCCTTAAGCTGCGGCTTCTGTCGTTCTTCGGCGAGGCAGCGATACTCCCGTATTACTACTTTCAGCATGAAACTCTATGGGCGCCACTTTTTGGAGCGTAATGTTCATGGTCGTCAATGCGGTTCGCATCGTGGCAACTGCTTTGGAGCGACGGCCTATCCTTCTCAGCGAAAAGGAGGATCAGCTTTATCGCATTGCCTTCACATCTATCGAGAGGAAGGAATTTTTGACATTGATCAATCTTGCCCGGTGGGTCGACTGTTCGGGGACGTCATTCTGGAAAAGGGCCAGCCGATCTCCGACGTGACTGTCCTCGTTTCAGGCGAAGTTGAAGCCATTTTTGTCAATGGCGCTAGGATGGCATTTCGCCCCGGTCAACTTATCGGGGATGTGAGCGTCTAAAGCGGTCTTTCCAGTCCGGTGAATGTCGTGGCTCGCAGCTATGGAACTGTCGTAAAGTGGGATTGGCAACGACTGCTGGGGTTCGCCGCCCTCAGGCCGGCGCTCCGCGCCAAACTCCTGATGCTGGTAAGTAAGTACGGATCTTGCCGCCAAACTGCGTGAAATCACCATTGCAAGCGAGTCCGTTGTGGAAAAGCCGGTTGCTCTAGAGCAGCCGATCCAGCCTCTCAACCGCTAACTAACATGGATAGACAACTAATTCCCTAAACCGACAGCCGAGGTTGCCACCCCCGGACCAAATTTGGGCGCAAAGCTTTGTCAAGTGGCCAAACAGGTCGAAAGCAGATGGTCTGGTCCGTCTCCCGTCCAATCGGTAAGATGCTGCATGGTCTGTGCCGGAGCGTCAGGCTTTGCGAGATGACGTCTCCACCAATGACGAGTCCGAATGGTCGGGCGGCCATGGAGCGAACTATGTCAAAGGACGGTGATGGAACTGAGAGGGCACTTTTCAGCGGCGAGCAAGAGCTTCGCTTGCTGGTGGAGACGATTCCGGCGCTGGTGTGGCGCGCTGGGCCCGAGGGCAATGTCGAATACGTCAACAAGCGTGTGCTTGAATATTTTGGCGCACCGCTTGGCGAAATCGTTGGCTGGGGATGGGCGGAAAGAGTCCACCCGGAGGACGTCACATTCAACGTTAGCAGCTGGCTCGAAAATCTGGAAACGGAAAATCCTCACGATGTAGTCTGCAGATTTCGCGGAGCGGACGGCCGATATCGCTGGTTCAATGTTCGCGGAGAACCATTGCGGGCCAGTGATGGCACCGTGCTCTGCTGGTACGGCGTCCTGATCGACATTGATGAAGCCAAGAGGGCCGAAGATCTGTTGCGTCGCAGCGAAGCCTATCTGGCGGAAGCACAGAGGCTCAGTCACAGCGGTGTGTCGGCGTACAACGACACGAAGATTCTTTATGGATCGGAGGAGACTTACCGCATCTGGGGGTTTGATCCGGCACAGGGTGTTCCGAGCCGCGAAGACGTGTTCGAACGGATCCACCCGGGCGACCGCGATCGGCTGAACGCGGAGGTTCAGCGCGCAGTGGGCGAGAAAAGAGACTACTCAATCGGGTACAGAATCGTACTGCCCGATGGAACGGTCAAACACATCGAATCAATCGGCCAACCCGTGTTCTCGCCAAGCGAGGACCTTGTCGAAATTGTCACTACACAGATCGACGTGACGGAGCGCAAGCGGGCCGACGAGGCCCTGCGGGAAAGCGAATACAGGCTCCGTCAAATCATCGAAACGGTGCCAGGCCTCATCTGGTCAAATGGGCCCGAAGGCGAACCGACCCATGTCAGTCAGCGCATGTTGGACTATAGCGGCATGAGGTTTGAGGAGTTCAAGCATCGTGGTTGGGAGGCATTCGTGCATCCGGCCGACTTTCCAGAAACCGCAAAGGCCTTCTATCAGGCAATTCAGACCGGAGCTTCGTACCAAGGCGTGATGCGTCTTCGCCGGGCGGACGGCGAGTTTCGTTGGCACCATGCCCGTTGTGAGCCCCTGCGCGACCAACAGGGACGTGTTCTCCAGTGGTACGGCCTGTCTGTCGACATCGATGAAGCCAAGAGAGCCGAAGATCTGCTGCGCCGTAGCGAAGCTTATTTGGCCGAAGCGCAATGGCTTAGCCACAGCGGTTCCGCGGCCTTCAATGACACAACAATTCTTTATTGGTCGGATGAGACATATCGAATTTTTGGGTTTGATCCGCTTAACGGCCTCCCGAGCCCCGCAGCTGTGCAGCAAGTAATTCATCCAGATGATCTAGAACGGGTGCGCGAGGAGGCCCAGCGAGCGGTGCGGCAGAAGAAAGACTATAAACTCGAGTACAGAGTCCTACTACCAGCAGGAACCATCAAATATATCGAAGTGACCTCTCATCCCAAGTTCTCAGCACGCGGAAAACTTGTGGAGGTTGTTAGTACACTCCTCGATGTGACGGAACACAAGCGCGCCGAGGAAGCGCTGCGGGAAAGCGAGGCGAAGTTCCGCGATTACGCCGAAAGTGCCTCCGATTGGTTTTGGGAAATCGGTCCGGACTACAAGTTCACGCTGCTGACCGAGAATGCGTTTGGTTCAGACTCGGCCGATCGAATTGGCACGGCGTGCTGGGATAGCGCTCTCGATCTTGAAACGGAGCCGGAGAAATGGCGGCTTATCCAGGCAACTCTCGATGCACGCAAACCGTTCCGTGACTTCGTATATTGCTCCACTCGCCGTAAGGGCACTCCCATCTATGTGAAGGCCAGCGGCAAGCCAGTGTTTGACGCTGACGGAGAATTCCGTGGCTATCGCGGTACCGGCACCGACGTGACAGCACTCATGCTCGCGCAGGAGGAGCATGAGAGGCTGCGCCAGCTGGAGTCGGATTTGGCGCATGTGAACCGCCTGAGCATAATGGGAGAACTGACCGCCTCGCTCGCCCACGAAATCACCCAACCGATTGCCGCGGCGCGCAACAACGCCCGTGCGGCCATGCACTTTCTGGACAGGAATCCACCGGACCTGGATGAGATCCGTGAAGCGCTCGCCTGTATCGTCGACGATTCCGACCGAGCTGGCGAAATCATCGACCGTATTCGTGACCAGATCAAGAAAGCGCCGCCGCGAAAGTCTCGTTTCGATCTGAACAAGGCGATCGAAGAAGTAATTGAACTGGCGCGAAGCGCCATCGCCACGAACGGAGTTTCGGTCCGAACGCGCCTGGAAGAGGCACTAGCACCTTTCGAGGGGGACCGCGTTCAACTGCAACAAGTCGTTTTGAACCTGATCCTGAACGCGGTCGAAGCCATGAGCACGCTTAAAACCGGGCCGCGAGAATTGTTGATCAGTACCGAGCCAACCCAGTCCGGCGGCGTTCTCGTGTCCGTGCAAGATTCAGGACCGGGCATTGATACGGACCATCTTGATCGCGTTTTCCAGGCTTTCTACACAACAAAGCCGAGTGGGGTAGGAATGGGTCTGTCGATCTCCCGGTCGATCATCGATGCTCATGGGGGGCGCCTATGGGCAGATATGGGCGCATCAGGCGGGGCCGTACTTCAAATTTCCTTGCCCGGCACCACCAAGGAAACCGTGAACTTTGGTCGCTCAGGTCGCTGACTGGATAGCGGCACGAAGGCAACGTATCAAATGCTGTTCATTAAACGGCTTGCGAAGGTAACACACGACCCCGTTATTCAGAGCGCGAGCGTGGTCGACATCGTCAGGGTAGGCCGTAACGAGAATCGTCGGAATTCTATAGCCCCCTCTATTAAGGTGTTCGTAAAGCTCGAGGCCAGTCGTCGTTGGCATATTGACATCGGCGATCAGACAGGCCGTTTCGGCTACATGAGATGACGCAAGGAAATCGGCCGCCGACTGGAAGGTCGCGACCTCGTACCCAAGCGATCGCATGAGCCTTCTCATGGATTCGCGAAAGAACTGATCGTCCTCGACGACCGAGACCAACGACACCGTCGCCATGTTTGCTCCGGAAGTGCGCACGAACTGCGAAGCGGGCGCCCGCATGCGAATGATAGCCTGCGCCCAAGTATGATGCGGGAGCAATAGCCGCATCTGTAAACTTTGGCTTAGGACACGCTGTAAACTGAGCAAACACGCAGCAGAATGCGACCAAGCGAAAGCTGGACTGCCTAAACTTTCGTTTACACTCGCTCAGGTGCCTTCCGGCGAATGACACTATTCAAGTCCAATTGTCGGGACTAAACTCTGGCTGGGAGTCACGCGAAACCTTTGTAAACCGGACAGGCTCATTTGTCTGCCCATTGATCATGAGCAGTAACGATGTCAGGCGCGAACGATACCGTGTTGGTCATCGACGATGATCCAGCCCTGCGAGCTTCGATCGGGCGTCTGTTGCGATCGCTCGACCTGAATGCTCGCTTGTTTGCATCCATCTCCGAGTTTCTCGAGGCGGATCCGCCTGATGGTCCTACTTGCCTTGTGCTCGACGTCAGATTGCCGGAGCAAAGTGGCCTTGATCTTCAACGCCAGCTAGCCATGACGAACGAGGATATCCCGATCATCTTCATAACAGGTCATGGCGATGTTCCCATGTCGGTGCAGGCGATGAAGGGTGGTGCCATCGAGTTTCTGACCAAGCCGTTTCGCGATCAGGAGCTCCTCGATGCCATTCAGCTCGGCCTTTCCCGCGATCGTGCCCGGCGGCAGAATGAAGACGCGCTGGTGGAACTCAGGGAGCGTTTTTCATTGCTGAGCGCCAGAGAGCGCGAGATCATGATTCAGGTCACGCGCGGCCGCCTCAGCAAGCAGATTGCTGGTGATATCGGCATCGCCGAAGCCACGGTGAAGGTGCACCGCAGCCGTCTGATGCGAAAGATGAAGGCTCATTCGCTGCTCGCGCTCCTCCGAATGGCGGAAAAGCTGCAACTGGTACCCGAGGAAACGCAAAGCTCCTGAGCCGAAGCCGGTGCGACGGTCGCGGCACGCGCATGCGAACCACCGTCCTTTCACGTGTAAACTAAAGTTCAGCGCAGTAAAACCATGATGCTAATCCGCGCCACCTGCGTGCAATAGATATCGGCATTTCAAATCATCAAACTGCACGTCACCACGGCCGACACCGTGTTTTTTGGTTCTCCTCGAGAGCCGGCACGTGAAATTCGTCGGGATAGTGACGAGGTTTCGATGGATAGGACGTACAGTGAAGATGCTTACATTTCGTCTCAAACTGATTTCGAGTTTGGTTCCCTTGCAAACAGTCTCGTACTGCTGCTTGAAGCAGCCAAAACCGAGCTCGATCATGATCAGGAGGCGGCAAAGACATCACTGGCCACAGCGTCGTCCATCCTCCAGTCTGAAATCGAGCGCCGTTCGCACGGCAAGGACACCAGGACAGGTGGATTGGCGGGTTGGCAGATAGCGCGCGTCAGAACGTTCATTGACGAGAATCTGCATCGGACCATTCATGCGAGCGACCTCAGTGCTGTCGCGCGCCGAAGCACTGCGCACTTCTCACGCTCGTTCAAGCAAGCCTTCGGAGAACCGCCGCACTCCTACATCATTCGGCGGCGGCTTGAGGAAGCCTGCCACCTGATGCTGACGAGCTCAGCGTCTTTGAGCGAAATCGCTTTGAGTGTCGGATTTGCCGATCAGGCACATCTATGCAAGCAATTCAGGCAAGCTCTTGGCCAGAGCCCATCGAACTGGCGGCGCGAGCGCGAGAACCTTTGGCGCTTCTAGCGTGCGATGCAGGGCTAGAAGAGCCATTGCGCCCAGGCCGCAACAAAATCACCGGATTGTCCGCCCGCATCTCTGATCCGCTGCCCTGGAGAAAAGTGCACATAAGTTCCGTTGAAATTCAGATGGTCGGTTACCTGCCGTCCGATGGTGGCGCTGATCTGTTGGCCAATGAAGCGGCCGCTTCCGCCAGAGGTACCCTTCGCCGGAGTGAGCGGCGGGATATAGAAACTGTCGGCCTCTGCCTCTTTCCACAGCGGGTTCCATCCAATATTCAAATTGACTTTTGGCGTCAGAGATAAGGTTATACTCGGTTGGATATCGATGAGGTTGGCGGGAGCCGCCAAATTCGCCTCGGAGAAGTAGGGAAGCTTCGGGAACAGAGGGTTAAACGTGCCGAGCGTTTGATCATGCAAATCATAGTCACCGCTTATAGCGTCAGCGTTGAGCCCGAGGCGCGGGGAAAAAGGAACGTCGGCAAACGTATATCCGATGTCCGCAGACACGGTCCATGCGCTAATGTCGGCCGTTCCGAAATTTCCAAACTGGTAGGCGGCCTCGACATTCCAGTCAAAAGCGTCATGTCTGCCAAAGAGCCGAGTGCCGATGGTCTGACGCTGTTCTTCGGCAGTCCCTTGTGAGAAGCGCGCATTTTCCCTTTCAAGTCCGAGATATAAGAAACTTTAGAACTCTCATAATTGAATACCTCCCAGTTTACTGTCAGTAATTATAGAACTCTCGAACGGTCAAAGTTCCGCGCATTGCTTGACTGGTGCCGACAGTTTGCCCCGCAGGGTAGTTCTGCATGGGTCGCCTCTACGCCAACCCAGGCGCAAACCACCGCATCAAGTCGATCTTCGAATGCTTTCCATTTGGCACCGGGCGTTCCAATGCTGGCAGCAAGTTGTCGATATAAACTGCGAGTTTCGCGATATTGGTTTGGCATTGAATGAGGATATTTGCTCGGCGATCCCCTTCTGAGGCTAAGGGCCAAAATTCAAGCAGCTCGGCAGCATTTGGAATCGAACCCAACTTGGTTGCCACCTATTCCCCTACCGGAAGCAAGAGCGTGAAAGCGCTGGTACGCATCCTCGAGAACGATCAGCCTCCAGCGATCACCCGTTTCAGTAGTCAAAGCGACTCCGCTCGATCCTGTTCTGTCCGAGCAGCATCTATGCCAGGTACCGCGCGTTCACCGTGTCGATTTGGCATTCTTGTCTGCGAAATTTGTCGAAATGGATCACCTAAAAAGGGGTTGAAGACGTCAGGGTGCCAGTGGACTTATTTTTATAGAGGGGTATGGGGCCGGGCAATTAGTTCAAAGGATAAAAACACATGGAAGAACAGACACTTTGGGTGCGGCGGCCTGTATCGAGAGACGTATTCTTGAATCCAGTTTATTACCTATTGGCGATGACTGGTGTTGGGGCAGTGATCCCGCTTTATGCCATCGGTAAAAGGCTCGCCACGAAGTACACGCTGACCACTCACAGGCTTATCGTAGAGGTCGGTATAATTTCAAAGCGGGTTGACGACATCGAGCTTTATCGTATCAAGGACACTAAATCTGACCAAGGCTTGATCGACAGATTGCTCCAAATTGGATCGGTGAGTGTGAATACAACCGATGCGTCTGGTAACTGGAATCTACAAAAAATAACGTCACCAAGACAGACCCGTGAAACCATTCGCCACGCCACTGAACAGCTGAAACAAAGTCGCAACGTTCTCATTCACACCGAGTAGCAATCTACCAGTTCAAGGTTGAAATGGATGGGTGTTGCGCACGGCGACGGTAAAAAAAATGACAGGTTATGTGCTCTCCCGAACAAAGTGGATCTTCTCGGTTCCAGACGGCATAGAGGTTCCAAATCGGGCCTGTCTAGCGGCTGAAGTTGCGCGAGAAGAATGCCGCGGACTGACAGCCTTGGGAGGTTGAAAGCGTCTACCTCTTTGCCCAACCTCGATTGAACGGCTCGCATGATTTTCCGTCGTTGTCTGCGTCGAGATTGTCCCAATATCCGGGTTGGCCGCGGCGTGCGGGAGCAAGCCCGACCGACCGCGCAGCGTCGCAGTTAGCGCGGGCCGCGTAGTGCCGGATTGTGACCCCGATCGGCCAGGGACTTGTGATCATTCCGATGACCATCGGCGCGATGAAGATAGACGTACCAGCGACCAAGAATAGTCCGGTCCGATAGCGATACCAGCTGTACCGCAACCGGGATATATAATAGCTCCCATTGCGGCCGAACTTGGCCGCGCCAGAAACGCCAATCCCATGTTGGTATCGCTTGTCTGTCCACATACCGCCCCCAGGGCCGTATTGGAGCAGATATTCGTGAATGTAGGCTCCATAAGATTGCTCGAATTGTAGTGAATGATGTTCTGCGGGCGTCGTTCATCTAGCTGTACCTCGTAAACGCTGCGATGCCGGCCACCGGAAACGCTGATGCCTGAGTTCAAAAATCAAGTCAGGTCGTTGCGCCGGAAATTCTCGGCTCGTGGCGTCTCCGTACAGTACGATAAGCATATCGCATCGCGGGAAATCAGAGGGACTAGCGGAGGTCGCTTGCGCGCCTTCACGTCTCGACTGATTTCATCCCTTCTCTCGCTCGGGAAAAATGACGGGAGCGCCGACGATTAGAGCGGTTCGACCCGCATAATGGTCGCTTGACCGATACGCGCACGATCGCGCTCGTCGGGCTTTAATTCAGGACGTGAAAGCGAAGCGCGCCCAGAGAAAGATCAACACTGCGACCGCTGCGAACATAAAATCTTGCAGATCAATCAAGTGGAGGATGGCGATCGGCATGAGCTGTTCCCACGTTGATGTCTGCCAACGTTATGTTGTCTAGATTGTTCCGCCTTGACAACTCTGGTCCGTGAGAACATTTGTAGAACACGCTCGGTAGCGACGACCGTTCCGACGATGATCTGAAACTCTTAAACCCTGTTTGGGATGGGGGAGCATGGCATCTGAAAGGACGCCCACCCTTGAGCCGAAGCCGCGGCGCGCTGACCAAGACAATGGTCGATCGTTACTATCCCCACCAGGTCATGCTCAAGAACGATGCCAAGAAGCGAAATCATCTGTGGGCCATCAGCGGCCAAGCCACGCAGCTCGGCGCCTCCGCCCTTGGCCATCACTTTTATTTTGATGAAGAAACCGCAGAGAGCGATCGAGGATAAATTGCTTGAACTCTTCGGAGAGGCCGTGGCAGCCGGATGGGGTGAGGATGAGGTGTTTGCGGGTATCGTCGCTGTTGCGGATACAACCCAACTAGTTATGCACCGAGATCAGTTCGTGTCGATCGAGACAGAATTGCGAAGGGTAATGACGAAACGGAATACTTGAACCACCGCTCTGTCTTACCCGCCAACTCTCATTTTCAGCACAGCGCCCTTATAAGCATCGGGAATACCAGCTTTGTGGTGAGCTTTAGCGAGCTTCTCGAGCCACGCCGAAATCTCAGCGGGGATCGGCTCGAGCCCGTTGCCCCAAGCGTTCGTGAGAAAAATGTCGCATTCCAATGCGGCCGCAAGATCGATCTGAGACCAGCGCAAGAGGGAGAGGCATTCTTTAAATCGCTCGGGCGTCAAAAATCGCTCCTTATTGCCTGTCGAATACGTGCGCTCAGATAATGCACGTGGCCTTCATAACCGTCACTAACCCGTCGGATCAGCCTTTCGTGTATTTGAGCACAGGGCTGAAGAGGTGAATTGCCGGTTGAGAGCCGCCTCATACAGCATCTCATACTATCTAGACCTAGTTGGCCCTTATCGCAGGCGTCAGCAATCTCAGCGGCACTGTCCAAAACGGATAATCCCCCGTCGGGTCTAGTGTGACCGCCAGATAAGGCTCCCCCATCACCAAGCTGTCACCTCTGGCCATGCCATGGTCTGGTTGCAGACATGCAAAAACGATGCTTCCGCGCTTAACCCAATAATCGGGTTCAGGCAGATATGGTACATCGTCAAGCAGGATATAGGCTGAAATATTCTCGAAATTTGTTCTGGCGATCATAATGAACAGTCTGGCAGAAACTTAAATCAGACAACCGTTGAAAACAGGCCAAGTTTGGCTTCCATTATTCGTGGCTAGACGCAGCTGGCTCCATCGGGCACAAGCAACTCCTCGTCCTAATAGATTTATTATTTAAACTTGCTCACGAATAAATGATGTATTTCAATAGCTTACAGCTAATTAAAGTCACGTTTCATTTTTTAAAACAATAAAACCCATCACCAAGGGAAACATTTTTCTTGATATGCTTCAAGATACATGACATATATTGAAAGTCATAACGACACATCACCCCTTATTTTAAAAATATAACAACATTGGAGTATTCAATGAATACAATAGCTATATTCAACGGCCCCATCACCCCGGCCAACAATACCAAATTCCAAACGATGCTTCACAAGTTCGATCGAGGCGGGTCGATTACCTTAGCTTTGAGCACCCTTGACGGCGACTTTAGCAGTGCCATTTCTTTGGCCCTGTTTCTACAAAAACGTTTTACGTTTCAAAGGCTTGTCGTATCTAGCGTTTGTCAAGGCCCAGGGGTTGTGCTCGTTCACAACGCCGATGAACTCGTTTTCGGTGTCAAAGGACAGATTGGTCCAATTGCGCCAACGCATGGCGCGACGGATGGGGTCACGTTGGATCGAATTTCAGCAACGGGCCTGGGTATAGAAATTTGCGAACTGAAGGTCGCCGACCAGGAACGGATTAACGCTCTCGACAGGTACTCTTCCATTCCCCTTGTCCACAATACCTTCATTGGCATTGCTGATGAGGCTGGAAAACGCGAAGAGTATACTGATTGCGGTGAATATCCGATCTTGAGAACTGTCGACGTGTTTAGGCACTACGGTCTCCACGGCTACTGACCCCAGAGGCCCCGCCAAGAGGGGGCTCCTCCCTAAAGGTCTCCCCTGGTCCACAGGACCCACTCTTTCCCATTCATCGAGGCTTTGGCAATCGGTCCTGCACCGATCGCGCTCTCAACTTTATTTTTCAAATCAAAGAGGTTTACATGAAAACTTTGAACGTCCAGACATTTAACACTGCCACGCCTGAACAAGGAGGTAGTCCATTATCCGTTTCCATAGGATCCCATAACTTCTCGAAGCAAGGCAGAAAGGGCAAGTCGGCCAGCCGCCATCTACTGATCGGCTTCGATACCGAATATCAGTCAATCGCTCCAGTGATGCGGGACGATATTGAGGGGAAGAGGGCTCGGAATGAAATTCTTTCCTATCAATATAGCGTAAAGCTAGTGGAAGCTGACGCTGAGGCGAGCGAGCCGCCTATCATGACTTCAGGAATTATCATTCCCGAAGAAAATCAAAGATTGTTTCTCAACGATTTCATAGTCGCTAGTGTGGGCGCGCTGGTCCAGAAATATCCCGACATCATCCTTCCAAGCGACGCTTATCTCATTGGGCATTTCACACGAGCCGATCTGCCGGCTTTCGAAGGTTTCGCAGATCATGCACGTAGACTGTTGTCCAACGTCCGCAGCACTTTTGTCTCTATCGATACATCGCAAAAGCTAGCGATCATCGATGAGAAGGGGAATGACATCGGTGCACTTAGCATCCGGATGCGAGATACGATGTTGCTGGCTCCGGCAAATGCTAAATCACTGGCCGCCATCGGAGATATTCTCGGATTCCCGAAGGTCGAGTTGGCTGATAGCCCGGAAGAAGAGCTTCGTATCAAGGAGAATATGAAAGACTATAGAAAAACGAACTGGGACGAATTCCGCGAGTATGCCATTCGGGATGCAGAGATCTGCGTTGCATACGGGGAGCGAATTATTCGACAGAATCAAAAGCTGTTCAATGAATTCAAAATGCCTGTAACGCTGACGAGTTTTGGTCGGAAGCTAGTCTTCAAGGGTTGGGAAGAAAAAGGGCTCGACCCTATGCAGATTCTAGGAAGAGAGGAAATTGAGACCCAGAAATATAGCAAGAAACTGGGTTACTTTACGAAACACACGCAAAAACCCTTTTTAGCCAAAGTACATATCAGGCAGGAAACTATCACCGAGTGCTTTCATGGGGGGCGTAATGAGCAGTACATTTTCGGTATCGCCGACGAGGGTGATTGGAATGATATTGACCTAAGCTCTGCCTATCCTACGGCAATGTCCCTAATCGGAACGCCCGATTGGGACAGTGTGCGCGAGATTGATCAGATTGAAGAGCTTAATATCGATGATCTTGGCTACGCTTGGGTCGAATTCGAATTTCCTAGATCGGTCCGCTTTCCAACCCTACCCGTGAGGACGGCCCACGGAATTATCTTTCCTCGTAAGGGTGAGTCATGGTGTGCCGCCCCAGAACTTTTCCTAGCAAGACGCCTTGGAGCCGAGCTCAAAATCAAAACCGCGATCATTGTCGATACGGACAAGACACAGCCAATTTTTACAGATTTTAATCGTACCTGCATCGAACATCGAAATAAATCTGAAAAAGGCACGTTTGATAATCTGTTCTGGAAAGAAGTGGGCAACAGCACGTACGGAAAGACTGCCCAAGGGCTGCGAGAGAAGCGTGTTTACGACCTATATCGGGACAAGATGGTGGGATTGCCACAAAGTGAACTCACCCAGCCTTTCTTTGCGGCCTATATCACATCGTACGTGCGCGCAGTCCTAGGGGAGCTTCTGAATGGATTCCCACTCGGTGTCAAAGTGTTCAGCGCTACTACGGATGGGATGCTAACTAACGCAACAACCGAGCAAATCGAAATAGCAAAGGCAGGGCCCCTTTATCAGTCCTTCCGAGATACTCGAGAGAAGCTAGTAGGCAGCGATAGTGCGCTGGAAGTTAAACACCAGATTAGACAACCTTTGGGGTGGAGGACACGCGGTTCGGCAACATTGAAGAAGGGGGCCGGCAAGAACAATATCGTCATTCAGAAAGGAGGGCTAAAAACTAAGTCCCTTCTCAATATCGATCAGCAGAATTCCGTGGTCGTGGAGTTGTTTTTTAATCGCTGTCCGGGGCAACAACTGGAATACGAGTCTGGGATTGGGATAAAAGATATGATGCGGCATAGCGCCGACTTTGTTTTCCGGAGGGTTGTGAAACGGGTTTCCATGGAATTTGACTGGAAACGGCAACCGGTGAATGCGGCTGACCGATCCGTTGTGTTTAACGAAAGGGAATATACACATTTGTCGTTTGAGACAGAACCGCTCGAAAACGAAGATCAATTCAACGAGGCCAGGAAAGCCTGGGAGAAGTTCAACATCAAGCCGTTCAAGTGTCTCAAAACAAAACGAGACCTTGAGGAGTTCCAGCTTTACCTAGAGACAAACTCAACGCCCAACTTGGACAGGGCCAAATATTTGAGAAAGACAAACGGCGATATCGACCGCATCAGAAGAGATTTGTGCCGCGCCCTCAAACACAGCAAGGCAGGGTTTGAGTTGGTGGCCGCGAGGCAAGGAAGAGTGTCTCATGCAAGCTTTCAGTCAGCTTTGCAGGAATGTGGCATCGAGTGCAGCATCGCTGATATTGACAATGGAAGACGAGCCGATTTCAAAGCGCATCAGTCCTTTCGCACGGAAAAGTCTCTCCGAGCGCTGGAGCTGCTCAAGCAACACCATTATCCTGAGTTGGATGTAGAGGCTTTCCTGGAGCCACTTCGGTGAAACACCGAAGTGGAAACGTACGCCGCCTTAGTCAAAGCCCGTCGATGGGTCATCCAGGGATACGATACATTTCCCTGGTGCAACCCGGCCCCGACAGCCAACATAAATATCGAAATAGGTCAATCCCCGCTGTCAATACAAGCGCCATACCGGTATTTCAATATTTATCTCGCCTGCCGAGAGCCGACAACGAATTTCTTATTTTACATTTCCTCCTAATTGATTTAAATAATGTCTACGCAGATACTGGCATCCAATTATCATAAATCTGTAATTGTTGGCCTCCTCACACCCATATACAACTTTGACGGATACAACGTGTATCAAGTCTTCATCTCATATTCAGATATCCGGAATGCGTCTCCAGATTTCGAGATAGTTTTTAACTGTCTGAGGGAAAAACTTGCCACCGTTTCGTGTCCTAATGCCTTTCGAATTCAAATTTCTAGACAAGTGACTTAAAGACTGCTCCTTCCAATTGCTATCTAGGTATTCAACCAATGTTGAAGCGAACGCTTCAGCCTCAACCTTGTTCGTTGACGCCAATACCGACCCGTTTAACCCCAACTTCTTCCCTTGTCTCTTCGCTTGAGCCAAGGCGGCCTTAGTCCTCTCAGAGATCAGTCGTCTTTCCTCTTGGGCCAAGGCAGCGAAAATATGAAGCTGAAAATCCGTTGCATTCGGCATTTCCGCGACAACTAATGGAACGCCCTTTTCCATCATCGTGGCGATGAAACTGACCCGCCGTGAAAAACGGTCGAGCTTCGCAATTAGAAGCGAGGCATTCGTCTTTTTGGCAAAAGTCATAGCCTTAGTCAGTTCGGCACGTTGGTCATTCCTGCCAGATTCAACCTCGACGAAGTCAGCGATCAGATAACCATTTGCTTCTGCAAATGTCTCGACCATCAGCTTTTGAGCCTCTAAACCCAACCCCGATTTGGACTGTTTTTTTGTCGAAACGCGGTAGTAAGCGACGTATTTCATCGATCTCCTTCAAACATAAACGCTGGTTTATGTTTGAAGGATCCCCTCCTAGGAATTGAAAGACAACATTTGAAAGGTTCGCTGAACTGAATGCCATCGTAAAGCGTGCTCTAGAGAGGCTTGAAAGCACAACAAGAGAAGCTACATCGGCGGCAGCAGGATGGGGTAGAACTCGCCCGAAACTCAAGAGCGGAGCCTAAACCTACCAATCACGCCTTGCGGCTTCGTCATCGAACTGCTGCGCTTCAATCTCATATGAGCGTGCAATGCGTGCAAGGACTGCGGCCGTTCTCGGTGACGTCAGACGAATAAGCGTTGCCATGCCGCGATAGTATTCGACTTCCTCTCTCTCTAGCGCACCACCGTCAAAGAGACCGCGAGAGGTAACGCCACGCTTGTTGCGAGTGCCGATGTAAAGGCCCGTCTCGACCCTCTCACTCTTCAGCCGTTCAATGGCCGAGCGCACGTCGCTATGCGGCCAAGTACCGTCTGTATCGCTTGGTGAGTGCGCAAATAGTTCGCCAATCTTTTCGTCTGCAATTTCACCCCGCCCCACCGCTCCGCAGAGGCTGCGGGCTTTATTGAGCCACAAATTAAAAACATTAGAGTCGATTCGATTTCCCGATAATCCTGGCAACTCGCGCCAGTTGTGCAAGAGGGTGTTGGCATGGCGAGCGAGTCTTCGAACAGTTTCGCTCACGTCATCGTCGTCTGATTCCGCTGGACGAGAGTTCTTTTCCCGATACATAAGGCAGAGAATTTCTTTGAAAAACTCTGGGCTAGTGCTCAATTGACGGACAAGCATTCGCGGAGGACGTTTTGAGTTCTCCAATACTTTCAAGTAGGCCCACTCCAACCGACCCAACTCAGCTTGGTTGAATGACTCGTCCTCGTCAAGTTGGTGGAACATGTGTTCCACGTAGTACTGGAGCATCACACCATCGTTTCCGCGGGAATGTTCGGAATTTTCCGAGGCAAGGATGCTATCAAGCACCTCCACTATTAGCTTAGATCCAGCCTGGTTGAGATGATGATGCATTAGCTCCGCAGCATTGTACGGTCGTCCGTTTGCAACAAGTTTGCGGACGACCCACCCAAGCCCTCGACTCTTCAAATCTAGCTCATGTGGCCAAACTTTCCGCCAAAATAGCTTTTGAACCTCGTCAGAGGATGCATCTAACCGCCGATATAACTCTTCTTCCTTGGGCAAAGATGCCATAACGAGGGCGACGCTGGTGTCCGGCCATCGCTCGGACATGGCCTTATCCAAGAGACGGGACACCAGATTTCTTGCGCCGTCACGCCACAGGGTATTGATTGCGCCTGCGGCGATCTGCTGGCCAGTGCTATCTCCTGGCGCAAGTAAGTCAGACCAAACGTCCCAAATGCGTTTGTCGCCTGCCACATCAGCAAGAGCTACGCCTACTAGGTGGGGGTTGATGGTTGAATCTGAATTGGCGAAGTCTCGCACAAAAATCAAATTCCCATGAGCTGACAATTCGCCGATGGCATCTCTTCGAGCTGCACGTGAGAGCCGCTCTTCCTCGCGAGAATCGGTTCCGGGCGGATGAATTAACGGGGCGTTATACTCTCTAAAAAGCCAACCCGTTCTGGAGAATGGATCGGTTGGCTCCAACGAGTCGTAGGCAGCTTGAAATGGAGCAAGCTCCACGTCAGGAATCGACCAGCCCGCCTCTGAAAACTGTCGATTTCGGTGAAGCTGCTGTCGTAGTTTATCGCGAAGCTTCTCCCGATGGGTAGATGACATCTCTGCGGCAGCTGCTGACAACTGCTCGGCCAAGGCGGAACGGAAATCGGATGGGAAATCGGTGAGGCGATCCAATACCTCGTCCCAGCGCGCATAATCATGCCCCACGCCTTCGAGAATCCACCGACCAAGTATTTCCGCGGCATTACGAACTGTGCCATTGGTGACTATTTCTCTCGTTCCGAACGAATCGAAAGACCTCCACATTGGTGTAGGTGTATTCGTAGCGTTGTCGTGGCCCTGTGGATACAGAGCCATCGTCAATCGCCACATGGCGTCCGGATGCTGCGAACGCATGGCGTCAAGAATGGCCATTCTTTCCACCAGCGGAACATTAGTCTGGGGGAACCACGTCAGATAGATGTGCCGGAGAGAGTTTTCTGGACGATTTAAAAGACTATCCTGCTTGGGGTCCACATCTCCAAGCCTAAGAAGTAAAGACGTGACCGTCGGTAAATATTCCGCACTCCAAGCCAACATCTCCATCGCCCAAAGTAAGTTCGAATGTTGAGTACTCCTTCCAAATAGACTGTCGTTGTCCGCCTCAAAAAGCGTCATCACAGGCATCTTATGTGAGTCCAGACTCGTATCTACGGCTTGCAAAAATTCTTCGGGACTCGCCTCAGCAAGTTCCTGCAGAACTGGAGCAAGAGCTCTCCAACGGCAACTGTCAGCATCCTTTAATAGATTACGCACAATCATCGAGGCTTGGTGTTCAAGTCCCCGAACGTTTTTTTGGACGGAACCGAACACTCCAAAGAGAATGAGAGTTTCGACAATACCCTGCTTGAGTTCCTCGGAGTACGTTGGGGGACGCTTCGTAAACCAATTTGATGTCTCATCGTCAACAGGATCTGGGTATGTTAGGACGGACATCGCCGCCTCTTTGAAAGCCTCGACGTCGGAAGATATAATATACCGAGCCAGCCGGAACCACGCGTCGCGGGGCGAAGCCACTTTCCAAATCGACCCTATGCGTCGTACCGGGCTTTCAGGCGATGCCAGTGCTGTGGTTAGATTCTCCTGCACATTTGGATATGGAATGCCAGCGAGAGTAGACACGAGCTTGCGGTCGAGTTCGCTGTCATCACTCCACGCGCCAGCGAGCAATAGAGGCAGGAATGCTCGCCCTCGGTCCGGTCGCGCCCAAGGTGGAGGAAGCAAGCCTGGCGCAGCCTCCATCAATCTTCGGAGAACAGTTAGGCTGCCAGCCGCATCGCGGGCTAGGTTATATACCCGCTCCTCGTCCTGTCGTGTATGGTCGTGCGGCAGCATGGACTTCAACTGATCGGTTAGTGCATGGCGCCCAATTCGTGGCAACACGTTAACCGCGTCGGGAACTGCGATGCTTGATCCGAAGGCCTGAAATACATGATGTCCCTTGCTCAATAGCAAGTTGCCGACTCCAGGGTCGACCTCGGAGAGTACTACGATAAGCGGTACGGGGACGTTGGCTATTTCCCGCGCCATTTCGGGCGTGTCGACAACCACCACGCGCGACTGGTACGCATCCGAGACTTCCTGCGGATACTCAGATAGCGACGCATACAAGAAAGCTATTGCCTCACTTGTAGACTCACCCTGCATCCCAAACGCCGACGCATCTTCCTTGAGCCACCGATGTATCTTAGTCGATTGCTCGTCGCGACCCGTTAGGATCAACTGCTCCGTGAGTGGGATCGCGGTGGAATACGCCCATTCCTGCCAAGCGTCTGCTAATAGCCGAACTCCAAAAGGCACACGACCCAACTTCTGCGCTAGCCACAGAGAGACGGAAGGAGTTTGTTCGAGCAGTTGTGCAAGATCGACACCGTCGATTACACGCACTTCACGAAACACCCCTTCTTTCCTACGTTCTTCAACCCATTCGTTCTTCGCACCCCAATATCTTGGTGTCGCGAATACGTATGCTAGTTCAGCCGGGACAATTCCTTCATAACTCTTTGCACGGTTGCGGAAGTCACTATCGGCCTTCTGACGAATGTTCTGGTTTACTCCAAACTCCCAGCCGGCCAGACCACTTGGGATTAGTGCATCTTCCGCTTTTAAGTTGGTCTGCGCATCCCAACCTTTCAGTTGTATGGCACCACCTGACGGAAACCTAATCTGTGCTCCGTAACCAAATCTAGCGAGCATCAATCGTCGCATCAGTTCAGGAAAATCTTCACGAGCGGAAATTCGATCTGCCCATGAGTTAAGGGTCGTTTCATCAACCCACCGAACGGGGCGAAGTTCCGTCCCGGGCACGCGACTATGTATAGCAAAGGTTGGAAGCGGTCCGACAATCGCGCCGCCCAATGCAAACGTGATGCCAGCACTTTCAAATCCAGCTCGCATGGCATCAAGGTTATTTGTGACGGGGACCCGAGCACCGCGCTCGAAGTCGGCCACAGTAGACACACCGACTCTCGCACGTTGAGCAAGATCGGCCTGCGACCAACCAAGCAGGGCGCGAGCCGCACGGGACTGAGCGCCTGAAAGGGTTTCTATGTTTGTTTCTTGACCCGACGTCATATTTTATATATGACATAGCTCAATATACGCCGTCAACCTTACTCTTTTGCAGTCGGAAGGTTCAAGTGATGAATTTTGACCAAATAGAGGTGGTGTTGACGAAAGTACTGGCGGTGAAAGCCTCGGGGCGCATGGCCATTTTCGCTGCACTCGTCATTGTCCTTGGGTGAGCGGCCTCCTTATTCTAATGAACATTATGGGTTAGGCCTTCTTAAAAAGCCCCGTTGAACTGGAGTGAGGCTCGTTTACTCGGGAAGAGCGAACAGCATCGGCAACGTCGGAGACGATGGTTCTATTTTTTTTGAAATCGCTTTTTGATTTGGACAGAGATTGCTTCCAGTTGAGGATCAAATGTTCCTCCAACCGCCGCAGCGCGGGTTTTGTCCAATGCAACAACGACGTCGGCCAGTGTGTCACAAATGATGGCTTGCTTGCCTTTTGCGAGTTCCAGTGCGTTCCGTCCATATTTGATCGACAGAACCAATTTTCCATCTTCGTCGACCCACCACCAACGGCCGCGAGGGTTTCGTCCTTGAGCCGTCTGCTCAACAAACGCAATCTGTTTATCTATCTGTTTAACCAGTCGTTTTCTTCGTAACGCCCAAGAATCTAACTGAGGTTTTTGGCGTGCTGCGCTAAGCTTCAATCCATCTAGGGACATCGACCATCTCCTTTTATCTAGAGGAAGGGTCCCTTCAATCGCAGGTGAAAATCAACGTCGTTCTATTCAGATGGCACGGGGCAGGACGCCGGTGCAAGAATCGCTGCGCTTAAAAAAGCAGCGGCCCTGAGCGTTGACAGAAGCGGATCAGTTACCTGACCCGCTTCCGTCCCCGGTCATTTAATAGCTCTTTACGGATCGAAACCGGTGCTTCATGCAGCCGCCCCGTGCTTTACGCAACACCTCAGAGAGCGTGGGTGCGTTTGATTGAGGGGTTGCCGCCTGGGACCTTATTTTCTGAAGAACTTCCGGCGGTGCTGTGCGTTGTCCCGGTGTCTTTTGTGTCGGTGTTTGCATGTTTGTCACTCCGTTCAGAACAACAAATCGTGCCCCCCGGGCTTCGGCTGGGGGTAACTTTGAAAAATGCGCCGCCAGACCGCTTGGCAATTGAGCTCAAGTGGCCGACGGCGCAGCACGTGTCAGTCTGACGCCAATCACGCAGCCCGGTCGCCCATGACCTGCCGCTGCGGCGAACTTTCTCCAGCGAAGGTATTGCCCGCACCGCTAATTGCGATCCTGCGTGGCTTCATCTCTTCTGGAATTTCCTTCTTGAGTTCGACGATGAGCAACCCCGTGTCGAGTTGGGCATCCGTTACGGTCACATGATCGGCGAGCTCGAAGCGGTGAATAAACGGCCTCAGCGCCAACCCGTGATGAAGGTATTGCACCCCCTCTTTGTCTTGTAGCTTATCGCCCTTGATCACCAGTAAATTTGGTTCGTGGGTGATAGTCAGTTCATCTTGTTTGAAACCGGCCACCGCTATGACGATCCGATATTTGTCTTCGCCAAGTTTGACGATGTCATAAGGCGGCCATTTGTCCGAACCCTGGGGTTGGGCAGAGTTTTCAAGCAGGTTGAAGATACGGTCAAAGCCGACGCTCGACCGATAAAACGGGGAAAAATCGACGTTGCTTCTCATAGCTAGGTCCTCCTTTGAGCAACATAGAAATGAGGGCGCCAAGAAGCTTGGCGCTCCCTGACTGTCGGCCCACTCAGTGCAACCGACGGGAACAAATTTGGTAATTCAGCAGCGCGCCGTCAAGATTTGCTGTGGGGTCGATTAGAAAAAATGACTCTGAAACGACCCCAGGCTCGAACCCAACTGACGCAGGCAGTTTGCTTAGCGTCTAGCGGACGATACAGGCAGGGAAGCAATCGTCGGGCAAAGCTTGCGATGAATACAGTCGGGACATCTGTATCCAGGCTCGCATTCCAGACCAGCGCCAGTGACGATGGTGAAGAGGGCGCGTTACTTAGGTGCGGCGCTGAAGCCGCCGCCCGAAAAGCGTGTAGCCATAATGCGCAAGGCAGGCGAACAGCCCGACGATGGCGATGTGGTTCGCAAGAAAAGGCAGGGTGGAGAAGCTGGGAAATTCCATCGACAGCTGCATCAGAAGCTTCGACACAACGCCTTCTTCAAACAGGGCATAAACACCGGCAGCGGCGATCGTTGCAGCAAGTCCGCGTAGGACGGACGTCCGAAGCAGGCTCGGGCCTTGGATGCCAAGCCTGGCCCGCACTATGCCCATGATGAGCGTCCAGTGCATGCCCAGATGCACCGCCGTGATCAGCAGTACCACATAGGCGACCGCCACATGGACCTGCCGGGCGGTGAATGTGCTGTTGAGCGGTAGGAAGCTGAACACGCTCTGCGAGATGATGACGCTGGTCACCAGCAGCGTGAGCATGCTGGCGAGGAGCGACAGGTTGACGGTTTTGGTAATGATACCGCGCGCCGCGCCGCGACCCTTGGTGATCGTGCCATACCAACGCCGGTTGAAGATGTTGTGGGCGACGAGTAGCAGGAACATCGCGGTGCCCATCATCTCGTGCAGCGCGTTCCCGGACCAGTAGTAAGCCATGGCGCCAAGCAGCAGGCTCGCCGCTACCAGGTCTAGGAAAAGCCGGACCAGGAACAGCGGCTTCACGGCAGGTACGACAGCAACCGGTCGTGGCTGAACATGAAATCGTTGCGCGCTGCACCCTGGTGACACGACATACAGCGGTCGGCGATGTCGGTGCGGCGCACCTGCATGTTGGGTTCGAATTGCTGAAAGTGCCAGTCGCCGGTACGCTGCTCCTCGGGAAAGTCGAGCCCCCACTGTTCGCCCTTCTCCATCACAAAATAATCGGTCAGGGCGTCGTTGCTATAGATCTCCAGCACGATCCGCGTGCCCGGCGGTAACGGGTTGCCTGCTTTTGCTGTCTCGATCGTTTCCGGCAGTGCATAGGCCAGCTCCCCACCTGTGCCACGTCGGTAATCGCCATACATTTTCATCTCAGCGAAATCGGTCGGGAAGGTGACGCGATTAGTCTGGGCAATGGCGGAAGTGGCGAAGGCGACAAGGCAGATCAACGCTGCGAATGGCGTCATGCGGGTCATTGGTGGGCCCCTTTTCGGTGTTGGTCTGGATCAGGCTGCGACGGACTTACATGTCGGCATATAGTGGATGACCAGCCCTTCGATTAGGCGCTATAATGCGCATGACCTAATCGATGGTGCGCATAAATGAAACGAGACGATCTTTATGACCTGGCCGCTTTTGCGGTGGTGGCCGAACAGGCGAGCTTCACGCGCGCAGCCGCGGAACTCGGCATGTCGCAGTCGGCGTTGAGCCATGCGATCAAGATGCTCGAGGAACGCTTAGGCGTACGCCTGCTCTCCCGCACGACGCGCTCGGTATCTGTCACTGACGCGGGCGAAACACTTCTTCGCTCGTTGCGCCCGGCCCTTGACGATATTGCGCAGGGAGTGGACGCGATTGGCGCGCTTCGCGGAAAGCCGACCGGTACGGTTCGCATCACGGCCACCAAACATGCCGTGTCAACCGTGGTCATGCCGGCGATGCCTGCCTTCCTTGCGGCTAATCCCGATATCGAGATCGACATGATCGTCACTAACGACCTTATCGATATCGTTGCCGAGCGCATTGATGCCGGCATCCGCTTCGGCGACATCGTTGAAAAGGATATGATCGCGATCCGCATCGGCGCCGATATCCGCCTGGCGGTGGTGGGCGCACCCTCCTATTTTACCGAACACGGCGCTCCGGCTACCCCGCGGGACCTGGCCGCGCATAGATGCATCAACTACCGGCACATCCGCACAGGCGGGATCTACCCGTGGGAGTTCGCCGAGGATGGACGCCCTTTCCAGGTTCGGGTGTCGGGCCAGCTGACGTTCAGCAATTCCGAATTGCTGCTGGAAGCGGCGCTAGCAGGACAGGGGCTCGCATTCGTCTATGAAGACGAGGTGCTCTCGCACATCGTCGCGGGACGGCTCGCTCGCACACTTGAGGCTTGGTGCCCAACATTCCCGGGCTATTATCTCTATCATCCCAGCCGCCGGCAGGTCCCCCCAGCGTTGTCCGCCCTAATCGGCGCTTTACGCTACCGCCCATAGGCGCTTTGCAACCAGTTACTCCAAAGGCGATCCTGCATTTATGCATGCAGTCGATTAGGCCATGCGTATTTTAGCACATAGTCGATTACTCTCTCTTGGTTTAACTATCGGCATAAAGCTCGAACAGTCCCACACTACTTAGGCGTTCGCCGGCAGGTGAGGCCATTCTTGGAAGGAGACGAAGATGAACGACGTTACGCAAACAGGTGTTTTAACCAAGCATGGCGTTACTCGCCGCAACTTCTTGGCAGCGACAGCCGCCGCCAGCGCACTTACTGCGGCAACTCCAATCTGGGCGCAGTCGTCCGTCGCTTCGGCGAAGCTCAATCAATCAACAGGTACAAGTACTGCTATGGACACACGTAAACTAGGAAAACTGCACGTCTCCACCTTGGGTGCGGGGACGATGAGCGTCAGCGCCAACTATGGCCCGCCTGCGAACATTGCCCAGGGCATAGCAGTTATCCGCGCTGCCCACGCGAACGGGGTCACGTTCTTCGACACGGCCGAAGTCTACGGTCCCTACACCAGCGAAGAACTGGTCGGCGAAGCGCTTCAGCCGATCCGGGGTGAGGTCGCCATCGCAACGAAGTTCGGCTTCAACCTTTCCGGTGATGGCGGGCATCCGCTCGACAGCCGCCCGGCGACGATTAAGAAAGTTGTTGAGGCGTCGTTAAAGCGCCTGCGTACTGACCATATCGATCTGCTTTACCAGCACCGCGTCGATCCGAACGTTCCGATCGAAGACGTGGCCGGTGCGGTCAAGGAGCTGATCCTGGAGGGCAAGGTCCTGCACTTTGGTCTCTCTGAGCCGGGTGCCGGCACGATCAGGCGCGCACATGCCGTGCAGCCGGTCGCGGCGGTTCAGACCGAATATTCCTTCATGGAAAGAGACGTCGAGACCAACGGCGTGTTGGATGTCTGTGAAGAGTTGGGGATCGGCTTTGTGCCTTGGGGACCGGTCGGCATGGGCTATCTCACCGCCCGCATCAGCCCTTATGCGCCGTTCCCGAGTAACGATTTCCGCGGCACCTTCGACCGTTTCAGCGAAGCCAATCTGACGGCTAACTTGCCGATCCTCGCTTTGCTAAAGCAGTTCGCCGACAAAAAAGAAGCCACCCCTGCTCAGTATGCGCTGGCTTGGTTGCTGGCCAGGAAGCCGTTCATCGTTCCGATCCCGGGCACACGCAGCCTCGATCACTTGACGGAGAATTTGCGTGCGACCGCGTTCACACTGACGCCAACTGAACTTCGAGAGTCGGATATCGCCTTCGCTGCACTGAAGGTGCATGGCGGACGGATGAATGCGATGCAGATGGATTTCGTCGACACGACGGCGGCCTAACTAGCCGAAGCTAACACAGTTCGCGACAAGCAGAACGGCGGCCCCGGGGTTGCTGTTCTTGCCTGGCTGAATGGAAAGCTACGACACCGAAGGAGGATGATGTGAGCGTGTGGTTCATTACGGGTGCCGGTCGCGGTATGGGAGTGCACATCACCAATGCAGCCCTTGCTGCGGGGCACCAGGTCGTCGCGACCGGTCGCAACCCTGACAAGGTAGCGAAAGTGTTCGAAACGTCTGACAATTTGCTTGTGCTCAAGCTGGATGTCACCAGCCCCGCCGATGCGGAAGCCGCGGCACAGACGACGATCAAGCGCTTCGGCCGTATCGACGTAATCGTTAACAATGCTGCCAGCTTTTATGCCGGGTATTTCGAGGAACTGTCGCGACAGCAGATGGATCTGCAGCTGGCGACCAGCCTCCTCGGTCCCATGAACGTAACGCGTGCATTCTTGCCCGACATGCGCAAGCAGAAAGCCGGCCGCATCATCTCGATCTCATCGACCGCAGGCCTCATCGGCTATGAGTTCTGCACGGCCTACTCGGCATCGAAATTTGGACTCGACGGCTGGACGGAAGCCCTGCAGGCCGAAGTGGCGCCGTTCGGCATCGAGACCATGATCGTCAATCCCGGCTTCTTCCGTACCGAGCTGCTGACTGCGGAATCGACGCAGTATGCTGACAACACGGTTGATGACTACCGCGAACGCAGGATGCAACAGGAGGCCTTCTGGACCGGCGCCAATGGCACACAAGGCGGTGATCCTGCCAAGCTTGCGCAGGCCCTGGTCAAGCTCGACAAAGAGCCCGCACTTCCACGGCGGTTCCTCGCCGGTGCGGACGCCATCGCCACAGCCGAACAGAAGATCGCGACGTTACAGAAAGAGATCGACGCCTACCGCGCATTGTCGAGTTCGCTGGCGTTCGACGCGTAGGCACCCAGCATGTACGGCCACCCGCAGGTTGGAAACGCAAATAGCGGCAAAGCCGCTTATAAGGCAACGTCCACTGGTCGCTGTGGCCCGGGGCGTTAAGGGAGGTATTATGAGCCGCAACATTATACTTGTAGATCCGCTGCCGCGGACACTGGTTCAAATCATGGAGCCGAGCGTTCGTGCCCGGTTAGAGGCACTGGGTGAAGTCGTGATTTCGGAAGATCACCCAATGGATGATGCGCAGATCGAGGAATTGCTCCCCCATACAGTCCTGATTTTTGGTCAGACGGCCATGCCCAAGGAACGGCTCGACCGAGCTCAAAAGCTCAAAGCCATCATCAATGTCGAAACCAATCTGCTGCCCAACATCGACTACCAGGTGTGCACCGAGCGCGGCATATGGGTGATTACACCGGCTTCCGCTTTTGCGGCGCCGGTCGCGGAAGCGGCGCTGGGGATGGCCATTGACCTGTGCCGCAACATCACCACGGCAGACCGCCAGTTCCGCGCCGGCACCGAAGGGTGGGGACTTGCAGGGAATGATGGGGTGTTTCGTTTCGGCGGCGCACCGATCGGCATCATAGGCTTCGGCGATCTCGGTCGGCAGCTGCGCGATCTGGCGCGGCCGTTTCGCAACGTCGTGCGCGTATTCGATCCCTGGCTTCCTGACCAGATCATTGATCGGTCGGACTGCATTCCGGCCGAAATCGAAACGGTCTTTCGCGAGAGCCGTGTCGTGTTCGTGTTCGCGAGTGTGACCAGCGACAACGAGGGGTTCATCAACAAACGCCACTTCGACCTGATGCGGTCAGGCTCTGTATTTCTGCTGATGAGCCGGGCTGCCGTCGTAAATTTTCCCGATCTACTTGGAGCAGTGGAATCCGGGCGTATCAGCGCTGCTGTCGACGTGTTCCCCAATGAACCCGTCGCTCTGGACGATCCTGTGCGCCGGATGGAGGGATTGCTACTGTCGGCCCACCGCACAGGTGCGACGCGCGATGCACTATTTGCGATCGGCGAAATGGCGGTGGCCGATGCCGAGCTCATTATAAAAGGGTATCCTCCGCAGCTCTCCCGCCGGGCTGATCCGGCGACAGCTAGTCGACTCCGCTCCAAACCTGTGTCGATGACATAGCGGCGATTCCGTGGTTTGATTTGGCACGTCAGTAACGCTCGACCTCGTCGAGCGTTACGTCGTCTGGCCTGTGATCGCAGTGCTGCGTCGTCCAGATTGAGCTGCGCTTACTCTGCAGTAGCCGGTGTCCGCTTTAAGGTGATTAGGACAGAATTCTGAGGGGCAGACATGCAGGCGCGGCGGAGCCGTCTTTCAGTAATAGTGGCTTCCATGTCCGCAATGGGCCAATAGCGACCATTTTGGCGACGAATCTGAGATCGTTTTTTTGACTTTCAGGTTCGTGAGGAGCTAAAATCTCCGCTACAACCTAGGCGGGATGGGGCCGGTCGCCACAATGATGACGAGATACCTACGGGGAAACACTTCCGGCGCTCGTAGGCAGCTGGCCATTCATGGGGTTAACCCGCTGGAAGGAGTGGCAGTTCGCAGAGTAGGTATGGTATTTTAGCTTCACGAGTGGGGGTCATGGATTGGTGGCCATCCTGTTTTGCGCGGAACAGCTAAGCTTCAAGCATTTCACTCTGTGAAGTTGATGGACCACTTCACAAGCCGCCTATCGTTAAAAACACCATTATTAATGATCGCTAATTCTCAAACTTTCTAGCATCGGCGATTTTATGAGATTCCTTTGATCTAGGGAAAATTTGTATGTCCTCCGCCACCTGTAATTTTTCATTGTTGAAATCTAGAAACTTCGAGGTGTAGGAAGACAGGACCGAAGGCCGTAAGCGATCGGTTACAAACGACGTCATGGGCTGAATATCGATGTCTCTGAGATCAAATTTCGTGAACTCCCATTCGATTTGAATTTCATTGATGGCCGATTTAAATTTCTCAGTCAGGTCAGCAGGTAGCATCCAAATTGTGTGAAGGTGAACGTTTTCAACGTCCCCCATTGCTAACCAATACCGAGTTCCATTTGCATCCGCACAGGCAATCATTTTTGGAAGGCGATCTCTGTTTTTTTCATCCATGAACCTCCTACCGATAAGCCGATTACAAATCACATTGTAGAAATGGTTGACGTTCCAAAATTCGATTGATCGAGGAGTCTGATTGTCATCGTGGAAACTTCGCTTACGCGAAGCAACTGCGTTGGAGTCGAAACTGAACGTTATGAAGAAGCCGTTTTCCTTGGAGTACCCTTCGAATGTATCTGTTTCAGATTTATGTTTGCAGACGTAATCGGTCATCACTTGGTCAAACCAAAATCCGTATGCATTATTGAATTTATTAGACAATTTCTGTTCTCTTAAAATTTTCATAGAAATATAAACCACCAGATTTTCAGGTGGTTTGCCAACTCAAACATCGAAGATAATTGTGAGGGTCTTTACACAGCAGAATTGTATTCGATTATCGATTATTTATCGGGAACCGACGCGGTTTCATCGCTCCAATCAATATTTTCATATTCGTTGATAGGAAACGATAGGCCTTCACCGCTGATATTTCCAGCAGCATCGACTGTGACTTGGGTTACAAAACGCGTTGGGTCGTCAGTATCGACAATCACCTTCCTGGCGACACCATCGGCGAGCACCACCTTGAAACTACGATTCTGCCGCCCAAACTCGACTTGAGTATCATTTATATGGGACAGAAGTTGGTGTTGATATTTTTCGTCAACCTCGGATCGTTTCAATAGGCTTTTGATTTTGTCGATCTTCGGTTTGTCCCCCTCAGGTGCCACGGTCAGAGTAGTTATTATAGACCTAAGTTTCTTCGATACCGCTGCGCGTTTGCTGGCCAAGTCCTTGCCTACCCCGCTTTGTAGGGCAACGATTTGCAGTTTGATCTCTTCAGAGCTGAACGATGAGTCGCCGCCGAGTTGTGATAGCCTTTCTGCAGCCTCTTTTCTGAGGGATGTCTGCTTTGCGATATCGTGTTCGCATTCGTCCAGCTTAAGTCTAAGGAAATCGGTAGGAACAGAACCTATCGTATTGTAGGTCTGGTCCCTTCGAAGCTCTAATTCGCGAATTTTCTCATCGATCGATCGCAAATTTTCTTCGATAATAACCCGGTCAGATTTTCGCTCAGCGCTGCGTAGCGTAGCTTCTAAATCGATCTCTCTAACGAAGTACAGCAGGGATGTCTCAAAGTCCGAGTACTTCCAACTAGTAGCTATGCAACCGTATCCCCGGACGGAATTGGTGCATCTCAGGTAGTGCCCGCCCTTGGGACCGGGTCCTTTGTTGACAAATCTCATCGGGCTGCCGCAGTAAGCGCACTTGGCTAAGTGACTAAAAAGGTTACGGTTTTCCGGACCTCTTCTGCCGGCGCCTTCGACTAAACGCCCGCGCCTTTCGGCCCGAACTCGCAGAAACAAATCTTCAGAAATAATCTGAGGAAAATAATTCGGGACTGGATCTCCAGCAGGTTCTGCAATGCCGTTGACATAGCGATGAGGTTGAAACTCACCAAGAACAGCTCGGTTGCCCAAAATCTTGCTGACGAAAGACTGATGCCAACCTTGAGATTTTCCAAAAGTCGAAATATTTTCCTCGTTAAGCTTCTTAGCAATTGCATACGAACCATAGCCAGCGTCGGCTTCGCCAAATATTCGTCTTATTGTGACGTCCCGATCGGAGACGATTTTATAGGACGCGCGGTCTTCCGTTAACTCGAGCCACGAAGGACAGACTCGCGTCATCTTTTGGGTTTGAAGTTTATTTCGCTTCTGTTCCCAAGCCGCCGAGACTCTGATGCTCTTAGTCTTAGACTCTTCATGAGCCCTGCTGAGCACGACCATGGAATAAAGCATCTGCTCGAAGCTGGCTTCTCCAGCAGGATAAAGACGCTCATCCGCCAGTGTTACGATGTTTATTCCCGACTTTATGATTTGTAGAAAAAGTGGAACAGAGTCTATGAGATCCGCTCTGCTGATGCGGTCCAGCGATTCCACCAAAAGATATGAGCCCTTTTCAATCTGTCCTAACTTTACGAGATTGAGAAAAACTCCTAGAGACCCGCTTTCAGCGTTGGCTCCCTTAAACGCCGAGACACCAATGTCCTCCAGATGGAGATCCTCAATCAGGTTAAGGTTGTGCGTCAGAGCATACTTTGCCGAAGCCTCTTTCTGACGACGAAGGCTATCGCCTTTAAGTTGGATGTCTGTCGACATGCGAACATAGGAATAAGCAAGCGGTTTTGACAAATTGGCCATCTCAGCAGAATACAGCTTTTGTATTTAATTGGCCACAGAATGTGCATGCCCATCTTGCCGGGCGCGATCATGACCTGCACATCGACGGGCTGCGCATCGATACCCTGGAAGGCGACCGTCCGAACACGGGTGACCATGATTTCGTCCTTGAAAATGCGGGCATGAAAAGAGCTGAGTGCAATGACGCAACATCAGCACATTTCATTCCACATCACAAGAACATTAAGTGAACGGTTCAGGCGGGGAGCCTTAATCGCGCTTGGCCTCGACGGCATCCCAGAACAGCGCGGCAATGTCGGCGCCGCCGAAACGCTTCACCTCGCGCACGCCGGTCGGGGAGGTCACGTTGATCTCGGTCATGTAGTCGCCGATCACGTCGATGCCGACGAGAATGAAGCCGCGTTCGCGCAAAGCCGGTCCGATGCGCGCGCAGATCTCGCGTTCGCGCTCGGTGAGTTCCGTTTTCTCAGCCCGGCCGCCGACATGCATGTTGGATCGCGCATCGCTATCCGACGGGACACGGTTGATTGCGCCCACGGGTTCGCCGTCCATCAGAATGATGCGCTTGTCGCCGGCCCGCACGTCCTTCAGGTAGCGCTGGGCGATGATAGGCTCGCGGAACATCTGGCCGAACATTTCGAGCAGCGAGGTGAGATTGCGGTCACCGTCGGCAAGGTGGAATACGCCGGCGCCGCCATTGCCATAGAGCGGCTTCAGAATGATGTCGCCGAACTCCTTGCGGAAGGCGACAATCTCCTGAGGATCCTTGGTGATCAGCGTCTCCGGCATCAAATCCGGAAACTCGGTGACGAAGATTTTCTCGGGACTGTTGCGCACCCAGGCGGGGTCATTCACAACGAGCGTCCGCGGATGGATGCGCTCGAGCGTATGCGTCGTCGTGATGTAGTTCATGTCGAAGGGCGGATCCTGGCGGAGCAAGACCACATCCATCTCCGACAGGTCACGGCGGATCGGCTCACCAAGGGTGAAGTGGTCGCCTTCGACATCGCGGACGCTGAGTTCCTCGATACGCGCCGACACGACGCCGTCGCGCAGGCTGAGCCGGTCGGGCGTGTAATGGAAGAGAACGTGGCCCCGCTTCTGCGCTTCAAGGCAAAGCGCGAAGGTCGTGTCGCCGCTGATCCGGATCGATTTGATATGGTCCATCTGGACCGCGACTTGGAGTACCATCGAACGTCCCCTAAACGAGCAGGAAATGCTCACATGGCGATGTCACGTTCGACGGTCAACGTCAATCCCATGATACGCCAACGCCGTTGGCGCATGCCTGCTTCCGGAGGCCTTATCAGAGCTGGGCCATGCAGATGTTGGTGTGTCCCTGCCCGACGAAGCCGAGCCGGTTGGCCGCACCCTTGGAGAGGTCGATCACACGGCCTTTGATGAACGGCCCACGATCATTGATGCGCACGACAATGGAACGACCATTGCGCTGATTGGTAACCTTGACCTTCGAGCCGAAGGGCAGGGTGCGGTGAGCGGCGGTCAAATCGGATGGGTTCATCCGTTCGCCGGATGCAGTCTTGGAACGCAAGGCATACCAGGAAGCGCCGCCGCAGGCTGAGCCTGCGTGTGCTGAAACGGCGCCGAGCATGAGGAATAGCACCGATGCCGAAAGGACGGTGCGGATGCTTGCGATAGATACCATGGTGATGTTCGCACTTGTGGTAGCCCGCGGCAGAACTGCCGGACTGAAGACACACGCATTGAAGATTGACCCCCGGGCAAGTAGATCACGGCGTGAGCGAGTAATTGCTTCTATTTTGGAGAAATGTGGCCCTGAGGTGGCCCGCCAAAGCAAGATCGGCCGAGATCAGCCGTGAAGAGCAGCCAAGTTACTCAAAAAGCTTGTCTTAATATGATTCAAAACGTGATCGGAAATGCTTCTCTATGGAAAGGTATTTCTGCCTGTTTGGCAAAATATGGCGATAATGTGATGGATATTCACCGGATTATTGCGCTCTATTTGCCCAGCAGGACGAGCCGACTCATGAATATGGTTAAAATGGATTAACTATAAAGAACTAGAACGCCCCGGCTTGGGAAAGCCGGGGTGCAATATTTGGTAAAAAGTGATCGCTTTTAGACGAGAGCTTGTGGATCAAGGGCGTGAATGATGCCCCTAAGTTCGGCAAGGCCGCGCAGGCGGCCGATGGCAGGGTAGCCAGGGGTCACCTCCTTGTTGAGATCGTCGAGCATGCGGTGACCATGGTCCGAGCGGAAGATGATGCTGCGCGACTTGTCGCGTTTGCGGTCCTCGGCAAGGAGTTCGCGCAAGACAGCCACCATATCGACGTCGCCTTCGAGATGTGCTGCCTCGTGGAAGGTGCGGCCATCGCCCTCGCGCGTCGTTGCCCGCAGATGGGCAAAGTGAATGCGGTCGGCAAAGCGCCGCGCGATTGCGGGCAGATCGTTGTCGGCGCGCACGCCAAGGCTGCCCGTGCAATAGCACATGCCGTTGGCGGTCGAAGGCACTGCTTCGAACAGCGCGGCATAATCCGCCTCCGTCGAGGCGATGCGCGGAAGTCCGAACAGCGGGCGCGGCGGATCGTCGGGATGCAGTGTCAGCTTGACACCGAGATCATCGGCGACGGGTGTCACGGCCAGCAGGAACTCGATGAGGTGCTGGCGAAGCTTGTTCGCATCGATACCCGAATAGGCCTCCAGCTTGTCGCGGAACGCCGGAATCGTCAGCGGCTCGGTGGTCGAGCCGGGAAGGGCGCTGGCAATATTGCGGGTAAGATCAGCGATTTCCTGTGCGCCCATGCCGGCATAGAGCTCGGCCGCAATCTCCTGGTCGGCTTGCGAATATTCACCCGCGGCAGCATTGCGTTGCAGGATGTGCAGATCGAACACAGCGAACATGTTGTGGTCGAAACGCATGGCCGTGGACCCGGTCGGCGTGACGTAGTCGAGTTCGGTGCGGCACCAGTCAACAACGGGCATGAAGTTGTAGCAGATGACCTTGATGTCATTGGCCGCGAGAGCTTCCATACTGGCGATCCAGGCGGCAATTTCGTTCTTCGCCGTACCGCCTGTCCGTTTCACGGCGTCGGGAATTGGAATGCTTTCGACCACTGACCAGGTCAACTGCGAGCGGCCGTCCGGCGTCGATTCGATCATGGACTTGCGCTCTTGAACCTGCGCTGAGGTCCAGGCTTCGCCGATCGGTACGTCGTGCAGCGCGGAGACGATATCGGTCGCCCCGGCCTGACGCACATTATCCAGCGACACGCCCGCCTTCGGGCCAAACCATCGCCATCCCTGACGCATGCATTCCTCCGTAGTGTGTTTTATCTCGTCCGGATCAGATGAATGATTCCGGGTGGCTTTTTCTCAATTCGTCGACATCGGGGATGACGGCGTCGAGGTGCTTCCGCATGGCAGCGCAAGCTGCCGCCACATCATGGGCCTCAATGGCATTGCGGATGATCCGGTGCTCGGAAAGCACATGTTCCATGCGCCCCAGAGCGGGAAGGGTCATGCGCCGCGCCCGGTCGATCTGTACCTTCACCGGCTTAAGGTAGCGCCAGATGCCGGGATGTCCTGAAATGGCGGCAATCGCCTCGTGAAATGCTTCGTCGGCTTCATGGAATGCGCCCATGTTCTGGCGGTCGGCGAAGAATTGCTGCCGCGCCAGAACCTCGTCAAGACGTTCGATGTCGTTCGCGGTCGCTCGCGATGCAGCGCGCTCGACGGTCGCGCCTTCCAGCGCCTGCCGGATGACGACAGCCTCAGGTATCAGCGCAACAGGAATGCGCGCAACAAAGGTTCCGGACTGGGGAAACACGTCGACAAGGCCATCTTCAACGAGGCGGATCAGCGCCTCGCGAACCGGCGTCCTGCTGACGCCGAAGCGTTCGGTGAGCACCTTTTCGTTCAGCGGCGTTCCGGGCGTCATCTCCATCGAAACGATGGCTGCATGGAGTTCGCGATAAATGGCTGTCGCCGTGGTGACCCGGGCAACAGGCGCTGCTCCCCCATGCCGAACGGGCCGCACATTGGTAGCGCCGGGCGTGACGATCGTCTCGGACGCCAAAAGGACGACGCTTTTTTCTCCCGCCTGCTTTGCTGCCATTCAAGCGCTCCATTTCCTCATTTTGGATCCTTCAATCCTCAATGATGGAATTCCACCCAAATTCCTAGATCCGCGATCCGCAGCGGCGAGACATTCCACGCGCGATCGGGTGTTGACATACTAATATATTATTCTCTAGTGTTCGCCAAGGCCAATACCGGCAAATCTCTGAAGATAATGGCCTTGCGGGCATCGGCACCAAGCTTTGGTATCACGTAGCCCCTTAATGTATGACGCAGCAAGGAAGTTGAAGAATGGCCCTCAACCCCGACCGGTTGTTTCCAATCGAGCCTGACGCGCGTGCCATCGCGCGGCGCTTGTTCGAGACCGTTGAGCGGTTGCCGATTGTCTCCCCGCACGGCCATACCGACCCGCGCTGGTACGCGGATGACGAAGCATTTCCCGATCCGGCAAGCCTCTTCGTCAAGCCAGATCATTATATTTTTCGTATGCTTTACTCACAAGGCGTGCGCCTCGAAACGCTTGGCGTTCCGAGAAAGGATGGCGGGGCCGTCGAGACGGACGGACGCACCATCTGGCAAACGTTCGCGCGGCATTTTCACCTGTTCCGGGGAACGCCTTCCCGCCTGTGGTTCGAGCATGCGCTCGAAACGGTTTTCGGTATCGATGAGCGGCTCAATGAAAAGAATGCGGACACGCTCTACGACCGGATCGCCGAACGCCTGACTGATCCGGCCATGCGCCCGCGCGCGCTCTACAAGCAGTTCGGCATCGAGGTCATTTCGACCACCGACGCCGCAACAGATGATCTTTCCGCGCATTATGCGATCCTGCGCTCAGGTTGGGATGGCCGCGTTGTCCCGGCCTACCGGCCCGATGCGGTCGTCGATGCCGCGCAGCCGGCTTTTCGCTCGAATGTGGAAAATTTCGTCGCGCTGGCTGGCGTTAATCTCGACTATGCCGGCTACCTCGAAGCGCATCGCCTGCGCCGCGCTTATTTCAAGGCGCGGGGCGCGACATCCACTGACCATGGCCACCCGACGGCCCGCACGGCAAATCTTTCGCCGGCGGAGGCCGCGAGCCTGTTCGATCGCGTTTTGCAAGGAGCCTCTGCTGCCGATGCAGAACTCTTCCGCGCACAGATGCTGACCGAGATGGCACGCATGAGCGTTGAGGACGGCCTGGTCATGCAGGTCCACCCCGGCTCCTTCCGCAATCACAATCCGGATATTTTCGGCCGCTTCGGAGCGGACAAGGGCGCGGACATTCCGCGCGCCACCGGCTACGTGGAAGAGCTGAAGCCCTTGCTCGATGCATTCGGCAACGATCCGCGGCTGACGCTTATTCTGTTCACGCTCGACGAGACCAGCTACAGCCGCGAGCTAGCGCCGCTTGCCGGGCATTATCCGGCCTTGCGCCTCGGACCGGCCTGGTGGTTCCACGACAGTCCGGAAGGCATGCGCCGCTTCCGCGAACTGACGACCGAGACCGCCGGTTTCTATAATACTGTGGGCTTTAACGACGACACGCGCGCCTATCTTTCGATCCCTGCCCGCCACGATATGGCGCGCCGCGTCGATTGCGCATTTCTTGCCCGCCTTGTCGCCGATCACCGGCTCGATGAGGACGAGGCGCAGGAGGTGGCGGTCGATCTTTCCTACCGCCTCGCCAAGCAGGCATACAAGCTTTAGGAATGGACATGACCGAACAAAATCAACTGTCCGCTGCCACGCTGGCTCGCCTCGCCAAGGTTGTGCAAAGGCCGGCTTACGATCGAGACGAGATAAATACCGGGATTGTGCACCTTGGTATTGGCGCATTCCACCGTGCCCATCAGGCAGTCTACACGGATGCCGTACTGGCGAGCGGCGACAATCGCTGGGGCATCCTCGGGGTTTCGTTGCGCAGTGCCGACACACGAGATGCGCTGCAGCCGCAAAACGGCCTCTATACGGTTGCCGTGCGTGATGGCAGCGGCGATCGTTTCAGCGTTATTGGCAGCATTACCAACGTTCTTGTGGCGCCCGAAAATCCGCAAGCCGTCTTGTCGGCAATGGTCGCACCTTCCGTCAAGATCGTTTCGCTGACGGTAACGGAAAAGGGCTATTGCTATGCGCCCGCGACGGCTTCGCTCGACGAAAGTCACCAGGATATCGTCCACGACCTTGCGCATCCCGCTGCGCCGCGTTCGGCGATTGGTTTCATCGTAGAGGCACTCGCGCGCCGTCGTGAAAACGGGACGGAGCCGTTTACGCTCCTGTCGTGCGACAATCTTCCGGCGAACGGCGAAACACTCAAGCGGGTCGTCCTGCGCTTTGCCGAATTGCGCGATCCTGACCTCGCGATGTTCATCCGCGAAAGCGTGGCCTTTCCTTCGACTATGGTTGATCGCATTGTTCCGGCAACCATCGACACGGATCGCGCAATTGTCGCGCAAGCGACCGGGCTTCGCGATGCCTGGCCGATCATGACCGAGCCGTTTACGCAATGGGTGGTGGAGGACCATTTCCCATCCGGACGTCCCGCATGGGAGAAAGTCGGCGTCACCTTCGTTGAAGACGTCGATGCGTTCGAATTGATGAAGTTGCGCCTCCTTAACGGCAGTCACTCGACTCTCGCCTATCTCGGCTATCTTGCCGGACACGAGACGGTATCCGACGTGATGCAGGCGGAAGGCTTTTCTGCCTTCATCGAAGCGATGATGGACGAAGAAATTACGCCGACCCTGCCGCCGCTTTCAGGCTTCGACGTTTCGTCCTATAAGGCGCAGCTGCGCGAGCGCTTTCGCAATCCGGCTCTGCGCCACCGCACATGGCAGATCGCCATGGATGGCTCGCAAAAACTGCCGCAGCGGCTGTTGAACACGATCCGCAAGCGCATCGAACAGGGCCAGCCCTTCAAACGGCTGGCGCTCGGCGTCGCGGCCTGGATGCGCTACGCCACGGGGATAGATGAGCGCGGACAGCCGATCGACGTTCGCGATCCGCTGGCAAACGATTTCCGCGAACGCACGCAGGGCAAAACCTCGGGCGCCGACCTTCTCGACGCCTATCTAGGGATGCAGCAGATTTTTGGTGAGGACCTTGCGGACAAGGATGAATTTCGGCGCGCCGTTGGCGGGGCACTGGAACAACTGCTGCGCGATGGCGCCGCTCTGACTGTAGCAAAAGCTGGAAGAGACTAAAGCCTTGCTATCCTGATCTGATAGATTAATATATCAAATCTCAAAACAGGCCGGTCCGGGAACCCGGTCGCAGTCTCACCGCAGGACATTGGGAAATCAAAGGGAGGAATAATATGATCCGCATTACACGCAGACAGGCCATCGGCGGTCTGGCAGCAGTCGCCGCGCTACCCGCCACGCGGCTCTTTGCCCAGTCGAAGCTGGCACTGCCGACTTCGCCGGTCGCGATCAACGTCGCTGACGTTGCCGGCAACCTTGCATTGACGCAGGCTGCAATCGAGAACTACGCGAAGGCGAAGCCGGAACTGGTTTCCAAGATCACCTTTACCAAGGCGCCGGCACCGGAACTGCCCGGCAAGATAAAGGCACAGCAGGCGGCCAATCGGCTCGATATCGATCTCGTGCTCACCGGTACTGACGCGCTCTCCGCCGGGCTCGAACAGGATCTATGGATCAAGCTTCTCCCGGATCACGCTGCATCGCTGCCTGACCTTGCGAAAATCTATCTTGAACCGGCTCATCGCATGCTGGCGCTCGGCAAGGACCATGGCGTCGTCGTTACCTATTACCCCTCGGGGCCGCTGCTTGAATACATGCCGGATCGGGTGAAAAAAGTACCGACCACAGCCGAAGAGCTGCTGGCGTGGGCCAAGGAGAACCCGAACAAGTTCCTTTATGCGCGTCCGGCAAATTCCGGTCCAGGCCGTACCTTCCTCATGGGCCTGCCCTACCTTCTTGGCGATAGCGATCCGCGCGATCCGGTCAAGGGATGGGACAAGACGTGGGCTTACCTCAAGGAACTTGGTCAATATATCGAATACTACCCGACAGGCACTGGCGCACTGATGAAGGAACTCGGCGAAGGTACGCGCGACATGACGGTGTCGACAACCGGCTGGGATATCAACCCGCGCGTCCTCGGCGTTGTTCCGAAGGAAGCCGCAGTCGCCCCGCTCAAGGGCTTCCATTGGGTCGCCGACGCGCATTACATGTGCGTGCCGAAAGGCGTGGCAGATGAGAAGGTTGCGGTGCTCCTCGATCTCATGAGCTTCCTGCTTACACCCGAGCAACAGGCCTACACCTACGACCAGGGCTACTTCTATCCGGGTCCGGCGGTGAAGGACGTACCGCTCTCCATGGCGCCGCAGGAAAGCCAGGACGCGATCGCCGAATTTGGCCGCAAGGAATATGCCGACTGGATGGCCAACAACCCGATCGAGGTTCCGCTCGAGCCGTCGTCGATGGTGGTGGCATTCCGGCGCTGGGATGAGGAAGTCGCAGCCAAGAAGTCATAATTTATTGTTTCATCGGCGCGGCCCGGCGATGCCGGACCGCGCACAGCCATGAGGTTTCCAGATGCTGCTTGCATCATCGCCATTTCGCGAAATTCGTCTCGATCAAATGAGCCGTGCCTTCGGTGCGCATAACGCGCTGAAGAGCGTCTCGCTTTCCATTCGCAAGGGGGAATTCATCGCCCTCCTCGGGCCGTCAGGTTGTGGCAAGTCCACGGCGCTCAACTGCATTGCCGGGCTCCTGGCAACCACGGGCGGCGGCATATTCATCGACGACAAGCGCATCGACACCTTGAAGCCCGAGGATCGCGGGTTCGGCATGGTGTTTCAGAACTATGCCCTGTTCCCTCACATGACCGTGCGCCAGAACATTGGCTTTGGTCTGAAGATGCGCAAAGTCGCCAAGGCCGAGATCGACAAGCGGGTCGAAGAGGCACTTAATCTCGTGCGCCTGCAAGGTCAGGGCCACAAGCTGCCCGGTCAGTTGTCGGGCGGCCAGCAGCAGCGCGTTGCGATCGCGCGCGCCATCGTCATCGAACCGCCGCTCGTCCTCATGGACGAACCATTGTCGAATCTGGACGCCAAGCTCCGGCTCGAAATGCGCGCCGAAATACGCCGCATTCACAATCAGCTCGGCGCAACAACGATTTACGTTACCCACGACCAGGATGAAGCCTTGTCCCTGGCTGATCGCGTCGTGGTCCTGCGCGACGGTGAGATCAGGCAGGTTGGCGTCCCAAGTGATCTCTACGAGCGCCCCGATCATCTGGATGTCGCCGAATTCATGGGTTACCGCAACCGCCTGACCGGCAAAGTCGTCGCCAAGGAAGGCGACCGGGCAACCGTCACCGTCGGCAATGCGACCTTGATCGGCACCGCCCGTTCATCCCTGAAGCCCGGAGATACGGCCGTCATTGCCGCCCGTGCCGACGATGTCGTTGCCGGCGAAAAGTCGGCGCAGACTGTCGAGGCCGTGGTTGAGACGATCGAGTATCGCGGCCGCGAATTTGTCGGGACGGCGCGGACCGCTGGCGGTCTAGAACTTGTTTTCCACGCCGGCCATACCGCAGAACTCGGCAGTTCCATCTGGCTTTCAGTTGATCCGGCGCGTGCGCTGGCTTTTGCGGCGTGACGGCCATGGCGAGCATTACCGCATCCTCCTCCCCGTCCGAGTATCGACTGCCGCTGCGCCAGCGGCTGGCGGTGCGCGGCATTGACGGCGTTACGCTTCTGGTACTGCCGGCATTCCTGTTCTTGCTGGCCGTATTCGTTTATCCCTTCATCTATGGCCTGGTCCTTTCCTTCACGCCAAAGGAAGGTGGCCTGTTTGGCAATTATCAGAAGTTTTTCTCCGACCCGTTTCTCTACGACACTATCCTCACCACGCTGTGGCTCGCCGTACCGGTGACGATCATCAGCATCGCCATCGCCATTCCGGTTGCCCTGCGGGTGCGGCTGCTGAAGCATCAGCGGCTATTGACGACAATCCTGGTTCTTCCGGTCACATTGGGCACCGTGCTCGTCGCCGAAGGGCTCCTGAACTATCTCGGCCCGCAAGGCTGGTTCAGCCGCACCCTCATCCAGTTCGGCATGATCGACCGGCCGCTCAAGCTCACCAACAATTACTGGGGCGTGTTCGCGTCGCTGATCATCACCGGCTTCCCGTTCACGTTCCTGCTTACGCTGTCCTACGTATCGGGCATCGACCCGGCGCTGGAACAAGCTGCCGCCACCCATGGCGCAAGCAGCTGGCAGCGCTTCCGCCATGTCATGTTGCCGCTTCTGGTTCCCGGCCTTGCCATCGCCTTCTGCCTGTCCTTCGTCCAGGCCTTCGCGGTGTTTCCTTCCGCGGTCTTGCTGGGCGCGCCTGCCGGACCGACGCGCGTCATTTCGATTGCGGCCTACCAAGCGGCATTCGAGCAATATGATTATTCGATGGCATCGGCGATCGCTATGATCATGGCGGCTGTCCAGCTGTTGATCGTCGTCGCCATTCTCGTCATTCGCAACATGTTCTATCGCGGCTCGACCGCCGGCGGAAAGGGCTGATCCATGATCCGCGACACAACAATTGCTGCAAAGCTCTGGATCACCGCCGTTTGGGTCCTGGTGGGCTTCTTTGTCCTCAATCTCCTTGCGATGATCACCACCGTGATCTTCTCTTCCTTCGCCACCCGTTGGCTCGGCACGTGGCTGCCGGCCGGATGGACCACGAAGTGGTATTTCACCGCCTGGACCGAGTTCCAGCTCGGCGACGTCCTGCTCGTCACCTTCCAGATCGTCTTCGCCGTGGTCGCCCTGTCGGGGATACTCGGCGTGACCGCGGCCTACGCGCTGGCGCGCAGGGATTTTCCCGGCAAGAAACTGGTCATGCTGCTCTTCCTGTTGCCACTGCTGGTTCCGCCGATCACCTTCGGTATTCCCCTCGCGACGGTGCTTTATCAGGCGGGCGTTGGCGGCACGTTCTGGGGCGTGGTTCTCGCCAATCTCGTGCCGACAGTGCCCTTCGTCATTCTGGTCATGATCCCGTTCATCGAACAGATCGATCCCAAGATCGAAGCCGCCGCACGCGTCTTCGGCGCCGGAACGTTCCAGCTCTTCATCCACGTTCTCCTGCCGATGCTATTGCCGGGTATCCTTGCGGCTCTCCTCCTCGTGCTCGTGCGCACCGTCGCAATGTTCGAGCTGACGTTCCTGACCGCCGGGCCGACCAGCCAGACACTTGTCGTCGCGCTCTACTATTCGGTGTTTGCGTCGGGCGTTCGCGCCGTGCAATCGATCGACGCGATGGCTGTGGTCTACATGATCACGACGCTGGTCTGGCTGCTCATCGCACTGCGCTTCGTCAACCCCACGCAAATCGTGGCGCGAGCCAAGCATCAGCAAACAGCCGCCTGACCGTAGAGGCAGGGACGAAAGGAAACGGGAGCCATTGGCTCCCGTTTTCGTTCCAATGCCTGCAGCCTTGTCGGCTACATCGTTGCGCCAATCTGCCAAGGCACGAATTCCGCATCGCCATAGCCGAGCTGTTCGGACTTGCTCGGCGCGCCGGAAGCAACCTTCAGAACCCGTTCGAAGATTTCCTGGCCCTTCGCCTCGATAGAGACACCGTCGAGAATGTCACCGCAATTGATGTCCATGTCCTCGATCATCTGGTTGTACATCGGCGTATTGGTGGCAAGCTTGATCGAAGGCGTCGGCTTGCAGCCATAGGCCGAGCCGCGGCCTGTGGTGAAGGCAAGTACATTGGCGCCGCCGGCAACCTGACCCGTCGCTGAAACGGGATCGTAACCGGGCGTATCCATGAAGACGAGCCCATGGGAAGTGACGGGCTCGGCATAGCCGTAGACGGCCTCGAGCGGCGATGTGCCCGACTTGGCGACTGCACCAAGCGACTTTTCGAGAATAGTGGTGAGGCCACCGGCCTTGTTGCCCGGCGACGGATTGTTGTTCATCTCCATCTTGTTGCGGGCGGTATAATCCTCCCACCAGGCAATGATCGATTGCAGCCGCTCGACCGCCTGCGGGTTCGAGGCGCGCTCGATGAGGAGATGCTCGGCGCCGTAGATCTCCGGCGTTTCGGAAAGAATCGCCGTACCGCCATGTTTGACGAGGAGATCAACCGCAGCACCGAGAGCGGGATTGGCGGTAATGCCGGAATAGCCGTCGGACCCGCCACACTGCAAAGCGAGCATGAGTTCCGAGGCGGGAATGGTTTCGCGCCGAACGTTCGCGGCGACTGGCAGCATGTCACGGACGGCGGCAATGCCCGCTTCCATCGTCTTGCGGGTGCCGCCCACTTCCTGGATCGTCAGGCTGCGGAACGTGTCGTTCTCAACGATATTATACGTTTCTTTCCAGCGACCGATCTGGAATGCCTCACAGCCGAGCCCGACCATGAGCACGGCGCCGATGTTCGGGTTGGTGGCGTAGCCCCACTGCGTGCGCTTCAGAACTTCGTAGCCTTCGCCGTTCGTATCCATGGCGCAGCCGCCGCCATGGACGAGTGGTATGACGCCATCGATCGTTGGATATTCATCGAGAAGCCCCGACTTGCGCACCGCCTCGGCGATAAATCGCGCCACCGAGGCCGAGCAGTTCACCGAGGTAAGGACGCCGATATAGTTGCGCGTACCGGCACGGCCATTGGCGCGGCGGAAACCCTCAAAGGTGGCGCGCTGCGTCAGCGGCAGCAAACCGCTCCCATGTGGCGCGTGGCCCGCATCCGCCTCACGTACGAAATCGCTGTAGTTCAGATTATGTTCGTGCACCCATTGGCCAGGCTCGATCAGCTTTGATGCCGAGCCGATGATCTGGCCGAACTTGCGCACAGGCTCGCCCTCGGCAATGACTCGCGATGCCAGTTTGTGGCCGCGCGGCACCCGATCGGCAACCGTGACGCCCTCGATTTTTTGCCCGGCCTGAAACGAGTCGACGGCAACGACGACGTTGTCGCTGGCGTGCAGCCGCAAATGACGAGGGGCGGTAAGCGTGTCCATGAAATTCTCCAGGTTGAATTAATATATTAGTTGGAGAGGGTAGCAGTTTCAATGCGTCATGTTAGCGTTGCCCGCATCATAGCACCGCGGGGACCTTTCGGGGGCGAGAACTTGTAGCCAATGCGTGGGCTGGTTCAGGTCACATCGAGTGACTGGTCGTCCCGCTTCCGGCGGGAGACGTTCATTTCAGCACGCTCGCGTGCCATGTTGCTCACGGCCTTGCGCAGTGCCGGGTGCCGGGACATGAAGACGTTGAAGTCGCGTCGCTCAAGCACGAGGAACGCGCAAAAGTCAACGGCAATAACGTCTGCCGTGCGCCGGCCGCCGCTGAGCAGCGCCATCTCGCCAAAAAAAGCGCCGGCGTCGAGCCGGACATTGTCATCCGCCAGCTCAACCTCGACCGCGCCGGAAGCAATGAAATAGAGCCCGTCCGGGCGATCGCCCTTGCGCAGGACGCGCTCGCCGGGTGATGCGGATTTCGGCCGGAACAGCAGCAAGAGTTCCTCCTGCGAATTCTCGTCGACCTGGGAGAAAAGCGGAAATGTCTCGCAAAGCTGCTGCATCTCCAGCTGGTGCTGCCGGTTGCGCTCGTCATTGGCGGCGCGGATCTGCTCGACCGCGTGATTAAGCTTTTCAAACTTCACCTTGCCGTACGTTGCATACACTGTTGGCCAGGTTGCCTGCAGTTTCTTCTGAATGGCCTCACCGGCGAGCAATACCAGCGGGTTGAGCGTGATCGACAGGATCGCCCCGGCGAGGATCAGGTCCTGCCCTTCGCGTGGAAGCAAGCCGAGCGTGACGCCAAGTCCGGCAAGGATGAAGGAAAATTCACCGATCTGGGCGAGACCGGTGGATATGCGCACGCCCATACCCAAGGGGTAGCGCAGCACGAGCACTACCAAAAAGGCGATCAGCGATCTGCCGATGATGATCAACACCAGAACGGCGATCACCGCGATCGGCTCGCGCACGATGATCGAGGGATCGAAGAGCATGCCGACGGACACAAAGAACAGAACGGCAAACGCATTTTGCAGCGGCAGGGAATCGGCGGCGGCCCGGTGGCTGAGGCGCGATTCGCTCATGACGACGCCGGCAAAGAAGGCGCCGAGCGCGAAGGAAACGCCGAAGATTGCCGCGGACCCGTAGGCGATGCCGAGGGCAAGGGCAAGCACGGACAAGGTGAAGAGCTCCGAGGAGCCGGTACGGGCAACCAGCGTCAAAAGCCATGGCACGACCTTCGGCCCGACAAAGACGGCGATGCCGGTAAAGGCGGCAACCTTGAGCAAGGTGATGGAAATCGTTGCGGCAATCGAAAGATCGCTGGCCGCATGGGCGGCGGCATGGCCGCCCAGGACTTCCGCAAAGGCCGGCAAGAGCACCAGAGCCAGCACCATCGCCAGATCTTCGACGATCAGCCATCCAACGGCCACGCGGCCGCCGACGGATTCGATCAGATTGCGCTCCTCCAGCGCCTTCAGGAGTACGACCGTGCTGGCAACGGACAGGCTGAGACCGAAGACCAGTCCGGCTCCGAGACCCCAGCCCCATAGCGACGCAAGGCCCATGCCGAGCAGGGTCGCAAGCACGATACGGCCAAGCGCACCCGGCACGGCAATGCCGCGCACGGCCAAAAGATCAGCTGCGGAAAAATGCAGGCCCACACCGAACATCAGCAAAATGACGCCCATTTCCGCGAGCTGGCCGGCCAGCGACGCATCTGCCATGAAGCCAGGCGTATAAGACCCCATGAGGATGCCAGCGACGAGATAACCGACGAGGGGCGGAAGGCGCAGCCTGTCCGCGGCATAGCCGAGGATGGCGGCGAACACGAAGCCAACGGCAACGGTTGCGATCAATGCGACTTCCTGGTGCACCCTCAGCCTTCGATTGTTTGGTGTTTTCCCACGAGGCAGGTCGCGGTCGAACAACCGTGCCACCTCCGGGTACAACCTAACCTTGAAGCGCACATGCTGCCATCAAAATTTTCAGATGCGGATAGCAGCTGCCGAGCTTTCCGATGCCTGAAGCGATTGAGGATGCGCAGACAATATTACAGGGAGCAAGCGGGGCCGCCGAAGCGGCCCCGTCGAGGTTTCCTACTGGATGACCTGAACGCCGGGCACCGGATTTGCCGTCGGCTTCGAGTAGTCGCCGGCCGGGCCCGAAGGCGGCGTCCACTCCGCACCCCATTCGGTTGGAGTGGTTGATAGGTCGAAGTTCAGCTTGCCACCGTCCTTGATCCTGTCAAGCGGAAGCCATGTGCCCTGATAAGTCGCCCCATTCAATTTCATCTCCTTGATGTAGCGGGCGTCTTCGGCGACCGGTGCGCTGTCGCCGAGCATCGCCGGCCGGTCGGTCGAAATGCGCAGCTTCTTCCCGTTTCCGAGCCACATCGAGATACCCTTGAACTGCGGAGTGGAAACCGCAAGCCCGGGTTCGGACGGGATGACAGGATAGAGGCCGAGTGTCGCGAGGACGTACCATGCGGATGTAGCGCCCATGTCGTCATTGCCTGGCAGACCGCCTGCGGCCAATGAGAAGTTTTTGCGCATGATAGTCGGGATGATGTACTGCGCGTATTTCGGTGCGCCTGCCCAATTATATGCCCAGGGTGTCTGGAAGGACGGTTCGTTGCCGATATAAAAGGTCGAGCCCCCCTCGCTGGAGTTTAATTGGTTGCCGGTCGGCTCCTTGCTGAACGGGTTGGCCGTGTCGAGCGCGAATAGCGTGTGCAGACGTGTCAACGCCGCGGTTTTGCCACCGAGCTTCTCCATCAGCGAGGCCCAATCATGGGCGAAGGCCCAGACGTAGTGCGGCTCCGTACCCTCATGGAACACGCCGTTCTCCCAGGCGCCGGCCTTGTTTTTGGCGCGCAGCTTGAACTGCCCAGCCGTCGTGTCGAAGATGTTGGACCAGTTCTTGGAGCGCGCGTAGAGCTGGGCGATCTGGTCCTTGTCGGTCGATGCCGTCGGCAGCCGCGACAGGAACGATGCAGCAGAGCGATCGGAGGTCACCATCTCGACCGTTGCCGACGATTCCTTCCAGTCGGCGATTGCGTCCGTCGGGATGTAGCCATACTGGAGCCAGTCCGGCAGCGCGGGCTTATCGGCATTGCGCCCGACGCTGAGCTTGTCGTTGCACGCGCTCTTGGGGTCGAAAGTCGACTGGATAACATATTTGCGGGCGGTCTCGGTGTCGAATTTCTTGGCGCCGAATACATATGAGCCTGCAACGACATTCAAGCCATGGTCGCCCTGCATGGGGATTGTGTCTTCAGAGCCGTCGACCCAGTGCGGGAATGCTCCACACTGCTGCGCATCGGCGACGAGCGACTGCATCATGTCGCTCGCCTCGTCCGGCGCGATGAGAGCGACAAGTTGCGCGGCCGAGCGATAGGTATCCCACATGGAGAAGCCGGAATAATGGGTCGTATACCCGGCGTCCTTACCGTCGATCTTGAACCTGTATTTTGACACGTTCTCGACTTCGCGCGCAGGCAGCGAGCCGCCAGCGGCCTTTAGATCAGCCTGCTTCATGCTGCGGTAATCGCCATTGACGTCGCTGAAGACGGTCGGGCCGCTGAAGACCCGATAGAGGGTGGTGTAGAATTTGGTGAGATTGTTGATTGCAGCCTGTTTGAGATCGGCGCTGGCCAGCCTGTCCGCCTCACCCGGCTTGGCGAGATCGATCTGGATCGTGTTCAACCGCTTGTTCCAGACATCCGAAGCCTGTTTCTTGATCTCGTCGAACGACCAGGCGGTGTTTTCGCCTTTCAGGTTCTTTGCTGCATCGCCGAGAAGATTGGCTTTGGCATTTTCGATGCTGACCGAAGAGACGCCAATCTTGATCTGCACTGTCTTGTCCGTATCGCTCAATGCGAACTGCAGCGTTGCAACGTCACTGCCTGCATCGGCCGTGCCACTGGTGAGGGGCTTATCAAAGGTTGCGTAGAAATAAACCGGTTGGTTCCAGGTGCCATCGCAGAACCTGCTGGCGACAGCGTTGCCGGAGATCGACCTGGCATCGACATCGATCTTCAGTCCGCCCTGGTCCTTGGGCACACCTGACGACTTGTTCGGATTGTTCAGAAGCGAGTTGAGAATAAAGAAAGCTTTCGACGCGTTGGCATAGGTCACCCGCATCATGCCCGTGCGGGTCGTCGCGGTCGTCTCGACGGTGATACCGTTGTCGAACTTGACCTTATAGTAGCCGGGCTCGGCGCTCTCATTGTTGTGCGAGTAATTAAGCCCGTAATACAGGCTTTGCGTTGCCGATTCGCCTGGCAGCATCGCGACGGCACCCTGGCCGCGACAGCCGGGCCCGTTTAGATGCGTCATGCTGAAAAAGTCAATTGTGGAATCGTCGTAGTAATATCCGCCCGAACCGTAGCCCCAGCCTTGATAGCTACCATCGGTATCCGGTCCGAAGCTGACCATTCCCAAGGGAGTTTGTGCACCGGGATTTACGTTACCGGAGTGTCCACCGCCGGTGTCGGACATGGACGTCCCGATGAAAGGATTGACATATTTCGTCAGCGGCGCGTCGGAGCGGGGGCGCAGGAACTCGAGGCTCTCTTTCCATGGACCCGAATAGGGCGCAAGTCGCTTGTCGAGGGTTGCCGTTGTAGCTGCGATCTCCTTGGCAAGGGTTTCGAGGGTTTTCGGCAGCGCTTCGAGTTCGGCAGAAAGCTGGGCCGCGGTCTCGGTGTCGCCGCTGGCAAGAGCGGCGCTGACCTTTTCGGCCAGCAGGCGGGCGTCGCTGATGCCCTTGTCGAATTCGGCGAGCGACGTCGTGAAGTCGTCATTGATCGCTGTTGTTTGCGTGGCGAGCTCAGCGATCTTGGCCTTGTCACCGGCCGAAATGCCGGAGATGGCTTCAACAGCGGCGATATCCTTCGTCGTCTGATCGATGCGCGGCAGCAGCGCGGCGAAAGACTGGCGGGCTGCGTCAGCGGCCTTCAGGCGGTCGGAAGCTGCCGGAAAGTCGATGGTGCTGATCTTGGAGGCAGTGGCAGAAACGGCGAGCTTATGATCGGCCTTCTGCAGATCGGACAAAGTCGTGAGGTTCGTCTTCAAGGCGCTAAGGTCTGTCGCCAGCTTGTCCAGTTGTTCCTTGGTGGCTGCTTTCTTGTCGAGCGCGGCAATGTCGGCGCCAAGTGTGGTCTGCAGTCCAGCAAGGCTGGCGGTGAGCGTATCCAGCTGTTGCTTGGTGGCGGACGACTTGTCGAGGGTGGAAAGGGCGGTGGTGAGCGCGTCAACGCGGTCCTGCAGCAATGTGAACTCGCCGGCCAGCGCGCCGTCCCCGGCCTCGCCTGCACTCGCCCTGGCCTGCAAGGTTTCCAAGTCGCTTACAACTTTCTCTATATCGCCCTGGAGCTTGCCAACAGTGACGCTCACCGTGGCTGTGCCGGCAGCAGTCGCCTGCAACTCGCCAACCTTGGCATTGAGCTTGGTATTGTCCTGTTTCAGCGCATCGACATCACTGGCAAAGGTGCTGGTTGCTGCGGCCTCGGCGTCTTTCTTGTCATCCGAATTGCATCCGGCAAGCATGGTGCAGCCGAGCAGGCCGGCAAGCACGGTCCGTGTTATGGTCATGAAACCCTCCAAATAAAAAGGTATGAAAGCTGTTGGTTAAATCGACGAATCTGCGAGGCAGCCGCTGGCTAGGGATGTGAAGCGGGGCCGCCGAAGCGGCCCCGTAGAGGATGCCTACTGGATCATCTGAACACTGGGCAGCGGATTGGCCGTCGGCTTCGAGTAGTCGCCGGCCGGGCCCGAAGGCGGAGTGAGAGCCTCGCCCTCGCCCCATCCCGTCGGGGTCTTGGAGAGGGTGTAGGTCAGCTGCCCGCCATCCTTGATCTTGTCGAGCGGCAGCCAGGTACCTTGATACGTGGCGGCGTTGAGCTTCATGTCCTGGATGAAGCGGACATCGTCGAGCAGGGCACTCTTGCCGCCTGTCGAGAAGCGCAGCTTCTTGCCGTTGGGCAGCCAGAAGTTGATGCCGTCGAACTGGGGAGCGGAGATCGCAAAACCCGGCTCGGATGGAACGACCGGATAAATACCGAGCGCGGCGAAGACATAGAAAGTCGACAACGATCCGAGGTCGTCATTGCCGGGAAGACCGCCGGGATCGTTGGTGAAGTTCTTGTTCAGGATCGTGGAAAGCACATATTGCGTGTGCTTCGGCGAACCCGCCCAATTGTATGCCCAGGGCGTAGAGAAGTTCATCTCGTTGCCGACATAGAAGGTGGAACCGCCCTCGCTGCTGTTGAGCGTCTTCGATGAAGGCTCGGGTCCGGAAAGGTCCATATTCAGCCCGAACAACGTGTTCAGCCTGTTCATGGCTGCCAGTTTTGCCGCCGTTCGGTCAGCGCCGAGCCTATTGATGATGTCGGTCCAGGATTGAGCGTAGGACCAGAAGTAATTCGGTTCCGTGCTTTCGTGGAACGAAGTACCATTAATGAAAGTGCCTTTGATCAGGGCGCCGGCTGCATCGGTACTGCCGGCATTGCGCGTCTTCAGCATCTTGGAAGTGTCGTCGAAGTTGTTCGTCCAGTTGTTGGCTCTGACGAGCAGGGCCGAAATATCGGCCGCTGTAGCCCCGGATTCGGTCAGAACCGGTGCCGGCAGGGCTTTCAAGAACGCAGCAGCGGATCGATCCTGGGTGACGGTCTCAAGCGTTATGTTGGCGTTGCCGGTCATGTAACCGTAGGTCAGGTAGTGCTGCATCCCTTGCGGGGAGCTGTAGCTTCCTTTGTTGTTACAGGCGCTGTCAGGATTGAAGGCCTCCTGTTTGAAGAACTTCGCTGCGCTCACGAGATCAAAATTCTTGGCGCCGAAGACAACCGTGACGCTCACCGTGGCTGTGCCGGCAGCGGCCGCCTGCAACTCGCCAACCTTGGCATTGAGCTTGGTATTGTCCTGCTTCAGCGCATCGACATCACTGGCAAAGGTGCTGGTTGCTGCGGCGTCGGCGTCTTTCTTGTCATCCGAATTGCATCCGGCAAGCATGGTGCAGCCGAGCAGGCCGGCAAGCATGGTCCGTGTTATGGTCATGAATTCCTCCAAATAAATAGGTATGAAAGCCGTGGTTTAAATCGATTTAAGTCTATGGGCGCATTTAAAGCTTCAGCCGCGAGCACCCCATAAGGGCGTCGCTGCGTCGTAACGCTATGAATTTTTGTATGGCTGTGCCTGGGCCTCCCTTCCCACGCAGTCCTCCAGAGTTGGCGACAATTATCGCCCTGTTATAAAAGCGTCAATTATCCCAAAGTCTAACAGCTCTGCCCTTCGAATCATTGCGAGCGGGGATTGAACATTGTGCGCCGTCAAAGCAGTCTCGCCGCATGGATAATCGAGACGAAATTCTAATAACGGGCGTCGCGGGTTTCGTGGGCCGTGAAGCCGTAAGACAGCTGCTGGCCAAAGACTGGCGCGTCCGTGGGCTGATACGTTCCGAAGCGCATAGTGAACTTGCACCGCACGCCCGTTTGTCGTTGCACAAGGTGGGTGACATCAGCGCTATTTCCGACTGGTCGCCACTTGTGTCCGGTTGCCGGGTCGTCGTCCATCTTGCAGCGCGCGCGCACAAGACCGGCGAATCTCCCGACGCTTCGCACGCACTCTTCCGGCGCACCAATGTCGATGCCACGATTGCTCTGGCGCGCGCGGCACTCGCCGCGAAGGTGAAGCGTTTCGTCTTCGTGAGTTCCGCAGGCGTCATGGGCGATTTCTCGCAACGCCCCTTTACTGAAGCCGATCTGCCACAACCCGCCAGCGCCTACGCCATGAGCAAATGGCAGTCGGAACAGGCGCTTCAGGATATCTGCCGGCAAGGCGCCATGGAACTTGTGGTTCTCCGCCCGGTCCTCGTCTACGGTCCGGGCAATCCCGGCAATCTGGCGCGTCTCGTGCGCTTGGTTAAAACCGGTGTGCCGCTGCCGCTGGCTTCAGTCGAAAACCGGCGCAGTCTGCTCAATGTTGGTCACCTGGCGGCGATCATTACCGAGGCCGCGCATCTGCCCGCTGCGGCCGGAAGAACCGTGCTTCTCGCCGATGGCAATGATGTATCGACCCCTGAATTGCTGCGCGCTTTTGCCCAGGGCATGGGCGTCAAGGCGAGGCTTTTCTCCATGCCCCCTTCCTTATTGCTTACCATTGCACGACTGCTTGGCAGGTCGCGCGATGCGGAGCGCTTGCTCGGATCATGGCAGGTCGATACGAAATTGAAGGCAGAACTTTTCGGTGCGTTTCCGCGAGAGGCGACAATCCGCGGTCTCATCGAAACCGGACGATCCGAACGGTAGCGGCCTTGACATTTGAATAGGCATGAGAGTGTTTTACCTTACGCCGAAGATGGGGGGATAGATGACACATCTGACAGTCCTGGCATTTGCCGTGGTTGCCTTCATTGGCATTGCGACGCCTGGTCCGACCGTGATCCTCGCCCTGACGAATGGCTCGCGCTTCGGCGCCAGGACTGCCTGTTTTGGCATGGCGGGCGCGGTGCTTTCCGACTTTGTCCTCATCGGCGCGGTGGCGCTTGGCCTTGGTGCTCTACTCGCGGCGTCCGAGTTCTGGTTTTCCGTCGTCAAGTGGATCGGCGTCGTCTATCTCACCTTTCTGGGTGTGATGCTGATCCGATCAAAAGGAACGCTCGAACTATCCAATATGACTGCAAATCCCGCGACATCCATTTCGGTGCGGTCGGTGTTCCTGAAAAGCTTTGCGGTCGCGGTCACCAATCCCAAAGGCTACCTCTTCTTCTCGGCCTTTCTGCCTCAATTCGTTGATCCAGCTTTGCCGCAGCTACCGCAACACATGGTATTGGCCGCAACATTCGCCGCCATCGATTTCATGGTGATGTTCGGGTATGCGATGCTCGGTTCGCGCGCTGCGCGCTTTCTGCGCAGGTCCGGTGCCTTATGGCTCGATCGCGTGTGCGGCGGGGCTATGCTGATGCTGGCGGCTTCGCTGGCATTTTATCGCCGCGCAAATGCCTGAGGGCTTATGAACGGGCTGCGCCCTGCCGGCGCATGGCCCATTTGAGGCCGGCAATGACAGCAAGGGCAAACATCGGCCACACGGCCCAGAATGTACCCGACCACGAGAACAGATTGATGACCGCAAGGCCAAGCCCGATGACGGCCAATGTGCCGATGCCGCGGTCGATCATCCTTGTGCCGCGCACCCAGATCAGCGCCGCCAACGTGGCGAGGGCAAGGATCGGCCACTGCGCCCAGAATTCACCTTCCCATGTTAGAAGATTGATGCCCGCGAGCATGGCGGCAATCACTGCGAGCACGCCGAAGCTGCGCCGGGGCGCCGATTGTGCAGTGGACGGCTCCCTTAGGACTGACTGCAAGGGCGCTGGCCGGGCATCGCGTCCGTAGGGGATTTCCGGCTGCCGCGGCGCGTCGGTGTTTCCGAATTCGCCAATACGCACCGCATAGCTCGGCACGCCCTCGTCGATGTTCTTCACATTGAGCGCGCCGAGAAAATCAAAACCGACTGCAACCTTGTTGCGCACCTGGTCATAGACCGTTTGCGAGATGACGATACCGCCCGGCCGAGCACTCGCTTGCAGGCGCGCAGCGATGTTGACCCCGTCGCCATAAATGTCCTCGCCCTCGGCGATGACGTCGCCGAGATTGAGCCCGATGCGAAAAAGCATGCGGTCACCTTCGGAACGGTCACCATTGTAGCCGGCAAGCTCGTTCTGGACGTCGATCGCAGCGCGCACGGCCTCGACTACGCTCGGGAATTCGGCGATCACGCCATCGCCCCAAGTGTTGATCACGCGCCCGCCATGCAATGCGATGAGGCCCGCCATGGCGTCGCGATATTGCTTCAGCGTATCGAGGGTGCCTTCCTCGTCAGCCTGCATCAGCCGGGTATAATCCTGGACATCTGCGGAAAAGATGGTCGTCAGCTTGCGGCGCGTTTCGGACATCGTTTCACTCTCGTTGCGAGCGAGCGACTGAACAAAGAGGGGCTCCAGTCATGCCATGAGATATAGCGATTTACGATGGCCGGGTAAATGTGCAAACGGTTCAATTGGCCGCGAACGTGCTCCAAGGTGGTACCGATCGCTTGGGTCAGAAGCAACGTCGGCATTACCGACATCGTCGAATGAAACTGAAATATTGGGAAATGGTGCCCAGAAGAGGACTCGAACCTCCACGCCTTGCGGCACACGGACCTGAACCGTGCGCGTCTACCAATTCCGCCATCTGGGCAGCGGGGTCTCATGTAAGGGGCGGTTTTGAGTCTGTCAATCCATTTAGAGCGCTTCGCGTTTAAATAGAACGCGTTGTGCAAATTCGCGCCCTTTGCGCCTCGTTGGTGCCGAAAAAGGCCGGCGCAGCGCCGGCCTTCGCCAATCACAAAAGGGCGGCTCCAGACCGGTCAGCCCGCCAGCACTTCCTTCGAGGCCACGGTCGAATCCGCATTCAGCTCGTAGACGATCGGAACACCCGTCGCGAGTTCCTGCGAGACGATCTCTTCGCCGGTCAGGCCGTCAAGCGCCATGATCAGCGCCCGCAGCGAGTTGCCGTGAGCGGCAACGAGAACGGTCTCGCCACGCAGGACATGCGGCTGCACGTCGTGCAGGTAATAGGGCCATACGCGCGCGCCGGTATCGCGCAGGCTCTCGCCTCCGGGAGGCGAGACGTCATAGGACCGGCGCCAGATGTGGACCTGCTCCTCGCCCCATTTGGCGCGGGCATCATCCTTGTTGAGACCGGAAAGATCGCCATAGTCGCGCTCGTTCAACGCCTGATTGCGAATGGTCTCGAGGCCCGTCTGTCCGACTTCTTCCAGTATATGATTGAGAGTCGCCTGCGCGCGCGAAAGAACCGACGTATAGGCGATGTCGAATTTCAGGCCTTTCGCCTTCAGGCGCTTGCCCGCCTCGATCGCTTCCTTATGGCCGAGTTCCGTCAGGCCCGGATCGCGCCAACCGGTGAAAAGGTTCTTCAAATTCCATTCGCTCTGGCCGTGGCGGACAAGGACGAGGGTTCCGGACATGGGATTACTCCTGTGAGACAAGCGTTATGGGTTGAGGCCGAGCACGTCGAGCATCGAATAGAGGCCGGGCTTGCGGCCCTTGCCCCAGAGCGCCGCCTTGATGGCGCCGCGGGCGAAAATGCTGCGATCCTCAGCGTGATGCGATAATGTGATGCGTTCGCCCGGTCCGGCGAGGATCACCGAATGGTCGCCGACCACCGAACCGCCGCGCAGAGCGGCAAAGCCGATCGCGCCAGCCTCGCGCGGGCCGGTGTGGCCATCGCGAACCCGCACGCTGTGCTGGCCGAGGCCGATATCGCGGCCATCCGCTGCAGCCTCACCCAGAAGCAGCGCTGTGCCGGATGGCGCGTCGACCTTGTGCTTGTGGTGCATTTCGAGGATTTCTATGTCGAAATCGTCCGAGCCGAGGGCCCTTGCCGCCTGCTTGACGAGAACGCTGAGAAGATTGACGCCAAGGCTCATATTGCCGGACTTGACGACGACCGCATGGCGCGCGGCCGCGCGGATCTTGGCATCGTCGTAAGCCGAGCAGCCGGTCGTGCCGATGACGTGGACAATGCGGGCCTGGGCCGCCAGCTCGGAAAATTCAACTGTGGCGCCAGGGGTGGTGAAATCGAGGACGCCCTCGACGCCGACAAACACACCCAGCGCATCGTCGGTCACTTCAACGCCAAGGGTCCCCACGCCGGCAATCTCACCGGCATCGCGGCCGATATGCGGCGAGCCGGCCCGTTCCACTGCGCCGGCGAGAACGGCGCCGGGTGTCTCGTTGATAAGACGCATGAGCGTCTGCCCCATGCGGCCGCCGGCGCCGACGACGGCAAGCTTCATCGGCGTGGCGGGTTGTTCGGCACTCATGTGGTGGTTCCTGTGATTTCTGCGGGCTGCAATTCGGTATCGTCGATGATGGGCGACTCTTCCTTGCCTTGCAACTGGTAGAAACGCGCGTAGACGCCGTTCGGAATGGCAAGGAGGCTGGCATGCACGCCCTCCTCGACCACGCGTCCGGCCTCCATGACGACGATGCGGTCGGCATTGACGATTGTCGAAAGCCGATGCGCAATAACGATCGTCGTGCGGCCGCGCATCACATAGTCGAGTGCCTGCTGCACGCGTTTTTCGGATTCATTGTCGAGCGCCGAGGTCGCCTCGTCGAGGAGAAGGATCGAGGCGTTGCGAACGATGGCGCGGGCGATGGAAAGGCGCTGGCGCTGTCCGCCGGAAAGGTTCGCCCCGTTTTCGCCGATCTCGGTGCCGTAGCCTTGCGGCTGCCGGCGGATGAACTCGTCGGCATTGGCGAGCTTTGCCGCCTCGATGACTTCGTCGTCGGTGGCATCGGGGCGGCCATAGCGGATATTGTCGGCGATGGTGCCTTCGAAGAGATAGGGCTGCTGCGACACATAGGCGATCGATTGCCGCAGCGACCGCTTGCTGACATGGGCGATATCCTGCCCGTCGATGAGGATGCGCCCGCCGTCTATGTCATAGAAACGCTCGACAAGCCCGAACAGAGTCGACTTGCCGGCGCCCGAAGCGCCGACGATGGCGGTGGACTTGCCGGCTTCCGCCGTGAAGCTGATCCCGTGCAGGACCGGGATTTCTCCGTAGCTGAAGCGGACATTGTCAAACTTTACCTCGCCAGAGGGCACGGTGATCGGTACCGCGCCAATGCTGTCGGCCTGTCGGGGCTCGATGTCGAGGATTTCGTAGATCATGCGCGCATTGACCAGCGCGCGCTCAAGCCCGACCTGGACCCGTGCGAGCCGTCGCACCGGATCATAGGCGAGGAGGACCGCCGTCATGAAGCCGAACATTGCGCCGGGCGGCTCCGCATTGAGAACGGCGCGGTAGCCCGTATAGGCGATCATCGACGCAATCGCGAGGCCGGCTATGAGGTCGGTGATCGGCGTCAGCCGCTCTTCGACGCGTGCGATCTTATTGGAGCGTTCCTCGGCGCGGTTGATCAACGTCGTCACCTTGCCGCGCAATTGCTCTTCCATCGTGAAGGCCTTGACGATGGTAATCCCCTGCGTCGCTTCCTGCATGGCGCCGAGAAGATGCGAATTCAGCGTCACCGACTCGCGGTGGATGCTACGCAGGCGCTTTGTCAGGTACCGGACGGTGAGCAGCACCGGCGGCCCGATCAAAAGGGCAAAGAGCGACAGCACCGGGTCGAGATAGATCATGCTGCCGACCATCGAGACGAGGGTCGGAATATCCTTGCCGACTGTCGTCACGATCAGCTGCAGAAGGTCGCGCACGCCTGAAATGTTTTGATTTATCCGCGCTGCAAGCTGCGCCGAGCGATTGTCATGGTAGAAATCGAGCCCGAGACGCATAAGCTGGTCGAAAATGCGGCGCTGGTAGCGCGCAACGATATTGTTGCCGATCTTCGCCATATAGACCGAATAGATATAGGTGGCGACACCGCGAATAATGAAGGCGGCAAGCACGCCGAGGCTGATCGGGATGATCAGGTCCGCGCGTTGTTCGTAGTAGATCTTGTTGATCACATCCCGGAAGATGATCGCGACGAAAGCCATAGCGCCGGCCGTCGCCAGCATGGCGGGCACCGCGACCGCATACGAACCGCGCTGTTCATAAAGGTTCTCGCGCAGAACCCTTCCGATCACGCGGCGCGCCTCGTTCATATCGATCTTTTTCTTTTTGGTCTGACCATCCATGCAGGCGGCAACTCGCTGGTACAAAAAGACTTCCCGGCAAGGGAAGACCCTTGCCGCTGAAATTGTCCCTATAGCCTTATTGATCCGCCTTGCCTATCGGTTTTGGGCCTCGGCACCGCGTCTGGGCGCCGAGTGTTGCCATTGTGCTGCGGCCTGCGCCTCGCGTGCGGTTGGCGCGAGAGCCGCAAGGCGCCTCAATCGCGGCGCCAGCGGCGTCCTTCGGTCGAAACGCCAAAACGCGTGGGCGTCCGGGAAAAGGCAGAAAGGCCGCTCAACGCCGCCAGGGGATGAGTGATGATATAGACCGGGGTTTCGCGGAGGATTTCGCCGTGCGGCGCCTTGTCTTCGAAAGCCTTGCGGAACGAGGGATCCTTTAGCGGCTGGACGATCTTCTGCACGATGCCGCCGGCAAGATAGACGCCGCCACGTGCCATGAAGGTCAAGGCGAAATCGCCGGCAAGACGTCCGAGATAGATGACGAAAAGCGCCAGCGTTTCCTTGGCTTCGGGCGATTCGCCTGAAAGCCCCGCGGCCGTGATTTCCGCCGGCGTCTGCAGCGTCGCGTCGGTGCCACTTACCTTGCAGATGGCCCGGTAGATATTCTGAAGGCCGCGCCCGCAAAGCAGCTGCTCGCCGGAAATGCGTCCTTCGATGTGTTCGACATGCGGGAAGATTTCGAGGTCGCGCGCCGTGCGCGGTCCCATGTCAACGTGGCCGCCTTCGCCGGGCACCGGAACCCAGCTATTGCGCGAACGCACCATGCCGGCGACGCCGAGCCCGGTTCCGGGTCCGAGAACGGCCCGGCTGCCATGGGGGTCGCCCGCACCGCCGCCGAGCTTTTCGAGGTGCTTGGGCTCCAGGGAGACGACAGCCAGCGCCTGTGCTTCGAAATCGTTGAGCACGGTAATGTCGCTGAGACCGAGGGTCTCCATCATCTGCCGAGGCTTTACGACCCAGGCACAGTTGGTGAGGTCGATCTCGTCGCCTTCAACTGGACCGGCAATGGCAAGCACAGCAGAGCGGGGCTGGATCGAGGTATGATCGAGAATGGCATTCTGGATCGCCTCATCGATCGTCGGGTAATCCGCGGTCTGGATGATCGGGAATTCCTTGGGTTCGGCATTGGCATCCACCAGTATCGCGAAGCGCGCATTGGTGCCGCCGATATCGCCGACCAGAATCGGAAATTTCATGATGTGGTCGGTATCTGCCTGTGTCACCATATCGCTTTCCTCGCGTCGCCCCTTCTTGAGTATGACCATTGGATCATACGCTTTTAGCCTTGTCGCTGCACGCTTGCGCTCAAGTGGCGCTCGCCGCAGTGATTGTGTTGTCTGCTGCGTCATCACGCAGCAAGCCTCTTTTTTGCACCAGAACCTCGGCGGTCGCCCGGTTCAATGCCATTGGAATGTCGTAAACACTGCCGAGCCGCATCAGGGCCTTCACATCGACGTCGTGCGGCATCGGTGACATCGGGTCGACGAAGAAGATGAGCCCGTCAATCTTGCCTTCGGCAATGAGCGCGCCGATCTGCTGGTCACCTCCGAGTGGTCCGCTTTTGACGCGGCGGATAGTGAGGGATGGGCACGCTTCCTGGATCAACCCGCCCGTCGTGCCCGTGGCAACGATTTCACACGGTGCCAGCAGCTTTTCGTAGGTGCGGGCGAACGCCACCATGTCGGCCTTTTTCTGGTCGTGAGCGATCAGCGCGAGGCGGAAAGGCTGTGTCATCAAATTTCTAACTTGGGTCCGACCCTAAATCGATTGAAACCCTATACTCAATTCATGACAGCATGAAAAGGCCGCAGCGAAAAAAGACCGGCTCGCAGCGGAAAGACGATCCCCCTCAGGGCTTCTGCCCAGGAACCGGTACGTCCTCGGGCAGCGTCTCATCGTCCGGCGCATAGGCCGCGGCAGGAGCGGCAGCCTTAGCTGGCGCAGCGACCGTACCGCCGGCACCATAGGTAACCTCAGCGGCTGAATTCGGTCCGGGTGCATTGAGCACCTGCGCGCAGACCTTGGGCAGGTCCGAAAGCATCATGACGCGCGGTTTGACCGGTTTGGCCGGCTCGGGCTTTTTCTTCCATGGCTCGTCCGTGAACCACCAGGCGAGTGGCTTGCCGCAACCGTCGTCGATGCCAGTCGGCTCCTGCGGCTTGCAATTGGGCGACCCGGCTTGGCATTTGATGCGGATATGGAAGTGGTAATAGTGGCCCCAATAGGGACGGATCTTTGCCATCCAGCTGCGATCGCCCTGGACGGTGTCGCAGAGCTTCTTCTTGATGCCCGGATGGACGAAAATCCGCTCGACCTCCGGATAGCTCGCCGCACGCTTCAAAAGGGCGGCGCGGGACGCCGACCACTTGTCCGGATCGACGAAGAGCGTGTCGCCCTTGAGCATCGATGTGGCCTCGACAGTTTCGCGCTCCTGATTGGTGAAACGGTGCTTTGGCATAGGGGTCAACCAGACGTCGGCATCGAGCCCAACCTGATGTGAAGCATGGCCCGTGAGCATCGGTCCGCCGCGCGGCTGGGAAATGTCGCCGACGAGCAGGCCTGACCAACCATCCTTGGCAGCGGCATCGCGCGACAAGCGCTCCAGCAGGCTGATCATCCGCGGATGGCCCCAGCGCCGATTGCGGGACAGTCGCATCACTTGCCATGTCGGTCCGTCGACCGGGAGGGCCACACCGCCGGCAAGGCATCCCTTGGCATAGAATCCGTCCGATTGCGGCGCACCGAGGGTCGGCAACGGCTGCGCGCCGAACAATTGCTTGGCCGGACCATCTTCTGCAATCGCCCCCGCTGTCATGCTGAGTGAAACGAGCGCGCCGAATATCAGGCGCAACAGGACTTTGGGTGTCATAATCGCTATCCCACAGGTGATCCTGGCAAATTTGCGTCGAGGATCGGGGCTTTATGATGGCCAGATTCGCCGCCAAGTCGCAATATGCGATCGAATACGCACTCTGATTCGAAGGGGTACTTACTATGCGAGCTGTCATCTTCGAAAAGTTCGGCGAGACGCCGCGCGTTGCAAACGTCGCCGATCCACGCCCGGCGGATACCGGCGTGGTCATCAAGGTCGAAGCGACGGGCCTTTGCCGCAGCGACTGGCACGGCTGGATGGGGCATGACGCGGACATCGTCCTGCCGCATGTGCCGGGTCACGAACTTGCCGGAACCATTGCGGCAGTCGGCAGGCACGTGAAGCAATGGCAGATCGGCCAGCGCGTAACAGTGCCGTTCGTCGGCGGCTGCGGTCATTGCTTCGAGTGCAATTCTGGTAACCATCAAGTCTGCGAGAACCAGTTTCAACCGGGATTTACCGCCTGGGGTTCATTTGCCGAGTTTGTCGCTGTCGACTATGCCGATACCAACCTGGTCGGTTTGCCGGAATCTCTCGACTTTGCGACGGCGGCCAGCCTTGGCTGCCGGTTCGTCACCTCGTTTCGCGCAATCGTCGATCAGGCCAGGGTCAAGCCCGGCCAATGGGTTGCCGTGCACGGCTGCGGCGGCGTCGGGCTGTCCGCGATCATGATCGCCACTGCCATGGGCGCCAATGTCGTCGCGATCGATCTTGCCGACGAGAAGCTTGCTTTTGCGAAGACGCTGGGTGCTGTCGCCATTGTGAACGGCGCCGAGAGAAGAGACGTCGTGGGCGCCGTCCGTGAAATCACCAAGGGCGGCGCGCACGTCTCGATCGATGCGCTCGGTCATCCATCGACCTGCTTCAACTCAGTCGCCAATCTGCGCCGCCGCGGCCGGCACGTGCAGGTCGGACTGATGCTTGGCGACCATGCCCATGCACCGATCCCGATGGACAAGGTCATCGCTCATGAACTTGAAATCTATGGCAGCCACGGCATGCAGGCGTTCCGTTACAAGGCGCTGATGGATATGCTCGAAACCGGCAAGCTCGCACCGCAGAAGTTGATCGGCAAGGAGATCACGCTCGACGATGCTCCTGCCGCCCTGATGGCCATGGATCGATTTGAGGGCACGGGCATCAATGTGATCACGAAATTCTAGCGGCCCGCGTCAGCGCCAGCTGTCGCCCCGCCACATTGCTGAAAAGGCGGTTCCATAGTCCGGGTAGCGGAACGTATAGCCCAGCGCCTTGATCCTGGCATTGGAGACGCGTTTGTTCTCGCCGTAGAAGGAACGCGCCATCGGTGTGAGCGGCGCTGTCTCGAAGTCGGATTCCTCGGGCGGTTCGACGCCCATCAATTCGGCCGCGTAGGCGACCACGTCCTGCGGTGGCGCCGGTTCGTCATCGGTAATGTTGAAGATGCCGCCCTCGTTGCGGGTCGCGAGGAAGCGGAGCGCCCCGGCAATATCGTCGACGTGAATACGGTTGAAAACCTGTCCGGTCTTGTTGAGCCGGCGCGCGGTGCCGTTCGAGAGATTGACGAATGCATTGCGGCCTGGCCCATAGATGCCGGACAGGCGCAGGATCGCAAGCGGCACTTCCCGCCGGTTCGCAAGCTCCTGCCAGCCTTTCTCCGCATCGACGCGCTCGACGGACCGGGCGGAGACCGGGTGGCACGGCGTCGTTTCATCAACCCACGCGCCGCCATGATTGCCGTATACGCCCACCGTCGACAGATAGCCTATCCATTGCAGCTTCGGCATCCCGCGCGCAATCGTCGGCGTGAACTGGGCAAGTACCGGATCGCCGCTTTGGCCCGGTGATGTCGAAACGGCGATATGGGTTACGCTCGCAAGCGTATCGACGATTTCCTGCGAGGCATGGGTCCCATGGAAAAGATATGGCGTTATGCCGTCCTGCTTAAGCGCGGCGAATTTGCTCGCGTCACGCGTCGTCCCGCCGATAAAGTCCGCTTGACCGGCCATGATCCTGGCGAATGCGCGTGCCGAATATCCGGCCCCGAAAAGAAAAATCTGCATTATCGATTTTTCACAGCATTCCGCCATTCGGTCAAGACGTCCAAGTCGTTCTCATGAGCTGCGTGGCGCATTCGCAAGGCTGAAAGCGGTTCCGGTTCCGAGAGTTCGCCGAGCGCCCACACTGCCGCGCCCCGCACCAGCGGCGAAGGGTCGGCGAGATGCGCTTCCACACGTTCGATGAGTTCCGACCTGCCCGAATTGCCGCTGGCGATCAGTACGTTGCGGATGAAACGATCGCGGCCGATGCGCTTGATCGGAGAACCGGCGAAGAGCTCTCGAAATGCCGCATCATCAAGGCCAAGCAGCGATCCGAGATCAGGGGACTTCAGATCTTCGCGCGCCTTCAGCTTCGCCTCGCGCGCACTTTCGGCAAACTTGTTCCAGGGACACACGGCCAGGCAATCGTCGCAGCCATAGATGCGGTTGCCCATCGCCTTGCGGAATTCCGGCGCGATCGGTCCCTTGTGTTCGATCGTAAGATACGAGATGCAGCGGCGCGCATCGAGCTGATAGGGCGCGGGAAAAGCCTGCGTCGGACAGGCATCGAGGCAGGCGCGGCACGACCCGCAATGGTCGGACTCGGGCTCATCGGCAGGAAGTTCCGCCGTCGTGAAGATCGTGCCCAGAAACAGCCAGGAGCCGTGGCTCCGGCTGACGAGATTGGTGTGCTTGCCCTGCCAGCCGATGCCTGCGGCTTCGGCGAGCGGCTTCTCCATCACCGGCGCCGTATCGACGAAGACCTTTACGTCCGCGCCTGCCGCGCGCGCAACGAAACGGCTGGCGATGCCCTTGAGCTTGCCTTTGATGATATCGTGGTAGTCGCGGTTCTGCGCGTAGACCGATATGGCCGCCTTGTCCCGTTCTTGGAGAAGCTCAAGCGGATTGCTGTCGGGCCCGTAATTCATGGCGAGCACGATGACGGAGCGCACCTCGGGCCATAGCGCGTCTGGGCGCGCCCGCCTGAGTGCCGTTTCCTCCATCCAATCCATCGTGGCATGGCGGCCGAGCGCCAGATACTGGCGGAGCCGTTCCTCGGCTTGCGGAATGGCGTCGGGACGCGTCACCGCAACGAGATCAAAGCCGTGCGCACGCGCCTCATCGATGATGAACTGTTTCAGCTTATCCGGTTGGCCGGCACGCATCTGGCAAAGTCCCGTGGACCCTTGAACTCGCAAGCTTGCAGCGGTTTGGCTCAGAAATCCAGATCGCCATAATGCGATGCAGGTGGAAGTCCGCGCACGCGGTCGGAGAGCAGAGGCCGGAACGACGGGCGCGATTTCATGCGCGTATACCAGTCGCGTGCGGCCTTGTATTCGGCCCATTTGATCTCGCCAAGATAATCAAGGATCGAAATCGATGCCGCGGCAGCCATATCGGCATAGCTCGGCGTTGGACCGGCGAGCCAATTTCGGGTCGCCGAAAGCCAGTCGATATATTTCATGTGCTGCGTGATGTTGGAGCGGGCCGCGCGGATGGCGGTGGAGTCGGGAGCGCCGCCGCCCTGTTCGGCCGTCATGTGCAGCTTGAAGATGCGCTCGCGCGCCATGTGGCGCGTTACTTCGTTTTCGAGTTTCGACAGGAACCAGTCGATCAGCCGGCGCACTTCGGCGCGGTTCAGCGAATCTTCGGGAAACAGCCGACGGCTGCGCTTCAGCGCACCGCGCGTCTCGTCGATATATTCGGCGATTACGGAGGCCCCCGAGATCGGCACGTCGCCTTCAGCGAGGAGCACCGGTAGTGTCCCGGCTGGATTGAGCGCCAGGAATTCCTTGCGCCGCGCCCAACTGTTCTCCTCGATCAGTTCCGCCTCGATGTCATATTCATTGAGGATGAGGCGCGCATAGCGTGAGCCGGTGGACATGGGGTGATGGAAGAGCGTCAGCATCTTTGTAAGCGGATCTTTCAAACTGGCATTTTATTCGGCGTCGTCGTATTTCTCGGCACCGCTTTGAGTCTGCGCCCAAAGCTATAGGCGCAAGCGCTGCATGAGACAAGTAAACACGATTTCACCAATAGCCGGTTACCAACCGCTCCCGGCGCCGTCATGAAAGCGATATCATGGAATCACAGACGATTGTCGAAGCCCTTTTCCTTGGTCTGCTGGAAGGGTTAACAGAGTTTATACCGGTCTCGTCAACCGGCCATCTGCTGCTTGCCGGGCATTTCCTCGGCTTTGAATCAAACGGCAAGACCTTTGAAGTTTTGATCCAGCTCGGCGCGATTCTGGCTATCCTCACCGTTTATTTCAGCCGTCTCCTCAAGATCGCACGCGATCTGCCGAGCGATCCGAAGACGCGCCGCTTCGTCGCCGGCGTGCTTATCGCTTTCCTGCCCGCCGTGGTCATCGGCGTTCTCGCGCATGACCTGATCAAGACCGTGCTGTTCGAATCGCCGATGCTCATCTGCGTGATGCTGATTCTTGGCGGCCTGATCCTGCTCTGGGTCGATCGCCTCGACCTGAAGCCGCGCTATACCAACGTCATGGATTATCCACTGTCGCTGTGCTTCAAGATCGGGCTTATCCAGTGTTTCGCCATGATCCCGGGAACGTCGCGTTCCGGCGCCACCATCGTCGGCGCGCTGTTGCTCGGCGCGGACAAGCGTTCGGCGGCGGAATTTTCGTTCTTCCTTGCCATGCCGACTATGGCGGGCGCATTCGCCTATGACCTTTTCAAAAACCGCCATATCCTGACCTTCAACGATGCATCGCTCATCGTGGTCGGTTTCATCGCAGCCTTCATTTCGGGCGTCTTCGTGGTTCGCTATCTGCTCGACTACGTGTCACGCCACGGTTTTGGCCTGTTCGCCTGGTGGCGTCTGGTCGTGGGCACGCTGGGCCTCGTCGCCCTTATCCTCATGCGCTGAGACGGCGGGACATCAAGGGGTCTCCCGTTGCGGGAGACCTAGGCGGGCTTCTGAGCTGAATACTGCCCGTGGACGCGGAAGCGCCAGAGATAGGATGGCAGGATAATCTCGACTGTTTCCGGCTGAATGCCGAGGCCTTCTAGAGTCCGCCCCTCGGCCTTGGCGGCATGCGACACCACATTATCCTTTTGCAGCAAAAGAACCTGGTCTCGCGTCAGCATCGGGTTGGGGAGCATACCCATGATCCGCCCCTGCAGGCGGGCAACCCAGAAGGGAAGCGAGACGAACCAGCGCTTGCGGCCGATCACGCGCAGGACGATGTCGAGGCACTGCTTGAACGTCAGCACTTCATTGCCGCCAAGTTCATAAATCTCGCCGGGCTTCAAGGCCCCGTCGACGGAGCGCGCAATAACCTCGGCAACATCGCCGACATAGACCGGCTGAAACTTGGTATGTCCGCCACCGATCAATGGCAGGAACGGCGACAACCGCGCCATATTGGCGAACTTGTTGAAGAAATTGTCCTCAGGGCCGAAGACGATCGACGGGCGGACGATCACGGCGTCCGGCAGGATATCGCGCACCGCAGCCTCGGCGCGGCCCTTGGTGCTGGCATAGGCGGAGTGTGACTTCGGGTCGGCACCGAGGGCCGACATATGGGTCAGCGGAACGCCCGCCGCACGGCAAGCCTCGGCGACGGCCCGCGCGCCAAAATCATGCACCGTGCCGAACTTTTGATTGCCGCCTTCGAACAGGAGACCAACGAGATTGATCACATGGTCCGATCCCGCAACGGCACGATCCACCGACCAGCGATAGCGCAGATTGGCCTGGACAGCCTGGATCTGGCCGACGCCGCCGAGCGGCTGCAGGTGAAAGGCGAGTTCCGGATGACGCACTGCGACACGAACCCGGTAGCCGCGCTTCGTCAGCGCACGCACGACATAACGACCAATAAAGCCAGAGCCTCCGAAAACGGTGACGAGTTTTGGCTTGGTGATTGTCATCGAGCGCTCCTATGGGAATGAAACTGCGGCCGCATATTTCCAAGCTGTTTACTGCCTTTTTGAATGAAGGCAAAGGGTCGTTGCGCTGCATTCTCGCGGCGCGTTGCCGCGCTCGCATCCCGTCAGGCCGACATGCGCAGCTTGATTTCCGCATTAAGAAGGATGCGCGAATCCACCGGCAGGGGCGTTTTGGAGTCCTGGTTCTCGCCGAGCTTATGGAAGAGCAGTTCGATCGCTAGCCGGCCGATCTCGTTGTAGTTTTGCGCCACCGTCGTCAGCGGCGGACACATATAGCGCGACAGCGGCTGGTCGTCGTGCCCGGCGACGCGCAGTTGGCAGTCGGATCCGCGTCCAACCTTCAGTCCCGCCTGGTATGCAGCAGCCACCACGCCGAACGCGATCCGGTCATTGGCGCAAAATACGGTGTTGGTGGGGAAACCCCCTTCCTTCAGGATACGGGTCGTCCGGTCGAACGCATATTTCTCGAAATCCCAATTGGCATGCTCCTCGATCGGAATGGGGCGGGGCTCGAAATTAAGGTCAGTCATCGCCTCCGTATAGGCGTCGCGCCGCTCGAGTGCGTTGTTGTTGACGAGCGCCATGCCGAAATAGCAGGGCGGCTCGCCGGAGCGCGTCAGATAATCGACGATCAGCCTGAAGCTCTGGCGATTATTGGTGCCGACATAGGCCGAGGTGGCATCGAGCGGTGAATCGACATAAACCAGCGGAATTGAATCGCCGAGCTTGCGCAGCTTTTCGTGATGCGACTGCACGCCGAGAGGGCCGATAATCACGCCCGCGACGTTCATCGACTTGAATGTCTCGATGGCGCGTTCTTCAAGTTCCGGTTTGCCGTCGGAGCTCAAGACAAAGGCAAGGTAGCCCGCCTGTTCGGCAATGCCTTCGATCCGGCGCGTCAAGGCCATATAAAATGGATCGGTCGAATTCGGCACGATGATGCCGAGTATATTGGTGCGGCGGCGATTGAGATTGACCGCAAAGATGTTGGGCCGAAATCCCGACTGCTTGACGGCGGCCTCGATGATGGCGCGTGTGGAACTTCGGACGGAATTCGGATCGTTGAAATATTTCGAAACCGTCGGACGCGACAGCCCGACGAACTCGGAAAAATCTTCCATCGTCTTGATAGGTTTTTTCACCGTCTGGTTTCCCTGCTTGCTGTCGGCTTGCTCTCTAAAAAGCCGGTGCGTGCGGAAATTACCGCCGATCATCACAATGATTTTTTGCTCAAAACTAAGACGGCGCAATACATCACCTGATTGATGGGGCGCGATCAATTTTTCGGAAAGTTGCAGAGAGCCTCACGCGCGTCAAGATCTTAATTAGTCCGGATCAATTCCGGGAAAACATTATCATGAAACTAATCCTTGCGAAGAGGGTGAAGCTAATACCTTTGGGCTATAGAAATATTTCGGATGCCTTTGCACGGCAGGCATGAAACCTGACACCTTCGCAGGCTGTGTTTGAGCCAGTTGTTTGCATCAATCTTGCAGTCGGCTAGCATAAGCTTCCAGTTCATGGCTGCGAGGGGAGGATACGCATTGGAAGGCCGCATACCCGACCCGGAAGTCTTCACCCATGTGCGCGTCATCATCGGCATCATCCTCGGCCTGAGCGTCTCGCGACTGCTGACCGGTGTCGCACGTATCATCCAGCACCCGCAGCGCAAGAACATATTTGCCGTGCATCTCGGCTGGGTGCTCTTTACCTTTCTCACCGTCGTGCATTTCTGGTGGTTCGAATTTTACCTGCACGAACTCGTGCAATGGACTTTTGAGGCCTATCTCTTCGTCATCTTCTTCGCGAGCATTCACTTCCTTGCCTGCGCGCTGCTTTTCCCCGACAGCATGGAGGGCTATTCCGGCTATGAAGACTACTTCATGTCACGAAGAGCGTGGTATTTCGGCATATTGATCGCGATTTTTGTCGTCGATTTCTTTGATACTGCGATGAAGGGCAAGGCGCATTTTGGCTCGCTCGGCCCTGAATATCCCTTCCGCAATTTGTTCCTGATCGGCATTGCGGGACTTGGCATTTATCTTCGCCGTCCGAACGCGCAGATCGTTCTCGTCTGCCTCGCGCTTATAGTCCAGATCGCCTTTATCCTCGTGCAGTTCGACACGATCTGAGGCTGCCAGACGTCCATAGAAAAACCCGCCGGCTTGCACCGGCGGGTCATTGGTTTTCGGCTGGAAGAGACGCTTAGTTCTTTTCCTGCTTCTTCAGCGCAGCGCCGAGAATGTCGCCGAGTGAAGCGCCGGAGTCGGTCGAACCGTACTGTGCGACAGCTTCCTTCTCTTCGGCGATTTCAAGCGCCTTGATCGAGACCTGCAGCTTGCGGGTCTTCTTGTCGAAGGCGATGACGCGGGCGTCAACCTTCTGACCGACCGTGAAGCGTTCCGGACGCTGTTCGTCACGGTCACGCGAGAGGTCAGCACGACGGATGAAGGTATCGAGGTCGTGGTCTACCAGACGAACTTCGAGGCCGCCATCGGTGATCCCGGTGACTTCAACGGTTACAACAGCGTTCTTGCGCAGTTCGCCGGAGGAAGCGGCTTCGCCGACCTTGTCGCCGGTAAGCTGCTTGATGCCGAGAGAGATACGCTCCTTCTCGACGTCGACGTCGAGAACCTGAGCCTTGACGACATCACCCTTGTTGTACTCTTCGATGACCTGTTCGCCCGGACGGTTCCAGTCGAGGTCGGAAAGGTGAACCATGCCGTCGACGTCGCCGTCGAGGCCAATGAACAGGCCGAACTCGGTCTTGTTCTTGACTTCGCCTTCGACGATCGTGCCGACCGGGAACTTCTCTGCAAAGGTCGTCCACGGATTGTCGAGCGTCTGCTTGAGGCCGAGGGAGATGCGGCGCTTGACCGGATCAACTTCGAGAACAACGACTTCGACTTCCTGCGTGGTCGAGAGCAACTTGCCGGGATGCACGTTCTTCTTCGTCCAGGACATTTCGGAAACGTGGATCAGGCCTTCAATGCCGGGCTCGATCTCAACGAATGCACCGTAGTCGGTGATGTTGGTGACGGTACCGGTGATCTTCTTGCCGATGGGGTACTTGGCACCGATGCCATCCCACGGATCGCTTTCGAGCTGCTTCATGCCGAGCGAAATACGATGGGTTTCCTGGTTGATACGGATGATCTGGACCTTGACCGTCTGGCCGATCGACAGGATTTCCGACGGATGGTTGACACGGCGCCATGCCATATCGGTCACATGCAACAGACCGTCGATGCCGCCGAGATCAACGAACGCACCGTAATCGGTGATGTTCTTGACCACGCCCTCAACGACCTGACCCTCTTCGAGGTTCTGGACGATTTCGGAGCGCTGCTCAGCGCGGCTCTCTTCAAGAACGGTACGGCGCGAGACAACGATGTTGCCGCGACGCTTGTCCATCTTGAGGATTTCGAACGGCTGCGGGTTGTGCATAAGCGGGGTGACGTCGCGGATCGGACGGATGTCGACCTGCGAACGCGGCAGGAAGGCAACGGCGCCATCGAGATCGACGGTAAAGCCGCCCTTGACCTGGTTGAAGATGACACCGTCGACGCGCTCGCCGCGATTGAACTTCTCTTCAAGGCGGACCCAGCTCTCTTCGCGGCGTGCTTTTTCACGCGACAGAACGGCTTCGCCGAGAGCGTTTTCGATACGCTCGACATAGACTTCGACGAGATCGCCCGGCTTGAGCGAACCGTCCTTGGCCTTGGCGCCGAATTCCTTCAGCGGAACGCGGCCCTCAACCTTGAGGCCGGCGTCGATGATCGCCATGTCTTTTTCGATGGCGACGATACGGCCCTTTACAACATAACCTTCAGCAAGGTCGTTGGTGGCAAAGGACTCGGCGAGAAGAGCTTCGAAATCTTCGCGCGTTGGATTGGCTTGAGACATACATACTCCTGAAGTGTCCGGAAAATACATCGGACACAGCACCGGTGGTTCGTGTTGCGGTTCATTTGCATGCCAACCCGCCCTTTGAAGGGCAATCCGGTGCATGGGATGGCGGCAAATGTTATCGTTTAGAATGCGTGTTTCGCGCCAAGGCCTGATCGATCAGGGTTTTGGCACTGAGAAACGCGGTCTCTATATCCATTTCTGTCGTATCAAGCAAGTGCGCGTCGCCAGCGGGCTTCAAGGGGGAATCGGTTCGGCCCATGTCGCGTGCGTCGCGGCGCCGCAAATCGTTGAGGATATCCTCATACGTCGCCGAACCGCCGTTCAACTTGATCTCGTCGTAGCGGCGCCTGGCGCGCGCCTCGGGCGAGGCAGTTATATAGAGTTTCACCGGTGCATCCGGGCAAACCACCGTGCCAATATCGCGGCCATCGAGCACCGCGCCCGGTGAGCGTGCCGCAAAACTCTGCTGCGCAGCGACGAGCGTGCGCCGCACCGCCGGCATCACCGCGACACGCGACGCGCCCTCGCCAATGTCGTGGGCGGCAAGGACATCCCGGTCGAGCCTCGAAAGATCAACGCTGCGCGCTGCCTTTTCGGCAAGGAACTCGTCATCGAGCGGCATGTTCTGGTCCATGAGCGATTTCGCCACCGCGCGGTAGGTGAGGCCCGTATCGAGGTGGTGGTAGCCGTAAGCATCGGCGATACGGCGGGCAAGCGTGCCCTTGCCCGAGGCAGCCGGTCCGTCGATCGCAATCGTGAAATGCGTCTGCGGCAGCGCCGCGTCTTCTTTTTCTTCCTTGTCGAAAGCCCATTGCCAGAGCGCAAACAGCGAGTAGGCGGCGGCAAGAACCAGCGTGATGATGGGAGTGATGCCTATCGTCACAAAAGCAAACCCGCCGACGGTCGACAGCATTGATTCCAGCCAGCCGGGCAGGGTGGCGGCAAAATTCTGCAGTATCGTATCGATGAGGAAAATGAGAACGAACTGAAAGATGAAGAGCCAGAAAAGCAGCGCAAACAGGCCGAAGCGGACCCGAAGGCCCACGCGTTCGACCGCATAGGGAATGGCGACGATGGCAAATGACGTCAGCAGGAAAAACATCAAGCGACCCTTCTCTTGCCCATGATAAAGCCTATGCCGTAGCCGGCGATCGAACCGAGCGCCGATGGCAAGAGCAGAAACTGATAGGGCATCCAATCGCTGGCGCCTTCAGCCTCTGCATTCACTGCACCGGATGCAGTGTCAGACACATTCCACGCATAAAGGAAGATCAAGAGCAAAGGAAGCGCAACCCACAGGATTGTTCTGGCCGTGCCCGGCCATGGCCGGGGCTCCCTGCTGGCGATCGTGCCGGCATAGGCGCTGCGTCCCGCCCAGACCAGGCAGGGAACGCTCGACATGGCGTAGAGGAAATAGACCGTGAAGGCTGAAAGGAGCGCGCTCATTGTCCGAGGCGCTCCCGATCTGGCGCACGGCATGCTGATAGTTCTGCGGATTGTTCAGATGCAATCATGCGCAATCGGAACCGATCTAGCCTTGCGCGCCGTCTTCGGAAATCTCCGCGCCCATTCCGGTCATCATCTCCATGAATTCCGGGAAGCTCGTCGCGATCATCGTCGCGTCGTCGACAGTGACCGGCTTTTCGGCGGCAAGGCCCATGACGAGGAAGCTCATGGCGATTCGGTGGTCGAGATGCGTCTCGACGGTACCGCCGCCAACGCCCTTGCCGTCCGGACGGCCGCGCACGCTGAGGCTTTCGGGACCTTCCGTGCAATCGACCCTATTGGCTTTCAGCCCATTGGCGACAGCCGAGAGACGATCCGATTCCTTGACGCGCAGTTCATCGAGTCCGTGCATGAGTGTCTCGCCCGCGGCAAAGCTCGCTGCGACCGCGAGGACGGGATATTCGTCGATCATGGAGGGCGCACGTTCCGGCGGCACGCTGACGCCCTTGAGTTCAGACGAGCGCACGCGCAGGTCGGCGACGTCTTCGCCGCCGGCAAGACGTGCGTTGAGAACCTCGATATTCGCGCCCATTTCCTGCAATGTCAGGATCAGGCCGGTGCGCGTCGGGTTCATCAGCACGTTGCGAATGGTGATGTCGGAGCCGGGGACGAGCAGGGCCGCGACCAGCGGGAAGGCCGTCGAGGAGGGATCGCCCGGCACGTCGATGACCTGTCCGACAAGCTTGCCCTGGCCCTCGATACGAATATGGCGGACGCCATCCGTGCCCGTCTCGACCGAAAGATTGGCACCGAAACCCTGCAGCATCTTTTCGGTGTGGTCGCGTGTCATTACCGGCTCGATCACGGTCGTTATGCCCGGAGTGTTGAGGCCGGCGAGAAGCACGGCTGATTTGACCTGCGCTGACGCCATCGGCACGCGATATGTGATCGGGGTCGCCGCCTTGGGACCGCGCAACGTCAACGGCAGGCGGTCGCCATCCGCGGCCGAGACCTGCACGCCCATTTCTCGCAAGGGATTTAGCACGCGGCCCATCGGGCGCTTCGAGAGCGAGGCGTCGCCGATGAACGTCGTCTCCATCGCATAGGTGCCGACGAGGCCCATGGTCAGGCGTGCGCCGGTTCCGGCATTGCCGAAATCAAGCGGAGCCTCCGGCTCAAGAAGGCAGCCATTGCCGGTACCGTGAATGATCCATGAATCTCCATCCTTGGCGATCTTCGCGCCCATGGCCTGCATGGCGCGACCGGTGTTGATCACGTCTTCGCCTTCGAGCAGGCCGGTAATGCGGGTTTCGCCGGAAGCAAGGCCGCCAAACATGAAAGAGCGATGCGAGATCGACTTGTCGCCGGGGATGCGGATATCGCCCGAAAGGGCCTTCGAGCGACGGGCGGTAGCGGGGCGGGGCAATGAAGTGTGGGACATGGAGCAATCACAATGAAAAGGGCTGGCAGGGTGCGGCCGCGTTGGTAACACAGCTTGAAGATGCGGTCATCTCGCAAATGCATTCGCGTGTGCGGGCTTTTTTCACTTTGACAAATACGCTGAATTGCGTTTATGGGACCAGAAATCCATTTTTGATGAGCGCTTGCATGCACGGTCGGGTTTAGGACCTGAATGTTGACCGGATGCGGGCGCAGCCAGAACGCGAGGCAAAACGTGGCAAATCCCAAACTTGGCACCAAGCGAATTGACCCGGAGACCGGGCAGAAGTTCTACGATCTGAACCGCGATCCGATTGTTTCGCCGTATACGGGCAAGAGCTACCCGCTCAGCTACTTCGATTCGACCGCGGCCGCCGCGCGCGAAGAGGAAGAAGAGGTTGAAACCGAAGAACTCGACGTTGCGCTCGAGAAGCCGGAATTCGTTTCGCTCGAGGATGCGGATGCCGACAGCGGCGAGGATGTTCCGGACCTTGGCGATGATGTCGATGTCGAGGTGGAAGATTCCGACGATGACGATACGTTCCTTGCCGAAGACGAGGAAGACGAGGACGACGACGTCACCGACATCCTCGGCGGCGGCATTGGCGACGACGACGAGAATTGATTTCAAATAATCCTGTTCGTCGAAAATAACCGGCGAACAGGACTTGATCTTCCCGGCGGCGGGAGATAAGTACCCGCCCGGGCAAGGCGCCAGACCTTGCCGAACAGTTTGCCGGTTTACCCGGCGCGGCCTTTCCGGCCGATTGGAATGGGGCCATAGCTCAGCTGGGAGAGCGCTTGCATGGCATGCAAGAGGTCAGCGGTTCGATCCCGCTTGGCTCCACCAAATTTCCTAAATCAATCCGATCTCTCTTGGAAATCTCACATCTGAGCATCGGGGGCCCGAGCGCAGTTAGCGTGCCAATGCGATTTGTTAAGAATGCCAGTTTACAACAGGGCGAGTTGTTTCTCCTGAGAAAAACGGCGATCTGTACCTATGACCGACTTCGGCAGGATTGTAACCGTTCTCTCAATGGTCCTGGGCCTCGGGGTGACACGCCTGCTGCTTGGCTTGGTCACTGTGTTCCGTATCCGGCGCGAAAGTCCACTTGACTGGGTACCGCTCGTATGGGCGGCGATCCTGTTCACTATCCAACTTCAATACTGGTGGGCCATTACGCTGCTGCCATCTGTGAAGCCAACGTTTTCTTTCCCAGATTTTATCTTCCTTGTTCTCCTCACCCTGATGCTTTTCCTGTCAGCAGCGCTGATGCTGCCGAGCAGAAGTGAGGATGAAAAAAACGGACTGCGCGCCTATTTTGAACATGACGGGCGATACGCCCTCCTATCGCTGACCGGTTTCCTCCTGCTCGCTTTCCTCGTGAATATTTTCTTTTTCAAATCGTCGCCTTTGTCTTCATGGGCTTTGACCGACGTTCCAATGATTGTACTGCCCGTCGCAACCTTCTTCGCCAAGTCGCGCAAGGTATACGCAGCGCTGACAATTGTGTATTTGCCGCTTGTGGCTTGGGACGTTTATATATCTTGATCGCTTACGAGGAGATGTGCCGCCCCGCATGGGCGTTGCATCGCTGCGGTTTATGTGCAATGCCGGGTAAATTCTGCATGGTGGACCGCTCCTGAATGACCGTTTATGCCGTTTGGCCAGCATTCGTCGCTATTGGCTTAGTCATGCTGCTCGCTTGCCTGCCGGTCTTCGATCGGGCGGGATTTGGTCCAGCCAGGGGTCGGCGCATCGATGCGGTGGATGGGCTGCGGGGATTTTTGGCACTTGGCGTCGTGCTCCACCATTCCATCATTTACTATGAGTTCATGCGCAATGGCGCCTGGGCAGTGCCACCGTCGCGCTTTTACACCCTGGCCGGACAACTGGGTGTTGCCTATTTTTTCGTGATCACGGGCTATCTGTTCTGGGGGAAGATCGTCAGGGCGATGGGATCGGTTGATTTCGCCAGTCTCATGCTCGGACGCCTGTTCAGGCTGGGCCCGGTCTATCTGCTTGTCGCCTCGATCGCCATGGCTATCATGTTCGTCAGGTCCGGCGCGCGGCTGAACGTCCCAGCGTCGCAACTTTTCATGGAACTCATCCAAAACCTGTCCCTTGGTATCTTTCCGCTTGTCGAGATAAACGGTGCCCCGGGCATAGGCACCCTGACGGCCGGGGTCACATGGACCTTGCAATATGAATGGCTTTTCTATTTCGCGTTGCCTTTCCTTGCAATTTTTGCGCGGCGTGATCGCCTGCATCTACCTTTCACGGTGCTCGCAACGGTGCTGGCCCTGATCTTTGCCGTGATTGCGCCGGACAGGCAGTTTGCGCTCTATTCGCTCTTTGGCTTCGGTATGGTGTGTGCGTCGCTTGAAGATGAAGGTTTGGTGCCGCTGCTGCACCCGGCGATAGCGTCGATTGGCATTGCCGCGATACTTGCAGTCATAGGAATGAATTATGAAACATCCTATCGCCCGGATGGGTCTGTCTTAATCGGAGCGTCCTTCTATTTGATGCTAAGCGGCGGCACGCTTTTCGGGCTGCTGGTCGCGCGGCCTTCGATCCGGCTCGGAGAAATCAGTTATTGCATTTATCTGATGCAGGGCCTCGCGTTGTTTTCAATCTTCGCCATTCCGCCGTTGCGTGCATTCGCTCTGGCCGCCGACGCGTACTATTGGCTCATCATAGGCGTTGTCATGGTCCTGCTGGTTTTCACGGCGCTGGCAGCGCATGTTCTCATTGAGCGGCCCGGCATCGAACTCGGTCGCAGAATTCAGCGCAGCGAACGCGAGCCGGCCGCCGCAGCGGGTGAGCGCCAGCTGCAGGTTCATCGCAACGCAGAGCGGCCGGTCGGCGAAAGCCTTGCTACGATAGATTCCCCGATCAAATAGCTTTCCAGTACCTCCTGCGCGCCTTGCCATGCAATGTCGTTTGTCAGCCGTCTGGTGAAATCGGCATGGGCGGCCAGATCGGCGAAGCGGGAGAAGACCACGAAAACATTTTCTCCGAGCCGCACGGGAAGCCGAGAAAAAGTGTTTTCACTGGGCTCCGAAGCCAAAATTGCAATGCGCATATCGCCAATCCGGTCCAGAATCGGCTCCAGTTCATTGCGGTGAAATGAGTGAAACGCGTTTTCAGCGGGTTCCTTCAGCCTGTATGTCAACGCCTGATAGATTGCCGATGGCGGCTCCTCGCAGCCATGCCCGGGTCGGGCATCCGGAAGCCTGAAGCCTCCCGAAACGCTTGCCAGGTGCAGAAGCAGCACATCATCGGAATCGAGCATGGTCGCGTTGGCAGCGTCGCGATGTCTTGCCCAGACCGGCCCGTCATAGAATGCTGTCAGCGCAGCATGCCGTTCTCGCATGCCGGAAAATCCCCTGAGCCAGACAAATGCATCCGGATCGTCGAGATCACGGAACTGGCCAATGACACGCATGCCGCAGCCTTCCTGGGTTTCGATGAATTCAGCATCGAAGAGCGCGATCAGTTCGTCGCGTCGCCCCGGATGCAGCCTGTAGCGGCGTAGCTCCGTGATCGGGCTTTGCCTCGGCTCAAGACCCGCGGGATGGGCGGTTTCAACAGTCGTGAACATTCATCCTCCGAAACAAACAGGGCGTCCTGTTTTAATAAAAGACCGGTTGTCCTGTTTTGTCAATCTCGCTATCCTTTGGAAAGGAGATCTGGTCGTGGCCGAGAACGAACTGAAAACGCGCGGTGTGGCGCCCATGAGCGAAAAGCATCGCGCCGGAGCCCCGGCCGTGGCTGCTGCCGGCAAGCCGAAGCGTACGAATAACCCGCAGGCAATGCGAGCCCGCATCCTCGATGTTGGCGCCGACCTTTTCCAGCGGCACGGCTACAATGCAACGAGCGTGCATGACGTGGTGCGGGCAGCGGGCACCACCGGAGGCGCGCTGCACCATCATTTTGCGACAAAGAAGTCGCTTGGCCTTGCCGTCATCGCCGAGCGGGTGGCGCCGGAAGTCGAGGCGACCGCCATCCAGCCGGTTTCAAATGCATCATCGGCCGCGTCGGGAATTCGCGCGGTGTTCAACGGTGTTGCTGATACGCTCGAGCATAACCGGGCGGTGACCGGTTGCCCGCTGAACAACCTCGCGCTCGAACTTTCACTGGCCGATCCAGACTTTCGCGAAGCGGTCAACGCCGTCTTCGATCGCTGGCGCGCCGCGCTTTCCTTCCGCTTGCACGCTGATCATCCGGAAATGGACGAGGCGCGCGCGCACGATCTCGCCACGCTCGTGGTTGCCAGCTATTCGGGGGCGATGGCGATGGCCAAGACCAGCCAGAGCGCGGCGCCGCTGCGCGCCTGCGCGACCCAACTCGAGACCTTGCTGCGCAGAACCTAGAGCGGCGCCCCAGCGAAGATTTCGGTGAGCCAGTCGGCGAAGACGCGCACGCGCGAAGAAAGCTGGCGGTTCTGCGGATAGAGCACCGAAACGATCATTGGCGGTGGTGGGCTCCCGGGGAGAATGACGCGCAGGCTTCCTTCAGCAAGTTCATTCGCGATCCGATAACGTGGCACCTGGATGAGCCCGAGGCTGGCAATTGCGGATGCCGCATAAATATCCGCGCCCGTCACCGAAACGGGTCCCGGCAAGTTCACCAGTCTGAGACCTGTTTGCGTGGCGAATTCCAGCGGAAACGGTTTGCCCGTACCGCTTGAAACATAATTGACGGCCTGATGTCCGGCGAGGTCATCCAAGCTCCTTGGCTCGCCATGCCGGGCAAGGTAAGCCGGGCTCGCACAGGTGACCTGCTGCATCTCGGCGATCTTGCGTCCGACCATCGTGGAATCCTTGAGGTCGCCGGCGCGCAGAACGCAGTCGACTCCCTCCTGAACGAGATCGACAAGCCGGTCGCCTTCGCCGATGCTGAGCTCGAGCGCGGCGTAACGATTGAGGAAATCGGGCAGCGCCGGTATCACGAAATGTCGCGCCAGCGTGCCTTGCAAGTTTACCCGCAAAAGACCCTTCGGCGCCGAGTCTCGGAACGATGCTTCCGCTTCCTCCATGTCGGCGAGAAGGCGCAGGCAACGTTCGTAATAGGCTTCGCCGTCGAGTGTTGGGTTGACCTGGCGTGTCGTTCGGTCGAGCAAGCGCGTACCCAGGCGCTCTTCAAGGCGCTGCATGGCGTTGGTCACCGTCGCGCGCGGAATGTGAAGATCGTCCGCAGCATTAGTGAAACTGCGCCGCTCGACGATGCGTACGAAAATCTGCATATCACGAAAGCGATCCATCGCGCCGCCTCACTCTCGTTCAATTGTTATCGAATATCGAATAGTCATGCCAATTATTGGCTAATTATGCAGAAAGCGATTTGCGGCATAGTGGAGCAAATGTCAACGTGACAGGGGAGTTCCATCGAATGACACACACCGATAAACGGATCGCAATCGTCACAGGCGCAGCGCGTGGTATTGGAGCGGCAGTTGCAGAGCGGCTCGCAAATGACGGTTTTGCCGTCGTCATCAATTATGCGAACAGCGCCAGGGAAGCCGAGGCGCTTGCGGCCAAGCTCAGCAAGGCCGGCCAAAGAGCGATCACCGTGCAGGCGGATGTTGCCAAGGCCGAAGAAGTGCGCCGCATGTTCGATCTTGTCGAGGCGGAACTCGGCAAGGTCAGCGTTCTCGTCAACAATGCCGGCATCATGAACGTTCAGCCGCTTGCCGAAACCAGCGACGCGGTCTTCGAACAGCAATTCGCCACGAACGTTCAGGGCACATTCAACACGATGCGCGAGGCTGCCGGCAGGATGGGCGACGGCGACCGCATCATCAACTTTTCAACTTCGGTCGTCGGGACGAACCTTCCGGGCTACGCTGTCTATGCCGGCACCAAGGCGGCGGTCGAAACATTCACCCGCATCTTCGCCAAGGAACTGCGCGGCCGTAACATAACGGTCAATGCCGTTGCGCCGGGGCCGGTTGCAACCGATCTCTTCCTTGCAGGCAAGAGCGAGGAACTGGTTCAGCAGCTCAGCAAGGCTGCGCCCATGGAACGGCTTGGACAGCCGGATGATATCGCCCGCGTCGTCTCGTTTCTCGCCGGTCCCGATGGCGGCTGGATCAATGGACAGGTCGTGCGCGCCAATGGCGGGCTGGTCTGAGCCCAAAACAGAAAACGGCGGCTGTGAAGCCGCCGTTGCTCGTCTCGGGTTCTTGCAGCCGTTACATGCCGCTGGTCGGCTGGAAGCGCGCAATCTGCATGAAGGTCACGGCCTTGCCGGTAAACTTGTTGGCGTCAGCAACAGGCAGTGCTTGCTGGAAGCCGGCGGTATAGACCGTCGTCGGCGCCTTGCGCATCGAGCTGTTGCGCAGAACTGCCGGCACCACCTCTGGCGCAGTGGCGGCGACCTGTTCGGATGACAGCGCCCTGTCCGATAGGTCGGAGGACACCTGGATTGCCTTTGCCGTCTGCCCCTGTGCTGCCTGGCGGTGCGGCTTGGCCTTCTTGCTGGTGGTCTTCACGCCGCTGTCGAGCATGGCGACCGGATCACCCTTGGCTTCGAGCATTGTACGACGGAGGGACGTCTGTGGTTGAACTGCCGCCATTTGAACATTCTGCTGCGGCTGCAACCGTCCGCCTGTGGTCCCGCTCGTCGTCGGCATTGGCGCGACAAGGTCGGCGGAATCGTCGTCATGGTCGACGTCCGCCTGGGCAATGATGGCCTCCGGGCTAAGACTGTCATCGGGAACGGCGATGACGTCCTGTTCTGCGGCGGCAGGGGCAGGTGCTGCGGCCACAACCGGGCGCTGGCTCGGGACAACCGAAGCAACCTTCATGTCTGGCTGCTTCGGCTTGTCGAAGGGCACGGGAACAAGGGCGTTGGCCATGGCCGGTTGGGACTGATCGGCGGCCTCGGCGGGCTGGTCGATATTTGCTGCAATGAGTTCGCGGATCGCGCTGGCGCTGTCGTCGGGTCGCGTCTCGGGCACGGCGACCGTGGCAGAGTTCTGCGCGAGCGCATTAAGCGTCGAAGGATCGCCCGGCGCGGGTGTCGGCGCGTAGTCTGGACGGCGCAGCGGTACCGGCACGGCAAAGGCGAGAGCGGCATTGTCTTCGGGCGTTATGGCGACGGGCGCCGGTGCTTCCTGGCGCGGCGCGGCCAAAGGCTGCGGAACCCGGGCGGGTAGCTCCGGGGCAACCGGAGTTGCGGTTGCCGCAGGCGCTGCCGCCGGTTGCGGCTGTGCCGCCACTGCCGGAGCCGCACCGCCATCGTCCGCATCCTCGCCTGCCGGAGCCTGGGCAACGGCGCGCGAGGGCTTGGCCGTTGAAGCGACCGCGACAGAGCTCTCGCTCGAATCCTCTTCCTCGTCCGCACCGCCGCCAAAGAGCAGGCCGAACAGGGTCTTGCCTTTCCGGCTGGAGCCCGATGACGAGCTTGCAATCTGTATCGAGCTGCCGTTGCGACGGCGGGCTTCATAGGCGGCGACCGCCTGTTCATAGCCGGGCAGCGGCCGTCCGTCGGATGGAACATGGATCGTCTTGCCGTCCGGGAAGACCGCGAGAAGTTCCTTGCGGCTCATGCGCGGCCAGTGGCGGACATTGCCGACGTCGGTGTGAATGAAGGGCGATCCCGAACGGGGATAATAACCGACGCCGCCAGCCTCGTAGCGCAGGGCAGTGGCACGCAGGGTCGCAAGCTTCACGCCGGGCAGGTACCAGTCCATGGCTTTGCCGAGCATGTGCTGGCTCTTGCGGGCGACACCGCGCGTACGGGAGCGAAGCATGGAATTGGTTGCCGGTGAGCGGTAGGCCGAAACAACGTGGATATAATCGCGCCCGCCAACCCTGTCATAGACCTGCCAGACGAGATCGAACAGGCGGGGGTCCATCTTTGTCGGTTCGTTGCGGCGCCAGTCGCGCAGGAAACGGTTCAACTTGTTGAGGCCGTCTTGCTGATAACGGCCGTTCCGCTTGAAGGTTATTTCGGCGCGTTCGTTGGTATGGACGAAATAGAGCCGCAACGTGCGGGTCTCGGCAAAGGCCTCGGCGGAGGAAAACAGCATCGACAGGAAAAGGACGAAGGGTCCAAACCAGCGGCCGCTGATCGGGAAAACTGTCTTCGATAGGCCGCTTTTTGCTTCACTCACGCTAGACAATATCGTTCCAATCCTGACCGTTTTCCAAAGCACCGAATAGCTGGACTATCCGATTTATTGGTTAATGACCACTTTATTGATGCACACGAGCATCCGATTTGAATGTCAATGAACGCTTCCCCAGACAAGCTGTCTTCCCTAAAAGGACAAATTCAAGTCGAGATTATGGCTGACATTGCAAATGGTTGGGCCAAATCTGCTTATTTTTGTGCCACAGCTGGCCTTTTGGTTGTTTGGGCTGGATTGGCCAAGAAAAATAGCGCAAACCAGCCGGACTAAAAAATCTCCCCAGGATAGAACCGAAATGTCCGCTCCATCGGATACCCATATTCACGCATCCACATCGCCTGCAGCTCGCAACGGCGTCGTTTTGATGCTGCTTGGCATGCTTATGTTTTCCCTCAACGATGTGATGGGCAAATGGCTGGTGTCGACCTATTCGGTGGGCCAAGTGGTTTTCATCCGCAGCGTCGCTGCGATCATCATCCTGGCGCCGTTCATCTGGTTCAACGGACCGGAGAAGCTGTTTCAGGTCGATCGCCCGCGCCTGCAGCTGCTGCGCGCGGTTCTCTCGACCGTGGAGGTCTTCGCCTTCTATTTCGCCGTGGTCTACCTGCCGCTTGCCGACGTAATGACCTACTGGCTCGCGGCGCCCATCTATGTGGCCGCGGTCTCGCCCTTCATCCTGAAGGAGCCCGTCGGCTGGCGTCGCTGGAGCGCCATCGTCATCGGCTTTGTAGGCGTGGTCATCGCGCTCGAACCGTCGTCCCAGGCTTTGACACCGCAGGCGATCATCTCGATTTTCGGCAGCGTGGCGTTTGCCTTCATGCTGTTGCTTGGCCGATCCTTGCGCGGGACACCTGATACGACACTGGTTTTCTGGCAGATCGTCGGTGCCGGTGCAGCGGGGCTCGTCGCCATCATGTTCGACTGGAAGCCGGTGAGCTTGCGCGATCTGCTGCTCCTCGGCCTTCTCGGCGTCGTCGCCATGCTCTCCCATGTCCTTGTCAACCGTGCTCTCAAGCTCGCGGACGCGGCAACCGTAGCGCCGCTGCAGTATACGTTGCTGTTCTGGGCAATTGTCTTCGGCTGGCTGGTGTTCGGTGACGTACCGCGCATGTCGATGTTGATCGGGTCGGGCTTCATCGTGGCTTCCGGCCTCTTCATCTTCTTCCGCGAACAACAGCTGAAGCGTCAGGGGCGGATCAAAACGCTCAATCAGACAGTGGTTGCCGGATCGGGCGATGGCGCCGGACCCGGCAACGGTTAGTGATTTCGCTCAGGCGTTTGCTGGCACGGCTTCAAGGGATGCGCCGAGTGCGTCGAGCAGCGAGTCCATCCCACCCCGACGCACGGCCGGATCGTCGAACTCGTCGAGGAAGGCGCCCTGTTCGGTCAGGACCAGCCGCGTTCCGGTGCCCTCCGGCTTCAGTTCGAGCGTTGCCAGCGATACGGAGATGCGCTTGCCGTCAAGGTGCATCTCGTAGGTGTAGATAATGCGCTGGTCCGGCACGATATCCTGGTAGATCGCATCGAAGCGGTGCTGCGGTCCTTCCTTGGGGCCGCCAATGCTGACTTCGCGTCCGCCGATCCTGAAATCTATCTGGTGCTGGGCCGGCCCCCATTCCTCGGGACCCTTGAACCATTTTGCTTTCGCTTGCGGATCGCTCAATGCGAAGAACACCCGGGCTGGCGCAGCCGGATAGCTGCGCTCGAGAGTAAAAGTATCATGCGTCACGGATCGCTTGGTCATGCTTTTATCCCTTTGTTTGATCGGCGAGGAAATCGCCGAGCCTGTCGAGGCGCAGTTCCCACGTCCTGCGCCGATCCATCATCCAGTCCTCGGCCGTCTGCAGTGCCACCCAGTCGACACGGCAGGTGCGCACGCGCCCGACCTTTTCAGACCGTACCAGCCCGCTCGCTTCGAGAACCTGCAAATGCTGGACCACGGCCGGCAGGGACATTGTGAGGGGCTTGGCGAGTTCGCTGACCGAGGCTGGTCCCTTGCTCAACCGCTCGATCATGCTGCGCCGGGACGGATCCGCGAGCGCCTGAAACATGAGATCGAGCTTGTCCTGTTTGTTAAGCATACACTTAAGTATCCCAACATCGGCAGGCTGTCAATCGGCGGAGTCGTCGGAAAATCAGGCGGATATTGCTAGCGCAAGTCCGGCTCTAAGAATTCGCGTGCGCTACGCGCGCCAGGGCCGCTTCGAAATGGTTGACCGCCTTTTCGAACTTGTCGCGGCAGCCGGGGTTGCAAAAGCCAACGACCGCGCCCTTGTAGAGCGTGAGGCTATCCTCCTTGATCGGATCGCCCGACCAGGGACAATTCCTGTTGACCGCGTCGCTAATCCTCAGTTCATGCATCGTCTTGTTCCTCCCTGGCGCCTTGAACGGCTTCGACCACGACGTGCGTGAGCACGGAATTGGCGATGAAGCATTGTTCGTGGGCTTCGTGATGTATGCCGGCTTCGGTGTCGCGATCTGGGGCCGTGCCAACGTAGGTTATGCCCGGTTTCAACGTAACCCGGCTCACATAAAGCCGGCCACCTTCATTCTTGGCAAGTTCGCCCTCTGCAGCGTCACGATACTGGCGGACGACAAAGCCTTTCTTCGCTGCAATCGAAAGAAAGAACAGCATGTGACAGCTCGCCAGCGATGCAACGAAGGCTTCTTCGGGATCGACATTCGCGGGCTCGGAGAAGGGAACGCGGACAATGTGTGGCGACGACGAAGCCGGAACTTCGGCGCCGCCATCGAACTGCCAGACATGGGCACGGCTATACTTGTTGTCGGTGAAGGGTTCGCTGTCCTGTTTTTCCCAAAGGACTGTCGCGCCGAAAGTGGTCATTGCTGCGTTTCCCGGATCTGCCGCTGATTTGATCAACCAGAGCTTGTCAAAGCGGCCAAGAATTGTCGATAACCAGTGCCCGGAAAAGAATCGGCGAGGATGAGATGGATCTTGGTATCAAGGGCAGACGCGCTATCGTCTGTGCAAGTTCGAAGGGGCTGGGGCGCGGTGTCGCAGAAAAGCTCGCCGAGGCGGGTGTCGATCTGACTTTGAATGCGCGCACCGAGTCGACCCTCAAGGCGACTGCGGATGCGATAGCAAGCAAGTACGGCGTGAAGGTTCAGATCGTGGCGGAGGACGTCACTACGGAGGCCGGGCGGCAAGCCTTGCTTCAGGCGGAACCGCAGCCCGACATCCTTATCAACAATGCCGGCGGCCCGCCTCCCGGCGTCTGGTCCGACTGGGGCGAAGAAGAGTGGCTGAAGGCGATCAACAACAATATGCTGACGCCGATCCTGCTCATGAAGGCGATTTTGCCCGGTATGATCGAGCGCAAATGGGGACGCGTGGTCAACATTACCTCAGGTTCCGTCAAGGCGCCGATCGCACAGCTCGGGCTTTCCAACGCTGCACGCAGCGGCCTTACCGGCTTCGTCGCGGGAACGTCGCGTCAGGTCGCCCGCCATGGCGTTATCATCAACAATCTCCTGCCCGGATCGCATGACACCGACCGAACCAAGGGTTTCATCGAGCGCTCCGCCAAGGAAAAGGGCATATCGATCGAGGAAGCGCGGAAAGAGGCCTATGCTGACAATCCCGCAGGACGCTACGGTACGGCTGAGGAATTCGGCGCGGCTGCGGCATTCCTCTGCAGCCAGTATTCCGGCTTCATCGTCGGCCAGAATCTCCTGCTCGACGGCGGAGCCTTCAACTCGACGCTCGGTTGATCACTCGGCGATGAAGCGGTAGCCGACGCCGGGCTCGGTGCGAATGAACTGCGGGTTGTTCGCATCGTCCTCGATCTTTGCCCGCAATTGCCCGACGAAGACACGCAAATATTGCAGGTCCTCGACATGGGCCGCTCCCCATACGGAAGCGAGCAACTGGCGATGGGTCACGACCATGCCCGCATGGAGCACAAGGTGGACCAGCAACTGGTACTCCTTGCGCGTCAGGTGCACTTCCTGATCGTTGCGCGTCACCATGCGCTTGGCGGTGTCCACGACGAGCCCATTGACCTCGAAGCGCGAGGGAACGCTCGCCCCCGCCACCTGGCGGCGCAGGCTGGTGCGGATGCGTGCTAAAAGTTCGCCGATGCCGAAGGGCTTTTCCACATAGTCATTGGCGCCGAGATCGAGCGCGGCAATCTTTTCCGCCTCGCGGTCGCGCGCCGAAAGGACAATGATCGGAACATCGGAAAATGCGCGCACAGTCTCGATGACGTCCTTACCATCCTTGTCCGGCAGGCCAAGGTCGAGGATAACGAGGTCCGGCGCGCTCGTTGCAACCATGCGCTCCGCCTCGCCGCCGGTCGCCGCCTGAATGACCTCATAACCCGACGCCGTCAGTGCCGGATGCAGGAACCGCTGAATTTGCGGCTCATCGTCGACAACGAGGATGCGATGCTGGTTCATTCATGCGCTCCTGCTGGATTGGCGACGGGCAGGCGGATGATGAATCTGGTGCCACGCTTGCGCACCGCCGGGCTTTCCGCCTTGATCGTCCCGCCCATCGACTCGACGAAGCCGCGCGCGATCGAAAGCCCGAGGCCGGTACCGGGTGCGCGGCCATCGCCCTTGGTACGGCGATAGAACTTGTCGAAAATCTTGTCGAGATCCTTCGGGGGAATACCCTTGCCCTGGTCGGTGACGCTGATCGCCACCGCGCTGTCGTCCTGGCGCGCATAGATCGTAACCGGGCCGTCGCCGGCATATTTCGCTGCATTGTCGAGGAGATTGAACAGGACTTGCCCGAGCATTGAGGCATCGCCTTTGACCATCGGCAGGTCGGGGGCGACGCTGATATCGACGACAATATCGGGCTTGAGCTTCTTTATGCGCTCGATCGAGGCGGTGATGACCTCCGACGCATCGACCGGCACATTCCTGATCTTCAGGGTGCCGGCCTCGATTCGGGTCATGTCGAAGAGATTGGCGACGAAACGCGTAAGGCGGCCGGCCTCTTCCTCAATCGAAAGCAGAAGGTCATCCCGGCTCTCCTGCTTTATGCGGTCGCCGAGCTGGCGCAGGGTCGTGATCGCACCGGTGATCGAGGCAAGTGGCGTCTTGAGGTCATGGGAGAGCGATGAAAACAGCGCCGTATGCAGCTGTTCGCTCTCCTGCAGAGCGGTCGTCTTCGCGTTTTCCTTAACAAGTTGTGCGCGATCGATGGCAATGGCCGCCTGATCGAGGATCGCTGTCAGCATGCGGTCGTCCTCCTCGGTCAGAACGTCGCGGTCGTCCATTTGGAGACCAATGACGCCTGCAACGCCATGCGAGGTGAGGATGGGCAGGAATTCCCACCCGATCTGCGGCAATGTCGCGGTGTCGTGGCCAGCCCGCTCGTTCTTCTCAAAAGCCCAGCGCGCTGCGGTCATGTCGGTGCCATCGAGGTTTGAATCAGGCGGCCAGGCCGCCTGCACGCTCAATTCGCCCTCGTCCGGAAGCAAGATCGCAGCGCCTGTCCCGAAGGTCGCGTGCAAGTGCGTCGCCGTCGAGAAAAGCACGTCGTCCAGTCGCGCCGTGCCCGAGAGCTTGCGCGAAAATTCGTAAAGCGCCTGCGTGTTCTTCGCCTGTTGGCGAGAGCGGCCCACCTGTTCGCGCAAACGCCCGGTGAGGTCGCCGATCATCAGCGCGACGGCGAGGAATATGATCAGCGACAGCAGCTGGTGCGGCTTGGCTATGCTGAGATCGTGTATCGGTTCGAGAAAGAAGAAATTATAGAAGACAAAGGCAAGGCCAGCCGCGATCACGGCCGAAAGACGCCCGCAGATCATGCCGGAAAGGATGACGGCAACGAGGAATACCATCGACAGATTCTGCGGATGCACGACATTGCTGGCCGTCAGCCCGAGCAGTGTCGTCGCACCCGTCGTTGCCACGGGAACGCCAACGGCGAGGGCGAGTTCCAGCCGCGAACGCTTGCGCAGTCTGGGCGGCGCATAGGAAACGTCCTGTTCTTCGCCGGTGACGATATGAACGCCGACATCGGTAAAGCGTTTGATGATTTCATCGGGAAGGGACCGGCGGAACGGATTGGCGAGCCGCCTTGGCTTGGGACGGCCAACAACGATCTGCGTGACATTCTCACGTCGGGCAATGCGGAAGATTTCCTCGACGAAGTCGTCGGCGATGACGCGCCGTGTTTCTGCGCCGAGGCGTTCGGCAAGATCGAGCAGGGCGTCGATGCGCTTGCCGGTCTCGCCGCCGAGATCGCTGGTCTGCGTCATCGAAACGACAAGCCAGCGCGCATTGAGACCGGAAGCGAGACGACTGGCGGTGCGCACAACCTTGTCGGATAGACTGTCTGGACCGACACAGACGAGGAGGCGCTCGCCCGTCGCCCACGGACCTTCGATCGCCTGCTGGCGCAGGATATCGATCATCTGATCGTCGACGCGATCGGCAGTACGCCGCAACGCAAGCTCGCGCAGGGCAGTGAGGTTTGCAGGCTTGAAGAAGCCTTCTGCCGCCCGCTCCGCATTGCCGGGGAGATAAATCTTGCCCTCTCTCAGGCGTTCGATCAGTTCCGCCGGGGGCAGGTCGACGAGAAGGACATCGTCGGCGCGTTTCAACACCGTATCGGGGACAATCTCGCGCACCGTGACGCCTGTGATGCTCGATACGATATCGGATACGCTTTCGAGATGCTGGACGTTCATGGCTGTCCAGACGTCAATGCCGAGCCAGAGCAGTTCCTCGACATCCTGATGACGCTTGGGGTGGCGGCTGCCGGGAACGTTGGTATGGGCGAGCTCATCGACAATGAGCACTTTCGGCTTGCGCGCGATGGCTGCATCGATATCGAATTCCTCGAGAAGCCGTTCGCGATAGGTCACTTCCTTGCGCGGGATAACGTCCAGCCCCTTGAGCAATTCGGCGGTCTCGGCGCGTCCGTGGGTTTCGGCAATGCCGACGACGATATCCTCGCCCTCTTCCTTGAGGCGGCGGGCGCGCTGCAACATGGCATAGGTCTTGCCGACACCGGGTGCCGCGCCGAGAAACACCGTGAGCTTGCCACGCGTTTCGCGCGTCGCAAGTTGCAAAAGTCTGTCGGGATCGGGTCTGTTTTTTTGACCGTAATCGGCCATGGATGCCTCAAGCTGTTTTACGCGGCCCATACTCAAATCTCAGGGACAGGCCAGAACGTTTACCCCAGCTTCGTCGGAAAAGCCAAGGCGTGGATCGGCTGGGCTGCGACAGCACATCTATTGACGCAACCGGCCGAGTGTGGAAAGTCCCGCGCAAACTATGCAGCAGGAAGCCTAGCCGTGATCCGTCATATTGTGTTTTTCAGTGCCCGGAACAAGGAAGACGTGGGAGCAATTGTCGAGGGCCTCAAGCGCCTCGGCGAAATTCCGCATTCGAATGTGTTCGAAGTGATGCAGAACACGAAGACGGATCCGATCTCCGGCGAGATCGATGTCGTGGTCTATGGCGAGTTCGAGAATGCCGAAGCGCTCGCGGCTTACAAGGCGCATCCGATCTATAGCGAGACGACGGCAGTGGTCCGGCCGATGCGCGAACTGCGTATTTCGGCCGATGTTGTTTCGACGCTTGTCTGACCTTCTGTCAGTTCCTTCCTGAAATCGTCTCGAGAATTGGGCAGTCAGGCCGCTGGTCGCCGTGACAATGGGCGACCAGATGTTGCAGCGTGTGCTGCAACTCGCGCAGTTCCAGAATCTTCCGTTCGATCTCACCGAGCTTTGATTGCGCGATTGCCTTTACGTCGGCGCTGGCGCGCTCCTTGTCCTCGTAGAGTGCAAGGAGCTGTCGGCATTCCTCTACGGAGAATCCAAGGCCGCGCGAGCGCTGCAGGAAGCGCAGCTTGTGCACATCGGACATGGAATAGTCGCGGTAGCCATTTTCCGCGCGTCCGGGCTTCAGCAAGCCGATATCCTCGTAATAACGGATCGTCTTGGGCGGCAGGCCGGATTTGTCGGAAGCGGTCCCGATATTCATGGCAACCTCACAGTTTGACGGTGCGCAGGCGCAGCGCGTTGGCAATGACCGAAACCGATGAAAGGCTCATCGCCGCAGCGGCAAGCATCGGCGAAAGCAGAAGGCCGAAGACCGGATAGAGGACGCCCGCCGCGACCGGCACGCCGAGCACGTTGTAGATGAAGGCGAAGAAGAGGTTCTGCTTGATGTTGCGAAGCGTCGCCTCGGCCAAGTGACGCGCGCGGACAATGCCGTTGAGGTCGCCCTTGACGAGGGTTATGCCCGCGCTTTCCATGGCGACGTCTGCGCCCGTACCCATGGCGATGCCGACATCGGCTGCGGCAAGGGCGGGCGAATCGTTGATGCCATCGCCAGCCATCGCAACCTTGGCGCCGCCATGTCGCAGTTCATCCACCAGCGCTTTCTTGCTCTCGGGCAGCATATCGGCGCGCACCTCATCGATGCCAAGCTGCGAAGCCACGGCCCGAGCGGTCACGGCGTTGTCGCCTGTCGCCATGATGATCTTCAGACCCGCAGCCTGCAGCAGGCGAATCGCCTCAGCGCTCGTCGCCTTGATCGGATCGGCAACGGCAACAATGCCGGCGGCCTTGCCGTCAACGGCGATGAACAGCGCGCTCTTGCCTGCGGCGCGCAATGCGTCGGCGCGATCCTGAAGCGGCAGAACATCGGCGCCGACATCCTGCATCATGGCGCGGTTGCCGAGCGCAACGTTGCGTCCGCCGACAATACCGGTAACGCCCTTGCCGGTGACGGCTTCGAAACCGGTTGCGTCGGGGACTGTGAGGCCGCGATCCCTCGCGCCGTCGACGATGGCTTCGGCCAGCGGATGCTCGGAACCTTTTTCGAGGCCTGCGGCGAGTGCCAGGAGTTCGCCGTCATTGAAAGGCGGCTGAGCGATGAGATCGGTCAACCGGGGCTTGCCTTCGGTCAGCGTGCCGGTCTTGTCGACAATCAGCGTATCGACGCCGGCAAAGCGTTCGAGCGCTTCAGCATCCTTGATGAGAACGCCTGCGTGGGCGCCACGTCCCGTTGCCGTCATGATCGACATCGGCGTTGCCAGACCAAGCGCGCAGGGGCAGGCAATGATGAGCACCGAGACCGCCGCGACAAGGCCGTGGATCATGCTCGGCTCGGGGCCGAGAAGCGCCCAGGCGGCGAATGCCAGCATGGCGACGAGCACGACGGTCGGAACGAAATAGCTTGCAACCCGGTCAGCGAGGCCCTGTATCGGTGCGCGCGAACGCTGCGCCGCCGCGACCATGCCGACGATCTGCGACAGCACCGTATCCGCGCCGACCTTTTCGGCTTTGATGAGCAGCGTGCCGTTGCGATTGAGCGTCCCACCCGTGACCTGGTCACTCTCGGCTTTCTCCACCGGCAGCGGTTCGCCCGTAATCATGGATTCGTCGATCGACGTGCGCCCCTCGAGCACGATGCCGTCGACCGGAATGCTTTCGCCGGGACGAACACGCAGCTTGTCGCCCACGGCGACCTCGTCGAGCGGAACGTCCATCTCGGCGCCGCCCCCGCCGACGCGACGTGCCGTCTTCGGCGCAAGGTCGAGCAGGGCGCGTATTGCCGAGCCGGTTCGTTCGCGGGCCTTGAGTTCCAGTACCTGGCCGAGAAAGACGAGGGCAACGATCACCGCGGCGGCTTCGAAATAGACCGGAACCATGCCGCCATGGCCACGGAAGGAATGCGGGAAAATATCCGGAAACAGCGTCGCGACGACACTGAACGCGTAGGCCGCGCCAACGCCGATGGCGATGAGCGTCCACATATTAGGGCTTCGATTGACGAATGAGGCAAAGGCGCGCTCGAAAAAGGGGATAGCCGCCCAGACGACGACCGGCGTCGCCAGCGCAAACTCGATCCATACGGCGAGGCGCTCGCCAAGCCAGTCGCGGAACGGGAGACCGAGCATCGGCCCCATGGTGATGACGAGCAGCGGCACCGAACAGAGGGCGCTGATCCAGAAGCGGCGGGTGAAATCGACGAGCTCCGGATTGGGGCCTTCGTCGCCCGTCGGTATGCCCATCGCTTCAAGGGCCATGCCGCAGATCGGGCAGGCGCCGGGACCGTCCCGAACGACCTCAGGATGCATCGGGCACGTATATTGCGTTGCGGCTGGCACAGGCTTTGGCAGGGGCCGGTCGCCGAGATAATCCTCCGGGGCTTTCTCGAACTTCGCCATGCAGCCCGCCGAACAGAAGTAGTATTTCTCGCCTTCCTGGCGCAGGAAATGCTTGGCGCTGGCCCGGTCGACCTTCATGCCGCATACCGGATCCGTTGCCTCGATATAGGCTTCCGGATCCTTCACGAACTTCGCCTCGCAGCCGGTCGAGCAGAAATGGAAAAGGCGCCCGCCATGTTCGGCCGTTGGCTTTCCCGCGTCAGGATCCACAAACATGCCGCATACCGGATCGCGAACGACCTCGGCTGCTGCGGATTGATGCCCGCCGCAGCAATTATGGCCGTGGTGCTGGTGGTTCGCGTGCTCGTGCTTCATGGTCCTGCTTTCCGCCTTCAACTAAGTAATGCACGAAAGGTAATCTTTCCAGTGACTGGAAGGTCAAGGGCCACGTTGCGAGAAGTTTCAACGCAAAAGCCCGGCACACGGCCGGGCTTTCTGGCGGTCTTGGGAGAAGACGGTTCTCAGCCTGCTTGGCTGTGCGGCGCCTCCTGTGCGAGATGCCCTGCCTCCCAGCCGAGAATGGCGCGCTTGCGAGTGAGGCCCCAATGATATCCGGTCAAGGCTCCCGACTTTCCGACGGCGCGGTGGCAGGGAACAACGAAGGAAACCGGGTTGGCGCCGATCGCCGCACCGACGGCGCGCGAGGCGTTGGGCGAGCCGATGTCAGCGGCGATATCAGAGTAGGCGACGCATTTGCCCATCGGAATCTTGAGCAGCGCTTCCCAGACCCGCAGCTGAAAATCGGTGCCGATCGTCACGACTTTCAATGGACGGTCCGCGCGCCATTCCGCCGGATTGAAAATCCGCCCGGCATAGGGGGCTGTGGCCGCCAGATCCTCGACGTAGGTGGCATTTGGCCAGCGCGACGACATGTCGGCAAGCGCTTCTCGCTCCTTGCCGGCGTCAGCAAAGGCGAGGCCGGCAAGACCGCGATCCGTCACCATGATGAGCGCCAGCCCGAACGGCGATATGAGAAAGCCATATCGGATCGTCAGGCCTGCGCCGCGGCTCTTATAGTCTCCCGGCGACATGCCTTCATGGGTAACGAAGAGATCGTGCAGCCTTCCGGGGCCGGAAAGTCCGGTCTCATAGGCGGTTTCGAGCAGCGGCATGCCTTCATCGAGCAGCCGGCGCGCATGATCGATCGTTACCGCCTGCAGGAAACCCTTTGGTGAAAGCCCGGCCCAGCGCGTGAAGAGCTTTTGCAGCGCCGTCGGCGAAAGGCCGGTGTCGCGCGCCAGGGTCTCAAGCGAAGGCTGGTCGCGATAGTCCTTGCTGATGCGTTCGATGATGTGGCTGACGATGGCATAATCGTCGCCGGTCGGAGTGATGTCTTTTTGAAGTATGGCGTGCGGTTTCATGAGCTTTTACCTCTTGTGTTGAGGATATATGACCACGCACCCGCTGTCGCCGCCACCCGATTCTTGACGGCCGGACTGGTCGAAAAGATCAGCGTCCTTTCGCGGTCGCAAGCGCTGTCTGAAAGGCCGAGGCAAAGCTTTCGCGGTCGTCTGGATTGAGGAACGAGCCGATGATGACAGCCTTGCCCTGTCCCTCGACCCGCATCGAGGTAATGCCGATCTCGGCATGGCGGGCAATGCTGAACCGTGTCCAGTAAGGGTTGAATTCGTGCTGCTTTGCCCGTCCCGAAGGCGCGACCTGGCGGATGTGCAGGGCTACGCGCGAAATGCTGACTTCTTCGTGTGCTTTCGCTGCAGCGTAGTTCATGCGAAACGCCACGTAGACGATGACGACGTCCAGCCCGAAGAAGCCGAATACCGGCCAGGCGCCGATCGACAGAAAGAAAAGGCCGGTCATAAAACTGCTGACCCCAAGCGTTCCCATAAGAACAAGAAATCCGAAACGGCCAAGCGATCGATGTGGCACAAGAAGCGCACGGAAGATTTCTTCTTCGTTGATCGCGGCCGGGTCAATCGGGTTTGTTGTTTGGCTCATAGGGCTCAAGTATAGAGGGGTCATGGAAAATCCCAAGCCGAAAATCGATCAGAACGCTGTGACCGCCAGGCCCGCCAAGGAAGAGCGGCGTGTTCCGGGTACGCGCTACACGGCGGCGGAGATCCACGAGATATTTCGGCGGTTTTCGATCCAGCGGCCGGAGCCAAAGGGGGAACTCGAACACATCAATCCGTTCACCCTGCTTGTCGCCGTGGCGCTTTCGGCGCAGGCAACCGATGTCGGCGTCAACAAGGCGACGCGCGCGCTCTTCAAGGTCGCCGACACGCCGGAAAAGATGATGGCCCTAGGGGTAGAGAGGCTCGGCGAATATATCCGAACGATCGGGCTGTGGCGCAACAAGGCCAAGAATGTCATCGCGCTATCGCAAGCACTGGTCGAAAAATATGGCAGCGTCGTTCCCGACGATCGTGACGAACTGGTCAAGCTGCCGGGGGTTGGCCGTAAGACTGCCAATGTCGTCCTCAGCATGGCGTTCGGCCAGGCTACGATGGCGGTGGACACGCACATCTTCCGCATCGGCAACCGCCTTGGCCTTGCGCCCGGCAAGACTCCGGACGAGGTGGAGGCAAAGCTGATGAAGGTCATTCCGTCGGAATATCTCTATCATGCGCATCACTGGCTGATCCTGCACGGCCGATACGTGTGCAAGGCGCACAGGCCGGAATGTCCGGCCTGTGTCATCGCCGATATCTGCAAGGCTGCGGAAAAGACCTCGGAAATCCCGGCGCCGCTGGTGCCGCTGCCGCCGCAGGCTATCTGACAGGTACAGGCCGTGCCGCACGGGCGACGGCCTTGTGGAGGTGCACCATGAGCGCTGCGGCAAAGAGCGGCGTCAGAAGGTTGAGCAGTGGCACGGCCATGAATGCGGCGATGACGAGGCCCGCGAGGAAGACCGTACCGGCATTCTGCGCCCGCAAGGCCTTTGCTTCGGCTTCGGATCGAAAACGCATCGCGGCGAACTCGAAGAACTCGCGGCCCAGCAGATAGCCATTGACGATGAAGAATGCGATCAGGTTGATGCCGGGAATGAGCAACATCAGCAGGGCGGCAATATTGCCGAGAATGACGACGCCAAAGAACCTGATCGAAAGAACCATCGAGCGCATGGCGGGAAGCGGCTTTCCGGCCGGGTCGCCAGGGTAGTCTTCCTTTTCGACGACCTCCGCAACATCGTCAAGAAATAGTCCGGCTACGATGGCGGTGACTGGAGCAATCAGCAGCGCCAGTCCCAATGCAAGCCCGATGCTGGCAAACAGGCCGGCGATGAAGCCGATCCAGCCTGTCCAGGATGGCAAATCCGGCATCATTCCTTCGAAAAAAGGGAGCGCGAGCCATTCGAAGATTTCGCGCAGCCCGAACCATGCGCCGACGAGCAGCAGCAATGTCAGCCCCAGCGATTTCCACAGGACAGCGCGAAATTCCGGACGGAAGAGGTGACTGGCGGCGGCGCGGGCGCTTTCGACGATCATCGGGCATTTTGCTCCATGGCGTAGGCACCCGACATAAGCGCAACTGACCCTTCGGACAAGGTGTTCGCCCAAGTGGGGGGTGGTCAATTCTGTCGCGACGGGGTAGAGCAGGCAAAACAACGCCAACAGGTTTGCGATCTATCCCGGAGTTTCCATGTCCACTTATGACGTGCTTTGCATAGGCAACGCCATTGTCGATATCATTGCCCGCACCGATGACGATTTCATCATCAAGAACGGCATTATCAAAAATGCAATGAACCTGATCGACGCCGATCGGGCCGAGTTCCTCTACGAGCGCATGGGTCCCGCGATCGAGGCGTCCGGCGGCAGCGCCGGCAATACCGCGGCGGGCCTTGCCAGCCTCGGCGGACGCGCCGCCTATTTCGGCAAGGTAGCGGACGATCAGCTGGGCCACGTTTTTACCCATGATATCCGTTCGCAAGGGGTCGCCTTCGACACGCGTGTGCTGGCTTCCCCGCCGCCCACCGCCCGTTCGATGATTTTCGTGACGCCCGATGGCGAGCGCTCGATGAACACCTATCTCGGCGCCTGCATCGAGCTCGGGCCGGAGGATGTCGAGAGTTCCAAGGTTTCCCAGGCCAAGGTCACCTATTTCGAGGGATATCTCTGGGATCCGCCGCGCGCCAAGGAAGCTATCCGCCTGTCGGCAAAGATCGCTCATGAGCACAAGCGGGAAGTCTCGATGACCCTCTCGGATCCGTTCTGCGTCGATCGCTACCGCGAGGAGTTTCTCGATCTGATGCGCTCCGGCACGGTCGATATCGTTTTTGCCAACGAGGCGGAAATGAAATCGCTGTACCAGACGGACAACTTTGAGGAAGGGCTCGAGCTGATCCGCAGGGATTGCAAGCTCGCTGCCGTCACCCGTTCGGAAAAAGGTTCTGTCGTCGTTTCCGGCGACGAGACCGTCGCGGTTCCAGCCATCGAGATCGAGGAACTGGTCGATACCACAGGCGCGGGCGATCTTTATGCAGCGGGTTTCCTCTTCGGCTACACCAACGGCCGCTCGCTGACCGATTGCGCCCGCCTCGGCTCGCTGACGGCGGGTCTTGTCATCCAGCAGATCGGTCCGCGTCCGCAGATCAATCTGAAGGCCGCGGCGGAGCGGGCGGGGCTGCTCTGATCAAGCCTTCCCGCTCAAGCTCGTCCGCGCTGCGGCCGGGCTTGTGATAGGTCGGCAGATACCAGCCGAAATAGAGCGCGCCGCCTCGAACCGTGAAGGCGGCAAGCGCCGCGACGAGCGCGGAAATCTCCGTCCCGACGGCAAGCCGGTGCAGCACGATATAGACAAGTGAGCCGGCGAGCGCCGCCGTGACATAAATTTCGCGGCGCATCACCACGGATGGCTCCCCCGAAATGATATCACGCAAGATGCCGCCGAATGTCGCCGTCATGATGCCGGTCACCACCGCAATGGTCGAGTCGAAGCCGAGTGCAAGGCTCTTCGCCGCGCCCATCACGCTGTAGGCGGCAAGCCCGACCGCATCGAGCCAGAGGAGAACGCGATAGCGTGATTCAAGCAGGTTGGCGGTGAAATAGACCAGGATTGCCGCTGCGGCGCAGACAAGTAGGCTCATCGGATCCTTCACCCAGAAGACGGGTACGCCGAGGATGAGGTCGCGCAACGTCCCGCCGCCGATCCCGGTGACCGCGGCGAGAAAGATGAAAGCCATGATGTCGAGCTGGCGCCGCGAGGCTGCCAGAGCTCCCGTCGCGGCGAAAACGAAAATTCCGGCATAGTTGAACAGCTGAATCATGGTCACCGGCAGTTTCCCCTCGCCGTTATTTTGTCCCACGATAGAGCATGACCGGAAAATGAAAAGAGCCGCATTCCGGTCAGGGAAATGCGGCTCTTGGAACGTTGTTAAGACCGTCAGGCGTCTTTTTCAGCCTGCGGATTGATTGGGCCGGGTTCCGGTTGGGCTTCGCCGGCCGCCTGCTTGGGTCCGCCCCGCGACACGCCGACCAGCGCCGGACGCAGCACGCGGTCGCCGATGACAAAGCCGGCCTGCGCAACCTGAACCACCGTATTATGCGGAACATCCGCATTCGGAATTTCGAACATCGCCTGGTGGAAGTTCGGATCGAACTTCTGGCCTTGCGGCTCGATTTTCTTGACGCCGTGGCGTTCCATTGCGGTGAGCATGGAGCGTTCCGTCATCTCGACGCCCTCTACGAGGCCCTTAAGGCCGGCATCGCCGCCTGCGAGTGCATCGGCGGGAACCGCTTCGATGGCGCGCTTCAGATTGTCGGAAACAGCAAGCATGTCGCGGGCGAAGTTCGCAACCGAATAGCTGCGCGCGTCATGGACGTCGCGTGCGGTTCGCTTGCGCAGGTTTTCCATATCTGCGGCAAGGCGCAGCAACTGGTCCTTCAGATCGTTATTTTCGGCGCGCAGCGCGTCGAGTTCGGCGGTCGTTGCCTGCTCCTGGTCTTCCTCGGCAAGCGCATATTCCTCGGCCTTGCGCGATTTAAGAAAATCATCGGCAGCGCGCTTCAGCGCATCGCGATCGCGCGGATTCTTCAGGTCGCGCTGATCGAGATCCGGGGTGTCGTGAAGTTTCTTGTCTTCAGCCATCTATCCTGTCCGTTCATTTTTCGAAGTTGCGCTGGATATCGACGTTCGGCTCTTGAAAATCAAGTCTTATCGCAAAAGGCGGGATACGAGCTGGGCGGTATAGTCGACCATCGGCACGATCCGGGCATAGTTCAACCGGGTCGGGCCGATGACGCCGAGGGCGCCGATGATGCGCTGCTCCGAGTCCCGATAGGGCGCGATCACCAGCGACGAACCCGACAGCGAGAACAGCTTGTTTTCCGACCCGATAAAGATGCGCACGCCCGGTCCCGCCTCGGCGAGGTCAAGAAGCTGCAGCGTTCCTTCCTTGGTTTCGAGATCGTCAAAGAGATGGCGCAGCCTGTCGAGATCGGCCTCGGCGTTGATCGAATCGAGAAGATTGCCGCGCCCGCGTACGATCAGGCGCGGCGGCTGTCCGCTGCCTGCGCCACCCCAGACCGCGAGCCCCTGTTGCACCAGATGCTGCGACAAGGCATCGAGCGCCTGCTGGGTCTCGTCCTTGAGCCGGCCGATTTCCTGGCGCGCCTCGCTGATCGTGCGGCCCTGGATATGCGCATTGAGAAAGTTCGAAGCTTCGATGAGCTGTGAGGGCGTCACGCCGACGGGCAAATCGATAACGCGATTTTCGATATCCCCGCTCTGGCTGACAAGAACGGCCAGTGCCTTGGTCGGCTCAAGGCGCACGAACTCGATGTGTTTCAGTGCACCTTCCGCCTTGGTCGCAAGCACAAGACCGGCACCGCGCGACATGCCGGAGAGGATTTGGCTCGCCTGAGTCAGCACGGTTTCAGTCGACTGGTCTTCGCTTGAGGCACGAACCTGCGCCTCGATCGAGTTGCGCTCGGCGGCGGAAAGATCGCCAACTTCCATGAAGGCGTCGACGAAGAAGCGCAGCCCGAGCTGCGTCGGCAGGCGTCCGGCCGAAATATGCGGTGCATAGACCAGTCCGAGATGCTCGAGATCGCTCATGACGTTGCGGATCGTCGCCGGCGACAGCGACACGGGCAGAATCCGCGAAAGGTTGCGCGAGCCGACCGGTTCGCCGTCGCCAAGATAGCTCTCGACGATGCGCCGGAAAATGTCGCGCGACCGCTGGTCAAGCGACTGATATGCCTCCGGTACCACGGCCCGTTTCATCTTGCCTCGTATGTCTGCTTATTACAGCCCTGATATAAGCATTGTCCGGGCAATCATCAAAGCCTTTGCTTCGATCTGCCATCACGGCTAAAAGGCCGGACCACAGATTTTCAAAGAGGTCTTTCCAATGCGTCCTTCCAAGCGAGCCCCCGACGAGATGCGCGCCATCTCCTTCGAACGCGGCGTTTCCAAGCATGCCGAGGGCTCGTGCCTTGTCAAATTCGGCGACACCCACGTTTTGTGCACAGCGAGCCTTGAGGAAAAGGTGCCAGGCTGGATGCGCAACACCGGCAAGGGTTGGGTAACGGCCGAATACGGCATGTTGCCGCGCTCGACCGGCGATCGCATGCGCCGCGAGGCATCCTCTGGCAAACAGGGCGGTCGCACGCTGGAAATCCAGCGGCTGATCGCTCGCTCGCTGCGTGCGGTCGTAGACCTTCAGGCGCTTGGCGAAGTGCAGATCACGGTCGACTGCGACGTTATCCAGGCCGATGGCGGCACGCGCACGGCTGCCATCACCGGCGGTTGGGTCGCTCTGCACGAGTGCCTGCGCTGGATGGAAGCGCGCCAGATGATCAAGGTCGAAAAAGTTCTGAAGGATCATGTTGCGGCGATCTCATGCGGAATTTCCAACGGCGCGCCGGTGATCGACCTCGATTATCAGGAGGATTCGACGGCACAGACGGACGCGAACTTTGTCATGACTGGCAAGGGTGGTATCGTCGAGGTGCAGGGAACCGCCGAAGGCGAGCCCTTTTCTGAGGAAGAACTGCTTGCCCTTATGAGCCTTGCCCGCAACGGCATCGGGCGGCTGGTCAACCTGCAGCAGATGGCTGTGAGCTAAAAGCCCGAGACGATGCGACCATCCGGTATCCTTGAAACGGCGCTTTACGTTACGGACCTTGCGGCCGCCAAGGACTTCTATGCCGGCATTCTCGGGCTCGAGATCATATTGGAGACGCCGAAGCGGTCCATCTTCTTTCGCTGCGGCGCCGGTGTCCTCATCCTGTTCGATCCCGTGCTGATCAACGAGCGCCCGCCCGGCAGCCTGCCTATCCCCTCGCATGGGGCAACAGGTCCGGGCCACGTCTGTTTCAAGGCAACACGGGATGAAATTGCCGGATGGAAATCCCATCTTGAGGCAAATGGCATCGAGATCGAAAGCGAGTTCGACTGGCCGAATGGCGCGCGCTCGCTGTACTTCCGCGATCCCGCCGGAAATTCGATCGAATTCGCAGAACCGAAATTATGGAATTTGGAATGAGAAAACTCGAAAAGGGCAAATTGCTCGTCGCAAGTCACAATCAGGGCAAGATCAATGAGATGATCGACCTTCTGGGACCATTCGGCTTCGAAGTGGTTTCCGCTGGCGATCTCGGCCTGCCGGAACCGGATGAGACCGGAACCACGTTCGAGCAAAATGCCTATATCAAGGCATATGCGGCGGCGAAGGCGACCGGCCTCGTTGCTCTCTCCGATGATTCCGGCCTTTGCGTCGACGCGCTCGGCGGCGATCCCGGCGTTTACACGGCGAACTGGGCGGAGCTTCCCGATGGCAAGCGCGATTTCAGCCACGGCATGGAAAAGGTGGAAAAGGCCTTGCAGGACAAGGGCGCGACAAGCCCCGACGAACGCAGCGGGCGTTTCGTCTCCGTCATCTGCCTCGCCTGGCCGGACGGTGAAGCCAATTACTATCGCGGCGAAGTCGAGGGCGAGATCGTCTGGCCGCCGCGCGGTAATGCTGGCTTCGGCTACGATCCCGTATTCAAGCCGGAAGGCTATGAGGCGACCTTCGGCGAGATGACTGCTGAACAGAAGCATGGCTGGAAGCCGGGTGACGAAAAGGCGCTGTCGCACCGCGCCCGTGCCTTCCAGCATTTCGCCAGGGATTGTCTGGACGCAGGATGACCCGCAACGATCCGATCACACGCCGGAGTTTTGTGGTTTGCCTCCCCTTTCCCCTCGTGGGGAGGGTCGTTGGGTTGCAACGGGGTGGGGGACGGGTCTGATGGCGTCCTTGCCGGTGATTCAAGCCGCCCCGGATCTGCGGTCCGACCTCCCCCACGCGTTGGCGGTTAAGGGAGGGCGCGCGAAAGCGCACCCCGACAAGGGCGAGAGCGGGTTTGGCGTCTATGTGCACTGGCCGTTCTGCATGGCCAAGTGTCCCTATTGCGATTTCAATTCGCATGTGCGGCATCAGCCGGTCGACCAGAAGCGCTTCGCCGCTGCCTTTGCCCGCGAGCTCGCGACAATGCGCCAGCGCACCGGCGAGCGCACAGTGTCCAGCATATTTCTCGGCGGGGGGACTCCCTCGCTGATGCACCCCGATACGGTCGGCTCGGTTCTTGATGCGATCGCGCAGAACTGGCACGTGCCAGAAGGAATCGAGATTACCCTCGAAGCAAACCCCACCAGCGTGGAGGCTGATCGGTTTCGCGGCTATCGCGCCGCGGGCGTGAACCGGGTTTCGCTTGGCGTGCAGGCATTGAATGATGTCGATCTGCGCCGCCTCGGCCGCATGCACAGTGTCGATGAGGCACTTGCGGCGATCAGCCTTGCACGGGAAATTTTCCCGCGGCTGTCCTTCGACCTCATCTATGCGCGGCCAGACCAGAGCGTCGAGGCATGGCGTGAAGAACTTGTGCGTGCCATCTCCTTCGCCGCCGATCACCTCTCGCTTTATCAGTTGACCATCGAAGAAGGCACGCCCTTCTACAATCTCTGGCAGGCAGGAAAGCTCGTTACGCCGGATGGCGATCATGCGGCCGCGCTCTATGCCGAGACGCAGGATGTGACTGCAAAGCACGGTCTGCCGGCCTACGAGATTTCCAATCATGCCATTCCCGGCGCAGAGTCGCAGCACAATCTCGTCTATTGGCGCTACGGCGAATATGTCGGTGTGGGACCCGGCGCCCATGGGCGCTTTGTCGAGGACAATATCCGCGCCGTCACGATCATCGAGCGCCATCCTGAAACCTGGGTCGAAAAGGTCGAGGCAGCGGGACACGGCATTATCGAGGAAGAGCGTCTTGACCGCGAGCAGGAAGGCGACGAATTCCTGCTCATGGGCCTGCGGCTTGTCGAGGGGATCGACCTTGCGCGCTACGAACGTCTTACCGGGCACAGCGTCAAGGAGAAGCGGGTAATTTCCCTCGCCGAGCAGGGGCTTATCGAGTATGTCGGCAATAGCCGCATACGCACGACCCCGCAGGGCGCGATCGTTCTCAATGCGGTCATCGCAGATCTCGCGGCTTGAGGGGAAAAACATTGTCCGAAGCTGAAACCGGCGACCGGCATTATCAGATCGGCAGCGCCAGTTTCCGGGCTCGCCCGCTCGAGCCGGCGCTCTACATCGTGGCGACGCCCATCGGCAATCTCGGCGATATGACGATCCGCGGCATTGAAACCCTGGCCGCCGCGGACATCATTGCCTGCGAGGATACCCGGGTGAGCCGCGTCCTGTTGGAGCGCTATGGCATGTCACGCCGCCCTTTCGCCTATCACGAGCACAATGCCGAAATCGCCGGCCCTAAACTCATTGAGGCGCTGCTTGCCGGAAAGAGCGTTGCACTCGTCTCCGATGCGGGAACGCCACTCGTCGCCGATCCCGGCGGCAGGCTGGTGCCGGCGGCCAAGGCGGCCGGCATCAGGGTGGTACCCATTCCCGGCGCCTCATCTGTCCTCGCCGCGCTGACGGCGTCGGGCCTCTTCAAGGATTCGTTTTACTTTGCCGGCTTTTTATCGTCGAAACAGGGTCAGCGCCGTGCCCGGCTGGCCGAACTCAAGGCGCTCGATGCGGCGCTGGTTTTCTTCGAATCGCCCAACCGTGCTGCCGCGACGCTTGCGGACATGGCCGATATATTTGGCGCAGAACGACCGGCTTCCCTCTGCCGCGAGTTGACCAAGACCTACGAGACCATTGTGACCCTGCCGCTGAAAAAGCTGGCCGAGACGTTCGCGGACGAGGATCGTATTCGCGGCGAGGTGGTTCTCGTCGTCGGCTCTCCCGTCGAGGATGCGAATATCCCCCGCTCGGACGAAGATGTCGACGCGTTGCTGCGGGCGCTCGTCCTCGAAATGTCGCCGGCAAAGGCGGCCGGTGAGGCGGCGCGGATGACGGGGCGGCCCAAGGGCGAGCTCTATCAACGGTTACTGGCGATGAAATGAGCGAGCGGGGCGGCAGGCGCAAGGCATACCGCCGCGGCCATTCCGCCGAGCGGCTCGCCGCGCTCGCCCTCATGCTGAAGGGCTATCGCATAGTCACCCGCCGCTACCGCACCAAGGTCGGCGAGATCGATCTGATTGCCCGCCGCGGCAATATCGTCGCCATTATCGAGGTGAAGGCACGGGCAAGGCTCGACCAGGCCATGGACTCGGTAAACGTTCTTGCGCAGCGCCGCATCGAGGCGGCAGCCGATCAATGGCTGGCGCGCCAACCGGATCAGGCGTTGCTGTCCTTGCGGTTCGATCTTGTGGCGATCCTGCCCTGGCGCTGGCCGGTACATGTGCCTGCAATCTTTACAAGCTGAGGGTCAGCTGCAATTCGCCCAGTGGGAACCCGGTGGCTGGCTCCAGATAGGTTCCATCGCGACGCCGCTCAGAGCGTTGAGAATCTCATGGCGCCGAGATGGCAAAGTCGGCGGCGCCAAGTTCTTCGTAAAAGGGTACTTGCATTTTCTGATTAACACTATAAAAGTGGTCGTCTATTGGTTGCAATTGCGCCCGCTTTGTTAAACCCTGAGGTGAGCGGGGCGGTTGGCTGTTGGATTGATAGAACGAGAATCTGCAAGCCCCCGGTTTTTCAGAAATTCCATGCTCCGCCCCCGGTTTCGGCGCATTTCTGTTCCTTATAAACCGCTGACCTTTCATGGATAATCCCTGCAACCATTGGGATTATCGCATTCATGTCCATCAGCAAGACCCAGCTTTCTGTCTTTCCAGCCTTTTTCCGCGTGCGGAATGAAGTGCTTGTGGTCGTGGGCAATGGCGAAGAGGCGCTTAACAAAGCGCGCCTACTCGATCAGACGAATGCGGCAATTCGCGTTGTCGCCGATGCGCCCGAACCGGAACTCGCGGCCTTCCTGCGCGATGGTGGATATGAACACGTCGCGGAAAAATTTGCTCCCAAGCAACTGACCGGTGCAAAACTGGTCTTCATCGCTACCGGCGATGAAGACCAGGATCGAGAGATTGCCGCCGAAGCGCGCCGCCAGCACATTCCAGTCAACGTCGTCGACCGTCCCGACCTTTGCGATTTCTTCACGCCTGCCATCGTCAACCGAGCACCGCTCGCAATCGCCATAGGTTCGGAAGGCACCGGTCCCGTTCTTACCCAGATGATCCGCGCCCGCATCGATGCGGCGTTCTCGCCCCGCCTTGGCGATCTTGCGCGCCTCGCCAACGCCTATCGCCCCGCGGTCGAACGGCTGGTCAGGAAGGGCTTGCCTCGCCGTTTGTTCTGGCGGTCGTTTTTTTCCGGCGATGTCGCAAGCAATGTCTACAACAATGATTTTGCCGGCGCGCATGAGGCGGCGACGGCGCTGCTGGGCAACCGGGAAACGGGCCAAGGCTATGTCTGGCTGGTCGGTGCGGGTCCGGGCGCAGAGGATCTGCTGACCTTGCGGGCTCATCGCGTCCTCATGGAAGCCGATGTCATCGTTTATGACGCGCTGGTGCCGGACGCGGTCGTCGGCATGGGCCGCCGCGACGCCGCGCGCATTTCCGTCGGCAAGCGCAAGGGCTGCCACTCGAAGAGCCAGAGCGAGATCAATGATCTGCTCGTCGCCCTCGGCCGCGAAGGCAAGCGCGTCGTGCGGTTGAAATCAGGCGATCCGCTCGTCTACGGTCGCGCCGGCGAAGAGATGGCCGCGCTTCGCGATGCCGGAATTTCCTTCGAGATCGTTCCCGGCATCACCTCGGCCTTTGCCGCGGCTGCCGATATGCAACTGCCTTTGACTTTGCGCGGCGTTGCCTCCTCGCTCGTCTTCACGACGGGCCACGACATGACCGGCGAAGTCCTGCCGGATTGGGCGCGGCTTGCCATCTCCGGCGCGACGATTGCCGTCTACATGGGCCGCAGCGTCGCAGCTTCGGTGGCAGAGCGGCTGATCGCCGCTGGTCTTCATGCCGATACTGGGGTTGCCGTCATTGAAAATGCTGGCCGGACCGACCGTCGCATGTTCCACGGCACGTTGAACGACCTGCCGTCGCTTGAGCAGCGCGAGGATTTGAGCGGTCCCGTCATGGTCGTCATCGGTGACGCCGTTGCTGGCGCCGCCATCGACAAGGCCGAGGCGCTTTCCGCCCGGAACCAGAATTCCGTGGCGCTGCGCCACCTTGAAACCAATGCTGCCTGAACGCGAAGGATCACGATCATGAGTGTCAAAGTTCTTACCGCAAATCGCCTGACCGATGGTGAAGCCGTCTGGCTCGGCGCCAATGGCGAATGGCTCGAACAGATCGATGGTGCGCTGATCGCCCGTCACGCCGAAGCGGTGACCGCGCTTGAGGAAGCCGGCAAGGCAGCGATCAAGTCCAACCTCGTTATCGACGTCAACGTGATCGATGTTGAAGAGCGCGGCACCAATCTGTATCCGCTGCGTCTGCGCGAGCGTATTCGCCAGCTCGGCCCCACCATCCGCCTCGATCTCGGCAAGCAGGCTGAAAAGCCCAAAGCTTCGGCCGCTTAATTCCTGAAGGTTCGCATTCATGTATCGCTATGACGAGTTTGACCACGCATTCGTTTCTGCCCGCGTGGACCAATTCAAGGATCAGGTGGAGCGCCGTCTCGCCGGCGAATTGACCGAGGACCAGTTCCGGCCGCTGCGGCTGATGAACGGCGTCTATCTGCAGCTGCATGCCTATATGCTGCGCGTCGCCATTCCCTATGGCACGCTATCGAGCCGCCAGATGCGCAAGCTCGCCCATATCGCCCGCCATTACGATCGAGGCTACGGTCATTTCACGACGCGGCAGAACCTCCAGTACAATTGGCCGGCACTGAAAGACATGCCCAAGGTTCTCGACGAACTGGCATCGGTCGAGATGCACGCGCTGCAGACCTCGGGCAATTGCATTCGCAACGTGACGGCGGACCATTTCGCCGGTGCGGCGGCTGACGAGGTCGCCGACCCGCGTCCCTATGCGGAGATCCTGCGCCAGTGGTCGTCGATGCACCCCGAGTTTTCGTACCTGCCGCGCAAGTTCAAGATTGCGGTGACAGGGGCCGAGCGCGACCGCGCCGCTATCCAGGTGCATGACATCGGCCTCCATCTGAAGAAGAACGAAGCCGGCGACCTTGGCTTTGCCGTCTATGTCGGCGGCGGGCAGGGCCGCACACCAATGGTGGCCAAGAAAATCAGGGATTTCCTCCCGGTAGAGGATCTCCTGACGTATACGACGGCGATCATGCGCGTTTACAATCTCAACGGCCGCCGCGACAACAAATACAAGGCTCGCATCAAAATTCTGGTGCATGAGACCGGGACCGAGGAATTGACCCGCCAGGTCGAGACCGAGTGGCAGGTGCTCAAGGATAGCGACCTCAAGCTGCCGCAGCAGGACGTCGATGCCATCGACAGCTATTTCCGCGCGCCCAACCTGCCGCAGCGCCCGGAAGGGTGGTCGGGTCTTGCCGCCGCGCGCAAGGCGGATCATGCCTTTGCGACATGGGTCGACCAGAACGTCACGCCGCACAAGAACCCGGATTACGGCGTCGTAACCATCTCGCTCAAGCCCATCGGCGGAATTCCGGGCGATGCAACCGACGCGCAGATGGACCTCGTCGCCGATATTGCCGAGAAATTCTCGCAAGACGAAATCCGCGTGAGCCACGAGCAGAACCTTGTTCTCCCGCATGTTGCGGTCGCCGATCTGCGCATCGTCTACGACCTTCTCCTGACCGACGGCCTTGCAACGGCCAATGCCGGTCTCATCACCGATATCATCGCGTGCCCCGGCCTCGACTATTGCGCCCTCGCCAATGCCCGCTCGATCCCGGTGGCTCAGCGCATTTCCGAGCGCTTCGGCCAGCCGGATCGCCAAGCGGATATCGGCGAGCTCAAGATCAAGATCTCGGGCTGCATCAACGCCTGCGGCCACCACCATGTTGGCCACATCGGCATTCTCGGCGTCGAGAAGAAGGGCGAGGAGCTCTATCAGATTTCGCTGGGCGGCTCGGGCGACGAGATCTGCACCATCGGCGATATTACCGGCCGCGGCTTCTCGTCCGAAGAGATCGTCGATGCGGTCGAGACCATCGTCGATCGTTATCTTGAAATCCGCACCGACAAGGAAGAAACGTTCCTTGCCGCCTACCGTCGTGTGGGAGCCGCGCCGTTCAAGGATGCGCTCTATAGCGAGGCTGCAAATGCTGCTTGAGTTCAACGAGCAAACGGTGGCGGATGAAGCACGCTCGCTCGAAGCCCGGTACGGCAATCTCGAGCCGCTGGATGTCATCGAACTCGCCATCGACCACCTCTTCAACGAGGAGATCGCGGTTGTCTCTTCGTTCGGGGCGGAATCCTCGGTCTTGCTGCACATGATCGCGCAGATCGATCGGGCAACGCCGGTGCTTTTTCTGGAGACAGGCAAGCATTTTCCCGCCACTTTGCGCTATCGCGACCAACTGGTCAGCGAGCTTGGCTTGACTGACGTGCATGACATCCACCCGCTCAAGCAGAGCCTGAAGGATGAAGATCCCTTTGGCGCGCTGTCCATGACCAACAAGGACCGCTGCTGCTATATCCGCAAGGTTGAGCCAATGGCGCGCGCCGTTGCGCCCTATCGCGCCTGGATGACGGGCCGCAAGCAGTTCCAGGCCTCGACACGCTCCAGCCTGGCAATCTTCGAGTCGGTCGGTTCGCGCGTCCGTATCAATCCGCTGGCCCACTGGACCTCGGCCGACCTCAAGGCCTATATGAGCGCGCATGAATTGCCGCCGCATCCGCTGGTTGCCGAAGGCTACCGTTCGATCGGCTGCATGCCGTGCACGTCGCCGGTCAAGGACGGCGATGACGACCGGGCCGGACGCTGGGCCGGGTCGGACAAGACCGAATGCGGTATTCACCTGACTGGCCTTACCGACCAGTTGAGCAATATTTCACTGACGGATTCGAATTTATGAGCGACATTTCCGAAAAGCCCGCCGGCGAACTCTGGGGCCGTGAAGGATTTCGCGAAGATCCCTATATCACGGCTCCGTCTTTGGATGAGGCCGGCGACGCGCCGGCGGTCATTCTGCCGCTCGCGGTCTGGCTTAGTCTTGAGGACGATGTGCGTTTTGCAACAAACCGGCGCATCGGCGTATCCGTGGCGCCCGGCGAGAACATCGAGCCGCTGCTCGGCTTGCTCGACCGCATTCCGCTGATCGCCCTCGAATTTCCCGCCTTCAATGACGGGCGCTCCTATTCGAAGGCTGAAATGCTGAAAAATCAGCGCCACTTCAAAGGCGAGCTGCGCGCGGTGGGTGATGTCCTGATCGATCAGGTCGCCTATATGCTGCGGACCGGTTTCGATACGCTGAAGGTGTCGCATGCGGTCACGCTGGAGCGGCTTGCCGATCACAACCTTCACGATGCGCCGGTGTACTACCAGCCTGGCAGGGGATCGCATACTGCCCCCGGAACCTATAGCTGGCGCCGCGTCCCGGTCGCCTGAACCCCTTCACGACATCACCTGGAAAGCACTTATGTCCGACACGATTGAAACAGATGTGGTTATTGTTGGCGCGGGTCCCGTGGGCCTTTTTGCTGTGTTCGAACTCGGCCTGCTCGACCTTCGCGCCCATGTCATCGACATTCTCGACCGCCCGGGCGGCCAGTGCGCCGAGCTCTATCCGGAAAAGCCGATCTATGACATTCCGGGTCTGCCCGAGGTGACCGGTCAGGCCTTGACCGACAATCTGTTGAAGCAGATTGCGCCCTTCGACCCGCAGTTTCATTTCTCGACCATGGTAACCGCGCTGACCAGGCTCGAAGACGGCCGCTTCCGCGTCGAAACCGATGCGGACGAGGTGTTCATCACCAAGGTCATCGTCATTGCCGCCGGCGGCGGGTCCTTCCAGCCGAAGCGTCCGCCCGTGCCGCAGATCGAGCATTATGAGGGAACGAGCGTCCACTATGCGGTTCGCAAGATCGAGGCCTTCCGTGGCCATGACGTCGTCATTGTCGGCGGCGGCGACTCGGCGCTCGACTGGACCCTTAACCTCGAACCTGTGGCGAAATCGGTGACGCTAGTGCATCGCCGCCCGGAATTCCGCGCCGCGCCCGACAGCGTCAACAAGATGTGGGCACTGGAGAAGGAAGGCCGCGTAAGGTTCCGCATGGGCCAGGTCAGCAATCTCGAGGGCGCCGACGGGCAACTGTCCAAGGTCGTCATCAAGGGCGCCGAGGGCGACGAGCATCTGGAAGCTGGCCGCCTGCTGCCGTTCTTCGGCCTGACCATGAAGCTCGGCCCGATCGCCGATTGGGGCCTTAATCTCGATCAGAACCTGATTGCGGTCGATACGGAGAAATTCGAGACATCCGAACCCGGCATCTTCGCCATCGGCGACATCAATACCTATCCCGGCAAGTTAAAGCTTATCCTTTCGGGCTTCCACGAGGCCGCGCTCATGTCACAAGCGGCAAAGCGGATCGTATCGCCTGGCGAGCGGATCATCTTCCAGTATACGACATCATCCACCTCCCTGCAGAAGAAGCTGAAGGCAGCATAGGACTGATGAGCGACGACGCCCTCTATATCCACGTCACCGATCAGCACGGCAAACGGCATACGCTCGAGGCCCTCGAAGGCTTTCGTGTGATGGAGGTCATTCGCGATTGGGGACTGGACATCAAGGCCGAGTGCGGCGGCGCCTGCGCCTGCGGCACTTGCCATGTCTATGTCGGCGAGGATTGGACGGAAAAGCTCTATGAGCCACAGGATGAGGAAATCGACCAGCTCGACGTGACGTTCCACGTCGAGGAAAATTCGCGCCTTTCCTGCCAGCTGATAATGACGCCGGAACTCAACGGACTTGAAGTCACGCTCGCACCGGACACGCAGCGCGCTAGCGTCGCGGCCTAGCTTCTAGATCACAACGACGCGTGCGCCGAGCGGCACCCGCGCATAGAGATCCATCACATGCTCGTTGATCATGCGGATGCAGCCATTGGAAACGGCGCGGCCAATGCTCCACGGCTCCGTCGTACCGTGGATGCGATAATAGGTGTCGCGGCCGTTTCGGTAGAGGTAGAGCGCCCGCGCGCCGAGTGGATTGTGCGGTCCGCCCGACACGCCGCCGGCGTAGCGCGCATATTTGTTCGGCTGGCGGCTGATCATGCCCTGGGTCGGTACCCAACGGGGCCATACTTCCTTGCGCCCGATCTTGGCGCTGCCGTGAAAGGCGCGTCCGGCCCGGCCGACGCCGACACCGTAGCGCCGCGCTGTAAACCCGTCCTCGACCAGATAGAGAAAACGGCTGCGCGGGTCGATGACGACCGTGCCCGGCGCATAGGACGAATCGAAGGAAACATATTGCGGCTGGAAGACCGGGTCGATGACGAATGGTTTGCGGGCGGGCTTTGCGAGCGCTGCCTGCGGCGCTGCCGCCGCTGCAAGAACACCGGTCAAGAATAAGCGTCGCGTCAGCATCTCATCCCCCAACTTGGCTGCTGTCCGTCAAAGGACACTACACTTTCAGGAGGATTCTGTCCGGAAATTACTGAGTCATCGTTTACGCCGGCTCAACTTTTTGTGATGGAATGGCGGCCGTGGACGGCCGCCATCGGAGCGTCAAGAGATACGTCCTATGCGCTCGATCAAAAGGTCGAAGAAGCCTTCATCATCGACGTCACGGATGTAGTAGGCATTGCTTGGCCGGTCGGTGACGCCCCACCAGTCGACCACGGTCATGCCGAGCGTCAGCTCGTTGGCTGCCTCCACCGTGACATTGCAGGTCCGGCCGCCATAAAGTTCCGGCTTGAGCAGATAGGCGATCACGTTCGGGTCATGCAGCGGCCCACCGTCGCTACCATATTTTTCCTCGTCGAATCGCTCGAAGAATTCGAGGAGTTCTACGCAGGCATCGCCGGCGCGCGTTCCCATATTGCGGAAGCGGTCGACGCGCTTTGCCGTCGAAAGCGCCTTGTGCGTCACATCGAGCGGCAGGATCGTGACGGGAACGCCGGATTGCAGCACGATCTGCGCCGCGTGGGGATCGACGTGGATATTGAACTCGGCAGTCGGCGTTATATTGCCGCCTTCGAAGAAGCCGCCGCCCATGAGCACGATCTCGCGGATGCGCGGGGCAAGTTCCGGCGCCCTGATGAGGACCTGCGCCACATTGGTGAGCGGGCCGAGCGCGCAGAGCGTCACGCTGCCTGGTTCCTCGCGGCGCAATGTCTCGATGATGAAATCGACCGCATGCTGCGTCTGGAGCGGCATAGTCGGCACCGGCAGGTCGGGCCCGTCAAGTCCGGTCTTGCCATGAACATGTTCGGCGGTGATCAGGGGGCGCAGCAGCGGCCGATCCGCGCCGGCAAAGACTTTCGCATCCGGGCGACCGGCAAGTTCGCAGATCTTCCGGGCATTGAGCTCGGTCAGCGCCAGCGGCACGTTTCCGGCGACTGCGGTTATGCCAAGCACGTCAAGTTCGGGGCTGGAAAAGGCTAGAAGGATGGCAAGGGCATCATCTTGGCCGGGATCGGTATCGATTATGATTTTACGCGTCATTTCCTACTTTCTCGCGACCTGAATCCGGCCCTCTCTTGAACTCCGTGATTCGATCGACCATATCATTTGGCAAAGGTGAAATGCTGTCGAACACGGGTTTTGCTTTTAGGTCGCTTTTATCAAGGACTGCACCAATGACACGAATGACGCCATTTTCAAGCCCCTTGCTGCTTGGTTTTGACTCGATGGAAAAGACGCTGGAGCGCATCGCGAAATCCGGCGACGGCTATCCACCCTACAATATCGAGCGCATACGCGGCGCGAACGACCGCGAACAGCTTCGCATCGTTCTGGCAGTGGCCGGTTTCTCCAACGAAGACCTGGAAGTCACGACGGAGGACAACCAGCTGGTCATTCGCGGCAGGCAGGCCGATGAAGGCGAACGGGAATATCTGCATCGCGGTATAGCCGCGCGCCAGTTCCAGCGGATCTTCGTACTTGCCGATGGAATGCGCGTAAGCGCTGCCTCGCTGAAGAATGGGTTGTTGTCGATCGACCTCGATCGGCCGGAACCCGAACGGTTGGTCAAGCGCATAAACATTGCGGTAGAGGACTGACCGTAGCTCTAACAGGACAGGGCTTCGAAATAGACTGTCCGAATATGGAGGCTGACATGCAAAACACTGTTCACAAAAGCCCGTTCTCGGATCTTGAATTTGCACGGCTTGGCGCCGGACAGGTTGCCTATATGCGCAAGGTCAAGACCGACGAGCTCGCCCACAGCTTTCCGGCGCTGCCGCCGATGACGCCGGGTGTCGAGCTCTGGGCCCTCTTTGGTGCCAATGGCGATCCGATCGTCCTCTCCGACGAGCGCGACAATGTCCTCGTCGGCGCCCAGGAACATGAACTGCGCACCGTAATGCTGCAGTAAAAACCGGATAAGCGTGGTTCAGACCTTGACGGCCTGTTCCACGCGATCCTCCGCCCCGAATACTTCCAGATAGCGCTTTATCTCCGCCGGATCGCCCGTCGCCTTCTTCGGGTTGTCGGAAAGCTTGACCGCCGGTCGACCATTGGTTTCGCTGACCTTGCAAACCAGCGAAATGGCATTGAGCCGGTCATTGTAGCGCGGCGCGCAATCCTCGAAATCATTGGTGAGGTTGGTGCCCCAGCCAAAGCTCATGCGCACCTTGCCGCGAAAATGGTGATAGGTCTCCTCGATCGTATCGACATCGAGACCATCGGAGAAGACCAGCAGTTTCTGGCGCGGGTCCTTTCCCTTCGACCGCCACCAGGCGAGGATCTTTTCGCCGCCCTCGATCGGGGGCGCACTATCGGGTCGGAAACCAGTCCAGTCAGCCACCCAGTCCGGCGCATCGCGCAGAAAGGCGGCCGTACCGAATGCATCGGGGAGCACAATCAGCAGGTTCCCACCATAATAGCGGTTCCAATCCTGCAGGACCTTGTAGGGCGATTTGAGCAGCTCCGCCCTTGTCGTGCTGAGCGCCGCAAGCACCATCGGCAACTCGTGGGCATTGGTGCCGAGCGCCTCGAGATCATTGTCCATCGCCATCAGAACATTGCTCGTGCCGGTGAACGCAGGGCCGATCCCTTCCTTCAGCGCCTCGACGCACCAGCGCTGCCATAGAAATGAATGGCGCCGCCGCGTGCCGAAATCGGAAATCCGGATATCGGGGAGCGCGCGCAGGCGTTCGACCTTCGACCACATCTTGGCCTTGGCGCGGGCATAGGTGACGTCGAGTTCGAAGCGCCCCATCTGTTTCATGGCGGCGCGCGAGCGCAACTCGTTGATGATCGTCAGCGCCGGGATCTCCCACATCGTCGTATACATCCACGGCCCGTAGAAATTCAGGACGTATTGTCCGTCTTGCCGCGTAAGCTCATATTCGGGCAATTGGAAATTCGTCAGCCATTCGAGGAAATCCGGCTCGAAGATCTGCCGCTTGCCGTAGAACGTATTACCGCCGAGCCAGATCATTTCCTTCTTGCTGAATCGCACCGTCCGCGCGTGGTCGAGCTGGGCCCGGAGTTCCTGCTCGTCGATTTCGTCGGCAAGCCGGACGCGCGTCGTCCGGTTGATCAGGGTGAAGGTGGCATCGACCTTGGGATAGAGCCCCCAGATCATCTGCAGCATCAGAAGCTTGTAGAAATCCGTGTCTAGCAGGCTGCGGACGATGGGATCGAGCTTCCATGTGTGGTTGAACACACGCCGTGCGATGTCGGTCTTGGTCGCCATATGGCCGCTCTCCTTCCGAATATTCCGCCAGCCATGTTGCACGGCAACTATCCGCCTTCAAGCGGAGCTGGCTAAATTCACGAAGCGGCTCTTCCATTAAATATTTGTAACCTCACCGAATTGTCATTAACGGTTCAGGCAAAGCACCCTATCTTCGCTCCACATTCGCCTGTTCGCGCTCGATGACGCGTTGAGGTATAATTAATTTAGGCGCTGGCTCTGCTTTGACGCGGGACCGGCGTTTTGGAGTGACGTATGAAGGTTTGGAAACAACTGGCTCTGGCTTTGGTAATCCTTGGTGCTGCCGGGGCAGGCTGGCTGTATGTCTTTCCTGGCGCAAGTGATTTCCTGAAGAAGGCCGGCATCGATCGCGGCGCAACCACGGCGGCGACCGCGCCGGCCGGCGGGCAAAAGCAGAAGCGCAGCGGACAGCCTTTGCCGCTCGTCACGGTTCGTGCGGCCGCCGATGCGAAGATCAATGACCGGCTGACGGCGATCGGAACGGGCAAGGCCAAGAGCTCCGTCTCCGTGACGCCGTATGCCGCCGGCCGTCTTACCGAGATACTCGTTACCTCCGGCAGCCACGTGCAGAATGGCGACGTTATTGCCCGGCTCGATTCCGAATCGGAAAGCATCCTGGCAGACAAGGCCCGGACGGCTCTCAAGGATGCCGAGACCAAGCTGAGGCGCGCTCAGAATCTCTCGACGACCAACACCGTCTCGGCGGTCCAGGTATCCGACGCCGAACTCGTCGTTGAAAATGCAAGGCTGAACCTGCGCGAAGCCGAGCTTGCCTTGGATCGCCGCGCCATCCGGGCGCCGATCGGCGGCACCGTCGGCATATTCCCGATCAATGCCGGCAACTACGTCGTCACCACCACGCAAGTCGCCTCCATCGACGACCGGTCGGAACTCCTTGTCGATTTCTGGGTGCCGGAACGGTTTGCGCCAGCGGTGACGATTGGCGCCGAAGTGTCGGCAAGCTCGATTGCCCGCCCTGGAGAATCGTTCAAGGGCGCAGTCAGTGCCATCGACAACCGGGTCGATCCGACGAGCCGCACGCTTCACGTCCAGGCGAAGATCACCAACCCGAAGGATACGCTGCGCGAGGGCATGGCATTCCAGGTGTCGCTCGGTTTTCCGGGCGAGACCTATCCGACGGTCGATCCGCTGGCGATCCAGTGGGGGACGGATGGCGCCTATGTCTGGCGCATTGTTGACAGCAAGGCATCCCGGGTGCCGGTGCGGATCGTCCAGCGCAACACGACCAACGTACTCGTCGACGCCGATATCAAGCCGGGCGACCAGATCGTCGCCGAAGGCGTGCAGTCGGTGCGGCAGGACGGCCTCGTCCAAATTCAGGGCCAGCCCGCTCCTGACCAGGCAAGTCCCTTGGCTTCCGTCGGCGAACAGGGCTGAGGCAGCGCCATGAGCAGCTCGAAAGGCCAAGCCGACTTTACCGCCCTTTTCATTCGCCGTCCGATTCTGTCGCTGGTGTTGAACGCCCTGATCGTCGTTGCCGGACTGGCGGCGTTCTACGGCGTCGATGTCCGTGAACTGCCCGACGTCGACCGTCCCGTGGTGACCGTGAGTACGGATTTCACCTCGGCGGCAGCAGAAACGGTCGATCGCGAACTGACATCCGCCATCGAAGGCGCTGTATCCCGCGTCTCGGGGGTCAAGTCCATTTCATCGAGCTCGTCCTTCGGCAATAGCCGCGTGACGGTCGAGTTCAACGACAATGTCGACCTCAATGTCGCCGCCGCCGATATGCGCGATGCGATCAGCCGCATCTCCAACACGCTGCCCGACGAAGCTGACCCGCCGCGCATCGTCAAGGCGGACGCCAATTCCGACGCTGTCATGCGCCTCGCGGTCACGTCCGACACGATGGCGGTGGAGGACATGACGGTCCTCGTCGAAGACCAGATCGAAGACGTGCTGGCCTCGGTTCCCGGCGTCGCCGATGTTCAGATCAACGGCAACCGCAGCAAGATTTTCCGCATCGATATTGACCAGGGCAAGCTTTCCGGTCTCGGCATGAACATCGCCGATATCCGCAACGCGCTGAACACCATGGCCTTCGACACGCCGGCAGGCCAGCTCAACAGCAATGACCAAAGTATCGTCGTGCGTGCGCAGGCGCCGGTGACGACGCCCGAAGATTTCGAGAACATCATCATCAAGAACCAGACGCGCATCCGCGACGTCGCCACCGTCACGCTTGGGCCCGATATCGGCACCTCGTCGCTGCGCGCCAACGGCAAGACCGGCATCGGCCTTGGCATTATTCGTCAGGCGCAGTCGAATACGCTCGACATCTCGAAGGGCGTACGCGCCGCAGTGGAAGAACTGCAGAAGACGCTGCCGAAGGGCGTCGACATTCGGGTGACCAGCGATGATGCCGACTTCATCAACGGCGCCGTGCACGAAGTCGAGATCGCGCTTGGCGCGTCGGTCCTCATCATCATCCTAATCATCTATCTCTTCCTTTGGGATTTCAAGGCGACCCTGATCCCGGCAGTCAGCATGCCGGTTGCTCTGATCGGCACAATTTCGGCGATATATCTCGCTGGTTTTTCCATTAACATCCTGACGCTGCTCGCTCTCGTTCTCGCAACCGGCCTCGTCGTGGACGATGCCATCGTCGTCCTTGAAAATATCGTTCGCCGCCGCAACCAGGGCATGGGGCCGCGGGCCGCGGCGGTGCTCGGCACGCAGGAAGTGTTCTTTGCCGTCATCGCCACCACGGTCACCTTAGCGGCGGTTTTTGTGCCGCTCTCCTTCCTTCCTGGCCAGACCGGCGGGCTTTTCCGCGAGTTCGGCTTCGTGCTCGCCATCTGCGTACTGCTCTCGGCCGTCGTCGCCCTGACGCTCTGCCCCATGCTCGCTTCGCGGCTCTTGAGCGCCAGCGAGCGGCGGCATGAGGAAGTTGCCCACGCGCCCGGTGTTGTCGGCCGCATCGGCAGCTGGTTTGGCGGCCTCTATGCGCGAATGCTGCATGCCTGCCTCGCCGCCCCGTGGATCGTCGTCATCGTCTCGGTCCTGTTTGCGGGAGCCGCCTTCGGCGCATTTTCTCTGCTCAAGCAGGAACTGACACCCACCGAGGACCGGGCCGCGGCCTTCCTGCGCATAACGGCGCCGCAGGGCGTCAGCCTTGAATATCTCGGCGATGAGATGCGCAAGATCGAGGCGCTCATCCAGCCGTTGCGCGATGCCGGCGAGATCGAGAACACCTTCTCCATCGCCGGGCAGAACGGCAACACCAATCGCGGTTTCATGGTTCTGAGCCTCGCCAAGTGGAAGGAACGCCAGCGCAGCCAGCAGGAAATCGTCGCTGACGTTTCGCGCCTTGTGCGCGATATTCCGGGCATCCAGGTCTTTGCGGCGCAGCCCAATTCGCTTGGCATTCGCGGGGCCGGCAATGGTCTGCAATTTGCCGTCGTCGGCAGCAGCTATTCGGAACTTGGGACCACCGCGGCAAAGATCGTCTCCGAACTGGAGAAAGACCCTCGCTTCGACCGGCCGCGCCTGACCAACGAGCCGACGCAGCCCCAGCTCGCCGTATCGATCGACCGCGAGCGCGCCTCCGATCTTCGCATCGACATCAGCGGGCTGGCGGAAGCGCTGCAGTCGGTCCTTGATGGCTACAAGGTCGGCTCGGTCTATATCGAGGATCGCAGCTTCGACGTGAAGCTCGTCGCGACCATCAATCCGATCAACGATCCGACCGATCTGGAAAACGTGTTCCTGCGCACCGGCGATGGTCGTTTCGTGCCCATGTCGACAATCGCCAAGCTCACCGAGGTTGCTGTTCCGCCTGCACTTACCCGCGAACAGCAGATGCGTTCCGTTGCGGTCACCGCCGGACTGCGTGCGGATTTTGCCCTCGGCGATGCCTATAAGGTGGCGCAGCAGGTGGCTGCGCCGTTGTTGCCGCCCGGCTACCGTCTCATTCCGCTTGCCGAAGCGGCGACGCTCGGCGAAAATTCGGCGAGCATGATGGTGACGTTCGGCTTCGCCCTCTTGATCATCCTGCTTGTCCTTGCAGCGCAGTTCGAAGGCTTCATCAGCGCTATCATCGTCATGGCGACGGTGCCGCTCGGTCTTGCCTGTGCCGTCTTCGCCATGGTGATGACGGGCACCAGCATGAACGTCTACAGCCAGATCGGCCTGGTGCTGCTCGTCGGTATTATGGCCAAGAACGGTATTCTCATCGTCGAGTTCGCCAATCATCTGCGCGACCAGGGCAAAGGCGTGCGCGAGGCCATCGAAGAGGCGTCAAACATCCGCTTGCGTCCCGTCGTGATGACGATGCTCTGCGCGATCCTCGGCGGCGTTCCGCTCGTCCTTGCCAGCGGCGCCGGCGCTGAAGCGCGCATAGCGCTCGGCTGGGTGATCGTCGGCGGGCTGGGTCTCGCCACCGCATCGACGCTGTTCCTGACGCCGGTTGCCTATCTCCTGCTCGCGGGCTTCTCCAAGCCGAAAATCGAGGAAGAGGCGCGTCTCAACCGCGAATTGCTCGAAGTCGATTCGCGACCCCGCCTCGCCGCCGAATAGCCGCCTTCGCAACATTCCAACGCCTGTCTCGACGTAGACGGGCGTTGGTGCAATCTGCTTAGCAAAATATTGACCGTTTGATAAAAAATTTGACCTTCTGTCAAAATATGGCATTCTTCCCTTAGAGGAGCCGGACGAACCGGCCCACGAAAATGGCAGCGATCCCCGGGAACCGGACGCGGCCAGAAAGAGGAGATGCGATTTTATGGGATCGATCGATTCTGCAATCCGTGACGTCAGGACCGGACGTCTTCCAGCCGAAGACTATGCGGATGTCTTTTCCGACCTCCATCCGCCGCTTACACGGCACGAGGCTTTCGTCGAATCCGATCGCTGCTATTTTTGCTACGACGCTCCTTGCATGAATGCGTGCCCGACCGGCATCGACATTCCGCTCTTCATCCGCGAGATCAACGCGGACAATCCGACCGGATCGGCCAAGACCATTCTGTCGGAGAATATTCTCGGTGGAATGTGCGCCCGCGTCTGCCCGACCGAAACCCTTTGCGAACAGGCTTGCGTGCGTGAAATCGCCGAAGGCAAGCCGGTGAAGATCGGCCTGTTGCAGCGTTATGCGACCGACCACCTGATGGCGAACGGCAAACATCCCTTCCAGCGCGCAGAACCGTCCGGCAAATCCGTGGCGGTAGTCGGGGCAGGACCGGCAGGGTTGTCTGCAGCGCATCGCCTGGCGATGCGCGGCCATGACGTGACGATCTTCGAAGCGCGGCCCAAGGCCGGCGGTCTGAATGAATATGGTATTGCCGCCTATAAGACACCGGATGATTTTGCCCAGAAGGAACTCGATTTCATCCTCGAGATCGGCGGCATTACCATTCAGAACGATAAGGCGCTTGGACGCGATGTAAGCCTCGATGCATTGCACGCGGGCTTCGATGCCGTGTTTCTCGGCATCGGCCTGCCGTCCGTCAACGAACTCGGACTCGAAGGCGAAGATGCGGCCGGCTGTATCGACGCGGTCGACTACATCTCGGTGCTGCGCCAGAGCGACGACCTTTCGGAAATTGCCGTCGGTCGCGACGTGGTCGTCATTGGCGGCGGCATGACTGCTATCGACGTCGCCGTGCAGACCAAACTGCTTGGCGCCGAAAATGTCATTATCGCTTACCGCCGCGGCCCGGAGCATATGAATGCCAGCGCCTTCGAACAGGAACTTGCGCTGAAGAACGGGGTCATCATCCGCCATTGGCTGCAGCCCCGCGAACTTACCCGCAACGAACATGGCGAAGTCTGCGGCATTACGCTGGATTACACCGCCATTACGGATGGCCGTCTCGGCGTGACCGGCGAAAGCATTACGCTCGCCAGCGACCAGATTTTCAAGGCTATCGGCCAGGCTCCGGCGGCCACCCTTCTGGCAGAGGCAGGCATTGCGCTTTCGCGCGGCCGTATCAGCGTCGATGAGGAAGGCAGAACCTCAATCCCGGGGATATGGGCCGGCGGCGACTGCGTGGCCGATGGCGAGGATCTGACCGTTGCGGCAGTGCAGGACGGCAAGATTGCCGCCGAATCCATTCATCGCGCCTTGATGCAGAAGCCGGAAAAGGTTGCGGGTTTTGTCGAGGCCGTCATGGCCGACAATACCAAGGCGACCGACAGCGCGCACAAACCCAGTCACCCACGCCACGTGGCAGGCTGAAGGAGATCGACATGGCTGATCTATCGACGAATTTCCTCGGCATCAAATCGCCCAATCCGTTCTGGCTGGCTTCCGCCCCGCCGACCGACAAGGCCTATAATGTGGAGCGCGCCTTCAGGGCCGGCTGGGGCGGCGTCGTCTGGAAGACCCTAGGTGAGGAGGGCCCGCCGGTCGTCAATGTCAATGGCCCGCGCTATGGCGCTATCCATGGGCCGGATCGCCGACTTCTGGGCTTCAACAATATCGAGCTCATCACCGACCGGCCGCTTGAAGTAAATCTCCGCGAAATGACCGAGGTGAAGAAAAAGTGGCCTGATCGCGCCTTGATCGCGTCGATCATGGTGCCGTGCGAAGAGCAGGCGTGGAAAGCGATCCTGCCGCTTGTCGAGGCAACGGGCGCTGATGGCATCGAGCTGAATTTCGGCTGCCCGCATGGCATGTCCGAGCGCGGCATGGGATCGGCGGTCGGCCAGGTGCCGGAATATATCGAAATGGTCGTGCGCTGGTGCAAGCAGTACACCCGCATGCCGGTTATCACCAAGCTGACCCCAAATATTGCTGATATCCGCAAGCCCGCGCGCGCCGCGAATGCGGGTGGAACCGATGCCGTATCGTTGATCAATACGATCAATTCCATCGTCTCCGTCGATCTCGATAATTTCGCCCCGGTCCCGTCCATCGACGGGCGCGGCTCGCATGGCGGCTACTGCGGCCCGGCGGTAAAGCCGATTGCGCTCAACATGGTGGCGGAGATCGCCCGCGATGGTGAAACGCGCGGTCTGCCCATTTCCGGCATCGGCGGAATAACCACCTGGCGCGACGCGGCGGAATATATTGCCCTCGGTTGCGGCAATGTGCAGGTGTGCACGGCGGCCATGACCTACGGCTTCAAGATCGTGCAGGAGATGATCTCCGGTCTTTCCGACTGGATGGATTCGCGCGGCTTCAAAACGATCGAGGATTTCCGCGGCCTTGCCGTCCCGAACGTATCGGACTGGCAATACCTCAACCTCAACTACATTACCAAGGCGCGGATCGACCAGGACCTCTGCATCAAGTGCGGCCGCTGCTACATCGCCTGCGAGGATACCTCGCACCAGGCCATCACCTCCATGGTCGATGGCGCGCGGCACTTCGAAGTGATCGACGAGGAGTGCGTCGGCTGCAATCTCTGCGTCAACGTTTGTCCGGTCGACAATTGCATCAGCATGGTGCCGATGACGGCAGGCGTCGATCCGCGCACGAAGCTGCCGATCAAGCCGGACTACGCCAACTGGACGACCCATCCGAACAACCCGACGGCAAAGGTCGCCGCGGAGTAGGGAGCTAGCCCCGCGGCTTTATCCCATTGAGGATGATGCTGAGCACTGCCTGCGCCGTCTGTTCGCGAAAGCCCGGACGGCCGACCTGGCTGCCCATGATCGCCCGGACCTGGACGTCGAAATCAGCGTAATGCTGCGTGGTCGCCCATATCATGAAGATCAGGTGGTAGGGATCGACCGGGGCAAGCTTGCCTTCGCCGACCCAACGGCGAATGACTGCCGCCTTCTCGTCTACGAGCGGCTTCAGATGCGTGGTTAGAAACTCGCTGATCGCCGGGGCGCCATGCAACACTTCGTTGGCAAACAGCCGTGACGCCGCCGGATGGCTTTCCGACATGCTGATCTTGAGCGTGATATACTTGCGCAATTGCTCGATCGGATCGCCGTCGGGATCGATGTCGGCGAGCGGCGCCAGCCACTCCGCCAGCGTCTCTTCGAGCAGCGTCACATAGATGTTCTGCTTGCGCGGAAAATAATAGAGGAGGTTCGGTTTCGACATGCCGGCTTTCTCGGCAATCTGGTCGATCGTGGTGCCGCGAAAGCCATAGGTGGAAAAAGCGTCGAGCGCGGCGTCGAGAATGAGGCGGCGGTTGATTTCCTGTATGCGCGTCGTCTTTTCAGGAACCGCGCCTGCGCTGGTTTTGGCCGCTCTCCCCATGCACCCGCTCTCCTCTCAGACCGCGACAAGATGACAGTTCTGTTGCCGGCCGCCACAGGCGGAAAAACCGACAAAGCGCTTGACCGCTTTCCTATGCTCTTCTAGCCTGCATTTTGACCAAGTAGTCAAGTTTTTGATTGTGCCAGACGCACAGTCAATCGGGAACAAAAAAATCGGCCCCAAACGGGCCATCTGCGATCAGGAGGCGAGTCACATGTCCAAGGCGGCAATGGGGACAAATAATCTCGACGCGTTCTGGATGCCGTTCACGGCAAACCGCCAGTTCAAGCAGGACCCGCGTCTGCTCGTCAGTGCCAAGGACATGCATTTCAAATCGCATGACGGCCGCGAGATTCTCGATGGCACCGCGGGCCTCTGGTGCTGCAATGCAGGTCACGCCCGGCCGAAGATTGTCGAAGCGGTGCAGAAACAGGTTGCAGAACTCGACTACGCGCCCGCCTTTCAGATGGGCCATCCCAAGGTTTTCGAGCTTGCTGCACGCCTCGCGGCCATGCTGCCATCGCCGATCGACCATGTGTTTTTCACCAATTCGGGTTCTGAGGCGGTCGATACGGCGCTCAAGATCGCCATCGCCTATCACCGCGCCAAGGGCAACGGCACCAAGGTCAAGCTTATCGGCCGCGAACGCGGCTATCATGGCGTCGGCTTCGGCGGCATTTCCGTCGGCGGCATATCCGGCAATCGCAAGACGTTCGGCAATGCGCTCGGCGGCATCGATCATATTCGCCACACGCATGATCCGGCACGCAATGCGTTTACGCGCGGCGAGCCCGAATACGGCGTCGAATTCGCCGATGATCTCGAACGGGTCATCGCGCTTCACGATGCCTCCAATATTGCCGCGGTCATTGTCGAGCCGGTGGCCGGCTCGACCGGCGTCCTGATACCGCCAAAGGGTTATCTGAAGCGCTTGCGTGAAATCTGCACCAAGCACGATATTCTTCTGATTTTCGACGAGGTCATTACCGGTTTCGGCAGGCTCGGCGCGCCCTTTGCCGTGGATTATTTCGGCGTCATTCCGGATCTCGTCACCACTGCGAAAGGCATTACCAGCGGTGTCATCCCGATGGGCGCGGTCTTTGCCACGCGGCAGATTTACGAGGCCTTCATGACGGGCCCGGAAAACATGATCGAGCTTTTCCACGGCTACACCTATTCCGGCCATCCCGTCGCCTGCGCCGCTGCGCTCGCAACGCTCGATACCTATGAGTACGAGGGCCTGATGACGCGGGCGGCTGACCTTGCTGATTACTGGGCCGACGCGCTGCATGCCTTGAAAGGCCTGCCGCATGTCGTCGATATCCGCAATCTCGGATTGATCGGCGCCGTCGAACTCGAGCCGATCGACGGCGCGCCGACGAAGCGCGCCTTCCAGGCGTTCCTTGATTCCTACGAAAAAGGCCTGCTCATCCGGACGACCGGCGACATCATCGCCCTGTCGCCGCCGCTGATCATCAGCAAGGGGCAGATCGAACACCTCTTCGATACGCTGGCCGACGTTCTGAAAAATCTCGCATAGAGGCACACCCGATGACGCTCACTGGAAATCTCAGGATCAATGGCGACCGTCTCTGGGACAGCCTGATGGAAATGGCAAAGATCGGGCCGGGCCTGCGCGGCGGCAACAACCGCCAGACCCTGACAGACGAGGACGGCGAAGGCCGGCGCTTGTTCCAGGGGTGGTGCGAAAAAGCCGGTCTGTCGATGGGCGTCGATACGATGGGCAACATGTTCTTCATGCGCCCGGGAACTGACCCAGACGCTCTGCCTGTCTATGTCGGCAGTCATCTCGACACGCAGCCGACGGGCGGCAAGTTCGATGGCGTTCTCGGCGTCCTTGGCGGGCTCGAACTCGTCCGCACGCTGAACGATCTCAATATCCGGACCAAGCACCCGATTGTCGTCGTAAACTGGACCAACGAGGAAGGCACGCGCTTCGCTCCGGCCATGCTGGCATCCGGGGTCTTTGCCGGCGTGCTCGATCAGGATTGGGCCTATCAGCGCGAGGATGCCAAAGGCAAGAAATTCGGCGACGAGTTGGAGCGGATCGGCTGGAAGGGCGACGAGAAGGTCGGCGCGCGCAAGATGCATGCGCTGTTCGAATTGCACATCGAGCAGGGCCCGATCCTGGAGGCCGAGGGCAAGGATATCGGCGTCGTCACCCACGGGCAGGGCCTGTGGTGGCTGCAGATCACCCTGACCGGCAAGGAAAGCCATACCGGCTCGACGCCCATGCCTATGCGCAAGAATGCAGGGCTCGGCATGGCGCGCATCACCGAGCTTGTCCATGAGGTCGCAATGGCGCACCAGCCGAGCGCCGTCGGTGCTATCGGTCATGTCGACGTCTATCCGAACTCGCGCAACGTCATCCCGGGAAAAGTCGTCTTTACCGTCGATATCCGCTCGCCCAATATTGCCACGCTCAACGCCATGAAGGCGGAAATCGAGGCGAAAGCAGCCGGGATCGCCAAGGAACTCGGCCTGGGCATCGAGATCGAGGAAGAGGGCCACTTCGATCCGGTCGCATTTGACGCCGGTTGTGTGACGGCGGTGCGCAACGCCGCCGAGCGGCTCGGCTACAGCCATCGCAACATCGTTTCCGGCGCTGGCCACGATGCTTGCTGGATCAACCGCGTGGCGCCGACGGCCATGGTCATGTGCCCTTGCGTCGACGGCCTCAGCCACAACGAGGACGAGGACATCAAGAAGGAATGGGCGACAGCCGGCGCCGACGTGCTGCTGCATGCGGTGCTGGAGACGGCGGAGGTTGTCAGCTAGCCACTTAGCCCCTCGGGAGGGGGGCGGACCGCGGTCGAACACAGAATGCCTCGCTAACGCTTCAAACAAGACCCCTCCCGCTGCTTTGCGGCGACCTTCCCCCAAAGGGGGTAGCAAGAGGGAGCCAAAAAGGGGAACGGACACATGGCGACGAAAGTGATCAAGGGCGGCACCATCATCGCCGCGGATCGCACCTACAAGGCGGATGTGCTGATCGATGGCGATACTATCGCGGCGATTGGGACTGACCTTTCGGGCGATGAGGTTATCGACGCCACCGGTTGCTATCTGATGCCGGGCGGCATTGATCCGCACACCCACCTCGAAATGCCCTTCATGGGTACCCACTCCTCCGATGATTTCGACACCGGCACGGCGGCGGCGCTTGCCGGGGGCACAACGATGGTGGTCGATTTCGTTCTGCCCGGGGCCGATGGACTGCTCGCCGCACTGCAGGACTGGTTCCAGAAGGCGGGCAAGGCGCGCACCGACTATTCCTTCCACATGGCGATCACGGGCTGGAACAAGCAGGTTTTCGATGAAATGCCGAAGGTGGTCGAGCGCGGCATTAATACCTTCAAGCACTTCATGGCCTATAAGGGCGCGCTGATGGTGGACGATGACGAGATGTTCGCCTCGTTCACGCGCTGCGCCGAGATCGGCGCCATGCCGCTGGTCCACGCCGAAAATGGCGACGTCGTCGCCCAGCTCCAGCAGAAGCTCCTGGCAGAAGGCAATAACGGACCTGAGGCGCATGCCTATTCGCGCCCGCCGGAAGTCGAAGGCGAGGCAGCCAACCGGGCCATCATGATCGCAGACCAGGCCGGTGTTCCGCTCTATATCGTCCACGTCTCCTGCGAGCAGGCACACGAAGCCATTCGCCGCGCCCGCCAGAAGGGAATGCGTGTCTACGGCGAACCCCTCATTCAGCATCTCGTCCTTGATGAAAGCGAGTACAAGAACGAGGATTGGGACTATGCGGCGCGGCGCGTCATGTCGCCGCCGTTCCGCGACAAGATCCACCAGAACGGGCTCTGGGCCGGGCTCGCATCAGGCAGCCTGCAGGTCGTTGCGACCGATCATTGCGCCTTCACCACCGAGCAGAAGCGTTTCGGCGTCGGCGATTTCACCAAGATTCCGAACGGTACCGGCGGACTTGAGGATCGCATGCCGGTGTTGTGGACGCGCGGCGTCCGCACCGGCCGGCTGACACCCAACGAGTTCGTCGCCGTCACCTCGACCAATATTGCGCAGATTCTCAACATTTATCCGCGCAAGGGTGCAATCCTTCCCGGTTCCGACGCGGACATCGTCATCTGGGATCCCGAGGCCAGCAAAGTCATTTCCGCCACGTCGCAGAAGTCCGCCATCGATTACAATGTGTTCGAGGGCTTCGAGGTCACGGGTCTGCCGCGCATGACCCTGTCGCGCGGGCGCGTCGCCTACAAGGACGGCGAAGTTGTCGCCGCGACGGGCAGTGGCCGTTTCGTCGAGCGCGAGGCCAACGCGCCTGCCAACCGCGCACTTTCCACTTGGAAGGAATTGATGGCGCCGCGTAAGGTGGATCGCGATCCGAAGAACATTCCGGCGGGCGTCTGATGACAGTCGTCGCCCTTAGGCCCAAGGCGAAGACGATGTCCGAGGCGGCACCCAAAAATGTTATTGACGTCAAGGACCTGTCGCTGGTCTTCGAGACTAATGACGGCCCCGTAAACGCGCTCTCCCATATCGATCTTACGGTCAATGCCGGCGAGTTCGTGTCCTTCATCGGCCCGTCTGGCTGCGGCAAGACCACGCTTCTGCGTGTGATCGCCGATCTTGAGCAGCCGACATCGGGCAGCATAACTGTCAACGGCATGTCGCCTTCCGAAGCCCGCCAGAAGCGCGCCTATGGCTATGTGTTCCAGGCGGCGGCGCTTTATCCCTGGCGCACCATAGGCGGCAATATTTCGCTGCCGCTGGAAGTGATGGGCGTGCCGCGCGATGAGCGCAGGCAGCGTATCGCCAAGAATCTCGACCTCGTGAACTTATCCGGCTTCGAGAAGAAGTTTCCCTGGCAATTATCGGGCGGCATGCAGCAGCGCGCTTCCATCGCCCGCGCCCTGTCTTTCGATCCGCATCTGCTTTTGATGGACGAACCTTTTGGCGCGCTCGACGAAATCGTCCGCGACCACCTCAACGAGGAGCTTCTCAAGCTCTGGGCGAAGACGCAGAAGACCGTCATCTTCGTTACCCATTCGATTCCCGAGGCAGTGTTTCTCTCGACGAAGATCGTCGTCATGAGCCCGCGCCCCGGCCGGATCCATGAGATAATCGATTGCGACCTCGGCAGCGAGCGTACGCTCGATATTCGCGAGACGCCGAAATTCCTCGAGATTGCCCACCGGGTGCGCGAGGGGCTGCGCCATGGCCATTCCTACGACGAGGCGCATCTATGACGAGGCTCGCCTGATGATCATCCGGGCGGCCAGATTGCGCGACATGCCGGCCTGCGCGGATATCGTCAACACATGGATCGATGCGACCGACTGGATGCCGCGCGTGCATTCGCCTGATGAGGTGGCGGAATTCTATCGGGATACGGTTTTCGAACGCTTCGAGGTTTTCGTGGCCGACCGCGACGAGCAAATCGCCGGCATGGTTGCGCTGGCGCCGGACAACATGGTCAGCGCGCTCTATGTCCACGCCGATGCGCGCCGGCAGGGCGTGGGCAAGGCACTGCTCGACCGCGCCAAGCGTGAGGCGACAGGTCCCGTGCAGCTCTGGACCTTCGTCGCCAACCGGGCAGCCCAGGCGTTCTACAAGCACGAAGGATTTACGGAAGTGCGACGCACGGAGGGCGATAACGAGGAGCAACTTCCCGATATCCTCTATGTCTGCCCTCAGGACGGGGCGAGAGCCACGCCATGAATTTCATCCGCCACAGTGTCATTCCGGTCTCGACCGTCCTCGTCGCCATTTTGGTGCTCTGGTACGCATTCGCAGTCATTCTCAATGCGCCATTCGAGCGCGATCAGGCGGCACGCGCCAATACGACCCTTTCGACGCAGCAACTCATCGCCAATACCATGGCGCAGGAGCGGCCCGTGCTGCCGGCGCCGCATCAGGTGGCGGCGGAAATACGCAAGACCGTCTTCGACGTCAGTCCGACCTCGAAGCGCAGCCTCGTCTATCATGGCTGGATTACGCTTTCTTCGACCCTGCTCGGCTTCGCGCTCGGCACGCTGCTCGGCATCCTCCTGGCCATCGCCATCGTCCACTCGCGGACCCTCGACAAGAGCCTGATGCCGTGGATCATCACCTCGCAGACCGTGCCTATTCTCGCAATTGCGCCGATGATCATTGTGGTTCTCAATGCGGTCAACATTACCGGCCTGCTGCCCAAGGCGATGATCTCGACGTACCTCTCGTTCTTTCCCGTCGCTGTCGGGATGGTGAAGGGTTTGCGCTCGCCGGAGATCATGCACCTTGATCTCATGCGCACCTATAACGCCTCGAAAATGCAGGTTTTCTGGAAGCTCCGCTGGCCGGCTTCGATGCCGTACCTCTTCACCTCCATGAAGATCGCCGTGGCCATCAGCCTTGTTGGGGCAATCGTCGGCGAATTGCCGACAGGGGCTGTCGCCGGTATCGGCGCGCGGCTCCTCGCCGGCTCCTATTACGGGCAAACCGTGCAAATCTGGGCAGCATTGATCGCAGCGGCGCTGATGGCAGCAGTGCTTGTCAGCCTGATCGGCCTGATCGCGACCCTGGTCAACAGGCGCATGGGGGTGCGGGCATGAGGCTGGGCAAGACAAGCATCGGATCGTTGCGTGGCACCGCTTTCATCCTGCCCCATCGCGGCGAGGGTCGCCGCGCAGCGGCGGCGAGGGTGGCTCTGCGGCGATCGTCGGTTGATTATTGGTTGGGCCTTTCCCCCCACCCCGGATCTTCGATCCGACCCTCCCCACGCCGGGGGAGGGTGGAGCTGCGGCGTTTCTTCCAAACTCAAGCAGCCAACCTGGACCCAGCTAGAATAATCGACCTATCATCGTCGGGCACCGCTCTTACCCTCCCCCAACGTGGGGAGGGTCGTCGCGCAGCGGCGGGGTGGGGGGCTCTGCGGCGATCGCCGGTTGATTATTGGTTGGGCCTTTCCCCCCCCCCCGGATCTTCGATCCGACCCTCCCCACGCTGGGGGAGGGTGGGGCTGCGGCCTTACTTCCAACCTCAAGCGGCAAACCTGGAACCAGCTGGAATAATCGACCTGTCAACGCCGGGCACCGCCCTTACCCTCCCCCAGGGTGGGGAGGGTCGCCGCGCAACGGCGGGGTGGGGGGCGAACCCACGGCCATGTTCCACAACTGGGGTGCGGGCATGAAGCGCTCGCCTCTCGCCATTCTCGCCTTCCTGCTTGCGGCTGCATCGCTGGTACTGCCGACTGGGGCCGATGGTCCGGGCGCCCTTTTCTTCGTAGCACCCGCCATCGTCTTCGCAACAGCGGCGGTTGGGCTCTTCGTGGCCCCGTCTCTAACCTCACTGGTTGCCTTGCTGATCCTCGTCCATATCGCGGCAGCGTGCCTCATCGCGCTCCTCGGCTCTTTCACGATAAGCGGTCCGGCGATTGGCTATGGCTGCATGGTGGTATCCGCCTGGCTGCTTGCCTGGGTCGCCGTCCAGCGACTTGCGGCACTACGCCTCAAATCCGCCGGTGCGCAACGTTTCGTCAATCTCGCGCTGCCCGTCCTCTTCGGCGCCTGGCTGCTGATCCTCTGGGAGATCGTGGTGCGCGGCTTCGGCGTGCCGACCATTCTGCTGCCGCCGCCCTCGATGATCGCCGGGCGCATTGCTGGCTCCGTCCCGACCCTTTGGGCAGACTTCCAGCAGACATTCCTTAAGGCCGCGATCGCCGGCTATGCCATCGGCTGCGGCTCCGGGTTCATTGCCGCGATCATCGTCGATCGCGTCCCGTTCCTGCGCAAGGGACTCTTGCCGATCGGCAATCTGGTCGCCGCCCTTCCCGTCGTCGGCATCGCGCCGATCATGGTCATGTGGTTCGGTTCCTATTGGCAGTCGAAGGCTGCGGTCGTCGTCATCATGACGTTCTTTCCAATGCTCGTGAATACTGTCGCGGGTCTCGCCGCCTCTGGCGCGATGGAACGCGACCTGATGCGCACCTATGGCTCCAATTATTGGCAGACCCTCGTCAAGCTGCGCCTGCCAGCGGCGATGCCTTTCATTTTCAATGCGTTGAAGATCAATTCGACCCTTGCGTTGATCGGCGCTATCGTTGCCGAATTCTTCGGCTCGCCCATCGTCGGCATGGGCTTTCGCATATCGGCCGAGGTTGGCCGCATGAATGTCGATATGGTGTGGGCCGAAATCTTCGTTGCGGCGCTCGCCGGATCGCTATCCTACGGACTGATTACACTCATCGAACGGGCCGTCACCTTCTGGCACCCGTCCTATCGCGCATAACAAACAAGAACAGAGGAGAACTGAAGCATGAAGAAAACGTTGGCACTCTCACTCGGCCTCGCCATGACCCTGATGGCCAGCTCGGCGCTTGCTGCGGACAAGCTCGTCCTGCAGCTGAAATGGGTCACGCAGGGCCAGTTTGCCGGCTACTATGTCGCCAAGGATAAGGGCTTTTACGAGGAAGCCGGCCTCGACGTCGAGATCAAGCCGGGCGGACCCGACGTCGCGCCGCCCCAGGTCATCGCCGGCGGCGGCGCCGACGTGGTCGTCGACTGGATGCCTTCGGCGCTCGCAACCCGCGAGAAGGGGCTGCCTCTCGTCAACATCGCCCAGCCGTTCAAGCGCTCGGGCATGATGCTGACCTGCCGCAAGGAAACAGGGATTACCAAGCCGGAGGATTTCAAGGGCAAGACGCTCGGCGTCTGGTTCGGCGGCAACGAATATCCGTTCCTCTCCTGGATGAACCATCTCGGGCTCAAGACCGATGGTGGACCCGATGGTGTGACCGTTCTCAAGCAGGGTTTCAATGTTGATCCGCTGATCCAGAAGCAGGCAGACTGTATCTCGACCATGACTTACAACGAATATTGGCAGGTGATCGATGCCGGCATCCCGGCGGACCAACTCGTCACGTTCAAATATGAGGACGAAAAGGTCGCGACCTTGGAAGATGGTCTCTACGTGCTGCAGAAGAGCCTCGACGATCCGAAGATGGTCGACAAGCTTGCGCGTTTCGTCAAGGCTTCGATGAAGGGCTGGGACTATGCCCGCGCCAATCCGGATGAGGCTGCGACCATCGTCCTCGACAATGATGCAAGCGGCGCGCAGACCGAGAAGCATCAGAAGCGAATGGTCGCGGAGATCAACAAGCTGACGGAAGGCTCTACGGGCGTTCTCGACGTGGCTGCGGCCGAGCGGACGGTCGAAACACTGCTCGGCGGCGGTTCGGATCCGGTCATCACCAAGAAGCCCGAAGGCGCGTGGACCTCGAAGATCACCGACGCTGCGAAGTAACCGGAACGGCCCTCCCTGTTCGCGGAGGGCCGTCTACCGCCTAGTTCCAATCGTCGGGAATTTGCCGGACCGCCCCGCGGGCAGCACTGGTCGCCATGGCGCCATAGGCGCGTAGTGCCGTCGTTACCTTGCGCTTGCGCTTTTCTGCAGGCTTCCAGGCGGCGGCGCCCTTGGCTTCCATGTGGGCGCGGCGATCGGCAAGTACAGCATCGTCCACCGCGAGGTGAATCTTGCGGTTCGGAATATCGATATCGATCATATCGCCCTCCTCGACGAGGCCGATCAATCCGCCCTCGGCGGCTTCTGGTGACACGTGTCCGATCGAAAGGCCGGAAGAACCGCCGGAGAAACGCCCGTCGGTGATCAGGGCGCAGGCTTTGCCGAGACCCTTCGATTTCAGGTAGCTCGTCGGATAGAGCATTTCCTGCATGCCGGGTCCGCCGCGCGGACCTTCATAGCGGATCAGCACGATGTCGCCTGGCTTGACGCCGCCATTCAGGATGCCGAGTACGGCGCTGTCCTGGCTTTCGAAGATGCGGGCCGGGCCGGAGAATTTCAGGATCGAGTCGTCGACGCCCGCGGTTTTCACGATGCAGCCGTCCTCGGCGAGATTGCCGTAGAGAACCGCAAGGCCGCCGTCTTTGGAATAGGCATGCTCGGCGCTGCGGATCACACCCTTTTCGCGGTCGAGATCGACCGTATCGAAGCGGCGATCCTGGCTGAACGCGACTTGCGTCGGCACGCCGCCAGGCGCCGCCCGGAAGAAGTCGTGCACCGACTTGTTCGAGGTGCGGGCAATGTCCCAGCGGTCGAGCGCTGCGGCGAGATTGGCCGAATGCACGGAATAGACCGACGTGTCGATGAGGCCGGCGCGATCGAGTTCGCCGAGAATGCCCATGATACCGCCGGCATGGTGCACGTCCTCCATGTGGACGTTGGCAACGGCAGGGGCGACCTTGCAAAGCACCGGCACGCGGCGCGAGAGCCGGTCGATGTCGCTCATGGTGAAATCCACCTCGGCCTCATGCGCCGCAGCAAGCAGGTGCAGAACCGTGTTGGTGGAACCGCCCATGGCGATATCGAGCGTCATCGCATTTTCGAAAGCGGCGAACGAGGCAACCGCGCGCGGCAAGACGGTTTCGTCGTCCTGTTCGTAGTAGCGACGAGCGAGATCGACGACGAGATGGCCAGCCTCGACGAAGAGGCGGCGGCGGTCCGCATGGGTGGCGAGCGTCGAACCATTGCCGGGCAGCGACAGGCCGAGCGCCTCGGTGAGGCAATTCATCGAATTGGCGGTGAACATGCCGGAGCACGAACCGCAGGTCGGGCAGGCCGAGCGCTCGATGACCTGGACTTCCTCGTCGGAAATGCGGTCGTCGGCCGCCGCTACCATCGCATCGACGAGATCGAGCTTCTTTTCCTTGTCTCCCCAAACGACCTTGCCGGCTTCCATCGGGCCGCCGGAAACAAAGACGACGGGGATGTTGAGGCGCAGCGCGGCCATCAGCATGCCGGGGGTGATCTTGTCGCAATTGGAGATGCACACCATCGCATCGGCGCAATGGGCGTTGACCATATATTCGACGCTGTCGGCGATGATCTCGCGCGAAGGCAGCGAATAGAGCATGCCGTCATGGCCCATGGCGATGCCGTCATCGACAGCGATCGTATTGAATTCCTTGGCGACGCCGCCCGCACTTTCGATCTCGCGCGCAACGAGCTGGCCGAGATCCTTGAGATGGACGTGGCCGGGAACGAACTGCGTGAAGGAATTGACCACCGCAATAATCGGCTTGCCGAAATCCTCGTCCTTCATTCCGGTCGCGCGCCAGAGCCCGCGGGCACCAGCCATGTTGCGGCCATGTGTGGTTGTGCGTGAACGATAGGGGGGCATTTGGGATCATCCTGATGGCAGTGGTCGAAAAAGCATCTCTACAGACAAACAGAGCCAATGGCAAAATGGCATTTGTTTCCTGCGGGGCGTGCAAATTGTTGCATTTATTTCATAGTGAACTTCATCTCTGCCCGAAACGGGACGTAATGTCTCGGGGCTCGCGTTCAAAACGCCGTGAAAGTCATCGTCGTCAAGGAACGGGCAATTCCCGGAATTCCGAGCACGTTGTCGTTGATGAACTTGCCGACGTCCTTGTCCTCGGCGATGTAGATTTTTGCCAGAAGGTCATAATCGCCGCTTGTCGAATAAAGCTCCGATACGATTTCACGCTCGTAGAGGGCAGCTGCGACCTCATAGGTCTTGCCGGGGAAGCACTGCAGCTGCAGGAAGACGGGTTTCATTTATCTGCTCCGGTGGTCTGAACTGGTGCAATCAACATAATGGGTCCGGGCTTCGTTAGCCAGTTGTTCTCGTCTCGCGGTTGCGATATAAGCAGCCCGTTCGCACAGGCTATCTGGGAGAGACCGGTAAAACCGGCGCCGATGGAGCAACCGCCCCGGAAACTCTCAGGCAAAAGGACCAGACTAGCGTCGGACATCTGGAGAGTGGCGTGGCTTCGAAGGCTTCGCCCACCGAAGGAGAAAGCCCTGACCGGCGCAAGCCGGTAACGCAGCCGAGACAAGGGATGGCAAACATCCGGCAGGTGCGTTAGGGCCAAACTCTCAGGTCCCGTGACAGATGGGGTTTCGTGCCGCTCGCGGCGAAACGGGAACCATTTGTGCTGAAGGACTAAACTGCCATGACCTCGATCGCCATTATCGGCGCTGGTATCACCGGCGTCACCACCGCCTATGCGCTTGCCCGCCAGGGGCACACCGTTACCGTTTTCGACCGCAACCGCTATGCCGCGATGGAGACGTCGTTTGCCAATGGCGGCCAGCTTTCGGCGTCGAACGCCGAAGTCTGGAACAGTTGGGGCACCGTGCTCAAGGGCATGAAGTGGATGCTGCGCAAGGATGCGCCGCTGCTCATGAATCCCAAGCCATCGTGGCACAAATATTCGTGGATGGCGGAGTTCGTCATGAACATTCCGCACTATGAGAAGAACACGATAGCGACAACCAGGCTCGCCATCGAGGCGCGCAAGCGCATGTTCGAAATCGCTGCCGAAGAGAAGATCGATTTCGACCTCGAGAAGCGCGGCATCCTGCATATCTATCGTTCGAAATATGGTTACGACCATGCCGTCAAGGTCAACAAGCTGCTCGAAGCAGGGGGCCTAGACCGCCGCTCGGTCACGAACGAAGAAATTCACCACATCGAACCAGCGCTCGACGGCACGTTCTATGGCGGCTTTTTTACGCCCTCGGATTCGACGGGCGACATCCACAAGTTCACCCGGGGCCTTGCCGAAGCATCGACGCGCCGTGGCGTTCGCTTCGTAGGTGACGCCAATGTGCAGACCCTCAGGCATGGGAAGGATGGCATCGTTGTTGTCTGGAACAGCGCCTCACAGGCGCTTTCGCCGGTCGAGAGCGAGCGCTTCGATGCGATCGTCATCTGTGCCGGCATTGCCAGCCGCAAATTTGCCGCGCAGCTTGGCGACAGGGTCAACATCTATCCGGTCAAGGGATACTCGATCACCATCAACCTCGGCGACGAGGCAAGCCGTACGGCAGCGCCGTGGGTCAGTTTGCTCGATGACGATGCCAAGATCGTCACCAGCCGCCTCGGTGCGGGACGGCTGCGTGTCGCCGGCACCGCCGAGTACAATGGCGAAAACCGTGACATCCGTCATGACCGTGTCAAGCCGCTGGTCGATTGGAGCCGCGATCTCTTCCCGGACATGGATACGTCGAATGTGGTGCCGTGGGCTGGCCTTCGCCCGATGATGCCGAACATGCTGCCGCGCGTCGGCAGCGGCAAGCGGCCGGGTGTCTTCTACAATACGGGACATGGCCATCTTGGCTGGACGCTCTCGGCTGCAACTGCGGAGATCGTTGCCGGTCATATCAGCGCGGCGATGCCCGCGGAAAGAGCCGGGCAATCGGAGTGGCTGGCCGCCGCGGAATAATTGAACTGGAGAAGCGCCGGCCTTACCGGCGCTTCGTCGTTTTCAAGCCGGTCTGTTGCATTGCTCTAACAAAAAGTGATCTCAAGCCGGCGGGGTTCTGTGGCGATATGGCCACAAGATAACCCCTAGCCGACCAGGGCGTGGTCTTAGCGGGTTGGCCCACCCTGACCGGCATGTTATCAATTTCTTAAGCTCAGGAGAGGATTTTTAACAATCCGTGGGGATGTGTCTCCATGCCTGCGGCGTAATGTGTGTCATTTTTTGAGTAAGGATTTTGCTGGTTGATGGAATTGAGGCGCCCACAGGCCAAGCTTTTCGGCGCCGCTTTGCTGGCCTTCACCGCGCTTGTTTCGCCGGCGCAGGCGTTTGACCTCTTCGGCATTCATCTTTGGGGCGAGCGCAAGACCGATGACACGGATGCTGTCATTGCCGACCCCCACCGTTACAGCGTCGAAAATGCGCAAGGCGAGGACAAGGCGACAACCAAGCTCGTCGCGGGTGCATCGAGCCTTGTCGAGGATGACGATAAGCCTGCCTCCGGCGCGGCGGGCCTGATCGCCAAGGCACGGGGAGACTACCGCCGCATTCTGGGCGCGCTTTATGCCGATGGCCGCTATGGCGGCACGATCAGCATCAAGATCGACGGCCGGGAGGCCGCGGATATTCCACCCGATGCCGATTTGCCCAATCCTTCCACGGTCGTGATCGCCGTCGATCCGGGACCGCAATTCCTGTTTGCATCGACGCGCATAAAGAATATGGCGCCGCCGCCTATCGACCCCAAGGACGTCGTTGACAGGCCCGAAGATCAAGGCTTCGCACCAGGCGATGTTGCGACATCGACGGCGATCCTGAAGGCGGAACGCCTTGCGGTTGACGCATGGCGCGAACAGGGCCACCCCAAGGCAAGGATCGTATCGCGCGACGTCGTCGCCAATCACGATGACAACAGGATCGATGCCACCATTGATGTCGAGCCCGATCGCCGCGCCGCCTTCGGTCCTGTGACCGTAAGAGGTACCGAACGGATGGATCCGGAGTTCGTGGCCTTCATCACCGGATTGCAGCCGGGGGTGGAGTATGATCCGGACGAAATCGAGCGCGCCAAGAAGCGGCTCTCCCGTCTTGAAGTGTTCCGTTCCGCCCGCATTGAAGAAGCCGACGCGATCACACCGAACGGGCTGCTGCCGATCACCGTCGCCGTGCAGGAACAGAAGCTGCGCCGGTTCGGCCTCGGCGGCAGCTATTCAACGCTCGACGGCGCCGGTTTCGAGGCCTATTGGCTGCACCGCAATCTCTTCGGTCACGCCGAACGATTGCGCTTCGATGCGAAGATCGGCGGCATTGGTGGCCAGTCGTTCAATCCGCAGGATTATAATTATCTTCTTGGCGTGACCTTCACCAAGCCGGGCGTTTTCAATCCGGATACTGATTTCGTCACGTCGCTCATCGGCGAGCGCCAGGTCCTCGATGCCTATACGCAGACGTCGATTACGGCGCAGGGTGGGTTCACGCGGATTTTCTCCGATGAACTGACCGGCAAGATCATGGCCAACGTCGCGAAATCGCGCTTCGACGACGACTTTTTCGGCAAGCGTGATTTTCTGACGGCGGGCTTTATCGGTGGGCTTACCTATGACAGCCGTGACAACAAGGTCGATCCTTCGAAGGGACATTACCTCGAAGGCCTGATCACGCCCTTCTACGAGTTCGAGTACGGCAATTTCGCCAGCAAGTTCACCGCTGAAGGCCGCACTTACTACAGTTTCGATGCCGACAAGCGCTTCATCCTGGCCGGCCGCTTGAAGCTCGGCAGTATTGTTGGAGCCGACATCGCCGAATTGCCGCCAGACCAATTGTTTTTTGCCGGCGGCGGCGGCTCGATTCGCGGCTATGCTTATCGCAATGTCGGCGTGAACGTGACCCGCGACGGCGAGGATTTCGTCATTGGCGGGCGCTCGCTCGTCGAAAGCTCGGTTGAAGCGCGGGTGCGCATGACGGATACGATCGGTGTCGTCGGCTTCGTCGATGCGGGCTATGTCGGCGAACAGTCCTATCCGGACTTTTCCGAACAACTCCGTGTCGGCGTTGGCGCCGGCTTGCGCTACAATACCGGCCTTGGCCCGATCCGCCTCGACTTTGCGGTACCGCTCGACCGCACCCACGACGATCCAGATTTTGCTCTCTATGTTGGCATAGGACAAGCGTTTTGACCCGGTTCCTCGTAAGCGTCTTCCTGCTGCTTTTTGCAGCCCCGGCCTTGGCGCAGGATAGCGCCGAGGCGGAGAAATCCTACTTCCTGAGCTTCGTTCAGAACCAGCTTTCGACCCCCAACCGGCAGATCGTCATTTCGGACATCCAGGGCGTGCTTTCCTCCGAAGCGAGCATCGGCAGCATAACGGTGGCGGACCGCGAGGGCGTCTGGCTCAAGATCACCAATGCCCGCATTGTCTGGAGCCGCCTTGCGCTTCTGAGAGGCCGGCTCGATATCAACACGCTTGCTGCCGATCGTATCGACGTCTTTCGCAAGCCGCTTCCCGACGACAGCTTGCCTTCGCCGGAAGCCAAGGGTTTCAGTCTGCCGGAACTCCCGCTTGCCGTCATTCTCCAGGATTTGCAGGTTGCGCGCATTGCCTTTGGCGACGGTGTATTCGGCCTCCGGTCGGAAATCTCCATCGCAGGCAACCTGAAGCTTGAAAGCGGATCGCTTGATACGACGCTTGCCGTCAAACGCCTGGATGGGCCCGGCGGCGAGTTCAACATCAAGGCGGCTTATGCAAATCAGAGCCAGCAGCTCGACCTCGATCTGACCTTGAATGAGCCGCAGAACGGCATCGTTGCCAATCTTCTCAATATTGAAGGCAGGCCCCCCGTGGCGCTGGCGCTGAAGGGATCGGGCCCGGTAAGCGACCTTGCCCTGCAGTTGACCCTCGACGCTGCCGGCAAGCGCGTTCTCACCGGCGATACAAAATTCGACCGCCAGCCAGATGGCCTCGCCTTCAAGGCAACGATGAACGGCGAAATCGCCACGCTGGTGCCGCCTATCTTCCGCGATTTCTTCGGCAACGAGACCGCACTCGTCGTCAATGGCGTCGCCCGTGACGGCGGCGGTGTCGCGCTCGATCAACTCAGCATCAGGAGCAATTCGCTCACGCTCAACGCCACTGGCGATACGACCGACGATCTCTTCCCGCGCCGCCTGAAGATCGATGGCACGATTGCCGATCCGTCCGGCAAAAAGGTGATCCTCCCGGTCAAAGGCGGGCAGACCACCGTCGACAAGGCCGTGCTTGCCGTCTCGTTTGGCGCCAGCGCCACCAACGACTGGACGAGCAGCATCGAGATCACCAATCTGACGACGGAGAGCTTTGCTGCCCGTAACGTCAATCTTCTTGGCAAGGGCATTGCCGAGAATCTCGACAGCCCGACCGCTCGGTCGCTCACCTTTGACGTAACGGGCGACGTTTCCGGCATTACCGCGACGCGCGCCGATGTTGCCGAAGCGCTCGGCGACAAGGTCCAACTCAAGATCAATGGCGACTGGAAGGCAGGTACCCCTGTCAACCTCAGCCAGGCTCTCATCGCGGCGAACGGGTTCAGCGCTGGCCTTGAAGGCACGATCCAGAATTTCGCTTACCAGGGCGATATTCTGGTCAAGGCATCGAGCCTTGCACCGTTCTCCGCCCTTGCCGGGCGCGACCTTGCCGGCTCGCTCGACCTCAAGGCCAATGGCTTGATCGAAATGCTGAAGGGCGGGTTCGATCTCATGCTCGACGGGCGGGCAACTGGCATGAAGCTCGGCATCGACGCTGCCGACAAGGTGCTTGCCGGCGAGACGCGCCTTACCGGCGGTCTTGCCCGCGGCGAAGCCGGTCTTAGCGCCAGGAACTTCCGCGTCGAGAATCCACAAACGCTTCTCACGGCTAACGGAACCTTCGCGACTGGCGCAGCGAACTTCGATTTCGGCCTCGATCTGAGCGATCTCGCCCTGCTTTCCGAAAAGGCGAAGGGCGCTCTCAAGGTGAAGGGCAGCGCACGCGGCCAGGACAATATCATAGCGCTCGCCTTCAATGCCGGCGTGCCGCAAGGCGCACTCTCGGGGCGCAAGCTGACCGATGGGGCCCTGACCTTCAATGGCACGCTGTTCAATGGCAATGTCGACGGCAGGGTTTCCGGTCTCGCCTTCCTCGACGACAAGCGGGCAGACCTCAGCACGAATATCGCAATCCGTGCTGACGAGAAGCGCTTGAGCGATATCCAGTTCATCGCCGGCGGGACACGGCTGCGCGGCGACGTCACGCAGAACCCAAAAGGGCTGCTGCAGGGTAATTTTACCCTTGCTTCGACGGATCTTTCGACGGCGGCGGCCCTGTTCCTCGTCAACGCCACCGGTAAGGCGGATGCAACGATTGCGCTTACCCACGATGACGAGAAACAGAATGTCGAGGTAAAGGGGCAGGTAAACGGTCTGAAGGCCAATGACATCCGTGTCGGCAAGGCAGCGATTGCCCTGACGGCGCAGGACATTTTCAAAGTTCCTTCAGCCAATGGTTCGGTGACTGCGACCGATGTATCGGCGGCCGGCATCGACATCACCGTGGCCGAAGCGCGCGCCATGCAGTCGGGTAGAACGACCAATTTCGTAGTTGGCGCAAGCCTCGCCAACAGCGCGCACATCGCCACGACCGGCGCACTGCAACCCACGGACAACGGTTTCCTGTTGTCGCTTGCCAAGGCTGAGCTCACGCGCGGCGACGTTGCCGCGAGGCTGACCGCACCGGCCGCGATCAATGTTGCTGGCAGCAATATTTCCTTTGGCGATATCCTGCTCGATATTGACGGGGGCAAGGTCACCGTCAGCGGTGATGTTGCCGAAACGCTGAGCTTGACCGTCGCCGCCCAGCGATTGCCGCTCAGCATCGCCAATCTGATCAAGCCCGACCTTGGGCTCGGTGGCGAGATCAACGGCCAGGCCCGGATCAGCGGCACACGCCAGAAACCCGATGTAAATTTCGATGTGCAGGCACGCGGCATCACTGCTGCCGCGTTGAAGCAGGCGGGTGTCGACGCCGTCAATGTCGATGCCAAGGGGACCTCGACCACCGACCAGTTGAACGTCGACGCACATGTAACCGGCGCCGGCGGTATCGATGCGTCGGCAAAAGGGTCCGTTCCGCTTGCCGGTGGCCAGCTCGGCATTGATTTCAACCTGCGCAGCCTGCCGCTGCGGGCGCTCAACGGCGTCGTCAGGGACCAGAATCTTGGCGGCGATATCTCGGGCGGCGGCCGTGTCACCGGCACATTGAGCCGGCCCGATGTGGAGTTCAACCTGAAGGGTGCCGGCCTTACTGCACGTCCCCTGCAGGATAACGGACTGGCGCCATTGCAGCTTGCCGCCGCGGGCCGTTTTGCCAATAACGCGCTGAACCTCTCTTCCGCCAAGGTGGACGGGCCGCAAGGACTGACTGTATCGGCCGACGGCAATGTTCCGCTGTCCGGATCCGGTCTGGGCGTCAACGTCACCGGCCGGATACCGCTTTCGCTGGTCAATCGCTCCCTCGCCGAGCGCGGGACGCAGGCCAAGGGCACCATTGAAGTATCAGCCGCAGTTTCGGGAAGCTTCAGTCAGCCGCAGATTCGCGGCAACTTCTCCGCCAATGGCGCCGAGGTGCTCGACCCGCAGACGAATCTTCGGCTGCAACGCATTACGTTGCTTGGCGATATGGCGGGAACGACGGTGACCATTCGCACCTTCAACGCCGCGCTTTCGACCGGCGGCTCGATCAGCGCCAGCGGCACGATTTCAACGGACGCTGCAGCAAACTTCCCCGCCAATATCGATATCCGGCTGGATAAGGCGCGCTATGTCGACGACGACCTGCTCGTTGCGACCGTTACGGGCGCGCTTACGGTCCGCGGTCCGCTCACCCGCGATCCGGTGATTGCCGGTAACATCGATGTCAATCGTGCCGAGATCACCGTGCCGGAAAACTTCGGCGGTTCTGCCGCAATGATCGATGTTCGCCACAAGGACCCGTCAAAGGCGGTGGTGAAAACGTTGCGCCGCGCCGGTGTCGATGGAACGCGGAAGGCTGGCGCATCCACGGCGCGGCCGAGCATCGTTCGTCTCGATATCAACGTGAACGCGCCGAACAAGATCTTCATTCGCGGTCGCGGTCTCGATGCCGAAATCGGCGGTTCGGTGCGCCTGACTGGTCCTGCCACCGATATCCAGCCGGTCGGCGCATTCGATCTTATCCGCGGCCGGCTTGGCATTCTTGGCCAGCGCATTACCTTTACCGAAGGCCAGGTCACGCTCGTCGGCGACCTCGACCCCGAAATAAACTTTGTTGCAACAACCCAAGGGTCGGACATTACCGTCAATGTCATGGTGAGGGGCCGGGTATCTGACCTGAAGATCACCTTCTCGTCGCAGCCGGAACTGCCGCAGGACGAGGTTCTTGCCCGTTTGATATTCAAGCGTTCGATCGGCGAATTGTCGCCGCTGCAGGTGGCGCGCCTCGCCGCTGCCGCGGCGGAACTCGCCGGCGGCCAGCGTTCGTCGCTGCTCGATAATCTGCGCAAGAGTACCGGCCTTGATGATCTTGACGTCATTACCGACGCCAAGGGCAATACTGGCGTGCGCGCAGGGCGCTATATCCGCGACAATGTCTACCTCGGTGTCGAGGCAGGTTCAGGTGGATCGAGCAAGGGTACGGTCAATCTCGACATCACGCCGAACCTGAAGGCGCGAGGCTCCGTCGGTGCCGACGGCGATTCGGGCGCAGGACTGTTCTACGAAAAGGACTATTGAGGGCTGGCCAGCCGGAGAGGACGGCGAGGCTGCCGTCGCGGGGTGAGTGTGGCGGCCGGGAAATCAAGAAACGCGTCCCGGCATCAGTTGCCACTTGAATGCAGTCGGGAATGGAGGCTGACAGGCTTTTCCGGGCTGCGAAGCTCCGCCAAACTAAGCGCCTGCCCTGACCGAGTCACCGCCAGCACCACTGCCGTTGCCATCCTTGCCCACAACGGTCAGCATCTTGCTCGTCCACAAACTTCCGCCATCCTCCCCACACGCTGCCGCCATCCTCGCCACCAGGTTGGCGTCATCCTCGCCCACCACACTGCCGGCATCCTCGGGCCCTTGTCTCCCGAGGATCCATGCCCCTGGCTGAGCCACGATGCAAAGAGCGGATCCTCAGGGACGAGAGCGCGAGGATCCAATGCGAAAAAAAGCGACGATCCGCCGGACTAACCCTGGACGACCTTCTGATGCTGTTCGCCGAGGCCTTCGATCCCGAGTGCGATCACGTCTCCGGCCTTGAGAAACACGTTCGGCTTCTGGCCGAGACCGACGCCGGGCGGTGTGCCGGTCGAAATGATGTCGCCCGGATGCAGGCTCATGAATTGCGACAGGTACGAGACGAGGTATTTGACGCCGTAGACCATCGTCGCCGAGGAACCGTCCTGGTAGCGGTGGCCGTTGACATCGAGCCACATCTTGAGGTTCTGCGGATCGGCGACTTCGTCCTTGGTGACGAGCCAGGGACCGGTCGGGCCGAATGTGTCGCAGCTCTTGCCCTTCGTCCACTGGCCCTGACGCTCGGCCTGGAACGCTCGCTCGGACACGTCGTTGATCAGGCAATAGCCGGCAACGTAATCGAGCGCCTCATCCTCACTCACATATTTCGCGTGCTTGCCGATGACGACGCCAAGCTCGACCTCCCAGTCGGTCTTTTCCGAGCCGCGCGGAATCTCGACATCGTCGTTCGGGCCGACGATCGCGGACGTCGCCTTCATGAAGATGATCGGTTCCGGCGGCACCTTGGCGCCGGTTTCGGCAGCGTGATCGGAATAGTTGAGACCGATGCAGATGAATTTACCGGTTCCCGCCACACAAGGGCCATAGCGGTCGGCCTCGACCAGCGGCAGCGAGGCCGGATCAATTGCGGCAAGCTTCTTCAAGCCTTCCGGTGATATGGCGTCGCCAGCGATATCCTTTACGTGGGCAGAAAGATCGCGGACCTTCCCGTCCTTGTCGACAAGGCCCGGCTTTTCCTGGCCCGCAGGACCATAGCGCAAGAGTTTCATGGGTTTACCTTTTCCTGGCTGGAGGGCGTCAATAGGTGGCGCGGCCACCCGAAATATCGAATACGGCGCCCGTGGTGAATGAGCATTCCTCGCTGGCGATCCATGTGATCAGCGAGGCAAGTTCGTCGACCTTGCCAAAACGCTGCATCGGGATCTTCGAAAGCATATAGTCGATGAAACTCGGTTGCAGTTGCTGGAGGATCGGCGTGTCGACCGTCGCTGGCGTGATCGCATTGACGGTAATGCCATCCTGGACCAGTTCCTTGCCAAGCGATTTGGTGAAACCGATCACAGCCGCCTTGGAAGCGCTGTAGGCGGAGGCATTGGGATTACCCTCTTTGCCGGCGATCGAGGCGACATTGACGATGCGACCATAGCCGTTCTTCTGCATGATCGGAACGACGAAGCGGTTGCAATAGAAGAGCCCGTTGACGTTGATGTCGAAGACACGCTTCCATGCGTCGATCGGATAATCGGCGACCTTGGCATTGGGACCGGTAATGCCGGCTGAGCAGATCAACACGTCAATCTTGCCGAACTTCTCTGCCGTCGCCTTTGCAGCCGCTTCCACTTCGTCCGGAGCCGAGACGTCAAGCCTGATGCCGTGGGCGCCATCACCGAGCGCCGCCCGGGCTTCTTCGATCTTGCCGTCGTCGACATCCCAAAGGCTGACCGTGCCGCCTTCCGAGACAATGCGCGCAGCCGTGGTCAAGCCGATGCCCGAAGCGCCGCCGGTAATGACCGCATGCCGCCCTTCATAGCGCCTTATTGCATTCGCCATGGTGTCCTCCCTGAACGCTCAGTGGTTGTCTCGCGGCAACCCCTTCGTCTGGGCAATGCGCTGGTAATTGACCGCAGGCTTCAGCACCATGCCTTCATCGAGCTGACCGACCATGCCGCGCTGGATTTCCTGCCAGGGCGTCTGGCTCGCCGGATATTTGTATCCGCCGGCGGCCTTCAGGTCGTCCTTGCGCTTCTGCAGTTCCTCGTCGTCGATTAAGATATCGGCCGTGCCCTTGAGGAGATCGATCCGTAGATGATCGCCGGAGCGTACCAGTGCGAGCCCGCCATTGACCGCGGCTTCCGGGGAAGCATTGAGGATGGATGGCGAGCCGGACGTTCCGGACTGGCGGCCATCGCCAAGACACGGAAGCGCGTGGATACCCTTCTTCAACAGATAGGCCGGTGGCTGCATGTTCACGACTTCAGCCGCTCCCGGATAGCCGATAGGCCCGGTACCGCGCATGATCAGGATGCTGTGCTCGTTGAGCGCGAGCTTCGGATCGTCGATGCGATGGTGATAGTCCTCGGGACCTTCGAATACCTCGGCGATGCCTTCGAAAGCTTCCGGATCATCCGGATTGGATAGATAGCGCTCACGAAATTCTTCCGAGATCACGCTGGTCTTCATGATGGCGCTATCGAAGAGATTGCCCTTGAGATTGATGAACCCGGCCTTCTTCTTGAGCGGCGCCTCGAACGGCTTGATCACGTCGGTATTCAGGTTCTCGGCATTCTCGCAATTGTTGCCGATGCTGTTGCCGTTGACGGTCAGCGCACCGGGATGCGGCAGCTTGCCCGCCTTCATCAGTTCGGCGACGACTGCCGGAACGCCCCCGGCCCTGTGATAGTCCTCGCCGAGATATTCACCGGCGGGCTGCAGGTTGACGAGCAGCGGAACGTCGTGGCCGAGTGTCTGCCAGTCGTCATTGTCGAGCGGAACGTCGAGGTGGCGGGCAATTGCGTTCAAGTGGATCGGGGCATTGGTGGAACCGCCGATGGCCGAGTTGATGACGATGGCATTCTCGAAAGCCTGACGCGTCATGATATCGGAGGGCTTCAGGTCCTCGCGCACCATTTCAACGATGCGTTTTCCGGTATCGTAGGAGATCTGGCCGCGCTCGCGATATGGCGCGGGAATTGCCGCACAACCGGGCAGTTCCATGCCGAGCGCCTCGGCGAGCGAGTTCATCGTGGTCGCCGTACCCATCGTATTGCAATAACCAACGGACGGCGCCGACGAGGCGACGATATCCATGAACTCGTTGTAGTCGATTTCGCCCTCGGCGAGCTTCTCGCGCGATTTCCAGACGATGGTTCCAGAGCCTGTGCGCTCGCCACGATGCCAGCCGTTGAGCATGGGGCCAACGGAGAGCGCAATCGCAGGAATGTTGACGGTTGCGGCGCCCATCAGCATGGCGGGCGTGGTCTTGTCGCAGCCGATGGTAAGGACGACGCCATCGAGCGGGTAGCCGAAAAGCACTTCGACGAGGCCGAGATAGGCGAGGTTGCGGTCGAGCGCAGCGCCCGGACGCTTACCGGTCTCCTGGATTGGATGCACCGGAAATTCAAAGGGAATGCCGCCGGCCGCAATGATGCCGTCGCGCACGCGCTTGGCGAGTTCGATATGGTGGCGGTTGCAAGGCGAAAGGTCGGAGCCGGTCTGGGCAATGCCAATGATCGGCTTGCCCGACTGCAGTTCCTCGCGGGTCAGGCCATAGTTCAAATAGCGTTCGAGATAGAGCGCGGTCATCCCCGGATTGTCGGGATTATCCCACCATTCCTGCGAACGGAGCTTTTTCGGGGTGCTGGACGTCGTCATTTTGAAAGAACTCCTGGTGAGTTACTCCTTGACCGCGCCGGTCATGGAGGAAACGTAATAGTCAACGAAGAACGAGTAGAGAATGACGACGGGCAGCGACCCGAAAAGGGCGCCCGCCATCAGTGATCCCCACTCGAAGACATCGCCTCGAACCAGCTCCGTCAGGACACCGACTGGGACAGTCTTGTTTTCCGAGGATTGGATGAAGGTGAGTGCATAGATGAACTCATTCCACGACAATGTGAAGGCAAAAATGCCCGCCGAGATCATTCCCGGCACCGCCAGCGGCAATATGACCCTGACGAGGATCTGCCAGCGGGACGCGCCATCGACGAGTGCGCTCTCTTCGAGCTCGAAGGGTATGGAGCGGAAATAGCCCATAAGCAGCCAGGTGCAGAAAGGAATGAGAAACGTCGGATAGGTGAAGATCAGCGCCCAGCGCGTGTCGTAGATGCCGAACTTGAAGACGATAACGGCAAGGGGAATGAAGAGGATCGAAGGCGGAACCAGGTAGGCGAGGAAGATCATCAGGCCGACCGAGCGTGACCCCGAAAACCGGATGCGTTCGATGGCATAGGCGGCGAAGACCGAAGCGGCGAGTGAAAGGAAGGTTGCGCATACGGAAATCACCACCGTGTTCCACAGCCAGCCTGGATAGGAGGTCTCGAACAAGAGGTACTTGATGTGGTCGAGCGTCGGGCCGACCACCCAGAACGGGCTGAAATTGCTGTAATCGGTCAGCTGCGAATTCGGCTTCACCGCCGTGATCGCCATCCAGTAGAACGGGAAAAGCAGCACGAAGACGAAGACCGCAAGCGGCAGGTACAGCACCACAATGCGTCGCGGCAGGCGATTGAGATAGCTCATGCCCTGCGCATCATCGGTAAGCGGCTGGGCGTTGCTCTGTTCGGTAATGCTCATGATGCTGTCCTCCTTGTTCCGCTCAATCCTGTCCGCCCTGTTGCCACTTGCGGCGCTGCAGGCCGAAGAAGCTGAACAGGATCGAAGCAAGCAGGAACGGGATCATGGCCACCGCAATCGCGGCTCCCTCGCCGAGCTGGCCGCCGGGGATGCCACGCTGGAACGACAGGGTCGCCATAAGGTGCGTGGCATTGACCGGTCCGCCCTTGGTCAGAACGTAGATCAGTTGGAAATCGGTGAACGTAAAGAGCACCGAGAAGGTCATCACCACCGCGATGATCGGCGTCAGCATGGGCAGTGTGATGAAGCGGAAACGCTGCCACGGCGTTGCCCCATCGAGCGAGGCTGCCTCATGCAGGGACTGCGGGATCGTCTGCAGGCCGGCAAGCAACGAGATGGCGACGAAGGGAATGCCGCGCCAGACATTGGCGGCGATCACGGAGGCGCGCGCATTGTTGGGCTCGCCGAGGAAGTTGATCGGGGTGTCGATCCAGCCGAGCTGCATGAGCGACCAGGATATGATCGAGAACTGCGCATCGTAGATCCACCAGAAGGCGAGGGCGGAAAGGACAGTCGGCACGACCCAGGGCAGAAGGATGATAGCCCGGAAGAACGACTTGAACGGCAGGTTCTCGTTGAGAATGAGCGCGAGCCACAGGCCGAGGATGAATTTCAGGATCGAGGCGAAGAGCGTGTAGAAGACGGTGTTGCTGACGGCCATCCAGAATACCGAGTCGCCCGCCAGCGCCTCGTAGTTTTCAAGGCCGATGAAGACGCCGTCGCGCCCGATCTTCGCATCGGTGAAGCCGAGCCAGACCCCGAGGCCGAGTGGATAGGTCAGAAAGCACAGGAGAAAGACCGCGGCAGGCAGCATGAACAGTGCGCCGATGGCGGTATTGCTGCGCGCGAAGGAGCGGAAGGCGGATTCCTGCTTTGCGGTTTGCGTCATTGTCATCGGAAGTCTCCGGTTTCCTCGTCAGCGCTGGAGGACCTTCCGCCGCGCGTTGGCGGCGGAAGATCGCTGTCATGCCTAAAGCGTGTAGTAGCGGTTGGCGCGCTTTTCCGCCTGGGCGATGGCGTCTTCCGGCGACATCTGGCCGGTTACGGCCGTCGCATACATGTCGACGAGCACGTAGTCGGCCATCACGCCGGCCGAAGCGGTTCCGAGCGGACCGGCATAGCCGTTCGGCCGCAGCGTCTCGGATGCCTTGGCATAGGCGGCATGGATCGGGTTCGATGTCCAAACCGGATTTGCTGCAAATTCCTTCAACGGCTGGCAGCAATAGGCACTGGCCCCCGTGATCCAGGCGTTCATATTGTCGGCCTGATACATGAACTGCAGATAGGCTTTTGCTGCTTCCGGATATTTGGTGTGCTTGAAGATCGAGATCGTCGAAGTCTGGTGCAACTCGACAGACTGTCCGACCGGACCGATCGGCAGGTTGACCGAGCGCATGTCGTCGGCAATCGCCTTCATGGCCGGATCCTTGATCGCGGCATAATACACCGAAACGCCGTTGGCGGTCAGCGATACCTGGCCGGCAAGGAATGCACGGTTGTTGTTGACGTCCTGCCAGCTTTCGGTGCCCGGAATGAAGGTTTTGTACAGCTCCTGCGCGTACTTGACCGATGCAAGCGTCTCGGGGCTGTTGATGACAACCTTGCCGCTCTCGTCGACCATCTTGCCGCCATGGCTCCATAGCAGCCAGTGAGCATAGTTGTTGCCGTCGCCGACGGCCTTGCCGTGCGGGAAGCCGGCGGGCGTTCCCTTGGCATGCAGGGCCTTGCAGAGCTCGAGGAAGCCCGCCGTGTCTTTCGGAAACTCGCTGAAACCCGCAGCCTTCATGTGGCTGTCGCGATAAACGACCGCGTTGCCGATGGCGCAGAGCGGCAGCGCGATGAACTTGCCATCGCGCTTGGCATAGCCTTCAAGACCCGGATACCAGCCACCATGCGCCGAGCCGAGATATTCGCCGAGCTCGGTCACGTCGACGAGCTTGTCAGGATATTGCTGCGGATCGTCGAACCAGCTCATGACCATGTCGGGACCGGAGCCGACATTGGCGGCGACAGCCGCCTTCGGGCGAACGTCTTCCCAGCTTTCCTTGTCGATGCGCACCTGAACGCCGGTGGCGTCGGTGAACTTCTTGGTGTTTGCGAGCCAGGCCGCCTCTTCGGCCGGAACGAACGGCACCCAGCGCAACAGACGCAGCTTGGCGCCTTCCTCCGGCTTGTATGCCGGCGCCGACTGGGCGAAGGCGGGGGTAAGGCCGAAGCGATTGAGCCCGGCAGCCGCGACGAGCCCTGCTGACGCGCCAAGAAGATGTCTTCTATTGATGGTCATTGATTCTCCTCCATGATTTAAGTCCTCTCCCGGAACGCTCCCACGTTCCCGGCAAATTGCATTCGGGGACAATTATGCACGGCGCCTGCTGCCCCGAACGGCAGGCAGCCGCTTGTCAAACCAGGCGCTGGCCCGTCTCCGCGTCGAACAGATACGTGGCTTCCGCATGGATGGAGAGCCCGATTGTCTCACCGGGCTTGGCGCTGACGCGCTGGTGAAAGACGCCGGTAATGTCATCGCCGCCAATACGCATGATCATCTGGGTTTCCGAGCCGGTCGGCTCGATGACCACAACCTCTGCCGGTATGCCACCGCTGCTGATAGTCATGTGTTCGGGGCGCAGACCATAGATCAACGCGCGTCCCTTGGCGCTCTCCGGCGCCTTCGCGACGGGGAGGACGATGCCCTTGTCGGTCACGAACTTCGCATTGTCGTTGGGATCGAGCTTGCCCTTGATCATGTTCATCGCCGGCGAGCCGATGAAGCTTGCCACAAACAGATTAGCCGGCTGATCGTAGAGTTCGAGCGGTGCACCGATCTGCTCGACGATACCGTCATGCATGACCACGATCTTGTCGGCCATGGTCATGGCTTCGATCTGGTCGTGCGTTACATAGACTGTCGTGGTCTTCAGGCGCTGGTGCAGTTCCTTGATTTCCGCCCGCATGGCAACGCGCAGCTTCGCGTCGAGGTTTGACAGGGGCTCATCGAAAAGAAAGACCTGCGGGTCGCGAACGATGGCGCGCCCCATCGCGACACGCTGGCGCTGGCCGCCCGAAAGCTGCCGCGGAAAACGTTCGAGAAGATGCGACAGGCCGAGAATTTCCGCAGCGGGCTTCACCCGCTTGTCGATCTCCGACTTCGGTGCGCCCTTAAGCTTGAGCGAGAAAGCCATATTGTCGGCAACCGTCATATGCGGATAGAGCGCATAATTCTGGAAGACCATGGCGATATCGCGCTCTTTCGGCGCGAGACCGTTGACGACCTGGCCGCCAATGCGGATTTCGCCGGCGGAGATGTTTTCAAGTCCCGCCAGCATGCGCAGCAATGTGGACTTGCCGCAGCCGGAGGGGCCGACAAGAATAACGAATTCGCCATCGGCAATCTCGATATCGACGCCCTTGATGACCGGGTGCGTCCCGAATGATTTTCGTACGTTGGCGAATTCAACCGATGCCATGCGTTCTCCTCCAAATATTGTCCCTGTGGCGGCGATTCTCCCGACCGCTGCCGTCGATTTTGTATTAGCCGCGTCCGACGAGCGGCATCTTCGTTGCCATGATCGTCATTGTCAGCACGTTTGCTTCCAGCGGCAGGCTCGCCATGTGCACGACTGCGTCGCCAATATGGTGGGCAGGGATCGTCGGCTCGCTTGCCGTCTCGCCGTTCGCCTGCAGGACGCCGCTGGACATTTTCGACGTCATTTCCGTGCCGGCATTGCCGATATCGATCTGCCCGCAGGCAATGTCGAACGGACGGCCATCGAGCGCGGTCGATTTGGTGAGACCCGTCACGGCGTGCTTTGTCGCAGTATAGGGCGCGGAATGCGGCCTGGGCGTCTGCGAAGAGATCGAGCCATTGTTGATGATACGTCCGCCGCGCGGCGTCTGCGCCTTCATCAGTTTCATGGCTTGCTGCGTGCAGAGGAACACGCCGGTCAGGTTTGCCCCGACAATGGCGCTCCAATGATCGAAAGTGAGTTCTTCCATCGGAATGTTCGGAACATTCACGCCGGCATTGTTGACGAGGAGATCGAGCCGTCCGAATTCCGATTGGATCGCATTGAAGAGCCCCGAAACCGATTGGGGATCGCTGACATCCGCCGCGATCGCCTTGACTTTGCCGCCTGTCTCGGCGGCGAGCGTCCTTGCCGTATCCTCAAGCACATCCTCGCGCCGCCCGCAGATGACAACCGTATAGCCGGCACCGAGAAGCGCTGCGGAAATTGCTCGGCCAACACCTGTGCCGCCGCCGGTGACGAGGGCAATCTTGCCCTTGCCGGATTGCTGATTGTAAGCCATGCCCTAAATGTTCCCGCCGAGTTCGTCTTCGATATGCGCCTTGATGATGTCATCGAAGGCGGTTTCAGCCTTGAAGCCTAATGCTGTGGCCCGTTTCGTATCGAAATCCGTGGCCCAGCCTGCAACGATCTTCTGGATTGTTGCATCCGGCTCGCGCCGGATCAACCTTACAGCTTTTTCCCCGGCAACGCGTTGCAGAGCCGCAATTTCCTCGCCTACCAGGGCGGAGAGGCCAGGCATGGAAAGATTGCGCCGGTCGCCGACTTTTTCGAGATCAAGGCTTGCAGCGTGAAGAAAGAACCCGACGGCGGAACGCGGGCTTGCGAACCAGTGGCGAACGCTTTCATCGACGGGCAATACCGCTTCCTGGCCGACAAGCGGTTCGCGCAGGATATTGGAAAAGAAGCCGGACGCCGCCTTGTTGGGCTTGCCCGGGCGGATGCAGATCGTCGGCAAGCGAATGCCTATGCCATCGAAGAAGCCGCGGCGGCTATAGTCGGAGAGCAGAAGTTCGCAAATCGCCTTCTGCGTGCCATAGCTCGTCAGCGGTGTCGTGAAGAACTCGTCGCCGATCTTTTCCGGGAAGGGCTGTCCAAAGACCGCGATGGACGAAGCAAAGACGACGCGTGGCTTGTAGGGCGACTTGGCGCTCTCGAGCCGGATCGCTTCGAACAACTGCCGGGTACCATCGAGGTTTACCTTGTAGCCTTTTTCGAAATCGGCTTCGGCTTCGCCCGAAACGATCGCAGCGAGATGAAAGATGAGGTCGGGGCGGCTCGCAATCAGTGATTCGGCGACGCCGGGTTCCGAAAGGTCGGCAGCACGCGAGGTCGAAATGCTTGCGAGCGAAGCTGGGGCATCAGGCTTGATGACATCGACGAGAATGAGCTTTTCAATGTCCCTGCCAAGCGCGCCCGGCTGCGATGCGATCTTGTCGAGCAATTTGCGGCCAACCATTCCGGCTGCACCGATGACCAGTACGTGCATGGGCAAGAATCCTCCGAAGGGCCTCTCCCAAGACCCGAAACACTTAACAATGACAGCGCTGTCATAAAGTTATGCACACTGACTAGCATTCATCAAGCGTTTTATGGTAGCGCTGTCATAAAATAAATTTCGTCAGCCGTCCGGATTGACACATGCCGCGCAAACGCAACGCTCATCGCAGCCCTGACCTGCCGACCCTGGCAGATGTCGCGCGCCTTGCCGGCGTCAGCGAAATCACGGCATCGCGCGTCGTTCGCGATCGTGGACCAATCGCCGATTCCACCCGCACGCGCGTCCTCACCGCGATCGCCGAACTCGGTTATATACCGAACCGCGCCGCCGGCAGCCTCGCCTCCGCCGGCTCGACACTGATGAGCGTGCTGCTGCCGTCCCTCTCCAACATCGTCTTTCCAGACGTGCTGCGCGGAATTCATTCGGCGCTGACACATACGGCCTACCAGCCCGTCATCGGCGTGACAGACTACGATCCGCTGATCGAAGAGCGCATCCTTCTGTCGTTTCTCGCCTGGCAGCCTGCGGCAGTGATCCTCGCGGGGTTGCACCATACCCCGACCGCGCGCCGTCACCTCGAACATGGACGCTTTCGCGTCGCCGAACTCATGGACATAGACGGCGACCCTGTCGATATCGCCGTCGGCATGTCACACCGGCAGGCTGGCTATGAAACCGGCCGCCATCTGGTTCAGCGCGGCTATCGCCGGTTCGGCTATGCCGGGCATAGCGTCGCCACGGACGATCGCGCCAGCGCCCGCTACGAAGGGCTTTGCACCTCTTTGCGCGAGGCCGGGCTTTCGCTGATTGCCGAGCACAGGCAGCCTGGTCCGAGTTCGACGAAGGCGGGGCGGGACTCGCTGGAAATTCTCCTTGGTGCCGAGCCTTCCCTCGACGTCGTGGTCTTTCCGAACGACGATATGGCGATGGGCGGCATTTTCCATTGCATGCACCGCGGGATCGCAGTCAGGGAAAAGCTCGGTATCTTTGGCTTCAACGGGCTCGACATAGGGCAGGCCATGCCGATGCCGCTTTCGACCATTCTGTCCCGGCGTTTTCTCATCGGGCTCACGGCGGCCGAGAAACTCATCGAAAGCCGTGAAAGGCCGCAGGAGAAGACGATCATCAACACCGGCTTCGACATTATCGAAGGCGCCACGGCCTGAAAAAGGCGCGGTTTCGCATTGGGCTCGATTGACATGTGATCGTTTTCGTTTTCGTATAATGCGCGAAAAAACGAAAATGAAAGTCTATGTCCATGTTCCTTTCCTCCCGGCACGCCGAAATCATCGAAATGGCCAAGGAACATGGGCGCGTCCTTGTTGACGATCTCGCGCTTCATTTCAATGTTACCCCGCAGACGATCCGTAAAGACTTGAACGACCTTTGCGACCAGCGCCTGCTCAACCGAATCCATGGTGGCGCTCTTTTTCCGTCGGGCATTCAGAACCTGGAATATGAATCGCGCCGCCTGATTGCCGCAGCGGAGAAGGAAGCAATCGGACGCGCCGCCGCCGGCCTGATACCTGACAATGCATCGCTCTTCGTCAATATCGGAACGACCACGGAAGCGGTTGGACAAGCCCTGCTTGATCGCAAGGGCCTCATGATAATTACCAATAATATCAACGTTGCCAATAAGTTGCGTGTCTACCCCGATATCGAGGTGGTCATCGCTGGCGGCGTCGTCCGGGGCTCGGATGGCGGCATTGTCGGTGAAGCGGCGGTCGATTTCATCCGCCAGTTCAAGGTGGATTTTGCCGTCATCGGCACCTCCGCCATCGATGCTGACGGCGCGCTTCTCGACTTCGATTTTCGCGAGGTGAAGGTGGCGCAAGCCATCATGGCGAATGCGCGTCATGTGATTCTCGTTTCCGACTCGACCAAGTTCGAGCGCACCGCGCCGGTCCGGATCGGGCATCTTTCGCAGGTCCACACCTTCATCACCGATCGCTGCGAGAGCGAGGCAATCCGCAGGATTTGCGCCGATGCCGACGTACGCCTGATTGAAACATCGGCTTGATTGCGGCTCTTGTGCGCGTCGAAGTTGCGCTATATAGTTCATTTCAGTTTCGTATTGCTTTCGTAATCGCCTCATGTATGTTTCGCAATTGCGAACAAATGGTGCGCTGCGAAATCATGGGTGGGGATTGCCGGGCTTGGCTGAACAGATCTACGATATCTTCGTGATCGGCGGTGGCATCAATGGATGCGGCATAGCCCGTGATGCCGTTGGCCGTGGTTTCTCGGTGTTCCTCGCCGAGATGAACGATCTTGCCAGCGGCACGTCCTCCGGTTCGACCAAGCTCATCCACGGCGGCCTGCGTTACCTCGAATATTACGAGTTCCGGCTCGTGCGGGAATCCCTGATGGAACGCGAAGTGCTTTGGGCCAACGCGCCGCATATCATATGGCCGATGCGTTTCGTCTTGCCGCACCATGCGGGCCTTCGCCCCGCCTGGTTGTTGCGGCTGGGCCTCTTCCTCTACGACCATATTGGCGGGCGCAAGAAGCTGCCGGCAACGCGCACGCTCGACATGACCCGCGACCCGGCAGCCAAGCCGCTCAAATCGCTTTATACGCGCGCCTTCGAATATTCGGATTGCTGGGTCAACGATGCACGCTTCGTTGCGCTCAATGCCCGCGATGCCGCGGATCGCGGCGCTGTCGTGCGCACCCGCACCCGCGTCGTCAGCGCCCGGCGCGACGCCGAGACTTGGACCTTGACCCTGAAGGACGGTTTGACCGGCGAGACGGAGGAGGTTCGCGCCCGTCTCGTCGTCAATGCCGCGGGGCCCTGGGTCGACGAGGTGTTGACCGGCGTCGTCGGTGCCAATGACGCGCACAATGTCCGGCTCGTGCAGGGCAGTCACATCGTCGTGCGCAAGAAGTTTGACGATCCGCGCGCCTATTTCTTCCAGAACACCGATGGCCGCATCATATTCGCCATTCCCTACGAGCAGGATTTTACCCTCATCGGCACCACCGACCAGGATTATCACGGCAATCCCGCCGAGGTTAAAATCAGCGACGCCGAGATCGATTATCTTTGCGCCGCGGCGAGCGAGTACTTCGTCGAACCGGTCAAGCGCGAACATGTCGTGTGGACCTATTCCGGCGTGCGGCCGCTTTATGACGATGGCGCGTCCAAGGCGCAGGAAGCGACCCGCGACTACGTCCTCAAGGCCGACACGGTGGAAGGCAAGGCGCCGCTTCTCAACATCTTTGGCGGCAAGATCACCACCTATCGCCGGCTGTCGGAACACATGCTGGAAAAGATCGAAGCGTTTCTCGGCAAGCGCGGCCAGCCCTGGACCGCTGCCGGCAAGCTGCCCGGGGGTGATTTTGCCGCGACGGCGTTCGATGCCGAATTGCAGAAACTGAAAACCGACTACCCCTTTCTTGAAGCGGCGCATGCGCGGCGGCTGTTCCGCCTTTACGGCACCAAGGCGCGCACGCTGCTTGGCAAGGCCACGTCGATCGAGGATCTGGGCAAGAATTTCGGTTCCGATCTCTACGAGGCCGAAGTACGCTACCAGATTGCACATGAATGGGCGGTCACGGCGCAGGACGTGCTGTGGCGCCGCACCAAGAAGGGTTTGCACCTGACTGCCGACGAGGCTGCCGCGCTCGACCGCTTCATGGAAGATGCGGTGGACCGGCGGCGCAGGCTGGCGGCCGAATAGACTGGAATGAAATCGGGCGATGGGACGGAGGGTCCACATCGCCGGGGCGGCAAGCGTCGCTCAAAGGGAGGACCACGAATGCTTGAATTGCGCGATGTATCGAAGGTGGTGGGCGGCAAGCCCCATCTCAGCGATATTTCGCTGACTTTGCAGCACGCCACACTGAACGTGCTCCTAGGGCCGACGCTGTCGGGCAAGACCAGCCTGATGCGCATTATGGCCGGCCTTGACGTGCCGACCTCGGGTTCGGTGTGGTTTGACGGCAAGGATGTGACGGGTATTCCGGTGCAAAAGCGCTCGGTTGCGATGGTCTATCAACAGTTCATCAATTATCCGGCCTTCACCGTCTATGAGAACATTGCCTCGCCGATGCGCGTTGCCGGTCTGGACGCCAAGACCATCGATCGCGAAGTGCGCAAGGCGGCCGAGCTGTTGAAGCTGACGCCATATCTCGACCGCACGCCGCTCAATCTTTCAGGCGGCCAGCAGCAGCGTACGGCGCTCGCGCGTGCCATCGTCAAGAATGCCAAGCTCGTGCTCCTTGATGAACCGCTGGCCAATCTCGACTACAAGCTGCGCGAGGAACTGCGCCAGGAACTGCCGAAGATTTTCGCGGAGTCGGGCACGATCTTTGTCTACGCGACAACCGAACCGCATGAGGCGCTCCTGCTTGGCGGAAATACGGCCACGCTGGCGCAAGGCCGCATCACTCAGTTCGGGCCGACCATCGATGTCTTCCGCCGCCCGGATGATTTGATCACCGCCCAGACTTTTGCCGACCCGCCGCTCAATACCATCGCGCTGGCAAAGTTCGGCAAGGCCTTCCAGCTCGAGGGCGGGGTGACACTGCCGGTGCCGCCGCATCTCGCGGATTTCGCCGACGGAACCTATACGATCGGTTTCCAGCCGCACCATATCGAGACGACGCGGGCTCATCCCGATGAGATCGCCTTGAAGGCAACGGTCACGGCGACAGAGATCACCGGATCTGAAAGCTTCGTGCACCTTTCCTTCGCCGATGCGCGCTGGACCATGCTGACCCATGGCATTCATATCTACGCACCCGATGAGCAGATCGACATTTTCATCGACCCACGCAACCTGATGATTTTTGACGCGGCCGGCAATTCCGTCACCCGCGGTCAGAAACGCGCGGCATAGGGGCTGGCCATGGCACGCATCGACCTCAATCATATTCGCCACGCCTACGTCCCCAACCCGAAGTCGGACAAGGATTATGCGCTGAAGGAAGTGCACCACAGCTGGGAGGACGGCGGCGCCTATGCCCTGCTCGGACCCTCCGGCTGCGGCAAGACCACCCTCCTCAACATTATCTCGGGCCTCCTCCATCCCTCGCATGGGCAATTGCTGTTCGATGGCGAGGACGTCACCAACCTTTCGACCCAGGAACGCAATATCGCCCAGGTGTTCCAGTTTCCGGTCATCTACGACACGATGACCGTATACGACAACCTCGCCTTTCCCCTGCGCAACCGCGGCGTTCCAGCAGCCGAAGTCGATCGCAAGGTCAAGGAAACGCTGGAGATGATCGATCTGGCGAGCTGGGCCAACAAGAAGGCGCGCGGCCTGACGGCGGACCAGAAGCAGAAGATTTCGCTGGGGCGGGGCCTTGTCCGCTCCGACGTCAATGCCATCCTTTTCGACGAGCCGCTCACGGTCATCGATCCGCACATGAAGTGGGTGCTGCGCTCGCAGCTGAAGGTACTGCACCAGCGCTTCGGCTATACCATGGTCTACGTCACCCACGACCAGACCGAAGCCCTCACATTCGCCCAGAAGGTGGTGGTCATGTATGACGGCGAGATCGTGCAGATCGGCACGCCGGAAGAATTGTTCGAGCGGCCGAAACATACTTTCGTCGGCTATTTCATCGGCTCTCCCGGCATGAATGTGATGCCGGTCGAGATCGAGGCCGGCGCGGCGCGCATTGGCGAGCATCAGATTCAACTGTCTTCGCCATCGGCTCCCATAGCAGGCAAGGTCGAACTCGGCATCCGCCCGGAATATGTGCGGCTCGGCCGCCTCGGCATGCCCGTTCAAATCGCCAAGGTCGAGGATATTGGCCGCCACAAGATCGTGCGCACCCGCCTCGGCACGCAGGAGATCGCCGTTATTGTCGGCGAGGGCCAGGAAATTCCGGCCGAACCGCACATCGCTTTCGATCCGAAGGGCATCAATATCTACGCCGATTCCTGGCGCGTGGGAGGGAACTGACAATGCATGGTATGACCTTTTGGTCCGCGACCCTCCACACACTGGCAGGAGGCAACAGCCATGGATAAGACCTGGAACAACAAGGCCTGGCTCATGGTGCTGCCGATGCTGTTGCTGGTGGCGTTTTCGGCCGTCATTCCGTTGATGACCGTCGTCAACTATTCGGTGCAGGATACATTCGGCAACAATCAGTTCTTCTGGGCCGGCACAGAATGGTACGAGGAAATCCTGCATTCGGACCGCTTTCACGCAGCGCTCGGTCGCAATCTCGTCTTCTCTTTCATAATCCTCGCCATCGAGGTGCCGCTCGGCATCGTTATCGCCCTCAACATGCCTCGCCGTGGCTGGGGCGTTCCCGTCTGCCTCGTCCTGATGGCGCTGCCGCTGCTCATTCCCTGGAATGTCGTCGGAACGATCTGGCAGGTCTTCGGCCGCAACGATATCGGCCTTCTCGGCCATACGCTGGAAAGCCTTGGTATTAAGTACAATTATGTGCAGAACCCGCTGCACGCCTGGTTCACGGTCATTATCATGGACGTGTGGCACTGGACGAGCCTCGTCGTACTCCTTTGCTATGCCGGTCTCGTCTCGATCCCCGATGCCTTCTACCAGGCTGCCAAGATCGATGGCGCGTCGCGCTGGGCGGTCTTCCGCTACATCCAGCTGCCGAAGATGAACCGCGTGCTGCTCATCGCCGTGCTCCTGCGCTTCATGGACAGTTTCATGATCTACACCGAGCCCTTCGTCGTCACCGGCGGCGGTCCCGGCAATTCCACGACATTCCTGTCGATTGACCTCGTCAAGATCGCCATTGGCCAGTTCGATCTGGGGCCGGCAGCAGCAATGTCGATCATCTACTTCCTGATCATCCTTCTCCTGTCATGGATATTCTATACCGTCATGACCAACTACGATGCGGAGCGCTGACATGTCGGTGCAGAACGAAACCCTTGCACGCACAAGCGGACGGCCTGCCGCCGAGCAGCGGCAGATCGACAAGGCGCTGGCCCGCAGGATGCGGCGGCGTGGCGACGAGTCGAAATTCTGGTGGCTGGTCCCGACGCTGTACATCATCTTCCTGCTGCTTCCGATCTATTGGCTCGTAAACATGAGCTTCAAGACCAACCAGGAGATTTTGACTACCTTCACGCTGTGGCCGCAAAATCCGACACTTCACAATTACGCGGTGATTTTCACCGACCCGTCATGGTATCGCGGCTACATCAATTCGATCATCTATGTCGTCATGAACATGGTGATTTCGGTGCTGGTTGCCCTGCCTGCGGCCTATGCCTTCTCGCGCTACCGCTTCCTTGGCGACAAGCACCTGTTCTTCTGGCTGCTGACCAACCGCATGGCGCCGCCAGCGGTGTTTGCGCTGCCGTTTTTTCAGCTCTATTCGGCATTCGGCCTCATTGACACACATATCGCGGTGGCTCTGGCGCACTGCCTGTTCAACGTGCCGCTCGCCGTCTGGATCCTCGAGGGTTTCATGTCGGGCGTGCCGAAGGAGATCGACGAGACCGCCTATATCGACGGCTATTCGTTCCCGCGCTTTTTCGTGAAGATCTTCGTGCCGCTCATCGCGAGCGGTATCGGCGTCGCCGCCTTCTTCTGCTTCATGTTCTCTTGGGTGGAGCTCCTGATCGCCCGTACGCTGACGACCACCGATGCCAAGCCGATTGCGGCAACGATGACACGCACGGTTTCAGCGTCTGGCATGGATTGGGGGCTGTTGGCCGCCGCCGGCGTGTTGACCCTGATCCCGGGCGCCATCGTCATCTACTTCGTCCGAAACTATATCGCCAAGGGCTTCGCCCTGGGGAGGGTATAATGACGGGCTTGGAGGAGCGTGCGCTGAGGATAGCGGAGGCGCGCGTGCTCGGGAATGCGCCAAGGATAGCATCCCGTTCTGACTTTAGATTTGCACGGAAGGAGGCCTGACATGGACCTTTCATGGATGGCATGGACCGTGCCGACCGCACTGTTCTTCATGACGATCTTCCTTCTTCTGATCGGCATGGCGGTGTGGGAATACTTCTCGCCGGGCGGCAATCCCCGCATCGGCATATTGCGCTTTGAAACGACGCGGGGCGACCGGCTTTTCGTGTCGCTGCTCGGCGCCGCCTATATCCATCTTGCCTGGCTTGGCCTCGTTGGTCCCAACCTCTGGTGGGCTCTGGCAATTTCGGTGGTCTACGCCATCGGCGTGTTCCGCTTCGTCTGACTTATGAAATTGAGACAGGGCATTCCGCCCTGTCCCAACAATGCAATCGCAGCAACTCTGGGAGGACAACCATGCGAACGCGATTATTGACGACAACGACAGCAATGGTGCTGTTGTTCGGCGCAGGCAGTGCCTGGGCCGGAATCGATGAGGCCAAGGCGTTCCTCGACAAGGAAATCGGCGACATGTCGACCCTTGATCGCGCTGCTCAGGAAAAGGAGATGCAGTGGTTCATCGATGCCGCCAAGCCCTTCGCGGGCATGGAAATCAAGGTGGTGTCGGAGTCACTGACGACCCACAGCTATGAATCGCAGACGCTGGCCCCGGCCTTCACCGCGATCACCGGCATCAAGGTCACTCACGACATCATTCAGGAAGGTGACGTCGTCGAAAAGATCCAGACGCAGATGCAGACGGGCCAGAACCTCTACGACGCCTGGGTCAACGACTCGGATCTGATCGGCACGCACTGGCGCTACCAGCAGGTGCGTAACTTGACCGACTGGATGGCCAATGAAGGCAAGGACGTGACCAATCCCGGTCTCGACGTCGACGACTTCATCGGAACCAAGTTCACGACTGCGCCGGACAAGAAGCTTTATCAGCTTCCCGACCAGCAGTTCGCCAACCTCTATTGGTTCCGCTACGACTGGTTCAACGACGAGAAGAACAAGGCCGATTTCAAGGCGAAATACGGCTACGATCTCGGCGTTCCGGTCAATTGGTCTGCCTATGAGGACATTGCCGAATTCTTCAACGGTCGCGAGATCGACGGCAAGAAGGTCTATGGTCACATGGACTACGGCAAGAAGGATCCGTCGCTTGGCTGGCGCTTTACCGATGCCTGGCTTTCCATGGCTGGCAATGGTGACAAGGGCTTGCCCAACGGTCTCCCGGTCGATGAATGGGGCATCAAGGTCGATGCGCAGTCACGCCCGGTCGGCTCCTGCGTTGCCCGCGGCGGCGATACCAACGGACCGGCAGCGGTCTATTCGATCCAGAAATATCTCGACTGGCTGAAGGCCTATGCACCGCCGGAAGCTCAGGGCATGACCTTCTCCGAATCGGGTCCGGTTCCGGCGCAGGGCAATATCGCCCAACAGATTTTCTGGTACACCGCCTTCACCGCCGACATGGTCAAGCCAGGCCTTCCCGTCGTTAATGCAGATGGCACCCCGAGATGGCGCATGGCGCCCTCGCCGCATGGTGTTTACTGGAAAGACGGCATGAAGCTCGGCTACCAGGACGTCGGCTCATGGACGCTGATGAAGTCCACGCCGGAGGATCGCGCCAAGGCCGCATGGCTCTATGCGCAGTTCGTAACCTCGAAGACCGTGGATGTGAAGAAAAGCCATGTCGGCCTCACCTTTATCCGCGAATCGACCATCCAGGACAAGAGCTTCACCAAGCGTGCGCCTGAACTCGGCGGTCTGATCGAGTTCTATCGTTCGCCGGCTCGCGTTCAGTGGTCGCCGACGGGCACCAACGTTCCTGACTATCCGAAGCTGGCACAGCTCTGGTGGCAGGCCGTGGGTGACGCTTCTTCCGGTGCCAAGACCGCTCAGGAAGCCATGGACTCGCTTTGCGAGGAGCAGGAAAAGGTGCTCGGCCGCCTCGAGAAATCAGGCGTCCAGGGTGATATCGGTCCGAAGCTGGCCGAGGAGCATGACCTTGCCTACTGGAACGCGGACGCGGTCAAGGCTGGCAATCTCGCGCCGCAGCTGAAGATCGAAAACGAAAAGGAGAAGCCGCAGACCATCAACTACGACGAACTGGTCAAGAGCTGGAACAAGTAAGCTTCAACGATTGGAGCGGGGAGGGGACGGTGCTTCGGCACCGTCCCTTTTTCTATGTGTGTGAGAGGTGGTCCATGGATGCTCGGGCTTGTCCCGAGAACCCATGAGTAAGTGCCTTACACCCCATAAACCTGCAAAAGGCTCTTCATCCGGGCCACCGCAAGGTCAGGCTTGTCGAGCACATTGGCCCCATCCGCAAGCCGGAAGATGTCGGCGTAGTGCACGATACCCCGCGCAGACTGCATCCCGGCCGGCATGACGAAGTGGCTTTGGTGGCCATTGAGCCAGGCGAGGAAGACAACACCGGCTTTGTAGTACTGCGTCGGTGCCTCGAATATCTTGCGCGAGAGCGGCACGGTCGGCTCGATGGTCTCGCGAAATGCCTCGGCATCGCCGGCTGCGAGGTGCGCGAGCGCCTTTGATGCCGATGGGGCAACGGCGTCGAAAATGCCGAGAAGAGCGTGGCTGTAGCGCTCTCCGTCACCCTCGATCAACTCGGCATAGTTGAAGTCGTCGCCGGTAAAACAGAGGACGTCGTCGGGCAGGCGCTTGCGCAGCTCGATCTCCTTCGCATTGTCGAGCAGCGAAATCTTGATGCCTTCCACCTTGGCTCTATTGTCGTTGATGACGGCAAGGACGGTTTCGAGCGCAGTTTCAAAGCTTGCCGAACCCCAATAGCCGGCAAGATGGGGATCGAACATGTCGCCAAGCCAATGCAGGGTCACCTTTTCCCGCGTCTGCGAGAGGATGGCGTTATAGACGGTGCGGTAGTCATCGGCAGAGCGGGCGACACGAGCAAGCGCACGGCTCGCCATCATCACCGAGCGTCCGCCTTCGCCTTCAATGAAGCCGATCTGGGTCTCGTAGGCGTAGATGACATCCTGAAGCGATTTCGCATCCTGGGGCAACAACTGGTCCGTTCCGCCACCGCAGGCAAGATCGGCGCCCGAAACGGTACGCGCCTCGGCGAGCGAGCGGCGGATCAGCTCCTGCGCGGTAGCCCAGTCGACGCCCATGCCGCGCTGCGCCGTGTCCATGGCCTCGGCAATCTTGAAGCCGAGCGACCACAGGTGATGGCGAAATGCCATCGTCGCATCCCAGTCGATGGCGGGCGAGGTCCAGGGATGGGCATCGCGGAGCGGATCGGAAACGATATGCGCCGCGGCATAGGCGATGCGATTGAACGAGGGCGGGGACGATGGTTTGGCAAGCGGCTCGCCGCGCAGGCTATAGGCAGCGCTTGCTCCATCTGAAGTCGGCAGGTTGAGGCTTATTGTCATGCGTTCGCTCCCATACTGACGTCGGCTTTTTAATTTGGAACGTTCCAAAACACAAGTGGCAAGCCGAAAAATTATCGGAAGAGTTAGACTAACACCCAGAAAGAGGTGCGATGAAGACAAAACCCGCGTAGAACAGCGCCTTTGCCGCGTCATAAAGAAATCTCTTGACATATTTGGAACGTTCCAATTAACTGTGCAGCGACTGGGAGAGATCACCTTGAGCAAGACACGGACAAGCATTGTGGACATTGCGCGCGCCGCCGGCGTGTCGAAATCCACCGTGTCGCTGGTCCTCCAGGGCAGTCCGCTCGTTAATGAAAAGACCCGCGAAAAGGTCATCGCGCTCATCAATGATCTGGGCTATGTCTACAATCGCGGGGCGGCAAATCTGCGCCAGTCGAAATCGAAAATCATCGGCATCGTCGTCAACGATCTGACCAACAGTTTCTTTGCGGAACTGGCTGTCGGCGTCGACATGGTGGTGCAGTCGGCAGGCTATGTGCAATTCCTCGCACATAGCGGCGAAAGCGTCGACAGGCAGCGCCAGGTCATCGCCTCGATGCGTGAAAACGGCATCGCCGGCCTTATCCTGTCACCGGCACGCGGAACCGACGCAAGTGACGTCAAGCCGCTCGCCGACAGCGGCATTCCCGTTGTGGTCGTCGTGCGCAATCTTCCGGGCGCAAAGGTTTCGACGTTGCTTTCCGACAATTACGCCGGCGCGAAAGCGGCAGTCCGCCACCTCATCAATCTCGGGCACCGGCGCATCGCCTTCATGGGCGGTTTTGCCGACACGGCCGTGTCATCCGACCGGGTGCGGGGTTATCGGGATGCCCTGATGGAAGCCGGTATTCCCCTCAACCAAAACTTCGTCATTCATTCTGCGCCCTCGCGCGCCGGCGGCGCCACCGCGGTAGAACGCATGATGTTCTTTGACGAGCGCCCCACTGCGGCGCTGTGCTTCAACGATGCAGTCGCCTTCGGCGTGTGCGATGGCCTTCGCTCCAACAATATCGAGCCGGGCAAGGGTTTTGCAGTCATCGGATTCGACGATGTCATTGAGGCAAAGACAGCCGTTCCCGCCCTGACGACCGTCTCGGTCGATCCGCAGGGCATGGGCCAGCGGGCGGCACAGCTTTTGATGAAGCAGATCAATGCCGGGCAGGTCGACCAGGAAACACTGGTTACGTCGGTGCGTCTCGTCGTGCGCCAAAGCTGTGGCGCGCCTGTCAGGCAAACGGAGGAATTGGCATGATACGCTGGGGTCTGATTGGTGCGAGCACCATCGCACATGAATGGGTCATCGATGCGATCCGCGCCAGTGGCGGCGAGATTGTCTCGGTCATGAGCACCAATGCCGAGCGCGGCCGCAAATATGCCGACGATCACGCAATTCCCCATTCGGTCACAACGCTCGACGCGTTGTTCAGCGAACAGCCGATCGATGCAGTCTATATCTCGACGACCAATGAACTGCACAAGGACCAGGTGCTCGCTGCAGCGAAGGCGGGAAAGCATGTACTGTGCGAAAAGCCGCTTGCAACGAGCCTTGAGGATGCGCGGGCCATGGTCGAGGCCTGCCGCGCCACCAATATCGTCTTTGCCACCAACCACCACCTACGCAACGCCGCAAGCCATACGGCGATGCGCGATGCCATTGCTGCGGGCAAGATCGGCAGGCCGCTCGCCGCCAAGGTTTTCCACGCCGTCTATCTTCCGCCGCATCTTCAAGGCTGGCGCCTGGATCGTCCGGAAGCTGGCGGCGGCGTGATTCTCGATATTACCGTCCACGATACCGATACGCTGCGCTACGTGCTTGGCGACGACCCGCTCGAGGCAGTCGCCTTCGGCCAGAAGAGCGGGCTTGCCAAAGAGGGCCTCGAGGACGGTGTGATGGGCGTCATGCGCTTCAAGTCGGGGCTGATTGCTCTGTTTCATGACGGCTTCACCACGAAGTACTCCGAAACGGGCTTCGAAGTGCACGGCACGGAAGGCTCGCTTGTCGGGCACAATATCATGACGCAGAAGCCAGTCGGCACGGTCATACTCCGTAATGCCGACGGCGAAAGCGAACTCAAGCTCGACCACAGGAATCTCTACGAGACAGGCCTTGCCAAATTCCACGCCGCCATTGCCGGCAACGGCCGGCCTGCAGCGTCGGGCGAGGACGGTGTCTGGTCGCTTGCCGCCGTCATCGCCGTTACGGAAGCCGCGCGGACCGGAACCGCCCAAAAGATCAATCCAGGCCTTTGAAAGCACGATCCAAGAGCATGAACAAGCACATAACCCCCGAAGAGGCCGCGAACCTCATTCCTGACGAAGCCATCGTCTCCGTCTCATCGTCGAGCGGGCTCGGTTGCCCCGACCTGATGCTGAAGGCGATCGGAGCGCGCTTCGAGGCTACAGGTCACCCGCGCGATCTGACGACCCTGCATCCGATAGCCGCCGGCGACATGAGCGGGATCAAGGGCGTCGACTACATTGCCCGGAAGGGGCTTTTGAAGAAGATCGTCGGCGGCTCCTACCCATCGGGTCCGTCCAGCGCCGAACCTCCATTGATCTGGCAGATGATCGGCAATGACGAGGTTGCCGCATATAATGTGCCCTCAGGCATTCTCTTCGACATGCACCGTGAGGCTGCCGCCAAGCGTCCGGGCGTCTTGACCAAGGTCGGGCTCGACACATTCGTCGATCCGGACCGACAGGGTTGCGCCATGAATGCATCCGCCGCGAAGGAACCGTTGGTGCGCAAGATCGAATTCGATGGCGAAGAATGGTTGTTCTTCAAGCCGATCGTGCCGCAGGTCGCCATCATCCGTGCAACGACCGCCGACGAGCGCGGCAATCTCACCTACGAGCATGAAGGCGCCTATCTTGGTGGCTTCGATCAGGCGCTCGCAGTGCGCAACAATGGCGGCATCGTCATTGCGCAGGTCAAGCGGATCACCAAGAGCGGCTCGATGAAGCCGCACGACGTGCGCGTTCCAGGCATCCTTGTCGATTATGTCGTGGTCGATCCGGAACAGAAGCAGACAACACAGACGCTGTATGATCCGGCTATTTCCGGCGAGATATTCCATCCGCTCGAAGATTTCGAACTACCGGATTTCAATATCCAGAAGGTTATCGCGCGACGGGTCGCGACGGAACTCGAGGCAGGCAGCGCCGTAAATCTCGGCTTCGGCATCTCGGCAAACGTGCCGCGCATTCTGCTCGAAGAGGGTTTGCACGGTGCCGTCGCCTGGGTCATCGAGCAGGGTCCGGTCGGCGGCATTCCGCTTCTCGACTTTGCCTTCGGTTGCGCCTCGAATGCCGAGGCTTTCGTGCCCTCGCCGCACCAGTTCACCTATTTCCAGGGCGCTGGTTTCGATGCGTCGCTGCTCTCGTTCCTGGAAATCGACAAGAGCGGTTCTGTCAACGTATCGAAGCTGAGTTTCCGCCCGCATGTGACTGCTGGCGCCGGCGGCTTCGTCGATATCACGGCGCGCGCTCGCAAGATCGTCTTCTCGGGCATGTTCAATGCCGGGGCGAAAGTACATGTCGAAGGCGGAAAGCTGGTGATCGAAAAGGAAGGCAAGCTCAAGAAGCTGGTCAACGAGGTTGAGCACGTCACCTTCTCCGGTCGCCGCGCCATCGAGCAGGGACAGGACATCACCTATGTGACCGAGCGCTGCGTCATGGCGCTGCGTCCCGAGGGTGTTGTGCTGACTGAAATCGCCCCCGGCGTCGATCTGCAGGCGCATATTCTCGACCAGTCCGAGTTCCCGCTGGTTGTCGCGCGCGACCTGAAACAGATGGATGCCCGCCTCTTCCAGCCGCAGCCGTTCGGCCTCGAATTGCCGCACAAGCCTCAGAGGACAATCCATGGCTGAGCCGCGCATCACCGTCACTTTCGCCGGTCACGTCGCCACGATCACCGTGTCGCGCCCGGAAAAGCTCAATGCCTTCGATCTCGACATGCTGAAGGAACTGAGTGCGGCCTGCGACGCTGTCGAAGCCAACGCCGAAACGCGCGTCGCGATCCTCACCGGCGCCGGCAAGGCGTTCTCGGCCGGCGGCGATATCAAGGCTTGGGCAGCCATGACGCCCAATGAGTTCGGCCATGCCTGGGTGCGCTTCGGCCACCGCGTGTTCGAGCGCCTTGCGACCTTGCGCGTGCCGCTTATCGCCGCGCTCAATGGTCATGCGCTGGGCGGCGGGCTCGAGCTTGCCGCAACTGCTGATATCCGCATCGCGGAAGCCCAGATCAAGCTTGGCCTGCCGGAAACCGGCCTAGGCATGGTGCCGGGCTGGTCGGGAACGCAGCGCCTTGTCCGGCGCTTCGGCGCGCAAGTCGTGCGCCGCATGGCGCTCGGCGGTGAAATCTTCAGTGCAGGCGAAGGCTTGGGCCTCGGCCTTCTCGACCACGTGGCCGAAACCGGCGCCGCGGTCGCAATGGCAACGGCCTATGCGGAACGTATTGCCAAGCGCGGACCGGCTGCCGTCGAAGTGGCTAAACTCATGATTGCCTCGGCCAATGGCGAAGACAATGGAACGGCGGTCGAAGCGCTGGGCTCGATCCTCGTCGCAAAGACAGCGGACCTTAAGGAAGGTGTTTCGGCCTTTGCCGAAAAGCGCGAGCCCGCATTCAAAGGAGAATGGTAATGACGATTCTGGTGCGCCCACGGGCGCTCGAAGATTTCAAGGTGCGCGAATTTCAGCTGCTGATCGATGGCCGGTGGGTCGATGGTTCCGGCGGCGCTTCCATCGAGCGCAAGAGCCCGGGACATGGTGTCGTCGTCTCCCGCTATCAGGCCGCAACGAAAGCCGACGCGGAACGCGCCATCGCCGCAGCGCGCCGCGCCTTCGATACGGGTACCTGGTCCCGCATGACCGGCGCAGAGCGCTCGAACATTCTGCTCAAGGCTGCCGAATTGATTGCCGCGCGTTCCGATGAACTCGCCTATCTCGATTGCATCGAGTCGGGCAAGCCGATCAGCCAGGCCAAGGCCGAACTCGGCGGCGCCGTGGATATCTGGCGCTATGCCGCTGCGCTCGGCCGGGATCTCCATGGCGAAAGCTATAATACGCTCGGTGAAGGCACACTCGGGGTCGTCCTGCGCGAAGCGATCGGCGTCGTTTCAATCATAACGCCGTGGAATTTCCCGTTCCTTATCGTCAGCCAGAAACTGCCTTTCGCCCTGGCGGCTGGTTGCACGGCCGTGGTCAAGCCATCGGAGCTTACCTCCGGCTCGACGCTTGTGCTTGGGGAGATCCTGATGGAAGCCGGCGTTCCTGCCGGTGTCGTCAATATCGTGACGGGAACCGGCGCGGAAGTCGGTGCGCCCATGACCGTTCATCCTGATGTCGACATGGTGTCCTTCACCGGCTCGACGCTGGTCGGCAAGCTGACCATGGCCAATGCCGCGCAGACCTTGAAAAAGGTGTCGCTGGAGCTTGGCGGCAAGAACCCGCAGATCGTGTTTCCCGACGCGGAACTCGACGATTTCATCGATGCGGCGGTCTTCGGCGCCTATTTCAATGCCGGCGAATGCTGCAATGCCGGTTCGCGCCTTATCGTCCACCGCGATATCGCTGACGACGTCGTTGCCCGCATCGCCGCTCATTCGGCCAAGGTAAAGGTCGGCGATCCGCTCGATCCGCAGACTAAGGTTGGCGCCATCATCACGCCGGAGCACCTGGCGAAGATCGACGGCTATGTGCGCAATGCAGCAACCGGCGGAGCGAATATCAGCCATGGCGGCGAGCCACTGGAACTCGGCATGGGACAGTTCATGTCGCCGACCATCCTGTCGGCCGTGCAGCCGGACATGGCAGTCGCACGCGAGGAGGTTTTTGGCCCGGTTCTCTCCGTCCTGACCTTCGAAACGCTCGATGAAGCGGTTCGCATCGCCAATTCCATCGATTATGGTCTGTCAGCCGGCGTTTGGAGCCGCGATTTTGATACGTGCCTGACGATCGGGCGCCAGGTTCGTGCCGGGACGATCTGGATGAACACCTTCATGGACGGCGCTTCGGAATTGCCGTTCGGCGGCTACAAGCAGTCCGGTCTCGGCCGGGAACTGGGCAGGCATGCGGTTGAGGATTACACGGAAACGAAGACACTCAACATGCATCTGGGTAGGAGGAAAGTCGTATGGGCGAGCTGATTAAATCGATTGTAAAGCCCCTTCCGCCTATTGTAAGAATGCTCCGGACTTGAGGAATCTCAGTCGGATATTTTGGATATTTTCTTTTTTCAAATGGGAGGCCTGAAATGAAAAAGTGGATGAATACGGTCGCCGCCGCAGCGATGCTGCTCGGGACTGCAACGGCGGCCCGCGCTGCTGAAAACGTCGAGGTCCTGCATTGGTGGACTTCCGGCGGTGAAGCAACGGCGCTCGAAGTCCTGAAGAAGGATCTCGAGACCAAGGGCATCACCTGGTCTGACATGCCCGTCGCCGGTGGTGGCGGTTCAGAAGCCATGACCGTGCTGCGCGCCCGTGTTACCGCCGGCAATCCGCCGACGTCGGTGCAGTCGCTCGGTTTCGATATCACCGACTGGGCAAAGCAGGGCGCACTGACCAATGTCGATGACGTCGCTGACAAGGAAAAGTGGGGCGACGTGATCCCGGAGGCACTGCAGAAGTTCTCCAAGTATGACGGCCACTGGATCGCCGCGCCGGTCAATGTTCACTCGACCAACTGGGTATGGATCAACAAGGCAGCCCTCGACAAGGCTGGCGGCAAGGAACCTGCGAATTGGGACGAACTGATCGCTCTCCTCGACAAGTTCAAGGAACAGGGCATCACGCCGATCGCCCATGGCGGCCAGCCCTGGCAGGATGCGACCATCTTTGATGCCGTTGTTCTTTCCCTCGGCAACGACTTCTACAAGGCGGCATTCATCGATCTCGACCCCAAGGCTTTGGGCGGCGACAAGATGAAGGAAGCTTTCGACCGCATGACTAAGCTGCGCAGCTATGTCGACGACAATTTCTCCGGTCGCGACTGGAACCTTGCTTCGACCATGGTTATCGAAGGCAAGGCCGGCATGCAGTTCATGGGTGACTGGGCCAAGGGTGAATTTGTGAAGGCAAAGAAGGAGCCCGGCGTGGACTTCGTCTGCATGCGCTTCCCGGGCACCCAGGGGTCGGTAACCTTCAACTCCGACCAGTTCCTCTTCTTCAAGAAGAGCGATGCTGACCACAAGAACCAGCTGGTAATGGCATCGGCCATCGAAAGCCCGAGCTTCCAGTCAGCGTTCAACGTGGTCAAGGGTTCGGCTCCGGCTCGCACGGACGTTCCGGATACCGCTTTTGACGCTTGCGGCAAGAAGGCCATCAAGGATCTTGCCGAAGCCAGCAAGGGCGGCACGCTCTACGGCTCCATGGCTCATGGCTATGCGGTTCCTGCTGCCGTGAAGAACGCGATCTATGACGTCGTCACGCGTGAATTCAACGGTGAACTGAGCTCCGAAGACGCGGTGAAGGAACTCGTTTCCGCCGTTGACGCTGCGAAATAAGCTTAGTCCTCTATCCGGGGCAGCACATGCCCCGGATAGAATTCTCCGCCCCGTCGCGGCAACGATATAAAACGATATTGATTTAAGAGGTGAGGCTATGGATACCCGCAGCCGCATACAGGACCTTATACCCAAGCTGGTTCTCGGACCGAGCTTTCTGATCGTCCTGATCTTCGTCTATGGCTTTATCATCTATACCGGCATTCTGTCGTTTACGGACAGCAAGATGTTGCCGTCCTATGGATTTGTCGGCTTTGAAAATTACCGCAAGCTGTGGGCGTTGCCGCACTGGTGGCGGGCTATTACCAACCTTGGCATATTTGCCTCGCTCTACATCATCATCTGCACGGTGCTCGGCCTGGGTCTCGCCATCCTTCTCGACCAGAAGATCCGCATCGAAGGTGTCCTGCGTCCCATCTATCTCTATCCCATGGCGCTGTCGTTCATCGTCACCGGCGTCGCCTGGAAATGGTTTCTCGATCCCGGCATCGGTCTTGAAAACACCATGCACCAGTGGGGTTGGGAAAGCTTTCAGTTCAACTGGATCAAGGACTCGAAGATGGCGATCTACACGGTCGTTATCGCTGCGGTCTGGCAATCCTCCGGCTTCGTCATGGCGATGTTTCTCGCCGGCTTGCGCGGCGTCGACAATGAGATCATCAAGGCGGCGCAGATCGACGGCGCATCGACCGGCATGATCTACCGGCGCATCATCATTCCGCTGATGCGGCCCGTGTTTCTTTCCGCCTTCGTCGTTCTCGCGCATCTTGCGATCAAGGCATACGATCTCGTCATCGCCCTGACCGGCGGCGGGCCTGGCCAGGCAACCGAATTGCCGGCGACCTTCATGTATTCCTATACGTTCACCCGCAATTCCATGGGCATCGGCGCCTCATCGGCCATCATCATGCTGATCACGATCTTCGCGATCATCATCCCCTACCTTTATTCCGAAATCAGGGGAGGCAACAAATGAGCGCTCCAAGCCCCGACAATGTAATCAACAGCGGCAAACTCACCCGCGTCGTCATCTATATCGCCCTTCTGGTTTTCGCGTTCTACTACCTGCTGCCACTCTACGTAATGGTGGTGAACTCGCTGAAGACGCTCGATGAAATTCGTCAGGGCGGCATGCTGTCGCCACCGCATGAATGGACGATCCAGCCCTGGCTCTCGGCCTGGTCGACCGCGCAGATCGGCGTGCAGCCCACGGGCCTGCGGCCCTATTTCATCAACTCGATCCTGATGGTCATTCCCGCAGTCGCCATATCGACGGTGATCGGCGCGCTCAACGGCTATGTCCTGACGAAATGGCGGTTCCGCGGCTCGAACGTCATGTTCGGCATGCTGCTGCTCGGCTGTTTCATCCCGTTCCAGATCGTGCTCATACCGATGGCGCGCGTCCTCGGCTTTCTCGGCATGGCCGGCACTATCCAGGGATTGATCCTCGTCCATATCGTCTATGGCCTCGGCTTCACGACGCTCTATTTCCGCAACTACTACGAGGCATTTCCGACCGAACTGGTGCGCGCGGCGCAGATCGATGGCGCAAACTTCTTCCAGATATTCTGGCGTATCCTCCTCCCGTCGTCTGGGCCGATCATCGTCGTATCCGTGATCTGGCAGTTCACCAACATCTGGAACGACTTCCTTTTCGGCGCATCGTTCTCCGGCTTCAGCAGTACGCCCATGACGGTTGCGCTCAACAATCTCGTCAACTCGTCGACGGGCGTGAAGGAATACAACGTGCATTTCGCCGGCGCCATTCTCGCCGCCCTGCCAACTCTCATCGTCTACATCGTTTCCGGGCGGTATTTTGTCCGCGGCCTCATGTCCGGCGCCGTGAAGGGATAAATCAATGTCATTTCTCAAGATCCAAGACCTGCATAAGTCCTACGGCAACGTGCCGATCCTGAAGGACATCAATATCGAGATCGATGAAGGCGGCTTCCTCGTCCTCGTCGGACCCTCCGGATGCGGCAAGTCGACCCTGCTCAATACCATTGCCGGGCTGGAACCGATCACGTCAGGCGACATCTCGATCAAGGGCAAGTCGATCAGCGGATTGCACCCCTCCAAGCGCGACATCGCGATGGTGTTCCAGTCCTATGCGCTCTACCCGAACATGACCGTGGCCGGAAACATTGCCTTCGGCATGGAAATTCGCGGTATCGCCAGGGAGGAGCGCGAAAAGGCCATCAAGCAGGTCGCCGACATGCTGCAGATCGGCCATCTGCTCCACCGCAAGCCGAGCCAGCTTTCCGGCGGGCAGCGCCAGCGCGTGGCGATGGGCCGTGCGCTCGTGCGCAATCCACAGGTGTTCCTCTTCGACGAGCCGCTCTCCAACCTCGATGCCAAGCTGCGCGTCGATATGCGCACCGAGATCAAGCGTCTTCACCAGCGCATGAAGACGACGATCGTCTATGTGACCCACGACCAGATCGAGGCGATGACGCTGGCAACAAAAATCGCGGTCCTGAAAGACGGCGTATTGCAGCAGTTCGGTACGCCGGCGGAAATCTACAACAATCCAACCAACATCTTCGTCGCCGACTTCATGGGCTCACCGGCCATGAACCTGCTCAAGGCCAAGATCGAAGGTGGCGCCAACGATCTCGCGGTCGTGCTCGAGCGCCCCGACATGGAACCGTTGCGCCTGCCGATCAAGACCAATAACGCCCTCGTTGCATTCACGGGCAAGGATGTGATTTTCGGCATCCGCCCGGAAGCGTTGACCGATCCTGATGGCGCGGATCGCAACGCGGGTTCACTCGTCGAAGGCGAATGTTTCATCGAAGTGGTCGAGCCTGCAGGCTCCGACACTTTCGCGGTCACCAAGCTCGGCGGCAAGGAGGTCGTTGCACGTCTGCGTGCGGATGCGCCAATATCCGCCGGCACGAGAACGGCGCTCGCCTTCAATCTCGACAAGGCGGTTTTCTTCGATCCGCAATCGCAATTGCGCATCGGAGCCTGATCGACGGCGTCATGACCACCAGTCCCACACCGAACGCGGCCGCAGATATCATTATCATCGGCTCAGGCATCGGCGGCGCCACGATCGCCGCCGGGCTCGCCGGTTCGGGAGCAAGGATCACCATCCTGGAAGCGGGCGATCACCTGGCGGACCGGCCGGAGAACCGCGATCCGCGCGCCATCTTCCAGCGTGGTTTCTTTCGGCCGAAGGAAAGCTGGTACGACGAGTCCGGCAAACCCTTCAAACCGGGCAATTACTATAATGTCGGTGGCAATTCGAAGTTCTATGGAGCGGTGCTGACGCGTTACCGCGCCGAGGATTTCGCGGAGATGCAGCATCTCGAAGGTGTCTCCCCGGCATGGCCTTTTGCTTACGAGGAACTCGAGCCCTGGTACAGCAAGGCCGAACAATTGTTTCAGGTGAGAGGAACACTCGGCGAAGACCCGACCGAGCCGTTTCATTCAGCGCCCTACAACTTCCCACCCGTGCCAGACGAAGCGCCCATCGCCGCGCTTCGCTCCCGGTTGAAGAAGGTGGGCGTTCATCCGGCATCGCTGCCATTGGGCGTCGATATCGATACCTGGCTGAAGCACGGAAAAACCCCTTGGGATGCCCATCCGAACAGCTTCAACGGCAAGATGGACGCGGAAACCACCGCGCTCGCCGCCGCGCGGAAACACGAGAATGTCCGGCTCGAAACGAATGCGCGGGTCACCCGCCTCGAGACCGCAGCCGATGGCAAGTCAATCGCCGCAGTCCATTACGAGCAGAATGGCGCAAGGCATATCGTGCGACCGAAGCTCGTCGTACTCTCGGCCGGAGCGGTCCAGTCCGCCGTACTCCTGCTGCGCTCGGCCGACGATGCCAATCCCGCCGGGCTCTCCAATCGCTCGGACCAGGTTGGCCGCAACTTTATGAACCACAACCTTTCGGCCGTCATCGGGTTCGATCCACGCTTCAAAAATGACAGCGTCTACCAGAAGACGTTCGGCTTCAATGATTTCTATCTGTCCGATGGCGATGGCGGCGCGCCGCTCGGCAATGTGCAATTGCTCGGTCGGATCAGCGGCGCGGTTTTGAAATCCGATCTTCGGATGGTGCCGGAATGGGCGCTTGACAGATTCTGCGCGCATACGGTGGATTTCCTTGCCATGAGCGAGGATGTGCCAAAGCCCGAAAGCCGGGTGCGCATTGATGGCGACAGGATCATTCTCGAGTGGATCCGCAGCAACTGGCCGGCCCATTTGAGGCTGGTGGCCCGGATCAAGTCGACCCTGCGCGCGGCCGGCTTCCCGCTTGTGCTCTCCAAGGCCTTCGACCGCAAGACGCCGTCGCATCAGTGTGGCACCGTTCGAATGGGCAGCGACCCCGCGACCGCGCCGCTCGATATTTATTGCCGGGCTTTTGACCACCCTAATCTGTTCGTTGTCGATGCCGCGTTCCTGCCGACGTCAGCAGCGGTCAACCCGGCGCTGACGATCGCGGCCCAGGCTCTGCGCGTCGCGGATAATATCGTCAGAAAGGAATTGTCATGAAGCCGGTCGCCCTCGTCACCGGAGCGCGCCGCGGGATCGGCCTTGGCATCGCCAGGGCGCTGGCGGGCAAGGGTTTCGATCTCGCCATCACGGATATCGCCAATGACGAAACAGCTGAGGCAGCGGTCGCCACACTGGCAGGCCTCGGGGCGAAGGTCTCGTTTCACACGGCTGACATTGCCGCTCTCGCCGGCCATGCCGCGACGATTGAGGGCGTGCTCGACACCCATGGCCGCATCGACTGTCTCGTCAACAATGCCGGCATCGGTTCAAAGGTACGGGGTGACTTCCTCGACCTTGAGCCGGCTAATTTCGACGCTATTGTCTCCGTCAATCTGCGCGGCACCGTTTTCTTCACGCAAGCCGCCTTGCGCGCCATGCTGGCGCAACAGGAAAGCGCCACATCGCGCACCATAATCAACGTTACCTCGGTTTCCGCCGAGATGACTTCGCCCGAACGTCTCGACTATTGCCTGACGAAGGCGGCGCTCGCGTCCTTCACGCAGGGGCTCGCGGTGCGTCTTGCCGATCAGGGAATCAGCGTTTTCGATGTGCGTCCCGGGATCATCCGTTCCGACATGACCGCCGTTGCCGCTGCAAAATACGACAAGCTTATTGCCGAGGGCCTTGTTCCGATGAAGCGCTGGGGCGAGCCCGACGATCTCGGCCGTATCGTGGCCGCTCTTGCCAGCGGCGATTTCAACTTTGCCACGGGCTCGATCATCAATGCCGATGGCGCCCTTTCTATAAGCAGGCTCTAGAATGACCTATGATTACATCATAACCGGCGCGGGACCCGCAGGCTGCGTTCTCGCCAATCGCCTGAGCGAAGATCCGGAGGTTTCGGTACTGTTGCTTGAAGCCGGGGGCGGGGACTGGAACCCGCTTTTCCATATGCCGGCCGGTTTCGCCAAGATGACCAAGGGTGTCGCCAGTTGGGGCTGGTCGACGGTGCCGCAGAAGCACATGAACAACCGCGTCTTGCGCTATACGCAAGCAAAAGTCATTGGTGGCGGATCAAGCATCAATGCCCAGCTTTATACGCGCGGAAATGCAACCGACTACGACCTGTGGGCACGGGAGGACGGTTGTACTGGGTGGAGTTATCGCGACGTTCTGCCTTATTTCAAGCGCGCCGAAGACAATCAGCGCTACGCCGACGATTATCATGCCTATGGCGGGCCGCTCGGCGTCTCGATGCCCGCGGCCACCCTGCCGATCTGCGATGCCTATATCCGGGCAGGACAGGAACTCGGCATTCCCTACAACCACGATTTCAACGGCCAGCAGCAAGCGGGCGTCGGGTTCTATCAACTGACCCAGCGCAATCGCCGCCGCTCATCGGCGTCGATGGCCTATCTCGCTCCAATCAGCGAGCGCAAGAACCTGACGATTCGCTTGGGCGCGCAGGTGTCCCGGATCCTTGCCGAGAAGGGGCGGGCGGTCGGCGTCGAGATCATCAAGGGCAATGCGCGCGAGACAATCCGCGCCGAACGCGAGGTTCTCGTCAGTTCGGGTGCAATCGGATCGCCTAAGCTGCTGCTCCAGTCCGGCATCGGCCCGGCCGATCATCTGAAGAGCGTAGGGGCGCGGGTAACGCATGATCTGCCCGGCGTCGGCGAGAACATGCAGGATCACCTGGACCTTTTCGTCATTTGCGAATGCACGGGCGATCACACCTATGATGGTGTCGCCAAACTGCACCGCACACTGTGGGCGGGCATCCAATACGTGCTTTTCCGTACCGGTCCAGTTGCGTCGAGCCTGTTTGAAACGGGCGGCTTCTGGTATGCGGATCCCGATGCGCGCTCACCGGACATCCAGTTCCATCTTGGACTGGGCTCGGGTATCGAAGCCGGCGTCGAGCGGCTCAAGAACGCCGGCGTCACCTTGAACTCAGCCTATCTTCATCCCCGATCGCGCGGGACGGTGCGGTTGCAGTCTTCCGATCCGAATGCCGCTCCCCTGATCGACCCCAATTACTGGAGCGATCCGCATGACCGGAAAATGTCGATCGAAGGCCTGAAGATCGCCCGCGAGATCATGAGCCAGGCGGCCCTGAAACCCTATGTGATGGCGGAACGCCTGCCGGGGCCGAGGTATAATTCCGACGAGGAACTCTTTGAATATGGTTGCGCCAATGCGAAGACCGACCATCACCCTGTCGGGACCTGCAAGATGGGGTCGGACAATATGGCTGTGGTCGATCTCGAACTGAAAGTCCGCGGCATCGAGGGGCTGCGCGTGTGCGACAGTTCGGTGATGCCGCGCGTTCCCTCGTGCAATACAAATGCGCCGACGATCATGATGGGCGAGAAGGGTTCAGACATTATCCGGCAGCGCACACCATTGCCGCCGGCGATCTTCAGCCATGAAATGAATGAAAGGCGTCCGCGGGCGCGAGCAGATATTCGCTGAAGGGCAGTCGGGCGGCCGATGCCGCCCGCATATGTTGGCTCGAACGCCTTATCAATGCAAATGTGGGTCGAGGAAAACGCCGGCTTCACGCGCGGCGCTGATGAAGGCATGCCGCGCCTTGTGCGCAGGCTTCCAGCCGTCGAGTGCGTCGAGGCAGGCTTGCAATGCCCGCCTGTAACCCGGTCCCTTTTTCGTGGGCCAGTACGTTCGCAGGCATTCTATCGCTTCCCATACCGTGGACACGGCGCGTTGTCCGGCCGCTCCAACTGTGATCATGACGGGGATGGGAAACCGCTTGTCGTTCATTACTTCCTCCATGGAATGTAGGACAGTCTAGTTGCAACAAGTTGCAGGCTAAACTGACCACGGTAATGCGTCGGGAGTCAGTCTGGTTCCATGACAATCTGGCGAATTTTCGTGATCGTCATCGCTTACGAATCACTCGGTACTTCGGCGAGCGTATCACCGTTCTTTGGGGCGTACCAACCAGCCATAGACGGCCGCACCGGCGAGGAGCAAACTCGTGCCGAGGAACACCGCGCGCATGCCGATGTGACCGCCGACGAAGCCCCCAGCCAGTGGGCCCACAACTTGTCCGACATATTGCGAGGAGGTGGCATAGCCGAGGATGCTGCCTGCCGCATTGTCGGGGACATTGTGGCGGATCACCGCGGTGATGCACGGCAACAATCCGCCCAGGGAAAGCCCCATCAGGAATCGCAGCACGATCAACTGCCAGCTCTCGGTTACGAAGGCCTGGGGAACGAGAAGCAGCGCCGATACGCCGAGCGCCCCGACGATGATGTTCCAATGCCCCACCCGGTCGGCCAGTTTGCCGAGCCTCGACGCCGAAAGGATGCTGCCGAGCGCCGCCGCCGACATGACGACGCCGGCGACGAGCGTGATCTTGGCCGGATCGGCGACCAGCTGCGCCACGTAGACGGTGATGATCGGTTCGATCGACATATTGGCGAGCATCAGCAGCATGCCGGCAAGCAGCATCACGACAACTGGCCGCTTGTCGGGAATGGCACTCCATCCGCCAAGCCGTTTCTCTGACCGGGCCTTGGGCGGGCGCCACTCTTCCTTGATGAAGAAGCTTGTGGCGAGGAAAGTAATGAAAATCACCCCGCCAGCCAGCCAGAAAGTCTGGCGAATGCCGATGAGCGGCGGCAGCGCGCCGCCGATGAGCGGACCGACGAGATTGCCTGCCATGATGCCGGCGGAAAGCGTGCCGAGTGCCCAGGCGGTGCGTGCCTTTGGTGTTTGCGTCGCAACCAGGACCGTCGAGCCCGAGGCATAGCCGCCGAGCAGGCCCGTGAGCAGGCGCAGGAACACGAGCATCCAGATGTTTGTTGCCATCCCGATCAGCGACATGGCGATCGCCATGCCGAGGCTGGCACGGATGAGCATCAGCTTGCGTCCATAGAGATCGGCGAGCCGGCCCCACAGCGGCGCAACAAGGGCGGCGGTGAAGAATGTCGCGCCATAGGCGATGCCGGACCATTGCACGATCGCCGCGTGGTCGCTCACACCGAGTTCTTCGACATAGAGCGGCAGAAACGGCAGGATGAGCGTCATCGCAACGATGGTGGTGAACGAGCCAAGCAGGCAGACAACGAGGTTCTGCCGCCAATAACGCGATTCCATTACGCTTTGGCCCGAGGCCGGGCGATTGTCAGTCATGATCTGTGAAGGGGTTTTGTGCGGGTGGGCATGGAAGAAATAAGTCGCGCCGGGAGCCTGGCGCGCCTCTCATTGCAAGAGCGTGATTGTGGGCGTAGTTTTTCACCACTGCGCCGCAAATAGCAATCGCAGTTGGCGACCTCGGCGGCAACAAATCGCAAGACCCAGCAGCGGCAGTGATACGCGCATCTACTTCAAGTGGCACTGGGATGTAGGAGGAGACCATGACGATCAGGGCATTCGGCTTTAGCGCGGCTTTATGCACTGCTCTTGTCCTGGGCGGACCGCTGCGGGCAGAGGAACCTGTCGATTCGGCGCAGCTCATCATCAGGAACCAGATCGCCGCCTTCCTCAGCAACGATGCCGCTACCGCCTATTCGTTTGCGTCACCCACGATCCAGGAGAAGTTCCTAAACCAGAACCTCTTCTTCGATATGGTGAAGCGCGCTTACCAGCCGGTTTTCCGGCCGGGAAACTTCGCGTTTGGCCGCAGCAGGATCGAGGGCGACCAGGTCATACAGGAAGTCTTGATCACTGGCCCGGACGGCAAGGACTGGACGGCCATCTACCAGCTGGTGAAGCAACCGGATGGCGGCTACAAGATCAACGGGGTGCAGATCCTCCAATCCGCACCCGGCCCTGCTATTTGATGCTGGCGGTGGTGGTGTAGTCGAGTTTCACCTTGGCGGTGGTCGTGACCGGAATTGCTCTTCCAATACGTTCCCAGCCTGCCGATGTTTGCGACTGGCGCGCATAGTAACGATAGGATGTGCTTGACCAGTCACGCACCGAATTGTTGCGGCTGTCGAGAATGAGATCGCCGTCGGAGGTGCGCGCTGTCAGGACGACATGGCCTTCATTGCTGAATGGAAGCCGCGCGACGGTCAGCAGCAACGAGGCCGCGGGCCAACCGCGCCGCATCAACTCGCGCTTCTTCAGGATAGCGAAGTCCTCGCAGTCACCCGCCTTGGTCGGGATCGTCCAGACATCGTCGACACCATTTGTCTGCATGTCGCTCTGTTGGCGGATCGAGGAGTTGACGCTCATGTTGACGGCTTGCAACTGCTTGCGTTTTTCACCTGTGAGTTGCACCACCTTGGCGCCTGAGCGCGTGTTGCAAAGGCTGGCATAGTGATTGCAGAACGATTGGAAGGCAGGCGGGCCAAATCCCTTGCCCTTGAGTTCCATTTCGGTCCCGTCGGCACGGGCGGGTATTGAAGCAAAGACCCCCAGGCAACAGCCTGCGGACAGGATCACGAGCGAAAATTTGCGCAACATGCTGTGTTCTCCCAAAGATCGGCAGGGACGAATTGGCGCGTCAGGGCGGTAAAATCGTGTCTAAGATCCTGAATTTGTGATTCAACGGTTAACACGGCGTTACGCACTGATCGTCGCGACTTTGACGCCGTCTTTTTCTTAAACGTACTTATTTATGGTTACGAAAGTATGTACTGGAACACAGGACGCCTCATTACCCGGCGCTTACTCCCGGGTTAGATAATACGGTATAACCCCCCGTTTTGCATCAATCTTTTTACATCGTTTATAAGCAGCATTGTTATGTATCAATACCACAACCTTAAGTTTACATATTTGGCAAGCAATAAAGCCATCAATGGCTAGGTGATAGATAACAACATTACCCTGATGTGTGGAGTTGCTTAATAACAATAACACTTGGGGAAATGTCACATGCGTATAACAAACAACAATAAAAACCAGAGCAGACGCAGCGTTTTATTCGCCGTTATGACGATTTCAACCTTGGGTCTGGTTTCAACTCTCCTTCAGACGGCGCCAAGCTATGCTGAGGGCCGGCGCGCATTGTTTGCGAGCGCCGCACAGTGCAGGCAGCTCAACGACGGTAATGTTGGGCTTTGCTGCTATGCCTTGAACAAACGGTCGATCCTCAGCAAGCAGCAACTTGACATGTGCCCGCCCATGACCACGGCGGCCATCAGCCAGCCATCCAGCTGGACCCATGACAATGGCAACGTATCGGACAATAGCCGCAGCGGTCGTTCAAAGGGCGGCGCGGGCAAGGGCGGTTCAGGCACGTCCGGCGGTACGAATTCGGCAAGCAATAATGGTGGCGGTACGGGTGGTAGCCCGAGCGGTACTAGCGGGCCGAGTGGTCCTAGCGGCCCAAGTGGTCCGAGCGGCCCCAGTGGTCCAAGTGGTCCAAGTGGTCCGAGCGGCCCAACTGGTCCAAGTGGCCCGACTGGTCCAAGTGGCCCGAGCGATCCATCTGGTCCGAGCGATCCGTCCGGTCCGAGTGATCCTTCCGGCCCGAGCGATCCAGGCAATTGCGGACCGGGCGAACACGGCGGCAAGCATGGTCACGGCAAGGGCGATAAGGGCGACCATGGCGATCGTGGTCATAAGGGCGACCGAGGCGACAAGGGCGGCTGGGGCGACAAAGACCACAAGGGTGACGACAAGGACCACAAGGGCGATGATCGTGACCACAAGGGCGACAAGGACAAGGACAACCACGACAAGAACGACAAGAACGATAAGAACGACAAGAACGACAAGGATAAGGACGATCGCGGCAAAGGCGATAACGGCAAGAGTGACAACGGCCGGGGCGACAACAATGGCCGCGGCGGCAACAGCGGTGGTGGCGGCCACGGCAATGGCGGTCACTGATTGCTAATCCAGTCGGTCCATAAGGCATGAAAAATAGAAAAGCCCCGTTCTCGCGACGGGGCTTTTTTACTGCGGCTGCCAAGCAGGAAAATCGCCGCGAAGGATCGCAGCCGGCACGACCTACGGGCGAAGCATCCACCCCGCGGAGATGACGAGTGTCGTTGTTATGATGAAGACGATGACGTAGGGAAGCACCGGCGTAAGGTAGGGTTCGTACTCCGCCCTTGGCGGAGTGGGATCGTCCGGTTCCATCTCCACTACCTCGAAAAGAATGAAAGAGGCCCGGCCAGGCAAATATTCAGGGGGTATGGGAAACCGGGCCCCTGCTGGGGTCAATCAGCCGTTTAAGTGTGCACGCATGTCGGTGCCCCTTCAATTAATCGCCGTCTCGCTATAATTTCTTAGGACCGAGCTAACGTGGACTGGGAGAGACAGATGAGCGACGACGAGCAGGCGATTCGCACCCTCGTGGAAACCTGGTTTTCCGCAAGCAAATCTGGCGATACCGCGACCATTCTCGATCTCATGACCGACGATGTTATCTTCATGGTCTCCGGGCAAAAGCCATTTGGCAAAGCTGCATTTGCTGCGACGATGAAATCGATGAAGCAGGTTCGCATGGACGGCGCCTATCACATTCAGGAAGTCAATGTGCTTGGCGAATGGGCATATTTACGTAACTATATCAGGCTGGAAGTTACGCCTGCCGACGGAGCTACCGTCCATCGTTCCGGCTATACGCTGACGATCCTCCGCAAGGATAGCGATGGCCGGTGGCGTTTGGCGCGCGACGCCAATCTGCTCAGCCGCGAGGAGGCCTATTCCACCTTCGCCTGATCGTGGATGGGCTTTGCACTGCGTTCTCTTATTTGCGTTTGCGCTGGTCGCGGGCTATCTGCCGCAACATGCTTTGGCTCGCGGTCAGAATTTCGAACAGGAATGCGATGAGCGCGCCGACCAGGGCGAAGACGGCTCCGGCAAAAAGCCAATAGAGTACGTGTTCGCGAAAGCCCGAGCGGCCGATGGCACCACCGAGCAGCGACACGATCGCAAGGCAGGTCAACACGCCCGCAAGAGTGCCAAACACCACGGCGATCTCCAGCGCGAGCGTGCGGAAACGCAGGTAACTGAGTTGAGTCAGCCGTGCTGTATTGAGTTCGTGGTCGGCGCCGATTAAGTCCGAGATCTGATTGACGCGATCGGAGAGACGGGCGAGGCGGGAGACAAAGGCATTGAGGAAGCCCGCGGTACCGGCAAGCAGGAAGACCGGCGTCAGCGCCGTCTCGAGCGTGTTGACGATTGATACGATGACAGGCGACGACGTGGCATCCATAAGCATTCCCCCAATGTATACATCGTTGCCGCCGCACATTATTCCAGTCAAGATGGCTTGGGCAACACGGAGGAGGTTCATATGCCGCCGGAGGATCCCTTCAACCTCGCGCGATTTGTGACAGCGCAGGCCCCCGTCTATCAGCAGGTGCTGCTTGAATTGCGCGCGGGACTAAAGCAGAGCCACTGGATGTGGTTCATCTTCCCGCAATTGCGCGAACTTGGCCGTTCATCGACTGCGAAATTCTATGGCATCGCTTCGCTTGACGAGGCGCGCTCCTATCTCGACCACCCGCTCCTGGGAAGCCGGCTCGAAGAATGTACCAACACGGTTCTGGCTATCCGCGGGACGACCTTGCATGGAATCTTCGGTTCGCCCGACGACATAAAGTTTCGCTCGAGCATGACATTGTTTTCGCTGGCAGCGCCCGGCACCGACAGTCCCTACCAACGGGCGCTTGACTATTGGTGCGACGGTGTACCTGATAAAAACACGCTGGCGTTGATCGACAACGGCAGCGGCGAATAGCTCGCCTTTTACATCTAAGCCGAGGGGTATTGCGTATGAATTCAAGGTTGATCTTCGGGATCTGCGGGTTTGCTCTGGCGTTCGTGCCGGTAGCTGCGCTTGCAAAGGACGTGAAATATAAGTGCGCCGACGGCTCCCACCTCACCGCCAGCTTCACGCCACCGGGCGATGGCTTCGGCACGGTCGATCTCGTCTTCGCCGGTAGCGGCGATACCTATACCCTGCCGCAGGCGCTCTCGGCCGACGGCGGACGCTATGCCGATGAAAATACCGAGTTCTGGACCAAGGGCAGGGAAGCGAAATTGACGCGCAACGGCAGCAGCACGACCTGCCAGGAGGAGTAGAAACCGCGTGGAGTCTTCCCCATGAACTGGAAAGACCCCACTTCCCGATCTATTGCATGAACCAGCCGTGGCTCACGACCAGCGATTGTCCGGTCAAAGCATTTGTCCTAGAGCCGGCAAAGTAAAGTACGGCGTCCGCCACGTCGTCGGTCGTCGTAAATTCGCCGTCGACCGTATCCTTCAGCATGACATTCTTGATGACTTGTTCCTCGGTTATGCCGAGTTCCTTGGCCTGTTCGGGTATCTGCTTCTCGACCAGCGGCGTGCGCACGAAACCGGGGCATACGACATTGGCACTGACATTGTGCTCGGCACCCTCCTTGGCCACCACCTTGGCAAGACCGATAAGGCCGTGTTTGGCCGTGACGTAAGGCGCCTTGAGTTTGGAGGCTTCCTTGGAATGGACGGAACCCATGTAAACGACCCGGCCGTAATTGGCTGCGTACATGTGCTTGAGACAGGCTCTTGTCGTCAGGAAAGCACCGTCGAGATGGATCGACAGCAGCTTCTTCCAGTCGGCAAACGGAAAATCGACAATCGGCTTGACGATCTGGATGCCGGCATTGCTGACGAGAATGTCGATCTTGCCATATTTGGCGATGACGTCGGCAACGCCCTTATCCACTTCCGCTTCGTCGGTCACGTTCATTGCCACTGCAAAGGCGTCACCGCCATTCGCCTTGAACTCATCGGCGGCGGCGTTGGCGGCGTCAATGTTGAGATCGGCAATCACGGGAGTGCCGCCCTCAGCGGCAAAGCGCAGCGCGATCTCCTTGCCAATGCCGCTTGCAGCGCCCGTTATGATTGCAACTCTTCCTGTAAAGCGAGACATGCTCCACCTCTTTGCTGTTCGGAAATCAATCCTGTTTCAGATAATCGAAAACGACTTCGCCAAGGCCAAGGGTAAGGTCGGCAACATAGTGGCTCGCCGAGATCACTTCGCGCACCGGAAGACGGGCGACGTCGCACATCGCGTGTTCGTAGAGTTGCAGGGCAGCCGGGCCAGACCATGCGCCTTTCAAGGTCACATCCTCGAAATAGTAGCGCACCAGTTCGCAAATGCGCGGCGTGCAATCGACATGGGGGATAATCTTGATCATGAAGGCCGGTTTTGTGAGCGCCTTCTTTAAGGGCTCGAGATCGAGCTCCCTGTGTTTGTAGCCCATCGTTGCCGTGACGCAGAGGACGCTGCCATAGTGCAGCGTGCCGACGATTGTCTCCTGTTCGTGGCTGAGCTTTGGTGATGCGAGCTTTTTCGGAAAACCCCATATCTCGCGCCCGCCGGCAATCGGCGAGTTGTCGTCGAGATACATGGCGTGAACATAGCCGCCTTCCTGCACCTCGCCGGAGGGAGTCCTGAAACGAACAGGAATGACCTGGCCGGTTTCCGTGTAGTCGCCGAAGCCGGTCGAGTCCGGCATGCGGATGAATTCATAGGCGACAGTATCGCCAATGACTTCAAGCGGTTCCGGCACTACGGCGCGCAAGGCGTCGGGATCGGTCCTGTAATTGATCACCACGAATTCGCGGTTGTAGAATTTGTAAGGCGGCTTAGGATATGCCGGATCATTAAGCGGCATGGCGAAGGCTTTGGCGCGGACATCTTCGATATTCATGGGTGTGCTCGCTGCTCGTTGGGAGACGGGTTTGATAGTCTAGGCTAAGTCAAACGTGGCGACACCGTCCGGCGTATCGGGGCGTTCCAGCACTTCGGGATGCCGCAGCGTACGAACCGCGTCATTGTACCCCGAAGCCCAGTGCTCCTCCATCGTCAGGCGGGAGAATTCATAGTCCTTGGATGTTCCCTCATAGGATCGTGCGCGATAGATCAGTTGCACGATGTTGTAGACGGTTTCATCGGCCTGCTCGATCAGAAGCTTGGTCTCGTCATCGGCCGCTGCCAGCGTTTCCTTGGGCACCATCTTGAGCAGATGCTTGAGCGCCCGGCGCAGGCGCTGCGCCCGCTTGAACTGGTCCGTGGCGGCGCGGGTACGGCTCGAAAAGCGTATTTCCTTCTGGCGCAGCTCAATGCCTACGAGGTCGCGCGGGATTTCACCGCGTGCGCTCCAGAGGTCAACCTGGAAAGCCAGCGTATCCTTGCGCGGATAGCTCTCGAGCACCCATTGCAGCGGCGTGTTGGAGATCAGTCCGCCATCCCAATAATATTCCCCTTCGATTCGCGTCGCCGGGAAGCCCGGCGGAAGCGCGCCGCTCGCCATGATATGGTCGGGCGTGATGTGGTGGGTCGTGCTGTCGAAATATTCGAAGTTTCCAGAGCGAACATTGACCGCACCGACGCTGAAGCGTGTTCCCCCTTCATTGATCCGGTCGAAATCGACAAGCTCTTCGAGCGTTGCCTTAAGTGGTGCGACATCATAAAAGCTCTCGGCCTCCATGCTGCCAGCTGGCGAAATGAAGGGAGGCAGCGGCCGCGGGATGAAAAAGCCCGGCGCGCCGCCCACCATGGTGCCAAAGGCCTGCGCCTGGTTGACGAAGCCATGGGCCATGTCGCCCCTTGCAGCAAGCTTGCCGAGCCAGGCCGAAGCCAGTGACGCGACGCCAAGCGGCGGCTCGGTGACCGCTTCCCAGAATTTGCGCAGCGCATCGACGCGCCGCTCGGGCGCATTGCCGGCAATGAGCGCCGAATTGATGGCGCCAATCGATATGCCTGCAACCCAGTCGGGGTGAAGGTCCGATTCGGCGAGCGCCTGGTAGACGCCGGCCTGATAGGAGCCGAGCGCGCCGCCGCCCTGGAGGAGCAGGGCGATCCGCTCGAAGGGTGGACGCTTGCTTGTATGGTGGGTCTTTTTTCTCGGCGTGCGATTGACGGTCATGCGGGCCAATCCGGTTTATGAGAGGTCGCTTCGATCACGCCCGCGGAAAGGTTTGCGGCTGGTGTGATGACAGCCGGCATCGATCCCACAAGACTGTCAGGACTATATACAGGAATTCAAAAGCCGAACAGGCCACATCGATGCGACCTGTTCGCTACTATCGGCTCGCGACGGTCAAAACTTGCCGGCGTGGATTTCCTCCTTGCGCCTTGCCACATAGGCGTCCAGCGCTTCATCGACACCGGGGTCGAGCGGCGGCTGCTCATAGGTGCGCAAAAGGTCTTTCCAGATCGCATTGGCGCGGTCCGTGCCACTGCGCGCCCCGCTTTCCGACCAGTTTTCGAAATTGCGCCAGTCCGAGAGCATCGGCTCGTAGAACGCGTTCTCGAAGCGCGCGAGCGTGTGGCCTGTGCCGAAGAAGTGACCACCGGGTCCGACCTCGCTGATGGCATCGACCGCAAGACTGTCCTCATCGACGAGAATAGGATCGAGGAAGCTGCGCATCATCTGCAGCATTTCAGCATCGAGAATGAGCTTCTCGAACGAAGCCGTCAGCCCGCCTTCGAGCCATCCGGCGGCGTGTTCGATCAGGCTTACTCCGCCCATGATCGTACTCCATAGCGACATGCCACTCTCATAGGCGGCCTGCACGTCGACCAGATTCGAGGCCGTCACATTCGATGAGCGGAAGGGCACGTTGTAGCGCCGCGACAGCTGGCCAGACGCAATCTGCGCCTTGGCATATTCCGGCGTGCCGAACGCCGGTGATCCGGTGCGCATGTCGACATTGGAGGTGAAACCGCCGTAAAGCACCGGCGCGCCTGGCGCAACGACCTGCGACAGCGTCATCAGGGCAAGCGCTTCGGCATTTTGCTGCGTCAGGGCGCCGGCGATCGTCACTGGACTCATGGCACCCGAAAGGGTGAAAGGCGTGAGCGCCACCGGCTGGCCGGCGCGGGCCATGGCGCAGAGACCCTCGCCCATTGGAATATCGAGCCGCAAGGGCGAGTTGGAGTTGACGACGGTGAGCGCCGCCGGCTTTGCCCGCAGTTCCTCGCGCGTCTGTCCGAGCGTGATGCAGAGCATTTCGATCGCATCCTCGACCCGGTAGCCGCCAAGCGCCCAGCACTGCCAGTTCTTGTCGGTGAGCCGGATCGCGGCAAGGTAGAAATCGAGATGACGCGAATCAGGTGGCAGATCGGTCGGCTCGCACGGACACCCGCCCTCCTGATGGATCACATTCAGTTGCTGGACCACCCGGATATAATCGCACATATCCGCATAATTGCCGGCGCGCCGGCCCCGGTCAGTATCGTGGACGAAGGCCGGACCGCCGGTCGCGGCAAAGATCAGGCTGCCATCGCCGACGGTCAGATTGCGTGCCGGATTGCGCGCCTGCAGCGTAAAGCTGGACGGTACGGTCCGTATTTTTTCCTCGACCATCGCCGGATCGAACCGCACCCGCAGATTGGACATGTCGATGTCCGCTCCCGCAGCTTTGAGAAGCGTGCGGCTTTCGTCGTGCAGGATCTCGATACCGGTCTCCGACAGAAGCCGCAATGAAGCGCGGTGGATCGCTTCGATCTCGTCCGTGCTCAGGATCGCAATCGGCGGATAGCGGTTGGTAACACCGCCAAACGGCATCTGCCGCACCGACCCCGCGCTCGCAAGGCGGCGCTCGCGCCTGTTCAACATGCTCCGGGCCATGATGGCCTCCTTTTCATGCCGGGTTGCCCCGAACCCTGGGAAATCAGCTCTTGCTGAACCGCGTTACGTCGAGATAGCCGTCGGCCATGATGCAGGGCTTCAATCCCTTGCGCACGACCGCAGCAAACGTCTCGTGCGTGAGGAAGATGAAGCCGCCGGATTGCTCCATGATGTCCTGCATCTTCTTGTAGATGACGGAGCGCTTGTCCTTGTCGGTTTCCTTCATGCCGTCGAGGTAAAGCTGTTCGAACTCCGGGCTGTCGAACTGCGACCAGTTGTAGACGCCGATCTGCGACGGGCGGAACCAGGTCAGGTTCTCGGATGGATCGACGCCGCCGGCAAAACTCATCAGCACCATCTCGAGCGTCTTGTAGGTATCGCCCGAACTCTTGTCGCCGAGTGTCCAGTAGACGCCGTCATCATAGGTCTTGATGTCGACGGTAACGCCCACGGCACCGAACACCGCCTGGATAATCTGGCACGTCAGCTGGCTGGTCTTGTCGTTTTGCGCGGCAAGCTCGATCTTCAGATCGGAAACACCGGCTTCTTCGAGCAGTGCCTGCGCCTTGGCGGCGTCGGCGGGGAAGAGAATCGCCTCCCGATGACCTATCATTGAAGGCGGCACGACACCCGTCGCCGGGGCCGCCAGCCCGGAATAGGAACCGTCCATGATCTGGTTGACGTCGAGGGCATATTGCAGGGCACGGCGAACCTTTTCGTCGGCAAACTTCGGGTTGCCGAGATTGATCGCGAGCCAGACGAAGCGGTTGCCGTTCATCTCGATGAGTTCCGTTTCGGCCGGAAGCTTTTCGCGATAGTTCGCGAGCGTGTTGAGGCTGATCTTCGTGTATTGCAGCGACTTCGATTCATAGGCGAGGGCGGCAGAGTCGTCGTCCGTCACGATCTCGAAGCGCACCTTCGGGAACGTCGGAGCAGGCCCTTTCCACTTCGGGTTGGGCGCGAGGGTGATGTTCTGCTTAGGTACCCATTTCTCGATGATGTAGGGACCGGCGGTGGCAGGAGCTTCGGTGGTAAACTTACCGCCGGCAGCCTCGACAGCCTTCTTGCAGACGATATGGCCCATGTAATAGGGCAATGTCGTAACGAAGAACGGCGCTGACGGCGCTTTCAGGTGGATGATGCCGGACCGCTCGCCTGTCACCTCCACCTTGTCCAGCGCATCGAAGGCGTAGGCCCATGCGGATTTGTTTTCAGGATTGGCGACACGCTCGAATGAGAACTTGACGTCTTCCGCCGACACCGGACCGAAATCGCCGGTCCATTCCAGCCAGTCGTTGAGCTTGAACTCGATCTCTGTCGGGGACTTCTGGTTGAGTTCGCTTGCGCCATAAAGCGTCCAGTTCGCCGCGCCCGAGCGCACATCATCGAGGCGATTGAGTGAGACGAAGAGGCAACGGCCGATCTCCTCCTCGAGCAGCCCGTTCTGGAACGCCGGGTCGAGAACTTCGATGTCCGAGGCGCCGCGTACGACGAGCGTGTCGCCCTCCACGGCATAGGAAAGACCCGGCCGCATGGCGAGGGCGGACATGCCCGCCGCGGCGCCGAGAAGGAAGTGTCTGCGATTGAGCGAAACTGCATGCATTGTTCTGATCCCTCTTTTGTTATGCTTGATTTTATCTGTTTGCGGTCTTCGGCAGGCGTTGTGGCGGCGGGCCGACGACGGTCAGCCGCGGCGTCAGCGGATAGTGGCAAGCCACTTCGTGCTCTGCCGAAATCGTCGTCTGGAGTGGCCGTTCATGGCGGCAGCGATCCTGCGCGAACGCACAGCGGGTGTGAAATTCGCAGCCGCTTGGGCGTGCCGCGAGACCAGGCACCTCGCCGATCACCGGGGGCGCTTCGCGCCGCTTCGCCGGATTGGGTATCGGCTCGCAGTCGAGCAGTGCGCGCGTATAGGGATGGCGCGGCGCGCGAAAGATCTCGCGGGCCGGCCCGCTTTCGAGCACGCGGCCGAGATAGAGAATGACGATGCGGTCCGAGACGTGGCGGGCGATGGACAGGTTGTGCGTGATGATGAGGAACGACGTGCGAAATTCTTCGCGAATGTCGAGGAAGAGGTTGAGCACGCCGCCCTGAACCGAAACGTCGAGCCCGGCCGTGGGCTCGTCGGCAACGATAAGCCGCGGCACGACCGAAAGGGCCCGCGCCACCGCCGCACGCCTTGCCTGACCGCCGCTCAGTGCATGCGGAAATTTCGATAGAAGCGGGCTCGCAAGCCCGGCCTTGCGCGCAAGCTCCTCAATCTCCGATCGTGCAACGCTGCCGCTGCGGGCGATGCGGCGTGGTTCCGCGAGGATCGATCCGATGCGCTGGCGCGGATCGAACGAGGTCACCGGGTCCTGGAACAAGAGTGAAGCTTCGCGCCGGATGCGCTTGAAGCTTGCCGGCGAGAAATCCGGCAGAGGCGTACCGTCGAAGACGATCTGTCCCGCCGAGGGACGCACGAGACCGAGCAACGCGCGGCCGAAAGTCGTCTTTCCCGAGCCGCTCTCGCCGACCATGCAAACGATCTCACCGGGTTTTATCGCAACCGAAACGTCGACCAGAATGTCGAGGTCCGGCTTTCTCGAAGGAAACCAGCGCGATGATCGCGGCACCGCGACCGAAAGATTGTTTGCCTCGATCAGTGCCGTCTCCCGGATCATGGCGCACTCCGATGGCAGCGTGAGAAGTGGGAGACGTTGCCGGCGCCGACAGCGACCCATGGAGGCGTCGCGTTGCAACAGTATTCGAGCACCTGCGGGCAGCGCCCCGCAAAACCACACCCGATCCGGACGGGGCGGGGCACTTCGCCACCGATTACCGGAAGTCGCGTCGCACCTGTTTCGATGAGCGCCGGCTCGCAGGCAAACAGCGCCTTCGTGTACGGATGGCGCGGATCGGCGAAAATGACGTCGACCGGTCCCTCTTCGACGATGCGTCCGGCATACATTACCGCGACGCGGTCGCAGATTTCGGCAATGACGCCGAGATGATGCGAAATCATCAGGATGGAAACGCCGGCGTTGCGGCGAATCTGGCGCATGAGATGCAGGATTTGCGCTTCCATGGTCACGTCGAGGGCGGTTGTCGGCTCATCGGCGACAAGCAGCGAAGGGCGCATGAGCAACGCCGCGGCAATCGCAACGCGCTGGAGCATGCCGCCGGAGAGCTGGAACGGATAGGCTTCAAGCCGCGCGGCCGGGTCAGGAAGGCCGACATCCTGCAAGGCCTTCAGGATCTTCTGGCGCTTTTCCTGATTTGAAAGGCCGCGCTCGCGCCACAGCAGATCCATGAGCTGGCGACCGAGCTTATGCATGGGGCTGAAGGTCGTCATCGGATTCTGGAATATCATCGCCGCGGCCGGGCCGCGCAACTCGCGCATGGCTTGTTCCGGCGCGCCGAGCATGTCGATGCCGTTCAATGAAAGCGTCTTGCCGGAGATCTGGGCGGAGTCTGGCAGAAGGCCGAGGACCGAATGCGCCAGCGTCGACTTGCCAGAGCCGCTTTCGCCGATGATGCCGACGATTTCACCGGGCATGACCTTGAGATCGACGCCGACGACGGCAGGTACGATGCCGCTGTAGCTGATTGAGACATCGGCGAGCTCGAGCACGGGTGCCGGGTTGACGGGCGTTGCGGTTGCAGGGCCAGGGGTCATGGCTTGCGCTCCCGGGCAAGCTTCGGATCGAGTGCATCGCGCAGCGCCTCGCCAAAGAAGGTGAAGCCGATCGTCGCGAGGATAAGCGGTGCGCCGCCGGCAATGACCGGTAGCGCGGTCGAGCGTATGACCGAGAACCCGTCGCTCAGGATGTTGCCCCAGCTTGGCACCTGCGGTTTGACGCCAAGACCGAGGAACGAGAGCCCGGCCTCCAGCGTGATGACAGTGGAAATATCGAGGCAAGCGAGAATGAGCAGCGGCCCGATGACATTCGGCAGGAGATGATTGAACAGGATGCGCGGCGTCGAGGCATTCATGGCCTGCTCCGCCTTGATGAAATCACGCGACTTGAGGCTCAGCGTCTGCGTGCGCACGAGGCGCGCATAGCTCGGAACGGAATAGAGCACGATTACGAGGATGACGGTCGGGATGCCGGGGCCGAGAAGAACGACGATGGCGAGCCCGAGCATGATCATCGGCAGCGAACTCAGACTGTCGAAGACGAGGATCAGCGCGGCGTCAAGCCAGCGCGGTCCATAGCCGGCGATGAGCCCGAGCGGCAACGCGGCGACAAGAGCGATGGAAAGCGCCGATATCGCAACCATCATAGCCGTTTGCGTGCCGACGATGACCCGTGAGAAGAGGTCGCGTCCCAATTGATCGGTGCCGAGAAGGTGGGTGAAGGACGGACCGGCGAGGCGTTCCTTGACGCTGATTGCAGTCGGATTGTATGGCGCGATCCATTGGGCGAAGACCGCGACGACAAGGATCAGGACAACGAGGGTGATGCCGATGCCGCCAAGCGGCGTGTGAAAAATGTCCGAGACAACGCGGCCGGATCGGCGCAGCCAGCCGGGCTCTCTGGTTTGCGATTGGTGCGGGTTCGTATCTATGCCGATGACCGCCATGTCAGAGCGCGCTCCTGACGCGAGGGTCGATCCAGGCGGTAACGACGTCGGCGATGATCATGCAGGTGACGTAAAGGCCGGAGGTCACGAGGACGGTGCCCATGACGAGCGGATAATTGCGCGACATCACCGCGTCATAGGTCATCTTGCCGAGCCCAGGCCTCGAAAAGACGATTTCGGCAAATACGGAGCCTGTCAGCAGGCCGCCAAATCCGATCGCGATCACTGAAAGCACGGCAATCAGCGCCTGCCGCAAGGCGTAGCGGAAAATGATCCGGCGTTCGGAAACGCCGAAGGAACGCAGCGTACGGGTATAGTTCTCGCCCATGGCTTCGATCATCGCAGCGCGCACCAGCCGCGCCACGTAGCCAACCCAGCCGAGGCCTATGGCGAAGGAGGGCAGGACGAGCGCCTTCAACTGGCTGACGAAATCGCCAGGCGTGCCGGCGCCGATTGCCGGGAGCCAGTTGAGGCTGACGGCGAAGATCAGCAGCGAATACAGCGCAACGACGAAGGAGGGAACGGCGACGAAACCGACGGAAAGGATGCCGATGAGCCAGTCTGGCCACTTGCCGTGATGGACGACGGCGAAGCAGCCGAGCAATATGCCGAGCGTTACCGCCCACAGGAAGCTCGCCACGGCAAGTGTCGCCGTATAGGGCAGGACCTCGAAGATCATGGTCAGCACCGGCCGCTTGCTCCAGACGTCTTCGCCAAGATTGCCTTCCGCGAGCCGGCCGAGGAAGAGTGCGAGCTGTTTCAGGATGGGCTGGTCGAGTCCCATCATCTCGCGAAAAGCTTCGCGCATTTCCGGTGTCGAGCGGGGCCCGAGCGCGACCACGGTTGGATCGCCGGGAATAAGGTGCATCATCGAAAACAGAAGTATTGCCACGATCAGCAGGATGATGGCGGCAAGGCCAATGCGACGCATGATGAAGCTCGTCACCGGCGGACCCTCCGCCAAGGGGCGGATCCGCAATGGGCCCCTGCACGATCGGGGGCTACAGGTGATCGCGGTCGATCCATTCGTCCCCCTCCCGTTCAAAAATCAATTCGTTGCGCTCATAGGCTTCGAGCCGCCACTGCAGGCGGAAACGCAAAGCATCCGCCGTAAGCGTCACCGAGGAGCGTGTTTCCGTGTCGGCTTCGCTGCTTTTGAAACCAAGCACCCAGCCGGTATCGAGCCGTGCCGAGAGTGGGTCGCCGTCCACGATTTCCATCCTGTCGACGACGCAGGCCGATGTGACAATGGCGCGGTCGGTCAACTGCTGGCTACCGAAGTCGCTTGTCAGCGTGATCGTTTCCCTGCATGCGCCGACATCGATGGCAATGTCGCGGCGATGCGCTTCGCTGCTGAGTTCGATCATCTGCACCGGCGTCGCAATCTCTGCCGGCGCAAAGGTCGGATGCACATCGTTTGCCGGCGCATGACGCAAAGGCAGGCTGAGCGTCGAGATGCCGGTGTCGATGGTAAATGACGGCATCGTCGGTGACGGCCACAGGATAGGCCAGTGCTGGTTGGATAGAATGAGGCGAATACGGCTGCCCGCGGCAAAGCGACGGCCGACATGATTGAGTTCGAGCCTCACCGTTAGCGGCTCGCCCGGAACAACCGCTTGCGGATGCTCATGTCCGTTGCGGTGCGCGAGGTTGAGAACGCCCCAGGTGACGAGGGTCGATGCTCCGTCGGGAGCGACATCGCAAAGCCGTGCCACGACAAAGCCCTGCGGAGCGTCGGAAGTCAGGACCAGCGAAATGCTTGGCGCGCCGAGGAGATCGATATCCTGCGTCAAGGGCGCGGTCTCGAATTGCAGTCCAATCCCGTCCTCGCGCCGTTGGTCGACGGCAAGATCCGGCACGATGCCGCCGTAGCCGCCATAACGTCCGCAATCCCGACCGGCGGTCACCGGCGAGCGCAGGACCATGCTCGTCCCGATCTGGGCAACCTCCTCGAGGGCGCCGCGATTGAGATAGAGGCGGTTTTCCCTGATGTTTGGCGAGGGCCACGACGGCTCGGCAACGAAATGTCCGGGGTGTTCCTCGTAAAATGGCGCCGGCGCGTGCGGATCGTTGATCCATGCCGTGTATTTCGGCTCGTCCATGATGCCGGTGTCGATGCCTTCGAGCCAATGGCGCCACCAGCGTATTGCTTCCTGCAGATAGTTGATGGCAGGGCCCGGTTCGCCGAGGAACGGATAGGCGTGCGTCCATGGACCCACCAGTCCCTTGCACGGCGCGCTAAGACCTTCAAGCAGCCGTGGCACCGCGTTCGAATAGGTGTCGTCCCAGCCGCTGATTGCATAGACCGGGATGTCGATTGAGGAAAAATCCTCGCAGACCGAGCCGCGCTTCCAATAGGCGTCGCGGCGCTGGTGCCGCATCCACTCGGACGACCAGCATGTGGTTGCGTCGAGCCGTTCCTGCCACATCGCGCGCCAGCGATCACCGACGATCTGCGGGTCCGGCGGCAATGCGCCCAGTCCGAGGATGAAAGAGGACCACATGGCGTCCTCGGTCAAAAGACAGCCGCCGAAATAGTGCACATCGTCGGCAAAGCGATCGTCGGAACAACACAGCGCGATGATCGCTTTCAGCGCCGGGGGGCGGCGTGCAGCCACCTGCAGCGCATTGAACCCGCCCCACGAGATGCCGGTCATGCCTACCGCGCCCGTTGACCAGGATTGATGTGCCAGCCAGTCGATGATCGCACAGGCGTCGTCAAACTCCTGTTCGGTGTATTCGTCGGCAAGCAGCCCTTCCGAATCGCCGGACCCGCGAATATCGACCCTGCAGCAGGCAAAGCCGTGGCCGGCAAGATAGGGATGCATCTTGAGGTCGCGAAAAACCGTGCCGTCGCGACGACGGTAGGGAATGAGTTCGAGGATTGCCGGAACCTTCTTCGTCTCGGCGTCCTCCGGCAGCCAGATCGTCGCTGCGAGCCGCGTTCCGTCCGGCATCGGTATGAAGACAGGGTCGATGCAGCGCACCTTGTGCGGGAATGTCTCGATAACGCGCGTCATGGCTTTGATGTCTCGCTGGATTCTGGGGCATCCGTTTCGGTAGGGGACCCGATCTCCTTGCGCGGCACCCACTCGTAGACCGCCGGCGATGTCTGGGGATAGGTGACGAACTCATCGCGCGTGCCGACGATTGGCTGGCGGAACTGCCGCCACAGGGCGAAGGATGCGAAAGTGAGCGATAGCCCAATCCCGTACCAGAAGAAGGAATGCGCGCCGAGATGTTGTACGCCGGTCGCGGCGATGGCCGGCCCGATGGTGCCGCCAAAGGCCCAGATCAGCAGAAGGTTCGAAGAGAGCGCAACGAATTGCGACGACGAGGCGCGGTCATTGGCGTGCGCCACGCCAAGCGGATAGAAGATTTCCGAAATGCCGCCGAAAACCGAGAACAGGATGAGGAAGGCCCAAAGCGGCGTGTTGCTGTCGACGAGAAGGAACATGCCGCAGACGCCGGCAAGGATGAGCGCAAGCCCCAGCATCATGCCGCGCCGGTCGAGCCGGTCGGAAAGGTAGCCGAGCGGGAACTGCAGAAAGAGGGCGCCAAGTGCGACTGCAGCCATCAGGATGACGATCCTGTCCTGGCTGAAGCCGAGCTCCAGGCCGTATAGCGGGCCGATGCTCGAGAAGGTCGATGATACGAGACCGGTCAGCAGGCAGGCGAGGGCGCCGAGCGGCGAGGTACGAAAGGCGCCGAGGAGATCGATGCCCAACGGCGCATGGAGTTGCGGCTCCCCGACCCATATCGCCGTCACCGGGACCAGCGCCAGGGCATAGAATGCCGCGGTAATCATCAACATGGCATTGCCGGCAGGGGCGATATCGCGTGCAAGCAACTGTCCAAGACCGTAGAAGAGACCGAGCACCAGCACATAGAGGGTAAGCGCACGGCCGCGGCCCTCATTGGGCACCATCGCATTGAGCCAGCTTTCGATCACGACCGACTGGCCGGCATTGGCGAAGCCGACGACCGCCTGTATCGCCATCATCACGGCGAGTTCCGGCCCGGCTCCCAGGGCAAGCACAAGTACGGAGGATGAAGCTGAGAGCGCTGCATAGGCGCGGACCTCGCCGACCGAGCGAATGAGCCGCACCGAGCCGATGCAGCCGATGAGAAAGCCGGCACCCTCGGCCATGACCACGAGACCGACAGCGTCGGCGCCGTAGCCGTTCTCGATCAGGCGCAACGGCAGCAATGTGTGGAACAACCCCGACCCCGCGGCATGCAGCGCCCCGCCGGCAAGCGGCGAGGCGATCGACCAGGGGGAAAGGGCGGGACGCTCGCTCATGGCCGCCTATTCCGCCGCTGCGCGAGATTTGAATTCGGGCTCGGCATCGACGATCGGCGTATCGCGCCGATATGGCGCGTATTGCCTGCCACCAAGCTCCTGGGCGCAGGTATGGCCGCTAAGGACCGCATGGGCGATAGCGCCGGGTGCAAGGCCGTCGCCGATGCGGCGAATGCTTTTGATACCTGCCGCCGAAACGTCTTCGCTGCGCGCGGTCAGGGCCTCGAAGAGTTCGTTGCGCGGCATGCGCAGGCCGACGATAAGGACCGACCTGCATTTGATGCGGAAGGTTTCGCCGGTGAAGAGGTGCGTGAGCGTTGCCATCGCACCGTCGAAGGCGGTGAGCATGTGCAGCGTCGTCACCCGGACATTGCGCCGTGCCAGCGCCCGATGCACCAATGGCAATTCGTTCGTCATTATCGTCCATGCCGATGCCTGGCCGGCGGGCGTCACATAGGTAACCTCATTGCCCTGCTGCGCAAGATACTCGGTGAGAACACCGCCCATGTAGTAGTTGTCGAAATCAAAGACCAGCGTCGGCCCTTCCGGCAGGCGCCCCGCCGCGATGTCATCGGGCGTATAGACGCGCGGATGATCTAGTTCACCGACGGGTATTTCCATGGATGAATAGAGCATGCGGGTCCAGCGCGCGCCGGTTGCGATGACGACGTGATCGGGCGCGAGATCGATGATTTCATCGATGCCAATATCGCTCTCGAGATACATCGACACATTGGTCATCTCGTTGAGACGGCCGAGCCGGTATTCTGCGACGCGGTTCCAGGTGGAGAGGCCCGGAAGCCGCGTTTCGAATGTGAGCCGGCCACCGAAGCTCGTGCCCTTGTCGGCAAGCGTCACCTCGTGGCCGCGACGGCCGAGGGTGAGCGCACATTCGAGGCCGGCAGGCCCTCCGCCGACGATTAGTACCTTTTCCGGCTTCTTGGCTGCGTCCACCCGTTCGGGATGCCAGCCGCGCCGCCACTCCTCGCCCGCTGTCGGGTTTTGTGTACAGCGCACCGGTACGCCGTCATGCCAGCTCGAAATGCAGATATTGCAGCCGATGCATTCGCGGATCTCGTCGTGGCGGCCTTCCTTGATCTTCACCGGCAGAAAGGGATCGGCGATCGATGGACGCGCCCCGCCGATGAGGTCGAGGACGCCGCGCCGGATTTGCGAGACCATCGTATCGGGCGAGGTGAAACGACCGACGCCGACGACGGGCTTCTTGGTCAGCGCCTTGACGAAGTCGATTACCGGTTCGTGGCTGCCTTCGCCCGTGAAACGCGATGCGGAGCAGTCAGTTGGGCTCGAATCCATCTTGACGTCGAAGAGGTCGGCATAGTCGGCGAGGAGTTCGATCACCTCGTGCGCCTCGGAGGGCTGGTGCGTGCCCGGACGGCCCCGCAGCTCTTCAAGGCTGATGCGCAGAGCAACGCCGCAATCCTTGCCAACGGCATCGCGCGTCACGTCCAGAAGCTCTCGGACGAAGCGCACGCGGTTTTCCAGCGAGCCGCCATATTCGTCGGTGCGATGATTATATTCCGGCAGCAGGAATTCATAGCCGAGATAGCCCATGCCGGCATAGACATAGACGATGTCGAAGCCCGCGGTGCGTGACTTCCGCGCGCCTTCGGCCTGCCAACGGAGGACATCGCGAATGTCCGACTTATCCATCGTCTTCGGCCGCGCATTGCCCATGAAACCCACATGCGTCGCCATCCACGGAATGCCGGACGGCGATAGCGGCGGAATGCGGCTGGTACGGTTCATCACCGAGGCGCCGCCATGCCAGAGTTCGACACCGGCGAGAGAGCCGTGGCGGTGGACAGCCTCCGTCATCATCGCATGGGCGCGGATATCATTCGTGTCCCACATGGTAGCGAAGGGAAGCGGAGAATCGTCGGAACTCGGATCGGTGGAGCACGCGCCGGTGCAGATGACACCCCAGCCGCCCTCGGCCTTGGTTTCACGAAATGCAGCGCGAACGCGGGGCAGTGCATTGGTCATGCCACTGGCATGCGGCACCTGGTAGAAACGGTTGGGCGCGGTGACCGGCCCGATCTTCACCGGCTCAAATAGGACGTCGTATCGGGGATCCCGCTTCATGCCAAACCTCGTTCCCATTGTCCGCATCCGGGGCGGATCGTTGGAAAAAGGATATGCAGGAATTGCGTGTTCCGCAAGAGAAATTATATGATCGTATAATTTCTCTATTAGTATTTGAATTAGTTATGTTATTTTGATAACAAGCGTGAACTAAGTGAGTCGGTAGGCTAAGATTTTCGCCTCTTCGCCCCCGATCCTTCGATGTGACAAAGCGACGGGAAATTGATCTTGGCCAAGTCCAAATCAGGTGTCAGAACGCGGGCCGGGTTCCGCCGTGAAGCTCCGGAGGATCGCCGCCGGCAATTGGCCGAGGCGGCTCTGCGCTGCATCGTCCGGCATGGAAATGCCGGGGTATCGGCGCGGCAGATCGCCATGGAGGCGGGCGTCACGCAAGGGCTGATCACCCATCATTTCGGCGAGATAAACGAATTGGTGGCCCATGCCTTCGACATCATGTCCGATGGCATGCTTGATACGGTCATGACGGCCGTTGACAGCGCTTTGCCCGAACCCAAGGCAAGGCTGGAAGCCTTTGTCGAGAACTCATTCTCGCCGGCGCTGTTCGATCGCGACGTGCTTGGCGTTTGGGTCGTTTTCTGGGGCCTGATCCTGCACTCGCCGCGCATGAGCGCCTCGCAGAAGGGCGAATATACCGCCTATGTCGTCACCGTGGAGAAACTGATTACGGACTATGCCGAGGCGGAGGGCTGCGCGATAGCCAGTCCGCGCCTTGCCGCTATCGGCTTCACGGCGCTGATGGACGGCCTCTGGCTCGCCTGGTGCTTGAATCCCGAGGCATTCCAGCCCGAGGAAGGCATCCGGATCGGCAAGAACTGGATCGAGGGATTGCGGCTCGGCGCCTTCGCCTGACCATCTCTAGGCCGATTTCACACCTCCATGCTATGGTCTGCCTTGGGAGAACGAGGAGGATAAATCGTGGCACAGCCGAGCGAACATGCACCCAACTTCAGTCTGGACGGCAAGGTAACGCTGGTCACCGGCGCATCGCGCGGCATAGGCAGAGCCTGCGCACTTGCCTGTGCTGCCGCTGGCTCCGACATCGTCCTCGGCTTGCGCGACATTTCGGGTTCATCCGCTCTGATCGCGGAAATCGAGGCCATGGGACGCAAGGTCCTGCCGGTACGACTCGATATTTCGCAGCGCGCGGACATAGAAAGTGCGGTCGAGGCCGCTCTGCAACAATTCGGGCGCATCGATGTGCTCGTCAACAATGTCGGCGTTGCGCCGGGCGATCTTGCCGAACGCGTTTCGGAAGCGGCGGTTGACGAGATTCTGCAGGTCAATATCAAGGGCACGTTCCTGATGACCCAGACTGTTGCCCGCCACATGATCGACCGCAAGGCAGGCCGCATCATCAGCATTAGTTCGCAAGCGGGTACCGTTACGCTGCGCGGCGAGGCGATCTATTGCATGAGCAAGGCCGCGATCAACCATCTGAGCCGGTGCCTTGCCGCTGAATGGGCGCCCTATGGGATAACCGTCAACACGGTCGCACCCACCTTCATCTGGACAGACGGGACCAGGCCCGCGCTTGCCGACAAGGATTTCCATGACCAGACGCTCGCGCACATCCCACTCGGACGGATCGGCGAAACCCGCGATGTGGTGGGCGCCGTCATTTTCCTGGCATCACCGGCCGCATCATTGATCACAGGGTTGAACCTGCTCGTCGACGGCGGCTGGTCAATCGCCTGAAACGACCTAACGCTTCAGGCCCTCTGCCCAGCCCGCAACTGTGGCGGCCAGTGTCTTCAGGTGATCGGCGGCCGAAAAGCCGGATATGCTCTTGCGTGGCTTGAGATCGTGGTCGCCATCTTCGAGCCAGAGGATTTCGATCTTGTCGGAAAGGTCGTAGCCCGCGACCTCCTCCCTCCTGCCGAATTCGTCGCGCGTTCCCTGGCAGATCAAGGTCGGCGTCATCAATCCTGCAAAATGCTTCGTACGCAGTTGGTGCGGTTTGGCCGGCGGGTGGAACGGATAACCGAGGCAGAGCAATCCGCTGATCGCGCCAGCCGCATGGAGTTCATCGGCGATCATGCTGGCAACCCTGCCGCCCATCGATTTGCCGCCGATAATCAGGCGCTGCGGTTTGCCGAGCGCGGCGATGGCGTCGATATACTCGGGTTTGAGCGTCTCGGCACGCGGTGGCGGCTTGCGTCCTGCCGAGGTGCGTCGCGCCGCCATATAAGCAAACTCGAACCGCGCCACCCGAAAGCCCGCTTCGGCGAGAGCCTTGGCCATTGCGGTCATCGAAGCAGAGTCCATCGGCGCGCCGGCGCCATGTGCGAGCAGAATGGTGACCGGCGCATCGTCACTGCCGTCGAAGAGGAACCTGTCCTGCATTTCAGTCTGCCTATTTGGTGGTGACGAGAAGGATGAAGGCGACGAAGACCACGAGATGAACGAGACCCGTCAACACGTTGGTTCTTCCCGTCCCGAAACTGTGGATGCTTATGCCGAGAATAAGGGCAAGCAACACCGAGTCGCCCCCGGGCAGGCCGAGCGTCAGTTCGCGGCCGGTAATGACGCTGGCAATGCCGATGGACGGGATTGTCAGGCCGATCGTCGCGAGCGCCGATCCGAGCGCAATGTTGAGACTGCGCTGCAATTCGTTGTTCATGGCGGCGCGGATTGCCGACAGGGCCTCGGGCAAGAGGACCAGCGTTGCAATGAGCGCGCCGACAATTGCGTCCGCCTGCTGGACGCCGATCGCATCGAGACCGTTCTCGACGCCGATTGCCACCCGTTCAGCGAGGAGGACAATGCCGAAAAGCCCGATCATCAAAAGGACGGCGTTGATCCACGAACCTTCGCCGGGATGTGCGTGCCCGGCGTGTGTGCCTCCGGCGTCACCGATGTCATCGACGAAATCATCGCGGTGCCGAACCGTCTGCGCGAAGACGAAGCTTCCGTAGAGCAAGGCAGAGCAAATGCTCACGAAGGTGAGCTGTAAACGCGAAAATGTGCCGGGTGCGTCATGCAGGGTGAAATTCGGCAGGATCAGCGTCAGGACGGCAAGCGCCGTAAGCACGGAAAGAATCGCGCTCGTGCCTTGCCGTTTCATCTCCTGCTGGCGGTGCTGCATACTGCCAAGCGTAAGGCAAAGACCCACGACCCCGGCACAAACGATCATGACCGTCGAGAACACCGATTCCCGCGCCAGTGTCGGGTTATTTTCCCCATGCAGCATCATTGCGAGGATGATCGAAACTTCCACAGTGGTAACGGCAAAGGTAAGGAGCAATGTGCCGTAAGGTTGCCCGAGGCGTAGCGCCAGGCCTTCCGCATGCTGCAGGACGACAAACACGGTGGCAAGGAGCAAGGCGATTGCAAGCGCGGAAACAACAATGCCGATGCCGTGACGCCCGGCGCCGACCGGCACCTTCGCCACTTGAATGCCGACCGCAAGGGCAAGGCAGGCAATCGGGATAAGATAGCGATGGATTGAAATGGGTCGTGGGGCCATGAACGATCCGGGTCAAGCGAGTGCACGTTATTCCTACCACTCCTCCCGGAACAGGCCTAGCCCGACCTGCATCCACAGATTGCATTTCGTATTTTGCCAAGCCGTGCGAAGATCAATCTGCGTATCTGGGGGAATCGCGCGGGGGAAACATGAAGCGCTTGCTCATCGGGCTTGGAGTCGTGGTCGCGGTTTACCTCCTGCTGGCATATGTGATCCTGCCAGCCGCCTGGACCCATTACGAGCGCCAGCCCGGTCTTGCACAGCGCCCGATGGTGACGATGACGGCGGGCGGTATGCCTGGCGATCCCTTGAATGTTGGATTGATCGGCAGCCGCAAGGATGTCGTTCGCGTCATGCACGCTGCCGGATGGTATCCTGCCGATCCCGTGACCCTGCGATCGAGCATCGATATCATCGGCAGCGTCGTCTTCGACCGGGCATACAAGAGCGCGCCCGTTAGCCCGCTGTTCTACGATGGGCGCCATGAGGACCTTGCCTACGAAAAACCCGTGGGGGACAGCGCCCGCCATCGCCACCATGTCCGCCTGTGGGAAGTGCTGCAGTCAGGCGAGGAAGGACGCCCGGTGTGGCTGGGTTCTGCGACGTATGATGCGCATGTCGGCGTCAGCGAATATACCGGCCAGGTGACGCATGACATTTCACCCGATGTCGACCGGGAGCGGGACTTTTTCGCGGGCAGTCTCAGTGAGGCCGGGATGGTCAACGCCATCTACGAGGTTTCCGGGGTCGGCCCGACGCTGAATGGGCGCAATGGCGAAGGAAGCCGATATTTCACAGACGGTGAAATTCACATGCTGGATCTGGTCAAGGACGGGCAGAAGCGCACGGCGCCGCCGCAGGTGCTGCCGCCTCCGCCTTTCATCGAGGCGAAGGACCAGGCCTGGCACGGCGTCAAGAACATGCTCGGCTTTTGATGCGCGTTGTTGCGCTTCTCGAATCAAATTAGCGCAGCTTATCAACGCGATGCCTTCAAATTGACCCAAAGCAGGAGGTACTATCAAGTGTCTGAAATTTGCGCATCCAAACATGCTGTTGACATCATCCGTTCCAATTGTCCCAATTGGAACCGTTCTGCGTGGAAACCGTTGCCCCAACCGTAGCCGACGATTAAATACCCAAGGTCCGCAGGCCGAATCTTAAGGAGAAAATCATGAAAAAGACCTTTGCAATGGTGCTTACTGGAGCTTTGCTGGCAGGCGTTGGAGCGGGCTCCGCCAATGCCGCTGATATGGCGCGCTACCAGAGCCCGGATGCGCGCGGCGGCGTCAGGATCGGCTTTCTCGACTGCACGATCGGCGGCGGTGTCGGCTATCTTTTAGGCTCGGCAAAAGAGATCGACTGCATTTTCCGTTCCAGCCTGACCGGTGATCGTTCGGAGCGCTACTCAGGTGCGATCAGGAAACTCGGCGTCGACCTCGGCTTCACGACACAAAGCCGCTTGCTGTGGGCGGTGTTCGCACCAACGGCCGGCTATCATCGGGGCTCGCTGGCTGGTGTCTATAGCGGCGCGACCGCGGAGGCCACCATCGGCGCGGGTATCGGCACCAACGTGCTGTTTGGCGGCACCGCAGGTTCAATTCACCTGCAGGCAATAAGCGTGACCGGTCAGATTGGCTTGAACCTGGCCGCGACCGGAACGTCGATGACGCTCGCTTCGGCGAACTGACCTTCCGTTGCCCCTTCCGCTCGCCGGAAGGGGCATTTCCATCGATATCGAACTGAGCGGGGGCTCACGTGAACAGGATCGTCCAGCGCGCGCTCGTTGCCACGTGCCTTATTGTGCTTCCAGCGACGGTCAAAGCTGCCTGGCAGGCGGTCGAACAGGTCGAAACCTACGCAATCCGGGGCAAGTCGGGCGCCGAACTCTACGCCTCTATTGGAGAGCGCGGTCCGCAACTGGGCGGCGGCAAGGTCCGCACCATCGCTCACACAAACTTCAAATTGACATGGCGGCGAAACTACCAAAATCAGGGCACCGCCTGCACGCTGGTGTCGGCGCAGCCGAAGCTGATCATCACCTATACGCTTCCGAAGCCCGCCGAGCCTTTGCCGCCATCCGTCCGAGCTGGTTGGGAGACCTTCATAAGCGGCATCGAGACCCATGAAAGGGTCCATGGCGATACGATCAAGGAGATGGTCAAGGCAATCGAGGCGTCTACCGTCGGACTGTCCGTGCCCGATGATCCCAAATGCCAGAAGATCAGGTCTGAGATGACCCGACGCCTTTCCGCATTGTCGCTGGCGCAGCGGCAGAAGAGCCGGGATTTCGACCAGGACGAAATGAGCGAGGGCGGCAATGTTCACCGTCTCATCCTGCAACTCGTGAACGGGTCCTGAGACCCGCGGCTCGTCAATCCACCCTGCCCAAAGGGATGCCCTGACGGCACTTTGCCGGCGTGATATTCTGAGCCCGATCAAGTTTTGATCGGGGGACACACGAATGAAAGCCTTTGCCTTGACGCTTGCAGCGCTCGCGCTCGTCGGCTGCATGGGAAACAAGATCGAACCGCCCTATATCACGCCGCAATCATCGATCTATGGGGCACCGCTGGCAACGCTCGCAGGACGGTGCTTGCCGGCAGTCAACGGCCATAGGAAGGCTGCTGCCTGCATCAAAAAGTATCCGTGACAATAGATGCGGGGGCGCGCTCCGGATGTAGCCTACCGTAAGTTACCTGTCTGGCCTTCCTTATTGCAGTAACCTTTCCATGCGCGTGGCCCATCATAGCCAAAGCCTCTGCCCGGCAGCGTGGGCCCGCCGCCAACGGAGGTTACGGTCATGGGTTCAAGTAGGCTCAAATACTTTGCCGCGGCAGTGGCATTGACTGGTACGTTTCTATCGCCGGTCGCAAATACGGCGCAGGCTCAAAACAGCAAGCCCAATATTGTCGTCATCATGGGCGACGATGTCGGCTGGTTCAACATCGGCGCCTATCACCGGGGCATCATGTCCGGCAAAACCCCCAACCTCGACAAGCTGGCGTCCGAGGGCATGATGTTCACCGACTACTACGCTGAAGCGAGTTGCACGGCCGGCCGGGCAAGTTTCATTACCGGTGAAATACCGTTGCGTACCGGGCTGACGACAGTTGGCCAGGCCGGGGCAGATGTCGGGATGCCCGACAAGGCCGCGACCATTGCTGCCGCCCTCAAGACCGAAGGTTATGCAACGGGGCAATTCGGGAAGAACCATCTCGGCGATCTGAACAAGTTCCTGCCGACGCTGCATGGCTTCGATGAGTTCTTCGGCTATCTCTATCACCTTGATGCCATGTCTGATCCCTACTGGTATTCGTTCCCCGACGATCAGTCATACCGCGACAAGGTCGGGCCCCGTAATCTCGTGCATAGCTTTGCGACGGACACCGATGACGCGACCGAACAGCCGCGTTGGGGCAAGGTCGGCAAACAGCGCATCGTCGACGAGGGTCCACTGGCGCCTTACCCGGATATGTCCAATGTACCGAACATGCACGACATAACCCCCAAGGCGAAGTACGACATGGGAACGTTTGACGAAGTGCTGGTCAAGGCTTCGTGCGACTTCATGGACAAGGCCAAAACGGAAAACAAACCGTTTTTTGTTTGGCACAACACGACTCGCATGCACGTCTGGACGTTTCTGTCGCCAAAATACCAGGCGCTCATGAACAGCACGTCCAACTATGGGCTCGAAGAAGCCGGAATGGCGCAACTGGATGACAGCGTCGGCGCCATCCTGAAATGCCTCCAGGATGCGGGCGAGGCAGACAATACCATCGTTCTCTTTACGACTGACAATGGTGCTGAAGTATTTACCTGGCCTGATGGGGGCATGACACCTTTCAAAGGCACGAAAGGCACCGTGATGGAAGGCGGCTTCCGGGCGCCGGCAATTATCCGTTGGCCGGGGAAGGTCAAGCCTGGGACGGTCGAGAACGGCATCTATTCCGCGCTTGATTGGTTCCCGACGCTGGTGGCGGCAGCGGGAAACCCCGATATCACCGACCAGTTGCTCAAGGGTGTGAAACTGGGTGAAACCACCTATAAGAACCATCTTGACGGCTACAATCAGATGGATCTCTTGCTGGGCAAAGGCCCCTCCGCACGGCACGAATTCTTCTATTTCGGTGGACCCCAGCTCGGTGCGGTGCGCATCGACGACTTCAAGTTCCAGTTCTTCCAGCAGCCACAAGGTTGGCCCGGCGCAAAGGTTACGACTGACATGCCGACCATGGTCAATATCCGCCAGGACCCGTTCGAGCGGACACCGTCGATTGGCGAGCAGAGCCTCAACGATCTCGGCGGAGGTTATATGAACGACTTCTTCGCCCGCGAGTTCTGGAGGTTCGTCAGTGTTCAGCAGGAGGTCGGGAAACTCGCGCTGACGGCGGTCGACTACCCGCCTATGCAGGACCCGGCGTCATTCAACCTCGATGCTGTCAAGCGGCAGATCGATGCCGCAATCAAGAACAAGCCAGGCAACTAGGCCGGTTTGAATTATATGCGGCGGGCGGCTCAAAGGCCGCCCGTTTGCCTGTGCACGCGGTAGCAGCCTATTCGTCGTTGGAAGGTCGTCCTCGCATGCGCCGCCGGACGATGAAAAAGCCCCAAGCGAGCACGATCAGGAACATCGCGCCGAATGCGTAGCTCAGAATATTTGTTGAGAAGACATTGGCTGAATAAGTCATCATTGTTTTTGCAATCTTGAAAAAAGCGCGCCATTTCAGAATCTTTCATAATTATGCTTCTGAATTCGGCGCATGTCATAATTCAAACTGGGCACTCAGACTTTTGTTCCGCTACGCCTTGCAAGTAAAATGGAAAATCGCGTCTACAATATTTGGCTTATTATTTAATCTTTTGGCGAGGAACCGCAATTAAAGCGCAATTGAAGCTCAGCCTCCTATTCTCGTCTTTTGGCCACAATCTGGCTCTTCGCGCAAATCCTCGACCCGCCATTGCTCTCCAAATCGCCGAGTGCAGCTTGTGATGGAGGAATTGGCATGAACCCGCGTACCAAACGTTTGATTGCTCATTTCCTGGAACCCTTCGCCTTGCGCGGATTGGAGGGGGTTCAGCCACCCGGCGAATACGATGTCGATGTAGATGAGGAAATGATCGAGGGCCTGTCCCGGCTCGCCTATCAGCGCGTCGCGACCTTTATCCACGTTCCGGCAAGGGGCTTGAAAGCGCATCGAACGCAGCTTGTTGCAATCGACTATGACGAACTCGAAATGGCACTGAAAAAAGAACAGGAAACAAACAAATGAATATCCACCGACGCTACAAGTTGCCGGTAACCCCACCACATCGGTTCGCAATCGGCCAGCAAGTCCGCCTGCGTAGCGGCGGCGGCGCAGCGATGAAGAGCACTGCAACCTTCGAGATTATGGCGAGGCTCCCGCCCCAGGGTGGCTCGTTCCAGTATCGTATCCGCGACGCAGAAGAGAAACACGAACGGATGGCCACTGAAGATAGTCTTGAAGCCATCGATATCTGGAGCAGCGGCGACCGCGACAGTCTGCGAGCACTTGCAGACGTACACTCGTGATAGTGGCCGACAGCAGGACTTCAAAGAGCCGATGCGAGGACTCTGCTGCGCGGTTTATCCGACCCGGCGAATCATGGCGAAAGGACTAGAATTTTGGCGAGGAATACCGTGCGGACAGCCCGCCACGCTTTCATCGAACACCTCAAGCTTGTCATTGCCGAGTACCAGGCAACAAGAGAGCGCCTTATTGCCGGAACCGATCAGGTGTTCAGTACCGGAAAGTACGGAGGCGTAGACATTTCGGTCGAAGCGGCGGCACATTACAAGCAGCTCATATCGCACTATAAGGCCGTTGTCCTCCGCTTCGAAAATGAGCAGACCCGCAAAGTCCAGCCGAAGCTTTGAGCTGATATGCCAGTGCTCTCGGTCACTTAAAACCCAACGACGGCAATGTGATCGAAGCATGATTGACTTAACGGTGATTTGAGCGCGTTAGTCAGTGGTCGTCAGGCATGCAATGGCCGCTGACGCTTGAGAGTATCTGCTCCCGCCTTTCAACCGCGAGGAGACAGACATGTTGCCTATCGATCATTCCATAACCAGCCCCCATCTCCTGCTCGCTGCCGATTGGCTTGTGCTGCAGGCTGCCCATGACAGCGCATCGAAGAACCTGGGTCGATCGCCGAACGGTCACCGTTACTCTGATCGCTTGGCAAGGCAGGTTTTACGCCTGTTTGAATTGGGGCATCGTGACATAGCGATCATCGCGGCAGTCGCCGCACAGACGGAACGGGCCCAGGCGCAGCATTCGTACAGCCTGAACAAGATTCTGACGCTCGTTCCCGCGAACGAGCAGGCGCGGCAATACCGATTGTCCGGCTGCGGGCAGAGCCTTGATGGTTACCACTGACCGACCCGGTTTTACTGTTCGCTGGCTGCAGGCATCCACTTCTAAAGAAGTGGGCTAAGCCCGGGCGACCACCGAGTTAGAGGCGCATCATGGCCCAAAAAATTGACGGGAAACTCCAGTGCGAGGAATGCCGGACAATTTATCTGAGCATTCCCCGAATAGACAACGATGACGGTCCGGTCTTTTGCAGCGAGTGCGGAGCATATATGGGGCGTTGGCGGGATATCCGATCGGAATTTTCCGCGCAAGGCGGCCAAAACGGCGTGTTCGAATTGTCGAATGGTCAAATCATCCGCATCGAGTTTTATGGCAAGACACCGCGACGGGGGCCCTAGTCGCCGAGGCATCTGACGCGAACGGGATGTTCGGGAAGGATAGGCGATTGGCGTTTCTAGAATTTTAGTGAAACTGGCGGAGAGAGCGGGATTCGAACCCGCGTTACGCTTTTGACGTAAACACACTTTCCAGGCGTGCGCCTTCAACCACTCGGCCACCTCTCCGCAGAACGTCCGGCATCTGCCGGGCGGGTCGATAATATCGGCCGCAAATGCCGGCCGTGAGCACCGTCAAACCATCGGTCACTCTTTTTTGAAGCATGCACGGCGCTGTCGATGGTTAGCCGACAGCGACCCCGTGCGGCGCGCAATATAGTCAGAACAGGCACTTGTTCAACACCTATTTCAGTTTTATCGCGCTTTGCCGCAATTTCTCAAATTTGACGCTGATTTTACTGGGAGTTTTCGCGAAAATTTCATCACGTGCCGTCAAAATGCCGGTAAGGTCGCGTTCATTCGTGTCCTCTTATGATCGCCGGCAATGCCTGTCGGCCCGATCGCGATCAGGGCGCAAGATTCTGGAGTGGTTGAGTGATCCGTGCGTTTCTAAGGCTGCTTGCCTATATTTCCCTGAGCCTGGCGATTATCGCCGCAGTCCTGGACGCTGCCCGCTCCGTCGGGGCGTCGCGTCTGGTCATGACGTCGCTGCGCGACAGCTGGCAGTCCTTCTCGCCTTCAACCCTTGTCCCAGCCGAAGACTATATCCGCTCGCATCTCTATCCCATGCTATGGGATCCCCTGATGCTCTGGATCTTCGAAACGCCGACCTTCATCATCTTCGCGGCGCTGGCTTTTGTGCTTTACGCGCTCGGTCACCGTCGCGAGCAGCGGGCAGGGCGCTTTGCAGCCCGCTGATCCGATCTAACCAACTGACATAACTCGATATTTGCGCAATATTTGACCGGTCAGCAAAATTCCGCGTGAAATTTGCCTGCGGGCATGCCAGATTGAATTTTGGGGCGGGGGCCATCCTGGGTTACCGCCACGATTTCGAGGATCGACGGCAGGTTGGTTCTTTCAACAAAAATCCAGAGGGTTGGTTCAAATGAAGCGCATTCTTCTCGGTCTCATGGCCGCTACAGCATTGTCAGTCTCGGCTTTTGCCGCCGATGACAAGCCGGCCGTGATCTATGATCTGGGCGGCAAGTTCGACAAATCATTCAACGAGGCCGCGTTCAACGGCGCCGAGAAGTACAAGACGGACTCGGGCGTCAAATATCGCGAGTTCGAAATCCAGAACGAGGCACAGCGCGAACAGGCCCTGCGCAAGTTTGCTTCGGACGGCAATTCGCCGATTGTCATCGCCGGTTTCTCGGCCGCAGCCGCGATCGAAAAGGTCGCAACGGAATTTCCTGACACCAAGTTCGTCATCATCGATGCGGTTGTCGAGAAGCCCAATGTTCGCTCCGTGGTCTTCAACGACAATGAGGGCTCCTACCTCGTCGGCGTAATCGCCGCCAAGGCTTCGAAGACCGGGACGGTCAGCTTCATCGGCGGCATGGACGTTCCGCTCATCCGCAATTTCGCCTGCGGCTATGTCGGCGGCGTCAAGGCCACGAACCCGGATGCAAAGGTCATCCAGAACATGACCGGTGATACCCCTGCTGCATGGAACGATCCGGCCAAGGGCGGCGAAATCGCCAAGTCACAGATCGACCAGGGCTCGGATGTGGTCTTTGCTGCCGCTGGCGGCACCGGCATCGGTGTGCTGCAGGCCGCCGCTGATGCGGACAAGCTCGCAATTGGTGTCGATTCCAACCAGAACGGCCTGCATCCGGGCAAAGTTTTGACGTCGATGATGAAGCGCGTCGACGTTGCAACCTATAATGCCTTTAAGGACGGCGCTGACGGCAAATTCACCGCGGGTGTCAACGTTCTTGGCGTCAAGGAAGGCGGCGTGGATTATGCGGCCGATGAAAACAACGCCAAGCTTTTGACCGATGACGTCAAAACGGCGGTCGAGGCGGCCAAGGCCGATATCATCTCCGGCAAGATCAAGGTCCACAATTACAACACGGACAATGCCTGCCCCTACAAGTAAGCCTTGCTCATAAGCACTTCAGAAGCCGCCGATGGTGACATCCGGCGGCTTCGTCGTTAGTACTGGGCGCATTCAAACCAGGGAGCTCGCCGTGACTGCTTTTGCCGTACTCCTCAGCATTCTCGCCGCCATCGCCATAGGCGCCATGAGCCCAGGCCCGAGTTTTGTCCTCGTCTCGCGCATATCCGTCGCGTCATCGCGAAGCCATGGGCTCGCATCGGCGCTTGGCATGGGCGTCGGAGGCGCGTTCTTTGCGGCGCTCGCCGTTCTTGGACTGACTGCGCTGCTGCTCAAGTTCGAATGGCTCTACACGGTATTGAAGCTTCTCGGCGGGGCATATCTTGTCTACCTCGCCATCAAGATTTGGCGCGGCGCATCCGAACCGCTCGCTGTTTCGGGTCCGAGCGGCGAGGGTAGAGGTCTTTCCGTGCGGCGGGCATTTCTCGTCGGCCTTTTCACCCAGCTCAGCAATCCGAAGACGTCGATCGTCTATGCCAGCATCTTTGCCGCTCTCATGCCACAATCGCCGCCTCTCTGGCTGCTTCTCGCCCTCCCGCCCATGCTCTTTTGCGTCGAGGCCGGATGGTACACGATCGTGGCGCTCGCCTTTTCGGGTACGCGCGCCCGCCTCGTCTATATGCGCTTGAAACGTTGGATCGACCGCGGCGCTGGCGCCGTCATGGGCGCCCTCGGCGTGAAGTTGATGGCGGAAGCGATCAAGGCCAAAGGCTGATTGCCAACCCTCAATAATGCGGTGGTTTGGTGATTGGGATATCCGGTGTCGCGTGTTCTTCGAGAACAAGGAAGCGGTCGGTTAACGCCTCTAGCTGGCGGCGCATGGCTTCGATTGTCTTCCACTGCTCGGCGATCTGGCCGGAAAGTTCCTCAATGGTCTTCTCCTGCTCGGTGACGATAATCTCGAGGCGCGTCAAACGATCTGGCCGGTCTTCCGTCGTCATTACTCGTCTCCCTTGCCGTGCGGTTTACTCTCTAGGCGGTGGGCGATCCCGGTGCAAGGCTCGTCGCCCGATGGCTGTTGAATCTTGCGTTTCTTGACTGGAAAGAAAAAAATCCCGTGTTAGGGTCGAAACGCGAAAAGACGATAAAAGCTGCAAAACAGCGGATGGGGATATGGCCGAACCGGCAATCGAACTTGTTGGAATTGATAAGCGCTTTGGTGCCGTACACGCCAATCGCGACATCCATATACTTGTCGAAAAGGGCACGATCCACGGCATTATCGGCGAGAACGGCGCCGGCAAATCGACGCTGATGTCGATACTCTATGGTTTCTACCAGGCTGACAGTGGCGAGATCCGCATTAATGGCGTGCCGGTGAAGATTCCGGATCCGAACGCCGCCATCGACCTTGGTATCGGCATGGTGCATCAACACTTCATGCTGGTTGAGAACTTCACGGTCCTCGAAAATGTCATGCTCGGCGTCGAGGGCGCGCCGCTCCTGAAGAACGGCATTTCCAAGGCAAGGGCGGAACTGAAGCGGCTGGAGCGCGAATACCAGCTCGATGTCGATCCGGACGCGCTGATCGAGGAACTGCCCGTTGGCTTGCAACAGCGCGTGGAAATTTTAAAGGCGCTCTATCGCGGCGCGGAAATTCTGGTTCTCGACGAGCCGACTGGGGTTCTGACGCCGCCCGAAGCGGATCACCTCTTTCGCATTCTCGAACAATTGAAGGACCAGGGCAAAACCATCGTGCTCATCACGCACAAGCTGCGCGAGATCATGGCGGTGACCGACAATGTGTCGGTCATGCGCCAGGGCTCCGTCGTGGCAACGCGAAAGACCGACGAGACGACGGTGGAGGAACTCGCTGAACTGATGGTTGGCCGCCGCGTGCTCCTGCGCGTCAAGAAGGGCGAGGCAAGGCCGGGCGATATCAAGCTCTCGGTCGAGCACCTTACCGTGCGCGACAACCGCGGCGTCGTCATGGTGGACGACGCATCCTTTACCGTACGCGCCGGCGAGATCGTCGGCATTGCCGGCGTCGCCGGCAATGGCCAGTCGCAGCTTATCGAAACCATCGCCGGGATTCGAACGGCAATTTCGGGGCGCGTGCTGCTAGACGGCCAGGTCATCGATATCACTGGCGCCGCCGACCCTGGCGAACTGCGCGATCGCGGCCTCGCGCATGTGCCGGAAGACCGGCATCACATGGGCCTCGTCCTTGCCTTTGAGGAATATGAAAACTCGATCCTCGGCTACCATGACGACCCGCTTTATCTTCGCGGACCGTTTCTCGATATCGAGGCGATCCAGGCGGACGCGCGCAAGAAGATCGAGAAGTACGATATCCGTCCCGGCGATCCGCGCCTGAAGACGGCGAACTTCTCCGGCGGCAACCAGCAGAAGATTGTGCTCGCGCGCGAGATGGAGCGCGATCCCGGTGTGCTCATTATCGGCCAGCCGACGCGCGGCGTCGATGTCGGCGCCATCGAATTCATCCACAAGCGCATCATCGAAATGCGCGACGCCGGCAAGGCGGTGCTTCTTGTTTCCGTCGAGCTCGACGAGATACGCTCCCTCTCGGACCGCATTCTTGTCATGTTCGCCGGCCGTATCGTCGGCGAAAGGGAGTCCGATGCGAGCGAAGGCGAGCTCGGACTGTTGATGGCGGGTGTCGAAGCGAAGGAAGCAGCCGAATGACGACCCAGGCACTCCTCATCATCGACGTTCAAAAAGCGATTGATGATCCGAAATGGGGGCGGCGCGGCCAACCCGGTGCGGAGGCAGCGATAGCACGTTTGCTCGCCGCCTGGCGCGAGCGACGTTTGCCGGTCATCCACATCCGCCACGATTCCACCGATCCGCAGTCCCCCTACCGGCCCGGCACTGACGGCAATGACTTCAAGCCGGAGGCCGAACCACAATTGGGCGAGCCCGTCGTCGACAAACGCACCAACAATGCCTTCATCGGCACCGATCTGATGGATGTGCTGGACGAATTGCAGGTCCGCAGCCTGGTCATTGCCGGCGTGCTTCTCGAAAACTCTGTCGATGCAACGGTTCGCATGGCGAGCAATCTCGGGTTCGAGGTAACGATCCCCGAGGATGCGGTCGCAAGCATCGACCGCAAGGATCGGAACGGCAAAGTGTGGAGCGCCGAAGACGTACATGCGCTGTCACTGGCCATCCTCGATGGCGAATATGCCCGCATTTCAATGACTGACGCGATCATCGAGACCTTGCCATGAGCCAGCCCTTCGCCAAATTGCCTGCCTGGGCCGATTACGGGCTTCTGCCGCTGATCAATCTGATCGTTGCATTTCTTGTGGCAGGCCTCGTTGTGATGCTTGTCGGCGAAAGCCCGATCGACGCCGCGGTTCTGATGGTAAAGGGCGCCTTCGGCTCCGGCGACGGTGTCGGCTACACGCTCTACTACGCCACCAACTTCATCTTTACCGGGCTTTGCGTTGCGGTCGCGTTTCATTGCGGCCTCTTCAACATCGGCGGCGAGGGCCAGGCCTATATTGGCGGGCTGGGCGTGACCATTGTTGGACTTGGACTTGGCAATTCTCTGCCCTGGTGGTTGGTATTTCCGCTGGCGATCCTCGCCTCGGCACTGGTCGGCGCTCTCTGGGCCCTTATCCCGGCATGGCTGCAGGCAAAGCGCGGCTCGCATGTCGTCATCACCACGATCATGTTCAACTTCATTGCGGCCAGCATCATGGTCTACCTTCTGGTCGGCGTTCTGAAGCCGCTCGGCAGCCAGGCTCCTGAAACCCGCGTCTTCGGCGACGGCGGCCAATTGCCGGGCCTCGGCTGGCTGCTCAATATCATCGGCCTCGACATGCGCTCGGCCCCTCTCAACATCAGTTTCCTGCTCGCGCTTCTAGCCGCCTTCCTGGTCTGGCTGCTGATCTGGCGCACCAAGCTCGGCTATGAAATTCGCACGATGGGCTTCAGCCCGAAGGCCGCCCGCTATGCAGGCATCAGCGAGTTGCGGATCATCATCATCACCATGATGATTTCCGGCGCCCTCGCCGGGATGATGGCGCTGAACCCGATCATGGGCGCCCAGCACCGCATGCAGCTCGATTTCGTGCAAGGTGCGGGTTTCGTCGGCATCGCCGTCGCGCTGATGGGCCGTTCCCATCCGGTCGGCATCGTGCTCGCGGCAATTCTCTTCGGTATGCTCTATCAGGGCGGCGCGGAAATCGCCTTCGACATGCCCAACATCTCGCGCGACATGATCGTCATCATCCAGGGTCTCGTCATTCTTTTTGCCGGTGCGCTCGAGCATATGTTCCGCCCCTCGCTGCAGCGTATTTTTCAGCGCGTGGGCCGGGTGAAGCGGGAGACTGCATCGGTGGTTACAGCTGGGGGCGGGCAATAATGGATTTTCTGATCACCCTGCTGCAGCTGTTTGATTCAACGATCCGCCTTTCGGTGCCGCTGCTGCTCGCCTGCCTGGCGGGTCTCTATTCCGAGCGATCGGGGATCTTCGATATAGGGCTTGAGGGCAAGATGCTTGCCGGAGCCTTTGCGGCCGGCACGGTTGCGGCCTGGTACGGCTCCGCCTGGGCGGGGCTTCTCGCTGCCGTCCTCGTATCCGTGGCGCTTGGTCTCGTGCATGGATTTGCCTCGATCACCCATCGCGGCAACCAGATTGTCTCGGGCGTAGCCATCAACTTCATCGCGGCGGGAACCACCGTCATCCTCGGACAGGCATGGTTCAGCCAGGGCGGGCGCACGCCGTCCTTGCCCAACACGGCACGTTTCAATCCGATCAATCTTCCGGGCGCCGAGGCAGTGCGAGGTGTCCCGATCATCGGCCCGATCTATTACGAACTGATCTCTGGTCATTCGATCCTGGTTTATCTCGCCTTCTTGCTCGTCCCCTTCACCTGGTGGGTGCTTTACCGCACGCGATTCGGCCTGCGTTTGCGTGCCGTGGGCGAAAACCCGGCGGCGGTCGATACCGCGGGCGTATCTGTACCCTGGCTGCGCTATCGCGCCGTCATCTGCTGCGGCGTGCTTTGCGGCGTTGCCGGTGCCTATCTTGCCACCGCCCAGGGCGCCGGCTTCGTCAAGGACATGACAGCCGGCAAGGGCTACATCGCGCTTGCCGCCTTGATCTTCGCCAAATGGCGTCCGGTGCAGGCGATGTTCGCTTGCCTGCTCTTCGGCTTTCTCGATGCCGTCGCCATTCGCATGCAGGGCCATCCCATGCCCCTTATCGGCGAGGTGCCGGTGCAGTTGATGCAGGCGCTTCCCTATATTTTGACCATCGTGCTGCTCGCCGGCTTTATCGGCAAGGCGATCCCGCCCAAGGCCGGGGGCGTTGCCTACGTGAAAGAAAGATGATGACCAACAGCAAGGACCTTTTCGACGCGGCCTATGCCGCAATGCAGAAGACGCATTCGCCCTATTCGCAGTTCCCGGTTGGCGCAGCGATTCGCACCAGCGACGGGCGCATTTATTCGGGTTGTAACATCGAGGTTGTCTCCTATCCGGAAGGCTGGTGCGCCGAAACGACGGCGCTCTCGCACTTCGTCATGGGTGGCGGCGGCACGATCACCGAAATCGCTGTTGTCGCCGAGAAGAAGGCGAAATGCACCCCCTGTGGGGGCTGCCGCCAGCGCCTTGCGGAATTTGCCGGACCTGACGCGCTACTCCACCTTTGCGACAATGACGGGATTGTCGAGACCTTGACGATGAAGGAGATTTTCCCCTTCGCCTTTGAAGCGGAAGTCCTCGGAGGAGCAAAGGGATGATGAACATCCATCACGTTGCTCTCGCCCCTGTGGGTGCCGCATGATCGCACCTGCAACCGGCGCTCTCATCAAGAAGCTCAATGGCCTTGCGCCGCGCGTGGCACTGGTGCTCGGTTCGGGGCTTGGCTCGCTGGTCGATGCCGTCGAAAATCCGGTCCGTATCCCCTATGCCGACCTGCCGGGCTTCCCGCATAGCGGCGTCTCCGGCCATGCCGGAGAAGTCGTTGCCGGTTATCTGTCAGGCAAGCCGGTCCTTATGCTGGCTGGGCGATCGCATTATTACGAGAAGGGCGATGCATCGGTCATGCGCCCGGTAATTGCAGCGCTTGCGGACCTCGGCATCGAGATGTTGATCCTCACCAATGCAGCAGGTTCGGTGCGCCACGATATTGCGCCGGGCAGCGTCATGCTGATCGACGATCACATCAACTATTCGGGGCTCAATCCGCTGATCGGGGAACCCTCGGATCAACGCTTTGTCGGCATGACCACAGCCTATGACCAGAAGCTCAGGGACGCCATAATCCTCGCAGCCAGCGAGGCGGGAGAGAAGATCACCTCCGGCGTCTATATGTGGTTTTCCGGCCCATCCTTCGAAACGCCCGCCGAAATTCGCATGGCCCGCACGCTCGGCGCCGATGCGGTCGGCATGTCGACAGTGCCGGAAGTCATTCTCGCGCGGTTCTTCGGCCTGCGTGTTGCGGCCTGCTCGGTTGTCACCAACTACGGTGCGGGCATGACTGGAGCTGAACTCTCGCACGAGGAAACCAAGGACATCGCACCGATGGGTGGCGCGCGCCTGCAGAAGATTATCCGGGTGCTGATCCGGGAGATTGGCTGACCCATGCTGTTGCCCCAGGAAATCATTCGCCGCAAGCGCGATGGCGAGACACTCGACGCCGCCGACATCACCGCTTTCGTCAATGCCATGAGTTCGGGCTCAATCACCGAGGGCCAGGTCGCTGCATTCGCCATGGCCGTTTTCTTCAACGGCATGAAGCGCGACGAAGCTGTGGCGTTGACCCTCGCCATGCGCGATTCCGGCGATATTCTGGATTGGTCCGATTTGCCCGGACCCGCTGTCGACAAGCACTCGACCGGCGGCGTTGGCGACAATGTTTCGCTGATGCTGGCGCCGATCGCTGCCGCCTGCGGCGCCTATGTGCCGATGATCTCCGGCCGCGGGCTTGGCCACACGGGCGGCACTCTCGACAAGATGGACGCGATCCCCGGTTATCGCAGCCAGCCAGACAACGCCTTGTTTCGCCGGGTGGTGCACAGCGTGGGCTGTGCCATCATTGGCCAGACGGCAAACCTGGCGCCCGCCGACAAGCGCTTTTATTCGATCCGCGACGTCACCGCGACGGTGGAATCGATCCCGCTGATCACCGCCTCGATCCTGTCGAAGAAACTGTCGGCTGGGCTCAACGCGCTCGTGCTGGACGTCAAGGCTGGCAATGGTGCGTTCATGGCGAAGACCCGCGACGCGGTTGCTCTTGCGGAGAGCATCGTGGGGGTGGCGCAGGGCGCCGGGCTTATGACGACGGCGCTGCTCACCGATATGAACGAGCCGCTGGCTCTCGCGGCTGGAAATGCCGTGGAGGTCAAGATTGCCGTGGATTTCCTGACCGGCGACAAGCGCGACAGCCGGCTCGAGGATGTGACGCTTGCACTTGCCGCCGAAATGCTGGTTTCGGGCAAACTGGCCGCCAACCACAAGCTGGCAATGGAGAAGGCCCGCGAAGCGCTTCACAGCGGCAAGGCGGCGGAGATCTTCGGGCGCATGGTGGCTGCCCTCGGCGGTCCAACCGATTTGATGGCGCGGCCCCGCCACTATTTGCCGGTTGCGCCGATTACCCGTGAAGTGAAAGCGCCGGCCGCGGGCTTCGTCTCGTCAATCGATACGCGCGGCATCGGCGTCGCTGTGGTCGCGCTTGGCGGCGGGCGCATCCGCCCCCAGGATCCCATCGACCACGCCGTCGGCATCACCGATCTGCAGCCGATTGGTGCCAGGATGGAAGCGGGCGAGCCGATTGCATTGGTCCATGCGCGCAGCGACGACGACGCGGCAGCAGGCGTTCGCGCCATCGAGCAGGCGTTCAGCTTCTCGGAACGCAAGCCGCGTACCGTAAGCCCCGTCCTGCGGCGCGTCGGCGGCTAAGCGCCAATTCCACAGAAGTTCGTGATCTCATGCTCCCCTCGCGGGGCGAGGTCGCCGAAGGCTATTTCGTCCCATACATGCGGTCGCCGGCATCGCCGAGACCCGGCACGATATAGCCCTTTTCGTTCAAATGATCATCGATCGCGGCGGTAAAGACCTGCACGTCTGGATGCGCAGTGGTGAACCGCTCGATACCTTCGGGGGCCGCGAGCAGGCACAGGAAGCGGATGTTGCTCGCGCCGCGGTCCTTCAGCTTCTGGATCGCGGCGATGGCGGAGTTTGCCGTTGCGAGCATCGGATCGACGACGATAATAAGCCGGTTAACGATGTCCTCCGGCGCTTTGAAGTAATATTCGACCGGCTGCAGCGTTTCGTGATCGCGGTAGAGCCCGATATGCGCAACGCGCGCCGCCGGGACGAGATCGAGCATGCCTTCGAGAAGGCCGTTGCCGGCGCGCAGGATGGAGGCGAACACCAGTTTCTTGCCCTCGATCACCGGCGCATCCATTTCGGCCAGCGGCGTCTGGATCTTGATCGTGGTCAATTGCAGGTCGCGCGTCACTTCATAGCAGAGCAGCAGGGAAATTTCCTTCAGGAGCCGCCGGAAACCGGCGGTCGAGGTATCCTTGTCACGCATGATGGTTAGCTTGTGCTGGACAAGCGGGTGAGAAACGAGCGTCACGCCCATGGAAATCCCCTTCACTCTTTTACGCGGCGATCTTAGCCGTTCGGCACCGATCCCGCAAAGATCTCAACGGAAGCGCGCACAGTTTTGTCCGTCGTGAGACGTTGGATCAGTAAACGCCTCGTATCCTCGTCGATGAACGCCGCGTTGAGGGCCGTCTCGGTGACGGCGACGAGGCCCGCCTCGTCATAGCCAAAATCGGTGGCCGCGATGGCATATTCGCGGGCAAGATCCGTATGGAAATAGGGCGGATCGTCGGCATTGAGCGTTACCGGGACGCCAGCGCGAGCCAGCGCGGGCAAGGGATGGGCGGAAAAGTCCGGATAGACGCCAAGCGCGATGTTCGATCCCGGGCAGCATTCAAGGACGATCTGCTCGGCGGCGAGGCGCTTGACGAGGTCCGGATTCTCGATGGCCCGCACTCCATGGCCGATGCGCGTGGGCTTGATGGCATCTAGCGCGGCGGCCACGCTTTCCCAGCCGCAAAGCTCGCCCGCATGCACTGTTATGCCGAGACTGCCTCGCGAGCGAGATTGAATGCGGCGGCAAAATCACCCGGACGATGCATGCGTTCGTCTCCGGCCATGCCGAAGCCGGTTACCAGCGGATGCGGATTCTCCACGATATAACGCGCCGCCGCCAATACGGATTCAGGACCCTTGTGGCGCAGGCTCGTCGCGATCAGGCGCCCCTCGATCCCGGTTGCTGCCTTGGCGCGGCTCATGCCCTCGGCGAGGCCCTCGATGTAGGCACGCGGATCGAGCCCGGCGCTGATCGCATGATCAGTGGAAATGAACACTTCGGAATAGATGCAATCCTGCCGGCTTAGCGCCAGAAGGTAGTCTTCGGCGAGGTCGGCATAATCTTCTTCCGTGCGAAACAGCATGGATGCCTGGTCATAGGCTTGAAGAAACGAGGTGAAGTCGTCCCAAACGAATTTCTCGTCCTGAATGAAGCCGGAAACATCGACGCCGTATTTTGCCGCCTTCCGCTGCACCAGCGGCACGGATGCGGCGCCTTCTATATGGCAGTGCAACTCAGCTTTCAGAACCATCAAGCCACCCGACAACAAACGCGTCGCTTCATCGCGCAAGAGGACAATAGCGTTGCGCGAACTAATCTTCTATGGTTCGCCGCAAATAGAGTAGATCAGGTAATCGAGATGAGCCAGCAACGCACCGGCGCCCATGGCGGCATGGAAACTTCATTCGGGTTTCAGGACGTCAGCGACGGCGATAAGCAGTCGCGTGTCAACGATGTATTTCACCGCGTTGCCAAGCGCTACGACGTGATGAACGATCTCATGTCGGGCGGCATGCACCGGGTCTGGAAGGACTCGATGATTGCCTGGCTGTCGCCTTCGCGCACGGCCAACTGGAAAGTCCTTGACGTTGCCGGCGGTACCGGAGACATCGCGTTCCGGATCGTGGAAGCCTCCGGGCGCAACGCCCATGCAACCGTGCTCGACATTAATGGCTCAATGCTCGGCGTCGGGCGCGACCGCGCCGTGAAGAAGGGCCTCGCGGAAAACTTGGAATTTGTCGAAGCCAATGCGGAAGAGCTTCCCTTTACCGATGCGAGCTTCGATGCCTATACGATCGCCTTCGGTATCCGCAACGTTCCGCACATCGATCGTGCCCTTGCCGAGGCCTTCCGTGTCCTGAAGCCGGGCGGGCGCTTCATGTGCCTCGAGTTTTCCGAGGTGGAACTGCCGATCCTCGACAAGGTCTATGATGCCTGGTCATTCAACGCCATTCCGAAGATTGGCAAGGCGGTGACCGGCGACGCCGACAGTTACCAATATCTTGTCGAATCGATCCGCAAGTTTCCGCGTCAGGCCGATTTCGGCGAAATGATCCGCAAGGCAGGCTTTGAGCGCGTTACCTGGCGCAATTTCACCGGTGGAGTGGCCGCCCTGCATTCCGGCTGGAAGTTGTGAATTCTGAATGAGTAAGCTAGCAGCGACATTCCGCCTCATGCGGGCCGGATGGATCATGACGCGCGAAGGCGTGATTTCAGCCCTGCCCGCGGACGGCCTGAGCGGTCTTCCCGCCTTTGGCCATCGCGTCGCCGGCCTTCTGGCACGCCGGCGCGCCATGACCGCGCGTCGTTCGGAGCGCATGTCGCGCGCCATCAACAAGCTTGGGCCATCCTACGTAAAGCTCGGGCAATTTCTTGCCACGCGTCCCGATGTGGTCGGCACGGAAGTCGCAGACGATCTGGCGTTGCTGCAGGACCAGCTGGATTTTTTCCCGATGGAAGCCTCGGTCAAGGCTATCGAAGGCTCACTCGGCCGGAGACTTGACGATCTGTATGTAAGTTTTGACGCACCAATAGCGGCGGCATCGATTGCGCAGGTTCACCCCGCCTATGTTAATGTTGCTGGCGAGGTTGAGAAGGTTGCGGTCAAGGTTGTACGGCCGGGCGTGCGGCAGCGCTTCAACAACGATCTTGAGAGCTTTTTCCTGGTCGCGCAGTGGCAGGAACGTTACGTGCCGGCGACGCGCCGCCTGCGGCCCATCGAAGTTACGCGCACGCTTGCCCAGACCACGCGCATAGAAATGGACCTGCGTCTCGAAGCCGCCGCGCTTTCGGAGATCGGCGAGAACACCAAGGATGATCCCGGCTTTCGCGTGCCGAAGGTTGACTGGGAGCGGACAGGCCGGGATGTGTTGACGCTCGAATGGATCGACGGCATCAAGATGTCCGACATCGACGGGCTGCGGGCGGCCGGTCATAATGTGATCGGCCTCGCCGAAACGCTGATCCAGTCCTTCCTGCGCCACACGCTGCGTGACGGCTTCTTTCATGCCGACATGCATCCGGGAAATCTTTTCGTCGATGACGAAGGCCATATCGTCGCCGTGGATTTCGGCATCACCGGCCGGCTCGGCAAGAAGGAACGGCGGTTTCTCGCCGAAATTCTCTATGGCTTCATCACCCGCGATTACGCCCGCGTCGCCGAAGTTCATTTCGAGGCCGGCTACGTCCCGCACCACCATGACGTTGCGAGCTTCGCACAGGCAATCCGCGCCATTGGCGAGCCGATCCACGGCCAGCCGGCCGAGACGATCTCCATGGCCAAGCTCTTGACCTTGCTCTTCGAGGTTACGGAACTCTTCGACATGGAAACCCGTCCTGAACTCGTCATGTTGCAGAAAACAATGGTGGTGGTGGAGGGCGTTTCGCGCACGCTCGACCCGCATTTCAACATGTGGAAGGCGTCGGAGCCGGTTGTCGGAGGCTGGATAAGACAGAATCTCGGGCCGCAAGGCATCCTTATCGATGCGCGGGACGGCGCCCATGCGATCCTGCACCTTGCCCGGCAGGCGCCGGATCTGGTGGCGCGTGCCGATCGCCTTTCGCGCGAACTCGATACGATGGCGGCAAACGGCCTTCGCTTTGACGAGCAGACCGCCAAGGCAATCGGCAAGGCCGAGGCGCGTCACACGCGATCTGGGAGAATCGCGCTCTGGGTGATTGCACTGTGCTTTGCTTTGATCACCTACAAGCTCTTTGCTTGAGCTTTCGCCGCGTTTTGTGATAGCAATGATTGCATATCTATCCGTGCGATCCAATGAGTGCAATCAAATGGCCAGTATCACCATTCGCAATCTGGATGATTCCATCAAGGAAAGATTGCGGGTGCGCGCCGCTGCCCATGGCCGTTCCATGGAAGAGGAGGCGCGGATTATCCTCGGCGATCTGGTGGAGTACGCTCCCACGCCAGTGGCTGCGAAGACGCCGATCCAGCGTGCTTCGCTTTCGGAAAGGCGAATCCTCCTCATTATCGGCGGTGGTATTGCCGCTTATAAATGCCTTGATCTGATCCGTCGGCTTCGGGAACGTGGTGCACGCGTCCGGCCGGTGCTTACCAAGGCGGCGGAGGAATTCGTCACCCCGCTTGCTATCGGCGCGCTCGCCGCCGACAAGGTTTTCACCGAGCTTTTTTCGCGCGAGGACGAACACGATGTCGGTCATATCCGCCTGTCACGTGAGGCGGACCTTATTGTGGTCGCGCCTGCGACCGCGGATCTCATAGCGAAGATGGCGAATGGTCTGGCAAATGATCTGGCCTCGGCTGTGCTGATGGCGACCGACAAACGCGTGCTGATTGCGCCGGCGATGAACCCGAAGATGTGGGACCATCCGGCAACCAGGCGCAACCGCGCAACGCTCGCAAAAGACGGCATCCAGTTTGTCGGACCCGGCATAGGAGAGATGGCGGAAAGCGGCGAGAGCGGCGCCGGACGCATGGCCGAACCGCTGGAAATCGTGGCGGCAATCGAGAAATTGCTGGACAGGAGGCCGAAGCCTCTTGCCGGCAAGACGATTATCATGACGTCGGGTCCGACGCATGAGCCTATCGATCCCGTTCGCTACATCGCCAATCGGTCTTCGGGCAAGCAGGGCCACGCCATAGCCGCGGCGCTTGCGCGCCTTGGGGCCACCGTGCGTCTGGTTTCCGGTCCCGTCACCATTCCGGATCCGGAAGGCGTCAGTGTCGTTCATGTCGAATCAGCGCGCGAAATGCGCGATGCGGTTGAGCAGTTTTTGCCTGCCGATGCGGCGGTCATGGTTGCGGCAGTTGCCGATTGGCGGACGGCCAACGAGGCTGGCGAAAAGATCAAGAAGAAGCCTGGTGAAACCGCGCCGGCGCTGCAGATGGTCGAAAACCCCGACATTCTTGCCGGCATTGGTCATAGCAAGTTGCGACCGCGGCTCGTCGTCGGATTTGCCGCTGAAACGCAGGATTTGCTCACCAATGCGCGCGCGAAGCTTGCCAAGAAGGGCGCGGACTGGATCGTCGCCAATGATGTCAGCCACGAAACCGGCGTCATGGGCGGCGACCGCAATGCAGTGCGCATTGTCACTCGCACGGGCGTCGAAGAATGGCCCGACATGAGGAAGGATGAAGTCGCAGAACGGCTGGCCGCAAGGATCGCAGCCGCCTTGCAAACGGTGGAAGTCTAGACAGACGAAAGTAAATTTCCATGGCTATCGAAGTTCCCATCCTCGAAACCGATCGTATCATCCTGCGCGCGCACCGCAGCGAGGACTTCGACGCCGTGCATGCCATGTGGCAGCATCCGGCGATCTACGAACAGATCACGGGCAAGCCATCGACCCGCGAGCAATCCTGGGCGCGGCTGCTGCGCTATGGCGGGCTGTGGAACATGATCGGCTTTGGCTTCTGGGCCATGGAAGACAAGGCGAGCGGGGAATTCATCGGTGAGATGGGCTATGCCGATTTCAGGCGCGAGATTACGCCCGGTTTCGGCGACGCACCGGAAATGGGCTGGGTTCTCGCGCCCAACGCACACGGCAAGGGCTACGCGAGCGAAGCGCTGTCACGCGTCGTCGCGTGGGGCGACACGTTCTTTAAGCAGGAGCGCGCAGTGTGCATCATATCACCGAAGAATGCTGCCTCTCAGCGGCTCGCGGCGAAGAATGGATTTGTGAAGGTTCTGGAGACGACCTATACCGACGAGCCGGTCATCCTTCTGGAGCGCAAGTTCCAGTTTGTGAACGGAGCAGAAGCCGGCGGCTCACCGGCTCCTGCGGATAGGTAAGTCGAGGCTAACGCAATTAATCCTTAATGACCTGGCTATATTCGTCGCGAACACGCTGGTAATGGCTCCAGAAACCGGCCGGCGCTTTGCCCTCAAGGTGGTCGATGAGGACACCCAGATGTGCGTGCCATCCGCTTGCGACGCTGACCATCGAATCGGTGCTGGCGAGGCGCGTATGCGTAAGTTTCAGAAGCGTATCGCTGCCACTCGCCGAAAGTTCGAACGTCACTTCAGAATCCTGGCCACCATCGGGCCAGGTGATGACAAGCAGATGCGGCGGCTCATAGCGCAGCACCTTGCTCTCAAAGCCCGAGCCTTCATATTTCTGAAATTCTGCCGGCGTCTTTTCGTCTGACAAATGCGAATGTTGGAAGGTCAGCTTGACCGGCCCGCCGACAAAGTCGGCCATGGGCCCACTCGCCAGCCATTTGGCGCGCTTGTCGGATTCGGTAAGATAGGCCCAAACTCGCTCCACCGGTCCGGGTAGCAGGCGTTCGAGGCGAAGCGTTCGCGGTGCGGTGACAACGCCGAGACGATCATTTCCAATATGCTGGTCCATTTCGTTCTCCTTTGATTTCAAGGTTCTGCCGGTTTGGTCGGCGTTGGTCCAGTTGCTCCCGCCGATTTGCGATCTTCGTCGCGAAGCAGCTTTTCGAGATCGTCGAGGCGCGTCGTCCAGAACCGCTCGTAATGCCGCAGCCATTCCTGCGCTTCGGCGAGCCGCGCCGCCTGAAGCTCGCATATATGGGTGCGGCCCCGGACATTGCGGCGCACGAGCCCGGCCGATTCCAACACCCGGATATGTTTCGACGCTCCCGCCAGCGACATGTTGAATGGCGTGGCCAGCTCGCTGACCGTGTGTTCGCCATTTGAAAGCCGGTGCAGCATTGCCCGCCGTGTTGGATCGGAAAGAGCGTGGAATACTGCGTCGAGATGGGGTGTCTGAAATTCAACCATACGGTTTAATATCAGTGCAGAAAATAATAGTCAACCAGTAGGTTTAATAATATTGGTACTTCGTTAAAGAACGAGGAATCCTTGTCCGAGCGGATCATCCGCCTCGACAAGGAATTCGGCCTTGCCGCTGTAATAGGCGTGGCCGGAGACGCGAGCGGTGATGGCATCGAAATTGCCCGCTTTTGTCTGCGAGGCGACAAATCCGGCAAAGCGCGATCCGACGATGCTTTCGAAGATGCGTGCATTGCCCTCGCGGATTTGTCCCTTGGCGTGCATGGCGGCAAGCCGGGCCGTCACGCCCGAACCCGTGGGCGAGCGATCGAGCTGCGCATCGGCAAAGATGCAGACATTCTTCGTCGGCGCCTCATTCCACATGTCGTTGCCGTCGGTGAGGATCGAGCCATAAAGAAAAGCAAGGTCCTTGTGATCGGGATGATCGAGCGGGACGGCTTCCTTGACAGCTTCGGTCAAGGCGGTAGCCGCATCGATGAACCTGCGTGCCGGGTCGCGCCCGAATTCGAGGCCGAACTGGGTCGCATCGGCAAGCGCGTAAAACGCGCCGCCATAGGCGACGTCGAATTTTACGGGTCCGAAAGCTTTTAAGTCCACCTCCTGGTCGGCGGCAAAAAGGAAGGCCGGAACGCTTTCGAAGGAAACGCCGCCGGACTTGCCGTCGTTTACTTCCACGGAAGCAACCACCATGCCGCAGGGGCATTCGATATGTACGGTCGTCACAGGTTCGACCTTGGGCACCAGGCCGTAATCGACAGCATAGCGGCCGAGCGCGATGATCGCGTGGCCGCACATGGTTGAATAGCCCTCATTGTGCATGAACAGGACCGCAAGGTCCGCCCCCGGCAGGTTTGGTTCCACGAGAACAGCGCCATACATGTCGAAGTGACCGCGCGGTTCGAAAATCAGGATCTTGCGCAAATTGTCGTAGCTGTCGCGGACCTGGGCGCGCTTTTCGAGGATGGTGCTCTTCGGCAAGGCGGGATAGCCCGACGTCACGATCCGCAAGGGCTCGCCGCCGGTGTGCATATCGATAACTTTGAGGAGGTCCGCCATCAGGCAATCCCCAGGGGCGCCGGCAATTTTCGCATATCGTCAAAGAGAATGCCGCCAGCCGCTGCCAGCCCCTCATGGTCGGCATGCTCATCGCCGCAATAGGAGAACACCCGCATGCCCGCCGCCGTGCCGGCGGTGGTCCCGGCGACACTGTCTTCGATCACGACCGCACGGCCGGGTTCGACACCCATTTCGCTCGCGGCATGCAGGAAGAGATCGGGAAAAGGCTTGCCGCGCGCCACCATGGAGGCGCTGTAGAGGACGTCTGCGAAATGCGCGATCAGCCCGCTCTTGCCGAGTGTGAGGTGCATCTTTTCGACATTGGCGGATGAGGCGACGCAGTAGGAAAGATCGGCCTTCTTGACGGCGGTTATGACGGTTTCAATATGCGGGATAGCTTCGACGCCCGCTTCGAAGATGATCGGCATGGCTCCGTACCAGCGATCGACAAAATCATCGCCAAGAAGATGGCCTTCGGCTTCAACCCTGTCCTTGACTGCGCGCATTGGCATGCCGCACAGGTTCTTGCGCGCTTCCTCGAAGGTGATGCCATAGCCGCGGGCATTGAGCATCTTGACCAGGTGCCGGTTTGCAAGCGTTTCGGTATCGACCAGAACCCCGTCACAATCGAAAATCACCAGATCGGGGCGCGTCATTCAGTTGTCCTTGTCCATGCCCTGGGAGAATAGCCGCTGCAGGTCGCCGAAAGGCACGCCCGCTTGCGAGAACCCGAAGGTGCCCTTGTCGAGAACTTCGCGCACGGCATCCCGGATCGCGGTGAAGGCGGCGGTCGTCAGGCGCGGTCCGAGCGATATGCGCCGCACGCCGATGGATGCGAGTTCGCTGACCGACAAGGGTGCCGGGGCAAGCACGCTCACCGGCTTCGAGACGGATTTGCAGATCGTTTCTATGCTTTCACGGTCGGAAATACCGGGCGCAAAGAGCACGTCGGCGCCGGCCGCCTCGAATGCCTGCAGCCGCCTGATCGTATCGTCGAGATCGTTGCGCCCGTGCAGGAAGTTTTCGGCCCGCGCAGTGAAGACGAAATCACCCTTCAGGGCTCGCGCGGCTTCCGCAGCGGCGGCCACACGCTCGACCGCATGGGAAAACTCGTAGATCGGCTGTGCCGGATCGCCGGAAAAATCTTCGAGCGAGCAACCGGCGAGCCCTGCGGCTTCCGCCGCAAAGATGGTTTCTCCAGCGCTGTCGGCACTGTCGCCCTTGCCTTTTTCAAGGTCGCCGGAAATGGGCAGGTCAGTTGCCGCCACGAGATCGCGGCAATGCTGCATCATCACATCGAAGGTAATCCCCCCATCGGGCAGGCCGCGCGAGAAGGCGAACCCGGCGCTACTGGTCGCCAGCGCCTTGAAACCCATGGAGGCAAGGAATTTAGCGGTTCCCGGATCCCATGGATTGGGCATGATGAAGGTCTCGGGACGTTCATGCAGCTGACGGAAAACCAAACCCTTGTCCATACCGGCCTCCAATTGGACGCTGAGAGTCTCGTCCTGTTATGATGTTCCCGTTGATCCGAAGCCGCCGGCACCCCGTGCCGTCTCGCTGGCATGTTGCCGCTCTTCGATCGCAAGCTGCACCACCGGCGCCACGACGACCTGCGCAATGCGCATGCCGCGCTCCACATAGAAGTCGTCTTCGCCGAGGTTGATCAGGATTACTTTTACCTCACCACGATAGTCGGAATCAATCGTTCCCGGGGTGTTAAGGCAGGTAATTCCGTGCTTGAGGGCAAGGCCCGATCGCGGGCGCACCTGCGCCTCGAAGCCCTGCGGTACCTCGAAGATCAGCCCGGTCGGAACCAGCGCCCTCCGCCCCGGCAACAGCAGGAGCGGGCGATCGGCCGGAACCGCTGCGCGCAGATCCATTCCGGCGGATCCCGACGTTTCATAGGCGGGCAGGTCGATATCCTGACCGTGCGGCAGCCTGACCAGGCCGAGAGCAGGATTTCTTGGGCGAACGGAATCGTTTTCTTGGGACATGAGAGACCTTTTTCACCAGTGGGCGGCACGCGTCAACTCACAAGATTTGCAGCATCCATCCTTTGCACACAATCCCCTTCTACCGAGCTACTCCAATCGAGGCGATTCACAATGGCGCAATTGCAGGCTATTGTGAGCCGACTTGCTCTTAACCAGGTGATTCATGTGTCGTTGGGCAGCCTATCTTGGACCGCAGCTCTATCTTGAAGATGTCATCGCTTCTCCCTGCCATTCCCTGATCGCACAGAGCCATGATGCGCACGAGGCCAAAACCCGCACCAATGGCGATGGTTTCGGCGTTGCCTGGTATGGCGAACGCGACGAGCCCGGCCTCTACCGCGATATCCTTCCAGCCTGGTCGGACCAGAACCTGAAAAGCCTGTCGCGGCAGATCCGCTCACACCTCTTCCTTGCCCACGTGCGCGCCTCGACCGGCGGGGCGACGAGCCGCGCCAATTGCCATCCATTCGTGTCGGGTCGATGGAGCTTCATGCACAATGGCCAGATCGGCCATTTCGACAAGCTTCGGCGCGGGTTGGAGGCGCGTCTCGACGATGGCCTCTATGCGCAAAAGCTGGGCTCCACGGATTCAGAGCTGATCTTCCTGCTCATGCTGCAACACGGTCTCGACGATGACGCCCCGACGGCCCTGACGGGCACGGTCAACGCCATCACTGCCGAAGCCGAGCGGGCGGGCGTGCCTGCCTTCATTCGACTGACGGCAGCCTTTTCCGACGGCCGGCAGCTTTACGCCGTGCGCTATGCCACGGACCGCTTCGCTCCTTCGCTCTATACCGCAAGCCTTACGCCAAGCGCCGGACTCTGCGTTGTCTCCGAGCCGCTCGACGGCGAGGCCGGCAACTGGATGCCGGTCCCACCCAACAGTTTCGTGACTGTGCGAAACACGAAACGCATTGCCATCGAGCCCTTCATGGCCGAAGAAGCGCCAGCAGAGGCGTGTCGAGGTCGTGTAGCGCTGCCAAGGCACGAGACGGCAGAGTAGGCGCATTGGAGCGGGCAGCCTTTGGGAGCACCTTGCGTCTTTCATGTGGTGCCTTTGGAGCACTCACGCGGTCGGGCTCGGCCCTATCCTCCGCTAATTCTCCGCGCCACCTCGCTGTCTACGCGGCCTGCAACGATAATATCTGCTCGATTTCGTCCCTCTTTGCACGAGCTTCAATCTTGAGGTCATAGCCCGTCTGCATATTCATCCAGAATTCGGGCGCGGTGCTGAAAAACTTTCCCAAACGCAACGCCGTGTCCGGCGTTATCGAGGTCTGTTCCGCCACGAGACGCTCTATGCGTGTCCGGGGCACATGGAGTGCCTTGGCCAATGCGCCGGCGCTCATATCGAGCGGGACGAGATATTCCTCGCGCAGGATTTCGCCCGGATGAATAGGGGGCAAAATGTCACCCGGACGCGGCGAGGAGTGCTTGATTGTCATGGTCCTGGTCTCCGCGTTAACTAGTGATAGTCGATGATCTCCACGTCAATGGCGCCGGCGCGAGTCCATCGGAAGCATATACGCCATTGGTCATTGATGCGGATAGAATGCTGGCCGGACCTCGCACCTTTCAAGGCTTCCAGCCGGTTCGCCGGCGGCGACCGGAGGTCGTCCAATGACGTTGCAAACTCAATCATGGTCAGTTTCCGATGAGCGCGCCGCACAATGTCCGGTGGAAAGCCTTTTGGATTTTTCCCTGATGCAATAGCCTCGGTCTGCTTGTCCTTGAACGAACATATCATCACCGCCTCAAATAGATGTATCATATCGTGATACAAGTTGCGGTCAAGGGCCGGGTATCACGCCGTGATACAATATTGCTGTAACCCCTTCGCCAAATCCAAGTGTCGACGTGGAAGGCATTGGCTGATAGAAGGCGCGCAATCCTTTCACTACAAAGTTCGAGCCTTCCTCATGTCTTCTGTCGACCATCCTGTCACCAAGCGCCGTACCTTCGCGATTATTGCGCACCCTGACGCCGGTAAAACCACCCTCACCGAAAAGCTGCTGCTTTTCGGCGGGGCGATCCAGCTTGCCGGCGAGGTGAAGGCCAAGAAGGACCGCATGCAGACGCGCTCCGACTGGATGAATATCGAACGCGACCGCGGCATTTCCGTCGTTACCTCGGTGATGACCTTCGAGTACAAGGATTGCATCTTCAACCTCCTGGATACGCCCGGCCACGAAGACTTCGCCGACGACACCTATCGCACGCTCACCGCAGTCGACAGCGCCGTCATGGTCATCGACGCCGCCAAGGGTATCGAGTCGCGGACCTTGAAGCTCTTCGAGGTCTGCCGCATGCGCGACATCCCGATCGTCACTTTCATCAACAAGATGGACCGCGAGAGCCGCGATCCGTACGAAATCCTCGATGAGATCGAGCAGAAGCTTGCGCTCGACACGGCGCCGATCACCTGGCCGATCGGGCGCGGCAAGAGCTTTGCCGGCACCTATAATCTCAAGGACAATACGGTGCGCCGCCGCGACGAGGAAGAAGTGCCGACGCCGGTCAATGGCCCTGAAGCGGACGCAGCCTCGGGGCTCTTGCCCGAAAATGAGCGCCGGGACTGGATCGACGAGGTGACGCTGGCCCGCGACGCTTGCAATCCCTTCGATCTCCAGGCTTTTCGCGAAGGCCATCTGACCCCGGTCTATTTCGGTTCGGCGCTGCGCAACTACGGCGTGCGCGATTTGATCGAAGCCTTCTGCGATTTCGGTCCAAGCCCGCGCGACCAGGATGCCGATACGCGCAAGGTCGCGGCCGAAGAAGAGAAGATGACCGGCTTCGTCTTCAAGATTCAGGCAAATATGGATCCGAACCATCGCGACCGCATCGCGTTCCTGCGCGTGTGTTCGGGCAAGCTTTCCCGTGGCATGAAGGCGAAGCTCGTGCGAACTGGCAAGCCGATGAGCTTGTCGGCGCCGCAATTCTTCTTTGCGCGCAGCCGGCAGATCGCCGACGAGGCCTGGGCCGGCGACGTCGTCGGCATTCCCAATCACGGCACGCTGCGTATCGGTGATACCCTCACGGAAGGCGAGGATCTTCTCTTCCGTGGCGTGCCGAACTTTGCGCCGGAGATCCTGCGCCGGGTGCGGCTCGACGATGCGATGAAGGCCAAGAAATTGCGCGAAGCCCTGCAGCAGATGGCGGAAGAAGGCGTCGTGCAGCTGTTCCTGCCCGATGACGGCTCGCCGGCCATCGTCGGTGTGGTCGGGGCGTTGCAGATCGATGTGCTTACCGAGCGGCTGAAGGTGGAATATACCCTGCCGGTCGGATTCGAGCCGGCACGCTTTACCGTCGCGCGCTGGATATCGGCCGACGATCCGGCCGAGTTGCAGCGCTTCATCAATGCGCACCGCGCCGATATCGCCCATGATCTGGATAATGATCCGGTGTTCCTCGCCCAAAACAGCTTCTCGCTGTCCTATGAGGCCGAACGCTGGAAGGCGATCCGCTTCACGGCGATCAAGGACTATCAGGTGCGCGAGAAGGCGGCCTGACCGGCCGCCAACGCTCTAGCCGCGCAATTCGCGCCGCAAAATCTTGCCGACATTGCTCTTCGGCAATTCGTCGCGAAATTCGACGGAGCGGGGGCGCTTGTAGTTTGTCAGCCGCTCGGCGCAGAAGGCGCGCACGGCTTCCTCGGTGAGGGCAGGGTCCTTGCGCACGATGAAGAGCTTTACGCTTTCGCCGGAATGATCGTTGGGAACGCCGATCGCCGCCGCTTCGCGGATACCGGGATGCTCCATCGCAACTTCCTCGATCTCGTTCGGGTAGACGTTGAACCCGGAAACAAGGATCATATCCTTCTTGCGGTCAACGATCTTGGTGAAGCCGCGCTCATCCATGAAACCCATGTCACCGGAGCGGAAGAAACCGTCCGCCGTCATCACCTTTGCGGTTTCGTCAGGCCGGTTCCAGTAGCCGGCCATCACCTGCGGGCCGCGAATACAGATCTCGCCGACCTCGTGCAGGGCAAGTTCCTTGCCGTCGTCATTGCGGATCGAAATGTCGGTGGAAGGGACGGGGAGGCCGATCGTCCCGGAAAATTCGGTGGCATCGAGCCGGTTGGCCGAGGCGACGGGCGAGGTTTCCGAAAGGCCGTAGCCCTCGGTGATCACGCATCCGGTAATCTCTTTCCAGCGATCGGCAACGGGCTTTTGCACAGCCATGCCGCCTCCGAGCGAAAGGATGAGCTCCTTGAAGTCGAGCTTGCGGAAATCCTCATTGTTCATGAGGCCGTTGAAGAGCGTGTTGAGGCCGGGAAAGATGTGCATCTTGTGCTTGCGCAACTCCTTGACGAAGCCCGGTATGTCACGCGGATTGGGAATGAGAATGTTGACCGCGCCATGCTGCATGCCCATCATCGCGTTCACCGTCAGCGCGAATATGTGGTAGAGCGGCAGCGCGCAGATGAAGGTAAGATCCTTCGGACGGCCCTTGAGGCGATAGGCAACGTCGCACCAGACGTTCATCTGCGCAACGTTGGCGACAATATTGCCATGGGTGAGAATTGCGCCTTTTGAGATGCCGGTCGTGCCGCCGGTGTATTGCAGGAAGGCAATATCCGTCGCCTTGAGTTCCACATGCCGCATGCTTTGGGCGCCACCCTTGGCGAGCGCTGTCTTGAACGGCACATGCCCCGGCAGCGACCAGGCCGGCACCATCTTCTTTACCCGGCGCACGACGAGATTAACGACGTGACCCTTGAGACCCATCATGTCGCCCATGGCGGCGACGACGACGTGCTGGACCGGCGTCTTGGTGATGACTTTCTGCAGCGTTGCCGCGAAATTTTCGAGAATGACGATCGCCTTGGCGCCGCTGTCCTTGAGCTGGTATTCGAGCTCGCGCGGCGTGTAGAGCGGGTTGATATTGACTACCGTATAGCCGGCCCGAAGGATGGCGGCGATGGTGATCGGATACTGCAGGATGTTGGGCATCATCACCGCGATGCGGTCGCCCTTTTCGAGCCCGCGTGACTGAAACCATGCCCCAAGCGCGCGGGAATAATTCTTTAGCTGCGTGTAGGTGATGCTCACGCCCATGCAGTTGAAAGCAGGCCTATCGGCATAGTCGCTGAATACGCGGGTGAAAAGATCGGCGATGGATTCGTACGGCGAGGTTACTTCGGCCGGCACGCCGTCCGGATAATTGCTCACCCAGAACTTGGGTGTCGGCTGAGCCGGGGCGTGGGGGACAGGCTGCGCTGCCTGCTTTGCCTGTTTCGGCCGCGCCGCCGGCTTTTCGTCAACAGGTGGTGCGGCTTTCGGGGCCGTCTTCTTTGTGGCCGTGCCAGGTTTGGCAGCTGCCTTCGGCTTTGTCGTATTGGCAGCAGCCTTTGTCCTCGCTGCCGGTTTGCCCGCGGCCTTGGCCACACCATCGGCACTCGCCTTCGCGGCGGTTCCGGACGTCTTTTTTACGGGCGCCGGAGCAGTCTTCGCTGCTTCACGGTCCGTGGACGGCGCGGATTTGCTCCTGCGTGTTGTCTCTTTGGCCACACTAAACCTCCCTGCTTGCTTCCCAAACCCGAACGCAATCTCCCCACCGCGTTCGATGCTACCCAACTCTGCTATCTATTGCGAGAGGCGCGGCGCTGGCAAGTATTTACATTAACGTAAACGTAAAAACTGGATGTCCGGCATTTCTACCAAGTCTGGCGATTCATCGATTTGGTGACATCCGGGCACAAAGTTGCCAAGGTTCGTCTCGACAAAGCAGTGGCAACCTGAAATCACCGGATCGAATCGGATCAACTGTGGAAACCATTACCGTCATCCTGTTGATGCTCCTTGCCGTGGTGGTCAGCGACTCCATCGTGCGCGCGCTGCCCTTGCCAGTGCCGCTACCGCTGGTGCAGATCGGGCTTGGCGCTCTCATCGCCTCGGTGACGACCATACGCGTGGAACTCGATCCGGATATCTTCTTTCTCCTGTTTCTGCCGCCGCTGCTCTTCCTCGATGGCTGGCGCATTCCGAAGGAGGGGCTCTTTCGCGACAAGGGCATTATCCTCGAAATGGCGCTCGGCCTCGTTGTCTTCACGGTGGTAGGCCTCGGCTATCTCATTTACTGGATGATTCCCTCGATCCCGCTTCCCGTCGCCTTTGCGCTCGCGGCGATCGTATCGCCCACGGATCCGATCGCCGTATCGGGCATTGCCGCGCGGGTACCGATACCGTCGCGCATGATGCACATTCTCGAGGGCGAATCGCTGTTGAACGATGCGTCCGGCCTCGTCTGCATGCGCTTTGCCGTCGCGGCCATGCTGACCGGTGCTTTCTCGATTTCGGACGCATTCTTCACCTTCCTTTGGCTGGCGATCGGCGGCATCGCCATTGGCGTCGGCGTCACGCTCGGCGTAACGAGGGGCAAGGCATTTCTCGCCCGCCATCTCGGGGAAGAAAGCGGCTCGCAGATCCTGATCAGCCTGCTCATCCCGTTCGGCGCCTATCTTCTCGCCGAGCATGTCCATGCCTCGGGCATCCTCGCCGCCGTTGCCGCCGGCATCACCATGAGCTATGCCGAGATTACCGGTCAGGCGCTGGCCGTCACGCGCGTGCGCCGCACGGCAGTCTGGGATACCGTGCAGTTCGCCGCCAATGGCGCAATATTCGTCCTGCTCGGCGAACAGCTTCCCGGCATCTTTTCTGGAGCGGTCGAGAATATCGCAGCAGGTCGCTCGTCGCCCTGGTGGCTGGTCGTGTACGTAGTGGTCATCACGCTTGCGCTCGGCGCGCTGCGATTTGCCTGGGTGTGGGCGTCTTGGAGCATTACCCTCTCACGAACGGCAGGAACGCGCGAGCAGATCCTCGTGCGGCCGAGCTGGCGACTTGTCGCCACCATGTCGGTTGCCGGCGTACGCGGCGCCATAACACTTGCCGGCATACTGACGTTGCCGCTTTTCCTCTATGATGGCAGCCTGTTTCCGGCGCGCGATCTCGTTATTTTTCTTGCGGCCGGCGTCATCATCCTCTCGCTAGTTGTTGCCAGCATCGCCCTTCCACGCCTGCTGAACAATATCGAGGTTCCTGTCGAGGCCTCGCATCGCAAGGAGGAGGATTACGCCCGTATCGCCGCCGCAGAAGCGGCCATCATGGCGGTCGAGCGCGCGCAGCACGATCTCGCCGCTGGCCGGCCCGATGCCGATCTCTACGCGGACGTCGCGGCGCAGATCATGGAACTCTACCGCAAGCGCATTGACGGCCGCATGCGTCTCGGCGAAGAGCGCGAGCAGACCGCGCAGACCGACGAAGTCGAGAAAGTGCTGTTCACCACCGCGCTGAAAGCCGAGCGCCAGGAGATCTATCGGCTGGTGCGCGCCCGGCGGCTCGAGACCGCCGTCGCAACCAAGATGGTGCGCGATATCGATCTGCTCGAAGCGCGGTACGGGTAGACGGTCTATCGCAAATCCTCGAGCACCAGCGCCGCGCCCCTGGCGCCAACCATCATCGCGGCGGCGTTGGTGTTGCCGCTGATGATGTTCGGAAAGATCGAGCAGTCGATGACCCTGAGGCTATCCACGCCATGCACCTTCAGCCGCGGATCGACCACCGACTGGGCCGGATCCGGTCCCATGCGGCAGGTCGACACCGGATGGTAGACCGTGCCGCTGCGCTTGCGAAAATCGGCGATCAACTCCTCGTCGCTTCGGCAGAGGGGTCCCGGCAATAATTCCTCGTCGATGAGCTTCGACATGGTAGGCGTCGCCGCCACCTTGCGCAGGAATTTGACCGCGTCGAGCATTTCGGCAACGTCATGCTCGGTCGAGAAGGCATTTGCCACGATCTGCGGGGCCTGCAGCGGATCAGCCGAACGGATGTGGATCGAGCCGGTGCTGGTCGGGCGGCAGTTCGACAGGCCAATGGAAAATCCCGGCCAGGGGTCTGGCGTCAGGATAGGACGCTCGCCATTTTTCGGCACAATCGTCGAGAACGCCTGAAAATAGAGCTGCATATTCGCACGCGTCCGTGACGGATCGGTGCGGAAGAAACCGCCCCCCTGGTTCATGCTGATCGAAAGCGGTCCCGTGCGCAGCAAGAGATATTCGATGCCGGCAATCGCCTTGCCCCACCATGGCCGCAGCACCTGATTGAGCGACGGAACATTGGCGCGATAGGTATAATTTATGCCGAGATGGTCCTGCAGGTTTTCGCCGACATTCGAGTTTGCGTAAACGACGTCGATGCCAAGTTGTGACAGCCGCGCCGGATCGCCGATGCCGGAAATTTCCAGCAGCTGCGGCGTGTTCACCGAGCCGCCGGAAAGAATGACTTCGCGACCCGCCTTCACCGTTTCGCTGCGGCCTTTCCTAGTAAATACTACGCCCACGGCTCGCTTACCCTCGAAGAGGATGCGGGTCACCATGGCACCGGTCAGTACTGTCACATTGGGCCGTTTCATCGCCGGACGCAAAAAGGCCCGCGCCGCCGACATGCGACGACCACCCTTCGTCGTCAGCTGAAAGGCGCCGACGCCCTCCTGGCTCGCGCCGTTGAAATCGGGATTATAGGCGAGACCTGCCTCCTGCGCCGCGATAATCAGCTGGTTGGCAAGCGGGTGAAACAATTTGGAGCAATCGCTGACATGCAGCGGCCCGCCACGGCCCAGAGTGTCCGACGGGCCGTCATGGTCCTCCAATGCGTTGAAGATCGGCCAGACATCGGCAGCGCCCCAACCCGGATTGCCGCGGTCTCGCCACTCGTCGAAATCCTCGCGGGCGCCCCGGACATAAACCATGGCATTGATCGAACTCGATCCGCCGAGCACCTTGCCGCGCGGCCAGTAGTCGGCATTGCCTGCGAGGCCGGGGTCCGGTTCGGCGCGGTACATCCAGTTGACGGATTTGTCATAGAAGGTCTTGCCGTAGCCGAGCGGCATGGCGATGAAGAATCGCCGATCGGAGCCGCCCGCCTCGAGCACGAGCACGGAGTAGCGCCCGTTCTCCGAGAGGCGATTGGCAACGACTGAGCCGGCCGAACCGGAACCGACGATGATGAAGTCAAAGGAGCGCATAGATGCCTTGCCCGAATGCGAATATGTCCGGGAAAGATACCCGCCTTCGATCCCCTAAACCCAAACGGCTTTCCGTCACGGCCTATGGAAAATGCGACAGGAAGAAGGATCCGCGCATTTCTTGCCTGCTCTACCCGCCGCTCACCGCCGCGTTGAAGTTCTCGAAGAACTGTGTCGCGAGCTTTTTCGAGGTCGATGCGATCAGGCGGCTGCCGAGCTGGGCGATCTTGCCGCCGACATCGGCATTGACGACGTAGGCGAGCACGGTCTCCGCGCCCTCGTCGATAAGCGTTACGTCGGCTCCGCCCTTGGCAAAACCCGCAATCCCGCCGGTGCCTTCGCCGGAGATCGTATAGGATTGGGGCGGATTGAGATTGGAAAGCTCGACCTTGCCTTTGAAGCGTGCCTTGACCGGTCCCATCTTGACGCCGACAACTGCTGCAAGCTCGGTATCTGAGATCCTCTCCAGACTTTCACAGCCCGGGATGCACGCTTTCAAAATCTCCGGATCGTTCAGCGCTTTCCATACGGTATCGCGCGGTGCGACGATCCGTTCCTCTCCAGTCAAATCCATGATTGGCTCCTCCCGAAGCGGAGGCTAGATGGTTTTGCGGTGAAAATGAAGCGGCGCGTGCCGCAGTTTTCCCGCAATTGGCAAGGCATGTTCGCCGCAGCGAAGAAAGCATGAGATTCTCCCTTCGATGAATTGAATTCAAACCGTTTGAGTGGCAGTTTGCCCACGCCCGAAGCATTGTTGCAGGAGACGAAAATGGCGTCAGAACAAGCGAACGAAGTAAAACGTTCGGTCAAGGCTCTCAAGGATCACTGGAAAAACGGCGCCCCGCGCAACATGCGCAGCGCCTTCGCCGAGGATCCGAAGCGCTTTTCCCGCTATTCCCTCGAACTCGATGATCTCCTGCTCGATTGGTCGAAGTGCCTTGTCAATGACGATACGATGGCTCTGCTTGCTGACGTCGCCAGGGCGGCGAAGGTCGAGGAGCGTCGCGACGCGATGTTTGCCGGCAAACCAATAAACAATACCGAGGGCCGCGCGGTACTGCATGTCGCCCTGCGCAACCGGTCCGGCAAGCCGATCAAGGTCGACGGTGAAGACGTCATGCCCGGCGTCAAGGATGTACTTGACCGCATGGGCGCGTTTGCCGATGGCTTGCGTTCGGGTGCGATCAAGGGTTCCAAGGGCAAGCCGATCACCGATATCGTCAATATCGGCATAGGTGGGTCGGATCTCGGCCCTGCCATGGCGACGCTTGCGCTATCGCCATATCATGACGGCCCCCGCGCCCATTTCGTCTCCAACGTTGATGGCGCGCATATTGCCGATACGCTCGCCAAACTCGATCCCGCGACGACGCTGATCATCGTTGCGTCGAAAACCTTCACGACCATCGAAACCATGACCAACGCCAAGGCGGCACGCAAATGGATCGCCGATGCGCTTGGCGAAGAGGCTGTCGGACAGCATTTTGCCGCCGTATCGACGGCGCTCGACAAGGTCGACGCCTTCGGCATTCCGGCCGATCGCATCTTCGGTTTCTGGGATTGGGTCGGCGGCCGCTATTCGATCTGGTCGGCAATCGGCCTGCCGCTGATGATCGCGATAGGACCGGAGAATTTCGGCCGTTTTCTCGATGGCGCCCACGCCATGGACGAGCATTTCCGCAAGACGCCTTTGAAGAAAAACCTGCCGATCATGCTCGGCCTTGTCGGCTACTGGCATCGTGCGATATCCGGCTATACGAGCCGCGCGGTCATTCCCTACGATCAACGCCTAGCCCGGCTTCCGGCCTATTTGCAGCAGCTCGACATGGAATCGAACGGCAAGGGTGTGACGATCGACGGCAAGCCGGTCGCCGGTCCGACCGGCCCTGTCGTGTGGGGCGAGCCCGGCACGAATGGACAGCATGCCTTCTTCCAGCTCCTGCATCAGGGAACTGATACGATTCCGGTGGAATTTATCGTTGCGGCCACGGGGCACGAGCCCAATCTCGACAACCAGCATGAGATGTTGATGGCGAACTGCCTTGCCCAGTCGGAAGCGCTGATGAAGGGACGCACGCTGGAGGAGGCGGCAGCGCAGCTTGCCGCCAAGAACCTGGCGAAATCCGAGGTTAAGCGGCTTGCGCCGCACCGCGTTTTCACCGGCAACCGGCCGTCGATTACCATCATTTACGACAAGCTCGATCCCTATGCGCTTGGCCGGCTGATCGCGCTCTACGAGCACCGCGTTTTTGTCGAGGCGCAGATTTTCGGGATCAACGCCTTCGATCAATGGGGCGTTGAGCTCGGCAAGGAACTAGCGACGGAGCTGCTGCCCGTGGTCTCCGGAGCGGAAACGGCAAAGGACAAGGACGCTTCGACGCAAGGTCTTGTCGCCCACCTGCGCAAGCGGCGTGGCAAATAGGCCCAAGGTTCCAACAATCATACCAAGCATACTCGGGAGAGAACTATGAAGACTGAGACGATCACGCTGGCCGGCGATGTGCCGGGCAACAGCATTGAACTGCGCGTCCTGCGCTTTGAGGGCAAGGACGACAAGGCCGTCACTGCCTATCTGCAATCATCATTGCACGGCTCCGAGCTTCCCGGTCAGGCTGCCTTGCATTTTCTCATTCCGATGCTGGAGAAGGCCGAGCGCGAGGGTCGCCTTGCCGGCAATATCACGGTCGTCCCCCAAGCCAATCCGATCGCCTCGGCACAATGGCTGGCGCACGAGCATCTTGGCCGCTTCGACTATTTCTCGAGCGTGAATTTCAACCGTTCCTTTCCCTTGCTTGAAGGCTTCGACACGTCGGGACTTCCGGGCGTGGATGCGCCAAAATCTCTGGCTGAAAGGCTGAAAGCCCAGCTTCTGCGCCTCGCGCTGCCGCATGAAATCGTCCTTGATCTCCATTGCGATGACGAAAGCGAAAGCTATGTCTATATCCACCAGGCATTCCTGCCTGAAATGTACGATCTGGCGTCGGCGCTCGGATCGACCGCTATCCTTTCCTGGAGCAGCACCGCAGACGCCGCTTTCGAGGAGGCCTGCGCCCATCCGGTGATCCAGCTGTCAAAAGAGGAACGCAATGTGAATCGCCGGGCGGTAACGACCGTAGAGTTTCGCGGCATTGCCGATGTTGGCGTTGAGACGGGCAGGTCGGATGCCCTTGGTCTCTACCGTTTCCTCGTGCACCGCGGCGTCATTACCGATGCGGCAGTGAAACTCGATATCGATTTCAAAGGGCCAGTGACCCCGCTCGAAAATGTCGAAATGATCCGCGCCCCGCGGGGCGGCATGATCCTCTTCCACGTCGAGATCGGCGCAGAGGTTAAGGAGGGCGACAAGCTCGTGACGGTTGTCACCGTTCCGGGCGATGCAGGCGGGGACATCGTCCTCACCGCGCCGCAGGCCGGGCGGATTCTGACGCGGCGCAGCCACCGCTATACCCGCCGTGGCGATGACCTGCTGAAACTCCTCGGCTCGAAGCGCTCGGAGACGGCGCGTCCGGGCTCGCTGGAGGCATGATGGCGACCACCCGCTCGGCGCAGATTCGTGGAATTCTGTTCGACAAGGACGGAACGCTTGTCGATTTCAACCGCACCTGGTTCGGCATCACCATGGAGATTGCCCGCGAGGCGGCTGCAGGCGATGAAGCAAAGGCGCGGGCGCTGGTCGAGGCGGGCGGTTATGATTGGGAAATGGAAAAGTTCCGCGGCGGCTCTGTTGTCGCTGCCGGAACCATCCACGATATCGTCGACCTTTGGCACCCCGAACTGACGCTTGAGGAAAAGCGCGAACGCATTCGCGCCTACGACGATTATGCGGTGAGCGAAGGCTCCCGCCGCGCTGTCGGCATTGACGGCTTGCGCGAAACCCTGGAAGCGCTAGTGGCGCAAGGCTACGTGCTCGGCATCGCCACCAATGATTCCGAGGCCGGCGCACGCGCAACGGCCGAGGCACTCGGGCTGACTGCCCTGTTCGGCCTTATCATCGGTTACGATTCGGTCGCCCGCGCCAAACCCCATGCCGACCAGCTGCATCTCTTCGCCGAGCGTACCGGTATCGCTCCCGCCGCCATCGCCATGGTTGGCGACAATGCACATGATCTCGAGATGGCGCATGCCGCGGGCGCGGGCCTCGCAATCGGCGTTCTCTCGGGCAACAGCACGCTCGATGATCTCGGTCCGTTGAGCGACGCCATTCTCGGTTCCATCGCCGAACTGCCGGCGTTTCTTGCGCATCGGGCTGAGGCCGAACGGGCCTGAGAAGTTCCGGCGCGCCAGCGCCGATCCTGCTACAATGATGACAATGATTTGGGTGCTGTGAGCCGATCGCAGTGCTATGAATTCGCCATTGCCATTATTCGCCAGCGAGGGCCGCATGGACAGTCAGGATTTTGCCGTTGGTATAGAAGATGTAAAGGCCGCCGCCGGGCGGCTTCAGGGACAGCTGGCATCGACGCGCCTTGTCGAATCGGAAGCGCTCAATGCCAAATACAAGGCGCGCATCCTGTTCAAGCCGGAATGCCTGCAACGGACCGGTTCGTTCAAGTTTCGCGGCGCCTATAACCGCATAAGCCAGTTTAACGAAGCCGAGCGCGAGCGGGGCATCATCGCCTATTCCTCCGGCAATCACGCGCAGGGCGTTGCGAGCTCCGCAAAACTATTTGGCATCAACGCAGTAATCATCATGCCGAGCGATGCGCCACAGACCAAGATCGCCAATACGCGCTCCTATGGCGCTGAAGTCGTCCTCTACGACCGCTACAACCAGAACCGCGACGATGTCGCGACGCCCTTTATCGAGGACCGCGGCATGATTCTCGTGCCACCCTACGACGACCCCTCGATCATGGCGGGGCAGGGCACGATCGGTCTCGAACTCGTGGCCGAAGCGAAGGAGCGCGGCTTTGAAATCGATGACCTCTTCGTGCCGACCGGGGGCGGTGGCCTGATCAGCGGCATCTCGGTCGCGGTCAAGGCCGGTTCGCCGAGGACGCGAATCTGGGGCGCGGAACCGGAGCATTTCGATGATTTGCGCCGCTCGCTGATTGCTGGAGAGCGCGTCACCAACGAGGCTGGCCACCGTTCGATCTGCGACGCCATCCTGACGCCGCAGCCGGGCGAACTCACCTTCCCGATCAACAAGCACAATCTCGCCGGCGCCATCGCAGTGTCGGACAGCGCGGTGCGCGGAGCCATGCGCGACGCCGCCAATCACCTGAAACTAATCGTCGAACCGGGCGGCTGTGCGGCCTTCGCGGCGCTCGCCAGCGGCGAGGTCGATATCGAAGGCAAAACCGTCGTCGTCGTCCTTTCGGGCGGAAATGTCGATCTCGACATCTATGGCGGGATGATCGCAGCGGCTTGAGGCAAAAGACCGCTGCGGTTGTTACTTGGTCGTCACAAGAGGGCGGTAGGCTTGGGTTTCGTCCCCCCAGCCAGATAGCCAGAGGTGAGCCATGAACGACCAGTCCCCACCGTTTCGCACCAGCCTGCTCGAAGAAAACGACGGGCCGGGCCATAACCCGACCGACAACCCGACGATGGGTGAGATCATCGCTTCGCGCTTTTCGCGCCGCGGTTTCCTGAAGGGCTCGCTCGCCGTATCGGCCATCGCCGCGACCGTCAGCCCGATGGCCCTCATGCTAGCTGACGATGCCCGCGCCGAGGAAAAATCGGCTTTTGTCTTTGAGGAAGTCGAGGCCGGCATCGACCAGAAACACCACGTGGCTTCCGGTTACGATGCGGATGTGCTGCTGCGCTGGGGCGACGCCCTCTTCCCCGATTCGCCGGAATTCGACCCGAAGAACCAGAGTCCCGAAGCCCAGGCGAAGCAATTCGGCTACAATAACGACTATGTCGGTTTTATCCCGATCGACGGCTCTTCCGAGCACGGCCTGCTTGTGGTCAACCACGAATATACGAACGAGCATCTGATGTTCCCCGGCATCGTTAAGGTCGTCGAGGGCAAGATCGAAGTCGCGCCGGCCGACCAGAAGCGCGTCGATATCGAAATGGCGGCCCACGGCGGCACCATTGTCGAAATCAAGAAAGTCGACGGCAAGTGGCAGGTGGTGAAGGATGGCAAGCTCAACCGCCGCATCACGGCCAATACCGAAATGCAGCTTACCGGTCCCGTTGCCGGCCATGACCGCGTCAAGACCGACGCCGATCCCTCGGGTACCAAGGTCTTCGGCACGATGAACAACTGCGCCGGCGGCGTCACGCCCTGGGGCACCTATGTGATGTCGGAGGAGAATTTCAACGGCTACTTCAGCGGTGAACTGCCGAAGGACAGCAAGGAAGCTGAAAACTACAAGCGGCTGGGCATTCCCGAAACCGCCTATGAATGGGGCAAGTTCCACGATCGCTTCGATCTTGCCAAGGAGCCGAACGAGGCCAACCGCTTCGGCTGGGTCGTCGAGGTGGATGTCAACGACCCGGCGTCGGTACCGAAGAAGCGCACGACGATGGGCCGTTTCAAGCATGAGGGCGCTGAATCGATCGTCGCGAAGGGCGGTCAGGTCGTCTTTTATCTCGGCGATGATTCCCGCTTCGACTATGTCTACAAGTTCGTCACGTCCGGCAAATTCAATCCGGGCGATCGTGCCGCCAATATGGACCTTCTCAACGACGGCACGCTCTATGTCGCGAAGTTCGATGCGGAAGGCGGCGTAGAATGGCTTCCCATCGTCCATGGCTCGGGTCCGCTCAACGCGGAGAACGGTTTTGCCTCGCAGGCCGACGTGCTCATCGAGACCCGCCGCGCCGGCGATCTGCTTGGGGCGACCAAGATGGATCGACCCGAAGATATCCAGCCGAATAGCGTCAACGGCAAGGTCTATGTAATGTTGACCAACAACACCAAGCGCAAGGACGACCAGATCGACGCCGCCAATCCGCGCGCCAAGAACGCCTTCGGCCACATCATCGAAATCACCGAGGATGGTGGCGATTTTGCCGCCACCAAGGGCAAGTGGGAAATCCTGTTGAAATGCGGCGATCCATCCGTGGCCGATGTCGGCGCGTCCTTCTCCACCGATACGACCAAGAATGGGTGGTTCGGCATGCCTGATAATTGCGCCGTCGATGCCGACGGCCGGCTCTGGGTTGCGACGGACGGCAACTCGCCGAAGGAAACCGGCCGCACGGACGGTATCTGGGCGGTTGATATCGCTGGCCCGGCCCGCACCACATCGAAACTCTTCTTCCGCGTGCCAGTCGGCGCGGAAATGTGCGGCCCGCTTATGCTGCCGGACATGGCGACGATGATGGTGGCGGTGCAGCATCCTGGCGATGGCGGCGAGGATTGGGAAGGCTTCGTCCGCCCCTCCTACTATGAGGATCTGTCGACGCGCTGGCCGGATTTCAAGGATGACATGCCGGTTCGCCCCTCCGTCGTTGCCATCACCAAAAAGGGCGGCGGCAAGATCGGCGTTTGACCGTCAGCCTATAGTGGCGCTTGGCGTCGACGCCCGTTGGCGCCGGCGCCCATTTGCCCACTACACCGAGGCATCGGGCCAGTCGAACGCTGGTTCGGCCAGCCGTCGCGCATGGTTGCGAATGTCTTCAGCCCAGACCTCGGTGAGTTCGCTAAACCGCGTAAAATCAGCCGCATACAGCGCGCGTGCTGCCTCCTCGTAGTGTGGAAGATCCCCGGCCATCGCCATCATGAAACGGTCGGCGGCTTCCTGCGCCTGCCGTTTGCGCTCGCGCGCCGAGGTTGTGTTGCGCGCGGCGTCGACGAGCTTGCGCAGCGTAACCGATGCGCCCCCGGGCTGGCGTGCGAGCCATTCCCATTGCCGGGGCAGGAGTGTCACTTCTCGGGCAGTAACGCCGAGCTTCGGCCGGCCGGGTCCACGCTGCGCGGTGGGATCGAGCCGCGCGACGATCTCCGCCTCGGTCCCCGAGAGGTCGAAGTCTACCTGCCGGCCCGTGGAGTCCTCGAAGATCAGCGTGGTGGCGCCGTCGCTGCCTGCGTGCTGTGCCTTAACCGCGACTTCGGCTGCTGTGCCGCTGGCGATTTTCTCCACGCCCCTGAAGGCTGTGTATGTCTCTTGCGCGTTTTCCATGACTGTTTCCTTGCTCGATGGCTGCTTTTACCCGGGTAAAATAGCGTCGTCAATATACCCGGGTAAAATTATCTGCGCTGAACCATGCCGCCTTGCCGCCGCGCCCTTCCAAATCGGCGGGAAATGCTCTATGTGGCGCTCATGACCACACCACTTGATCACATTCGCAATTTCTCCATCGTCGCCCATATCGACCATGGCAAATCCACTCTTGCCGACCGCCTGATCCAATCGACCGGCGGGCTCGATCTGCGCGACATGAAGGAGCAGGTGCTCGACTCGATGGATATCGAGCGCGAGCGCGGCATTACTATCAAGGCGCAGACCGTACGCCTCAATTACAAGGCAAAGAACGGCGAGGACTACGTCCTCAACCTCATCGACACGCCCGGCCACGTCGATTTCGCCTATGAGGTGTCGCGGTCGCTTTCGGCCTGCGAGGGTTCGCTGCTCGTCGTCGATGCCAGCCAGGGCGTCGAGGCGCAGACGCTCGCCAATGTCTACCAGGCCATCGACAACAATCACGAAATCGTCGTGGTATTGAACAAGGTCGATCTTCCGGCCGCCGAGCCCGAGCGCATTCGCGAGCAGGTAGAGGAAGTCATCGGCATCGATGCAAGCCAGGCGGTGCTGATCTCGGCCAAGACCGGTCTCGGCATTCCGGATGTGCTTGAAGCCATCGTCAACCAGCTGCCGCCGCCACGCGAGGGCGACCGCAACAAGCCGCTGAAGGCGATGCTGGTCGATAGTTGGTATGACGCCTATCTCGGCGTCATCGTTCTCGTGCGCATCATCGACGGCGTGCTCAAGAAGGGCCAGACCATCCGCATGATGGGAACGGACGCCAGATATCCCGTGGAGCGGACCGGCGTGTTCACGCCGAAGATGCTGGCTGTCGATGAACTCGGCCCCGGCGAATTCGGCTTCATCACCGCTTCGATCAAGGAAGTCGCCGATACGCGCGTTGGCGATACGATCACCGAGGACAAGCGCCCGACCGCCGAGATCCTGCCCGGCTTCAAGCCGGCGCAGCCGGTCGTATTCTGCGGCCTCTTCCCCGTCGATGCGGCGGATTTCGAGGATTTGCGCGCCGCCATGGGCAAGCTGCGCCTCAACGACGCTTCGTTCTCCTTCGAAATGGAAAGCTCGGCCGCGCTCGGTTTCGGCTTCCGCTGCGGTTTCCTCGGGCTGCTCCACCTCGAAATCATCCAGGAGCGGCTGGAGCGCGAGTTCAATCTCGATCTCATCGCCACGGCGCCGAGCGTCGTCTACAAGCTCAACATGACCGACGGCACGCAGCGTGAACTGCACAATCCCGCCGATATGCCGGAAGTGATGAAGATCGCCTCGATTGAAGAGCCGTGGATCCGCGCGACGATCCTGACGCCGGATGATTATCTCGGCGCCATCCTCAAGCTGTGCCAGGACCGGCGCGGCATCCAGATCGATCTGAACTATGTCGGCAAGCGCGCCATGGTCACCTATGACCTGCCGCTCAACGAAGTGGTATTCGACTTCTACGATCGCCTGAAATCGATCTCCAAGGGCTATGCCTCTTTCGATTATCACCTGTCTGACTATCGCGAGGGCAATCTCGTCAAGATGTCGGTGCTCGTCAACGCCGAGCCAGTCGATGCGCTGTCGATGATGGTGCACCGTTCAGCGGCAGAAAAGCGCGGCCGCGACCTTTGCGAGAAGCTGAAGGATCTCATCCCCAAGCACATGTTCAAGATTCCGATCCAGGCGGCTATCGGCGGCACAGTCATCGCGCGCGAGACCATCTCGGCGCTGCGCAAGGACGTGACCGCCAAGTGCTATGGCGGCGACGTGACGCGCAAGCGCAAGCTTCTGGAAAAGCAGAAGGAAGGCAAGAAGCGCATGCGCCAGTTCGGCAAGGTGGAGATTCCGCAGGAAGCGTTCATCCAGGCGCTGAAGATGAGCGACAACTGAGCGAGTGAGCGACAGCGCCAGCGGCAATTTCGGAACGGCGCTACGGCGAGCCCGCCATGTCGCAGCGGTTGGGCTCATCTTCGCCGCGCTTTCAGCCTGCACGACGGTAAAACACGTTGCTCCGCCACCCGCGCCGGTCATCCAAGGCGACCGCCCCGAACCTCCGACACCCGGCATCAAGCCTCTGACGGTGGAACAGGAAGAGCAAGTGAGCGGCAGTTGAGGTTTTGCTCCAAGCCAGCCGAAGTGCGGGCTTGGGAGGATGTCCGCGACTTCGGTCAGGCTCGGCGTAAACGCGGCTCGGGTTAGCCCCGCTTTGTGAATTCCATCAGCCAGTTGGTTTCCCAGGTCTCGCCGCCATCCTTGGAAAAGGCCTGGGCCCAGAGCGGCTTTTCGGGCGATGGGGTCCAAAGGAATCGGACGCGAACCGGCCCGCCGTCATCCGTGTCGTCACCGTAAAAGATACCCTTGCCGCCATCGAAATGGCCGATGACCGGCGGAAACAGGCAATTGCTGCGGCTGTCAGCCCAATGCAGCGACCAGGAACCGTCGCGCGGGTTGAAGAGGCGCAGCGTCAGGCCGGCAAAGCCCTTCTCCGGAATATCCATCTCGTCGATATTGGCGGTGTCCTGCAGGAGTTTGCGGACGCGCGATGTCGCCTGGAACTCATCCCACTCATCCGAGCCGACAAATCGATGTTTGAGCCGCTGGTTGCGGATGTTCCAGTCGCCGATGAGGAAATCGAAATCAGTGGCACTGCCGATTGTCTCGGGCCTCGCGTCCATCATCGTTCCCTCCCGCTTACTGTGTCCTCAAACAGAAATATAACGCAGGCCTCCTGACAACCTCCTGTCAGGAGGTGGCGGGAAGAACGGGATTGAGAATTGCGGGAGGGATTACGTGTGGGTGGACAAGATGGCGGGGGGAGGAACCGCTAAGCGCACCCGGCCCATCGGGCGCCCCTTTTCATGCTGCTGCTTCCAATAGGAAAGGAAAGTGATATCTAAAGAGGCATGACGTCAAAACCGCGCATCACGATTCAATATTGTACTCAGTGCAACTGGCTCCTGCGTTCGGCCTGGATGGCGCAGGAACTCCTGTCAACCTTCGGCGCCGATCTTGGTGAGGTGGCGCTCGTTCCAGGAACCGGTGGCATTTTCGAGATTCACGTCGATGGCGAACGCATCTGGGAGCGCAAGCGCGATGGCGGTTTCCCCGAGGCGAAAGTCCTGAAGCAGCGCGTGCGCGACATCGTCTGGCCCGAGCGTAATCTCGGACACTCAGACGGGCATAACCGGGCCCCCGCCAGCGACGAGCACAGTGAGGAGCTTAAGGGCGGGGCAAAAGCCACCCCCGCCAGCGACCAGCAAAGCGGGAAGCTTAAGGGCGGGGCAACCAATGAGTAAGCCGGAGGTTACCACAACGCGGCTCGACGATGCTGCGCGTGCCGGCTGGCTCTATTATGTCGCCGGCAATACGCAGGATGAGATCGCAGCCAAGCTCGGGATTTCGCGCCAGTCGGCGCAGCGCATGGTCTCGCTCGCCGTCTCGGAAGGTCTCGTAAAGGTAAGGCTTGACCATCCGATTGCACGCTGCCTCGACCTCGCCGCGCAACTGCGCGAGCGTTTCGGCCTGAAGATGACGGAGGTTGTGCCGACCGATCCAGGCTCGACCTCGACGACACTCGGTGTCGCCGATGCGGCCGCAGCCGAAATGACACGCTGGCTGAAATCGGAAACCCCGATCGTGCTCGGCATCGGCACCGGACGCACGCTCAAGGCGGCGATCGAGCAGCTGTCGCCGATCGAATGCCCGCAACACAAGGTGGTATCGCTGACCGGTAATATTTCGCCGGATGGCTCGGCCGCCTATTACAACGTCATTTTCAATATTGCCGACAAGATCAAGGCGCGGTCCTTCCCGATGCCGCTCCCGGTCATCGCCTCTTCGCCGGAAGAGCGCGAACTTCTGCACGCGCAGGCGATGATCCGTCCAGTGCTGGAACTTGCCGCCATGGCCAATGTGGCGTTTCTCGGCATCGGTGATCTTGGCGATGAGGCGCCGCTTTTTGTCGACGGCTTCATTTCGCGCGAGGAACTCGACGCCTTGCGCCGCGCTGGGGGCGTCTGCGAGATTATCGGCCGCGCCTTCGACCGTAATGGATCGCCCATTGCCGGGCTGACGAACGAGCGCGTGGCCAGCGCGCCGATCCCTTCTTGCGAGACCGCCATGGTTATCGCCACCGCCATGGGCGCGCGCAAGATGCAAGGGATTTCGGCGGCCATAAAAGGCAGGCTTATCAACGGCTTGATTACCGACGAGCAAACGGCGGAAATGCTTCTCGGCGAAAAGTAGATATCATCTTGTTTGGTCTTATGTTGCAACGCAGCGACGAATTGCGCTTGACTTGTTTCGCCGTTGTGTGAGTATTTGCTCAACAAGCTAGCAAATGCTCATAACATTCGGGAGGAATGAGATGTTAACGAGAACGCTTCTGCTCGGCGCTGCATCGGTGCTCGCCATGGCGAGTTTCGCGCACGCGGAAACCACGCTGACCATCGCCACCGTCAACAATGCCGACATGGTGCGCATGCAGAAATTGACCGATGACTTTTTGACGAAAAATCCGGATATCAAGCTCGAATGGGTAACACTCGAGGAGAACGTCCTGCGTCAGCGCGTTACCACTGACATCGCCACCAAAGGCGGCCAATATGACATCATGACCATCGGCACCTATGAAACGCCGATCTGGGCCAAGCAGGGCTGGCTCCTGCCGCTCGAGGGGCTTGGCGATGCCTATGACAAGTCCGACCTTCTGCCTGCCATCAGCGATGCGGTCTCGGTCGACGGCAAGCTCTATGCCTCGCCGTTCTATGGCGAGAGCGCCATGGTCATGTACCGCAAGGATCTCGCCGAAAAGGCGGGCGTCACGATCCCGGAAAAGCCAACCTGGGACCAGATCGCCGAAGCCGCCAAGAAGATGACGGACAAGTCCACCGAGACTTACGGCATCTGCCTGCGCGGCAAGGCCGGCTGGGGCGAGAACATGGCGCTTTTGACCGCCATGGCCAATTCCTTCGGCGCGCGCTGGTTTGACGAAAAGTGGCAGCCGCAGTTCGATCAGCCGGAATGGAAGAAAGCGCTTACGTTCTACGTCGACCTGATGAAGGAAGCCGGACCTCCCGGAGCATCCTCCAACGGCTTCAATGAAAACCTTGCGCTTTTCCAGACCGGCAAGTGCGGCATCTGGATCGACGCCACGGTTGCTGCATCTTTCGTGACCAATCCGAAGGACTCGAAGGTCGCCGACAAGGTAGGTTATGCACTGTTCCCCACCGGTGACGCGGGGCCTGACAATCACGGCAACTGGCTCTGGGCCTGGAATCTCGGCATTCCTGCCGGCACCCAGAAAGCGGAAGCCGCGCAGAAGTTCGTCTCCTGGGCGACCGACAAGGCCTATACGGAGCTCGTCGCCAGCAAGGAAGGCTGGGCCAACGTTCCCCCAGGCACGCGCAAGTCGCTCTATGCCAACCCGGAATATGAAAAGGCGGCGCCCTTTGCCAAGATCACACTCGACGCGATGAATGCGGCAAATACCAGCAAGCCGTCCGTCAAGCCTGTGCCCTATACGGGCGGCCAGTTCGTAGCCATCCCTGAATTCCAGGGTATCGGTACGGCCGTGGGCCAGCAGTTCTCGGCAGCGCTTGCCGGCTCCGTCAAGGTCGATCAGGCACTGACGAGCGCCCAGCAGCTCACCACCCGCGAAATGACCAAGGGCGGCTATATCAAATAAGGATCCTCCTGGCCTCGGACGGTTCGCTGACGCAAATGTCGGCGGACCGCCCGAGCCTCCTTTGCTTCTCGTAACGGCAAACGCATCGGAACCTGACCATGGCCACGCACCAGACGCGCGCAACTGCCCGTATCATGATGTCACCGGCTGTCATCCTTCTATTTCTCTGGATGATCGTGCCGCTCGTCATGACACTGTATTTCTCGTTCCTGCGCTACAATCTGCTCATGCCGGGAACCGAGGAATTCATCGGTTTCCTCAACTACAAATACTTTCTGACCGACCCTTCATTCTTCACGGCGCTCGGCAATACGCTTACCCTTGTCGGTGGTACCCTGCTCATCACCGTTATCGGCGGGATCCTTCTCGCATTGGTGCTCGATCAGCCGTTTTTCGGCCAGGGCATCGTGCGGCTTCTCGTCATCGCACCGTTCTTCGTCATGCCGACCGTCTCGGCGCTCGTGTGGAAGAACATGCTGATGCATCCGGTCAATGGGCTCTTTGCCTGGATCGCCCGATCGTTCGGCTTTCAGCCCATCGACTGGTTCGCTGAAGTCCCGCTATTTTCGATCATTCTTATAGTCGCCTGGCAGTGGCTGCCGTTTGCGACGCTTATCCTTCTGACCGCGCTGCAATCGCTCGATGGCGAGCAGATCGAAGCGGCGGAAATGGATGGCGCCGGCGCCTTGTCGCGCTTCTTCTATCTGGTGCTCCCCCACATGTCGCGTGCGATCACCGTGGTGATCCTCATCCAGACGATCTTCCTTTTGAGCGTCTTTGCCGAAATCCTCGTCACGACCAATGGCGGACCGGGCATCCAGACGACGAACATCACCTACCTGATCTACGCGCAGGCACTGCTGCAGTTCGACGTCGGCGGCGCTTCGGCAGGCGGTATCGTCGCGGTGATCCTCGCCAATATCGTCGCCTTCTTCCTCATTCGCCTCATCGGCAAGAACCTCGAGAGGTAAGATCATGGCCAGAGCAATCTCGACACGCCGCAAACTGACCTTCTCCATTCTTGGCTGGGCGATCGGACTTCTGATCTTCTTCCCGATCCTGTGGACGTTCCTGACAAGCTTCAAGACCGAGGGCACCGCCATTGCAACGCCCCCGCAGTTCCTGTTCTTCGACTGGACGCTCGAGAACTATCACGAGGTGCAGGCGCGCTCCAATTATATGAAGCATGTGACCAATTCGATCGTGATATCGGTGGGTTCGACCCTGATCGGCCTCGCGCTTGCCATACCGGCCGCCTGGGCCATGGCGTTTTCGCCGACAAAGCGTACCAAGGACGTCCTGATGTGGATGCTGTCCACAAAGATGATGCCGCCCGTCGGCGTTCTTGTGCCGCTCTACCTGATCTTCCGCGATTGGGGCCTGCTCGATACGCGGCTTGGTCTTGTTGCGGTCTTGACCATGATCAACCTGCCGATCATCGTGTGGATGCTCTACACCTATTTCAAGGAGATCCCCGGCGAGATCCTTGAAGCGGCGCGGATGGACGGCGCATCGCTTATGAAGGAAATCGTCTATGTGCTGACACCCATGGCGGTGCCCGGCATTGCCTCGACCATGCTGCTCAATATCATTCTCGCATGGAACGAGGCGTTCTGGACGCTCAATCTCTCCGCCGCGAATGCTGCACCGCTTACGGCATTCATTGCGTCTTACTCCAGTCCCGAAGGCTTGTTCTGGGCCAAGCTGTCGGCTGCATCCACAATGGCGATCGCCCCCATTCTGATCATGGGCTGGTTCTCGCAAAAGCAATTGGTACGCGGCCTGACATTCGGCGCGGTGAAATAAGATTTCAGGGAGGACATGATGGGAAGCATCACACTGCAGAAAGTATCGAAGTCGTTTGGAACGACATCGGTCATTCCGGAAATCGACCTGGATATCAATGATGGCGAGTTTGTCGTCTTCGTCGGGCCGTCAGGCTGCGGAAAATCCACGCTGCTGCGCATGATCGCCGGCCTCGAGGACTTGAGCGGCGGGCGCATCGTCATCGACGGCAAAGACATGTCCAACGAAGCGCCGGCCAAGCGCGGGTTATCCATGGTGTTCCAGTCCTATGCGCTTTACCCGCATATGAGCGTTTACGGCAACATCGCCTTTCCGCTCAAGATGGACGGGCAGGACAAGGCCGCGATCGACAAGAAGGTTCGCGATGCCGCGAACATTCTTAACCTCACCAACTATCTCGATCGTCGTCCCGGCCAACTCTCCGGCGGCCAGCGCCAGCGTGTCGCCATCGGCCGCGCGATCGTGCGCCAGCCCAAGGCATTCCTTTTTGACGAACCTCTGTCGAACCTCGATGCGGCACTTCGCGGCAACATGCGCCTCGAAATCAGCGACCTGCATCATCAGCTGAAGACGACGATGATCTATGTGACGCATGACCAGATCGAGGCGATGACCATGGCCGACAAGATCGTGGTGCTCAATGCTGGCCGTATCGAGCAGGTAGGGTCGCCGCTCGACCTCTACCGGAATCCGCGCAATCTGTTCGTCGCCGGTTTCATCGGCTCGCCGCGCATGAACTTTATCGAAGGCGCCCATGCCGCCAAGCTGAATGCCGCGACGGTGGGCATACGTCCCGAACATATGCGTATCTCGACAAGCGAAGGCACATGGCCGGGTACTGTCGGCGTCACCGAGCATCTCGGCTCCGACACCTTGATTCATGTCCAGTCCGACGGGATCGGCAAGATCACTGTACGGACCGACGGCGATTTTCCGGTCGAGCACGGGCAGAAGGTCTTCATCACGCCTGAGGAGCGTCGCGTCCATCGCTTTGATGCGAACGGACAGGCCATCCAGTAACCAAGAGCATATCCAATGAACAGACTGCAAGGAAAGACAGCATTCATCACCGGGTCAGCCCGCGGCATTGGGCGATCATTCGCCGAGGCCTATCTGCGCGAGGGCGCGGCTCATGTGGTGATTGCCGATATCGATCTAGAACGGGCCCGGCAGACGGCAAGCGAGCTTGGTGAACGTGCCCATGCCGTTCGCCTCGATGTTACCGACCAGGCTTCGATCGATGCCGCCGTCAAGGAAGCCGTCGACAAGTTCGGCGGGATCGACGTGCTTATCAACAACGCCGCGCTTTTCGACCTGGCCCCGATCGTCGACATAACGCGCCAAAGCTATGACAAGCTGTTTGCCGTCAATTTTGCCGGCACGCTGTTCACCTTGCAGGCTGTCGCCAGGGCGATGATCGCACGCGGCAAGGGCGGTAAGATCATCAACATGGCGAGCCAGGCCGGCCGACGCGGCGAGCCGCTCGTTGCGATCTACTGTGCGACGAAGGCTGCGGTGATCAGCCTGACGCAGTCTGCCGGGCTCAACCTCATCGAGCATGGCATCAATGTGAACGCCATCGCGCCGGGCGTTGTCGACGGCGAGCATTGGGACGGTGTCGATGCTCTGTTCGCAAAATATGAAAACCGCCCGCGCGGCGAAAAAAAGAAGCTCGTTGGTGAAGCGGTGCCCTATGGGCGCATGGGCACTGCTGACGATCTGACAGGAATGGCGATATTTCTTGCCAGCAGCGAGAGCGATTACATCGTTGCCCAGACCTATAATGTCGATGGCGGCAACTGGATGAGCTGATTTTCCCGGCGCTGATTTGCCGGCTCAAATGACACAAGAAGAGGGGTTAAGCCCGATGACTGTTAAACTCTCGCAAGCAGCGCTCAAGCAGATGCCGCAGAATGTTGGCGTTCCGCGCTATGACCCGGCCAATCTGAAGGCAGGTATCGTTCATTTCGGCATCGGCAATTTCCATCGCGCACACCAGGCGGTCTATCTCGACGAACTGTTCAATGGCGGTTCGGATCACGAATGGGCCATCGTCGGCGCGGGCGTTCTTCCTTCAGACGAAACCATGCGCCAGAAGCTTTCCGACCAGGATTGGCTGACGACCGTTGTCGAGCAGGATAGCGGCCACCGCGTGGCCCATATCACGGCATCGATGATCGACTATCTTGAACCGGCTGACACGGAAGCCACGATTTCGCGCCTCGCGGACCCGACGATCCGCATCGTGTCGATGACGATCACCGAAGGCGGCTATTTTATCGATCCGGCCTCGGGCGTGTTTAATCCCAAACATCCCGCGATCGTCGCGGATGCGGCGAATATCAAGAGCCCTAAAACCGTTTTCGGCCTTATTCTTGCCGGGCTGATGCGCCGCCGCGACGAGGGCACCGAGCCCTTCACCGTCATGTCCTGTGACAATATTCCTGGCAACGGTCATGTGACCAGCGATGCGGTGAGCGGACTTGCCGCTCTGATCGACACCGGCCTTGCGAAGTGGGTCAAGGACAATGTGGCTTTCCCCAACAGCATGGTCGATCGTATCACGCCGGCAACGACCGACCGCGAGCGCCAGATGCTGGCGACGGATTTCGGCGCAGAGGATAATTGGCCAGTATTCTGCGAGCCGTTCAAGCAATGGGTGCTCGAAGATCACTTCCCCACTGGCCGCCCGGCACTCGAAAAGGTTGGGGTTACCTTCGTCAAGGATGTCGCGCCGTATGAGCTCATGAAAATCCGCATCCTCAATGGCGGTCACGCGGCAATCGCCTATCCGGCCGCATTGATGGACCTTCATTTTGTCCACGAAGCCATGGAGGAGCCACTGATTCGTGATTTCCTCACCAAGCTCGAGCGCGATGAGATCATTCCCGTCCTGCCGCCGGTACCCGGCATGCCGTTCGACGAGTATTTCGACCTCATCGTCAGGCGCTTTTCCAATCCCAAGATCGGCGATACGATCCAACGCCTTTGCCAGGATGGTTCCAACCGGCAGCCGAAATTCATACTGCCGACCACCGCCGACCGGTTGAAGGCCGGCAAAAGCATCACCGGGCTTGCGCTGGTTTCAGCGCTCTGGTGCCGTTTTTGCGCGGGTACCACCGACACGGGCAAGCCGACGAATTATCTCGATGCCAGCGCCGAGCGGCTGAAAGTTGAGGCGCTCAAGGCAAAGGACGACCCCAAGGCGTTCCTCGCAATGAGCGACATTTTCGGCGAGGTCGGGACCGCTCCGATTTTCGTTGAAACCTTTACCCGCCACCTGCGCACACTCTGGGACAAGGGCACGCGCGAAACGCTGACGCTCTATCTCCAGGGCAAGCTCTGAGATGGCCAAGCCCGCACTCGTCATCTTCGATTGCGATGGCGTGCTCGTCGACAGCGAGCCCATTTCCATCGCGGTCCTGCTCGATATGATAGCCAAGAGTGGGACGACCTTGTCCGAGGACGATGCTTATGACCGCTTCCTCGGGCGCAGCATGACGACGATTAGCAAGATCCTGCACGAGGATTACGGCTTTGCCGCAAGCGATGCCGATCTCGATGAGATGCGGGCAAATCTCTTCGCGCGATTCAAACGTGACCTCAAGCCGATCCCCGGGATAGCCGATACGTTGCGGGTGCTCGACATACCGCGTTGCGTCGCGTCGTCGAGCCAGCCCGATCGGATCCGCCTGTCGCTGCAACTGACCGGGCTGATCGATTTGCTTGACCCCCATATTTTCAGCGCAACCATGGTGAAGCATGGCAAGCCTGCGCCCGACCTCTTTCTCCTCGCCGCGCACACCATGAAGGCTGATCCGGAAGATTGCGTGGTGGTGGAAGACAGTCCCGCCGGCATCGAGGCGGCAAAAAGCGCCGGAATGCGGGTCTTCGCCTTCACCGGCGGCACACACTCGCGCGGGGGCCGGCTGGAGGCGGCACTTGCGTCTCTCGGCCCAGACCGTATATTCAACGACATGTTGCAATTGCCCGGCTTGCTCGCCTCGCAGGAAGCCACACCGAAAGTTCGTTGATGCCGAAATTCGTCTGTGCGGTCGATGTTGGTACCGGAAGCGCCCGCGCGGGTATTCTTGACGTAAACGGCAATCTGCTCGGGCGTGTCGAACATCCAATCCTGTTGAACCGGCCTGTCGGCGACCATGCCGAGCACGATTCGGAAGACATCTGGAAATCCGTGTGCATCGCCGTGCAGGGCGCGATCTTAGAATCGGGTATCAGTCCCTCGGATATCGCGGGCATAAGCTTCGACGCAACCTGCTCGCTTGTGGTCCGTGACGCGGACGGCGCTCCGCTCACCGTATCGACATCGGGCGAAAACCGCTGGGATACGATCGTCTGGCTCGATCACAGAGCACTCGCGGAGGCTGATGAATGCACCGCAAGCCGCCACAAGGTGCTGGAGCACCTTGGCGGCGTCATGTCGCCGGAGATGGAGACGCCGAAGCTGATGTGGCTTAAGAGGCACCTACCGGAAACATGGAAGAAAGCTGGCTACTTTTTCGACCTTGCCGACTATCTGACCTGGAAAGCAACAGGCTCACTCGCCCGTTCCCAATGTACGCTGACCTGCAAATGGGCCTATCTCGCACATGAGGAGCCGGGCTGGCTGCCGGACTTCTTCGCGGCCATGGGTATTGCCGACATGCTCGAGCGCGGCAGCCTCCCGAAGCGCGCGAGTCCCGTCGGGACCGATGTCGGCGCCTTGACGCAAGATGCCGCCGATGCGCTCGGACTGACGACCCAATGTCACGTCGGGGCGGGGTTGATCGATGCTTACGCGGGCGCGCTTGGTGTTCTTGCCGGGTTCGCCGGCGACCTGTCGCAGATCGACCGCCACCTTGCGCTGATTGCCGGGACCTCGAGTTGCCTTATGGCGCTGTCGCCGGAGCCGATCTCCTTCAGCGGCGGATGGGGCCCCTATTACGGCGTCGCCTTGCCGGATTGCTGGCTGAGTGAGGGCGGACAATCCGTAGCGGGCGCGCTGCTCGACCACATGATCCGCTGGCATGGCGCCGTTGGCGAGCCGAATGCCGCGCTTCACAAGAAGATAACGGACCGTGTCATGGAACTGCGCGCCGGCGAAGGCCTGGATCTCGCGGGACGCCTGCACGTGCTCCCTGACTTCCATGGAAATCGTTCGCCGCTTGCCGATCCGCATGCGGTGGGCGTCATCAGCGGCCTGACGCTCGACACATCCTTCGACAGTCTTTGCCGGCTGTACTGGCGCACCTGCGTCGCAATTGCCCTTGGAGTGCGCCACATTCTCGATGCGCTGAACGACAAGGGCTATGCGATCGACACGATGCATGTCACCGGCGGGCACATCAAGAACCCGCTGCTCATGGAGCTTTACGCAGATGCGACCGGTTGCACGGTCGTGACTTCCGCAGCCGAGGATGCGGTGCTGCTTGGCACCGCGATGGTCGCCGCCACGGCGGCTGGCCTTTACCCGGATCTGCCCTCGGCGTGCCTCGCCATGAAGCAAGGCGGACACGAACGGCAACCAAATCCAGATGCCCGCCGGCGTTTCGACCGCGACTATCGCATTTTCCTCGAAATGCACGCGCAACGGCGCGTACTCGATTCGCTTTAGAACAATTCTTTCGCGGCAGGCACCGCTCTAATGCGCTTCATCCCAATTGTGCGCCGCGCGCGCATCGACCTTGAGCGGCACGGATAGCGAAACGGCAGGCATTGCCGCATTCTCCATCACATCGCGGATCACCGGTATCGTCGCCTCGACCTCCGCTTCCGCGGTTTCGAAGATCAGTTCGTCGTGCACCTGCAGCAGCATCCGCGCTGAAAGCTTGGCTTCGTCAAGGGCGGATTCCATCCGCACCATGGCGCGGCGGATGATATCGGCAGCCGATCCTTGTATCGGTGCATTGATAGCGGCGCGCTCGTTGAAGGCGCGGTGCTGCGGATTCGACGAGCGGATTTCGGGATAATGCGCGCGGCGTCCGAAGATCGTCTCCACATAGCCGTATTGGCGGGCAAAGGCCTTGGTCGCTTCCATATAGTCCCTGATTCCGGGAAATCGCTCGAAATAGGTGCGGATATATTGGCCGGCTTCCTCGCGCGGGATCGACAACTGGTTGGCAAGACCAAACGCGGAAATGCCGTAGATGATGCCGAAATTGATCGCCTTGGCGCGGCGGCGCACTTCCGCCGGCATGTCCTTGACCGGAACGCCGAACATTTCCGAAGCGGTCATTGCGTGGATGTCGATGCCATCCGCAAAGGCCTGTGTAAGCTGCGGAATTTCCGCAACATGTGCGAGCACGCGCAGTTCGATCTGGCTGTAGTCGGCCGAAATCAGCTTGTTGCCGGGCTCTGCAATGAAGGCGGTGCGGATCTTGCGACCTTCAGCCGTCCGCACCGGAATATTCTGCAGGTTCGGCTCGGATGAGGAGAGGCGGCCTGTCGATGTCGCGGCAAGCGCATAGGATGTGTGGACGCGCCTAGTGCGCGGATGGATATAACCGGGGAGGGCGTCCGTATAGGTCGATTTGAGTTTCGTCAGCTGCCGCCAATCGACGATCTTGCGGGGGAGTTCGTGGCCTTCCGCCGCCAGTTCCTCGAGCAATTGGGCTGTGGTCGACCATTGGCCGGTCTTGGTCTTGGTCCCGCCGGGAAGGCCCATCTTGCCAAAGAGGATGTCGCCCATCTGCTTGGGCGAGCCGATATTGATCCGCTCGCCTGCGAGCTTGTAGATATCGTCTTCGATAGCCGCCGCCGTCTGGGCAAAATCGCCGGAGAGGCGGGAAAGGATTTGCCGGTCGACCGAAATGCCGCGCTCTTCCATGCGTGCAAGCACGGGAATGAGCGGCCGCTCCAGACGTTCGTAGACGGAAGCGATACTATCGGCGGCAAGGCGCGGCTTCAAAAGACGCCATAGCCTTAAGGTGACATCGGCATCCTCGCCTGCATACTCGGCGGCGCGCTCGATCGGCACCTTGTCGAATGTAACTGATGACTTACCAGAGCCGATCAACTCCTTGTATGCCATGGGCTTGTGACCGAGCCAGCGATCGCACAGCGCATCCATCGAATGGCTGCCCTCGCCGGCGTCGAGCACGTAGGAAATAAGCATCGTGTCGTCGAGCGGGTGAAGGTCGATGCCATGGCGATGCATGATCAGCCATTCATACTTCATCCCATGCGCGATCTTCAGAACAGAACGGTCTTCGAGGAGTGGCTTCAGCCTGGCAAACACCTCCTGCTCGGGTATCTGCCGCTCGACCAGTCCGCCGCCAAGAAGATCGCCGTCACCGGATTTATGGTTAATCGGTATATAGGCAGCACGGCCCGGACGCGTTGCCAACGAAATGCCCACGACATCGGCCTGCATGGGATCAGGTGAATTCGTTTCCGTATCGAAGGCGATGATGCCGGAGGTCATGGCCTCGTCGATCCAGACCTGCAAGGTCGCGACATCGCGGATCGTGACATAGGCGCTCCTGTCGAAGCGCGCCGCAAGCGCCTCGTCAGTGCGCGACTTGACCAGGTCAGCCGGCGTTGCCGTGAAATTCTCCGTACCCGACCGCGCCGTGGGCGATACCGCCGACGGCGACTTGATCTCCACAGGCTCGAAATCTCCAGCCTCGACGTCGAGATCCGGGCCATGGGCTTCGGCAACCGCTTCGATTTTCAATTGAGCGGGGGCAATCGAGCTGGCGTCCACGCCAGTCGCTTCCGCGGCGCGGCGCGTCAGCGCGTTGAATTCCATCGCCTTGAGGAAAGCGATGAGTTTCTTTCCGTCCTGCGGCTCGAGACCGAATTCCTCAAGCCCGACCTCGACGGGCGTGTCCTTTTTCAACGTCACGAGCTGGCGCGAAATGCGGGCCTGCTCGGCGTGCTCGATGATGTTTTCGCGACGCTTCTGCTGCTTGATGTCCCCCGCGCGCGCCAGGAGCGTATCGAGATCGCCGAACTCTTCCAGCAGTTGCGCGGCCGTCTTTGGCCCAATGCCTGGTATGCCCGGCACATTGTCGGTCGAATCGCCGGTCAGCGCCTGGAGGTCGATCATTTTCTCCGGTGGCACGCCCCACTTTTCGATGACGTCCGGGATGCCGATCTGCTTGTCCTTCATGCTGTCATACATGGACACGTTCGGCGTCACGAGCTGCATCAGATCCTTGTCCGACGAAATGATGGTGACTTCGGCGCCGGCTTCCTCGGCCATGCGCGCATAGGTCGCGATGAGGTCATCGGCCTCGTAGCCGTTCATCTCGATGCAGGGCAGGTTGAAAGCCTTGGTCGCCTGGCGGATGAGACCGAACTGCGGAATGAGGTCCTCCGGCGGCGCCGAACGGTTGGCCTTGTATTCCGGATAGATCTCCTTGCGGAAGGTGTGCGACGAATAGTCGAAGATGACAGCAAAATGTGTCGGGGTATCGCGCACCGATGTGTCGCGCGCCTCGCGCAACAGTTTCCACAACATGTTGCAGAAGCCCGCTACCGCGCCAACGGGAAGGCCGTCGGATTTGCGCGTCAGGGGAGGGAGAGCATGATAGGCCCGGAAGATGTAGCCGGAGCCGTCGACGAGGAAGAGATGATCACCTTTTTTCATGGGCGATAGGATTAAATGATGATCCTCGAAAATGGAATGACATGGCGATTTCTTTCAACGAAAGATCCGGAGGCACCTGACGCGTCCTGACAGGAGTGCGGTTCTTTCCACAGCCAGCGAGGGTATCCATCGGGGCCTGAGCCGGCTCACCAGATCATCACACGTTTGTTACAAAGATGTAATCTTCCGTGCCCTTGAATTGCCACGGTTTGCCTCCCAAATTCAGGGTGTCGACGTTAGATCGATGTCCGGATTTAAGGCTCGTCCCCCGCCTGACCCCGGACTGCGGGCCAACCTCATCCCCCTCTCCAGGGTTGACCGCAAATGAGTGTAGTGATCTGGTCGCCTGTGGTCCCCCCGCCACGGCGACCATTTCTTTTTTGGCCTTCTGGATGGCCAGTTTTTTCTGCCCCTCCTGATAAAATGCGCTAAGAAGAACTCCCTTTACGAGTCCCGGTCCACAGATAATCAGGAAATGCCATGCCAGCTCTCGAACCCGTCTTGAACGCACTTGATAACAATCTCGACAACAGCCTGGAGCGGCTTTTCGACCTGTTGCGGATCAAGTCGATCTCCACGGATCCGGCCTATAAGGATGAATGCCGCAAGGCGGCGGAGTGGCTCGTCGCCGACCTCAAATCCATAGGCTTTGACGCGAGCGTGCGCGATACGCCGGGGCACCCAATGGTCGTCGCGCATCACGATGGTCCAGGCGGCGATGCGCCCCACGTGCTGTTTTACGGCCACTACGACGTGCAGCCCGTCGATCCGTTGGAGCTTTGGGAAAACGATCCCTTTGACCCGGCGATCAAGGATGCCGGCAATGGCCGCAAGATACTGACGGGCCGCGGCACGTCCGACGACAAGGGCCAGCTTATGACCTTCGTCGAGGCATGCCGCGCTTACAAGCAAGTGCACGGCCAGCTGCCGGTGAGGGTGTCGATCCTCTTCGAAGGCGAAGAAGAATCCGGGTCCCCTTCGCTGAAGCCGTTCCTGACGGCCCACAAGGATGAGCTCAAGGCGGATTTCGCGCTGGTCTGCGACACGGGCATGTGGAACGTGGAAACGCCGGCCATCTCAGTTGGGCTGCGCGGCCTCGTCGGCGAAAACATCACCGTCAAGGCGGCTGATCGTGATCTCCACTCCGGCATGTTCGGCGGCGTCGCCGCCAATCCCATTCACATTCTTGCGAAGGCTCTCGCCGATCTGCACGATGAGAACGGCGCGGTAACTGTTCCCGGTTTTTATGACGGCGTCGAAGAAACACCGACGCAGATCCTGCAGATGTGGAAGGGTCTTGGCACCACGCCGGAAAACTTCCTCGGACCGGTCGGTCTTTCGATCCCTTCCGGCGAAAAGGGCCGCTCGGTCCTCGAACTCGTATGGGCGCGCCCGACGGCGGAAATCAACGGCATTACCGGTGGCTATACCGGTGCCGGCTTCAAGACCGTGATTGCGGCGGAAGCATCGGCGAAAGTGTCGTTCCGCCTCGTCCATAAGCAGGACCCGGCGAAGATCCGCGAGGCCTTCCGCGCCTTTGTCCGCGAGCGGATCCCCGCCGACTGCACGGTGGAGTTCCACGAGCATGGCGGCTCGCCGGCAATCCAGCTTGCCTATGAATCACCGCTTTTGACCAAGGCGAAGAATGCGCTGAGCGACGAATGGCCGAAGCCGGCAGTACTCATCGCCATGGGCGGATCCATCCCGATCGTCGGCGATTTCCAGCGCATGCTGGGCATGGATTCCCTGCTCGTTGGCTACGGCCTGGAGGATGACCGAATTCACTCCCCCAACGAAAAATACGAACTCACCTCGTTCCACAAGGGACAGAGGTCCTGGGCGCGCATCCTCGATGCGCTGGCCCGCTAATTGAAAGAGACAGGCCGATGACAATTCGCTTCCACCGCAACGACCTTCCCGATCTCAGCCGCTACCAGGTCGATGCGGTTGCCATAGATACGGAGACGCTGGGCCTCAATCCGCATCGCGACCGCCTGTGTGTGGTGCAGATATCACCCGGCGACGGCTCGGCCGACGTCATCCAGATCGACCGGGAGCAGAAGACGGCGCCGAATCTCGTCAAGATTCTGGGCGACAATGCCATTACCAAGATCTTCCACTACGGTCGGTTTGATCTTGCTGTGTTGTTCCACACCTTCGGCGTGATGCCGAAACCGGTATACTGCACCAAGATCGCATCGCGGCTGTCGCGCACCTATACGGACCGGCACGGCCTCAAGGACCTGTGCAGCGAACTGCTCGAGGTCAACCTCTCAAAACAGCAGCAATCGTCCGATTGGGCGGCGCCGGATTTGTCACAGGCGCAATTGGAATATGCTGCGTCCGATGTGCTCTACCTGCATCGGTTGCGCACGATCCTGCAGCAGCGTCTCGTGCGCGACGGGCGGGCGGACGAGGCGGCGGCCTGCTTCGAATTCCTGCCGACCCGCGCCAGGCTCGACCTCATGGGTTGGGACGAGCAGGATATTTTCGCCCACAGCTGAATAAAGCTGCAGTTCTATTCGGCCGAAGCCATCGCCTCTCTCGGGGCGGGGGCGCGGTCGATATGGGCCCATTGCGGCCTCTTGAACAGGAATTGCCCGTAGCCGGTCCACTGGATCAATCCATAGAGGATGACCGGGCCGATCACGCCGCAAATCACCGTCAGGAGCGAAATCGTGCCGATATCGGTGATGATGCCAAGCTTCAACAGGATCGTGCGGGCAAGCGCCATCGGCAGGAAGAAGGCGAGGTAAACGACGATCGAATGCGCGCCGAGCCAGCGTAGCGGTTTGACCAGCCAGGCTTGCGAAGCGCCCAATCTGGCGAGCAGTGCCGAAACCGATACGATGGCGAGGGCCCCGGCAAAGCCGGCGGCGAGCGAGATTATCGGCACGCTGCTCCAGCCGCCAAGGCCGCCGGAGGTATAGGATTCTTCCGGGATCCACGCTGCGAACGGTTGCGTTGCCGGGTGAAAGACGAGCCAGCCATTGACGAGCGCCCAGACGCCGAGCACGCCGAGCGCCGTTGCCGGACGCTCCCGCAGCCAGGCGGCAAGGCGGAAGATGACAGGCGCGAAGGCGTAGCCTGCAAAGAAATAGACGTAGCGGCTGCAGAATTCATCGATGACCAGCCAGCCGGTGTGAATCGGCAGCGTCTCGAGAGCGGCGGCAATGATAAGCACGACCCAGACATTCACGTGTCTGATAAGGCGCGTTACGACGAAGAATAATGGCAGCAGATAGATGAACCACAAGGTTCCAAACGGCTGGATGAAGGACAGGAGATACGCGGAGATCGCGCCGTCGCCGCCGCTTTCCGCAACGATACCCGGCGCCTTGAACAGGAACTGGATCGTCAGCCAGAGCACGTAGAAATAAGCAAAATGCACGATTTTGCGGTCGGCATAGCGCAACCACGGGCGATCGATGACAAGGCCGAGGAAAAGACCCGAGATCATGAAAAAGTCCGGCATGCGGAAGGGCTGGGCAAAGGCGACGACCGCATGCATCCAGCCGCGCGAGCCCGCCTCGTTCTCGACGCCGAGCACCGAATGCATCATCACAACGAAGATGATGCAGATGCCCTTGGCAATATCGACCCAATCGACGCGCGTCTTTTCAACAGTATTCATGAATGTTCTTCCCAAGCCAACCGGCACCTACATATAGGAAAAAACAAAAATCGAAATAAAATTCAGGTGATGAGCAGAAGCTGATTGCAAACAAGCCCCAAAAACAAAAGAGCCGGGCTAAGAGCCCGGCGAATTGTGAACGCTAATGCGTCCAGAGGGGAACACGCAACGAGCGAAAAATGGGAGGAGAACCACTCGTTACGCAAGAATTAAAATAGAACCGGGCCCAAATCTTTTCAAGGGCCGCAAGATAATATTTTACGCGTGGCATTATTTGGAAATCGCGAAGAGGGTTTGCCGTGGCTTTGATCCCAAGTCAGAAGCTCTCTCTAGAGCGCTCACGGAGCTATTGCGGCAGGTCCTTGCACACGCCGTGCCCGCGCAGCTGGCAACCGCCAAGTCGGTATTGCGCCTCCGCGTCGGGCTTCGGATTCAGCCGCTCGACAGCCCCGCCGCCACAGCCGCTCAACAGGATGCCAAGTGCGGCCAGAATGAAAAGACGCATGGGTACGCTCCGAGTGATGCTTTACCGACCGTAACGATCGCCCACAGCAATCTCAACCACCCCGTGGCTGCGATTTTCCTACATCACGCACAATTTAACCGCACCTTAAATCGCCGCATTTAACCTGCAACGGGTCGCGGGATCATTCTTCGAACGCATACGGGGCGAGACTACTCATTCATGGCACGCGGCACGGGCAAGCAACGTATCGAACCGCGCTTTGGTTCGGATCGCCGTTCGGGCGACGATTTGCGCGCAGATCCGGAGGACAGGCCAGTGGCAAAACGCAAGACGACGCGCAAGCCCGCCGCATCCAGGCGGCGCAAGACGCGTCGTAGCGGAGGTGGCGGCGGCTTCATCGGCCTCGTGCGCCGTATGGTCTACTGGTCGATGGTCCTTTGCCTGTGGGGCGGTATCGGCCTTGCCGGCACTGTCATCTATTTTGCCGCGAAGATGCCGCAGACGACGACCTGGGCCATCCCGGATCGTCCGCCAAACGTGAAAATCGTTTCGGTCGAGGGCGATCTCATTGCCAATCGCGGCGCTTCCGGCGGCGAGGCCATCAGCCTGCACGATATGTCGCCCTATATTCCCGAGGCCGTCGTCGCCATCGAGGACCGGCGGTTCTATTCGCATTTCGGCGTCGATCCGATCGGGTTTGCCCGCGCGATGGCAACCAATCTCGTTTCCGGACGGCTTGTGCAGGGCGGCTCCACCATTACCCAGCAGCTTGCCAAGAACCTGTTCCTGACGCCCGACCGGACCATCGAGCGCAAGGTGCAGGAAGTGCTGCTCGCGCTGTGGCTGGAGCGCAAATACACCAAGGATCAAATCCTCGAAATGTATTTGAACCGGGTCTATCTGGGCTCGGGTTCCTATGGCGTCGCGGCCGCGTCCCGGCGCTATTTCAACAAATCCGCCAAGGAGGTGACGCTGCCGGAGGCGGCGCTCATCGCCGGGCTCCTCAAGGCGCCGTCACGCCTTTCGCCGGCGCGTGACCCGAAAGCCGCCCGTGAGCGGTCGCAACTCGTGCTCGCGGCCATGCGCGAACAGGGCATGATCGGCGACAAGGAGCTCAATTTTGCCATGAAGCAGCCGGCCACCCGGGCCGCCTCCTATTGGAGCGGCTCGGAGCAATATGTCGCTGATCGCATCATGGAGGAATTGCCGGGCCTGATCGGCGACGTGCGCAGCGATGTCATCGTCGATACGACGGTCGATCTCGGCTTGCAGAAGCTCGGCGAAGCATCGATCCGCGACCTCATCAGCAAGAACGGGGAAAAGCTCAATGTTTCGCAGGGCGCGATGGTGTCGATCGACGGCACCGGCGCCGTGCGGGCGCTGATCGGCGGCTATGACTACGCCAACAGCCAGTTCGACCGCGCCAGCGAGGCCAAGCGGCAACCGGGCTCGGCCTTCAAGCCCTTCGTTTACCTCTCCGCCCTGGAGCAGGGATTCACACCGGAATCGGTGCGCAATGACGCGCCAATCCGCATCGGCAACTGGACCCCAGGCAACTTCAACGGCAAGTACTTCGGCAAGGTTACGCTTGCCGAAGCCCTGGCGCGCTCGCTGAACTCGGTGTCGGCGCAGCTCGTCATGGAAGTTGGACCAAGCACGGTGGTGTCGACGGCGCATCGGCTCGGCATTGAATCGAACCTTACCGCCAATGCATCGCTCGCGCTGGGCACGTCCGAAGTGACCCTCCTCGAACTCACTGATTCCTTCGTGCCCTTTGCCAATGGCGGCTACAAGGCGCCGATCCACATCATCCGCCGCGTGACGACCAACGAGGGCAAGGTGCTCTACGAGTTCAAGCGTCCGCAGCCGTCTCGCGTTATTGACGAGCGCAATGTCGGCATGATGAATGCCATGTTGCGCCAGACCGTTGACAGCGGCACCGCCACTAAGGCGAAGTTCGGCTGGCCAGCGGCGGGTAAGACCGGCACAAGCCAGAATTTCCGCGATGCGTGGTTCATCGGCTATACGTCAAACCTGACCACCGGCGTATGGTTCGGCAATGATGACGGCAAGCCGACCAAGAAGATCACCGGCGGCTCGCTGCCCGCCATCGCCTGGAAAGATTTCATGGTCGCCGCGCATAAGGGCGTGCCGGTGGCGCCGCTTCCCGGCGATTATCAGCTGCATCAGCAGGTCATCGAGGGCAATGATGTTCTTCCCGGATCAGGCGACAGCGTTCCCGCTGCCGAGGGCGTGCCGTCGGCCCAGCTCGATCCCGCAGGCCAGATGCCACCAGCCGACCTTGGCGATCAGACTGGATCGACCCATCCCGTGCCGCCAGGCAGCGTCAGTGGCGGCAAGGGACGCAAGACAACCCTGTTCGATCTGATCATGGGCAATTGATCGATGTTTGCGCGGTTTGCTTCGCGCACGCATCGATGACCACTTACTGGCTCAAGGTACGCTTCACGGCCGTTTTCCAGCCGGCGATCTTCGCCTTGCGGGTCTTCTCGTCCATCTTCGGCGTGAACTGCGTCTCGCGTTCCCAGGTCTTGGCGAAATCACGCCGGTTTGGCCAGATGCCAGCTTTCGACCCGGCGAGCCATGCGGCTCCAAGCGCTGTCGTTTCGAGGATTACCGGACGGTCCACGGGCGCGTCCAGGATGTCGGCAAGTCGCTGCATGGTCCAGTCCGAAGCGACCATGCCGCCATCGACGCGCAGCACGGTCTTCTTGTCCGACGCCTTCCAGTCCTTGCGCATGGCGTCGAGAAGATCGCGCGTCTGGTACGCGACGGATTCAAGTGCCGCGCGGGCAAACTCGGCCGGGCCGCTGTTGCGGGTGAGGCCGTAGATCGCGCCGCGCGCTTCCGCATCCCAGTGCGGTGCGCCGAGGCCGACGAAGGCCGGCACGAGATACACGTCCTGGCTCGGATCGGCCTGATCGGCGAGTTTGCCGGTCTCCGGCGCCGAGCCGATGATCTTGAGGCCGTCACGCAACCATTGGACGGCGGCGCCGGCAATGAAGATCGAGCCTTCGAGCGCATAGGTGGTCTTCCCGTTGAGGCGGTAGGCGATCGTCGTCAGCAAGCGGTTCTTTGAAAGGACCCTATCGCTGCCGGTGTTGAGCAGGGCAAAGCAGCCGGTTCCGTAGGTCGATTTGAACATGCCGGGTTCGAAACAGGCCTGGCCAATGGTCGCCGCGTGCTGATCGCCGGCAACGCCGAGGATCGGTATTGCCGCGCCGAGCAGCGAGGCTTCGGCAGCGCCGTAGTTGGCGGCGCAATCCTTCACCTCAGGAAGCATTGCGCGCGGAATGCGCAGAATCTCAAGAAGCTCGTCATCCCACGCATTGGTCGCGATATTGAAGAGCAGGGTGCGCGACGCATTGGTGGCGTCGGTCGCGTGCACCTTGCCGCCGGTCAAGCGCCAGATGAGGAAACTGTCGATGGTGCCGAACAACAGCTCGCCATTGGCCGCGCGCTTGCGGGCACCGGGTACCTTGTCGAGCAGCCAGGCGAGCTTGGTGCCGGAAAAATAGGGGTCGAGCAGCAGCCCGGTCTTGCGCGTGAACGTCTTCTCCAGCCCCTGCTTCTTCAGCTTCTGACACAATGACGCCGTCCGGCGGTCCTGCCAGACGATGGCGTTATGGATCGGTTTGCCGGTCGCTCGATCCCAGACGATAACTGTCTCGCGCTGGTTGGTTATGCCGATGGCGGCGACATCGCCGGCCTGAATCCTGGCATTTTCGATGGCGACTTCGCATGTGCTGAGCACCGACTGCCAGATTTCGTCGGGATCATGCTCGACCCAGCCCGACTGCGGGTAGATTTGGGTGAATTCCTGCTGGCTTTTACCGACCACGTGGCGATTGTGATCGAAGACGATGGCGCGACTCGAAGTCGTGCCCTGGTCGATGGCCAAAACATATCCGTTCATGCTTCCCCCCTGATTTGGCGCCAAGATATTTGCTTGGTTGGGACAGATCAATCGCTGCGACATGATAAGCCTCGAATTTAGGCTGATCTTGCTCTAAGGCTGATGCAACGGAGTATCGCCATGTCCAATGATGAGCCACGCAAGGTCCTTGTCCTTACCGGAGCAAGCCGCGGTATCGGCCACGCTACTGTCAAGCGCTTTTCGCGCGCCGGCTGGCGCGTGATCACTTGTTCGCGCCAGGATTTTTCCGAAAACTGCCCTTGGCCCGCGGGTCCTGACGACCACATCAAGGTCGATCTTGCAGATCCTGCTGACGTCGATCACGCTGTCGCGGAGATCCGCAGCCGCCTCGCCGTCGAGGGCGGCAGGCTGAATGCACTCGTCAACAATGCCGGCATATCGCCAAAGAACAGCGCGGGCGACCGGCTCGATTCGATTGTTACGCCGATGCAGACGTGGATGACGGTGTTCCAGGTCAATTTCTTCGCGCCGATCATGCTCGCCCGCGGCCTGTTCAACGAACTTGAGGCTGCCCAAGGTTCAGTGGTCAACGTCACGTCGATTGCCGGCAGCCGCGTCCATCCATTTGCCGGCGCGGCCTATGCCACGTCGAAGGCCGCACTTGCTTCGCTGACTCGCGAAATGGCTTCGGATTTCGGACCGCACGGCATAAGGGTCAATGCGATCGCGCCGGGCGAGATCGACACGGCGATCCTGTCACCCGGCACGGATAAGCTCGTCGAGCAACTGCCGCTGCGCCGGCTGGGCAAGACCGCCGAGGTTGCCGAGACGATCTATTTCCTTTGCACGGAATCCTCGTCTTATGTGACCGGATCCGAGATTCATATCAACGGCGGCCAGCACGTTTAGCGGAGGCACGATGGGGCGGCGGAAGTTTCATCGCCACCCCGGACCTCCGTCCGACCCTCCCCACAAGGGGGAGGGAAGGGAGCAGGCAGCACCGCAGTTTGTCGGCGACCAACCGTACCGAAGGCTTCGAACAGTCAAACGTAGCGGTTGACGATATTTTCCAGATATTCCTGCCGGCCGGAGCGCGGCTGAGGCTGGATGTTCTTGTCCTCGACCCGTTTGGCGATCACGTCCAGCGGTTCCTTGCCCGAGAGCATCGCCTGCGCTTCCGGCGTCGACCATCCGGCATAGCGATCGTCGACGAAGCTCGTCAGCGCCTTGTCCTCGATCATCTTTGCCGCTGCCTTGAGGCCGCGCGCGCAGGTATCCATGCCGCCAATATGTGCGATCAGAAGATCCTGCGGGTCGATCGACTGGCGGCGCAGCTTGGCGTCGAAATTCGTGCCACCCGTGGTGAAGCCGCCGGCCTTCAGCACCTCGTAGTACGCGAGTGCGATTTCCGGAACATTGTTAGGGAACTGGTCCGTGTCCCAGCCCGACTGGTAGTCGTTGCGGTTCATGTCGATGGAGCCGAATATGCCGAGCGCCGCCGCTGTCGCCAGCTCATGTTCGAACGAATGGCCGGCAAGGATGGCGTGGCCCTGTTCGAGGTTAACCTTCACTTCGTTTTCCAGGCCGAAACGCTTCAGGAAGCCATAGACCGTCGCCGCATCGTAATCGTACTGGTGCTTGGTGGGTTCCTGTGGCTTGGGTTCAATAAGGATCGTGCCCTTGAAGCCGATCTTGTGCTTGTATTCGACGACGAGGCTCAGGAACCGGCCCATCTGGTCGAGTTCACGCTTCATGTCGGTGTTGAGCAGGGTCTCATAGCCCTCGCGTCCGCCCCAAAGCACATAGTTTTCGCCGCCAAGCTTCTGCGTCACGTCGATACAGCTTTTGACGGTGGCTGCCGCATAGGCAAAGACATCCGGATCGGGGTTCGTGGCTGCGCCCGACATATAGCGGCGGTTGGAGAAGAGGTTGGCCGTGCCCCAGAGCAATTTGGTGCCGGTCTTTTCCATCTTGCCGGCGAAATAGTCGGCGACCTCGTGCAGGCGGCTGTTGCTCTCATTGATCGTGTCGCCTTCGGGACGCACATCCGCGTCATGGAAGCAGAAATAGGGCGCGCCAAGGATCGAGAACATTTCGAAGGCAACGTCGGCCTTCAGTTTGGCGCCTTCCATGGTGTCGTTGAACCAGGGGCGTTCGAAGGTCTGGCCGCCGAACGGATCGCCGCCTGGCCAGACGAAGGAGTGCCAGTAGGCGACGGCGAAGCGGAGATGATCCTCAAGGCGCTTGCCAAGGACCTTCTCGTCGGGATTGTAAAAACGGTAGGCGAGCGGATTGTTGCTGTCCGGCCCCTCATATTTGACTGGCTTGATATCTCCGAAAAACCCGCTGCTCATGATTGAACTCCCTTAAGTGCTGGATAGAGGTTGTGATAGCGATTGTAGGCCGCGTCGAAGGCCCCGATCAGGTTCGCGTCCGGTTCGATGGTCGTGTCTGTTGCCGGCGCGACGCAGATGGCATGCGGGTCCGCACCTTCGGCAGCGATAAGCCCGAGGCGAGCAGCGCCAAAGGCCGCGCCGAAATCCCCATCCGCCGGTACGTCGACCGGTATGTTGAGCGCGGTGGCGATGGCTTTCAGCCAGTAGGTGGAGCGCGATCCGCCGCCGACAGCCGTGACGCGCTCAAGCCTGGTGCCGGCGGCAGCCAGGGCATGAAGGCAATCGCGGAAGGCGAAGGCGACACCTTCGAGCACGGCCTGCGTCAGAGCCGGCCGGTCGCTCGCATGTTCGAGCCCCTGGAACGACCCGCGGATAGCTGAATCGTTGAGCGGGGTGCGTTCGCCAGAAAGATAGGGCAGGAACGTCACGCCCGATGGCGCGCGCAAATCCGCTCCAAGTTCGTCCGTGAGTTCGGCGGCTTTGCGGGAAACGATCCCGGCATACCAGTTCAGGGCGTCGGTCGCGGAAAGAATAACGCCCATCTGGTGCCACGTGTCCGGCAGCGCATGGCAGAATGTGTGTACAGCGCTTTCAGGGTTTGGCAGATAGGCACGGTTGGCGGCAAACAGCACTCCGGAAGTTCCGAGCGAAACGAAGGCATGGCCTTCTCCAACAGTCCCCATGCCGCAGGCCGATGCCGCATTGTCACCGGCCCCGCCTGCCACCACCACCTTGTCGCCCATGCCCCAGCGCGCCGCAACGTCGGGCTTCAAGGTGCCGGACACCTCGGTTCCCTCGACGAGCGAGGGCATGTAGCTTTCATCGAGGCCGGTTGCGGCAAGCAGTTCCGGCGACCACGCACGCTTGCCGACATCGAGCCAGGACGTGCCGGCCGCGTCGGACATTTCGGACACATGTTCGCCGGTCAGCCAGAAACGCAAGTAATCCTTCGGCAACAGAACGCGCTGCAGCCGCGCAAAAATATCGGGCTCGTTATTGCGAACCCAGGCGATCTTCGGGGCGGTGAAACCGGGGAAGACGATGTTGCCGCTGAGGCTGCGGAATTTCGGGTTGGCGTCGAGTTCAGCCGCTTCCGCGTGGCTGCGGGTGTCGTTCCAAAGGATGCAGGGACGCAGCACCTGATCGCCGGCATCGAGCAGTGTGGCGCCGTGCATCTGTCCGGAGAGGCCAATGCCCTTGACGGCAGAGAGTTCGCGTCCATGGTTCGCCTTGAGGGCCGCAACAGCGTCTTCCGTCGCCCGGATCCAGTGTGAAGGATCCTGTTCCGACCAGCCTGAATGCGGGCGCGAAACGTCGAGATGTCCCGTGCCGGAGCCGACGATTTTTTGGTTCTCGTCGATCAGAAGTGCTTTGACACCGGATGTGCCGAGGTCGAGCCCGAGATACATGCTGGCTTCCTTCCTTGGGGTGTTAGAGGGCCTGCTTCAATTGAGTTTCCTTGAGGTCGCCCGGCGCGAAAATTTGCGTGTCGAGGTGAAGCAAGGACGTCATCAGGCAGCCTTGTACGATAAGCGGATGTTCGTCCGGATAACAGCGTATGCTGAGGTCCTGCGTCGCGCCCCAGCCGGAAGTGCCGGAAATGACGCCGCGCAATTCTTCTTCCATGAGGTCGAATACGCCGGCTCCGGGTCCAACCAATGCCACCGGCACGGGATCAATCAATGAAAACAGGCTGCGAAGGCCCGCACCGATCGCCTGGCCGGCCTTGCGGAAGGCAGCCCCTTCATTGCCGTCACCGGTACGGGCCCGGCGGGCGGCGGCCGCGAACGTCGAGGGATCAATATCCTGCGGCGGTGGGGTGGATTCATTCTTGCCCGATATCGTCCGCAGGATGGCATAGTCGCTGGCATAGGCCTCGATGCAGCCCCGCCGGCCGCATCGGCACAGCGCGCCTTTCGGGACGTGCAACATGTGCCCGAACTCCGCAGCCGAAGAGTGCGCCCCGACGAAGGGCTTGCCTTTGAGATAGAGGCCCATGCCGATGCCATGCGACAGCAGGATTGCTGCGAAATTCTCCGTGTAGTGTTCCGGATCGGTCCAGCGCAACGCTTCCGCTATCATGTTGCAATCATTGGCGACCGAAACATCCACGCCATAACGCCGCGACAGGACCTTGCCGAAGGCGATGTTCGTGTCCGGCGTGATCGGCGACCACAGCATGGTGGCGCTCGTGGCGTCGGTAACGCCCTGCACCCCCATGGAAATGTGCATCAACGGGCCGGTGCCTGAAGGACGTGTATCGATGAGGCTGTCCAGCATGGCGAAGATCGATTGAAACAGCGCGTCCGCCGACATTTCAAGGGTTGGCACCCGCTCCGAAATTTCAGCGACGACCTGGCCTTTGTAATCGTAGAGAACTGCATGGACGAGGTTAAGCGCGATCTCCACGGTCACCACGCTCGCAACGTCGGGGTTGAGCACCAAGGCAATCTGCGGGCGCCCGCGCCGGTTGGAACCGAGGTCGCCCTCGCGCGCTTCGATGATGATATTCTCGGAAATCAGCGAGGTCGTGATGGCGGAAACAGTCGAGGGGCTGAGCCCGGTCTGGGCCACGATATCGGTGCGCGACAGGAGGCCGTGACGGCGCAAAGCCGTCAGCGCAAGTCTACGATTCTGGCGCCTGACATCGTCGGGACGCGCGATCTCATCGATCAACAAACTCCACTCCTCCCCATAACCCACTTTTTGTGCAATGCAAAAATGTTGTTGCCTTGCAATGGGTTATGCCTAGCAAAATCCATGTTGACATGGAAATACTTTTAAGTCACTATTTTTTTCGAGCCTCGAAATAAAAGAGGTTTAGACGCGGGTCGGAGGTGTAGGCCCTCGTTCATCAGTCATCGTGCTGTGTGCACTGGGAGGATTACCATGAAGAAATATGCAACCGCTCTGGCGGGCGCTGCTGTCCTTGCTGTCTCTTTCGCAGGGCCCGTTCTGGCCAAAGACAAGATCGTCGGTGTGTCCTGGTCGAATTTCCAGGAAGAGCGGTGGAAGACCGACGAGGCAGCGATCAAGAAGGCGCTCGAGGCAAATGGCGACAAGTACATTTCCGCCGACGCGCAATCCTCTGCCGCCAAGCAGCTTACCGATGTCGAGAGCCTGATCTCGCAGGGCGCCAACGCGCTGATCATCCTTGCACAGGATTCGAGCGCCATCGGCCCGGCCGTCGAAAAGGCGGTTGCCGAAGGTATTCCCGTCGTCGGCTATGACCGTCTCATCGAGAACAAGGATGCCTTCTACATCACCTTCGACAACAAGGAAGTCGGCCGCATGCAGGCGCGCGGTGTCTTCGCCGTCAAGCCGGAAGGCAACTACGTCTTCATTAAGGGTTCTTCGGCTGACCCGAATGCCGATTTCCTCTTTTCCGGCGCGCAGGAAGTGCTGAAGGAAGCGATCGACAGCGGCAAGATCAAGAATGTCGGCGAAGCCTATACCGACGGCTGGCTGCCGGCCAATGCCCAGAAGAACATGGAGCAGTTCCTGACCGCTAACGACAACAAGGTCGATGCAGTCGTTGCGGCAAATGATGGTACCGCAGGCGGTGCTATCGCCGCTCTCCAGGCGCAGGGCCTTGCCGGCACCGTTCCGGTTTCCGGGCAGGATGCCGACTTTGCCGCGCTCAACCGCGTTGCCCTCGGCACCCAGACCGTAACGATCTGGAAGGACTCCCGCGAACTCGGCAAGCAGGCTGCCGGCATCGCTTCGGCTCTTGCCGACGGCAAGAAGATGGAAGAGATTCCGAACGTTCAGAAGTTTGCCGGCGGCGCCAACAAGGTCGAGGTCAGTGCCGTGTTCCTGACGCCCGTCCCGGTCACCAAGGATAATCTCGGCGTCGTCATAGATGCCGGCTGGGTGACGAAGGACGTCGTCTGCCAGGGCGTGAAGGCTGGCTCGGTACCGGCCTGCAACTAACACCTTCAAGTCTGATAGAATTGAGCGCCGCTGGTCCACTGGATCGGCGGCGTTCTAAAAGAAAATAAAACTGGGAGATTAACATGAGTGATCCGGCCATCAGTCTTGACCGGGCTCGCGCTTCCGAACTCGGTCTCGTTGCCAGGTTCTTCAAGGCGACCGAGCTCGATACCCGCCTCCTCGGCATGATCGGAGCGCTCGTCGTCATCTGGCTTGCCTTCCAGTTTTTAACCGGCGGCCTTGCCAACGGCCAGTTCCTGACACCGCGCAATCTTTGGAACCTCTCGGTCCAGACCTCTTCCATCGCTGTCATGGCGACCGGCATGGTCCTTGTCATCGTCACACGCAATATCGATCTGTCGGTAGGCTCGGTGCTCGGGTTTGTCGGCATGGTGATGGGCGTGACGCAGGCCGAAATTCTGCCGAAGCTGATTGGATTCGAACAGCCGTTCACCTGGGTTATTGCACTCGGGCTCGGTATTGTCGTCGGCGCGCTCATCGGCGGCTTTCAGGGCTTCGTCATCGCCTTCCTCGGCGTTCCGGCCTTCATCGTTACGCTGGGCGGCTTGCTCGTCTGGCGCGGTGCTGCCTGGTGGGTCACGTCAGGTCGCACCGTGGCACCGATGGATTCGACCTTCCGCCTCATGGGCGGCGGGCCGGAAGGCTCGATCGGAGCGACCTGGAGCTGGGTTGTCGGCATCGTCGCCTGCCTTGCCATTGTCGGCATGATCGTCAACGGCCGGCGCCAGCGCAAGCGTTTCAACTTTCCTCGCCGTCCGGTCTGGGCCGAGGCCTTCATGGCGGCGATCGCCTGTTTTCTCGTCCTCGGCGCAGTTTCGATCGCCAACCATTACTATTGGCCGATCGGTATCGTCCGCAAATATGCCGAGGCCAACAACATCACCATTCCGGATGGCGGCCTGTTCATCCCGCATGGCATCGCCATTCCCGTGCTGATCGCGGTCGCAACGGGCATCATCATGACCTTCGTGACGACGCGCACGCGTTTCGGCCGCTACGTTTTCGCCATGGGCGGCAACCCGGAGGCCGCTGATCTTGCCGGCATCAACACGCGCTGGGTGACGATGAAAATCTTCATCATCATGGGCATTCTGTGCGCCATCGCCGGCGCGATATCGACCGCCCGCCTCAACGCTGCCACCAATGCGCAAGGCACGCTCGATGAGCTGATGACGATCGCAGCCGCTGTCATCGGCGGAACCTCGCTCGCCGGCGGCGTCGGCACCATTGCCGGCGCAATGATCGGCGCGCTGCTGATGCAGTCGCTGAATTCGGGCATGGTCATGCTCGGTCTCGAAACGCCGCTGCAGAATATCGTTGTCGGCATCGTGCTTGTCGTTGCCGTCTGGCTCGACACGATCTATCGCCGCCGTACCGCTTGAGGGAGATTAAAACATGACCGATGCACAAACCCCTCTCGTCGATATCGAAAACGTTTCGATCGCCTTTGGCGGCATACGCGCCGTCGATGGCGCCTCGGTCGACCTGTATCCGGGCGAAGTGGTGGCACTGCTTGGCCACAATGGCGCCGGCAAGTCGACGCTGATCAAGGTCCTCTCCGGCGCCTACAAGCGCGACAGTGGCACAATCCGCGTCAATGGCGAGGAGGCAACGATCAACAATCCGCGCGATGCCAAGGCCTATGGCATCGAGACGATCTATCAGACGCTGGCCCTTGCCGACAACGTCGATACGGCTGCCAATCTCTATCTTGGCCGCGAGTTGATGACGCCGTGGGGAACGCTCGACGATGTGGCAATGGAGCACAGCGCCCGCGAAGTGATGGGCCGGCTCAATCCGCGGTTCCAACGCTTCAAGGACCCGGTCAAGGCGCTTTCAGGCGGCCAGCGCCAATCGGTGGCGATTGCCCGCGCCATCCTCTTCAATGCCCGCATTCTCATCATGGATGAGCCGACGGCGGCCCTGGGGCCGCAGGAGACGGCGCAAGTCGGCGAACTCATCAAGCAGCTCAAGAGCGAAGGTATCGGCATTTTCCTGATCAGCCACGATATTCACGACGTGTTCCACCTCGCCGACCGTGTGGCGGTGATGAAGAATGGTCAGGTCGTCGGCACGGCGAAGGTCACCGACGTCACCGAAGATGAAGTCCTTGGCATGATCATTCTCGGCAAATGCCCACCCGGGGCAATTCCGGGGCCTGGCGCGGTGAACTAGCTCAAGCCCCGCGTCTGAGGCCAGTGACGGCCTGTCTCCCACGCAAATGCAATCATTGATTGATTTGCAATCAATGAGTAATGTGGCATGAGAGGTGATGGAGGCAGATGTGGCGAGCATGACGATCAGAAATCTCGATGAGAAGTTGAAATCTCGTCTCCGCGTGCGCGCTGCCCAGCATGGGAAATCCATGGAAGATGAGGCGCGCGATATATTGCGCGCGGCCCTCGCACAGGAAAGCAATCCTTCGAAAAATCTCGCGGAGATTATCGCTGAACGCTTCAAAGGGCTCGGCGGGGTGGATTTGCCTGTTGTTCCCCGTGAGGGCGTGCGAAAGCCTATCGATTTCAGCGAATGATTATCCTCGATACGAATGTCGTTTCGGAGTTGATGAAGGCTGAACCTGACGAGCAGGTAATTGCCTGGCTCGGCCAACAGCCCGTCGCTTCCCTCTTTACGACGACCATCACACAGGCCGAAATCTTTTACGGGCTCTCGCTCTTGCCCGAGGGCAGGAGGAAGCAGGCGCTTTTGGAAGCGGCCAACCTTATGTTCATCGAAGACCTGGCCGACCGGATTTTGTCGTTCGATGCGTCCGCGGCGATGTCGTATTCCGACATTCTTGGTGAACGTCGCCGTGCGGGTAAGACCATGTCCCAATTTGACGCACAAATTGCGGCCATCGCGCAGTCGCGGGGAGCGAAGCTTGCGACAAGGAACGTCAAAGATTTTATTGATTCCGGCATCGACATCGTCGATCCGTGGCGCAGTTAAAAAGGCCGCTCGAAGCGGCCTTTTTTTACTTTCAACCCTTAAAAGCTCAGACGGATTCGACGTGCTGGACTTCCGGTACGAAATGCTTGAGCAGGTTCTGGATGCCGTGCTTCAGGGTCGCCGTCGATGAGGGGCAGCCGGAGCATGCACCGCGCATATTGAGGAAAACGGTGCCGTTCTCATAGCCGCGGAAGGTAATATCGCCGCCGTCCTGCGCAACTGCCGGGCGTACGCGCGTCTCAAGCAGTTCCTTGATGGTATCGACGATTTCGGCGTCGGCGCTGTCGAAAAACTCGTCTTCGGAATCGCGTTCAGCATCGTCGGCAACCTGCGTGGCGCTCGTCATGATCGGCGCGCCGGACATGAAATGCTCCATGATGGCGCCGAGGATGGCCGGCTTCAGATGTTGCCATTCCGGACCGTCGCTCTTGGTGACGGTGACGAAGTCATAGCCGAAGAAGACACCGGATACGCCGGGGATTGCAAAGATCTTGCCGGCAAGCGGAGAAGCTGCGCCTGCGCTTTGAGCATCGCGGAAATCGGCCGTCCCCTGGTCGAGTACCACCTTCCCAGGCAGGAACTTGAGGGTCGCCGGATTGGGCGTTGCTTCGGTCTGGATAAACATGACGGATCTCGCGTGTCTAGTTTAGAATTGTTCAAAGGCGATATAGGCCTTAAAACTCAACTGTTCAAGTCAGGATTGTATCACGTTTCGCGGCGGGATCACGTAATCGCGTCGATATCCTCGTCGGAGAGATTGTATGGGACAACCGTGACGGGAATGGGGAAGGATTCGCGTCCCGCCAGCGACTGAACGAGGGGCCCCGGGCCTTCCTTGCCCGAGCCTGCCGCAAGGACGAGAATGGCAATGTCTTGGTCTTCCTCGATCAGCTTCTGGATCTCTTCCGATGTCAGCCCTTCACGCACGACGAGTTCGGATTCGATACCGATCGTCCCGCGCACATTGGCCGCGAACTTGCTCAGCGTCGCGCTTGCCCGCTCCTGCGCTTCAGCCCGCATGATCTGCTCGACACCGAGAAAAGCTTGGAAATCGGCCGTGTCGATGACGAAAAGGAGGAGCAGCACGCCGCCTGTCGTCTTGGCGCGGCGCGAAGCATAGGCTACCGCGCGCTCGCATTCGGGCGTCTCGTCGATAACGGCTAGAAATTTGCGGCGATGGCCCGCTTCCCGGCTGAGACGTTTCGATACCATGTGCCCGTTCCTGCCCTAACCGATGTGATCGTCCACCCCTTGCAGCACCCGGTCCTAGTCCTGCAGGAAGCCGATAATATCACGCACATTGCGCAGCGTCTTCTCGGCGAGAACGGCTGCCCGCTCGCCGCCGTCCTTCAAGACGGAGTCGACATAGCTCGGATCGGCCGAAATACGCCGCATCTCCGCGGCAATCGGCGCGAGACGCTCGACTGCGAGGTCGGCGAGTGCCGGCTTGAACACCGAAAATTGCTGGCCGCCGAAATCGCCGATTACCTTTTCCTTGTCCGCATCGATCAAGGCCGCATAGATGCCGACGAGGTTGTCTGCTTCCGGGCGATCCTTGAGACCCTCGACATCGGACGGAAGCGGTTCGGCGTCGGTCTTGGCTTTGCGGATCTTCTTCGAGATCGTATCGGCATCGTCGATGAGATTGATGCGGGACAAATCCGAGGGATCGGATTTGGACATCTTCTTGGTGCCATCGCGCAGGCTCATGACGCGCGCAGCCGGCCCGCCGATGACAGGTTCCGTCAGCGGGAAGAAGCTGGCAATCGTCTCATCGCCCGATTGCGTCTCGACGCCGAGACCGAGTTCGGCGATGCGGCCGGAGAAATCCGTATTGAATTTCTGTGCAATGTCGCGCGTGAGTTCGAGGTGCTGTTTCTGGTCTTCGCCCACCGGCACATGGGTAGCGCGATAGGCGAGAATGTCGGCCGCCATCAGGTTCGGATAGGTGAAGAGCCCGACGGATGCGTTCTCGCGATCCTTGCCGGCCTTGTCCTTGAACTGGGTCATCCGGTTGAGCCACCCCATGCGGGCAATACAATTGAACACCCAGGCGAGCTCGGCGTGCTGGCGCACGCGGCTCTGGTTGAAGACGATGTGTTTCTTTGGGTCGATACCGGAAGCCAGAAAAGCCGCCGTCACCTCGCGCGTGTTGTGCATCAGCTCGGCCGGACCGCCCCACACGGACAAGGCCTGCGTGATGGCATGCTGGTCGACCACGCAATAGATGCAGTTATAGTCTTCCTGCAGAGCGACCCAGCGCCGGATAGCCCCCAGATAATTACCGAGATGCAGATTGCCGGTTGGCTGGACACCGGAAAAGACGAGCTGTTCAAACGTGCTCATTAATCGTCCTTGATCGTTCGGGGATCGGGCTTGCAGGCGCCGATGGCAGTGAAGCGCGGTTTTGGCAGAGCCACACGCAGTATTCAAGCCCTATATCGTAGGCTGCTTGAGTTGAAGCAAGTCCCACTTGTTGCCGTAGAGATCCTGGAACACGGCGACGCTGCCATATGACTCATGCCGTGGCTCTTCAAGGAAGATGACGCCTGATTTGACCATTGCCGAATGACCGCGCTCGAAGTCGTCCGTGTGAAGGAAGAAAGCGACCCGTCCGCCCGTCTGGTTGCCGGCGGCGGCTTCCTGGGCTTCTCCGTCCGCTTTCGCGAGAAGGATACGCGTTCCGCCGTCGCCAGGCGCCACGACCACCCAGCGCTTTGTTTCGGAAAGCGCGGTATCCTCGACGAGGCGAAAACCGAGCTTTTGCGTGTACCAGGCGATGGCTTCGTCATAGTCGCGCACGACCAGCGTGACCAATCCGATGCGGCGGCTCACGATGCGGCATCCGTTGGCTTGGCTTCAGCGGCCTTCGCGCCGCGCTTCACGTTGCGGCGGATCATGGCAAGACTGGCGCCGCCCGTGCCGAAGGCAAGGGCAAAGTAAGAGATCATCGCCAGGATGACCAGCGTCAGCACGGCAACGGCCTGTGTGTGGAGCGGCGCATGCGGTGCAAGCGCAGGGCCCATCCAGATAATCGCATAATGAAGGCCGATCGCCATGACCGCCGCGGATATGAACAGTCGCGGAATGCGGGTGAGGAGAGGGATGTCGCGTCCCCAGTGGCCGCGCCATACCAAGGTCGCAAAGAGCAGGATGGCGTTGACCCAACCCGCGACGATCTCGGCGGTGGCAATGCCGGTCTCGTACATGATCGGGAAGAGCGTGAGCGCGAGCGAGACATTCACCGCCACGGCAATGGCCGCAAAGATCATCGGTGTGCGGGTGTCCTCACGGGCAAAGAACCCGGGCAGGAACGCCTTGATCAGCACGAAAGCCGGAAGCCCCAACCCGTAGACGGCGAGGATATTGCCGACCGTATGCGTCGAGGTGGGGGAGAAATTGCCGCGCTCGTAGAGCATACGAACGATCGGCTCGGACATGACGAGCAGTGCCGCTGCTGCCGGCAGCGTCAGAAACAGGGTGAATTCCACCGAGCGGTTCTGCAGGCTCGACGCTTCCTTGAGGTTGCCCGAGCGCAGCGCGCGTGCAAGTTCCGGCAAAAGCACGGTAGCGACGGCAATGCCTACGACGCCGAGCGGCAGCTGGTAGATGCGGTCGGCATAGGCGAGCGAGGAAATGGCCCCGGATTTCGCCGAAGCGATGTTGGTGTTGATCAGAAGGTTGATCTGCGTGATGCCCCCGGTTACTGCCGCGGGAAGCGCCAGAACCAGCAGGCGTTTCACGTTTTTGGTAAGATGCGGCAGGCGGAAACCGATGGTGATGCCAGCATTGCGCACCGCAATCCACACGATCGCAAGTTGCACGAGGCCGGAGACCATGACACCCCAGGAGAGGGCGTAGCCGACCTGCCTGCCGTCCTGGCCGGTATACCAGGCATAGGCAAGCACACCGATCAGAATGACATTGAGGAAGACCGGCGCGATCGCAGCGGCAAAATAGCGGTGCAGCGAATTCAGCATCCCGCTCATCATCGCCGCCAGCGACATACAGGCGAGATATGGGAACATGATGATCGCCATGCGCACCGTATTGTCGAACTTCATCGGATCCTCGACGAAGCCCGGCGCAATGACATAGCGCACGATCAGCGGCATCGACACTTCCATCAGGATCGTCAGCGTCAGCAATACGGTGAAGAGGACGCCGAACACCTCTTCGGAGAAGCGACGCGCCCCATCAAGACCGTATGCCTCGATCTCCTTGGCAAAAAGTGGAACGAACGCCGCGTTGAAAGCGCCCTCCGCAAAAAGCCGGCGAAATGTATTGGGGAAGCGGAAGGCGGCGTTGAAAGCGTCGGCGATCGGCCCGGTGCCGAGCGCGCTCGCCATCAGCATTTCGCGGGTGAAGCCGAAGACGCGGCTCATCAGCGTGCCGGATGCGACAGTTGCAAATTTCTTGACGAGACTCATTTATTCCGCCGTCATGAGGATGTTTTGCCGCTGCGGCTGGGCGGTGGTTATGTCGCCTTCGCCGAAGAGTGCGAGCAGCTTCTTGCGAATGCGGTTTTGCCGCGCCGTGTTGGTGACTTTCTGGCCGACGAGGTCCGTCACGTAAAACACGTCGATGACCTTTTCGCCGAAAGTCGTCACATGCGCCGAGGCGATATCGAGCGAAAGATCGGAAATGATCCCGGTGATCTCTGAAAGAAGGCCGGGCCGGTCGAGCCCCTCCACCTCGATGACGGTGAACTTGTTGGAGAGCGTATTGTTGATTTCGACCCCGGGCTCGATACGGAAAGCGCGGACCGCCCGCTTCGGCTTGGTGCGCGCCGCCAGCATTTCAGGAAGATAGCTGCGGCCGGAAAGCACATCCTCGATCAATCGGCCGACGTTCTTCGCCCGCCTCCGCTCGTCATCATCGGTCGGAAATTCGCGGCTGATCAGGATCGTATCGAGCGCCCGCCCGTCGCTGGTCGTGAAGATCTGCGCATCGACGATGTTGGCGCCCGCCGCGGCGCAGGCGCCGGCAATGATCGAGAGCAGGCGTGGATGATCCGGCGATAGAACCGTAATCTCGGTGACGCCTTCGAAATCATGCGTCTTGATCATGGTGGACAGCGTCTTGCCGGCCGCATCGGATTCGCGAATGAAATTCGCGTGGCGGATCTGGTCGTCGAGGCTGACCGTCAGGAGATAGTTCTGGTAGTGCAGCGCCAGGTAGGACTGGCGCTCGATCTGCGGCCAGGAAGACAGTGCGTGTTCGAGCTGAGACCGTGCATGTTGGGTGCGTTTCTTGCGCGGAACCTCCGAGAAGCCGCCGGTCAGCAACAATTCTGTCTCATAGAAGAGGTTGCGGAGCAGCTGGCCCTTCCAGCCGTTCCATACGCCTGGACCCACCGCCTTGATGTCGCAGATGGTGAGGATCAGCAGCAGCTTCATGCGGTCGAGCGATTGGACGATTTCGGCGAAATCCTCGATTGTCTTCCGATCGTTGAGATCGCGCGATTGCGCAACCCGGCTCATGGTCAGGTGCTGCTCGACGAGCCACGCGACGGTCTCGGTATCAGCCTTGGAGAGGCCAAGCCGGGGTCCTAGCCGCCTTGCGATGCGGGCGCCTGCAGTCGAATGATCTTCGGGACGTCCCTTGGCGATATCGTGCAGGAGCAGCGCCACGTAGAGGATTTTGCGATCCTTCTTGAGCCCCGGCATGATCTGGTTGGCCAGCGGGTGTTCCTGGCCGAGATCGCCATGGTCGATCTCCGACATCACTGCGATACAGCGCAGAAGGTGTTCGTCGACCGTATAGTGATGATACATGTTGAACTGCATCATCGCGACGATCTTGCCAAAATCCGGGATGAACTTGCCCAGCACGCCGGATTCGTTCATGCGCCGCAAGATCAGCTCGGGATTGCGCTCGGAAGTCAGAATTTCGAGAAAGAGCCGGTTCGCTTCCGGGTTCTCCCGCAATTCGCCATTGATCAGCGACAGCGAACGGGTGACGAGTTGCATCGCATCGGGATGAAACTCGAGGCCCTGCTGGTCCGCATAGTGAAACAGGCGGATGAGGTTGACCGGGTCCTTCTCGAAGACACCGTCATCGGCGATGGTGATGCGATGGTTGTCGATGACGAAATCGCTTGTCCCGGCAATCTTGCGCTTGCGACGGGAAAAGGTCAGGAAAATCCTGTTGAAGCCGGGCACGTGCTTGGCCTGTTCTTCCTCCAGTGCCGCGCAAATGATGCGCGTCAGGTCGCCGACCTCCTTGGCAACGAGGAAGTAGTGCTTCATGAAGCGTTCGACGTCGCGCTGGCCGGGATGCGCCGTATAGCCAAGTCGCCGGGCGATCTCGCTCTGGATATCGAAAGAGAGCCGTTCCTCGGCCTTGCCGGTCAAAAAGTGCATGTGGCAGCGCACCGCCCATAGAAGGTCCTCGGCCTTGCGGAACTTGTTGTGCTCCGCCCGCGACAGCACACCGAGCTTTACCAGCTCATCGCTGGTTTTGACGCGGTAGTAGTATTTGGCGATCCAGAACAGCGTATGCAGGTCGCGCTGGCCGCCCTTGCCCTCCTTGACGTTGGGCTCGACCAGGTAGCGCGTGGCGCCGGCCTTGCGGTTGCGCGCATCGCGTTCGGCAAGCTTGGCCTCGATGAATTGCGGACCCGTTCCCTTGACCACTTCGTCGTCGAACCGCTTTTCCAGCGAAGTGAACAGCTCCTCATTGCCACAAACATAACGCGCCTCGAGAATGCTGGTGCGTATAGTCATGTCCGCCAGCGAAAGGCGAATGCATTCATCGAGATTGCGGGTGGCATGCCCGACCTTGAGCCCGGCGTCCCACAGCATGTAGAGGATATACTCGACGACCTGTTCGCCCCACGGCGTTTGCTTGTAGGGCAAGAGAAACAGAAGATCGATATCCGAGCCCGGCGCCAGGGCGCCGCGCCCATAGCCGCCGACCGCGACGATGCTCATGCGTTCGGCTGTCGACGGGTTTACCGCAGGATAGACATGGGCGACCGCGAATTCGTACAGCGCCGAAATGATCTGATCCATCAGAAAGGAAAGCCGCATGGCGCAACGCGTGCCCCCGGCATCTTTCATCAGCAGCTCTTCTGCCTTCTTGCGGCCGGATGCGAGCGTTTGCTTGACAAGCTGCAGCACGTCGTTGCGATCGACGGATGCTGCCCCATTGTCCTTCGCCGCCTTGACCAGATCTTCAAACTGCCGATGAAGTATGGTGGGGTTGACGATCTGTTCCAGTTTCAGGTCTGAGGCGTTCATGAACACGACTTTATGGATGATGGCTCGCTATAGCGCGAAATCAATTCAAACGGAATGACTTCATTTGAAACAGGTCAAACCCGCCCTTCATGAATTCGTTGCTGCAATGCCTTTCAGGCGGTAGAGCACTTCAAGCGCCTCGCGGGGCGTCATTTCATCAGGATTGACGCCGGTGAGCGCGGTGAGGAGGGCGCTGTCTTTCCCCTGTGCCGGCTTGGGCGCCTGGCGTTTCACTTCAACAGAGAACAGCGGCAGATCGTCGATCAGCTTGTCGGCCTTGCCGGAGGTATTGCCAGCCTCGAGCTGGTGCAGCACGTCGCGGGCTCGGCTGACGACCGCTTCCGGCAGGCCGGCGAGGCGGGCGACCTGAACGCCATAGGAGCGGTCAGCCGCGCCCTTGGCGACCTCGTGCAGGAAGACGACATCGCCGTCCCATTCCTTGACCCGCATCGTGACGTTGCCGAGGCGCGGGAGCTTCTCGGAAAGCGCTGTCATCTCATGAAAATGCGTGGCGAAGATCGCCCGGCACTGGTTTTTCTCGTGCAGATATTCGACCGCCGCCCAGGCAATGGACAGGCCGTCGAAGGTCGCCGTACCGCGCCCGATCTCATCGAGAATAACCAGCGAGCGGTCGCTCGCCTGATTGAGGATCGCTGCGGTTTCCACCATCTCCACCATGAAGGTCGAGCGGCCGCGGGCAAGATCATCGGATGCGCCGACCCGCGAAAACAGGCGGTCGACGATGCCGATATGGGCCGAGCCCGCAGGAACGAACGAGCCCATTTGGGCTAGGATCGCGATCAGCGCGTTCTGGCGCAGGAACGTCGATTTACCGCCCATGTTCGGTCCGGTCAGCAACCAGATCGCGCCCTTGCCGGTTCCCTCGGGAGATAGTGTACAGTCATTGGCCACAAACGGGTTTGCGGCCTGCCGCCGTAGCGACTGTTCGACGACGGGATGGCGTCCGGCGATGATCGCGAAGGCTAGGCTGTCATCGACCAGCGGACGGCAATAGCCCTGTTCCTCCGCAAGGACCGCGAGCGACACCGAGACGTCGAGCGCCGCCAGTGCCGCTGCCCCGGCGCGTATCGCCTCGGCATTTTCGACGGTCTCCCGCGTAAGCTGCTCGAAAACATCAAGTTCGATGCCGAGCGCGCGGTCCGCCGCATTGGCGATCTTGGTTTCGAGTTCCGCAAGCTCGGTCGTCGTGAAGCGCATTGCGTTGGCGATGGTCTGGCGATGAATGAACTTTGCCTTGGCTGCATCCGTATCGGTCATCACCGACGCATTGTTGGCCGTCACCTCGATGAAATAACCCAGCACATTATTGTGCTTGATCTTCAGCGACCTGATGCCCGTCGTCTCCATATAGTCGGCCTGGAGGCCGGCGATGACGCGGCGTGAGTGGTCGCGAAGGGCGCGCATTTCGTCAAGCTCGGCATTATAGCCGGGCCGCACGAAACCGCCGTCGCGCTTGAGGAGCGGCAGTTCATCGGCAAGCGCTGCTTCAAGATGGCTGAGGAAATTACGCGGCAACCCGGCGAGGCAATCGCGGACCCTCGCAAGCTCGCTTGGCAGGATCTCTGTTCCGATGACACGGCCGATCTCGTCGGCGGCTTCAAACCCGCGGGCGAGCGCGCCGAGGTCCCGGGGCCCACCCCGTCCGACGGCGAGCCGCGAGAGGGCGCGCGGCATATCCGGTACCCCTTTGAGCGTTTCCCGGACAATGCCGGCAAGCGATTGCTGCAGCAGAAAGAAGGAGACAGAATCGAGGCGCGTGGAAATGGCCTCCGGGTCGGTCAGCGGCGCGGTGAGCCGTTCGGACAGCAACCGGGCGCCCCCGCCGGTAACCGTCCGGTCGATTGCCTTGAGCAAACTGCCATCGCGATTGCCGGAAAGCGTACGCAGGAGTTCGAGGTTGGCGCGCGTCGCAGGATCGATGAAGAGCGAGGAGCCTTCCGACTCGCGCTCCGGGCGCATCAGCGGCGGACGCTCCGCGATCTGCGTCTTTTCCACGTAGGCGATGGCGCCGGAAATCGCCGAAAGTTCGGCCCGCGAAAACTGGCCGAACCCGTCGAGCGTGCCGACATCGAAATAGCGTTGGATGCGGTTTTCCGCCGTTGCGCTGTCGAAGAGGCTTGGCGGCTGCGGCGTGACTGACCGACCGAGAATGTCGAAGATCGGACGAAGGTCCGGATCGTGGAAGACGGGATCGGCGACGATGAGTTCGCGCGGTTCGACCCGCAATATATCGGCGAGCATGCGGGACGGGTCGGTTTCGCCGACGCGGAAGGTGCCGGTGGAAATATCGATCCAGGCGAGCGCAAACTGCCCTTGGCCCCCGCCCTTCACACGGCCGAGCGTCATCAGATAATTGGCCTCGGATGGATCGAGCAGCTTTTCCTCGGTGATCGTCCCCGGCGTTACCAGACGGACGACATCGCGCTTGACGACCGATTTCGAGCCGCGTTTCTTCGCTTCGGCTGGATCTTCGATCTGCTCGCAGACGGCGACGCGAAAGCCGCGCGCGATGAGCTTCTGCAAATAATCATCGGCGGCATGGACGGGCACGCCGCACATCGGGATGTCGTCGCCGAGGTGCTTGCCGCGCTTGGTCAGCGTAATGCCGAGCGCCCGCGATGCTGCGACGGCATCGTCGAAGAACAGCTCGTAGAAATCGCCCATCCGATAGAACAGGAGGCTGTCGGGATTCGTCGCCTTGATCTCGATATATTGCTCCATCATCGGCGTCGGCCGCGCCGATGGCTCGGCATCGTAGGCAGGCGTTTCGATTATGGTTGCAAGTTCCGCCAATGCGCTCTCCTGATAGACCCTTGTCCAGTCTGGAGCAATTTATGCGCAAACGCAGGATTTACCCACCTCTGTAGCGAGTATCCTGCGTTCTTCTCCACAGATGATCTCAAGCGAAACGCTTTGCTTCCGCGGCATAGTGGCTAACATAGCGTTCAGCGATGCGGCTGACCGGCAGGATGATCAAGACATCCGTCGTGCCGAAATCGTGATCGATGACGGCGCCGTCCCCGATCATTGCGCCAAGGCGAAGGTAGCCCTTGATGAGCGGCGGCATGGCAAACATGGCGACTCGCGGGTTGATCGCCTCGGCCGGAACGAGGTCCATTGCCTGGTAGCGGTCAGGCAAGGCGCGGACGTCCCAATCGGGCGTCGCGCGGAAATTGTGCTGCAGGAACGAAAGTTGCAGCGCATGGGCTGCAGGAACGGTCCCCTGGAATGAGGCGCATCCGAACATGACCCCGATCGAATGATGGCGGCAATAGGTCCAGATCCCCTGCCACAGGAGTTCGACGGTACGCTTCGAGCGGTACTCCGGCAGAACGCAGGAGCGCCCGAGTTCAAGGAAGCGCAAATCCGGCTTGGCACTGACGAGGCTTTCGATTGAATATTCGCTGGCTGAATAGAATCCGCCTGATGCAGAAGCTCGCTCTGAACGAAGCAGGCGATATGTCCCGACGATCTGCTTGTGCTTGGGGCCGGCGATCGAGGTATCATAGACCAGAAGATGGTCGCAGACTGGATCGAAACGGTCCGCATCGCGCTGTTCTAGCGTCGCCGATCCCTTGGCGCCGAGTTCGTCGAAGAAAACCTTGAAGCGAAGCTGCTGCGCCGACTCGATCTCGTCCTCGGTCTGGGCAAGGCAGACCTCCATCGTGCCGATGCGACCGAGCACCGAAACAAGGTGAGGCGCCACAAGAGGCGAGGGCGTTGAATCAACCTGCGAGACCATGCGCTGATCTTTAGTAGGTGAAGCACGTTCAAGCAAGGCGATGCTCATGTCGATTCGCTCTTAAGGGAGGTTGATCGGTGGTAAGGTCGCCTCCTGAATACTACAAATCGATGACGGCAGCATGACGTGACGGTGGCAGGCTTGGGGCCTCTCGTGCCGCCACGTGAATCCTCGGGTCACATGACCTGCAGTCGAAGGAACACGGAGAAGGTAGTATCGGAAGATGACCCGAGAACACCGGCCCGGATCCTTCGGCCAAGCGCGACGACCCGCCTTATCTCAGTTCTTCCCGGGTTCACCCTTCGAAGCCCGGCGTTCGCGCATCCAGGCGAGCACTTCCTCAAGCACGACCAGCGCCGCGCCGACTGAAATATAGGCATCGGCAAGGTTGAAGACGGCAAACGACCAGGTCGGCAGATGGAAAAGAACGTAATCGATAACGTAACCGTGAATGCTGCGGTCGATCAGATTGCCGATCGCGCCACCGATGATCAGGGCGAAGCCGAAGCGCGAAATCCAGCGGGTCGCAGCCGTCGTCCACCAGAGATAGCTGACGAAGCAGATGATGACGAGCGTCAGCGCAATCAGCGCAAGGTCGTGCAGCCCGCTGAGCATGGAAAAGGCAATGCCATTGTTGTGAACGCGAAACAGTGCGAGGAACGGCAACACGTCGATCTGCTGCTGGTAGTCCATGCCGGTCTCGACCAGATATTTGATGATCTGGTCGCTGACGACCGCAAAGGCGACGACGGCCAAGAGATTGTAAAGGGCTTTGGTTTTCATCGTTCTCTTGTTTCAGTTTCCGCCATCGAGCTTGAGCGCGTCGCGCCTTATCTCGAACAGCATGATCCCGGTTGCAATGGCAAGATTAAGCGAATCCGCGCGGCCCTCCTGCGGTATGCGGGCAAGCTTGTCACAGTCGGCCGCGAGTTGGTCCGGCAGTCCCTGCTGCTCGTTGCCCATCAAAAGGACAACGGGACGGTTCGCATAAGGAATGGTGCGGTAATCGACGGCGCCTTTGAGGTGCGTACCAACGACGAGCCCGGCAAAGCCTTTGCGCCAGGCCAGGAACTCGGCCTCGGTGGCGCGCATGAGCGGTACCGCGAAGACCGAACCCATTGTGGCCCGCACGGTTTCGAGCGAGAATGGATCGGTTGTATCGCCGATCAGGATGATGCCCTTGGCGCCGACGGCGTCGGCGGTACGAATGATCGTCCCTAGATTGCCGGGATCGCGGACCCGGTCGAGCGCCACATAGACCTCGTTGCCTTGCGGCCTCAGTGCAGCAAGCGGCTGGGTCCGCTGTTCGAGGACGCCGACCACCATTTGCGGATTGTCGCGCCGGGTAATGGCGGCAATGACCTTTTCACTGACTTCGAGGACATCGCCGCCCTTGGCGATGGTGCGCGCCGCCACCTGCTCGACAAGTGAATTGCCCTTGCCTGCCTTGGAAAAGACGAGAGTGCGGATCTTCCAGCCGAGATCGAGTGCGTCGATGATCAGCTTCAGCCCTTCGGCGAGAAAGACACCCTCCTGATCGCGATATTTTTTCATCGCGAGTGCGCGCAAATCCTTCACGATCGGGTTGGTGAGGCTGGTCACTTCCTTGACCCTGCCGGGCCGTGCGAGTCCGGTGCCTCGAGTGTGGTCGTCGTGTCGCGTCATGTATTTTCCCAACGGCTGAACAGCGAGGTGGAAAGCGCGCGTCCCGAGGAACGTTCGCGCAGGATAAGTTCGCCCGATTCCACCGTGCCGCCGAGGCCAGTGAACGCATCGCGCATCAATTCGTGGATCGCGAAAAACGAGGCGCGGATCGAATAGGCGGTCAACACGACGCTGAGCGCATCGGGGGAGAGGATGGAGCGGCAGATATCGACCATGTCGGGAAGATTGTCGAAGAGTTGCCATACCTCGCCGCCCGGCCCGCGGCCATAGGCCGGGGGGTCGAGCAGGATGATATCGTAGGTGCTGCCACGCCGTTCCTCGCGCATGACGAATTTCATCGCATCTTCGCAGATCCAACGGATGGGCTTGCTGGAAAGGCCGGCCATTTCCTGGTTTTCGCGCGCCCAGGCGATGGCTTTCTTCGAGGCGTCCACATGGGTGACCTCTGCCCCGGCCCGCGCGGCAACGAGCGAGGCAACGCCGGTATAGCCGAAGAGATTGAGCACCTTGACCGGCCGTTTGGCGTTTCGGATCAGCCTGTCCATATGCGCCCAATGGGTGCCCTGCTCGGGAAAAACGCCAACATGCCGGAAGGAAGTGAAACGGCCATAGAACGGCAGTCCGTCGAAAGCGAGCGGCCAGGTTTCACCGAGCGGCACTTTCGGAAAGTGCCAGCGGCCGACGCCTTCCTCATCCGTATTGCCGGTAAAGACCGCATCCGCCTTGTCCCATTCGGCCTTGTCCCAGGCCGGCAGCCAGATCGCCTGGCCTTCGGGACGCACGATGCGGTAGGGGCCATATTGCTCCAGCTTCAGGCCATTGCCGCTATCGAGGAGCGCGTAGTCCTCCGAAGGCAGGGTTTCGAGGATAAGGCCGGTTTGCTCCTCCGGACGTGCCCCTGACCGGCGCACAAGCACGCGTCGTGGCGACGCATCCTGACGTGCGCCCCCCTGCGCGGGAGCGTCGATGGCGGGCGTGCGCACCTGCTTGGCAAATTGCGGTCGCGGCTTTACCGGGCTTTGCCATTGCACAGTCCCCTTAGCGGGGTTGGCCTTGCTGGCAGCGCCCTTGGTCTTTCTTGTTTTTCCGCCGGATGGTTTCAAGTCTCGCTTTCCCTGTCTTGGCTAGAACGCTCTAAGCCAAGACGTTGCAGGGCGAAAGCGAAATCCGAGCCGTTAGGCTTGTGATGCAGCGTTTGCCTTCTCAAAAACAAGAATTCCGGCGGCCAGATCCTCAAGTGCGGCACCGACCGATTTGAACAGCGTGATTTCCTCGGCGGACTGACGGCCCTTCATCGTGCCGCGGGTGAGGTCGAACAGGTCGCCGATGACATGCTCCTTGCCCACCACACCAGCTTTGATCGGCTGTACGATGTCGCCGCCTTCCTTGAGTGCGCCATCCCTGGTGTCGACAAACACCCGGGCGCGACGGACGCACTCATCGTCGCTCTCCCGCATGGTCGGGGTGAACGCACCGATGAGATCGACATGTGCGCCTGGCTTCAGGTGCCTGCCGAGGACAAGCGGTTCGGTCGAGAGCGTCCCGGCGGTGATGATGTCCGCCTCGGCGATTGCCGCATCCTTGTCCGAAACGGCTTTTGCATTGAAGCCGTCGGCGGCAAGGTCCGCCGCCACTTTTTCGGCATTGGCGAGGTTGCGGTTCCAGATCGAGATTTCCTTGATCGGCCGCACGGCGCTGTGGGCACGGGCAAGAAACCCCGACAGCGCGCCGGCGCCGAGGACGACGAGCTTCGATGCGTCTTCGCGCGCAAGGTAGCGCGCGGCGAGCGCCGATGCCCCGGCCGTGCGCCAGATGGTCAGCCGCTGCCCATCTATGAGTGCCTTTGGTTCGCCGGTCTTGCCGTCGAGAAGCAGGTAGACGCCCATGACTGCGGGCTTCGCCACGGCGCCGTTATCGGGCGATACGGTGACGATCTTGACGCCCATATAGCCCTTGGAGGAGTCGCCGAGGGCATGGAAATCCGACCAGGCCGGCATGAGCAGCAAGGTCGATGCCACGCCATCCGGCCGCTCGACTGTGTGGTGATGGCGCACGGGCTGAATGACGCCCTGGCGGAACGCCTGTTCAATGGCGTCGATCATATCCGGCCAATTCAATAGCCTGTCGACCTCGGCCGGGGAGATCAGTTTCATGTCTTGTTCCTTGGGTTTTCTTGTAATTGTGCCCTAGTGGAGCGAGGGCAGGTTCGGCGTCGCACCGCTATCGGCCGATGCTTTCTTGGCTTCCTTGCGCAGGAGTTCCGCTTCGAGTTTACGCTGGCGCGATAGTTTCCTATGTTTCCCTTGGTTGAACCAGGTAGCGAAACTGCCGAGGATGAGTCCGGCGATCAAGGCAGCGAACAGCCACACGAAGAGCGGGGCCGTGTAGGAAAGCGCGGGGTTTCCAGGATTGAACGGATCGATCGTCAGTTGAATTGGCGCGCGGTTCGCAACCGACAGCGCTATGAGAACGATTGCAAGCGGCACCAGCACGAGGACGATGATAATGCGATTGATCATGTATTCCTCCCGGCGCGCTTCACCCGCCCGTTCGATGAACCTCAGCTATTGGCATTGAGACGGTCGCGAAGTTCCTTGCCGGTCTTGAAAAAGGGCACCCATTTTTCTTCAACCTCGACGCTTTCGCCGGTACGCGGGTTGCGGCCACTGCGTGCAGGGCGGTTTTTGACCGAGAACGCACCGAAACCCCGAAGCTCGACGCGATTGCCCTCTGCCAGTGCATCCGTGATCTCATCGAAGATCGCGCCGACTATATTCTCGACGTCGCGCTGAAACAGATGCGGGTTGCGGTTGGCAATGATCTGCACGAGCTCTGATTTGATCACAGCGAGTTCCCTTTCGGTTCAAGACCAGGAGGACATAGGCCCCACCTCAAGACTATGTCACTGATCTTATATGTTTAATATTCTTTTATTGCGCCCCGGCAGGCTTGCCGTCAACGTGCCAAACAGAAACGAGTCCGTCAAGGAACATGCGGTCTCCGGTGAGCTGATTCAGCATTCCGGCGCTCTCCTCCGGCAGGCCGAGATAGCGGGCGAGCATTTTTGTCGCTGAATTTGAGAAGAACAGGCCGAGCGAGGATTTTTCCACGGGCTTCCATTCGACAACCGGCAGTTTGTCGTTGACGCCTTTGGTCTTCAGCCAGGCGATCGCCGTATCCTCGCCGCCGAGTTCGTCAATGAGTTTATTGGCGATGGCCTGCCGGCCGGTGAAGACCGATCCATCCGCCAGCGCCAGCGCCTGCTCATGCGTGAACTTGCGCCTTTCCTGCACGAGCCCGACGAACCAGTCATAGGAATCGATGATCATGCGGTGGATCATTTCCTTGGCTTCATCGCTTGCCGGATTGAAAAAATTGGGTTCGGCCTTGAGCGGACTCGACTTGATAGTCTCGACTTTGACACCGAGCTTGGTCAGAAGCTGCGAAATGTCGGGGTATTGGAACAACACGCCAATGGAGCCGACGATCGACGATTGGCGTGCTACGATATGGTCGGATGCGCTGGCGATCATGTAGCCTGCTGACGCCGCAAGCGTTCCGACTTGCGCGACCACCGGCTTTTTAACGGCAAGCTTGCGCACGGCCTCATAGATCGCTTCTCCGCCCGCTGTCGTTCCGCCGGGGGAATCGACCGACAGGATGACGCCCCTCACGGCGTTGGAATCGGTGACGTCCTTCAGCCGCTTCAGCAGTTCCTCGTTCTCGAAGATCGTGCCTTCAATGCGGACCTTGGCGATGTGCGGCGATGACCTGCTGGAAAACACATCCGATCCTGCCACCGAAAAATAAAACAAAATCAGTGCGAGAGCGACAATCAACAGCGCCAGGATGCGCCAGAATGTCAGTTTTCGGCGCAGGCGCCGTCTGTCAATAATCGCGTCAGCCGTGTTTGCCATCGATTTGTCCATTCATTCTCAACGTCGGTAAAAACAATCTCTGCGACATCACGAGAGGGAAGTCTAGGGTAAGGTTCCTGCGCCGGCATCTCCTCGCGCTTCATTAGAAATGCGCTAGGACCTTGTATCTCGCACGCCAACGTCATACTTGTGGTGCGGTGCAACTCGCGCGTTTATCTATTCGCCCGTTTCATCGAAAAATAACCATATTGGCGCCAAGTAGCCATACTATTGTCATTACGTAGTAACAGCCAGGCCATGTCAGTTCAGAGAAACGATACGCATCCGCACGTCCAGGCTGCCGCTGGTGCCGATCACCACGCAGAGGTGGCACGTCAATTTGCGGCGTCCGACAAGGATTCCGGTGTTTTTCGTGCGGCGGAACGCCATTCGCGCCGCGTGCGAATCCTGAAATTTGCGCTCCCTGCCGCGGCGATCGTCGGCGCGGCCGTCTTTTCGTGGTTCACGTTCTTCTCGACGACAAACATGCCGAGCAATATCTCGCTCGAGAATGCCGCGCTGGAAAACGGCAAGCTCGTCATGACGAACCCCAAGCTCGACGGGTTCACCAAGGACAAGCTTCCCTACAAGATGAGCGCCGTCAAGGCGTTGCAGGAAGTCGGCAACACCAACGTCATCTCGCTGCAGGGCATCAGCGCCGAGCTTCCGCTCGGTAAGGATATGCGCGCCAATGTCCAGGCCAAGTCCGGCGTATTCGACAATGCCAACCGGCAGTTGAAACTCGACAGCGAGATCAATTTCACGACGTCTGATGGCATCAGTGCCCAGATGAAATCGGCCGATATCGATATTGCCGGCAATTCCATGTCCACCAAAGATCCGGTCACTATACGCAATGGCACTTCAAGTATTACCGCCGATACGATGCAGATCAGCGAAAGCGGCAAGGTAATGACCTTTGAGAAGCGAGTAAGGCTTGTCATTCAGCCCACAAAACGGCAAGAAGGTACAGACGCAGTCAAATCAGTCGAGTAGTATTGACGCTCGCTCACTGAGAGTTGTGGGAATATCCGAATTTTTAGGAGAGAACGATGTCGCGCGGGGCAAGACTGATAGGCATTTCGACTGTTGCATTGGGATTGTTGGCATCATCGATGGTCGCATCCGCCGTCGCGCAGGAAAATGCGCCCGGCGGCGGCATCAAGCTCTCCGGCGATCAGCCGATCCAGATCGACGCCGACAAGCTCGTCGTCCATGACAAGGAGGGAACAGCTACCTTCACGGGCAACGTCACCGTCGTCCAGGGCGCGACCCTGCTCAAGGCCGGCTCGATGATCGTCTACTACGTCAAGAAGAAAGAGGGCGATCCGGCCCCCGCCGCGGATGCGCCGAAGACGGGCGGACTTGGCGGCTCGCAGGATATCGATCACCTCGAGGTCAACGACAAGGTCTACGTCAAATCCAACGATCAGGTGGCAACCGGCGATCACGGCACGTTCGACATGAAGTCGGAGGTGCTTGTGCTGACGGGCAACAAGGTGGTTCTGACCCAGGGCGACAATGTCGCCGTAGGCTGCAAGCTGACCGCGCAACTCAAGACCGGCGAAGCCCAGCTTGAAAGCTGCAAGAGCGGCCAGACCGGGCGCGTCTCGATTGTGGTCGCCCCCAACAACCAACCAAAGAACTGAACCGGCGGAACAGCTGTAAGTGTCATTTTTTTCACGTCGCACAAAAGCCAACAGCGCCGCGCGGCCGGAATCCAGTCTTTCGCATGAGATGCGTCCTGCCGATCCGGCAGCCATCGACCGCATGAAGGGCACGCTCGTCGCGCGCGGCATAACCAAGGGCTATAATGGCCGTCAGGTCGTCAACGGCGTGTCGTTCGGCGTGCGCGCGGGCGAGGCGGTCGGCATTCTTGGTCCAAACGGCGCGGGCAAGACCACATGCTTCTATATGGTGACCGGGCTTGTTCCTGTCGATAAGGGCACGATTGAGATCGACGGTTTTGATGTTACGACCATGCCGATGTATCGCCGTTCCCGCCTTGGCATCGGTTACCTGCCGCAGGAAGCGTCGATCTTTCGTGGCCTTTCGGTGGAGAACAACATCAAGGCGGTCCTCGAGATTGTCGAGAAGGATCGTAGCGCCCGGGCGCAGGAACTCGATTCACTGCTCGAAGAGTTTCATATCGCCCATCTGCGCAAGGCACCGGCCATTTCACTTTCCGGCGGCGAGCGACGTCGTCTCGAAATCGCCCGTGCATTGGCATCGCGCCCGAATTTCATGCTGCTCGACGAACCGTTTGCCGGCGTCGATCCGATTGCCGTGGCGGATATTCAGCAATTGGTGCGGCATCTCACGGGACGTGGCATCGGTGTGCTCATTACCGACCACAATGTGCGCGAGACGCTGAAGCTGATCGACCGGGCCTATATCATCCACGCCGGGCAAGTTCTGACCCATGGGCGCCCGGATGAAATTATTGCCAATCCGGACGTCCGGCGGCTTTACCTCGGCGACCAGTTCAGTCTCTGACCCTTCAGCTTTTGCGCGATTCAGCGCAAAATTCTGTCAGTACTGCCTTTTCACCGCTTCAAAAATGCCGCAGCCAGCGATTTTTGAGCGCCTTGCGATTGACAAGCAAGGATTGGGCCAGTTTTGTACTTTGGTACAGGAGTGGTCCCATCCTCATGGCTTTATCGCCAAAACTCGATCTCAGGCAAACCCAGGCACTGGTGATGACACCGCTGCTCATGCAGTCGATTCGACTGCTGCAGCTGACCCATGTCGAGCTCGAACAATTCATCGAACAGGAGATCGAGAAGAACCCTCTGCTTGATCGCGATGACGCCAACGGCGACTACCTTGGCATGGAGGAACGGGCCAGCAATTCAGAGCGTAATTCCGGTGAGGACGGCGAATTTGGCAAGAGCGTCACCGGAGATGGGGACGCGGGCGAACACTCCAACGGTCAGGGCGATCATTGGCTCGAAAGCGGCGAAGCGATCAGCGCCGGCTCCATGTCCGAGACCTTCGATAGTTCACTCGAGAATATTTTCCCGGACGATCCCGGTACGCATGATCTGATTGGCGGCGATCTCGCCTCCCAGTGGAAGTCGTCGGTGGGAGACGGCTATGTGTCGTCCGGCGAGGGCTACAATATCGAACAGGTAACGGCATCGCCGTTGACGCTGAGGGATCATGTTGGCGAACAGATTATTTTTACCTTCGAGAGCGCTGCCGACCGCCTCATTGCCGCGGAACTTGTCGACCATCTCGATGAAATGGGTTATCTGCGCGCCGATATCGACGAGATCGCCGAGCGGCTGGGTGTCGGCGCGGCGCATGTGGAGCGATTGATCGGCGCCATGCAGGGCTTCGAGCCGGTCGGACTGTTTGCCCGCGACCTCGCCGAATGCCTTGCGATCCAGCTGCGCGCAAAAAATCGCTTTGATCCTGCCATGCAGGCGCTCCTGCAAAATCTTGAGCTCCTGGCCAAGCGCGATTTCCACACCTTGAAAAAACTTTGCCAGGTCAGCGAAGCCGACATTCTCGATATGCTCCGGGAAATCCAGCAACTTGACCCGAAGCCGGGCACGGCGTTTTCCTCGGGGATCGCCGACAGCATTGTCCCCGACGTGATCGTCGACATGGCGGCCGATGGAACCTGGCGGATCGAACTCAACCCTGACGCACTGCCGCGCGTGCTGGTCAACAATAGCTATTACGCCACCTTGTCGAAGGCCAAGGCCTCGCCGCTGGAAAAGACGTTCCTGAGCGAATGCCTGCAGACCGCCAACTGGTTGACCCGTAGCCTCGATCAGCGCGCCCAGACGATCCTCAAGGTTGCAAGTGAAATCGTGCGGCAGCAGGAACAGTTCCTCCTCCAGGGTATCGCATATTTGCGGCCCTTGAACCTGCGTACCGTGGCCGACGCCATCGGCATGCACGAATCAACGGTAAGCCGTGTTACCGCGAATAAATACATGCTGACCAAGCGGGGCGTTTTCGAGCTTCGCTATTTCTTCAACGCCGGCATATCGGCGACAGAGGGCGGCGAGCAGCATTCCTCGCAGTCGGTTCGACACCAGATTTGCCAGCTCATCGATGCCGAGACGCCAAACGAGATCCTTTCAGACGATACGCTTGTGGATCTGCTGAAGGAGCAGGGGATCGACATAGCCCGGCGCACGGTCGCCAAGTATCGCGAGGCGATGAACATTGCCTCCTCGGTGCAAAGGCGGCGCGAGAAGAAAGCGCAGGCTTCTGTGCGCAAGAAAGATCCTGGCTCTAGATTACTCCATCACTCGGGTGTAGACTCCTTTTGAGTGGGCAATGAACTGGGCCAAAGAAGCCTGGTCAGGGAGAGAGAAGCGCCGGTACTTTGCGACGGTCGGAGCGAAAGCGCGCGTTTGGACATGAAGAATCAGCAAGCGAAATGTGATGGAGCGCTCGCACGGATTGTGCGGGATGGCTTTGCTCGTCTTCCAACATCGGTGTAGATTGATTTGGTAAACGGAAATCACAATGAAGGTGAGCTATCATGAGTCTGCGTGTATCTGGGAAACATATGGACATTGGCGACGCATTCCGCATCCGCATCGAAGAGCGGATCGGAGAAATGGTGGCCAAGTACTTCGATGGCGGATATACCGGCCACGTCACAGTGGAAAAACAGGGTTCGAGATTCATCGCAGACTGCCTTGTCCGTCTGGATACCGGCACGGTTCTCCAGGCAGCCGGTGAAGCCCAGGATCCATTGCTTGCCTTCGACGCTGCGGGCGAACGTGTGGACAAGCGGCTGCGCCGCTACAAGCGACGCTTGAAGTCACATCAGGCGCCGGGATCGAATGGTGTCTTCGATGACGTGTCCTATCGCGTCATGGCGCCGGTACCCGATGATGACGAGGAGTTTCCTGAAGATTACGCGCCGACGATCGTAGCCGAAACGTCGATGGCGCTTCGCAGCATGAGTGTGGCTTCGGCGGTGGTCGAGCTCGATTTGAAGGACAGCCCTGTGGTCGTCTTCCGCAACTCTGGAAGTACGCAGGTAAATATCGTATATCGCCGCCCTGACGGAAACATCGGTTGGATCGATCCATCGACCGTAGCGGGTCAAAGTGCGGCCCGTGGATAACAAACGTGAACTACTGCCCGCGCCCGAAATGGGCGCGGACGGTAACTGGAAGGAAGAGAGATAATGGATCTGGGTGATCTCATTCAGCCCGATGCTGTCCTGCCCGCATTGAAAGTCAACTCCAAGAAGCAACTCCTGCAAGCCATGTCGGAAAAGGCAGCCGCCTTGACTGGCCTGAGCGAGCGTGAAGTGTTTGATACGGTCTTGCAGCGCGAGCGCCTCGGTTCGACCGGCGTCGGCAACGGAATTGCGATCCCTCACGGCAAGCTCAATAGCGTGAAGCGTATCACCGGCGTCTTTGCTCAGCTCGATGCGCCGATCGATTTCGAGGCGCTGGACGACCAGCCCGTTGATATTGTCTTTCTGCTGCTTGCCCCGGAAAATGCCGGCGCGGATCACCTGAAGGCCCTGTCGCGCATTGCCCGGACGCTGCGCGACCCGGAACGTGTCGCCAAGCTGCGCACGGCCCACGACGCAAGCCTGCTTTATGAGCTTCTCACGGACCAGCCAACGTCGAACGCGGCGTGATAGCGACGATCTCCAATGGATGCGGAAATTGCCTACTTGATGAAGCCGTTGGCCTTTGCCGACCGTTTGATCTGAACACAATGAGCGGTCTTGGCCGAGTTGCTTAGGTCGCGTAATTGGGCTTCCGCGCCGCTGGTCATCAATTGCAACGTCGATGGAAAATCCATGTCGGCCGCTTTCACATTTTTCTCGATGTAGGTTTCGATGGCGGCCTGATCGAACGAGAGACCGCACGCATCCTCGGCAGCAAGCATAGTGCCGAGCTTGTTGGCAATTGTCATAGAGTCCATGCCGCCGGCTGAAGCGGGACTCACTAGGGAAAGTGCCGCTATCATAAAAACGCACTTAATCATTGGCGTCCTTCCCTCTGAACCAGGAAAAAGGCTCCAGTACGGATCAAAACGCCACCCGCCCGCCAGACGAATTGCGGAGCGTTTTTTGATAGCCAGCGATGAAGAATATTTACCAGGAGGATCAGGCAACCGAAGAGGGTCAAATAGATTTGCCATACGCGTTCCCAAAATAAAAAATAAAATAATATTGAAGATAATCGCATTTCCACCTCGAAGCAATTAACAAGAATGGAAACAGAAAAAATGAGAATATTTGCAACTATAAGTCGCGTGCATTGAGTTGTAATATTGCTGCATCGCAGACTAACGCGGTCAACCACGCCATGTGGAGGATTGTTAAGCTATTTCCTATGAAGATCGATTGATCTTTCGCGCGTAAAGCTCAAGCCGGTGATGCACGATATCGTACCCGAGCGATCGGGCGATTTCTTCCTGCAACTGCTCGATTTTCTCCGATTTGAATTCGATCACGGCACCCGTATCGATATCGATCAGGTGGTCGTGATGCTCGCCATGCGCCTGTTCGAAACGTGATGGGCCACCGCTGAATGCGTGCCGGTGTATCGCACCCATCTCTTCGAGCAAGTTCATCGTTCGATAGACGGTCGAGAGCGAGATGCTGTCGTCGATCTCGCTGGCGCGATGGAAAATCTTCATCGCGTCCGGATGGTCTTCGGTCGATGTCAGGATATCGAGAATGATGCGCCGCGGGCGGGTGATGCGGATGCCAGCGTTGCGCAACTCCTTTTCGTAATCCGGCTTCTGATTCATGATATTTTTCATGGCCGCGATTATGCGTCAGATCCGCGTCAGTTGCAAAGATTCTCAACTGGAATTTTGCGGGTGTACCGCAGAGCAAGTGGCTGTGCCGCCGGCGCTGGGCCGGCGGCACGTCAGAATTCATTTTGCCGCGGTCGCGACGGCATCGATCGATACGCCGCCCGCCGGAACCTCGACAACGACCTTGTGTTCGCCTTTGGTCTCAAGCGGAATGCCGCCTTCTGCCTTGGTGAGTTTCTTGCCGTTGACCGTAATCTTCTTGCCACCCTTGCCCGCAGGCCGGACCTCGATCGAGTACCGGGCATCGCCGTTACGCAGCACGAAGCTGAAACCATCCCAATCCGAGGGAAGGGCGGGATCGACGAACAGGCGGTCGTTCTGCCGCGTGATGCCAAGGATTCCCTCGGTAGCAACGCGGTAGAGCCAGCCGGCCGAACCGGTGTACCAGGTCCAGCCGCCGCGTCCGCGCATCGGATCGACCGAATAGACGTCGGCTGCGACGACATAGGGTTCCACACGGTAGAACTCGGCCTTTTCGGCGCTCAGCGCATGGTTCACAGGGTTAAGCTTCTTGAACCAGCGATAGGCTTCATCGGCGTCCCCGAGTCTCGCCATGGCAAGCACCGCCCAGGTCGCGGCATGCGTGTACTGGCCGCCGTTCTCGCGAACGCCGACGGGATAGCTCTTGATATAGCCGGGATCATGCCGCGACTTGTTGAACGGCGGATTGAACAGCTTGATGATCTCGGCTTCGTCATCGATCAGATGCGTGGCCACCGATTTCATGGCTTGGCGCGCCCGCGACGGATCCCCAAAACCGGAGAGAACGCTCCAGGATTGCGCGATCGAGTCGATCCTGCATTCCTCGCTCTTCTTGGAGCCGAGCGGCGATCCGTCGTCGAAATAGCCGCGACGATACCATTCGCCGTCCCAGCCATCCTTTTCGAGTGCTGCCTTGAGGCGCTCTATGTGGGCCTCCCAACGCTCGATGCGGGCCGTATCCTTGAAGGTTCTGGCAATCGGGATCACGTCGCGCAGCGTGCTGATGAGGAACCAGCCGAGCCAGACGCTCTCGCCCTTGCCGTCTTCACCGACCCGGTTCATGCCGTCATTCCAGTCGCCGGTGAGCATCAGCGGCAGGCCGTGTGCCCCGGTCCGCGCCACGGCGAGATCGAGGGCGCGCGCAGCATGTTCGTAGACGCTTACCTTCTCGCTGGTGATGGTCGGCTGGTAGAAGGCGTCGTGCTGGCCCTCGTTAAGCGCCGGACCGTCGATGAAGGCAACCTGCTCGTTGAGAATGCTCATGTCGCCGGTGACCGTCGTGTAATGGGCAATCGCATAGCCGAGCCAGACGACATCGTCGGAGATTTTCGTTCTAACGCCGGCGCCGCTCGTCGGCAGCCACCAATGCTGGACATCTCCCTCCTTGAACTGGCGCGCCGATACGTTGAGAATCTGCTTCCTCGCCAGCGACGGATCGAGGATCAGCATCGACAGCGTATCCTGCAGCTGGTCACGGAAGCCGAAGGCGCCGCTTGCCTGATAGAAGGCCGACCGCGCCCAGATGCGGCAGGCAAGGCTCTGGTAGGGCAGCCAGCGATTGACCATCAGGTTGAACGCTTCGTCGGGCGTTTCGACCTGCAGGCCGCCGAGGAAGTTCGACCACAGCGATCTGGAAGCGCCGAGCGTCTCGTCGAAGCCCTGCTTGCTCTGTTCGCGCAGGATACGCCGTGCCTCATCGGCACTACCGGCATCGCCCATATAGAACAGCAGTTCCTTCGTCTCGCCGGCCGCAAGCGTGATATCGACGTTGAGCGCAGCGCAGGGATCGCCGCCTGCCTCGACGACGTTGGAGAGCGTCCTTGCCTGCAGAACCGCAGCTGGCCGATCGACGGAGCCGAGCGTTCCAAAGAACTCGGCGCGATCCGATGTCACCGAATTCGGCTTCATGCTCGTTGCATAGAAGGCGACATTGTTGCGACGGTCGATGCCATACGGGTTGCGCGCCATGAGCACGCCGGTTTCGGCATCCCAGGACGGCACGATAAACGGAGCGGTCTTGGCGCGGGAATTGCCGAGCATCCATTCGACAAAACCGTAGACGCGCAGGCGCTTCGCCGAGCCGCCATGGTTGGTCAGCTTGAGCCGCGACACGCGCACGGGCAGTTCGACATGGATGGTGTGCGTAAGTTCAAGCCCGATATTGCCATGGCGCGACGTGAACGTCGAATAGCCCTGGCCGTGGCGCGCTTCGTACTGAACGGACGGATCACGCAATACCGAAGCCGTGGGAGCGAACGCGACATTCTTGTCAAGATCGACAATATAGATCGCTTCGCCGGAACGGTTGCTGACGGGGTCGTTCGACCACTGGGTCAACTGATAATCGCGGCTATTGCCGGACCAGGTAAAGCCAGCACCCTCCGCGGCAACGTGGAAGCCGAAGCTGGAATTCGAAATGACGTTGATCCAGGGTTGCGGCGTCTGGGTGATCCCTCCTAGACGGACGACATATTCGCCGCTTGCGAGGTCAAAGCCGCCAAAGCCGTTCCAGAATGCCAGATCGTCGCCCGATATTTTCGGGTTGCGCGTCCGCATCAACTGCGTCGGCGCCGGCGCGATGTTGCGCATCTCCTCGATGCTGCCCGTGTCGACCGTCGCGTTGACCTTGCCGGCGGCTGCGTCCGCTGTGGGCGCGAGGTCGGCGCTGAGGCCCTCCATGCGCTTCAGCTGTTCGGACAGGGAGCCGTTCTGCGCATGCATGACGATGCGCGCCGAGGCGAGCAATGTATTATAGCTGGGATCGCTCATCTGGTCGCGGCGGACCGTGAAGATATGAACGCGCGGTCCGAGCTGCGCACCGCGCGCCCGGCTGTTCTCGCAGATTGCTTCAAGACCCCGCTGGAAATCCTGCGCATAGGAGAAGGAGCGTTCGTTGATGACGACGACATCGACGACCAAGCCTTTCGCGCGCCAGTACTCGTGGGCGCGGAGCAGATTCTTGAGCGTTTCCATATCGGCTTCGTCATCGATGCGCAGGGCAAGGATGGGGAAGTCGCCGGAAATGGACATCGGCCAGAGTTCGGACTGGCTGCCGAGGCCGCTGGCGATGCTTTCGGACGGCATCCGCAGTGCCTTGTCCGGGTAGATCAGGCTGGTTGCTACACGTTGGAAAACCTGCGCTTCATCGGGGTTGATGCCGATATGATGCAGACGGACCTGCGAACTTGTCCATGACAGCGAGAATTCGCGTGCGAAGCAATCCGGATGGCGGAAGCGGCCGACGACGTCCTCGAGTTCCTGGCGGTTGGGGCGCACGAGCGTCCAGAAGACGAGCGTCACCTTCTTGTGGGCAGGCACGCGGACGCGGCAGCGCAGCGACGCAATGGGATCGAGCACGAAGCCCTGCGAGCCGGTAAGGGTCGCGCCCTCGTCGAATGCGGCGGGGTTGCGCAGCGTGCGGCCGCGGCCGATGAAGGCCCGCCGGTCGGTCTCCGCCTGAACCTCGCGCATGGTTCCGGAACTGTCGCTGACCATGTGGGCGACGTGGATGTCAGGTTCGTCATTGTTGCGCTTGCGACGCGTCGCATAGATCGTATCGCCGCGCTTGTCGATCTCGGTCTCGACGAACATCTTGGCGAATGCCGGGTGGGCCGTATCCGCGTCGTCATTGGTCAATACGAGTTCAGCATAGGAGGTCACTTCGATGATGCGATCCTTGCTGCCCGTATTGGTGATCACGATGCGCCGGCCTTCGCCGTCGGAATCCGACGCGACGATGGTTTCCACCGTCGTGTGCAGCGTGCCCGCCTCCTTGATGAATTCGGCCTTGTAGTCGGCAAAGATCGTCATGCTCTTTTCGCCGGTGGCCCGCACTGGATCGCCAGTCGCCGACCACCAGTCGCCGCTCTCCATATCGCGCAGGAAGAGGAAGGTGCCGTAGCCGCTTTCGAGAATGTCCGGCTGGAAACGTGTTATTGCGAGCCCGTTCCAGCGGCTGTAACCGCCACCATTGGCGGTGACCATCACTGAATAATGGCCGTTGGACATGACCTGCGTTGCGCGCGGAGCGCCGAGCGGATTGTCGATGATGTGGATCGAGGGTGTTTCTTCGCTGCTTTCCACGGCCTTGCGCATCGGATTCTCGGCCTTGGCCTGGAGAACCGGGATTTCCCGCGGCGCCTTTTCCTGGAGCAGGAGTTCGGCGGCTTCGATGACGGGATCCGAGTGGAAGCGTTCGCGCATACGCCCTTCAAATACGACGTTGTTGACCGCGACGATCGACATGCCGTGATGGTGAGCCATGTAGTTGCGCACCACCGCGTAGTCCTCGCCTTCGCGAACGCGCGACTTGGTGAAGTCCACGGCATCGTAGAAACCGTACTGGCCAAGGGCGCCAAGCGCGCGCAGACGCTTCAGGTTCTTTACAGCTTCGGCCGGCTGATATTGGCTGGCCATGATGCTGGCATAGGGCGCCACCACATAGTTCTTCGACAGGCCGCGCTTCAAACCGAGCGTCGGCACGCCGAAGTTGGTGTACTGGTAGTTCATCTCCGGGTCGCGCGCGTTATAGGCGGCTTCCGATATACCCCAGGGCAGGTCTTTAGATGCCCCATATTCGATCTGGCGCTGGACGATCAGCTTGTTGGTCTGGTCGAGCATGCTGCCGAGCGGCTCGATCATGACGAGCGGCGGCATGAGATATTCGAACATTGAGCCCGACCATGAGATCAGGGCGCCGCGCCAGCCAACAGGAACGAGCAGGCGCCCAAGGCGGAACCAGTGATCGACGGGAATATCGCCCTTGGCAATGGCAAAGAGGCTCGCAAGTCGGGCTTCCGAGGCCAAAAGGTCATAGCAGCTTGCGTCGAGTTCGTTGCTTTCGACGCGGAAACCGATCGACAGCAGGCGGCGCTCCTTACGCTCGAGGAAGGTGAAGTCAGTGTCGAACGCCAGCTGGCGCGCGCGGGTTGCGAGTGTCACCAGCCGTTCGCGCAAGACGTCCGTGCCCTCATGCGAGCCGATGGCGTCATCCGTGTGCGCCTGGCAGGTCTTAACGAGAAGCAGCGCCCATTCGTTGGCAGTGACGCTGGCAGGGCTTTCGAGCTCGCCATGCAGCTCCTCGGTGAGGCGCTGGATATCGCCGGCAAAGAGTGAAAGGTTGATGGTGCGCAGCGAAGCCGTCTCCGGCTCCTCCTTGATCGTGGTGATGGCACGGCGGAAGTTTGCGACGCGCTCCTCAAGGCGGCGGCGCAGCGGCCGCAGCACGCGGCGATCATCAGGAATATCGTTGATCGCCTCTTCGAGAATGTCGCTCACATCGAGAATGCCGTCGAGATCGCTCTGGAGATAGACGGAAGGCGCTTCGGCCCATTTTTCGAGGGCCGACGAAAGCGCAACCAGATGGCCGGCGAGATTGCCGCTGTCGACAGCCGAGACATAGAGCGGCAGCAGCGGCCGCAACGTCGTCGTCTCGTACCAGTTGTAGAGATGGCCGCGATACTTCTCCATCTTCTCGAGCGTGCTGAGCGTCTGGTCGATCCGCGTCAGCGTTTCATGGAAGCCGATCCAGCCGAAATCGCGTGCCGCGACCGTCGATAGCAGATACATGCCGATATTGGTCGGAGACGTGCGCGTTGCGATGACCGGATGCGGATCCTCCTGGAAATTGTCCGGCGGAATGTAGTTCTGTTCCCTGGTCACGAACGTATCGTAGTAGTGCCATGTGCGGCGCGCGATGCGGCGCAGCTCGCTCTTGTCCGACGATCGGACGGCGAGATCGTCGAGGGGCTTGGCAGAACGGCTGACGAGCCAGGCGATCATCGGCGACAGGAACCAGATTAGGGCGAATGGCACCGCCAGGAACCATGCGCGGCTATGGCCGGCGAGAGGCAAGCCAATGGCGATGATGGCGACGACCGTCGCCGGCCACATCAGTTGCATGTAGTACTGCAGCGTGTCGGGCGAACTGGTCTTTGCCTGGGCCGCGGCCCGCCATTCGAGGAGGTGCTTGCGCGTGACGAAGAGGCGATAAAGCGTGCGCACGATCGCATCGCCCATCAACACCGCCATATTGGCGAGGAAGGTGATGCGAAGCGCGATATCGGCGGCGCCGGAGAAGATGTCGGTCAGGATCGCCTGGAAGTGGCCCTTGAGCGACAGGTTCATGTCTGTCGGCACAAGATTGGTGAAAAGGATCATCGTCGGCACGATGAACATGCTGAAGATGAGGAAGCACAGCCAGAGCGTGGCAAGACCAGGCGGCAGCAACGTCCAGCCGGCAATGGCAGCAATCAGCCAGAAGATTGGCGCAAGCGAACGGCGCAAATTGTCGACCATCTTCCAGCGCGTGACGGCCGTAACGCCCGGCTTGGTGCTGAAGAGATAGGGCAACAGCTGCCAGTCGCCGCGGGTCCAGCGATGATGGCGCGAAATATCGACATTATAGCCGGTAGGATAATCTTCCACGACCTCGACGTCGCTGACGAGAGCGGCACGCGCATAACCGCCTTCGAGAAGATCGTGGCTGAGCACCGAGTTCTCGCCGATCTTGCCGTCGAGCGAAGCTTCGAAGAAATCGACATCATAGAGGCCCTTGCCCGTGAAGGTGCCTTCACCGAGCACGTCCTGATAGACGTCGGATACCGCGAAGACATAAGGGTCGATGCCGCGATTGACAGAAAAGACGCGCTGCAGGAACGAGGCGTCGTCACCGGTGGTGAGCGAGGGCGTCACGCGCGGCTGCAGAACCGAATAGCCGCTGACGACACGGCCGGATTTTGCCCGGTAGATCGGGCGATTGAGCGGATGCACCAGCTTGCCGGCGAGGCGATTGACCGAATCCGGCGTCAGGCGCGTGTCCGAATCGAGCGTCATGACAAACTTGATGTCGGTCGGCAGTTCCTCGTTGGAGGGGAAATAGGTCGTGTCCTTATCGCCGCGCAGCAGCAGGTTGAGTTCGTGCAGCTTGCCGCGCTTGCGTTCCCAGCCCATCCAGCAGACTTCCTGCGGGTTGTAGAGCCGCTTGCGGTGAAGCAGGAAGAAGCGCGGATTGGCCTGCGTATAATGTTCGTTCAGCGCGGTGATCTTCTCGCGCGCATAGTCGAATATGTCGAGATCGTCGTCCGTCTGCTCGTTCTGGCTGTCTTTCCAGTCGGTAAGGAGAGCGAAATAGACCTCGCCGCGCGGGTTGGTGAGGTAGTGCACTTCGAGGTTGCGGATATGCTCGTCGACGGAGTCGCGCGAGGTGATCAATGTCGGCACGGCGACGAGGGTCTTTGCCTCGGGCGGCAGTCCGTTCTTGTATTCGAAGCCGATAAGCCGCGTCGGCGGCATGAACATCGGTATGATCCAGTTGACGAAGCCGTTGGCGGTTTCCATCGCCGGGAAAACCGCGAGCACCGTGAAAAGCAGCGTCATGCCGTTCGACAGACCGGCATGACGGAGCCAATAGTGGATCAGAAGCAGGATGGCGATGGAGAAGAAAGATGCTGGCACCCAGAGCCCGGCAAGGCCGAGCTTCCGATAGAAGCGGACCCAGCGCTCCAGCACCGTCGGTGAATAATCGCACTTCGCCTCGAGTTCGGGCCGGCCATCCCCGGAGAGGTAGTAGCCGACGTCGCGCTTGCGCTGTTCGGTGACGGCATCGCCACCGCCGGTCTCTTCGGCGCTCTTTTGGGCAAGGTCCAGCGCTTCGAGGGTGATATCATGCTCGCTCTTGCCGGAACGGCGTGCGATTTTTTCAATGGCAACGCGGTAGGCATTGCGCGAATGGAAGTCGAGCGCGTCGAAATTCGAATTTTCGCGCAGGACGGCATCGACACCGCTGACCGTCTCGAACCATGTGATCCAGTCGACGTCGTCGATGGACTTGAGGCTCCGGATCAGGTTGCCCATGGTCACGCCGCCGGTGGACTGGCGCGTATGTTCCTGGATGATAGCGTCTTCGGCATCGCTGCCGTTCTTCTCAAGCTCTTCTTCCAGCCATGCAACAGCGGCGCCCGAATGGGTCGCGCCGCCGCGCAGACGATAGAGGAGGTGCGTAGCGAAGGTGCTGTCACGCGCCGCCGGCGCATATTGCGCAAGCAGTTGCGGCAGCGCGTCCTTGTCAGCGTAAAGGGTGATCTCGTCGGCAACCGTATTGGCGAAGGCGCGCATGCGGCGGGCGCGCTCGACGCGAAGGGAGAGCCGGCGGGCATTTTCGATAAGGATGAACCGCACGGCGGAGGGCAAGGCCCAGAGTTCGCCGATATGCAGCGGCTCGACCGTCTGGAAGCCTTCGACGATTGCGCTGAGACTGTTCAGCGAAAACTGGCTGTCCGTATGGGCAACGTAGAGCCAGGCAAGGGCCATGACGCGCGGAATGCCGGGATTGTTGGCGAGCGGCGGCAGTTGCCGGAAGAACTTCTTCGGCAGATCGCGCTCGACCTGCTGGATATTCTGGTCGACGAGATAGTAATTATCGAGCAGCCACTGGGCGGCTGGCGTGATCGTTTCACCTTTGCGTGCTGCCGCATCGGACGAGCGATAGGAATGCAGAATGAGCTTGGCGTTTTCGACGGTGCGCTGCTCGAACACCATCGGTTCATAGTCGGGCAGGCGGACGTCTTCGCCCTTCGCTACCCGCGCTCCCAGATCCCGCAAGTCGTCGATCGATTTGTAATGGGCCCTGATGGGGTTCGGCTGGGCAGAAAGGACCTGGCCGGCTGTGTTTTTCTGGGATGTGAAAGCTTGAATGAAACTCAATGCGGGCATTTGCCATCATTTCGGTTGGAAGAAATAATCTTCTGATTGCAGCACAAGGTTCGCTCGGGATCGTTCCCCCTCACGAACAGTTTACGATCTAATCGGCTCAAGGCAATGACGCTAGAAGCACTTTCGCCTCTAGCGATCAGTTTTGATGAAAATGAGTCAGATTTCCATTGGGCTTTTGGCGTAATTCAGCCGGAAACTGTTAAGGCAGGCTTTGGTTGCAAGGGGTGGCCTTAAACAAACAAGGCGGGATCGGATTGATCCCGCCAACGCCGCATTACCTGCTTCAATCGCGGGCAAAGACGCGAAAATGTCTCGGCCTGAAAGCGATGCCGGAGAGTTCAGTTGCAGGGTGGTCGGCATCAATGCCGATTTCGATACGCTGCTCAGCACCCGCGACCATCAGTTCGACGCGCCGCGTTGCGCCGACACGGCGGCTCGCCACGACCGTACCCGCGATGCAGCCGTTGGAGCCGTCCACGAGCTCGACATCGTGCGGGCGGAAATAGAGCATGCCGTCGCCATCGGGCCGGTCGGCCTTAAGGCCAAGCGACTTCTCGCCGATCCAGACAGTTCCGTTCTCGATGCGAACCGGCAGGCGGCTTGATTCACCGATGAAGCCATAGACGAATGGCGAGTTCGGCTTGTCGTAGACTTCGTCCGGCGTGCCGACCTGCTCGATGCTGCCCTGGCTCATCACCACGACGCGATCGGCAAGCTCAAGCGCCTCATCCTGATCATGGGTCACGAAGACGGTCGTATGCTTGGTCTTGTCGTGGATTTCGCGCAGCCAGCGCCGAAGTTCCTTGCGAACTTTGGCGTCGAGGGCGCCGAATGGCTCGTCGAGCAGCAGAACGCGCGGCTCGATTGCCATCGCGCGAGCGAGGGCGACGCGCTGGCGCTGGCCACCCGACAGCTGCGCGGGGTAGCGCTTCTCCAGACCTGAAAGCTGGACGAAGTCGAGAAGCTCCGATGAACGGCGCCGGATCTCGTCCTTGGCGGGCCGCGTGTTCGAGGGCCGCACCTTCAGCCCGAAGCCGACATTGTCGATGACCGTCATGTGCCGGAACAGAGCATAATGCTGGAACACGAAACCGACATTGCGCTCCTGGACCGACTTCAGCGAGGCGTCCTCATCGCCGAAGAACACCTTGCCCTCGGTGGGGGATTCCAGCCCGGCGATCAGGCGCAGCAGAGTTGTCTTGCCCGACCCGGACGGGCCAAGCAGGGCGATAAGTTCGCCCGACTTTATTTCCAGTGAAACGTCGTGCAGCGCCGGAAAGCGATCGAATTCCTTGCGCACACCACTTACGCGAACATCCATTTCAAACCCTCTCAGTGTCCGCCTGCTGCCCGCAGCTCCGCGCCGTATCGCATCTCAAGCAATGACTTGAGAATAAGCGTGACCAGCGCCAGCAGCGCCAGAAGCGAAGCTACTGCGAACGCAGCGACAAAATTATATTCGTTGTAAAGAATTTCGACATGCAGCGGCATCGTATTGGTCAGCCCGCGAATGTGGCCTGATACGACGGACACGGCGCCGAATTCCCCCATGGCGCGGGCGTTGCACAAAAGCACGCCGTAGAGCAAGCCCCATTTGATGTTCGGCAATGTCACATGCCAGAAAGTCTGCCAGCCATTGGCCCCGAGCGATAGCGCGGCTTCCTCGTCGGTCGTGCCCTGATGCTGCATCAGCGGGATCAATTCACGGGCAACGAAGGGAAAGGTCACGAAAACCGTCGCAAGAACGATGCCGGGCACGGCAAAGAGTATCTCGATGCCATGCGATTTGAACCATGGTCCAAGCAGACTGTGCGAACTGAAAAGCAGCACATAAACCAGGCCGGAAATTACCGGCGAGACCGAGAACGGCAGGTCGATGAGCGTTGTCAGGAACGCCTTGCCCTTGAATTCGAACTTGGCGATCGTCCACGCGGCGACCACGCCGAAGACGAGATTAAGCGGTACGGCGATCGCGGCGACGAGCAGCGTCAGGCGGATGGCAGCCTGCGCGTCGGGCTCTATGAGCGCGGTGAAATATTCGGCCGGTCCTTTGCGGAATGCCTCGACGAAAACCGAAACGAGCGGCAGGACGAGGAACAATCCGAGAAACACCAGCGTGATGCCGATCAGCACATAGCGTGAGCCGCGGCTCTCGGTCGTTGCCGGGTGCCAGGTCGCCGCTGCGGGGGCCGCGGTCTGGGACAGGTCATGTACCATAGCCATACCTCCTGCGGCTCCACGCCTGAATTAGATTGATGATGAAGAGCATGGCGAATGAGATCAGCAGCATGATTGCCGCGATCGCCGTCGCGCCGGCATAGTCGAATTCCTCAAGCCGGATGACGATGAGGAGCGGCGCAATCTCCGACACGTAAGGCAGGTTGCCGGCGATGAAGATCACCGAACCGTATTCGCCGACGGCCCGGGCGAAGGCGAGGGCAAAGCCGGTGAGGATCGCCGGCTGAAGACCGGGCAGCAACACACGCGTGATCGTCTGGAACCGGTTGGCGCCGAGCGTGGCCGCAGCCTCCTCGACCTCCGTGCGGATTTCTTCCATCACCGGCTGCACCGTGCGCACCACGAAAGGCAGGCCGACGAAGATCAACGCGATGGTGATGCCGATCGGCGTGAACGCAACCTTGATGCCGAGCGGATCAAGCCAGCGCCCGATCCAGCCATTCTTGGCGTAGATCGACGTCAGCGCGATACCGGCCACGGCAGTCGGCAGGGCGAAGGGTAGATCGACAATCGCATCGATGATGCGGCGACCCGGAAAACGATAGCGCACCAGCACCCAGGCAACGACTACGCCGAAAAAGACGTTGATCAGAGCCGCGACAAAGGCCGTGCCAAAGCTGATCTTGAGTGCGTTGAGGGTGCGGGGATCGGTCGCGACATGCCATAGCCCGGCCCAGCCAAGGGATGCGGAACGCCATGCGAGACCCGTTAAAGGAATAAGAACAATTAATGCGAGGTAGGCAAGAGTGAAGCCGAGTGTCATTCCAAATCCCGGAATGACACTCGGCCTCTTAAACCGCCAACCTGCTTTCGCGAGGTTGGAAATCATGCTGTTACTGTTTCGGCTTGTAAATCTGGTCAAACGTTCCGCCATCTCCGAAGTGGTAGGGCTGCGCCTTGGCCCAACCGCCGAAGATAGGATCATCGATCTTCACCAGTTTCAACTCCGGCAATTTCTTGATGAGGTCTGGAGCGACCAGTTCCGGTTCGGCCGGACGATAGAAATGCTTGGCGGCGAGGGTCTGGCCCTCTTCGGAGTAGAGATACTGGAGATAGGCCTCGGCAGCCTTGCGCGTGCCCTTGGCATCGACGTTACCGTCGACGACGGCAACCGGCGGTTCGGCAAGGATCGACTGCGGCGGTACGACGATATCGAATTTGTCCTCGCCGAATTCAGCCAGCGACAAATAGGCTTCGTTTTCCCAAGCAAGCAGGACGTCGCCAAGTTCGCGCTGGGCGAAGGTCGTCGTCGAGCCGCGGGCGCCGGTATCGAGGACCGGAACGTGCTGGAACAACGTCGCGATATATTCCTTGATCTTGGCTTCGTCGCCGCCGTACTGGCCATAGGCCCAGGCCCAGGCTGCCAGATAATTCCAGCGGGCGCCGCCCGAGGTCTTCGGATTTGGGGTAATGACCTGCACGTCATCCTTGATCAGGTCGCCCCAGTCCTTGATGCCCTTGGGGTTTCCCTTGCGAACCAGAAACACGATGGTCGAGGTGTAGGGCGCCGCATTGTGCGGATATTTGGTGCGCCAATCGGGATTGATTTTCTTCGTCGCCTCGGCAATCGCCGTAATGTCGCTTTCGAGCGCGAGCGTCACAACATCGGCATCAAGTCCGTCGATCACAGCGCGCGCCTGCTTGCCCGATCCGCCATGTGAACTCTGGATGGTGATGGTCTCGCCGGTGTCGGCTTTCCACTTCGCCGCGAAGGCCGCGTTGAAATCCTTGTAGAACTCGCGCGTCGGATCGTAGGAGACGTTGAGAAGGGTGGTGTCCGCAAAGGCAGCAGACATCGGTTGAACGGCGATCGTTGCTGTAAGCAACGCTGCCGCGAATGTTAGGGAAAATCGGGAATTTTTCATGCCTGCCTCCGTATGATGAGAACTGAAGCGTAGCAGAGGCCCCAAAATTAGGGGCGTTAGAAAGAATTCCTTTTACAGGGGAAAATTAGAATATTCTACCGCAAGCGCCTTAGTCTATCGAAACGGTCGTCTAATGGGCCGTAGCACAGGATTCCTGATCCGCTGGGCACGATCGGAAAATTGGGAATGAGGGGCCTGATTTCGCCCCGTTCCTGAAAAATCATACTATCGTGGAATAGTTGTCTAACGGGATGCCGGACTTTACGGGAGCGGCCCCGCAATTCACGGGGCCGAACCACTCTTAACGAGGCCGCGCCCTGCCGTGGTCGCGGTAGGTTCTGTCGATCGTCCCGGCCTCGGCGACATTCACATAGTTTGCGGATGGCCGGCTTTCAGTGAATGTCCGGGTCTTGATCGGCATGGCGAAGGCGGCTGCCGTCAGAAGCGCAGTCGCAGTGATGGAAAGGCGGCGTTCCAGCCGTGAACTGATGATCATTGTCTCGTCCCTTTAGTGCAGGCTCGCGCGCTGCGGGCGCGAAATAATGTCGTCGATTGCGAATTTCGGTATCGGCAAAAGCACCTGGTCCAATTCGACCAGCGTTTCGGCAAAGGTGATCGCAGCGTTCTCCACATCCTCCTGACGGGAAGGACATGCCATGGCATTGAGGCAAGTTCTGGCCGCAACCATGTCACAATTTTGTAAGCCCGCGATCAGGCCCAAAGTCAGGCATTCCTCCCGGCATACATGGTGCGAACCGAATGGAAATGTCTTCAACGGGCACAGTGCGCAATGACGCAAGGTGCGGATGAAATACGATAGTTCCGACAGCGCCCGATTGCCGTTGCGGCTGCCGAGGAGCTCGCTGTAGAGACCGAAAGCCATCTCCCAGGCGATTACCGATCCGGTTTCGAAGCCCGCAGTCCAACGGCGATAACCTTCGAGAACGAGCTTCTCCGGAGTTCGGTCGAAATAACAGCCGTTGCCGCCATTAGATTCAGTCAGATGCGGATACATCGCCTGCCCTTTCGTGATTGCGTGTTGCAGCGAAAGAGCCTCTGCGGCGACCTGGAAGAATATCGGCCAGCCGCTTCGGACTGGAGGATAAAAGCAGTTGCTGCCGTGGCAGCAGGGAAACCACGCGCAGGCGTGGTAGAAAAAGACCAATCATAAGGTCCTCCAATCGAAAGGGTTCAAGGCCCAGACATCAAAGGGATGCATCCGTGGGATGCCGGCGCACCTCGCGCCAGTTCGCATAAAGGCTGGCGAACCTGATAAAGTCAAACACTAAATCTTTAAAACTATTAAAAATATCAATAGGTTAGAATTATTCTAGGAAATTATGAGTGTTTTAGTATACAATTGTTACAAACGCCACAAAATATGGAACGGTCTTCCTGTGGCAGGGTTTCTCGCCGGGCCAGAAAAGCGCGACGAGAAATCACGTCTCATCAGCTTTCGATGAGCAGGCGCAACTTCTTGAGGGCGACGTCCTTGCTCTCCTTGTAGTCAATCGTGCTCTTCAGTCTTCCATCGCGATCGAGCAGGATTACCGAGGCCGTATGGTCCATCGTGTAGTCGCCGTTCTCGGTCGGCACCTTGCGAGCGTAAATCTTCCATGCTTTCAGCACTTTCTCGATTTCGCCCGGCTTGCCGGTAATGCCGGTGATCCTGTCGGTGAACGCCGTGGTGTAGCCTTTCATGACATCCGGCGTGTCACGCTCCGGATCGACGGAGATGAAGAAAACCCGCAGGTCCTTGCCCTCTTCGCCAAGGTCCTTCAGCCACCCCGACATCTCGAAAAGCGTTGTCGGGCAAACTTCGGGACAATGCGTGAAGCCAAAAAAGAGCACGCTTGGATGGCCCTCGAATGCGGCTTCGGTGATGGGCGCTCCATTCTGGTCGGTGAGGTTGAAGGGCGTGCCGAGTTTCACCCCCGCAGATTGGCTGCCAAGACGGGTATTGACATAGGTGATGACCAGCAAAAGGGAGAGGACGGCAATAGCCGCCCACAGCCCATAGCGCAGAAGCCGAATTCCCATTTCAGTGTCCCATGTCGGTGGCGTTGGCCGCGCCGACCATCAATTGCAGGTCCACCTTGCCGGCCTTGGCGAACTCCAGGGTAACAGGAACCATGTCGCCCTCCTTGAGCGGCGATTTCAAGCCCATCATCATGAGGTGCAGGCCGCCCGGCGCCAGCTTTACCGTCTCGCCAGCCGGAATTTCGAGGCCTTCCTTCAGCTGGCGCATCTTCATGACGCTGCCATCCATCTTCATTTCATGAACCTCGACCCGCTCCGCAACGGGCGTGGAGCCGCCGATAAGGCGGTCGGCTTCCTTCGATCCGTTGGCGATCGTCACGTAGCCGCCGCCAACCTTGGCTCCGGGCAGAGTGGCGCGAGTGAAGGCATCGCTCAAGGTGAGGTCGCCGGCCTTCACCGGCTCCATCGCGCCGCCGTCAGTCATTTCCGTGCCAGCCTGCATTGCCGAGTGATCATGGGCGGCCGCTGTGAGGGCGAAGGAAGCGGACACGAGAAGCGCCGCGGCAATTGTTGATAGTGTTTTCATGGAATGGGTCTCCACTTCGGATTTCAAGAGAATACACGTTTGAGGGGCGAGGGTATGCGCGTGAGCAACTGATCCAGGATCAACATTGCGAGAATGGCGAACCCGGTGAGGGGAAAGAGTACGCCGAAGCCAAGGATCACAAGGGTCAGGACAGCGAAAACACTTTTCTGCGTGGGCATGGGCGGCACGCCCAGCCGACCGGACGGGCGGCGCTTCCACCACATGACGACAGCGGTCACCGAGGTCAGGACGATGGCGAGGCAGGTCATGAGCATGACGATCTGGTTGGCGACCCCGTAATACTGGCCCATGTGAACGCCGATGCCGAATTCCATCGCCTTGGCGCCCGCGCCATAATCGCCGAATTTCAGGTCGATGAGGGGCTTGCCGCTGTACTGGTCGTAGTGAATGGTCCGCTGCTTTGCGATATCGTCTGGGAAGATCGCAGCGGTGTAGACGCCGGTTTTGCCTGAGGGCAGCGACACCTCGAATCCCGGGGTCAGGCCAGCCGCGTTGGCCGACGCCACGATGCTGTCGAGACCTACCGGCGAAGCACTGCTCGGCGAGGATGTAGGAACTGGCGCGTTTTCGACCGTCCAGCCGGCATTGGTCAGGACATCCTTGGTCGGCACCTCAGAACTCGGAACCTCGTCCCAAAGCTGGGTCGGATAACCGAGGCCGGCATTGGCAAGGACGGAGTTGGCTTTATCGCCCCAATAGCCGGACCAGGGCATGCCGGAGATCGCAAGGAAGAAGATCAGCGCCCCTGCGCCAGCTCCGGTCACGGCATGCAGGTCGCGCCAGAACACGCGCTTCTGCGGTGTGCCGCGAACACTGACGACGCCGCCGGTTTGTTTGCGCGGCCACCAGAGGTAGAAACCGGTGACGACGAGAATGAGGGCAAGCCCGCCCACCGCTTCGACGATACGGTTGAAGGGGAGGCCGAAATATTCGAGGCTGTGGATCTTCTTGTCGACCCAGTTGAACTCTTCCTTCTCTGCAACCGTGCCGAGAACCGCGCCGGTATATGGGTTGAGAAAGACGTAGGTTTTTCCGGCTTTCGTGCCAACGATGACGCGCACGGACTTGCTCGGCTCGGTCGGCGCGCGATAGCGCAGGACCTTGGAGCCCGGCACGGCTGCCTTGGCGGTTTCAGTCAAGAGCGACGGCGCAAGAGCGGTCCCCGTCGGCTCGACGACATTGCGATAGGCAAAGACCGTATTGTCGATCTCGTCATTGAACAGATAAAGGCCGCCGGTGATGGCGAGGTTGAGCATGAAGGGGATGACCAGCAGGCCGGCAAAGAAATGCCAGCGCCACACGGCCCGGTAAAGGGATAGGCTAATTGTATTGGGCTTCGCGGAAGCCACGCTCGAAATGGTCATTGGTAATCCAATCGTCTGACGATAAAGCATGACGAACTGCAAACGCAGGCCGTCGTGACGTGCCCTACGGCACGAACTGTGTCAGGCGAAAGGTGGGGCTTGCGGTGGTGCCGAAGGCGGATAGAGGCTGCGCGCGATCAGGATCGATTTGCGCGCTATCGCTATCGATTGCGCGGGCTGGAATTTCGCTTCCGATACAAATGGCGGAATAGCCAGGATGAACGATGCGGCCAGCCGGCACGCTTCGCAGCCCGTGCCATGCCAGACGCTCTTGTGGTTGTCCTCGCCGCCGCTGCCGGGGAGGCAGAGGACAGGAACGGTGCCGTCGGGAAGCGTATAGGCAGCAAGATCGATTGGCTGGGCCTCGGCGGCAACCGGCTTATGCGCGAAGGTAACGCATACGAGCGCAATGGCGCAAAGTATGCGCAATGCCGTTCGCCAGTCGTGCCAAATTCCGCGCATCAACGCCCCGATTCCAGTTCGAGCCAATCAAATACATCAGCGTCAGCTCAAAATCTATGCGGCAAAGCGACAATGAAATCAGGAGGCGTCGATCTCGATCAGCCAGCAACTTTCGGGTTTGCGGACGAAGGCCAGCGTTTCACCGCGAGCAAGGTGGATCGCATCGTCGATTTCGACGGTCTCGCCCGTGTGCAACGCAGCTTTTGAGCGAAGCAGCAGAAATGTTTCCTTGGCTTCCGCTGTCAGCTCCTGGCGTTCGAGCAGTGTAACACGGGCGGTAAAACGGCCGCGGCGCAACATGACGTTGAGATCGGTTACCGTCTCGATGACATCGGCGCGCGTCGGAATATCACCGGGAAACGGTATTGCCGGCGAAGTTGAGTCCAGTTTCACGGGCGTGCCGGCGCCAACTTGCAAATTCATGGCGCCGTCGAGCACCGCCAGTACCCTGTCGATGCCGGAAAAGGCGGAAAAGGGGCCGGTATCCGGCACCTTCGCCATGCTGATGCGCCAATCGAAGCCGTCGATTGCAGCCCCTTCCGGCGCTATGGCGATCTCAGTGGTAACGCCGGCGCCATTCTTCCATGGCATGCGCTTATGGACGCCGGCGCGTAATATACGCATCAGCCGAGGATACCGGGCAGGTTAAGGCCCTTTTCCTTGGCGCATTCGATTGCGATCTCGTAGCCCGCATCGGCATGGCGCATGACGCCGGTGGCCGGGTCGTTCCAGAGCACGCGGCCGATCCGCTCGGCGGCATCGTCCGTGCCGTCACAGCAGATCACCATGCCGGAATGCTGCGAATAGCCCATGCCGACACCGCCGCCGTGGTGAAGCGAAACCCAGGTCGCCCCGGACGCGGTGTTGAGGAGCGCATTGAGCAGCGGCCAGTCGGAGACGGCGTCCGACCCGTCCTTCATCGCTTCCGTCTCGCGGTTCGGCGAAGCAACGGAACCGGAATCGAGGTGATCACGGCCGATGACGATTGGTGCTTTCAGTTCGCCGTTTCGCACCATTTCGTTGAAGGCAAGGCCGAGGCGGTGGCGATCGCCGAGGCCGACCCAGCAGATGCGCGCCGGCAGCCCCTGGAAGGCGATGCGATCGCGTGCCATGTCGAGCCAGTTGTGCAGATGCGTATTGCCTGGCGTCAGTTCCTTCACCTTGGCGTCCGTCTTGTAGATGTCTTCCGGATCACCCGACAGGGCGACCCAGCGGAACGGACCGATGCCGCGGCAGAAGAGCGGACGGATGTAGGCCGGCACGAAGCCGGGGAAAGCAAAGGCGTTTTCAAGGCCTTCATCCTTGGCGACCTGCCGGATATTATTGCCGTAGTCGAGCGTGGGAATACCCTGGTTCCAGAACGCGAGCATGGCTTCCACATGCACGCGCATGGAGGCCCGCGCGGCCTTTTCGACGGCCTTTGGGTCGCTCTCGCGCTTCTCACGCCATTCGGCAAGGGTCCAGCCCTTGGGCAGATAACCGTTGATCGGATCGTGCGCCGAGGTCTGGTCGGTCACCATGTCAGGCCGTACGCCGCGACGTACGAGTTCCGGTAGAACATCCGCGGCATTGCCAAGAAGACCAACCGATTTGGCTTCGCCGGCCTTGGTCCAGCGATCGATCATCTCCAGCGCCTCGTCGAGCGTCTCCGCCTTGGCGTCGACATAGCGGGTGCGTAGGCGGAAATCGATCGAATCCGGATTGCATTCGACGGCGAGGCAGCAGGCGCCGGCCATGACCGCGGCGAGCGGTTGTGCGCCGCCCATGCCGCCAAGGCCGCCCGTGAGAATCCATTTGCCCTTGAGGTTGCCGTCATAATGCTGCCGGCCGGCCTCGACGAAGGTTTCATAGGTACCCTGCACGATGCCCTGCGTGCCAATGTAGATCCACGAACCCGCGGTCATCTGCCCGTACATGGCGAGACCCTTCTTGTCGAGTTCGTTGAAATGATCCCAGGTCGCCCAATGCGGCACCAGATTTGAATTGGCAATGAGAACACGCGGCGCGTTGGAATGCGTCTTGAATACGCCTACGGGCTTGCCGGACTGGACGAGCAGCGTTTCGTCCTCGTTGAGGGTCTTCAGCGTCGAAACGATCTTGTCGAAGTCGTCCCAGGTGCGCGCAGCGCGGCCAATGCCGCCGTAGACGACGAGTTCGTTGGGGTTCTCGGCAACGTCCGGATCGAGATTATTCATCAGCATCCGCAGGGGCGCTTCGGTCATCCAGGATTTGGTGTTGAGCTCATTGCCCCGGGGACTGCGGATTTCCCGGATATTGTGCCTCGGATTGTTCATTACTTGCTCCCCAGTTTAATGGCGGTCTGTGCGATGATTTCGAGTATGTCCTTGAGATGCCTGCGCAACTTCTCGGCCTTGCCTTCGTCGTAGTCGAAGGGTGGCGCTTCGGTCGCAAGATGCGACGATTGCGTCAGCTCCATCTGGATGGCGTGAATATTTGAGGAGGGCTTGCCATAATGGCGTGTCGTCCAGCCGCCTTTGAAGCGGCCATTGATCACGGCGTCGTAGCCGCGGGCGGCAAAAGCAATGCGGCCAACCGCAGAGGCAATTTCCGGCGAGCAGCTTGTGCCCTCATTGGTGCCGATGTTGAAATCCGGCAACTTCCCTGCAAACAGGAACGGGATATGCGAGCGGATGGAGTGGCAATCGTAGAGGATGGCCAGCCCATGCGTCTTGCGCACCCGCTGGATTTCCTCAAACAGGGCCTCATGATAAGGGCGATGAAACTGGTCGAGCCTCAGCTTCGTATCGGCTGACGTCGGCATTTCGCCGTCGCGCCAGATGGCTTTCCCGTCGAAATCAGTTTCCGGAATGAGCGCCGTGGTGTTCTGGCCTGGATAGAGACTGCCACCCGCAGGATCGCGGTTCGCATCGATGACGTAGCGGTGGAACGTCGCCCTGACGGTCGAGACGCCTAGCAGGAGGCCATCATAAAGTTGGTCCACATGCCAGTCGGTGTCGGCGAGACGCTGTCCGTTTTCGTTGAGACGCGACCAGATTTCGGCAGGCACATCCGTGCCTGTGTGCGGAAATCCGAGGATGATCGGCAGCGATCCCTGTTTGACCTCGACAATGCTCATAGACGCGTATCCAGAACTGGGAGAATTTCGGCCGAAATCGCGGCGTTCAGTGCGCCTGAGGCAACAAGCTCGCTTACGGCCTGAAGGTCCGGCGCCATATAGCGGTCGTCGTCAAGTGTCGGCACCGCTGAGCGGATAACGCCGTGGGCGCGGGTGAGTTCCGGGCTGGTTGCGAGCGGGCTGCGCAGGTCGATGCCTTGCGCCGCCGTCAGCGCCTCGATGCCGATGATCGAGAACAGATTGTCCGTCATCTGCAGAAGCCGGCGGGCTCCATGGCAGGCCATGGAAACGTGATCTTCCTGGTTGGCCGACGTTGGCGTCGAATCGACCGACGCCGGATGCGACATCTGCTTGTTTTCCGACATAAGCGCAGCGGAGGTGACCTCTGCGATCATCAATCCGGAGTTGAGGCCGGGTTTGCGCGCAAGAAATGCCGGCAGGCCATAGCTCAAGGCTGGATCGACCAGCAATGCGATGCGGCGCTGGGCGATCGCGCCGATTTCGCAGATGGCAAGCGCGATCTGGTCCGCCGCGAACGCGACCGGCTCAGCATGGAAGTTGCCGCCCGAGACGACGGAACCATCGCTGAGGACCAGCGGGTTGTCGGTGACGGCATTGGCCTCGATTTCGAGCGTGCGCGCGGCCATGCGCAAGAGATCGAGGCACGCCCCGTCAACCTGCGGCTGGCAGCGGATGCAGTATGGATCCTGCACGCGCTCGTCGCCTTCGATGTGACTTTCGCGGATCGGTGAATTTTCGAGGAGGCGGCGAAGCGCTGCCCCGGTGTCGATCTGGCCGCGATGCCCGCGCAAGGTATGGATATCAGGGTGAAACGGCGCGGACGAGCCCATGGCCGCGTCGGTCGAGAGCGCTCCGGTGATCAAAGCGGACTGGGCAGCCCGGTGAGTACGGAACAGGCCTGCAAGGGCGAGCGCGGTGGAAACTTGGGTGCCGTTGATCAGGGCAAGCCCTTCCTTGGCGGCAAGAACGACGGGCTTCAGCCCGGCCTTGGCAAGGCCATCGCCTGCCGGCATCCGCTCGCCGCCAAAGACGACGTCGCCTTCGCCGATCATGGCTGCGGCCATGTGCGCGAGCGGAGCGAGATCGCCCGATGCGCCGACCGAGCCCTTTTCCGGAATGACGGGGATGACGCCCTTGTCGAGCACTCCCTCAATCAGGCTGATGAGTTCGGGACGGACGCCGGAAGCGCCGCGACCGAGCGAGATCAGCTTCAGCGCCATGATCAGGCGCACGATGTTTTCGGGCAGCGCATTGCCGACGCCGCAGCAATGGGAAAGGATGAGGTTGCGTTGCAGGGTCGCCACATCAGCCGCATCGATCTTGATACTGGCAAGCTTTCCGAAGCCGGTATTGATCCCGTAAACGGGAGCGTTGCCCCGCGCAATCTCGGCGATGCGTGCCGCTGCAGCCTCGATCCCGGCCTTGAACGATTGGTCCAGCCGTACGGCCTCGCCCTGCCAATAGATGGTTTCCAATACTGAAATAGGCACGGAGCCGGGGTGGAGAACAACGGTCATGGTTACGCTTTCAAGAAGAGCTGGTGAAGCGGGTTGAAGCCAATGCGGTAACAGAGCTCCGCCGGTTGCTCTGCATTCCAGATCGCAATCTCGGCCCGTTTTCCGGGCGCGATCGTGCCGATGTCGTTGTGAAGCCCGAGTGCGCGCGCTGCCTCGCGGGTTGCGCCGGCGAGTGCTTCCTCGACGGTGAGGCGAAACAGAGTACACGCCATGTTCATCGTCAGAAGCAAGGAGGTGAGCGGCGACGTGCCGGGATTGCAGTCGGTGGCAACGGCGATGTGTACGCCCGCTTCTCGTAGCAACTTTAAGGGAGGAGCCCGTTCCTCGCGCAGGGCGTAGAAGGCGCCGGGCAGGAGCACGGCAACGGTACCGGCTTCGGCCAGGGCATTGGCGCCCTCGGCGTCGAGATATTCAAGATGGTCGGCCGACAGGGCGCCGTAGGATGCCGCAAGCTTTGCGCCGCCGAGATTGGACAATTGCTCGGCATGAAGTTTCACAGGCAGGCCAAGACTTTTGGCCTTGTCGAACACGCGCGCGATCTGTGCCGGCGAAAAGGCGATGCCTTCGCAAAAACCGTCCACCGCATCGACCAGTCCTTCCGCGTGCGCCGCTTCGAGACCCGGCAGGGCGACTTCGGCGATGTAATCATCCGAGCGTCCCTTGTATTCGGGCGGCACGGCGTGCGCGCCGAGATAGCTCGTCTTGATCCGGACCGGGCGCAGCGTCGCGAGCCTGCGCGCAACGCGCAGCATCTTGAGTTCGGCTTCGATATTCAGGCCATAACCGGATTTGATCTCGATCGTCGAAATCCCCTCGGCCAGCAGCGTGTCGAGGCGCGGCAGGCTTTGCGCCACCAGTTCATCCTCGCTGAGCGCATTGGTTGACTTGACCGACGACACGATGCCGCCACCGGCGCGCGCGATTTCCTCATAGGTTGCGCCTTCAAGGCGCATTTCGAACTCGCGGGCACGGTTGCCGCCGAAAACGAGGTGGGTGTGACAATCGACAAGCGCCGGGGTTGCCAGCCTGCCACCGAAATCCTCGATTTCTACATTGTTCCAGTCGCCCGGAACGTCTTTGCCAACCCAGGCGATGCGGTCGCCTTCGACGCCGATTACGCCATCCTCGATCAAGCCGTAAGGCGCTCCGATGTCTTCCAGCGTTGCGATGCGAAGTCCCGAAAGGATTTTTCTCATTGGCGTTGGCCGTGTCCCATTATGGTCTTGCTCATACCATTATTATGTATATACATATTATGTCAATCGGGTGCAGGAGAAGAAATGAGCGAGGCCACGAAATCAGTTTTTGCGCGCAGGGCCCTGACGGCCAATGGCTGGGAAAACAACGTGCTCATCCGCGTCGACGCGAGCGGACGCATCGCGTCGGTGACGCCGGAAACTATCGCAGAATCAGGCGCTTATACCGTCGATGCCTTGCTTCCCGCGCAAAGCAACCTGCACAGTCACACCTTTCAGCGCGCCATGGCGGGCTTGTCGGAGGCACGCAGCCCAGCCGGGCGCGACAGCTTCTGGACGTGGCGCGAAGTCATGTATCGCTTTCTCGATATTCTCGATCCTGAGGATATTGAGGCGATTGCCGCCTTCGCCTTCGTCGAAATGCTGGAGTCTGGATATTCCAGTGTCGCCGAGTTTCAATATGTGCACCATCAGCCCGGCGGTGCGACTTATGCAAAGCTCGGGGAATTGTCGGAACGCATTGCCGCCGCCGCCAGCGCAACCGGCATCGGGCTGACGATTTTACCGGTCGCCTATATGCAGGGCGGCGTCGACGGCCGTGCGCTTGCCGGCGGTCAGCTTCGGTTCGGAAACCAGCTCGACCGCTATGTGCCGCTGGCTGAAGAGGCAAAGAAAGCTGCGGCCAGCGTCAGCCCCGATGCCGGTTTCGGCGTCGCGCCGCATTCCATCCGCGCCGTGAACGAACGCGATTTGAAGGCGCTGGAACAGCATTTTCCGGGCGTTCCCTTCCATATCCATATTGCCGAGCAGATACCGGAACTTCAGGAAGTCGAAGCCGCCTATGGCCAGCGCTCGATGAGCTGGTTGCTTGATCATCTGCCCGTCGCCGAGCGCTGGTGCCTCATCCATTCGACCCACATGAATGAGGACGAGACGCTGCGCGTCGCGGCGAGCGGCGCGGTTGTCGGCCTGTGTCCGATCACCGAAGCCAATCTTGGCGACGGCATTTTCAACGGCGTCCAATATCTGAACGCTGGCGGACGGTTCGGCACCGGCTCCGATTCCAATATTCGTATTGCGCCTTCCGAGGAGCTGCGCCAGCTCGAATACAGCCAGCGTCTGCGCGACGTTTCGCGCGTCACGCTTTCGCGCGACGGAAAATCCTGCGGCCGCACGCTTTACGACGCCGCGTTGCTGGGCGGAGCTCAGGCACTCGGGCGGGCGAGTGGCAGCCTTGAAGTTGGCAAATGGGCGGATATGATTGCCCTTGATGTTGATAACGCAGCGGTTTTAGGCCTTACCGGCGACAGGCTGCTTGACGGCTGGATATTTGCTGGCGACAGAGATGCGGTAAGCGACGTCTGGTCGGCCGGACGCCACGTCGTGCGCGAAGGCAGGCATCGCGATCGCGCTTCGATATTTAAAGCCTACAAGGCGCGCCTCGCGTCGATTCTGGAGAGAGTGTGACGGCAACCGCGCGCAAATCGTTCCATGCGATCAAGGCCGAGATGGCGCGCCGCATTGCCGAGCGTGTCTGGGCGCCCGGCGCGCTGATACCCGGCGAGGAGGTGCTTGCCGTCGAGTTTGGCTGCGCCCGCGCCACCGTAAACCGGGCGCTGCAGGAACTTGCGCGCGGCGGCGTTCTGGTGCGCAAGCGCAAGGCCGGCACGCGTGTTGCGCTGCATCCGATGCGCGAGGCACGTTTCGTCATCCCGATCGTGCGCCAGGAGATCGAGAACAAGGGCGGCACCTATCAGTTTCGCCTCGTTTCCAATGTGGTGGAAAAGGCGCCCGCATGCGTGACGATGCGCCTTGGCATCACCAAGGCCAAGGACATGCTGCATGTGCGCTGTCTGCACCTTTCCGATGAAAAGCCCTACCAGTATGAGGACCGCTGGACCAATCTGGATGCAGTGCCGGCCATTCGCCACGAGACTTTCGAGACCGTCAGCCCGAACGAATGGCTTGTTACCCACTCGCCGTTTTCGCAGGCGGAAATCGTGTTCCATGCTGGGCTCGCCGACCCGGACGAAGCCGAAATGCTCGATCTTGGCGTGAACGATCCCGTCTTCGTCATCGAGCGCCTGACCTACCTGCCGCAAAAGCCAATCACTTTCGTTCGCATGATCCATCCTGGCTCGCACCGCATGGTGACACAGCTCTGATTCGGCGCCGCCGGGTCTGCTCCGTGCAAATGATCATTGGCGTTTGGTCCCAACTGCACTATTTGAGTCCCCAAGGAACGACAGGGATGGAATTTTAAATGGCAGGCGTGACGAAAGAGCAGGTCCTCGAACAGCTAAAGACTGTGACGGGCCCCGATTTCAACAGCAACATCGTCGAGCTCGGCCTTGTTTCGGATATCTTCATTGCCGACAACAAGGTGTTTTTCTCGATTACTGTCCCCGCCGCCCGCGCCCAGGAACTGGAACCGCTGCGGTCCGCCGCCGAGCGCGTCGTCAAGGCGATGCCCGGCGTTGCCGGTGCAGTCGTTGCTTTGACCGCCGAAAAGAAAGGCGGCCCGACCAGTGATGACGCACCGCGGTCAACGCCTTCACCACGTCCTGCGCAACGTTCCGCACCCGCCGGGGCCACCCCGCCGCCGCGCGTTCCGGCGCAAGGCGCACAGCCGCACACCCATGGAGCCGCGCCGGTGAAGGCCGGCGTGCCCGGCGTTGGCGCGATCATCGCGGTGGCCTCGGGCAAGGGCGGCGTCGGCAAGTCGACCACGGCGGTCAATCTCGCACTCGGCCTCAGCGCCAATGGCCATCGTGTCGGCATTCTCGATGCTGATATTTACGGGCCGTCCATGCCGCGCCTCCTCAATCTGCATGGCAGGCCGGAAGTGGTTTCCGGCCGGGTGCTGAAGCCGATGCAAGGCTATGGGCTCAAGGTCATGTCGATCGGCTTCCTCGTCGAGGAGGAAACGCCGATGATCTGGCGCGGGCCGATGGTAATGTCGGCGCTGACGCAGATGCTGCGCGAGGTGGAGTGGGGCGATCTCGATGTGCTGGTCGTCGATATGCCGCCGGGCACCGGCGACGCGCAATTGACCATGGCGCAGCAGGTGCCGCTTGCCGGCGCCGTCATCGTCTCGACGCCGCAGGATCTGGCGCTGATCGATGCGCGCAAGGGCCTCAACATGTTCAAGAAGGTCGACGTGCCGCTTCTCGGCATTGTCGAGAACATGAGCTATTTCATCGCTCCGGATACCGGCGCGCGCTACGATATTTTCGGCCATGGCGGCGCGCGCAAGGAGGCTGAGCGCCTTGGCGTGCCCTTCCTCGGCGAAGTGCCGCTTGTCATGGAAATCCGCGAAACATCCGACAGCGGAAGGCCGGTTGTGGTCAGCAACCCCGATGGTCCGCAGGCCAAGGCCTACCGCGAGATCGCGGCGAAGGTCTGGGACGAGTTGCAATCGGCCAAGGGCGGACGCACCGCCCCGGCGATCGTGTTCGAATAGGTCGGTTCCTTGAGGTCTGCATTTAAGTCCGTTCGTATTTTCGGACTTTAGTACAAGGATCCCCACGCCCGCCCGTTGGTCTCCTTTACAGATTCTCCGCTCAGACGCTGCCACTGGTGGTCCTTGGGTCAAAGCCCCCGGGGATCAGTTTGCGCAAAGAGGCTGACTCTTGTGCGGATGCAGGCGTAAGGCCGGGGCCCGGTGCTGGGATGCCGGCGAGATGGTGGCATTAGGAGCGAGGCTCGGTGGGCTAGGCGCCGGGTGAGGGCTCGGCCAAATTAGACTCGCCGAGGTGAGGGCAGGTGCCGGGCAATGTAAGACTGGGGCTGGTTGGGACGATGCTGGTCCGTTTAGGACTTGGGTGCGCAAGGTTAGCGACCGCAGTGAGCGACGCGCCTCGAAACCCGCTTCACTCGGACCACATCGCTTTTTCTGAACCGAAATGACTTAACGCCTGAGGCGTAAGCCCAAGCATAGGCGCCGCGTGAAGGGCTGTAACCCCTCCACGCGGCACCACGTCACTCGATCGTCTTCACCGTCGATGCCCGGGCCTTGACCCTTGCCTTGGCGGTTGCGCCAATGCTGCGCGCATCCATGAATGCCTGGATTTGATCGAAGCTGACATAGCCGGCGCCAGCCGTGTCGATTTCGGCGAAATGATCGGCGATGAAGCCCCAATTGGCGTCTTTTGCCTGCTGCTTCGTCAGTCGCGGAGAAGAGCCCGCCGCGGCCTTGAAGCGTTGCAGGAGCCGCTGGTCGAGTTCCTGCTGAATGCCGGTCTCGGTCAAGGGCTCGCGCACTGTGCCGGATGGATCTGCCGGCGGCTTGCGCAGATCGTCATAGGCCTGGGCCGGCGATGCGAGCATGAGCGCTGCCAGAAGCGATGTCGATATGATTATACGGTTCATGGCTGGCTGCTCCTAGTTCGAGGCAATGGCTGGCGGCAGGCTGTAGCGCGGGTCGTCGAAAAACTTGTCGATCTCCGCCTTCAAGGGCGCGCGCGACGCCTCGGTGTTGTAGGTCATGTGGCCGCCTTCGAACCATTTGACCGGCACCCGGTCCGCCATTCCCGCGTTCTGCAAATCAAGCTCGGTCTGGAATCCAGGGGTCGCGATGTCCTCGTAGCCATGGAGGACGAGCAACTTTAACTCCGGGTTCAACGCGATTGATTCTCGAAGGTCAGGAATGCTGGAGGGGCTCAAGTCACCCACCGAACCCCGGTGTGGCCAATTCCAATTATATATAGCGTAGCAACAATAACTGTAGTCTGATCGATTCGTGTAGTTCACCGATTGTTTCATATAGCTTTTGAACTGGTTGACGAAGGCCTCATCGATGTACTCGTCGGGATCGTAGGGCGCATTGGACGGAAGTTTCATGCGCGCGTCGTATCGCCCCAACTTGAATTCCGGTACAAGACTTTGTTGCACCCATCCCGGCCCGACGTTTGGGTCATTTGCCCACTGGGCTGCCGGGATACCGGTCTTTGCTTTCAGTTCTGCGATAAGGTCCTTACCGGGTTGCGTAGCGGCGAACGTCTTCCAGGGAACCAAGGGGCTTCCGGCAGGCGGGGACAATGGGTGTTCCATTACCGATGGAAGATATTTCTCGGTAACAAAATTTCGTACGGTCTGCAGATAGTTTTCGGCGGATGCATTTCCCCGAGCCGTGGCGCGTTTATGATAATCGCCGGTCATTGCAAAAGATGGCAAATATCCGGCGCAACTGACACCGACAGTCATGTTACAGTCGCTCGCATAGTCGAGAAGTGGTGAATTCAGGATCAGGCCCGAAAGGACGATGCTCTTTTTGCCGGAGGATTCCGGCAAAAATCGAGCCGTACCCTCATTGAGCAGCAGATCGGCGACAATCGGCGTGCGGATACCGCCGTAGGACTCGCCATAGAGATATTTAGGGGATGTCTGCCTGTTGTTGACATTGTTGTAGCGGATGATGAAATCGCGAACCAGGCCCGCATCCCAGTCGGTGCCCCAGAAATTTTTGTTTAAGTATGGGGCAACAGCGGTCGAATAGCCTGTTCCCGCGGGATCGACGAATACGATATCCGTCTTGTCGAGAAGCGTGATCGCATTCTCTTCCAACGGCAGGGTTGACGGTGGCTCGTTGTAGAACTCTTCCGGAATCGACGGTGCATCGGATTTCAGCCGCACCGGCGCCCAGGAGCCCATATGGAGCCAGATGGAAGCGGACCCCGGTCCACCATTCCATAAAAATGTGACAGGCCGCTTGTCCTTCGGAAGCCCGTCGCGCGTATAGGCTGTATAGAAGATCGCGGCTTGCGCCTCTTGCTTGCCGGGAGCAGGGCCCTTGGGCCCGTAGGCGATGAGGTGACCGGCGCTGGCGGTAAATGGAACCGTCTTGCCGCCGATCGTCATCGAACTACGCTTGACCGAGGTGGTTTCGTCCACCTGGGATTGGAGGATCGTCCCCCCAAGGTTCGTATCATAGATGTTAGGATCATCGAGCACACGGTCTTGCGGCGCGAGAAGGGCAAAGGCCTTCTCTTCCAGCCCGGCATCGGCAAGGAGCGTCCCAGCCTCGACGATGAGACCAACCGCAGCCAGCTTGTCTGCGGCTTTTTCGAACTCGCCGCCCTTCTGAAGTGCCGCCGCCTCGCGTTTGGCCCGCTCAGTCGGATTTTCAGTAATGGCCTCCGCCGGCTTTAATATGGTGGTGGTTGTGCCGCCTCCCCCGGTAGAGGGTACGTTTGCGGCGGCGTTTCCCGACGTAGGATTATTGAAGGTGCTCGCACCATCTGGCTGTGGCGCGGAAGAATCAGAACCATCGCAAGCCGTCAGCAACAGCAAGGTGGCGAGAGCGCAATTTCTCAAATTCATTCTGGTTAAATCCTTATCTTAAGATGAAGGCGTCTTCTCAGATCGAGAAGGGTAGAGTTATGCCGAGGGTGCATTCTGCTTGCCGACAAGCTTGATCGTTCGCAAGCAGGCACGCGTGGTGACGCGCTGCAGCACACCCTCTTTTCCTATTGAGAAGAGAGGGCTGGCGGCAGGCTATAGCGGGGATCGTCGAAAAATTTGTCGAGTTCGGCCTTCATCGGCGCGCGCGCCTCTTCAGCCAGGTAAATCATGTGCCCGCCCTCGAACCATTTAACGGGAATCCGGTCGCCGAGAGCGGCTTTCTTCAGATCGAGTTCAGTCTGGAAGCCGGGAGCCACAAGATCCTCGTAGCCATGCAGGATGAGCAGCTTAAGATGCGGAGAGAGCCTCAGAGCCTCACTGAGATCGGGAGTGCTCGCAGGACGCGAGGTGGCAGGCATATATTCCCGTGCGCTTCGGACATCGCAGCAGGCCTTATAGCCTGAGTTGCTTTGATAGTTCACCGACTTTTTCATATAGGTCGTGAACTCGTTGCTGAACGCACGATTGACATACGTATCGAGATTGTAGGCAGAAGGCGTTGGAAGCGTCAGGCGAGCGTCGAATAGGCTGAGGCGCTTGCCTGGCACAAGGTTATCCCGCACATCGTCGAGGATCACGAAGCCCTCATCATTCCATTCACTCCCTATATAACCGGTTTTCGTCGTGAGTTGATTGACGAGGTCTTGGCCGGGAGCGGTCGCGGTCCAGGTCGACCACGGTACGACGTCACTTCCTTGCGGAGCCTCTTCCGGGTGCGCCTCATGGGCTGGTAAATACGTCTCCGTAACGAATTTTTTAACTGCTTGGAGATATGCCTCCCGTGTTGCGGTGCCGCGTCCAGCGCCGAGCTTGTGATAATCGCCAACCATTGCGAAGGATGGCAGGTAGCTGGCGCAGGTCTGGTAGGTACCGCGGTATATGTCACAGCGCTCCACCGGATCGAGGTTTGGCGAACCGAGGACGAGACCCGACAATGCAATGGCTGGCTTGCCCGACTTGTCCGGTGTGAAACGGCCGGTACCTGCATTGAGGAGCAGGTTTGCAACCCTTGAGGCGCTTGTTGAACCAGAGGATTCGCTAAGAAGGTATTTTGGCGAACTCTGGCGATCATTCACATTGTTGTAGCGAATTATGAAATCGCGGATGACGACGCTCGATGTGTCAGCTGGCGCGAAGTTCTTGTTGGTAAATGGGGCGATGGCAGTCGAATAGCCCATTCCCACGGGATCGATGAAGACGAGATCCGTCTTGTCGAGAAGCGTAAGACTGTTTTCCTCAAGCGGAAACGTAGTTGGCACCTTCTGGTAAAATGCCTGGGGTATGGGTGCGTCAACTCTAAGCCGGTTAGGTCCCCACGAGGCCATGTGCAACCAGAGTGAGGAGGCCCCGTTATCCCATACGAAGGTTATGGGGCGGTTGCCCTTCGGCAGGCCGTCACGGGTATAGGCTGTATAAAAGATTGCGGCCTGGGCATCTTGCTGTCGGGATGTCGGATCTTCGGGCGCGTAGGCAATCAGATGGCCCGCGCGTGCAGTAAACGGTACCGTCTTGGCGCCCACCTTCAGGGAACCGCGCTTGACCGATGTGGTCTCGTCGATCTGCCATCGCATGATCAAACCGTCCGGACCCGTGTCGTAGCCGGTAGTATCATTGACGCTGTGATCCTCGGGCACGAGGAGATCAAAAGCTTCTTCTTCGAGGCCCGCATCCGCGAGAAGGGCTCCGGCCTCATCCAGGAGACCCGCGGCAGACAATTTGCTTGCCGCATCTTCAAACTTGCCATTCCCCTTGAGGACGGCTGCCTCGCGTCGCACCGCAGCGAGTGGATCCTCGGTGACGACAGCGGGCGGCGTTTCGGGATTTGGAGCGACGATTACCGGCGCGCCCGTAACGGCAACTGGTGCTGTGGCGGCCGTGGCTTCAGAGGCTGCAAACGTGCTCGGCGCTTGTGACTGGTCCTCGGCAGTCTTTGAATCGTCGCACGCCGCAAGTGCAACGAGCAGGGCAAGAACTGAATATCTAAAATTCATTGGCGCTAATTCCTCGATTAAAAATCTAACCTTTAAAAACAACTGCGGCCGCGTCAATTAGCCGAAAGTTTAATCAATGGTTTGTTATGACTGAAGATTACGCAGTTGGGTTTTCGAAGCTCCTTGAAACCGATGATCCAGTCCATCCGCCACCTATTTTGGCGGCACTAACTGTAATTCCATTCCAGGAGGATCTGGTGGCGCGATAAGGTAGATAGTAGATTAGACAACAGCGAGAGCGGTGGCATACACGTCTCTCCAAGCAATCCGCATCGCTTGTTTCTGAACGGAAGTGACCCGTGCCTAAGTGTCGATTATGGGCAACGACGCGGGCCGTCAACGCCGCTACGCCCCTCTGCATCTGAAACGCTCAGCCCGTCACGCGCTGTGCGTGCCAGGCAATGTGATCAGCCATAAAGGTTGAGATGAAAAAGTAGGAATGATCGTAGCCGTCGCGCATATTGAGCGTCAGTGGAATGCCGGCCTTGGCGCAGGCCTCTTCCAGCAGCCAGGGGCGCAGGCCATCGTCAAGAAATCCGTCGGCCTTGCCCTGATCGACCAGCAATTCCGCCACGCGCGCGCCATCCTCGATGAGCGCAACGCTGTCATAGGCCCGCCACGCCGCTTCGTCCGGCCCGAGATATTTCTCGAAGGCCGGGCGTGACCAGCCGGCGACCATGGGCCGCGCGATCGGCGCGAACGCTGAAACGGATTTGAAACGTCCCTTGTGCTTCAGGGCTTGTGTGATCGCGCCATGGCCGCCCATGGAATGACCGAATATGCCCTGACGCTCCATATCCACGGGGAAGTTGGTCGCCACCAGCGCCGGAAGTTCCTCGCCGATATAACTTGCCATCCGATAGTTGGTCGACCAGGGCGCTTGCGTGGCGTCGAGATAAAAGCCGGCGCCGCTGCCGAATTGCCAGTTGTCTTTTTCGTCCGGCACATTCTCGCCGCGCGGGCTCGTATCCGGACAGATGATGGCGACACCGTGTTCGGCTGCGGCGCGGCGATATTCGCCTTTGTCCATCACGTTCTGATGCGTGCAGGTAAGCCCCGAGAGGTACCAGAGGAGCGGCACCGGACCGTCCTTCGCCTGCGGCGGCAGGAATACGGCAAAGGTCATGTCGCATTGGCAGGCTTCGCTGCGATGGCGATAGACGCCCTGAATTCCCTCGAAGCTCGTGGCGGTGGATAGCGTTTCCATGGGATCCCGATTTATTGCGGTTGGCCGAGGGCGACGGCGACATTCACCGCGGCTGCGACCAGCACCGTATTGAAGAAGAACGAAACGATGGCGTGGACGAGATTGATCCGGCGCATCTGCGAACTGGTGATCGCGGTGTCGGACGTCTGCGCCGTCATGCCGATAATATAGGAGAAGTAGACGAATTCGATGCCGCCGGGCTCCTTGTCGCCAGGAAAGTCGAGACCGCCGGCGTGGTGGCGCGGCTTGTCTTTCACGCCATCGGCATCTTCGCCCGGCTGCCAGTACATATGGGCATAGTGGATCGCCGTCATCATGTGGATCGTCAGCCAGCCGAGCGGGACTGCGAAAAGCGTCAGCGTCAGGTCGAGCGGGTGCTTGTCCTGCCCGGAATTGATCAGCGCAAACAGCGAGCCGACTGCGACGAGCACCGTGCAAAAAGTGACGGCGAAGATGATGCCCACAGGCTCGTCCGATTTGGCCGCATTGTTGCGAAGGTAGTCTGGCGTGAGCCTGTGAACCTTGAATGCCGACAGGAGCAGGTAGATGACGAAAAACGCATTGGCGGCAATGACAGCGGCAATGCGCGACGAGAGCAGGAACACCGCAACTGCGAATACGGCGATCCCGACGACGGCGGCAATGTAAAAGGGATTATGGCGTTTCCACATGTGGGCCCTTTGTCGAACGACAGCTAGTCTGTTGCGACCGCAGCGGGGCGCTGCATGTCGATATGCGGAATGTCGTCCTCGAGATACTCCTCCGACACCGGCACGAAGCCGAAGGATTCATAGAAGCCCTTGAGGTGGCTCTGCGCCGAAAGATTGATCGGGCGTTCGGCATAAAGCCGCTCGCATTGGGCAATGGCCTCGACCATCAGCCGCTCGCCAAGGCGTTTGCCGCGATGATCCGGAGAGACGACGACGCGGCCGATCCGGGCCGCTGGCTCGTCCTTTTCCGGCTTGCGGATGCGGGCGCCACCGACCAGCGTCTTGCCATCCATCAGGCGCAGGTGCAGCGCATCGACATCCTTTCCGTCGAGCTCGGGGTAGGGACATTTCTGCTCGACGACGAAGACGTCGACTCGCATCTTGAGCATATCATAGAGTTCGCGCGGGCTGAGTTCGTCCAGCCCGCTGAGGATCACTTTATACGGACCGGGTTGCATCAGAAAGTGACGACCGAACGGATCGACTTGCCCTCATGCATGAGATCGAATGCAGTATTGATTTCGTCGAGCGGCATTGTGTGGGTGATCAACGAGTCGATATCGATCTTGCCCTCCATGTACCAGTCGACGATCTTCGGCACATCGGTGCGCCCGCGCGCGCCGCCAAAAGCCGTGCCGCGCCAGTTGCGACCGGTGACGAGCTGGAACGGCCGCGTCGAAATTTCCTTGCCGGCCTCGGCAACGCCGATGACGATGCTGGTGCCCCAGCCGCGATGGCAGCATTCGAGCGCCTGGCGCATGACATTGGTATTGCCGGTGGCGTCGAAGGAAAAATCGGCGCCGCCATCCGTCAACTCTTGGATTGCCTGAACGACCCTGTCATTGCCTACTTCGTTCGGATTGACGAAATCGGTCATGCCGAATTTTTTCGCCATCGCCACCTTGCCGGGATTGATGTCGACACCGATGATCTTGTCGGCGCCGACCATGCGTGCACCCTGAATCACATTAAGGCCGATGCCGCCGAGCCCGAAGACGACGACATTCGCGCCGGGCCACACCTTGCCCGTATAGATGACGGCGCCGATGCCGGTGGTGACGCCGCAGCCGATGTAGCAGATCTTGTCGAATGGCGCGTCCTCGCGCACCTTGGCAAGGGCGATTTCGGGCAGCACGGTGAAGTTGGAGAAAGTCGAGCAGCCCATATAGTGGAAGACCTCACCGCCTTCGCAGGAAAAGCGGCTGGTGCCGTCGGGCATGACGCCTTGCCCCTGCGTCGAGCGGATGGCTGTGCACAGGTTCGAGCGCTGCGAAAGGCATGTCTTGCACTGGCGGCATTCGGGCGTATAGAGCGGAATGACATGGTCGCCGACCTTCAGCGAGGTCACGCCCGCGCCAATCTCGCGCACGATTCCTGCGCCCTCATGCCCGAGAATCGCCGGGAACTTCCCTTCGGAATCAAGCCCGGAAAGCGTGTAGGCATCGGTGTGGCAGACCCCGGTCGCCATGATCTCGACGAGCACTTCACCGGGCTTGGGGCCGCTGATCTCGATCGTTTCGATGGTGAGCGGCTTTTTGGCCTCCCAGGCGACGGCGGCGCGCGATTTCATTATTGTCTCCCTGATGCGTCTCGATCAGCAATGTGATTTGCTTTGGCGCACTATCGGGAAGGGGCACAGGGTCGTCAATCCGAACCGCGACATTTCTCGTCGTCAACATCATCCCACTGGACTCCCTGATAAGAAGCCTGCCAAAAAGCCTGCACTTAGATATCGGACCTGTACGTGAAAGAACTGCCGCCCCTTCCTGTCACCGAAATCCTGCCGGCGCTCGATGATGCGCTGGCGCATGGAAGCGCTGCCGTGCTCGTTGCCCCTCCCGGCGCGGGCAAGACCACGCTCGTGCCGCTGCACCTGCTTGGTGCGTCATGGCGGGGGGATGGCACGATCGTCCTGCTGGAGCCGCGCCGCCTCGCTGCCCGCGCTGCCGCCAACCGCATAGCGAGCCTCCTTGGCGAGAGTGTGGGTCAAACCGTCGGGTATCTCATGCGGCTTGAAAACAAGGTCTCGGCGAAGACGCGCATACTCGTGGTGACGGAAGGTGTGTTCGCCCGCATGATCCTCGATGATCCGGGGCTCTCGGGCACTTCCGTCGTGCTTTTCGATGAGTTTCACGAGCGTAGCCTCGATGCGGATTTCGGCCTGGCCCTGGCGCTCGATGTGCAGGCTGCATTGCGGCCCGACCTGAAGCTTCTGGTCATGTCGGCGACGCTCGACGGCGCGCGCGTGGCCAAACTCCTCGGCAGTGCGCCAGTCCTCGAAAGCAAGGGCAGGTCCTTCCCCGTCGATATCCGCTATCGCGAGCGCAAGCCCGATGAAAAGATCGAAGATGCAATGGCGCGGGCGGTGCGGGACACGCTCGCCGGGGAGAGTGGCAGCATTCTCGCTTTCCTCCCCGGACAACGCGAAATCGAAAGGACCATCGCAGCACTCGAGGGGCGTGTTCCGGCGGACACCTTCGTCACGCCGCTTTATGGCGCGCTGGAGGGTCGTGACCAGGATGCCGCCATCAGCCCGCCACCTCCCGGCAAACGCAAGGTGGTGCTCGCGACTTCGATTGCCGAAACCTCCATAACAATCGATGGCGTGCGCGCCGTCATCGACAGCGGCCTTGCGCGCCTGCCGAAATTCGAGCCGGCGACCGGGCTCACCCGGCTCGAAACGGTGCGGGCGTCGCGCGCTGCCGTCGAGCAACGCGCCGGGCGTGCCGGACGCACGGAGCCCGGTGTTGCATTGCGTCTATGGCGGGCGGAACAGACTGCGGCACTCGAGGCCTTCTCGCCGCCGGAAATACTGGAGGCCGATCTTTCCGGCCTTGTCCTCGATTGCGCCGCATGGGGCGTCAAAGATCCGGCCAGCCTTGCATTTCTCGACATGCCGCCAGTGCCCGCGGTCAAAGAAGCAAAGGCGTTGCTCAACGAACTTGGGGCGCTCCACGATGATCGCATCACGCCGATGGGCGAGGCCATGCGCAATCTCGCTTTGCCCGTCCGTTTGGCCCATATGGTGCTCGCGGCACGCGAGCGCGGGCAAGGCACGCGCGCTGCCGAAATCGCTGTGCTTTTGACGGAGCGCGGCCTTGGCGGCAACGACGTCGACATCGAAACGCGACTGGTGCGCTTTGAACGCGAGCGCGGCGATCGGGCGGCACGCGCGCGCGGACTGGCGAAACGCCTGGCTGGCAAGGATACAGGCGAGGCAGACGCGCAGGAGAGTGCCGGGCGGCTTCTCATAGACGCTTACCCGGACCGTATCGCCAAGGCTCGCGGCAATGGCCAGTTTACGCTCGCCAATGGCCGTGGCGGCGAACTCGACCCCGCCACCTCGCTGGCAAAATCGCCATGGCTCGTCGTCGCCGATCTGGCGGGGCGGGCGGGCCGCGCACGCATTCTTTCGGTAGCGGAAATCTCCGAATCGGACATACGCGCCGCTCTCGGCGATCGCATCATCAATGGCAGGCAGGTCAGTTATGACCCGGCCCGCAACGCCTTGCAGGCGCGCGAAGTTACGCGTATCGGCGCCATCGCGTTGTCGGAGAAGACCTTGCCGGCGCCAACTGGTGAAGAAGCCGACCGAGGCGTCATTGCGGCCGTCAGGGACCACGGCCTCGACATCCTGCAATGGTCCAGGGAAGCGGCGATCCTGCGGCGTCGCCTCACCTGGCTGCATCAGGGTCTTGGCGATCCTTGGCCGGCGATGGACGATGCGTCGTTGCAAGCGAAGCTCGAAGACTGGCTGTTGCCTTACCTTAACGGAACGGCGCAGCTTGGCCAGATATCGGGACATGCGATCGCCGAGGGGCTGCGTGCGCTGGTGCCTTATGATTTGCAGCGCAAGATCGATGCCTTGGCGCCAACGCATTTCGAGGTGCCGACCGGTTCGAATATTCCGATCCGCTATGAGGCGGAAGCGCCTGTGCTCGCGGTGCGCGTGCAGGAACTGTTCGGGCTCGGGACGCACCCGGCGATTGCCAGCGGAACGGTGCCGCTGCTGCTGGAGCTGCTGTCGCCGGCGCATAGGCCGATCCAGATCACCCGCGATCTACCGGGCTTCTGGAAAGGCTCCTGGGCCGATGTGCGCTCCGACATGCGCGGCCGCTATCCCAAGCATGTTTGGCCGGACGACCCCGCCAATGCAGTGCCCACTGCCCGCGCGAAACCGCGGGGAACCTGAGCGGCACAACCAACGATTGACGCTGAAGCGGGCTCATAGGAATCATGTTTCCATTTGCGTGAGCTTTGTTCTAAATCACCTCCATGGTCCAGGATTTCCAGACACGCTCATCTTATCTGTCGCGCCGGCTGCGGCTGACGACGCTGATCCGGCTGCGCTGGCTTGCGGTTGCAGGACAGAGCATCGCCGTGCTCTTCGTCGCGCTCTATCTGAAGTTTCCGTTTCCCGTCAGCATATGCTTCGCGCTGATCGCCTGCTCGGCCTGGCTGAACCTCCTTATGTCGTTCCGCTATCCGATAAATCACCGCCTCGAACCGCGGGCCGCCATCACCGTGCTTGCCTTCGACATATTGCAGGTGGCGGGACTGCTTTACATGACCGGAGGGCTGCAGAACCCGTTCGCCGTGCTGATGATCGTGCCAGTCATCATCTCCGCGACGTCGCTGCCGGCCTATGCAACGACCGCACTCGGCCTTCTGGTAACGGCCTGCGCAACGTTGCTGGCCTACGTGCACCTGCCCTTGCCCTGGTATGAGGGCGAGACGATGCAACTGCCCTTCGTACTGATCGCCGGCGTCTGGTGTTCGGTCGTTTCGGCCCTGGCATTCACCGCGGTCTATGCCTACCGCGTCGCCGAGGAAGCCCGTCTCCTCGCCGATGCGCTCAACGCCACCGAACTGATCCTGCAGCGCGAGCAGCATCTCTCCGCGCTCGATGGACTGGCCGCCGCCGCCGCGCACGAGCTCGGCACACCGCTCGCAACCATCGCGCTCGTTGCCAAGGAGATGGAGCGCAGTCTCAAGAAGGATGACCGCTTCGCCGAGGATATCGAGCTTCTCCGCTCGCAGACCGAGCGTTGCCGCGAAATTCTCAAGCGGCTGACGAGCCTGTCGTCGACCAGTGAAGAGCACATGTCGCGCCTGAAAATTTCTTCGCTGATCGAGGAGGTCATTGAACCCAACCGCAATTTCGGCATCAACATCGTCGTCTCGAAGATGCGCGGCGAAGGCAATGAGCCGGTTATCCGCCGCAATCCCGGCATTATCTACGGTCTTGGCAATCTCGTCGAAAATGCCGTCGATTTCGCGCGCGAAACCATCAACGTCAATTGGGGCTGGAGCGACAGGACCGTCGAAATTGTCATCAGCGATGACGGCAAGGGTTTTGCACCCGATATTCTCGACCGGATCGGCGAGCCGTACACCACCGGCCGTGACCGCGCGATCAACGAGCATGGTGGCGGTCTCGGCCTTGGCCTCTTCATCGCCAAGACATTGCTCGAACGCTCAGGCGCGACAATCACCTTCCGCAATCGCAACGATCCGGGGCAGGGGGCAGAAGTCGTTGTTATCTGGCCTCGCCATCAATTGCTTACTGATGGATAATCTTTGACTTTTTGTTCATTGCGAACCATTAACATCCATATTTACAGTGAATGAGCAGGAATACCTGATGGAAAACACGGATCAGGACGATATTGAAGCGATCGGCGGCGATCGAACACTTCTTCTGGTCGATGACGACAAGCCCTTCTTGCAGCGGCTGGCCCGCGCCATGGAGTCACGCGGCTTCGTCGTCGCCATTGCCGATTCGGTCGAGGCGGGTCTTGCGAGCGTCAAGGTCAATGCGCCGGCCTATGCGGTCGTCGATATGCGCCTTGGCGACGGCAACGGCCTTGATATTATCGAGGCGATCCGCGCACGCCGCGAGGATACGCGCGCGATCGTCCTGACCGGCTATGGCAATATCGCGACCGCGGTAAACGCCGTCAAAATCGGGGCGATCGACTATCTTTCAAAGCCTGCCGATGCTGACGAAGTCTTTGCCGCGTTGACGCGCCGAACCGGTGAAAAAGTTGCGCCGCCAGAAAATCCGATGTCGGCCGACAGGGTGCGCTGGGAGCATATTCAGCGGGTCTATGAAATGTGCGACCGCAATGTTTCGGAAACGGCGCGCCGGCTCAACATGCATCGCCGCACGCTGCAGCGGATTCTCGCCAAGCGCGCCCCGCGTTAGATCGTGGTGACGATTAAAGCACTCACTGGTTCTTTAGCTATCTGAAACGAAACGCTTTATTCCACATCGGTCTCGGGCAGTTCGATGCCGGCGAGTTCTGCGAGCGTCATGCGCGCAGCACTGACCCGCGCAAAGCGCAGGGTCATGGCCTTGCGCGTAGCGCCGGGCAACCTGTGCTCGGGGGCGTCGCGAATGATTTCGGCGCCATAACCGTCCGAAAGGATGAATCCGCAATCGTCCGGAAAAATATCGGCGGGAACGCCGGGGTGAGTCGCGAAGAACAGCCGGTCGCAATGCTGGCGGTAAACCGGCCATTTGCGATCGACCCGGAAATCCTCGATCGAGGATTTGATTTCGACGATCCAGATTTCACCACTGCGCGTCAGGGCAACAAGATCCGCGCGCCGGCCCGAGGCCAGCGGCAGTTCCGGCATGACCGCGAGGCCGAGTTCGAGGAACAGCCGCTGCACGCCGCGGCGCACCAGCATGGCGTTTTCCGACTGGCGGCCATCTATCAAAGGGCTTGTCTGACCTAGGGAGACGAGTGGCATAAACGAGACAATACCGACAAAACTGCAACCATGGGTAGGAAAACCAATCGCCAGGTTGAGCAAAACATGGTTAACGAAACACTGCGCTTTACAGTTAATCAGGCATTAACAATATTGGCGCAAGAGAGGCAACAGCTAAACCAAACGCCGATTCGCGCACAATTATTCACTGGGGTAACCATGCAACTGAAGACTATCGTCCTTGCGGTTGGACTGATGAGTGCAACCGCCTTGACCGGTTGTTCGACAATCGGGCTCAGCTATTCGACCGCGTCCTATAATTCCGTCGTTGATGCGGGATACGTCATTCCAGCGGTTCCGCGCACCAAGATCCCGCCGCAATATCTGCGCCAGGAAGTCAACTACGACGGCGGCGAAGCGCCGGGAACGATCATTGTCGATACCAAGGCAAAATATCTCTACTACGTCCTGGGCGACGGCCGCGCGATGCGCTACGGCATCGGTGTCGGCAAGCAAGGCTTCGAATGGTCGGGCAGCGCCCGCATTGCCTTGAAGCGCGAATGGCCGACATGGACCCCTCCGAGGGAAATGATTGCACGCCAGCCGAAGCTCGCCGAGTTCCGCGACGGCATGGATCCGGGCCTGAGCAATCCTCTCGGTGCCCGCGCCCTCTATCTGTTCAACAAGGGCGGCGATACCGGCTATCGTCTGCATGGCACGCCGGAATGGTGGTCGATCGGCAAGGCGATGTCGTCGGGCTGCATCCGCCTGATGAACCAGGACATCATCGACCTCTACAATCGCGCCGAAGTTGGCGCCAAGGTCATCGTCCGCTAGCATTCCCCGGCATGTAAAAAGCGAAGGGCTCCGGCATGGTCGGAGCCCTCCTTTTTTGTCCTGCGAACGCTTCTGCGTCAGTTGAGGGCACACTCCTTCTCCGGCTTCAGCCGCGGCGTCTGTGTGCCGTCCGGTGCGAAGGATGGCGGCAGCAGCGCGGCCGGCGGGTTTGAACCCCAGCAACTTGGCTTGTCGCTCAACGTGAACTCCAGGCGCGCACCCGATGATAGTTTGTCGAGGTCGATCCATGGACTGTCATGGGCTGCCCCGTTCACCGTCAGTTTCTGGATATATTTGAGCGGTGTCTTGTCGGCCGCGATCGTGAGGACCTTGCCGTTGCCGAGCTTGATCCTCGCCTCGGAAAATAGCGGGCTGTGCAGCGCGAAGCCGGATACAGCGGGTATTTCCGGATAAAGGCCGAGGGCTCCCCAGATATAGACGCCGGACATCGCGCCTTCATCATCATTTCCCGGCAACCCCGAAGGCGAAACCGCGAACTGCTCGTCAACGATGCGCCGGACCAACGCCTGCGTCTTGTATGGCTGGCTCGTCCAGTTGTAGAGCCACGGCGTAAGGAAGCCCGGTTCGTTGCCAATCCACAATCTCGCGGGTTGATAGCTCCAGCCGCCATTGAGGTTCTTTGTGAACTCATCCAGGCGGGCAATCCCGTCCTTTTCGGTTCCCTTGTCTTTGTCCGTATCGATCACCAGCTTGGCGAGCATGCCGCGAATGTCGTGCGGGACCATGAAGGTATATTGCTCGGCATTGCCTTCGCGGTAGTCATTATCCCAGCTTGAGACTGGTAGATATGATCGCCAGGTTCCGTCCTTGTTCCTTGGTTGCAGTTGCGGATAGGGCTGTCCAACGACATTGCGCCAGTTCGGGTTGAACAGGTTGGCCCAGTTGCCCGAACGCGAAAGAAGGGTCTTCGGCTCGTCCGCTTCTGCTCCGGCGACGATCTGGGGATCCGTCGCAGCGACGCCGCTCGCGTATCGAGAGACGGCAAAGTCGCTGCTGGCATATTCCATGTTTGTGGATGTCGGCTGACCCTCGCCGTCACCCCCGGCGAGATAGCCTCGCTCCATATAGCCCTTGAGACCCGGCAGGTTGGTCGTAGTCCGGCATTCTGTGGCGCGGCCAAACGCCGTATCGAGCATGATCTTGCGCGCCTTCTGCCTGTCGAAGCCTGATGCGCCGAAGGCGTTCGATTGGGCGACGATAATCGACGCGCCGTCACCAGGCATGATGTTGCTGCTGGTATTTCCCTCCGCCCACATCGGGAATGTCCCGCCGCAATCTTCCGCGTCGAAAACCAGCGACTGCATCATGTCCCCGACTTCATCGGGCGCAAGCAGAGCCTGGAGCGGCGCAAGCGACCTGTACGTGTCCCAACTCGAAAAAGTTGTATATTGGACATGGCCCTCCGGGGCCTTTTTTGTGGTGCCGGCGTCATTGAAGCTGATGTACTCGCCGTTCACATCGCTGAATACGGATGGCGCCAGGAAAGCATGATACATGGCCGAATAAAATTTCGTCTTTTCGTCCCTGGTCCCACCGGTAACCTGGATTGCATTCAGCCGCTTGTTCCATGCCGCATCCGCTTGCTCGCGGGCCTGTTCGAAAGTAAGCGGTCCGCCCTCCGCTTCGAGGTTTGCCTTGGCATTGGCGACGCTGACATAGGAAATGCCGACCTTCATCAACGCCTTGACCGGAGCGGACGGCGGGGGCGCCGCGAAGGTGAGCGTGATACTGTTGCCGCTTTGAGCCGCGGTGAAAGCCTGGTCGAGCGTGGCATAGAAATATATCTTGTAACTGCTTCCGCTGCCACAAAACGCGCCTCCAGTTGCATAACCGGAGACGGTGCGGTCTGCTTCGCTGGCTGCGATGGATGAAGAGGATCCGGTGTAGTTCGTGCTGGCCTTAATTTTCAAGAGCGCGGGTTTGCCCTCGGGATAGGTGAAGCGTCCCAATCCACTGCGCACTGTACTTGTCAGTTCTGTTCGAATGGCATTCGACATTTTGACAGAGTAGTATCCCGCCCTTGCAACCTCGTCATTGTGGCTGAAGGGAATGGTGCCTTCTTTTGCGTCGATCTGCGGCATGATGGGAATAGCGCCGCCGGAAGGACAACCGACGCCGCTGAGATGTGTCATGCTGAAACCGGTGATCGATGCTTGCGGGTAGTGATAGCCGGGCGGGCTCCACGTTCCTGGAACTCCCGGCGTATCGGGACCCCATGCAATCATTCCGAATGGGGCATTTGCCGATGGCGTAGTGAACCCACCAAGCAGGTCCTCCTTGCTTCCGGTATCGGTCGGAGGGACCTGCCCGGTTCCGATCATCGGATCGACAAACTGGGTTAGTGCCATGTCCGATTGATCCGGACGTCGTAGAGTCATCTCGATTTCGGCAAGACGGGCGAGGATGTTTTTCAGTGTTGCAGGATCGCCCGCCGGTTTGGCTGCAAGATCCTTCTGCAACTGCGCGAGCGTCGCCTGCAGCGCCTTGATGGCCTCCGGATCGCCGCTCGGTTTGGCCAGAAGGTCCTTCTGAACCTGGGCAAGCGCGTCCTGCAACGCCTTGATAGCGACTGGATCGCCATCAGGTTTGGCTGCAAGTTTCGCCTGCACCTCGGCAAGCGCGTTCTGCAACGCCTTGACAGCGACAGGATCGCCGTCAGGTTTGGCTGCAAGTTTCGCCTGCACCTCGGTAATTGTGTCCTGAAGCGCCTTGACAGCGACGGGATCGCCGTCCAGTTTGGCTGCAAGTTTCGCCTGCACCTCAGCAAGTGTGTCCTGAAGCGCCTTGACAGCCTTTGGATCACCGGCAGGTTTTGCCGCAAGGTCGTTCTGCAATTGCGTCAGCGTCGCCTGCAGTGCCTTGATGGCCTCCGGATCGCCGTCAGGTTTGGCTGCAAGTTTTGCCTGCATCTCGGTGATGACGGTCTGCGCGCGCTCCAGGTCTGCAACGCCTTGCGTTAGCGTTGTGCCCAAACTGCCGGCTGCCGCCTCAAGCTTGCTCTGGCCATCCTTCAGGCTTTGAATCTCGCCGGCCTGCTGGGCAATCGTCTGTTCGAAACTGCTTGTGTCGTTGTTGCTGTCTGTCTTGCTGTCGTTATTGCAACCCGCCAGCAACGATACTCCAACCAGACCCGCCACGAATGCGGTCCGTGATCTCATAATTTCCTCCCAATGAATTAAGTATGATGTGCAAGATGAACATCCGTCGGCGGTAATCGCCGGACAATATCAACATCCTCGCCGGTTCGAAATCTGCGACCGGACGGGCGCCTCGCCAATTTACCTCCTGGTTAGCGAAAGGCACCAAGGGCGTAAGGCCTGTCAATTCTACGAAGGTCGTAAACATGCTTGGCTCATCTGAAAATCGTCATGTTGACCTGCTACGTCCCGCCCCAATAGATTGAGGCAGATGCGCAGAAACTGGAAGGTCATCATGTTCAAAACCATTGCCACCACACCATTCGACGACCAGAAGCCCGGAACGTCCGGCTTGCGCAAGAAAGTCCCGGTCTTCCAGCAGAAGAACTATGTCGAAAACTTTATCCAGTCGGTTTTCGATGCGCTTGAAGGATATAAGGGTGAGACGCTCGTTATCGGCGGCGACGGCCGTTACTACAACCGCGATGTGGTGCAGATTGCCTTGAAGATGGCGGCCGCCAACGGCTTCGGCCGCGTGCTCGTCGGGCAGGGCGGCATCCTCTCGACGCCCGCGGCATCGAACGTGATCCGTAAATACAAGGCCTTTGGCGGCCTCGTTCTTTCGGCCAGCCACAATCCAGGCGGTCCGAACGAGGATTTCGGCATAAAGTACAATATCGGCAATGGCGGGCCGGCGCCGGAGAAGATCACCGAGGCGATTTTCGCGCGTTCGAAGGCGATCAAGCAATATGTTATAGCGGAAGCTGCAGATATCGATATCGATACGATCGGCAAGCGCGAAATCGCCGGCATGCAGGTCGAAATCATCGATCCGGTTGCCGACTATGCGGCGCTTATGGAACAGCTCTTCGACTTTGATGCGATACGCGATCTCATCAAATCTGGTTTCACCTTCCGCTTTGATTCGATGCACGCGGTGACCGGCCCCTATGGCAAGGAGATTCTTGAAAAGCGCCTTGGCGCGCCGGAAGGCACATGCGTCAACTTCGTGCCGCTGCCCGATTTCGGCGGGCATCATCCCGATCCCAATCTCGTCTACGCCAAGGATCTCTATGACCTTTTGATGTCGCCGGACGGCCCGGATTTCGGGGCCGCGTCCGACGGTGACGGCGACCGCAACCTGATCATCGGCAAGGGCATCTTCATCACTCCATCCGATTCGCTGGCGATGCTTGCAGCCAATGCCCATCTGGCCCCCGGCTACAAGGCGGGCCTCAAGGGCATTGCGCGTTCGATGCCGACCAGCGGTGCCGCGGACCGTGTCGCCGAAAAGCTCGGCATCGGCATGTATGAAACGCCGACGGGCTGGAAGTTCTTCGGCAATCTGCTCGACGCCGATATGGCGACTATCTGCGGCGAGGAAAGCGCCGGCACCGGCTCGAACCATGTGCGCGAGAAGGATGGGCTTTGGGCTGTGCTCCTCTGGCTCAACATACTTGCCGTGCGCCGCATGAGCGTCATTGACATTGCCAGGGAACATTGGGCGACCTACGGGCGCAATTATTATTCGCGTCACGACTATGAAGGCGTCGATACGGCTGGGGCCAACAAGATGATGGACGATCTGCGCGGCAAACTCGCTTCGCTTCCCGGCACGAAGGTTGAGGGTCTGACGATCGCAACCGCCGACGACTTTGCCTATCGCGACCCTGTCGACAAGTCGGTAAGCGAAAACCAGGGCATACGCGTTCTCTTCGAAGGCGGCTCGCGCGTCGTCTTCCGCCTGTCGGGCACCGGCACATCGGGCGCGACGGTCCGTGTCTACGTGGAACGCTATGAGCCCGATCCGAACCGCCACGATCTTGAGACACAGAGCGCACTTGCCGACCTTATCCGCGCTGCGGAGGATCTTGCCGGGATCAAGGCTCACACGGGCCGCGACAAGCCGAGCGTGATCACTTGATTATTGCCGCGCCGCGCCTTTAACGCGCGGATCGTCGCCAAAGGTCGCGAGGGTGAAGCCCAGCCGCAGGTCCGGCATGTCGCATATGGCATTGACGCCGTAGTCGGAGAAATGCAGCCGCCATGTCGTCTTGCGCACGGGGTTGGGCATGGCGAAGCAGGCACAGGAGAGCAGGGCGAGATTGGCGCCGCCTTGCGGATCGCGAACGGACTGGTAGCGAATGAGATCGATGCCCGCCGCAAGCGCCGCATCGGCAAGGGCGAGGCAGGCGGAATAGTCGGTTGGATGCGTCCAGCGGCTTCGATGTTCGGCAAAGGGCGCGACCGTCAGATCGATGGCATGGGTCGTGGCGTAGCGCGCTTCGAACGCGGTGAATTCGAGCGCATTGCGCGGCCAGGGTGTGCCCGGACTTTCGATGAAAAACAGCAGACGGTAAAAAGCGGTTTCGGCAACCGCCGTTTCGACCATCTCGCTCGAGTAGAAGACGCCCGGCGAATAGCCTTCGCGGCGAAAACGCGAATTGCCTGGATAGCGCCCGTAGCGAAACGGGGTCGCCAGCAGATAGTCGAGATGAATGCAGGCGGGCGGCAGCGGCGGCTTAGTGGCTTCGAGTTCATCTTCAAGCAGGGCCTGTTCGGCGAGCGTGTCGACGAGTTTTATCGTTGAAACGCGATGTTGCGCTTCAACGAGACGCCAGCAGCCGCCATGGCTGTCCCTGGCTTCAGATCGGAGCGCGTCGGGCGTCCAGATAGGCGAGGACATGGGTGAGGCCGTCAATGGTTTTGATCCGGTTGAGCGGCTTGCCGCCGAGTATGGTGTTGTCAGTTCGCATCCATGAGCGCGCAACCGCATCGTCGCCGCCGACGATAGCGTCGAGCGAACGGTAGAGGCGGATGAAAAGCAGCGCGAGTTCATAACTCTTGCCGGTGAGCGGCGCGCCATCGAGGCTACGCTTCAAACGCGATATGCTTGGCTCCGAAAGTCCGACAATATGGGCGAGTTCCTTTGCGGTGAGGCCCAGCAGTTCCGATGACCGCAACAGCGCCTTGGAAACAACGGCGGTTCGATCCGGGATTTCTGAAAGCGGCTGAGCAGCGATTCCCATGGATATTCCTTTCAATAGAAAGAAATATATAGAATATTTCCTAGGAAATCAAGTTAGCGCCGCGCCTGCACGCTCATTGGCAACCCGCCATCGGGTTGCGTGGTCAATTTCTGCACGGGCCATGGCTTGTAGGCGCCGGCGACATCGAATCTGAAGCGGTAGAGCAGCGTCGCCAGCGCGATGATCGCCTCTTGCAGCGCAAAACTTGCGCCGATGCACACGCGCGGCCCGGCGCCGAACGGCAAATATTGGAAACGGTCGATCCTATCGCGATTTTCCGGGTGAAAACGCGACGGCATGAACGCATCGGGATTTTCCCAATAGAGCCGATGGCGATGGACCGTCCACGGCATGACCAACACGGCTGCCCCCTTAGGCAGTTTCAGGTCCATATATTGATCATCTTCGATCGGTTCGCGGTTGATCGAGGGAGCCGGGGGATACAGCCGCATTGCTTCCTCGAAAGCAGCGCGGGTGAGCGGCAATGCATCGAGCCAGGCATGCGGGGGCGGCACGTCCGCCTGCGCCATAAAGGCGTCGATCTCGGCTTCGATCAGATCGCGTTCCCATGGCGCCTTGGCGAGGAGATAGAGCGTCCAGCCCAGCGCGCGCGCCGTGGTTTCATGCCCGGCGCCTATGAACGTGATGATATTGTCCTCGATCTCGGCGCGCGAAAGTCCCTTCGGGCCTTCCGCCCTGAGCAGCAGGGTCAGAAAATCGTTTGGAACCTTGTCGCCTTCCCGGTCCATGCGCTTGCGGCGCATCTCCATGGTATTGGCAACGATCTGCCGGAAGAAGGCGAGGGCCCGCCTGCCCCGGATCTGAGTGAAGCGTGGCATCCAGGTCGGTGCCCCAAGAAGGTCGAGCGGATCGACGCGGCCCATGGTTTCAAACAGGCGGTCGACCTCGTGCGAAAACTGGTCCGGGTCGCCCGCAATCTCGCCGGAGAACAGGGTCTCGGCCAAAATATCATAGGTCAGCATGGTCATGTCGCGCGACACGTCCGTAGGCCCGGAAAGGTTGTCGTAGCGTTTGGCGAAAGTCTCGCTCGTCCGCTTCATCGCCTCGGCAAAACCATTGATGTGGCGGGGCGTAAATACCGGTGCCATGGCCTTGCGAGAACGGCGCCACGTTTCGCCTTCGGCCGTCAGGAGACCATCGCGCAAGATGGGGCGGAGGATCCGCTGGCGAACCGCCGCCATCTTGTAGTTCTTGGCATTGTCGACGAGGACATGGCGGATGAGGCCGGGATCATTGGCGATGATAGTGTGGGCGAAGGACCAGTCGATCGACACCCACGGCTCGTTATAGGAAGGCTCGCCCCATAGTTCGAGCGGGTTGCGATAAATGGTTCGAATAAGACGCAAGGTTCCGACCGGCCCGGTACGCGGGACGGGCGCTGGCGGAACAAAGGCGCTTTGAAAAGTATCCATATTAGCAGGCTCCTGCCGACCATGTGGGCATGTGGGTGGAGAAATGCCAATGGTTTCTTTTGGGGCGGCGCCAGCCATTTTGTGCTTGACGGCGCAAACTGGATAAGGTGTGCTCCGCCTCGAGCTTGCGACGTGATTTTAAATTCCAATTTCTACTGCCTCTTTTTTACCCGCCTGCACTGATATCGTTCCGGTCCATATTGTGAGGTTTTTGATTATGAATTTTCGCCTTTGCTGGCTTTTGCTGGCTGTTTTCCTGGCATCGTGCGACGGAGGATCGGATTCCGACAGCGCCGATGTGACGCCGACCTTTAATCAACGCGCGCCAGTCCAGCCTCAGCAGGCGCCGACGTCGACTGTTCCAGCGCCTCCGCCCACATCTGTTTCCGTTAAACCGATAACGGCGGCAGATTATGACCCCGATGGAAGACTGGATCATTCGGACGCTCGCGAGGTCTCAGCCAGCAAACCGCACACGATAGCGCTCAAGGGAACCTCCATTCCCTTCACGGCGACCGCCGGTCAGTTGATTGCATCCAAACCTGGCTCAGGTCTGTTCAATGCTGAAGCGGTGATCTCCTACACGGCCTATACGCGCGATGACCAGCCGCGGGATGCGCGCCCAATAACCTTCGTGTTCAATGGAGGGCCGGGCTACTCATCTGCCGATCTGGATATTGGCTTCCTTGGGCCCATGCAGGAAGACGGCCCGGCCCCATCGAAGGACGTCATCGGGACGTTGAAAGACAATCCCAACACGATTTTGGACAAGACGGATCTCGTCTTCGTCGATCCGGTCGGGACCGGCAATTCCCTCGCCATCTGGCCGAACAGGAACAGTGACTTTTGGGGCGCCGATAGCGATGCCAAAGTCTTGCGGGATTTCATCACGCGCTATGTGAACGTGTATAACCGCCAGAACTCGCCCAAATATATTTACGGCCTCTCTTATGGCGGATTTCGGGCGCCAATCATGGCACGTCTCCTGCTGGAGAGCGGCACCAGCCAATACACGACATTCACCACGAGCAAAAACGTCCTTTCCGGGCTCGTCCTGAATTCCCCGATATTGGATGTAACGAGTAGCTGCTACTTGTTCTACGTAAGCTGCGGCGGGGCGATCCCGACCTATGCGATGGTGGCCGGCTTTCATGAGAAGTCGACGGCTCGTGAAGGTCAGTCAACCGAACAGTTTTTAGTCAGTGCTCGCGCGTTCGGCAGAGAGTTCGATGGACTCTACAACAAGATTTTCAAAGAGACGGATGCGAATGTACCCGACAGAAAGTCTTGGGAGGCTTATATTAGGCAGCCGGAAGGTGGCGCGTTTCTTGACAAGCTTTATGCGTTTACAGGGATAGGCAAACAATATCAGCCGGGCGACAATGCCAATAACAATCCGTGGATTGCGACGCCTAATTTGAACCCGGTTGACTTTACTCATATATTTGCACTTGGAGCGAGCCGGCTTTATCTCAATGATGGACGCTACTTTGATGAGCCGGAAGCGGTAGATCCGGTCTTTGATCGCACGAGCGATTACTTCGCCTGGCGAAAAGATTACCATTCCAAGTTCATTGGCTACGAACCTCAATCGCCTTATGTTGGCTTCAACGGTAAGATCATCGATATCTGGGATTATCAACCCGATCCTCAAACTATAGCCGATAACCAGCAGCGGGAGCGCAACAGTATCCCGGACTTGACATTCAGCATGACGCTCAATCCAAATTTGAAAGTCCTGGTTCAGCACGGCTACTACGATCTGAATACGCCATTCAATCGGTCGGAAGTTGACCTTCAGATAGGCGGCCTCACCGACAAGGTGCCGGTCAAGCTGTATGAGGGTGGCCACGGAGTAGCGCCTTTGTACACCGGCTCTTATGACAAGTTGATGCAAGATCTGGGCGCCTTCTACGATGGGCCACTGGCGACAATGTTCGCCGCATCCAACCCGCCCGCATTTGAACAGGTGAAATAATGAAACGACATCATATCTTCGCGTCGATCCTGATTGGCGTCATATGCAGCGCCTCACTCGCCAGTGCGGGTGATTTCGGCAGCGAGTCGCGGCAGCAGCGTGGCCTGATGAGAATGCAGCGGGGCTTCGCGCCGCGTCAGGCGCCATCGCGGATGGCGGCGGCTCCATTGACCCGGGCAAGCATCGCGACCGAAGTCGACCAGCGCACAGCCTCGCTCTTCGACCGGGCCGCGGATCCCGCGACCCATCTTGTCACGCAGGAATCCGCTTCAAAGTCCGGGCTCGGCTTTTTTATCGATCACTTCGCCGAGATTGACCGCGACCGGGACGGCAGCTTGAAGTTCAGCGAAGTCAAGGGCTTCCTCGATGCGCGCTCGCCTGTCGCAAAACCTGCGTCGGGATCGGTCCAGATTATTGAATAGCCATTGCGGCTTTAACTCTGTCTGGCGGGTGACTATCAGCCCGCCGGATCAGGCGCGCTGCTGGGTGCGGACCTCTGGTCGTATTTCTCGCCCGGATGAGCCAATTTGGCCATGATCCGTGGATATTCACACCCCTTAGAATTGGAAAAACGTGCGATAAGCACTATATCTAGGCCAAGGACCGGGCATGATTCGCCCGGTTCTGCTATAAATACGGCGCGCCGATCCTGGCGACCCGAGAAAAGATTGAATCTACATGAGCGATACACCGGAACTGACAGTTGAAACCTCGCCAGAATACGGTGCGGAGTCCATCAAGGTTCTCAAGGGATTGGATGCGGTTCGCAAGCGCCCGGGCATGTATATCGGCGATACGGACGACGGTTCCGGCCTTCACCATATGGTCTACGAAGTCGTCGACAATGCCATCGACGAGGCGCTTGCCGGCCACGCGACCCGCGTCACCGTCACGCTCAATCCCGACGGTTCGTGCACGGTCACGGATAATGGCCGCGGCATTCCGACGGACATGCACTCCGAGGGCGTCTCCGCCGCCGAAGTCATCATGACCCAGCTGCATGCTGGCGGTAAATTCGACCAGAATTCCTATAAGGTTTCCGGCGGTCTGCACGGCGTCGGCGTTTCGGTGGTCAATGCGCTTTCTGTCTGGCTGAAACTCAAGATTCGCCGCCAGGGCAAGATCCATGAAATGAGCTTTACCCATGGCGTGGCCGATGCGCCGCTCGTGGTGACAGGCGATGCCGGCGATGCGACTGGTACGGAAGTGACCTTTCTGCCGTCCACTGACACGTTCTCGATGGTCGAGTTCGATTTCAAGACGCTCGAGCATCGTTTGCGCGAGCTCGCTTTCCTGAATTCGGGCGTACGCATTCTCCTCGCCGACCGCCGCCATGCCGATCCGGTCGAGCTCGAGCTCTTCTACGAAGGCGGACTTACCGCCTATGTGCGCTATCTCGACCGCACCAAGAAGGAACTTGTCGCGGACCCGATCTACATTCGCGGTGAAAAGGACGGTACGACGGTCGAGGTCGCCATGTGGTGGAACGACAGCTACCACGAGAATGTGCTGTGCTTCACCAACAATATTCCCCAGCGCGATGGCGGCACGCATCTTGCGGGTTTCCGTGGTGCCCTGACCCGCCAGATGACCGGCTATGCCGACGCCTCGGGCCAGACCAAGAAGTCGAAGGTCACGCTGACCGGCGATGACTGCCGCGAAGGCCTGACCGCGGTCCTATCAGTCAAGGTCCCCGATCCCAAGTTTTCGTCGCAGACCAAGGACAAGCTCGTCTCGTCCGAAGTACGCCCGGTCGTTGAAAGTCTTGTCAACGAGGCGCTGTCGAACTGGCTTGAAGAGCACCCGGCCGAGGGCAAGGTGCTTGTCGAGAAGGTGATCCAGGCGGCCTCCGCACGCGAGGCGGCCCGCAAGGCGCGCGATATCACCCGCAAAAACTCGCTAAGCATCAGCTCGCTGCCCGGCAAGCTTGCCGATTGCCAGGAGCGCGACCCGGCCAAATCCGAAATCTTCATCGTCGAGGGCGATTCCGCTGGCGGATCGGCCAAGGGCGGACGCTCGCGCCAAAACCAGGCGATCCTGCCGCTGCGCGGCAAGATCCTGAATGTCGAGCGCGTGAAACTCGACCGGATGCTCTCTTCCGACCAGATCGGTACGCTGATCCTTGCGCTCGGCACCAGCATCGGCAAGGACGAGTTCAATCCGGACAAGCTGCGCTATCACAAGATCATCATCATGACCGACGCCGACGTCGATGGAGCCCACATTCGCACGTTGCTCTTGACGTTCTTCTTCCGCCAGATGCCGGAACTGATCGAGCGCGGCCACGTCTATATCGCCCAGCCGCCGCTTTACAAGGTGACGCGCGGCAAGTCCTCGCAATACATCAAGAACGAAACCGCCTTTGAGGAGTATCTGATCGACTCGGGGCTCGATGAAACCTCGTTGGAACTGGTTTCAGGGGAAGTGCGCACCACCAACGACCTGCGGGGCGTCATCAATGACGCGCTGGCAGTTCGCCATCTCTTGCAGGGCCTGAACACGCGTTACGATCGCGCGGTCGTCGAACAGGCAACTATCGCCGGCGCGCTCAATCCGGAAGCGATCTCCGATACCGCCAAGGCGCAGGAACTGGTTGCCGAAGTTGCCGCCCGGCTCGACCTCATCGCCGAGGAAACCGAAAAGGGCTGGACCGGCCGCCTTGCCACGCCTGACGATGGCGTCGACGGCTTCGTCTTCGAGCGGTCTTTGCGCGGCGTCAAGGAGACGGTGACCCTCGATATGGCCCTGCTCGGCTCGGCCGACGCGCGCCAGCTCGATCGCTACGCCACCCGGCTCCATGATATCTATTCGCAGCCGCCGGTGCTTCGCCGCAAGGAAAAGGCCGACGCGGTCGCCGGGCCGATGGCTCTCCTCGACGCCGTCTTTGCAGCCGGGCGCAAGGGCCTCTCGCTGCAGCGCTACAAGGGTCTTGGCGAAATGAACGCGGAACAGCTCTGGGAGACGACGCTCGATCCGAACGCGCGCTCCCTGCTGCAGGTGAAGGTCAATGACGCCACCGACGCCGACAGCCTGTTCTCGCGGCTCATGGGCGATGATGTCGAGCCGCGGCGTGAGTTCATTCAGGACAATGCACTGAGTGTGGCGAACCTCGACGTTTAGCTAGGTCGTTTCGTCTTGCCAGGGATTGATCACCGTGAGCCCGGCCGCGGTGAATGGCATTGTGTCTCTCGAGGCGACGGAATATCCCCGGCTCTTTGCGACCGCCGCTATTTGCCCGTCTGCGATTGAGATCGTCCGTCCGGTCGAACGTGCCTGGCTCACCAAAGGGGCGTAGACCAAGGCCGCTTGCCTGTCAAAATCGAGGATCCGATCGCCGAAGAGGTATGAAATGAGTTCGCTCAGCGCGCGATCAAGGTCTTGTTTTCGCTTGCCTTTGGGCAAGAACTCGATCCCGAGAAGAAGCTCCGACAGGCTTGTTGTGGTGAGAAACAGCGTTTCGGCCCCTTGTTGGTCGAGCCATGACAATACCCCCGGGTCCGGACTTCGTTTCAGCGACTCGGCAATAACATTCGTATCAAGAACGATCATTCAAAATCCGCAGGTTCTGCGGGTGTCTGATCCCGGCGGGGTTCAAGGTCAAGCCCGCCATGGCGGCGGCCGAAAGCGGCAAGTTCTGATCCTATCTTCAAGCGATCCTTCGGGCGTGTCGCCTCCTCCAGAATTTCGCGAATTTCGGCCTCCGTGCTCCGCCCGTGTTTGGCGGCACGCAATTTGAGCGCACGATGCGTTTCTTCCGGCAAATTCCTGATGGTTACGGCAGCCATGGTTCCTCCACTATAAGTGCAGGTGGATGATATCATATCGAGCGGGATGATAGCAAACGGCCGCCGTGCTCCGCCGCAAGGAAAAGGCCGAAGCGGACGCCGGGCCGATGGCTCTCCTCGAAGCCGTTTTCGCGGTCCGGCGCAAGGGCCTCTCGACCGCGGCTCATGGGCGATGATGTCGAGCCGCGGCGTGAGTTTATTCAGGACAATGCGCTGAGTGTGGCGAACCTCGACGTTTAAGCGCTAATCCCTGGAAACGGACCCTAGGCGACGGCGCGCAAATCGAAGTCCGCATGGATCACATCAAAAGGGACGCAAACCTTGGCGTCCTTTACTCGCTCGACAATTCCCCAATCGATGAGCATCGTTACATCCTCATGCACACGCTTCACATCGCGACCAAGTGATCGAGCAAGTCCGCGAATGCTGGATGGTCCGATTTTTTGCAGATGTTCGATGAGTCCCCAACGCTTGGGCGTGAGGATGGTGAACAGCTGAGCCGGCGAACTGAATGTAAACGTGGCAACAGGATCGGATTCTCCGCTCTCCCATGCTCTTATAAAACCCTGCGCCGCGTCGCGGAGGGTCTCATCCGTGCTGCTTCTTATCCGGATGGTCGCCATTTTCATTTTGACATTCTCCTGCGAATTTCCGCGTAGAAGTCTTCGATCAAGGCCTCTGGTGATGTGAATGCATACGCATACTCTTTGCCGTCCAAATGACAATGGTCGCCTTTGGCACGTTCGTTGGCAAAGCCGACGATCCGCATGCCGTCGCGACCCCAATAGAGTCGGTACTTATAGGTGTGACGACTGCCCGCGATCGGCGCCGGAACCTTCCAAAGGACTATTTCCATGATTGAACCATCGGAAAACACGCTTTTGGTTTTAAACAGAAGTTCCGAAGCGCCTCGTCTAATCATCTAAGAGGGACCGGTCGTTGTCAATCATGCCAACACTCAAGCGGTTTTGGAGCTCTCTAAATGTTGGACGGTAGCGTTAAGGACGGCGGGGCTCCACCGGCCGGACGTTGAATACTTTCTGGGGTGCAACTCACAGTCTTTATACTTTTGTACAACAACGCTATTGCCTGTTCGCTGGCGTCATGATTTTTTGTCACTCGGCGACGTCGGTTCGGGATGGCGGGATGCTTGCCCGACGAAAATGTCGCTGTTTGCCAACCTGATCGGGAATTGAAATGCAGCCTGTCTTCGATGGTCACAACGATGTGCTTTACCGGTTGTGGAAACATTCGAGAGACGGCGCCGATCCCGTGGAAGAATTCGTCAAGGGGACGACCTCCGGACACATCGACAAGATAAGGGCACAGAAGGGCGGGCTCGCCGGCGGACTCTGCGCCATCTATGTTCCCTCGGGCGATCTCGCCTTCAAGGCGCCCGATGCCAACGGGCATTATTCGACGCCCTTGGCCGCGCCGCTCGAGCGGGCTCCCTCATTGGATGTCGCGCTGGAAATGGCGTCCATCGCTTTGCGCCTGGAGCGTGGCGGCGGCTGGAAGCTCTGCCGCACGACGGCCGAAATCGAAGCGTGCATGCGCGACGGCACCTTTGCTGCGGTCCTGCACATGGAAGGCTGCGAGGCGATAGGCGCTGATCTGGCGGCGCTTGACGTTTTCTATGCGGCGGGGCTGCGCACGCTTGGTCCGGTCTGGAGCCGCAACAATATCTTTGCCCATGGCGTGCCCTTCGCTTATCCGATGTCGCCGGACACCGGCCCCGGCCTTACCGCCGAGGGCGAGGCGTTGGTCCGTGCCTGCAACGGGCTGGGCATTCTCATCGACCTTGCCCACATCACCGAAAAAGGCTTCTGGGATGTCGCGCGCATCAGCGATCAGCCGCTCGTTGCGAGCCATTCCAACGTGCATGCGCTGACCCCGGTCGCGCGCAATCTGACCGACAGGCAACTCGACGCTATTCGCGAGAGCAAGGGGCTGGTGGGCCTGAATTACGCGGTCGCCATGTTGCGGCCTGACGCGCGCGAAAATGCCGATACCCCACTTTCCGATATGATCCGCCACATCGATTACATGGTGAACCGCATGGGCATCGATTGCGTGGCGCTTGGCTCCGATTTTGACGGCGCCAAGATCCCCGGCGAGATCGGGGACGCGAGCGGCAACCAGAACCTCGTTGCTGCCCTGCGCGATGCCGGCTACGCAGGCGAGGATCTGGCCAAGATATGCCGAGACAACTGGCTGCGCGTGCTGCGTTCCGCCTGGCATGAAGAACAATAACAAGACGACATCGCTCTAGAACAGGGAACTGACCAATGCTGATGAACAAGATCGACTCCAAATTTCGCCTTCTGCTCGGGGGCGCTGCACTTTCCGCGATCCTGGTGTCCGGCGTGCCGGCATTTGCCGCAACGCCCGCCGATACGCTTGTCGAAGCCTTTGCCATCGACGACGTGATCACACTCGATCCGGCTGAAGCGTTCGAGCTCACCACCGGCGAAATCAATGGCAATACCTATGACAAGCTCGTTCGGCTCGACATCAACGACCCTTCGAAGATCGTCGCTGATATTGCCGCAAGCTGGACAGTATCCGATGATGGCCTGACCTATACGTTCAAGATCAAGCCGGATCTGAAATTTGCCTCGGGCAATCCGATCACCGCCGAAGATGTCGCCTGGTCGTTCGAGCGTGCAGTCAAGCTCGACAAGAGCCCGGCGTTTATCCTTACGCAGTTTGGCCTGAAGCCAGACAATATCACGGAAAAAGCCAAGGCAACCGACCCGTCGACCTTCGTGTTCACGGTCGATCAGGCCTATGCACCGAGCTTCGTCCTCAACTGTCTGACGGCCACGGTCGCTTCGGTGGTGGACAAGAAGCTCGTCTCCGAACATGTCGTCAACGACGATTTCGGCTATGCCTGGTTGAAGACCGCATACGCTGGTTCCGGCCCGATGAAGATTCGCGACTGGCGCGCCAATGAAATCATCGTCCTCGAGCGCAATGACAATTATTACGGTACCAAGGCGCCCCTGAACCGCGTCATTTATCGTCACGTCAAGGAGAGCGCCGCGCAGCGCCTGCTGCTCGAAAAGGGTGATATCGACGTTGCTCGCAACCTCGAGCCGAACGATCTCGAACAGGTCGTCAAGAACGGCGAGATCACCACGACGAGCGCCCCGAAGGGCACGATCTATTACTTCAGCCTTAACCAGAAGAACCCGAACCTCGCCAAGCCGGAAGTGCTCGAAGCCCTGAAATATCTCGTCGATTACGATGCAATCGGCGAAAAGCTGATCAAGGGGATCGGTGAGATTCACCAGACCTTCCTGCCCAAGGGCATTCTCGGCGAACTCGACGAAAACCCCTACAAGCTCGACGTCGCCAAGGCCAAGGGGCTTCTGGAAAAGGCCGGGTTGAAGGATGGTTTCTCCTTCACGATGGATGTACGCAACAACCAGCCGGTGACGGGCATCGCCGAGTCCATTCAGCAGACCATGGCGCAGGCCGGCGTAAAGATGGAGATCATACCTGGTGACGGTAAGCAGACGCTTACAAAGTATCGCGCTCGTACCCACGACTCTTATATCGGTCAGTGGGGCGTCGATTACTGGGATCCGAATTCGAACGCCGACACCTTCACCAACAACCCGAACAATTCGGATGAAGGCACCAACAAGACCCTCGCATGGCGCAATGCCTGGGATGTGCCGGATCTGACCAAGGAGACCAAAGCTGCCCTGCTCGAACGCGACAATGCCAAGCGCGCCGCCATGTACCAGGATCTGCAGAAGAAGGTGCTGGCGACCAGCCCGTTCGTCCTGATCTTCCAGCAGACGGAAGTCTCGGCCCTGCGCTCGAACCTCAAAGGCTTCAAGCTCGGACCGTCGTTCGATACCAACTACGTCTTCAACGTATCAAAGTGATCGGGCCCCAAGGGCTGATGCAATGAGCAGTACCGACACACAAATGGAGTCCAGGCGTTCCGGCGCCTGGGCTGGTAATTTTCTCTGGGCAGTCGGACGTTTCCTGCTGATCGGAGTCATCACGTTTTTGGGCCTCCTTGCGGTCACGTTCTTCATCGGGCGGGTAATACCGATCGACCCGGCGCTGGCAATCGTCGGCGACCGTGCGCCCGCCCATGTGGTGGAACGGGTGCGGGAGGAGCTCGGGTTGAACCTGCCGCTCTATGAGCAGTTCTTTCTCTACATAAAGGGCATATTGCAGGGCAATTTCGGCAATTCTGTCCTGACGACCAACCCCGTCATGACCGATATCAGGCGGGTTTTTCCGGCAACGATGGAACTTGCAACAATGGGCACGCTCATCGGTGCTTGTATCGGTGTTCCGCTCGGCGTACTCGCCGCCGTCAAGCGTGGTAGCCTGATTGACCAGTTCGTCCGCATCATTGGCCTGATCGGCTATTCCGTACCGATCTTCTGGCTCGGCCTTCTCGCATTGCTGGTTTTCTATGCCAAGCTTGGCTGGACCTCGGGTCCCGGCCGCATCGACGTGGTTTATGAATATACCTTCACGCCCATTACCGGCTTCTATCTGCTCGATGCGGTCATCCAGGGCAATTGGGAAGCGTTCCGCAACATCTTCAGTTTCATCATCCTGCCGGCATCCTTGCTCGGCTATTTTTCGCTAGCCTATATCAGCCGCATGACCCGCAGCTTCATGCTGAATGAACTCGAGCAGGAATACATTGTTGCCGCACGCGCAAAAGGCCTTTCCGAAACGCGCATCATCTGGGGCCACGCCCTGCGCAATGCCGCCGTTCCGCTCGTCACCGTCATTGCGCTTTCTTATGCCGGCCTGCTCGAAGGCTCTGTCCTCACCGAGACCGTTTTCTCATGGCCGGGGCTCGGCATGTATATCACCAACTCGCTGCAGAACGCCGACATGAATGCGGTGCTCGGCGGAACCATCGTCATCGGCACGGTCTTCGTTGCCATCAATCTTCTGTCCGATCTGCTTTATCGGGCCCTCGACCCACGGACGCGCGCACGATGACAGAGGCAATCAACACGTCGCGGCCCCTTACGCGCCGCGAATGGCTGATGAGCGACCGCCCGCAATCGCGGACGCAGGCGCGACTTGGCCGCGCCTATCTCGTCTGGAGCCGTTTCGCCAGCAACCGCCTTGCGGTTGTCGGGCTCGCCATCATCATCGCCCTGCTGCTGGTTGCTGCCTTCGCGCCGCTGCTGGCGCCGCATTCTCCCGTTGCCGGCGATCTGCGCAACGCCCGCCTGCTGCCACCCGGCGGTGACTATCTGCTTGGTACCGACGATCAGGGCCGCGATATCCTCTCAAGGCTCATCTATGGCTCGCGCCTGACGCTTTATGTAGTAATCCTCGTCGCGATCATAGCGGCGCCAATCGGGCTGCTCGTCGGTACGATCGCCGGTTACGCCGGCGGTTGGGTCGATGCCGTGTTGATGCGCATCACCGATATTTTCCTTGCCTTCCCCAAGCTCATCCTCGCCCTGGCGTTCGTCGCTGCCCTCGGGCCGGGCATTGAGAATGCCGTTATCGCCATAGCGATAACCTCGTGGCCGCCCTATGCGCGCATTGCCCGCGCCGAGACGCTGACGGTGCGCAACTCCGATTACATCGCCGCCGTCCGGCTGATGGGCGCATCGCCGACGCGCATCGTGCTCCGGCACATCATGCCGCTCTGCCTGTCGTCGCTTATCGTCCGTGTGACGCTCGACATGGCAGGTATCATCCTGACCGCTGCTGGCCTCGGCTTTCTTGGGCTTGGCGCACAGCCGCCCTTGCCCGAATGGGGTGCCATGATCGCATCGGGAAGGCGTTTCATCATGGACCAATGGTGGGTCGCCGCCATGCCGGGCTTTGCCATCCTCATCGTCAGCCTTGGTTTCAATCTTCTTGGCGACGGGCTGCGCGACGCGCTTGATCCGCGAGGCAACAACCAATGAGCACGATGCTGACGGTTGACGACCTCCGCGTCACGTTTCCGACCCGCACGGGTGCCGTCGACGCGGTGCGTGGCGTGTCCTTCACGCTTGGGCGCGAACGCCTCGGCATTGTCGGTGAATCGGGCTCCGGCAAGTCGCAGACCGGCCGCGCCATCATGGGCCTCACTCCTCCGCATGCAACCATCACCGCAAAGACCCTGAACTTCGACGGCATCGAGCTGCTGGAGACGTCCGTCAAGGAACGGCGGGCGCTGCGCGGCAATCGCATCTCCATGATCCTGCAGGATCCGAAATATTCGCTCAATCCGGTCATGAGCATTGGCAGGCAAATCGTCGAAACGCTCCGGACCCACGAGAGGGTCAGCAAGCGCGAGGCGCGCCGACGCGCGCTCGATATGCTGGCCGCCGTCCAGATACGTGATCCCGAGCGCGTCTACGATCTTCATCCGCACGAAGTATCGGGCGGCATGGGGCAACGCGCGATGATCGCCATGATGCTGATCACCGGACCGGAACTGCTGATTGCGGACGAGCCGACCTCCGCGCTCGATGTTACGGTCCAGCTCGACGTGCTGGGCATTCTCGACAATCTGGTCCGCGACAGGGGCATGGGCCTCATTTTCATCTCGCACGATCTGCGGCTGGTTTCTTCGTTCTGCGACAGGGTCATCGTCATGTATGCCGGCCGCATCGTCGAAGAAATTGCCGCGACGGATCTGCGCAATGCCAAGCACCCCTATACGCAGGGACTGCTGAACTGCATGCCCGAAATAGGTGCTGACCGGCATCCACTGCCGACGCTCGACCGCAAACCGGAGTGGGCAGCATGACGCCGGCGCTGAAGATCGACAATCTCGAAGTGACGTTCAATCGCTTTCGCGCGCTACGCGGCGTCAGCCTCGAGGTGGTGCCCGGCGAGTCCTTCGGTCTCGTCGGCGAATCCGGTTCGGGCAAATCGACGCTGCTGCGCGCCGTGGCGGGTCTGGCACCCGTGACCGCGGGGACGATCGAGGTCAATGGCAATTTGCTCGGCGCATCGCGCACAAAGGCCTTTTACCGCGAAGTGCAAATGGTGTTCCAGGATCCTTACGGTTCGCTGCATCCGCGCCAGACCGTGGACCGATTGCTCCTTGAGCCGCTCGCCGTGCATGGGTTCGGCGATATCGAGCGGCGCATCTTGCGGGCGCTTGACGAGGTCGGGCTCGGTTCCAGTTTTCGCTTCCGCTACTCGCACCAGCTGTCAGGCGGCCAGCGCCAGCGTGTCGCCATCGCCCGCGCCCTGATTCTCGAACCATCGATCCTGTTGCTGGACGAGCCAACCTCTGCGCTCGACGCATCGGTGCAGGCGGAGGTGCTGAATCTTCTCGAACAGATCCGCCGCGACCGCAAGCTGACATTCGTCATGGTCAGCCATGATCTCGCAGTCGTAACGCACATGTGCGATCGGCTCATGGTAATGCAACATGGCGCTGAGGTCGAACGGCTCACCGCGTCGGAACTTGCCCGGCGCCATGTAACGCAGGACTACACGCGCAACCTCCTTGTTGCGAGCCAGGGTTTTGTCCGCCCTGTCGTTCAAAACGCCTAATGCAGCTTCATCGAACATTTACCATTTGCAGACGCATTTCTTCACCGACGCCCGTTCCAGGGCAGATCGTGAAAATCTGAACGAATTTCATAAGCCGTCATTTACGCCGGACAACTGATGGTTGCGCTCATCGACTGGAGTGGGGCCATGAACTATCTACGTCAATTCATAAAAGACCGCCGCGGCGCAACCGCGATCACATTCGGTTTGCTGCTTGTGCCGCTCCTGGGGTTTGCAGGGCTTGCCGTGGATTACAGCCGCGCCAGCAATGACCGTTCGCGGCTGCAGAATGCGGCCGACGCCGCGGCGCTTGCGGCAGCCTCGGTTTTCACCGGATCCAACAAAGCGGCCGCCGAGGCGAGGGCACGCGCCTTCCTCCAGGCAAATCTCGGCCTGCGCGCTGAAGACATCAATTTGAACTTCAGCACGGAAAATCAAAAGGTTTCCATCACGCTTGGCGGCCAGACCAGCACCCTGTTCATGCATGTTCTCAACAAGGACAACATGCCGATCAACGTCAATGCCACGGCGCTGGCGCCGTTGAAGCCGACGACGGCCAAGATCACGATCGACAAGGTTACGGGCTACTGGTTCAAGAAAGTTTCGATCATCGTCGTGCGCAATGGCAAGGACGTTGTCGTCGGCACCATCAAGTACACCGCGACCGACCATAACCTCTACAACGGTAACGGCGGCGGTAAAACAGACCCGGATATCAATGTTCCGATCACATTCGATCTCGGTGACTACACCAAGCTGTACCTCAAGATGGAAATCAAAAATGACGGTTGCGATGTCGGCTACAAGGACAAGAACGCCGGAAAATCGCGATACGTCGACTGCATTGCCACAAATGAGTCGGGCTATTCGAAATACAATTCCACGCTGAAAACCGACGATCCGAACACGGTCAACCATTTGTTCGTCGATGGCGTCCAACTGCCGGTGGGATCCAAGCCGCCGCTCGACGACCTGATGAATTGTGACAACACGCCCCACAGCCATGCGTGGGAAGACGGCGGCGGCTGGGCCAACCAGGACTTCTACTACAAGATCACGGCCGCCTGTAAATCGGTCGACGGCGAGAATGTCCGCCTGACCCACTAGGACCTGACGCGGCGCGATTGACTTTGATCTCGCGCCGCTCCATCATCGCTTCATTCCGAGGGGGGCACTGTACAGTGCTGAGATAGCGTCGAGCTGGACCCTTGAACCTGATCCGGGTCATGCCGGCGTAGGAACGGGAATTGAGCATAGTTCGCGCCTTTTCAGCTTCACCTTCGCGCATGACCGGATCTCCAAAAGCAATGGAGTCCAGAGCGTGCCATACATCCTGACATTTGAACTGCGGCGGTAGCTGCCAACCATGCGCCTTGTTTTCCGCATGGTCGCGGCGCTTGCCGCCGTCGCTGCTTGCTGGCAGGTGGCCGTCTGGCTGTTCCAGCCCCCGCGCTTCATTCTGCCCGGGCCAACTGCGGTGGTGTCGGCGCTGGTCGAACAGCGGCAATATCTTGGCGTCAACGCATCGATCACGCTCATCGAGATCTTGCTTGGACTGGCCTTCGGCGCGCTCGCCGGCATTGTCATCGCGCTGCTTGTCGCCGCCATTCCCGCCTTTCGCCATGTCGTCTGGCCGCTTCTCCTTGTCTTGCAGGCACTTCCGGTGTTTGCCATCGCGCCGCTGCTTGTCCTATGGTTCGGCTTTGGACTTGCCTCCAAGGTGGTGATGGCAAGCCTCATCATCTTCTTTCCCGTCGCATCTGCCTTCGCTGATGGCCTGCAGCGCACCAACCGCGACCTGCTGGATGCGGCTTCGCTCACGCAGGCGACGCCGCTCGCGACCTTGCTTCTCGTTCGGGTTCCGAGTGCCTTGCCCTCGCTCGGATCGGGCCTGCGCGTCGCCGCCGTCTTTGCCCCGATCGGCGCCGTGATTGGCGAATGGGTCGGCTCGTCGCGCGGGCTCGGCTTTGTCATGCTGCAAGCCAATGCCCGCATGCAGACCGAAACCATGTTCGCGGCACTGATGATCCTCGCCGCCCTCACCGTGATCCTGCGCTTTCTCGTCGACGCCCTGACCCGCCGCCTTACCCCTTGGGCGCCAGAAACATGACCATCTCCCTCATCGATGCAACAAAGGACGACTGATGTTCCGCACACGCTTATCGATCCTCGCCATATGCCTTGCACTCTGCGCCGCAACCGCGCCTGCCAGTGCCGCCGACAAGTTGACGGTTCTGCTCGAATGGTTCGTCAATCCCGACCACGCCCCTCTTGTCATCGCGCGCGAGAAGGGATTCTTTGCCGATGCCGGCCTTGATGTGAATCTGATGCCGCCAGCAGACCCGGCCGCACCGCCACGACTCGTTGCGGCAAAGCAGGCCGACGTCGCCATTCACTACCAGCCCAATCTCTATCTCGACCATGACGCCGGCCTGCCGCTGGTGCGCTTCGGGACGCTGGTGGAAACGCCACTCAACACGGTGATGACGCTGGCGGATGGTCCCATCAAAAGCCTCAAGGATTTGAAGGGCAAGAAAGTCGGCTTCTCGGTCTCCGGGTTCGAGGATGCGATGCTCGGCGCCATGCTCAAGTCCGAAGGCCATGTCCATCAAGGATGTAGAACTGATCAACGTCAATTTCGCCCTTTCGGCCTCGCTGATCGCCGGGCAGGTCGATGCGACGGTCGGAGCCTACCGCAACTTCGAACTGACCCAGATGGCCAGGAGGGTCATGGCGGCCGCGCCTTCTTCCCCGAGGAGCACGGCGTACCGGTCTATGACGAACTCATCTTCGTCACGCACCGGGATCTCGTCACCGACAATCGCCTGCCGCGCTTTCTCGGCGCTGTCGAAAAGGGGGCGATCTATCTGACCAATCACCCGGACGAGAGCTGGCAGATTTTCATCAAGGCCTATCCGGATCTCGACAATCCGCTGAACAGGCAGGCGTGGACGGACACGCTGCCACGCTTCGCCAAACGGCCGGCGGCTCTCGATCGCGGCCGCTACGAACGCCTCGGTGTCTTCCTGCACGAAGCAGGGCTGATCAAATCGATCCCCGCCGTCGGCGACCTCGCCGTCGAACTCTCCCAACCTCCGTCGCTCTAATGAAAGAGAAGATCATGTCAACAGTAGATTTCCGGCTGAATGCCATTGTCGATGTCGACGCCATCGGCGGCGAGCAAGACCTCGGTGCTCTGGCGCTTGCTGCGGCGCGTGGCGGCGCGACGATCATCCAGTATCGCGACAAGAATTCGCCAACCCGAAAGATGGTGGAACGTGCGCATACGATCCGGGCAGCGCTGCTTGGCAGCGGCGTTCCTTTCGTCGTCAACGACCGGATCGACGTGGCGCTTGCCACGGGCGCCGACGGGGTCCATGTCGGGCGCGAGGACATGCTGGTCGCCGACGTCCGTCGTCTGCTCGGCCCGGATGCGATCATCGGTTTGACGGTCAAGAACGAGGCCGATGCCGAAGCCGCCATCGCTGGCGATATCGATTATGCCTGCATCGGCGGGCTGTTCGAAACGCCGGCCAAGCACAATCCCGATGGTCCCATCGGCTTTGACGGCTATCAACGTCTGGCGCAGATCATTCGGGCGAAGAAGCCCGACATGCCGATCGGCGCTATTGCCGGCCTCGATCTCGCGCGCACCGCACCGGCCATCGAAGCCGGGGCCGATGGCATAGCGGTCATTTCGGCGATCTTCCGGCAGGTCGACCCGAAGGCTGCTGCGCAAATATTGCGCGAGGCCGTGGACAAGGCGCTCGAGGTACGGCGATGACGGCGATCGCATTGACCATCGCCGGTTCCGATAGCGGCGGCGGCGCAGGTATCCAGGCGGATCTGAAGACCTTTTCGGCACTTGGCGTCTACGGCGCGAGCGTCATCACGGCCATCACCGCCCAAAACACGAAGGGCGTGACTGCAATCGAAAATCTCTCGCCTTCGATGATAAGCGCCCAGATCGATGCCGTTCTGTCAGACATTGACGTGGCCGCGATCAAGATCGGCATGGTCTCCGCCGTAGCAGCGATCGAGAGCATCGCCAACGGCCTGCGTGGCTGGGACCGGGCGCTCGTCGTCGACCCGGTCATGGTCGCGACGTCCGGTGATCGGCTACTCGAGCCCGGAGCCATTGATGCGTTGCGGCAGGTGCTGTTCCCAAGGGCAACCCTCGCTACACCTAACCTTGCGGAAGCGGCCCTGCTGACCGGGCGGCCCGTCGCAGGCGATGCGGCTGAAATGGCGCGCCAGGCCGAGCTTCTGCTGGCTTTCGGTCCGTCAGCAGTCTTGATCAAGGGCGGCCATGGCAGCGGACCGGAGAGCAGCGATCTTCTGTGCGACGGAAAAACGCATGAATGGTTTTCGAGCCCCCGCATCGCCACGAATAACGACCATGGAACCGGCTGCACGCTTGCCTCGGCCATCACGGCTGAACTGGCCAAGGGCGAGATTCTGGCCGATGCCGTGGCACACGCCAAGGATTACGTGACGTCAGCGATGCTCGCGGGCAGTGAACTCAAAGTGGGGCGGGGGCGCGGACCCGTGCACCATTTCCACCGGTGGTGGTAGGCACGATCGTTGAGGCCAGCAAATCCTGCCGCTCGAAGGGCAGCGGGATCACCGCCGGAAACACCACCTTGCTGTCGGCGTAGGCAAGTTCCGTCGGCGTCATGAGGGCGCTCGTCGCCTGCGCGGCGGGGGCCGTGCTTGCTTCCGATGACGTCGCAACAAGAGCGGTCTGCACGGGCTCTGCCGAAGGTTCGAGCACGTCGAGCATGCCCTTCTGCTTGGCCTGATAGTAATACCCGCGTGAATAGAGGCGGACTGCCTGGTCCGGATTGCTGTCCGCCACCTTATAGGCGCCCGCGAGATACTTCACCCCGTATTTGAGGTTGGTCTCCGCATCGAGCAGATCCTTGGCGTTGCCGTCATGGCCGAGGCCGCGTGCAGTCGCTGGAAGCAATTGCATAAGCCCCCAATAGGGCCCGTTGCGTGCCTGGGGATTGAAACGGCTTTCACGCTTCACGACACGGCGGACCAGGGATTCCGGCACAGCATAGGCGACCGAGTATTTTGTGATCAGGCCATCGACGGATTTGTCGGATGTCTTGGCTAAAGGCCGGGAGTCAGTTGCCGCCACGCGTGGCGCAGCCTCGGGAACCGGGATCGACGCCGCGGTCGGAAGCTTCGGATCGGTTGTCGAGCAAGCACCCAGAACCAAGGCAAGGCTCAGGGCGGCGAAGGCGCGCGGCAATCGTTTTTGAGGCAGCATTGGTCACCGGTCGAAGAAGTCTGAGTATCGAGATTTCTCTTAGCTTGTTCGCGTGCGCCGACGGCAATCACTTTCCGATACAATGTGTAACAATTGCCTGAGATAGAGGGACGCGTTGTGCCGGGTTGACTCCAACATATATATCAATGTATCAGTTAATGATTGGTAAGGCCAGTTTACCAGTCATGCGCGGAGAGGAGCCGTGCAGGGAGGTCCGATGTTCGCAGCGATCCAGCCGCGCCGCCTGTATCAGCAGGTCGCGGAACAGATCCGTGATTTGATCGAATGCGGTTCGTTCGCCGTTGGCGAACGATTGCCTGGCGAACGCGAACTTGCCGAGGAACTTGGTGTTTCCCGTCCCACGATCCGCGAAGCTCTCATTGCGCTGGAAGTCGAAGGACTGATCCATATACGCATGGGTTCAGGCGTTTACGTCACCAATCAACGGAAAGAAAAGCCTGTGCTCGCCCCCTCGGACGACCTCGAAGGTCCGTTCGAACTGCTGCGTGCCCGTTCACTCATCGAATGTGCAATTGTCGAGGAAGCTGCCAAGGTGGTGACGCCGGTACAGGTCGAAGCCATGGATGCCGTGCTGACCAGGATGGCGAGAACCTTCAATAATCCGCATGCTTCAATTGCGCTCGACCGGACGTTTCACACCACCATCGCCGGCATCATAGAGAATGCCGTGCTCGAGCGGTTCGTCGGACAGCTCTTCGATCAGCGCATGACGCCGTTTTTCGAGCGGCTTGCGAGCTACTTCGAGAGTGCGGTTTCCTGGCGTGAGGCATTTGCCGAACACCGGGCAATTCGAGATGCGATCGCTTCGGGCGATCCTGCTCGCGCCAAGGCGGCGATGCAGTTCCATCTGCAGCAATCACAATCGAGATTTTCCAGGAGCTTCGAGGAGGAACTCGAAAGCGAGAAAGGTCATCCGCCGAAAGGCTCGACACGAAACACCACGATCTGATTTCAATCTGGGAGGAGAAGGACATGAAGATCAAGCTTATGGCCATTATGGGAGCGGTGGCCGCGCTCGCACTTTCGGCTGCGGCGGCACAGGCCCAGACCGCTCTGAAATGGGCGCACGTCTATGAAACTTCGGAGCCGTTCCACACGGAATCCGTCTGGGCCGCCGAAGAAATCAACAAGCGCACCAATGGGCGGTACAAGATCGATGTCTTTCCGGCCTCACAGCTCGGCAAGGAAGCAGATATCAACCAGGGCCTGAAGCTCGGCACCGTCGATATCATCATTTCGGGATCGAGCTTCGCAGCGCGCGATTTCAAGCCGATCGGCGTGACCTATTTCCCCTATATTTTCCGCGGTCCCGAGCATTTGATCGCATATACGAAAAGTGACGTCTTCAAGCGTCTCGCCGCTGGCTATGAGGAAAAGACCGGCAACCACATCGCCGCCGTTAGCTATTACGGCACCCGCCAGACCACGTCCAACAAGCCTATCAGCAAGTGTTCGGACATGGAGGGCCTGAAGATCCGCGTGCCGGACGTTCCTGCCTATCTCGCCATGCCGCGCGCCTGCGGCGCCAACACGACGCCGATCGCCTTCGCCGAAGTCTATCTCGCCCTGCAGAACGGCACGGTCGAGGCCCAGGAAAATCCGCTGACAACGATCGAAGCCAAGAAGTTCTACGAAGTGCAGAAGAATATCGTTTTGACCGGCCATATCGTGGACCATCTCAATACGGTCGTCTCAAAGCAGCTCTGGTCAAGCCTGTCCGACGAGGACAAGAAGATCTTCGGCGACGTCATGCAGGAAGCGGCGGAGCGTACGACCAAGAATATCGAGGAGAAGGAAAAGGCGCTCGTTGCGACATTCAAGGAAAAGGGCATCAACGTGACCGAGGTCGACAAGGCCGACTTCGAAAAGACGGTGATGGAGAAGGTGAAGTTTGAGGACTTCGGCTACGAGAAGTCCGACTGGGAGGCCATTCGCGCCATCAAGGAATAATCCGCGGGAGCCGGGCGGCAGGTCCGCCCGGCATTCCATCACTTGGATGCGAAGACCGGAGAATGCCAATGGCAAAGGAAGTCCACACACAGGTTACGGCCGAGGAGATCGCCCATTCCTTCGAGGATGCGGCGCCGGTGGCCGACGTTTCGGATTATGCGATCGAAGACTGGCTGACGCTCGCCGTATTCTGGCTCATGACAGGCTGCGTGTTTCTGCAGTTCTTCACCCGCTACGTCCTTAACAACAGCTACGCCTGGACCGAGGAGATAGCCACCAATTGTCTCATCGCGGTCGTCTTCCTCGGCTCCGTCATGTGCGTGCGCCTGTCCCGCCACATCCAGGTCGACGTACTCTATCACTATCTCCCGGCTTCCGTTGCCCGGGCCCTGTCGACGTTCGTCGACATCGTCCGCATCGGCTTCTTTGCCTATGCCGTGTGGCTCATGTGGCGTTACACGCAGATCGTTGCCGAAGAGCGCATGGTCACGGTCGACCTGCCGCGCAATATCGTCTTTTACGCCGTATTCGTCGCATTCGTATTGATGCTCTTCCGCTCGGTTCAGGTTTTCATCGCCAATATGCGCCGCGGCTATTCGGTGCTCGAGCGGCCCGAAGAATTTCACAAGGTAGAGGATTGATCCATGTTGTTGCTCGTCGGAACATTTCTTTTCCTTATGCTCGTCGGCGTGCCGGTGGCGATCTCCATGGCGGTCGCGTCGGTGCTTTATCTCGTCTTCTTTGGCGTTGCGCCGGACATCATCGTTGCGCAGCGCATGATTGCCGGTGTCGAGAGCTTCCCCTTGCTCGCCGTGCCGTTTTTCATCCTCGCAGGCAATTTGATGAACTCGGCAGGCGTCACCGGACGCATCTACTCTTTTGCGGTCGCCCTTGTCGGCTGGATGAAGGGAGGCCTGGCGCAGGTCAACATCATCGGCTCGGTCATCTTCTCAGGCATGTCCGGTACGGCTCTTGCCGATGCTGCGGGCATTGGCACCATCGAGATCAAGGCGATGAAGGATCATGGTTATCCGATTGAAGCGGCCGTCGGCGTGACCGCCGCCTCTGCGACCCTTGGCCCGATCTTTCCGCCGTCGCTGCCCTTCGTCATCTACGGCATGATGGCCAATGTGTCGATCGGCGCGCTGTTCATGGCCGGCATCCTGCCCGGCGTCGTCATGACAGTGCTGATGATGCTCACGGTCGCCATCTTCGCCTATGTCAAGCGCTGGGGCTCTGACGCGCCCTTCGAAATCAAGCAGCTTCTCGAAGCTTCGCTTGAGATCGTCGTCGTCTTCAGCGTACCGCTTGTCATCTACCTTTTGACCTTGACCGGGCTATCGGTCAACGCCTCCGTCGGCATCGCTCTCGTGCTGCTTCTTGCGGCCGACTGGTATTTCGACTTCTCGGCGGTCATGGCCCTGATGACCCCGGTCATCCTGATCGGCGGCATGACCATGGGCTGGTTCACGCCCACTGAGGCGGCTGTTGCCGCGGTGCTCTGGTCGCTGTTCCTCGGGCTTGTCCGCTATCGCACCATGACCCTGTCGAGCCTTGCCAAGGCCAGCTTCGACACCATCGAGACAACGGCATCGGTGCTCTTCATCGTTACGGCGGCGTCGGTATTCGCGTGGCTGTTGACCGTGAGCCAGGCAGCGCAGCTCCTGTCAACGGCGATCCTCTCCATCACGGAAAACAAATGGGTGTTCCTCATCCTCGTCAACCTGTTGATGCTCTTCGTCGGCTGTTTCCTCGATACGATCGCAGCGATCACGATCCTTGTACCGATCCTTTTGCCGCTCGTTCTCAAATTCGGCATCGACCCCGTGCATTTCGGCCTGATCATGACGCTCAACCTGATGATCGGACTTCTGCATCCGCCGCTCGGCATGGTATTGTTTGTCCTGTCGCGGGTCGCAAAACTATCCGTGGAACGCACCACCATGGCGATTCTGCCCTGGCTCGTTCCGCTCTTTATCGCCCTGATCGCCATAACCTTCATCCCGGCGATTACGCTTTGGCTGCCAACACAATTGGGTCTGATCAGATGAGTATGAAAGGCATAGCTGCAACACTCTTCGGCGCGGAGGATCTCCGCGTCGTCGATATCGATCTTGGCGAGCTCGCACCGAACATGGTCCGGGTCAAGTTCGGCGCCGGCGGTATCTGCGGTTCGGACATGCACTATTACCGACACGCGCGGACCGGCGATTTCATCGTTACTTCGCCCCTCGTCCTTGGCCATGAGATCGCCGGCGAAGTGATTGCCGTTGGCAGCGGCGTCACTTCGGTGGCTGTCGGCGATCACGTTGCAGTCAACCCGTCGCGCTGGTGCGAAAAATGCGTCTACTGCCATGAGGGGCGACCAAATCTGTGCGAGAATATCTATTTCATGGGCTCGGCTTCGAAGACCCCGCACATGCAGGGTGGATTTGCCAGCGTCTTCGATGCGACGGCGGCACAATGCGTCAAGGTGCCAGCCGATTTGCCGTTTGAGGCCGCCGCCCTCGCGGAGCCGCTCGCCGTGTGCCTGCACGCGGTGCGGCGCGCGGGCCACGTCAAGGGTTTCTCGACCATCGTCTTCGGAGCCGGGCCGATCGGACTTCTGACAATGCTCGCCTTGAAACATGCCGAGGCGGGGTCGGTGACGATGGTCGACGTGGCGGCAGCGCCGCTTAAATTTGCCGAAGAACTCGGCGCCGACCAGATCGTCGATCTGTCAAAGGGCGAAGAGCAGCTGGCGGCGCTGGCCAAGGCGACACCGTTCGATATCGCCTTGGAAATCTCCGGGACCGCGGCAGGGCTGGCCTCGGCGATCCGCACCGTGCGGCGCGGCGGAACCGTGGTCCAGGTAGGCAATCTTGCAGGCGGTACCATCCCGGTGCCGGCCAACGCGGTCATGGCCAAGGAACTTGATCTCGTCGGCACCTTCCGCTTCGGCGAAGAGTTCTTCGAGGCGGTCGAACTCATCGTCGAGGGCAAGATCGAGGTGCTGCGCCTGGTGACGGCTCAATATCCGCTCAGCGGTGCTCCGGAGGCGTTTCTGACCGCGCTCGACCGCTCGCGCAGCGTGAAGGTCGTTTTGACCGCGTAGGCGGCAGCGGCGATTTGTGCCCATTACGGCGCTTGGCGAAGCCGATGAAATCGGTTACCAAGCGCCGGTAACGCCGATTTATTAACGATCCCGCGATAGAATTCTGCTTCTGTCGCGAGTGGAACGATCCGGAAGACAAACGTGGGGCGAGTTCTTAGGGCTTTGTATTCGTTTTCGAAATCCGTGGCTTTGATGGGTGTGATCCTCGGCGTCGCAAGTGGTTGCACCACGGCAGCGACGCTTGATCCGACGCCGTCCGCAGTAGCGGTCCTGCCGCTGAATTCCGAGAAATATGCTTCTGTCGTCGTCGATGGCAGTACCGGGGTCGTGCTTTATTCGGCCAACGCCGATCTGCCGCGCATTCCGGCATCATTGACCAAGATGATGACGCTCTACCTCACATTCGAAGCCCTCCAGTCCGGCCGCATTACGAAGTCGACGCTTATTCCGATGTCGGCTCATGCCGCTTCGCAGGCGCCCAGCAAGCTCGGCGTCCGCCCGGGTCAGGCCATCGATGTCGATACGGCGATCAAGGCGATCGTGGTAAAATCGGCCAACGACGTCGCGGTCGCGCTTGCCGAATATCTCGGTGGCAGCGAAGAGCAGTTTGCGGCGCTGATGACCGAGAAGGCGCGCCGCCTCGGCATGAAGGGCACCAACTTCCACAACGCATCCGGCCTGCCTGATCCGCAGCAGATCACCACGGCGCGCGACATGGCCCTGCTCGGCCTTGCCTTGCGACGGCACTATCCGGGCCAGTACTATTACTTTGCCGTACATGAATTCGCCTTCAACGGCAAACTGATCCGCGGGCACAACCGCGTCCTCGATCAGGTCAACGGCGCCGATGGCATCAAGACCGGCTATGTGCGGGCCTCCGGCTTCAACATCGTCACCTCGGTCAGCGACAATGGGCGTCAACTGGTTGCCGTCGTGATGGGCGGCGATACGGCGCGAAGCCGCGACGCCCAGGTCGTGAACCTCGTGAACCAATACCTTCCCCAGGTGGCATCACGATAATCGAGAGGTCAGCCGCTTCAAACGCGGCGGGATGGTCGCGAAAACTGGCGGTCCCTAAGGCCCGCCATTGGTTTTATTCAGAGCATGAATGGGCGCAAAATGCGCGCCCGATCAATCCCATTTCGGCGCGAGATGGCCGGGATTGACGATCCGTCCGTTCGGACGGGCCAGGGCATGCAACACTTGCATCTCCTCGTTTGAAAGCTCGAAGTCGAAGATGTCGAAATTGGCCTTTGCCCGGTCCGCACTCACCGTTTTCGACAGCGCGACCACGCCTTGCTGCTGCACCAGCCAACGCAGCACCACCTGTGCCGCGCTCTTGTCGTGGGCAGCCGCGATCGCCTTAATTGCCGGGTCATCGATGACCTTGCCGTCCGCCATGGCATAATAGGCGGTGATGCTCATGCCGGCCTTGCGCGCCGCGTCGAGCACGGCGCTCTGGTCGAGATAGGGATGGTATTCGACCTGGTTGGTCACGATCGGCGCCTTACTGAGCTTGACCGCTTCAGCCATCAGCGCCGTGTTGAAATTGCTGACGCCGATATGGCGAACCTTGCCAGCATCGCGCACTTCGTTGAGCGCGCCGATACGCTCGGCAAGCGGCACATCGCTTTGCGGCCAGTGCAGGAGAAGAAGATCGACATAGTCGGTCTTCAGCTTCTTGAGGCTCTCGTCCACCGACCTGACGAAGGCGTCGTGACGATACTTGTCCACCCACACCTTGGTGGTAAGGAACACATCGCCGCGAGCGACGTCCGAATTGGCAATGGCTTCGCCAACTTCCGCCTCGTTGCCGTAGATCTGTGCGGTATCGACGTGGCGGTAGCCGAGCTTCAATGCGGCCGGCACCATGCGCAGCACATCGCTGCCCGGCATGCGGAAGGTGCCGAAGCCGATTGCGGGGATTTCTGCGCCATTGGCATTAACGTTGAACATGGTTTTTCCTTTGACTTAACAGGTGGCCAGTACTGCGGCCGAAGCACGCCGGTCGAGCATCTGACTCCAGAGCGTCAGGCCGAGCGCTCCGACGACGAGAATTGCACCAACCCATGGCGTTGCGCCAAGGCCGAGCGGGGAGGCGACGATGATGCCGCCAAGGAATGCGCCGCCGGCTATGCCGAGGTTGAAGGCGGCAATATTGAGCGCCGAGGCGACATCGACTGTATCGGGCGTGCGTACCTTTGCAAGCTGTACTACGTAGAGTTGCAGCCCCGGAACATTGGAGAAGGAGAGCGCGCCAAGGGCGGCGAGCGTCACCAGCGACCAGACCGGCGATACGGCCGTGATGGTGAAAAGGGCAAGCACGGCAGCCTGCAGGCCGAACATGACCACCAGCGCGCCGACCGGATTGCCATCAGCAATACGCCCGCCCACCATGTTGCCGACCGCGATCGCGAGGCCATAGAGCACGAGAATGAGGCTGACAGTGGATTCGCCGAAGCCCGTGATCTGCTGCAGCACCGCAGCGAGAAATGTGAACATGACGAAGGTGCCGCCATAGCCGAGCGCGGTCATGCCGAAGGCGAGCAACAGACGGCCGTTCGCAAGGACACGCACCTGGTCGATCAGGCGGGCAGGGGCCGCCTTGGCGATCTGCGAAGGCAAGAGGATGGCGATGGCCGCAAAAGCGATGACTCCGAGGCCAGATACGGCCCAGAATGTGGCGCGCCAGCCAAGCTGCTGGCCGATGAAGGTACCGAGCGGGACGCCGGTGACGATCGCGACTGTAAGGCCGAGAAACATCATGGCGATGGCGGAAGCGCGACGGTTGGGGGCAACGAGATCGGCGGCAATGGTCGCTCCTACGGAGAAGAAAACCCCGTGGGCAAAAGCGCTGAGCACGCGCGCGACGAGAAGCAGCTCATAGCTTGGCGCAAGGGCCGCGGCCGTGTTGCCGATGATGAAGAGCACCATCAGCCCGAGCAACAGCGGCTTGCGCTCGATGCGGCCGGTAAGAGCGGTGAGGATCGGCGCGCCAAAGGTCACGCCGAGCGCGTAGACGCTGACAATGAGGCCCGCGAGCGGCAGGGAGATGTTGAGATCATTGGCGACCGTGGGAAGCAGGCCAACGATGACGAACTCCGTCGTCCCGATGGCATAGGCGCTGATCGTCAACGCCAGAAGAGCAAGAGGCATTGTGCTGTCCTTTTCAAAACGGCGATCTTGGGAACCTGCCGCAAATTGAGTATGTCGAACCTTTAGTTCGTTGCGGTGAATATGGCTTGCGGCGATTACCTTGATAATCGGGGTGCAACGCGCAATACTTATGACGTGAGTTCACAGATGGTGCGTTTCGAGATGGATAACCGGGCTGGGGAAATGGACGTCTTCGTTCAAGCCGTGGAGCTCAACAGCTTCTCTGCGGCGGGACGACGCCTTGGTCTGTCACCGTCTGCCGTCAGCAAGATGATCAGCCGCATCGAGGAGAGGCTTGGCACACGGCTTCTCGTCCGCTCAACCCGCACCTTGCAACTGACGCCTGAAGGCGAGGTCTATCATCAGCGTGCCATGCGCATCGTCGCCGAGATCGAGGAGGCGGAGCGGGCGGTCGCCCATGGTGCATCCGCCAAGCCGCGCGGACTGCTGCGCGTTAATTCCTCTGTGCCTGTTGGCGTCACCTGCGTTTTGCCGCTCGTACCGAAGTTTCTCGAGCAATATCCCGATGTCAGGCTGGATGTTTCGCTGAGCGACGGCGTTGTCGACCTTATCGAGGAGCGAGCAGACATAGCGATCCGCGTCGGCCCCATGCGCAATTCGGCATTGAAGGCGCGCAAACTCTTCGAAAGCCGCGTCGTGGTCATCGCATCGCCGGATTATCTCGACAGGCATGGCATACCGGAGCGTCCAAGTGACCTGCAGCACCATAATTGCCTGAATTTCAACTTTCGCCGCACCTTGAACGAGTGGCCTTTCCGTAACCCGCACTCAAAGGAAACAGAACTTCTGGCCGTTTCTGGTAATTTCATCTCCAATAACGGTGAAACCGCCCAGCAGATGTGTGTCGCCGGACTTGGAATTGCGCGGCTCGGCCTGTTTCATGTGATCAATGACCTTCGTGCAGGCCGTCTGAAAGTGCTTCTCGAGGCATATAATCCCGGCGACCTTGAACTCATCCATGCGGTCTTCGTCGGCCATGAATATCTGGCGGCAAGAGTCCGCAGTTTCGTCGATTTTCTGGTAGAGAATATTGGACCGTGCGATGAACTCTCAGTTCCTGAAGCAGCGAAAGCTGGCTGATCGAGGTCATGCCCATGACTGATTCCGAAGACTTGAAGCGCATAAGGCGGGCCTATGCCGGCAAGGTGCTGGCAAGCGTTGGCGTGGACGACGCGCGCATCGAGCGGGCCTTTTCAGAGGTGCCGCGGGAGGACTTTCTCGGTCCGGGTCCATGGCCGATCATCAGGTATGGACTGGGGTTTGGTCTCAGCCCCGATAACGATCCGGTTCACCTTTATACGGATGATCTCGTTGGCATCGCGCCGGAGCGGCACATCAACAATGGCGAACCGTCATTGCATGCCCACCTCCTCTGGCACGCAAAGATTGCCGAAGGCGAGCGTGTCGTTCATATCGGCGCCGGCACGGGCTATTACACCACGATCATGGCGCACCTCGCGGGACCTTCAGGACGCGTTCTCGGCATTGAAATCGAAGCGGATCTTGCGGCGCGCGCGAAGGAATATCTCGCCGGTTACCGCAATGTCGAAATCGTTCAGGGGGATGGCACGAAACGATCGTTCGAGCCCGCCGATATGATCTACGTCAATGCCGGCGCAACCAGGCTTGATGATGGCTGGCTCGATCGTCTCAAGGACGGAGGCCGGCTTCTTCTGCCGCTCACGACCGACGATGGCTTCACCCTGATCGGCCGTGGCTCGCGTCCCCGCGGCGCCGTATTCCTCATTACCCGCCAGGGCGATGCGTACGCTGCGCGGGCGGTCTCGGGCGTAGCGATTTATCCGTGCGCAGGGATGCGGGACCCAGAGTCCGAAAGAGCCCTTGCCATCGCATTCGGCAATGGCGAGCCTAAGCGCGTGACGCGCCTCTACCGTTCAAACGATGTACCCCCCGAGCGTTGCTGGCTCGAGGGAAAGGGCTGGTGCCTCGCCTACGATTGAGACAGTGAAACGGCATCCTTGTTGCGGACCGACGTTCGGTTCTTGAGATTGAGAAGGTTGCCGCTGAGGATGAGAACCGCGCCAAGTGCGGTGAACATATCTACGCGCTCCGCATAGATCAGCCAGCCGAGAACGGCCATCAAGGGCACCCGCAAGAAGTCCATCGGGATTACCACCGTTGCGTCGGCATATTGCAGCGCCTTCGCCATGCAGAAGTGCGAAAACGTGCCGGTAAAGGCGATGATTACCACCCACGGCAGGACGTGCAAGGACGGCCATTGCCACACGTGCAGGGCGGGCAGGAGGCCGATCGCCGATTGGATGATCAGCATCCAGAAAATAATCTTCACGACGCTGTCCGTTCGCGTCAGTGATTTGACCATCGTAAAGGAAATGCCGAATGTGAAAGCCGCGCCAAGCACGATCAATTGTCCGGTTTCGACCGAACCGATGCCCGGGCGGACGATGATGACCACGCCGACGATGCCGAGGATGATGGTGAGGATGCGCCAGATATTGAGGCGCTCGCCGAGGAAGGCAACGGCCATCAGCGCGGTCCAGGCCGGCGTCGTGAACTCGATAGCGATGACCTGCGCCAGCGGAATCATCGACAGGGCCTGGAGCCAGGCGAATTGTCCGGCATAATGCGCGGCGTTGCGGCCGAGATGCTGCCAGATGCGGCTCGTCTTCATCGCCCTGACGCCGCCCGAAGAACGGACGAGCGGATAAAGCATGGCAAGACCGATGAGCGAGCGCATCTCCATGATCTGGAAGACATTGAGCTCGCGAGAGGCTTCGCGGCCGGATATGGCCATCATGAGGATCGCCGTGAGCGATCCCATCATCCAGAGGGCAGCCTTCAGTGTGGATTGCGGCATGATGAATTATTGCTTGGCGTAAATTCCGGCGAAATCCGCAAAACCTTTGACTTCGATCGGATTGCCCGAAGGATCGCGGAAGAACATGGTCCATTGCTCACCCGACTCGCCCTTGAAGCGCACGGTCGGCGGCATGACGAACTCCACATCCGCCTTGGCGAGGCGCGCGGCCAGATCGTTCCAGGCGTCAAGCGGCAGGATGACGCCGAGATGCGGCATCGGCACCATGTGGTCACCTACCTTGCCCGTGTTGGTGGTTTCGAACGGCTTGCCGAGGTGCAGCGAAATCTGATGGCCGAAAAAATCGAAATCGACCCACGTGTCCGTGCTTCGTCCTTCCTCGCAACCGAGGATTGATCCGTAAAAACGCCTTGCCTCGTCGAGATCGGTGACGTGGTAGGCAAGGTGAAACAACGAGCGCATGGGAAATCCTGATCTATGGCGGGGTGCGGCGGACGCTAACAGCAAAAAAGCAGCCAAACAAACCTATTCCGCTGCCAAGTCATGGATTTCATGGAACCAATATAGAAAGCAAGGAGTTATCTGAGGCTACACTCATATGGTTCCCCAAAAACAGGAAGTTTATAATGTCGATTTTGATCAGTCTGTTGATCACCGTTCTGGTGATCTTCCTCGTTCTTTACCTCATCCAGATGCTGCCGCTTGACGGGCGCGCGAAGCAGATCGCCCAGGTCATCGTCATTGTGATCGGCATCATTTCGCTATTGAAGTATCTCGCAGTCTTCTAAGCGTCTTCAGCAGCAGGCTCCAACTGGCCGAGAAGCCAGTCCCGGAAGGCGCGGATTTTGGGCACGTTGCGCCGCGCCTCCGGATAAACAAGCCAGTAATAGTGGTCGGCAGTGCCTACAATATTGAACGGCTGGATAAGCAGGCCTTGTGCAAGCTCGGTCTCATAGAAGGCCGGCGTAAGAATGCCGACCCCTTGGCCGGCAATCACCGCTTTGCCCTCAAGGTGCTGATCGCCGAAACGGCTGCGGGGGTCGCCGCGCAGATCGGGATTGGCAATTCCCGCCGCATTGAACCACAGGCGCCACCACGGATCGCCGGGATCGACGATCGTCAGCCTCAGAAGATCCTCCGGTGATTTCACGCCCCCAATCGACGCGGCAAGCTTGGGACTGAGCATCGGCGTAAAATCGGCATCGAAAATACGGTGCGCGACGAGGCCCGGCCATTTGCCGCTGCCCGACCGTATGCCGATATCGGCGTCTTGCCTTGAAAAATCAATGATTTCCCGGTTCGCCTGCAGGCGCACCGCCAGGTTTGGCTGCGCGAGTTGGAATGATCCAAGCCGCGGCACGAGCCAGTTCGCAGCAAATGTCGGGATCGTGCTGATGGTCAATACGCCGTCGGCATTCTCGCGCGTCGCAGCTATTGCCGCCCGCATCATGTCGAACGCGTCGCTGATGACCGGCGACAGGCGCGCGCCGACCTCCGTCAGGGTAACTTGGCGTGGGCGGCGCAGGAACAATTGCGCGCCGATGCGCTCTTCAAGGAGCTTGATCTGATAGCTGACCGCAGCCTGGGTCATGCCGAGTTCTTCCGCGGCCTTGGTGAAACTGCCGTGGCGGGCGGCGGCCTCAAACACCCGGATGGAAGCAAGCGGAGGTAGGTTCATTCACGTCTCACATAAGCTCTGCTTATGCATGCTACTTGGCGTTTTGTTGGAAAACAAGGCGGAACGGGCGCATGTTCGCATCACCCAAGACTAAAATCGCCATTGGAGTTGAGACAATGACCACGATGACAACCCACGCCGCTCGTACTGTCGGCCACTTGACGCTTCGCGGCCTTCTGACCAAGCCCGGACGCCAAAACCCGGTCGAACGCCGCCCCGTCAGAATCGACGCGGAAGAGTTTTCCGATCACATGCTGCGCGATATCGGCATGATTGACGGACGCCCCGCCCGCGGCGAGCGCGCGGGTGAGGATGATCTTGGCGCGTTGCTGCGCGACGGACCGAAGCGGTTTCTTTAGAGTCTAGGAGTCGAAATCGGTTTCGAGCTGCTTTTCCAGTGCAACAAGGTCATCGGGCAAGGGCATGCCCATGGCCCGGAGTTCGTTGAGCTTTTCACGCAGGTTCTCGTGAATTTCATGGGCATCGGTGGGCCGCTGGACCATCGCTTCGAGCAAGAGGGCAATTTGTGCCTTGATGTCTTCGAATGCCATGTTGTGTCCTTTCACGCCGTACACTGAGAAGGTTATGATAACAGATTATTCCTGGCCGGAGTATTGGCTGTCGGAGACCTTTTCCATCCACTCCGCAGCCTTGCCTTCAAGCCTCTCCTGCATGGCAAGATGCGCCATATAGGCATCAGGCCCGGCGCCATGCCAATGCTTTTCGCCCGGCGGAATCCACACCGTATCGCCGGCCCGGATTTCGCGGATCGGTTCGCCCCATACCTGTACGAGCCCTTTTCCCGAAACCACGTGCAGCGTTTGTCCTAGCGGATGGCTGTGCCAGGCAGTCCTGGCCCCGGGCTCGAAGCGCACAAGAACGGCCTGAAGCCGCGCCGGAGCTGGCGTTTCAATGATCGGGTCCTGCCAGACCGTTCCGGTGAAATATTCCTCGGGGGCGCGACGCGAAGCGACCGAGCCAATTGCTTTGATTTCCATCACATACCTCGCGCAGTTTCCGGTGCTGCCGGATAGTCCAAAACCTCATGCGTTTGCATTGCCGCAGCCGACGTGACCACCGAATCCAGAAATCCCGGGAACCGGTGCTCAAGATCATCGCGGCGCAATGTCAGGAGGCGGCGCGTGCCGTCCGGGCGCACGTGTATAATGCCGGCCTCGCGCAGCTTTGCCACATGATAGCTGATGGCCGTCTTGGAGCCCAGCTGGAGAAACTGGCCGCAAGTCATCGCTTTTTCGCCGTTTCGGGCAAGAATTGCGATGATGGCAAGGCGGGTTTCGTCGCCAAGAGCAGTCAGGACGGCCGGCAGCGCGATGTCTTCGGCAGTGGGGTGATCGAGATATTCTGTCATGCGAATTTAATAGCAATTGGCAGGAGAGTTTTCAATGTTCAATATTTGTTGAACTTTAAGCTTGACTCCTGCAAGTCCCAGGCGTTAGTTCAACGCTCATTGAACATTTAGGTGACTCCCATGGATATTCGTCTGTTCGGATTAGCGCTTGGTGCATTCGCCATCGGTATCGAAGCATTCGTCGCGGCAAGTCTTCTGCCGCAGATCGCCGGCGATACGGGCGTCACATTGGTCCAGGCCGGCTATCTTGTCGTGGCCTATGCGTTTGCCTATGCGATCGGAGCGCCGGTTGTTGCCGCGCTCACCGGCTCGCTCGACCGCCGCACGATCCTGGCCGGCAGCGCAACCGTTTTCGTGATTGGCGCGCTGTGCGCCGCCGTTGCGCCTACATATCTGCTTCTCCTGCTTGCCCGCCTCCTGATTGCAGTGACCGCTGGTCTATATGCGGCGACGGCGCAGGCAACGGCGGTCGCCATTTCGGAACCACATCATCGTGCCCGCGCGGTTGCCGCCGTCGTCGGTGGCACCACGCTTGCTGTCGCGTTCGGCGCGCCGCTTGGCGCGGCTATCAGCGCTTTTGCCGGATGGCGCGGCACCTATGCCTTCATCGCGCTGATCGGTCTGATTGCGGCGGTTGTCGTCTGGTCGCTGTTGCCCCGCGGACTTTATGCAGACCGACTTACTCTGTCCCAGCGCCTTTCGGTCATCCGCCACCCCGGCCTCATGCCGGCGCTGCTGACCACGCTCCTTTACATGACCGGCGCTTTTGCGGTCTATACTTATATCGCAGCGATTGCCGTTGACGGTGTCGGCCTCGGCAAGTCGATGCTGCCCGTGGTTCTCCTATCCTTCGGTATCGGCGCGGCCATCGGTAATTTTTTGGGAGGCCAGTTGTCTGACCGGCTCGGTGCTACCCGCACTGTGGTCGCTGCCTCGGTCCTCAATGCCGCGGTGCTGGCGACCGTAAGCTGGATCATGCAATTGCCGCACGAAATCGCCGGTCCCGTTCTCATCGCGCACATGTTCGTCTGGGGCGTGATCGCCTGGATGTTCCCGCCGGCGCAGGCGAGTCGGATCCTGACCATCGCGCCGGAAAGCGCGCCATTGGCGCTCTCGCTTAACTTTTCCGCGCTCTACCTCGGCGTCGCTTTCGGATCGATGATAGGCGGCCAGATCCTTTCCCATGTCGGGCTGATCCATCTTGGCTGGCTGGGCGCGCTCTTCCCGGTGCTGGGACTCTCAGTGCTCCGGTTTGCGGACGCGACGTCCCGCAAGGAGAAATTGTCGATGGCTCGATTTGGCTAGCGCATGCCTCGTTCTCTAGTGAACGACCGTTGTGTCGAAGGGCTTCAGACCGTGATGCTCCATGCTGTCGCGATAGATCGCCGTCGCCTGGGTGCGGTTGTGCGCGCGCAATTTGCGGATGAGATTGTGAACATGCACCTTGACCGTATGCACCGAAAGGGCAAGGCGGTCGGCAATGATCTTGTTCTGCAAGCCCTCGGAGAGAAGCTGCAAAATCTCGTGTTCGCGCAGGGTCAGGGTCTTTACCGGCCAGGCATTCATTGAAGTATGGCTCGGCTGGGCGCTGAACGGCGTCTGAGCCTTGACCTGTGTGCCGTTTGCAGCCTTTGCCATCGAGCGAACAATCGTTGACGGATAATATTCGCCGCCGTTGAGCATCAGCCAGACGACCGCCAGCCACGCATCAAGCTTCAGGCTGAAAGGCAGGAGCCCCTGCACCAGATTGTTGTCGAAGAGCGTATTGAATTCTGGAATGGACGCACTCGTGTCATCGATCATCAATGTCACGTAAGCATCGGGAAAGCGCATTTTGCAGCGCGCGATACAGTCGATGAGGTCGGAGACAAAATCGGCGTGGATCATGACCAGACCGATTGCGTCGTCGTTTTCGCCGGAGTCGGCAAGCTTGTTTGAAAGGTCGACCTTGAGATCGGGAAACGTTCGTTCGAGTGATTGCACAAGGCCCTGGAAAACGACTCCAGCCTCGGCATAGATGAGGATGCCGCTCTTGAAATTCGCTCCACCCTCGTTCGGGGAGCCGTTTTGGATTTGGTCAGTCCTCATACGCGCCACCGTCACACTCATGATCCTACCCTACGCCATTTGATGAGAAAAAAGCCGCCAGATTTTGTTATGATTCGATTGGAATCGCCCCCGTCCCAAGGCCGATTCGTTGCGGCTAACCCCTTGTATTTCATGTTAATCGGCAAGGGTAATGGACCAAACGTGACGCGGGCGTGACGCGAAGGTGCGATGTACGCGCGCGCGAGGCCGGACACATAGAATCCGATCATTTCGGGGTTGACGCGTTCGGCTAACAGCTCACGGGAAGCGCTTGTTTTCCCACGGTCGACGTTCTTTCGCTCCACCAAAGGGACACACAAGTTCGAGCCGGGTTCATCCATCAGGTGGAACCTCTTCTCACTTCTCCTAAATGGCGCGGAATCACTCCCGCCGGTACTGTTTTCCAAAATCCACTCGGTTTGGCCGTGACAGGTGAACACACCTTGCATGGCGAGTGTTCAATTCGCGGGGGTGCGCCTTGTTTGCATGGATCACCAATTGTTTTGCAGCATTGATTGTAAGTGCTGCGCTTGTCGTAATCTTGAAACGGGTCTCACCTGTGTTCGCCCTCGTCGATCATCCCGACCGGCGCAAGTTGCACGATGGCGTCGTTCCGCTCTGCGGCGGCATTGCTATCTTTGTAACTTTTGCGCTTGTCATGATGTTGCACGACCATGCGCCGTCGCTTCCCGTCAATTTCTGGGCAGGCGTTTTCGTAACGTTGGTGGTCGGCATAACCGATGACCGCGTCGATCTGCCAGCCGTGCGTCGCCTGGCTGCGCAGTTTCTGGTTGCCCTGACGCTGGTCAATCCTTTTTCCGGAGTCACCGTCGTCACCGGCATTGCCCTGCCGCCCGCGCTGCTGGCCATATCGTTTCCGCTTCTGACCATCGTCGCGATTCTCTTCGTCATAGGCCTTATCAATGCCTGGAACATGATCGACGGCGTCGATGGCCTTGCCGGCGGCTGCGCCGCAGTCGCCCTGTTATGGCTGTCGGTAATTGCTGGCTATAAGGGCGTGACGGAGCTGATCCTGCCAATGCTGGTGCTTCTTGCGGCTGTGGGAGGGTTTCTTGCCTTCAATATGCGTAGCCCATGGCTCGCGCGCGCCAAGATATTTCTCGGCGATGCCGGAAGCACCGCGCTTGGCGCGGTCATTGCCTATTTCATCATAACCCTGTCCATCCACGCCAACATAGCGTTCACCGTGCTGCTCTGGATCGTCATTGTTCCGGTCATCGATACGTTGAGCCTGATCGTGCGCAGGGTCCATGCCGGCCGCAGCCCGCTTGCCGCTGATCGCTGGCATCTCCACCACCTCCTGCTCGACCGCGCGATTCCGCCTGCGAAAACCACACTCACGATCGTTGCAGCTTCGGCGGTGTGCGGGGGGATTGGGTGCCTCGGCATCATGCTCGGTGTCTCGAACCTTGCCATGACACTGGCGCTGGTGGTGCCGTTCCTAGTGCACAGCGCCTTCGTCTACGTAACGTTGTCGGGGCGCTCAACGGCCGTTCAGCGCCCGCTGGCGCCGGTGCAGAAAATGTCGGCCATTTCGGCAAGCGCTATTCGGCCCGACCTCAATTTAACCCACACGTCCGTGCAACCGGCCAAGCCCTCCCGGCCTGGCATCCTTTCGGACGCAGTTTGACGACCTAAGAAACCGGAGCGAGACAGTGATTTCTGCATTGATCATGACCCTCAACGAAGAAGAGTGCCTGCCAGCCTGCCTGGCATCCCTCAGCTGGTGTGACGATATCGTCGTGCTGGATTCGTTCAGCACCGACCGCACCGTCGAGATCGCCAAGGCAGCTGGAGCCCGCGTCTATCAGCACAAATATGAAACCGAAACCAAACAGCGCATGTATGGGCTGAAGGAGATCGAGTTCAAGCACGAATGGGTCTATATGCCCGATGCCGACGAGATAACGCCTGACGATTTGCGCGACGAAATGCTGTCGATCGCCGCTGATCCGAGCCGCCCCGAGGCCATGTTCAGCGCGCGCTACAAAAACATGTTCATGGGACGCTGGGTCAAGCACTCGAGCCTCTACCCGACCTGGATCACGCGGCTAGCACGTCCCGAACGCATCCAATATGAGCGCGAGTGCCACTCCCGACCGGTTGGCGATGGCCCGACCGGCCGCCTCAAGTCGCATTTCATCCACTACAGCTTCGCCAAGGGCATGGCGGCCTGGTTCGACAAGCACAACCGCTATTCCGGCTTTGAAGCGCGCGAATCCCTGCAGATCCTGCGGAGTAAAAGCATCCCGTGGCACAGCTTCTTCAGCGCCACGCCGGAAGCAAGGCGCAGGGCGCTCAAAGAATTCTCCTATCGCCTGCCTTTCCGGCCGCTGGCGCGATTTGCCTACATGTACTTCCTGCGCGGCGGATTTCTCGACGGATGGCAGGGCTATCATTACTGCCGCCTCATTGCGTCCTACGAGTACATGATCGTCATCAAGATGCGGGAACTGCAGCGGCGAGAGCTTGGCCTTTCGATATGACCGCAGTCAACGCGCATTCCGTGACGGTTTCGAACGAGCGCGTGCGACGCCTGCCGTTAAGGGAGTATCTCATTCCGGCCATCGGACTTGTTGCCGTCCTGACAGTTCTGTTCGTGCTGTCGCTTCCGCTCCTCGCGCAGAGGCTCCTGACCATTCAGGACCAGCCGGCCAAAGTCGACGTGATCGTCGTCCTTGGCGGCGACGGCCCGGCGCGCGCCAAGCTTGCGGCCAGTCTGTGGCTTGGCAAGTTTGCGCCCCGCGTCCTCATCAGCGGCGATGGCGATTGCTACTGGATCAAGACCGCAATGGTCGAGCGCGGCGTGGATGAGAAGGCCATCGACGTTGAGTGCCAGTCCGGCACGACATGGGAAAACGCGCTCTATTCGGCTCCCTACGTGAAGCAAATGGGCGCTCGCAGCGGAATCGTGGTGACAAGCTGGTATGCATCGCGGCGAGCGATCACAAGCTTCGACGCCGCGTCGCCGGACGTTCACTGGCTGTCCGTCCCGGTGACAAATCGGCAGCCCATGTGGAAACTGGCAATCGGCACCGACACCTACCTGCAAAAGGAATTCCCGAAATTGATCTGGTATACCGTGCGCGGTTGGCTGGGGCTCAATTCGACATTCGTGCCGGCGCCGTTCCCGTCGCGGGAGGTCCGGGCATGAACGTAACTCGGCAAACGTGGCACATGGCATCAAACAAAACTGGTAAGGCGGGGTAAGACAATGCGCTCACGGTACAACGATCCGGCATTCGACGCAGCGAGCGCGCCTTTGCCCCGTCTCGGCGGAGCGACATTTGCGCTCAGGTTCCGCCTCATGCGCCTCCTTTGGATGATATCGTGGACGCTCCTTGCATCCTGGACGCCTTCGCCGCTCAGTCCATGGCGGGGTTGGCTGCTGCGCAAGTTCGGCGCCAGGATCGACCCTTCCGCCATTGTCAGAAGCAGCGTGAAGATCTGGTGGCCCGGCAACCTCATCATGGGCAAGCACGCATCCATGGGGCCCGGCGTAATTTGCTACAACGTCGCCGAGATCACGATCGAGGATTTCGCCATCGTCTCGCAGCGCACGCATCTTTGCACCGGAACGCACGATGCGGACGATGCGGATTTTCCGCTGAAGAGCCGGCCGATCACAATCAAGACCAACGCCTGGATCGCGTCCGAAGCCTTTGTCGGCCCCGGCGTCGTCGTCGGCGAAGGTGCTGTCCTCGGTGCACGGGGCGTTGCCATGCGCAAACTCGATCCATGGATGATCTATGTCGGCAATCCGGCACAGCCGGTCAGGGCGCGCAAACAACCAGCCAACGGCTGAGTGTCATCCCTGCACAACCAAGCTACTATGAATGGTCGAGAGCGACGCGGAGATTAGCAGAACCAGTCGCTGCGCTGAGGTTCGGAGATGCGTAGCCCTGGACCGTCAGTTCCGCAACGCGCGGCCATGTATAATTCTCGTGCACAAGGCGCTTGCCGTTCTCGCCCATGATCGCGGCCATATCCGGATTGCCGAGGATATCGCCGATCGCCGCGGCAACATTTGCGGGCTCGAGCGCAACGACTGCGCCGGCGTGGGCCGTCCTGACTTCGGGAAAGTGACAAGGCTCGCTGATCACCACCGGCAGGCCGCAGGCAAGGGCTTCGGTAATGGCGACGCTAAAGCCTTCCTGGCGGCTCGGCAGGCAGAAGCACGCCGCATCCATCAGCGCCCGTAGCTTCTCCGCGCCGTAGATCGGTCCAGTAAGATGAACCCGGTCCGTAATTCCCAGTTCCTTGACCAGGCTGACGAAACCATCCTTCGCGCCGCCATCCGGTCCCGCAACGGCGAGATCGACGTCAGGGTGCGATTTGGCCAGCATCGAAAACGCCGCGGCCAGGATATCGAGCCCCTTTTTCGTATGAAGGCGCGACAGGAACAATACGACCCGCTTGCCTTGCAACTGCGGAAAACGCTCGGCAAAATATCCCTTGCCCGGCAAATCGGCGAATTCTTCGAGAAATATGCCGTTCGGGATGACCAGGCGTGGCGGGGTCAGTCCCAACGGGTCAAGCAGGTTTGCTTCGTCCGTATTCAGCGTGTGGATGAACTTTGACCCATTCAACATCTTGCGGTAGCCCAGCAGCAGAGCGACGCGCTTCTTCAGGCGCTTCTGCTGCATGCTCCAGACATCGAGCATCCCATGCGGTTGAACGCAGTATGGAACATTCAGATTCCGGGCAATGCGCGCGGCATGCTTCAGGATTGGTTCCCAAACGCCATGAATGTGGACGAAAGACGCGTCCTTCAATACGTTCCGAAGCGCTCTTGCTGCGCTCAGCCCGAGAACGCGCTCGATCCGGTCCGGGTCGGCCAGAATGTGCCAGCGGACTTTTGCAAGATGCGGCACGTCGTGTGCCGCGCTCAATGCGCGTTGCCGGATGTCGCTCCCGCCATAGCTGACGATCTCAACCTCGTGGCCGAGGGCTGCCTGTGCTGCGGCGAGGCGTAAGCAGCCGGCTTGTGGTCCGCCCTGCGCTGGATCGATCGAACTGACGACGTGATAAATTTTCATGAAAGCGCGGCCTGGTTGACTGTCTGCTGTTGCGATGGAAGCAGGGAAAGTGCTTCGAGCAAGCGCTCGCCATAGCGCTTGACCGTAAACTCTGCGGCCCGTGTCACCGCGCTTTCGGACATCGCGGCTCGCGTGCCGGGGTGTTCGCTCAGATCAGTCACCGCTTTGGCGATGGCTTCACTGTCACGTATAGGCACGATGAAGCCGTCCACGCCGTCCCGCACGACGCTGCCGGCATGTTCGGTACAAATGACCGGCAGACCAGCGGCGAGCGCCTCGTAGATGGCGGTAGCCGAACCTTCGCAAATGGATGGCAGGAGGAACACGTCAGCCCATTCATATTCTTTGGCCATTTCGGCGCGGGGCACGATACCGCGCAATTCGACGGATCGGCCGATCTCGGCCTTGACGTCCGGTGACAGTCTGCTTGGCCCAGCCATTCTGAAGGTAGCGGACTTGCCGAGCATGCGTGCCGCCTCGGCGACGTAGGGCGAACCTTTGCGCAGGCCGACTTCCCCCACGGTGAGGACGCGCAAGGGACCGCCGATACGGATAATGTCCTGCGCCGGAAATTGCGGATCAATCCCGTATGGCACGACGACGCAGCGTTCCGCGCTGCCACCGCGCGCAATGACGTTGCGCCGTACAAATTCCGAAGGGCAGACGATCACGTCGGCGAGCGCCCACTCGGCTTTTTCCCGTTCGGCAAATGCCCGCGCATATTGATTCTCACTATAGGGACCCGCCCAATCGGGAAAGCGCGCGTGTTCGCCGGCGACGAGTTCTTCGACGGTGTCCCAAGGCGCAATCATCTGCTCGACCGCAGTCCACATTCCCTGCCGTTTCGCGGCCTGCATTTGCTCCAATGCATCGCCGGCAAAAGCATAGAGGCCGTCGGCGCCGTGGAAGCCGCTGGACGCCACCAGGCGCGAAAACTCGGAACCGGCCCAGACCGTATGAGCCATATGCTCGATACTGTTCTTTTGCCGCAACCGGCGGACCGCCGACCGGGCACCGAAGTTCGGGAAGGTCGAGATGAGTTCGGCCGGTACCCCTTTGGGTATCCGCCCCGTCAGCCGCTTGACGGATGACGGAAGCAGACGCCGTGGCAGCTTGTTGACGAGCCGGGGCCATCCCTGGGTAGCACAAATATCTGTATAGAAATGTGCCAGCCGCCCCTCCGAGGCGAAGATGCGTGGCACTGCGTAATGCATGCGCGCACCGAGCTGACTGACAACGACGCTACCGCTCATTCTGCTGGCCCGAAAACTGAGGTTTGTGATGAAGCCGCCGATTGCTGGCGGAACTGGTGCATGACGTCGGACCAGGCTCCGACCGCCCGGTCGCGCGAGAATACGGTGTCGAGGGTGTGCCTGGCATTGATCCCCATCTGCGCGCGGTGCGCCGGCTCGTTCTTCAATCTGAGAATGTGATCGGCGAGCCTTTGGCCCTCACCGATCCTGACCGCTGCCCCGCAATCTGCCGAAGCGACCACGCGCGCGACCTCGCCATTGCCGTCGCCGATGAACAGCGTTGGACGGCCGGCAGCTAGGACCCCGTAGAACTTGCTTGGAACGATGCAGTGTTCGAGCCTTGGTATCAGCGAGACGATATGCGCGTCGGCCGTGCTGAGGCTTTCAGCGATGTGTTCGGACGGCTGGAGCGGTTTGAACGTTACGTTCTTGAGGTCGCGGTTGCGGACGATTTCTTCGACATGGGCGCGCTGCTGGCCGCCACCGATCAGGAGGAACCGGATGTCGTCATGGTCGCTGAGAAGCACGGCGGCTTCGATCAGGGTCGAAAAGTCGTGGGCACGGCCGAAATTGCCCGAGTAGCCGACGACGAACTTTTCCTGGAGTCCCCAGCGTGTGCGCAGAGTGTTGTCGGCGGGAAAGACCGGATAGATTTCTTCCCCGTCGGACCAGTGATGCATGACGCTTAGGCGGTCCTCGTCAAGCCCGTGCTCGGCGAGGTAGGACGCCATCGAAGCGGTGGGACAGACGATCATTGTGGATTTGCGCATCGACCAGTCGCGCGCAACCTTGCTCAGCCTGCCGGCGATGCTCTTTTCGGACAGCATGCCGAGTTCCATCGCCACTTCCGGAAACAGGTCCATGACCCAGTTGACCATGCGAGCGCCGCGCCAGCGGATCGGCAGCGCTGTCGTCACGGAAAGTAGCGGCGGGTCAGTGCAGATGACGCAGATATCTCCCTTTTCCAGATTGGCGAGACACCAGAAGAACGCGGAAATATGGAAGGTCAGGTAATCGATTGCGCGGCCAAGAATGTTGCTGCGCCCAAATCGCGTTGCCCAGAGGCGTTTGATGGTGACCCCACCGACCACCTCATCGGCGGGAAGCTCGATACTGGGATTGTCGTGCATGGTGCGGCTGGCGATGGCGGCAACGTCGAAGCCGCGCCGGCGCAACGCAAACGCGAGCCCTGAAACCATGCGGCTCGTCGCCGACTGATCGGGTGAGAAGTAGCGATTTGCAAAAACGATCTTCATGTGGAACTGCCTCGAGCCATGGCTGTGCCCAGCCCTGAAAACTTGGCTGTGATTGTTGCAGTTCGCAGCGGAGACGGACAGTTCAACAAAGGCACTACCAATGTCGGTGCCCCGTTTCCCGGATCTACCACTTCCGGAGAAGCCATCATCCATAGTCGCCCCTTTTATCGACCGGAATCAGCCCGCTACGCCTTATGTTTCATCGCCCTGGATGCCGTGCCTATCCCTATTGCCGAAGTGTCTCCCGGCCCGCGGTCTCTATAGTGAAACGAGGATTCTTCACTGTTTTCGGTTGCCGTTTCCATTCGGGGAAGCCGGTCCGGAGGCCAAAATGAAAAGAAGCTCTGAGAGCACGAGACCGGGGATAAGATATGACCGCGAAGACCGCTTTGATCATTGGCGTTACAGGCCAGGACGGCGCCTATCTGAGTGAATTCCTGCTCAAGAAGGGCTATATCGTTCACGGCCTGAAGAGGCGCTCCTCCTCGTTCAATACTGCGCGTATCGATCATCTCTACCAGGACCCGCATGAGGAAGACATTCGCTTTCGTCTGCATTTCGGCGACCTGACGGATGCAACGAACCTCTGCCGTGTTGTCCAGGAAATCCAGCCGGACGAAATCTACAATCTCGGTGCGCAAAGCCACGTTCAGGTCAGTTTCGAAACCCCCGAATATACCGCCAATTCGGATGCGCTGGGCACCTTGCGCCTGCTCGAAGCCATGCGCATCATGAAGATCGAAAAGACCTGCCGGTTCTACCAGGCTTCGACTTCCGAACTGTTCGGCAAGAGCAAAGAGGCGCCGCAAAACGAACAAACGCCTTTCTATCCGCGCAGCCCCTACGCCGCCGCCAAGCTTTATGCCTACTGGATAACCGTCAATTACCGTGAAGCCTACGGCATGCATGCGTCCAACGGCATCCTTTTCAACCATGAAAGCCCGCTGCGCGGCGAAACCTTCGTCACCCGCAAGATCACGCGCGCGGTTGCCGCAATCGAACGCGGCCTCCAGGAGAAGCTCCGCCTCGGCAACCTCGAAGCCAAGCGCGACTGGGGTCACGCGCGGGACTATGTCGATGGCATGTGGCGCATCCTGCAGCAGGACCAGCCAGATGACTATGTTCTCGCAACCGGCGAAACCCACACTGTGCGCGAATTCGTCGAAAAGGCTTTTGGCGCCGTCGGCAAGGAAATCGAGTGGACGGGTTCCGGCGTCGACGAGATCGGTTATGACCGCAAGTCGGGCAAGGAACTCATCGAAATCGATCCGCGCTATTTCCGACCGACCGAAGTCGAACTGCTCCTCGGCAATCCTGCGAAGGCGCGGGAAAAACTCGGCTGGACGCATACAGTCTCGTTCGACTCGCTGGTGACGGAAATGGTAGAATCTGATCTGAGGAACATCATGCGCGAAGAAGGGCGGAACGATTTCTATGGCTGAGACCGAGGATCATCACTTTGACCTGCGCGGCAAGCGCATCTGGGTGGCGGGGCATACGGGTATGGTGGGCTCCGCGCTGGTGCGGCGCCTGCAGAACGAGGGATGCGACCTCCTGCAGGTCTCGCATGACGAACTCGACCTCACGCGCCAGGCCGATACCGAGGCCTGGATGGCCAGAGCCCGCCCGGATGCGATTTTCATTGCCGCGGCCAAGGTTGGCGGCATTATCGCCAACTCCACCTATCCGGCCGATTTCCTCTACGACAATGCCATGATTGCCATGAACATCATGCACACCGCGCATCAGCTCGGCGTGCAGAAGCTGTTGTGGCTCGGCTCGAGCTGCGTCTATCCGAAATTTGCGGAGCAGCCGATCACCGAAGACTCGCTGCTGACCGGCGCGCTTGAGCCGACCAACGAGGCTTACGCAGTCGCGAAAATTGCCGGCCTGAAGCTTGCCGAGGCCTATGCGCGCCAATATGGCCAGCGGTTCATTACGGCGATGCCGACCAATCTCTACGGCCCGAACGACAATTTCGACCTGCAGAACGCACATGTACTGCCGGCATTGATTCGCAAGATGCATGAGGCGAAGATCGCGGGAAGTCCCAAGGCAATCGTCTGGGGTACCGGAACGCCGAAGCGTGAGTTTCTCCATGTCGATGATCTCGCCGACGCCTGCGTGTTCATCATGAAAAACCATGCCGGTCCTGAGATCATCAATATCGGCTCTGGCCGCGAGGTCTCGATCGGCGAACTCGCAAGGCTCATAGCCGGGATAGTGGGATACGAAGGCACGATTGTCTTCGATACGACCAAGCCCGATGGAACCCCGCGCAAACTGGTTGATCCGGCGCGGCTCGAGAGCATGGGCTGGCGACCGAACGTGGCGCTCGAGGCCGGCATCAGCGATCTCTATCTGCGCTGGCAGCAATCGATGCACGTATCTCTTAGCGAAAAGCGCGTCGTTACTGCCGCTTAATAACTAAAATTCGGTCGACCCGCTTGCGCTTCCGGCGCGGGCGGGTTGATCTTTCTGCACTCTGGTTCGAACGAAGAAGCCCGCCGGGGTTAACAACCGCCGGCGGGCTTCTTCGGTTTAATTACTTGGCTAATTGATTTTCTTCTCGACTTGACCCGGCATGGTTAGCTGCGCGCGCAGGATATCGCCCGCCTTGATCGGATCATGCTCGGAAAGTTCGGTTTCCTTGTAATCGCCATTCACATTGCGAAGCACACTGAACGTCAGTTTGATCGATTCCTCGCGGGTGCTTGCACGCTGTGCGCTTGCTCCGATTTCAGACATGGTCTGCACGATGAAGGAGAGCTTCTTGCGCAACCTCATAATGTCGAGGTCGATGTCCCGCAACTGACTGGCTGCGTCGTTCGAGCGCTGCTCGCGCAAAGCAAGCAGGTTCTGCTGGATGGCATTCTCGTTCTGCTTTGCCCGGGCGAGGAACGAACCAAACTCCAGCGAGTCGCGGCGCATTGCCGAGAGCTGGCGTTGGGTATCGCGCAGCGTCGATTGCGACGTAAGGCCCTTGTCGACCAGAGTTTGCGAGGCGTTGACATTCTTCTCCAGGAGCGAGATTTCGTCGTTGCGAAGCCGTGTGCTTTCTTCGAGCGTCTGGATCTCCTCGCGGTAGTTCTGCGTCTGGGCTTTCAGCGCCTGTTCCTGGCTCGCGAGTGTTGCGAGCCTCAGGTCGAATAGCCTGCGTTCGGAATCGACCACGCCCTGGCGCGCATCCCTGTCCTCGGTTGGCGTATCGCTCGAGAGCACATATTCGAAAGGCTTGTCGTCGAGTTCCGCTTTCAGACGCGCCTCCCTGACTTCTTGCGCGAAGAGCTGGAGACTGGTGTCGGAATAATCCTGGCGGGCCGCCACAAGCTGCACGCCGGCCGCGTCAATCTTGCCCGCCTCCTGTTTCAGGCCCCCGCTCAAGGCGAAGAGTTCGAGCGCGATCATGCCCGGGCGATACTCATATTTTCCCGGCTTCTGCACGTCGCCGATAACGAACACCGGAGCATATTCCTTGACCGCTACCGACACCGAAAGGCCCGGTATGTGTTGCAGGAGCGCCTGGCTGATGCTGCCGGTAACTTCCGGGATGCTGTGATCGGCGACCGCGATGTTGCCGAGGATCGGATAGCCGATCGTTCCGTCGACACCGACCGGGAATACCCCGGAGAGGCCGGCGTCGCCATAGACGGTGATCTGCAGCACATCGCCGGACGCAATCTTGTATGGCTCTTCAGCCCAGGTCGGGGACACCGTCGACGAGAGCAGCAACAGTGACGAAAAAGTCCAGGCTGCCACAGTGCGATTGATGCGAAAGCCGATGCCGTTACTTTTGTTCTTTTGTTTGATTGACATGGTTCACCTCATGCCTTCGCTGTGAAGGAGCGGGATTTTTTGACGTGCCCGGCGATCTTCTTGATCACCTGAGGCGATGCAAACTTGATCTTCGGAAGGGAGGTATCGATATGGTCGGCCTTGCCTACCCGGCGATCGCTGTTGAGCACGATGCCACTGATCTTGCGGCCATCCGCACGCAGCCTGTTGACGGCGGCAACCACCATATCGGTTCTTGCCGTGTCGCGCCGTACGACGACGATTGTCGTATCGACCAGCGCCGAGACGCGGATCGCGTCTGCGCCGTTATTGAGGGCAGGCGTATCGATCAGCACGATGTCATACTGACGCTTCAACTGGGCGATCATCTTGGCGAATTGTTCGTGGCCAAGCAGATACTCGGCTGGAACTTCGCAGCTTTGCGAAGCGACGAAATCGATGGTCGACGCGAGATCGTGTTGAACCGCAGCTTCCAATGTCTGCCTGCCGCGGATAACCTCTTCGAGATATGGGCCGAACTGGTCGCCAAATTCCTGAGCAACCATGGGGTTACGGAAATTGGCGTCAACAACGACAGTCCGGATGCCAGTCGCAGACAGGGACCGGGCCAGGCCGGCAACGATCAGCGTCTTGCCTTCCTGATCGCCGGCCGAGGTAATTGCGATGGCTCGCGATGCTTTCGGTGAAGACGACAATAGCAAGTGGGCCTGAAGATCAGCGATGGCTCGTCCGAAACTCGAGTGGCCATCCCTTACCATCCGGGCGACTTCCTGGCGTTCGCGATGTGTGAGCTCGGGAATACGGCCAATGATCGGCAGGCGGGTGATCGTTTCGAGCGATTCAGGCGAGCGGATCGACCGGTCGAACCATTCGATAAGGAATGCTCCGAGGAAGCCCAGACCCGTGCCGGCAATGATGCCAAGCAGGAGCCAGCTCTTGAGGCGCGGGCTCGATTTGGACGATGCCGGCTGCGCGCGCGAGATCATGCGGGCGTCAGCCGAGGCAATACCATCCTGCTCGATCGTCTGCTTGTAGCGTGTCAGGTAGCTTTCATAGATGGCGCGATTGGCGGCCGCCTCGCGGTCGAGTTGGTCCGCGTGTACCAGCGCCTGGTTGGCCGTGGACATGCTGTCCTGAATCTCTTTCAGGTTGGCTTCCACCGCCGCCTGTTGCCGGTGCGTGACATCAATCTCGCTCCGAAGGCTATTGATGATCTGCTGGATCCCTTCATTGATCTGAACGTTCAGCGAATCCAGCTGAGAGTTCAGTTGCGGCAGTTGTGCACTTTGCGTGGCGCCGCTCTGCTTGATTTCCAGAATGGCGCGTTCGACGCGGGACTGTTCGGTGCGCAACGCCAGGATTGCCGGTGAATTCAGGACTTCAGTCAATGCGACGCCAGCCTTGTTGTTTGCTGCGTCGATCGCCGTGGCGAGCCGGGCTTCCGTCCCTGCAAGCTTTGCGCGAAGATTGGCCAACTCGCCATTGAGTGCAGCGATCTGCTGGGACTGCAATGTCATGCCATTGGCCTTCACAAGGCCCGACTTCTCACGAAAGTCAGCGGCGGCCCGTTCGGATTGTTCAAGCGTTGCACGCAGGCTGACGATCTTGCCGCCAAGCCAGTCGCCGACGCGCCGTGTAGCGGATGTCTGAACATCGACCTGGTAGTCGAGATAGGCCTCGCCGAATGCATTGGCCACTGCTGCGGAATAGACGGGGTTATCCGAGCGGTAGCTGATATAGATTGTGTAGGAACGGCCGTCATTGGCAACATTCACATCGGACAGAAGCTTGTCGATGCGATCGCGGTTCTGATCCTCCAGCGTCGCGGCATTGGCGCTGTCCGGAACTGGCGGTTCCACTCGCGATGCGGCTCGCTCCGCCTCGGGAACAAGCCTCCCGTTGGCGTTGAAGCCCTCTCGATCGAGCCGGGCCAGGACGTTCTCTGCCATCGTTCGCGAGGTTATGATGTCGAGTTCCGTCCGCAACACCGGACTTTCCTGCGGCAAGGGGGAAACCACGGACTCCGTCGGCAATGCTTGGAGTTTACGTACATTGAGGGCGAGGATCGCTTCGGAACTATACTGTGCCGGTGTGAGCATATAGCCGACGAGCGCCACGCCGACGGCTGTGGCAACTCCCGCCAGAACAACGAGCTTTCGGCGCCACAGTAGCGAGGCGATGCGAGGCAGCGCCATGCCGCTGCCATGGGTGGACGGTACTTCGGATACGATCATGATTGACCCCCCTGCAAGTTCAGATTTCGGTTAACTGGCCCAGGTCGGGTCAGAATCTGGTCTCATGCGGGATCATGTCGCTAATCTTGTAGGCAACCTCGGTCCGGTTCGTCGCGCCGAGCTTCTTCATGATATTGCGGATGTGCACCTTGACTGTGCTTTCGCATAGGTTCAGCTCGTAGGCGATGATCTTGTTGGCCTTGCCGCGGCGCAGACCCTCGGCGACGGCCGACTGGCGAGCCGTGAACGAGGTTGCGATGTGGCGGAATTCGTCGTTCCGGTTGCCGAGCATCTTGCGCAGTGCAAGGACGCTGCTTGCCGGTACGAACTTGCCGCCGGCAATGGCGAGCTCGATGGCCTGCATGCAGATCTCGATGCCGCATGTTGTCGGAATATAGCCGCGAACACCGATTTCGAGCGCCTTCAGGACATAATTGAGGTCGTCATTTTCGGCGACGACGACGACAGCCGCGCTGTCGAATGTTGCAACGAGTTCGCTGATTTCCGCCGTCAGATCGGTATCATCCATGTTGCGGTTGCCGGCGTTTACCAGGACAGCGCGAAGATGGGAAACACTTCGCTTTGACGCGCGCCATTCTTCGAGACTACCGAAAGTATATACTTTAAGACCGATGTGATGATTGTGAAGAGCCTGAGCAAGGCATTCGCGTTCGAGGGCGCGTTTGTCGACAATTGCGAGATAATCTTCAGGCTGATACTTTTGGAAATGGCGATCGTTGCTATATACTGCGTGATGGTGCTGATTGTTGTTTACAACGATTTCGCGGGTAAAGGATTCATTCTCGAGTTTCCCCATAAGGGACGGATGCGTATTCTCCATTTTACTACCCCAGTTTTTATATTTGTTGCGAGTTGATATATTGAACGTGTTAACCACGCCCAGCCGCACTTCTTTTCACGGTTTTCAATTTACGCCGATTATTTCGGGGTGTCTTTAATCCTCGAATAATTCATTCGATTGGGGCAAACGGGCCGATCTAGGCAGCGCCCAGATCTAGGCCTAGTCAGGATTAGTTCGACTTAGGCGGTGTTTAGTCATAAAACTGCGAAGAATCGGACGGGCTAAATACTTAATTACACGGGTTATACTTAGGGATAATCAATTTACGCACAACAGAGGCGTGCGGGAAGGGCGATTCGGTCGCCTCTGGCCTCCGAATCGTGGGCTTGCTGTTTGCAAGCGTGAAAGCTCACTTGAATGTGATCGCGAGCTTGCGAACGGTGAAGCCCTCGGCAAAGCGATCGGTGGCCCGGCATTCCATGCCGCGCAGCCTCGCGAGGCCCTTGAAGGTCAGTTCATCGAACCAGTCCTTGGAGCGCTGCGTGCCGAAATGCTTCAACAGCAGCTCCACCTTGCGGTCGATGATGTTCGAGGTCAGGGGCACATAGGTGTTCGGTTGTCCGACATCACCATCCCATTTGGGGATCTCGTATTCCAGCACGAGATGATCGCGGAAGACATTGGTGGTGAGGCGATTGACTTCGCGATGATCCTGATGCGCGTCGTCGCGCGTGTGCGTGAAGATCACATCGGGTGAAACACGGTCGCGCAGTGCCGTCAGCCACTGCTTGATCTCCCGGCTCTGGTCGGGAAAGTAACTGTCCTCGAATTGGCCGAGGTCGATCATGTAGGATGCAGCGCCCTGGAGGAACGACACAGCCGAATCATTGGCCTCGCGTGCCCGGACCCCGGATGCGCTCAGCACACACCAGTGAACATCGACGAGCACTCCATCCGCGATCAGCGTTAGAATGGTGCCTCCGGCGCCGATCTCGATGTCATCGGAATGGGCGCCGAGGCAGAGTATCGACAGGCGTTCACCGCGTTTTGCCAGAGGCAGTTGCTTCATAGTGCCTTGACCACTCGGATATTCGTTCCGTCTCGCGCAGCACCGTGGGCCGTCCAAGGCATGTCGCCCCGTTCCACCATCTCCTGGAGCGACTGCCAGTCGCGTAGGGTGTCCATGGATCGCCAGAAGCCTTCATGTTTGTAGGCCATCAGCTTGTCCTCGGCGATGAGGCGGGTAAAGGGCTCAAGCACGAGTTCTTCCCCTTCGCGCATATAGTCGAAGATCTCGTTGCGGAAGAGGAAATAGCCGCCATTGATCCAGATATCCGAGCGGTCGGAGGAGCGGAACTCGCGCACGCGCCCGTCTTCGGCAATGTCTGCAAGATGATAGGTGAGGGGCGGGCGGACAGCGAGGAAGCAGCCAATCTTGCCGCTTGCCTCGAACTTGGCGATCATGTCGTCGAGATCGACATTGGAAAGGCCGTCGCTGTAATTGGCGAGAAAGATGGGCTCGCTCTTCACCTGGTCGCGCACGGCCCACAGGCGCTCGCCGATATTGCGCCAGATGCCGGTATCGATCAACGAAATCCGCCAATCCTTCTGCGACTCGCCGAGAAGTTCGACATTGCCGTTGCCGGAAACCACGCAGTCCGAGAAGGTCTGCGGCCGGACGTTGAGGAAAAAGTCCTTGACCACGTTGGCCTTGTAGCCGAGGCACAGGACGAAGTCGTCATGACCGTAATCGGCATAGTACTGCATCACATGCCGGAGGATCGGTTGCGAGCCCAGCGGAATCATCGGTTTCGGCACGTTCTCGGAGTATTCGCGGATGCGCGTTCCCATACCGCCGCAGAAAAGGACGACTTTCATGGCTGCAACTCCTTCGGATCGATGATGCTGACGCCGGGGATCGGGACGATGAACTTCGCGCCCCATTCGGCGACATGGCGCATTTGATTGACGATCTCTTTTTTGAGGTTCCAAGGCAGGATCAGGATGTAGTCTGGCTGCATCAGGTCGATGGCTTCGACAGGTTCGATCGGGATATGCATGCCTGGCGTATAGCGCCCATGCTTGTAAGGGTTCCTGTCGACGGTGAAGTCGAGGAAATCGGTGCCAATGCCGCAATAGTTGAGCAGCGTGTTGCCCTTGCCCGGCGCGCCATAGCCGCAGATCGACTTGCCTTCTTCCTTGGCTTTGATCAGGAAGGAGAGAAGTTCACGCTTTACCTTGCGTGCCCGCTCGACAAACGACGTGTAGACTTTGAGCGTGTCGAGGCCTGCCTTCAGTTCGTTGTCGCGGACGCGCGCTACGCTCGGCTGTATCTCGCGTGCACTGTCTTCGTGAGCGAAATGGATACGCAACGAGCCGCCGTGGGTGACGAGTTCCTCGACATCGACGACCTTGAGGCCATGGCGCTTCGCCATATGCTCGATGGTCAGCAGCGAGAAATAAGAGAAGTGTTCGTGGTAGATCGTATCGAACTGGTTTTCGGCGATCAGCTTCTCGATATGCGGAAACTCGAGCGTAATGACGCCTTCGGGCTTCAGCAGGACCTTCATGCCGGCGACGAAGTCGTTGAGGTCCGGAACCTGCGCGAGGACGTTGTTGCCGACGATGAGATCGGCACGCAGCCCCTCGGCAACGAGTTCACGTGCATAGTTCTCGCCAAAGAATTCGACGCGTGTCGGTACGCCCTTTTCGATCGCGACCTTGGCGACGTTGGCTGCGGGTTCGACGCCGAGCACTGGAATGTCGAGGGGCAGAAAATGTTGCAGCAGGTAGCCGTCATTGCTGGCCAGCTCCACGACCAGGCTGTTGCGATTGAGATCGAGCTGCCGTGCCATCTGGTGGCAGTACTTCTTGGCGTGAGCGACCCAACTCGTCGAATAGGAGGAAAAATAGGCGTATTCTTCGAAGATCGCCTGGGGGCTGACATATTCAGCAAGCTGCACCAGGAAGCATTCCTCGCAAACGAAGACATGCAGTGGATAATAGGCTTCCATCGAATCGATGTGTTCGCGCGGCACGAAACTTTCGCAGGGCGGCTGCATGCCAAGATCGATGAAAGTGTGCTTCAAACCGGTGCCGCACAGGCGACAATGGTGAACTTTGTCACTCGGGCGGTTTGCCAACAAAAGCGTGCTGGTTTGAATGTTCATGCGGTCGCTCCCGGTCACTGGCCACGACCCGCGCAAAGGAGACGTTCCCGGCGGACCGATCATTGCTGTTCATGGCTAGAAGGTACGGCCTCGGCGCTTCAGGGGCGATATGACTATGCGACCAGTGGGGTCATCCGAAGGTGGAACGTAGGCGGATCAGGTCGTTCAAACGGAGGCAGCATCTGGCGGAAAACGGCCGTAGACTGGCGATTGAAGAGCCTTGTGGGCGCCGGAGCCGACGGCAAATTCTACCCCTAATTGTGAGTTTCGCGCGGGCGAAGAGTTTGACAGAATTGGCCTTGCGGAACGTAACCGATACGAGGCTTGAGCATGCGATTCACCGAGACAGAACTGAACGGCGCCTGGCTGATCGAGGCTCTGCCGATATCCGACGAGCGCGGCTCGTTTGCCCGGACGTTCTGTGCCGCGGAATATACCGAGCATGGCCTTGAGACCAATTTCGTTCAGCACAGCGTCTCGCATTCGGTCAAGAAGCACACGCTGCGGGGCTTGCACTTCCAGAGCGCGCTGCACGCCGAAGTAAAGGTTGTGTCATGTATTGGCGGCGCGATCCTCGACGTCATTGTCGATCTGCGTCCGAACTCGCCGACATATCGCCGCTGGACCGCGTGCGAGCTCACGGCGAGCAATAATCGCCGGCTCTACATCCCCAAGGGATTCGCTCATGGATTTCAGACCCTCACCGAGGATGCTGTTGTCGCCTATCTGATTTCGGAATTCTATAATCCGCAGGCCTCGACCGGCGTCCGCTGGAACGATCCCGCCTTCGCTATCGCCTGGCCAGCTGAACCGACTGTGCTTTCGGAGAAGGATCAGGCCTGGCCGCTCCTCGATAAATTGCCTGCTTGACCGGGTCAGGCAGCTTCAGCGAGAAGTTCGTTCTCCTTCAGCAACTGTGCTGCGCGCACGATGTCGCTGAAGGCCATCCCTGAGCGTTCGGCTATATCGAGCAGCGAGTGCTGACCATCGGCGAGGTTGAGAACCCACAGATAGGCCATGGCTGTTTCGCCTGCGGATTTGTCGCCGCCGAGCGCCGAATAGAGGCCGCGGCGTCCGAGCTGCGGCTCGCCCTTGGGAAAGAGATTGAGCGGCGTCCAGTTCAGTTCGAGGATATCGATTGCCTCCATGATCATCCTGTAGGACGAGGCAAGATGCTCAGGCGCGATGAAATCGAGATTGTCCGCGGATGTGTGGTATTGCGGAAATGTGCCGAATGCGCTGCGCTGGAACAAGCCGACAGGAAGATTATAGCCTGGCGAACAATATTGCCGCTCGTCATAGCCGTAAGGGCTGAAATCCTTGATCGTGCCCTTGCGATCTTCCCGGTTGAGCACATATTCCATCGCCTTGTCGATCGTGGCATTGCCGCGCCGGCTGCGTTTGTAGTTCGGTCCGCCGCCGTCACCCACGCAGGAGACGATGAGGCCATGATCGATCCGGGCCGCATTTGCCTCATTATGCGCGAGCCAGGTGACCGCCCCGATCGTGCCGGGGGCAAAGAGGAAGCGGTAATTGTAGCGGGTCTTGCGCCCACGCATCGCCTTGGCCAGGCAGGCGAGAAGCGCGAGGCCCGAGCAATTGTCGTTGGCGAGCGAGGGATGGCAGATATGCGCCGATAGCAGCACGTCCCGGTCAGTCTCTCCCTTATGGACATATTCGCCGTAGGTGAGATGTCCGTCCGCCTTCTGCGAATCGATCATGACCTCATATTCCCCGTCCTCCATGGCGAGGAAGCGGTTATGCGTCATGCAGAACCCCCACTGTTCGCTGTAATAGGAAGTGCGGTAGGGGATGAGATCAGGTTGGTCTGGCAAGGTGTAGATATGCGCCTTGAGTTCGCTCAGCGGCATCGTCCGATGTATCGGCGCGCTGTATCCGAGGACATGGAGATTATGGTCGGCGAAATCGACGACCTTTCGTCCCGAGGCGTCCTTGATATAACCGCCCCGGATGTTCCATTCCTGCGGCACCGTCCAGTCCAGCGCCGGGGTTCCTGTCGGAACCTCGTGCTGGGTCAGGTCGATCTGCTGGCCAAGGACCTGCAATGTCTTGCGAACGCCCTCGCCCGTTATGCTGCGGCAGATTGGGTAGAGGCGAGCCGCCAGCGCGTAGATGCGGATACCCACATCCACTTCCGCGTCGGCCGCCGGCCGCATGTTTTCGAACGAGACCATAAATGTGTTCATGTCATGCGCTTTGCGTTTAGACGACAGCATCTGCCAGGGCAGGATGTCGGCTCGAAGACGGAACGCGGCGCAGGCTCTGGTTGAGCGTGCCTTCCTCCAGTGACTTGCGGATATTGGCGATGCGCTGGTAGCGCGGTCCCTCAAACTCCTGCAACGTCAGTCCGGAAGTCGCATAGGCCGCGTGCAACTGCTCGGCGCCCGCGCGCGCATCCCAGACCGGCTTGAAAGCCGGGAGTACGCGCGCAATCTTTTCGAAGCTGACGCGATAGGAGCGCGTGTCCGGCCCGGCATCTGCGGCAAATTCGAGCTTGCAGCCCGGAACCACCTCGGAAACGATCTCGGCGATTTCACGGATGCGATAGTTGTGAGCCGACTGGCCGACATTGAACGCTTCGTTGTGCACCTTGTCCTTCGGCGCTTCCATGGCGGCGAGAAAGGCACGCGAAATATCCTCGATATGGACGATCGGACGCCATGGCGAACCATCGGACTTCAAGAGGATCACGCCTTCCGTCACTGCCCATGCCACAAGGTTGTTGAGGACGATATCGAAGCGCAGCATCGGCGAAAGGCCATAGGCTGTCGCCGGGCGCAGATAAGTCGGGGTGAAATTGTCATCGGCAAGCTTGGCGATGTCCTTTTCCGCAAGCACCTTGGACGAACCATAGGCTGTTACCGGATTGAGTTCGCCCGTCTCGTCGATCATGCCCTCGCCGGACTTGCCGTAATTGCTGCAGGAGGACGCAAAGAGGAAGCGCGAAACGCCTGCCTTCTTGGCGGTCTCGGCAAATTTGACGCTGCCACGGTGATTGATCTCGTAGGTGATATCCGGATTGAGGTTGCTCAAGGGATCGTTCGACAACGCAGCAAGATGGATGACCGCATCGAAACCCTTCAGGTCGCTCACCTCGACGTCGCGCACGTCCTTGCAAAGTCCCGGAACATCCTTGATGGAGCCGCCCGGCGCATAGCCGCAGCTGCGATAGAGTTCGGCGTCATAGCCATGAACGTCGTGGCCAGCCTTCATCAGGAAAGGCACCATGACCGTTCCGATGTAACCCCGATGCCCTGTCACGAGTACTTTCATGTCCCAATCCTTTTGAAAATTACGTTCGATTTGTAAAAACGGTACTTCCGGGCGCGTTCGACAGCGAGAGAGGAGTTCGGTGGATCAGGGTGTAACAAGGGCTACACTTTGGGGAGGTTCTCTACGCCTTTTGCCCGATTGCACTTTCACCGAAACCGGACTCTAGCCGCGATCCCCAAACACGAGGAGCCAATCCGTATAACCGGCGGCATTTTGCGCAGCCGGAACTTCAAATGTTACCGTTTCACGCCGCTGGGTTTTCTGCTCGGCGGCATCCGTATATTTGCCGGATGCAGGGTCATACCAGCGGGCGCGCTTTGCGTGGGGCGCAAGTACCGCCGAATTGATGGCGACGTCGCTGCGCCCTGAAACATAGATCACGGCGAGGCTACCGTCCTTCGCCATGCTTCCAAACGCGGTGCCTGGAAATAGCGTGTCCGGATCCACCAGAAGCCTTCCCTGTTCGGGCTCGAGTTTCCACCATGGCAATGCGTCAAAGAAATGCTTCAAATAGCCGATGCTTTGTGCTCCCCGGCTTCCGAGGGCCACTTCCCAACTGTCCTTGGTGTCGAAAAGTCCAGGCCCGGAAAAATGCCAGATGGGGTTATTGCCGAATATCTGGCCGCTGGCGCCGCCGAGAAGGGCACCGTATGCGATCTCACGAAGGCTCTGCTCGGTCGAATCGTGTTCCCCCTCGTAGGCGCCTTCGATGAACAGGAATGGGGCTTTTGCGTTGGAAGTGTAGCGTTCGAGCGCTTTGTCTTCTACCTCGTCATAGGTGTAGAGTGTATCGAAACTGAGCCATTTCGCCTCTGCCCACATCCGCTGAATATCGGTATCCGGACTTCCGTGAACGGTTTGGAGAGCTTCGGGATTTGTTTCGGCCAGCCCCTCCGCGATTGCATTGACCAGTACGTGGTCCGGCGGGTTGTAGTCTCCACCCTGAACCCAGACGATGTTCTTGTACTTTCGAAAACGCTGGCCGAGATAGCGCCCGTACGATTTGAGGGCTGCCGGTCCTGCAGCCTCCATTTCCTTGTACCAGCCTTCGTCACCGCCGCCTGCTCCGAGATAGGACGGCACGAGAAGGACAAGAAAACCGCGCTCCTGGGCTTTCTGCAGGATCCAGTCGGCATCGTCGAAATAGGCGTTATTTGGCTGGCTGAAGTCGCCCTTCGCGAGAAACGGATCGCGGTCATAGAAATTGCGCGGTGCCTTGCGGCTGAAGCGGTGTTCAATCAACGATACGAGGATCGTGTTGAAGCCACGCTTTTGCCGGTCAGCGAGATACTTGTCCGCCTCTTCGCGCGACAGTTCGCCAATCAGCGACCAGGCGGCATCCCCGGTGACGAGGAATGGCTTGCCGGAGGCATCCTCCAGATAGCGGTGATTTTCTGAAACGCGCAGCGGAAATGCCACCGGATCGGCATGGCTAGTAAATGGAAAAAGCACCAGCAACAGGCATGCCCATCGCTGGATATATTCAGCCATTCGATGCACGTTCCAGTTGGCGGTGCGCCACGGGCCCGCTGTTGAACCGACGGAAGACGACGTCTGACGGGCGTCCGACGAGGTATTTCTCGACGCCATTTTCGAGCGCCTGCTTGTAGACGCCCAATGCCCCGTCAACTGCATCGATCGTGCGGGCCACGTCTTCTTCGCTATGGGTGTAGCTCACCACCAGCGACGGCATGAGGATGCCGCGCTTGATGGTTTCCTGAAGGAACAGGGTGCGGAATGCCTGGGAAGGGGCTCGATCCTGATCAAGCGTCGCATAGGCCAGACAGCAGGCGCGGCCGGTTACCTTGACGTAGGCGCTGAGACCATGACGCGTCGTTGCCTGCGCGATCCCGGCGCGCAAGGCCTGGCCCTGATCGTAGAGATGTTCGATGACCGGTTCGTTCCGATAGATGCGCATCGTGGCGATCGCCGCCGCCAAGGCGTGCGTTTCCGCCCCGTGCGTCGTCGACAGAAGGAATACCCGGGGCTTGCCCGTCTCTTCCAGCCCGCCGAGACGCATGAATTCGCGCTTGCCGGCAAGTGCGGAGACGGAGAAGCCGTTGCCAAGCGCCTTGCCGAAGCAGGAGAGGTCGGGCTCGATACGATAGAACTGTTGAGCGCCGCCGACATGCCAACGAAAACCGGTGATCATCTCGTCGAGAATGAAGAGCGCGCCGTTGCGGTGGCAGAGATTGCGCACTTCATGCAGGAAATTGTTTTCCGGATCGTCCCCGCGCGATGCCTCGAGAATCAATCCGGCGATCTTTCCCGGATGGTTCGCAAACAGCGCCTTGACGCTTGCAATGTCATTATACTTGAACCCGAGTGTCAGTTCCTGGACGGCTCGTGGTATGCCGGCATTCATTTCCGTCGTACCGATGAACCAGTCGTCGGTCGAAAAGAACGGATGGTCACTGCAGCGGGCAATATAGTCCCGGCCCGTGACCGCTCGTGCCAGACGTACCGCGCCTGACGTTGCGTGCGATCCGTCCTTGCAGAACTTGACCATCTCGGCCGTCGGGATTGTTTCAAGGAAGGTCTCGGCACATTCGACTTCGATATCTGCTGGACGGACGAAGTTGCAGCCGCGCTGTAACTGCCGGGTGACCGCTTCGAGCACCGGGGCGTATGCATGGCCAAGCCCGACGGCACGGTTGCCCATGCCATATTCAATATATTCATTGCCGTCGACGTCCCAGATGTGACTGCCGAGGCCGCGTGCTATGAAGCCAGGCGATAGCACCGGATATTGATCATCGCCCTTCGCGTAGGTATGGGCGCCGCCCGGAATGAGGTGATGCGCCGGCCCGCGCAACTGGTCCGATTTTTCGAAGCTCTCGATCAATGTCGACATTTGCTAACCTCATAACCACGACGCGGGCGTTTTCTCCCACGATCAAATATGACGGCGGCGCCGGGAAAATTCACTTCGGCAATTCAGTCAGCAGCAAGCGTCAAAAGGGGTAGGGACCTAAACTTCAAGTTCTTTCCCGCATGACGCGCAGCCAGTTCTTGATCGGAGTCGGGATATAGGTGCGCAGGCCCGGACGAAGCCCTTTCGGGAACGACCAGTCGGCAAAGTCGAGCGGAGGTGCGATTTCGGGGGGCGCGGCCCTGATGTTACGGATGACTTCGGCATAGCGACGCGCCATTGCATCAAGGGTGAATACATGTTCCGCCTTGTCTCGCGCGGCACTGGAAAGGAGCTGCGCCGCCTCCGGATTTGCCGCAATGCCGGTAATGATCCGGGCGGCCTCCGCGCTGTTGCCGATCTGGAAGAGAAAACCATTGATGCCATCGTCGATGATTGTGTCGGTGACGCCACGGATGCGCGAAACGACGGGAATGCAGCCGACTGCCATCGCCTCTGTCAGCGTAAGGCCAAAGCCCTCAAACCGCGACGGCATGATCATCACATCCTGATGGAGCAGGACCCTGTGAACCTCTTTCGGGTGTACGGCTCCGAGAAAGGTGACACGCTTGCCATGGCGGGCAAGCTTGAGCTTCAGCGCCTGAAGGTCTGGCCCATCCCCCGCGACGGTCAGGTGAATGGAGGCGTCGAGATGGTCGAGAATATCGGCGAGCCAGAACACGCCTTTGGAAGCGTCCTCGACGCGGCCGAGGAACACGAGGCCAAGCGGTTCCGAGGCTCGCGGCGTACGATTGAGCAGTCTCGACAATCGGGTCTCGGCCGCGTGCGGAATGGCGAACGTATGGTCTGCATCAAAACCCATGGTCCTGACGAGATCGGACTGGATCCGATCCGAAACACCGATTGCGGCATGTACATGATCACGCACGGCGACAGCCGCTGCATAGGTGCCGGCGGTGATGTTGTGCACGATCATGATACGCGTGATGGCTTCCGGCAGGTAGCGCGCGATGTTGGTCTGGATTCGATCGCTGAGGACGTTGATGAACACGCCGTCGAAGCCGCCTTCCTCGATTGCGGCCGCGAGGGCCCGGGCTTGATCGCGCTCGTTCGCCAGTCCATCCGTACTGATTGCCGTGCCAAGCGCAAATTCCGGGAACCATTCCGGGTCCTTCAGCGCTTCGGTTTGGCCCATCGACATCCAGCAGACCTCGATGCCGTAGGGCGCGAGCCCCTCGCGCAACTGCTTGAAGACCGTGTAGGTTCCGCCGATATGCGGGCGTACAAAATAGGCGAACTTCATTCCGCTTTGATCCTGCTGGGTCCGCGCCACATCGCCCGGCCACAATGCAATAATAGTGGCAATTTGGCCCGCGACTGTACCTGCCGCGATGGGCAGATGGCGTAGCCTTTTGGGGGAACACCTTCATCGTTCGGGTGCCCCCGGTGTTCCAAGAGCCATGTGTTTTTTTGCATCGCAGCGCAGCAAGATCAAATCCGGTGCCCAATCGACCGCGCTTGTTCGAACAGCGGCACGCAACAGAATTTGGGTCAGGTGTTGAGTATGCGTCGATCGGTGGTCCGAGCAATGTACAATTGAGGGCTTGAATGAAAATCGGCTTGCTAGGTCAGTTTGGCAGCGGAAACACCGGCAATGACGGTTCGCTCGAAGCCATGCTCGATTTCCTGCGCGCTTCCAAACAGGAGGCCACGCTGCTTTGCGTCTGTTCCAATCCAGCTGCGGTCACGGAACGCTACAAGGTCGATGCAATCAGCATCGGTGGCGTCAAGCTTGAAGGCAATTGGTCCAACAGGCTCAATCGGTTGCTTGCGGATTTTCCACGCAGGCTGGGCAGCCTCTATGCCGTCGTCAGTGGACTGCGCGGCGTAAGTGTCCTGATCATCCCCGGCACGGGGATTCTCGATGACTTTCAGGAGACCGCGTTCGGCTGGCCTTTCGTTGTATTTCGCTGGTGCCTGGCTGCGCGTCTTCAAAATGCGCGCATCGCCTTCGTTAGTATTGGAGCGGGTCCCATTGAAAACCCCTTGAGTCGCTGGTTTTTGAAATCCGCGGCCAGAATGGCGCAATACCGGTCGTATCGCGATGATTTCTCACTGGAATACATGAAGGGGATTGGGCTCGATGTGACGCCGGATCTGCGCTACCCGGACATCGCCTTTCGGCTTCCCTTGCCTGCCTCGGTACCCGCGAAAGACACGGCGCGCACGATCGTCGGGGTCGGTGTGATGGATTACCATGGATGGAAGAAGGCGAATGCAGACAATGCGGAAGGCGAACGTATCCACAACAACTATATTGCGAAACTGACCCAATATATTTGCTGGCTGATTGACGAAGGACATAACGCACGCCTTCTGACCGGCGATCTGCGCGATGGCAGAGCCGTAAAGCAGTTGATGAAGTCAATTTCCTCGACACGGCCCGATATTCCCATGGAGCGCATCGCGGTCGGTCACGGGGGCTCATTGCACGAGCTGATGAGCGAAATCGCACAGACGGACATTGTCGTTGTCTCACGTTATCACAACGTGGTCTGTGCGCTGAAATCGGGCCGGCCGACAATTTCGTTGAGCTATAATTTAAAGAACGACTATCTGCTGTCCCAGTTCAGGCAGGCACATTACTGCCAACACATCGAAACCTTTGATGTCGAAAAGCTCAAACAGCAGACGAACCAGGTGCTTGGCAACATGGATGCCGTCAAGCAAGAGATCGCCGGGGTTAATCGGTTGCTTCAAGAAAAGCTGGCGGAACAGGAAGCCGTTCTGCTACATCGCGTCATCGCCGGGTAATCGGCGTGTAGCCCGCCAGAGCTTCAATCTGCAATCGCAGTTCCAGTCATCCGCCGCGTTAGCGATGCAATGCTGGCTTTGGCCAAAGACCAGGCGCCAGCACGCTTCCACAGATATCCCACGGGCGGCAACAATGCGGCGGCCGGATGCAAGTGCAAGGCCCTGGCAAACAGTTCGCGTCCGCCGGGTTCGCCACGGCATATCAGAGAGATGGCCGACCAGTAGGCCCGGTCGCTGAGCGCGAGACGCGCAGTGCGCAACAGTTCCTCGGAATTGTCGAGGTGCGCGCCCACACCATTGAAGAACGCGTTGTAAGCATCCTCAAACTCAATGCTCCATTGGCGAATGTTTCCAACGGTCGCAGACTGGTTGTTCGAATGGACACGCGCGATGGCCTGAACCGCCTCGGTGGATGCAATCGAGCCACGCAATGCAAATCTCATCCACATTTCCATATCGTCAGTGTGGCTCAATTCGGGGTTGTAGTATCCGACTTGCTTCTGGACAGACGTACGGACTACGACGGTCGGCCCGCTCACGTAGTTGAGGCCTGCCTGGCAAATGTCTTTCAGAAAAGTCGGGCCATCCTTGATCGTCCACTGCGCACTCGCGCCAATGTTTGGCGCGGTATCTCCGACTCTGCCCTCGACCTGGAAGAACGTTGCCCCATGCGTCAGGTGAACGTTCGGGTTCGCCTCCATGCAAGCGACCGCGTTTTCGAGCGTCCGGGGGGCAAGGAGATCGTCCGAGCAGAGGATGAGGAAATAGTCCGACTGGGCCCACTCGATTCCATCATTGAATGATGCGTGAGGTCCCATGTTCTTTTCGCGAAGCAGGAGTTCGACGCGTGGATCTTGCGCTGCGATATCGCGCGCTATCTGCTGGCTGCCGTCGGTCGAAGCGTTGTCGATGATCAACACGCGAATTGCATCGACATTCTGGTTCAAGGCACTTTCGACACAACCTCGCAGGTAACGGGCATAGTTATAGTTCGGTATGACGACATCGACCGATTTCATCGATTGATCCTATGAAACGGATGTCGGTGCCAGGTAGTCATTCGGCGGGGACCCCCGGCCTGTTTGCGAGCAGCCGGGGCATGAACAGCTCGACCATGTGGATGATTTCGTCAAGGAGAGGATGTTTCGTCAGGACGAGTGCCGTAAGCCACCCGGCCGCAGAAAGGAGGGTCGCGACGAGCGCAAGGCCGATCGACAGGTCGAATGCGAAACCATGGGCCGCCAATACGCCGAGTGGCCCCATGACAGCCCCGAAGGTGACAAGCGCGCTGTTGCAAAGTATCGCAGCGAACTCAGTCCATGCGAACGGTACATGCCGGCGCACATAGATCAATGAAATCGCCATTTGGAAGGGCAGTACGATGAACTGGCTGAAGACGAGTGCGTAAAGGCCATAGAAGCTCGCGACGCAGATAACCACCATCGCCAGACCTCGACCGATGAAGTTCGCCTCGAATGCCTCCCTGTTGGCGCCCAAGGCAACAAGAACCGGGAACGTCAGAATATTCGGAAACCAGAATATTGCGGCCAGCGACAGGAGCTGGACGAGTGGCACCGCTCCATCCCACGCCGGTCCGAGAGCGATATGGACAATGGGGTAGGCCAGTATCGCGAGGACAAGCTGAGCCGGCCAGTAAAGGGCGGTGATATAACTGATCAACCTGAGATAGGCTTCCTTTACGCTGCGATTTTGTCGAACCTCAGCGGCAAAGGCAGGAAAGGCAATGGAGAACAGCGCCGATAGCATGAACTTGTCGGGGAGCCCGCATACGAGATTGGCGCGGTTGAACAGGCCGACGGCGGTGAGCGGCATGAAATGTCCGAGAACGAGTTGAGGCAGCGCTTCGTAGGTTCGGTCGAGGACGGTCGAGGCCCCCTTATATCCGCCGAAGACGAAGAAGGACCGCCAACCTTTAAGGCATGGGCGATACATCCAGAGAATGGGGCGTGCGTGAAACGCAAGAACCATCCGCACCAATGCGGAGACCAGAGCACCCCAGGCATAGCTCATGAAGCCGAAATCGAACCAGGCCAGCGTGACTGTGACGGCGGCATTGGTGATGACGCCGAGGGCGTTGATCCGAGTCATCGCTCCAAACTGCATATCCCGCTTCAGCAAGGCCGCGATGGTGCTGACGGACGAATCGATAACGCCGGAGAATGCCAGAATAATGATGAACATCTTCAATGCCGGCTGAGCGTAGAACTCCGCGATCCAGGGGGCGAAGGCAGACAGGCAGCAGCAGATAAGAAGCGATGTGCCGAACATCAGCGTAAAAGCGGTGCGGATATCCTCACGCGAAACGTCGATGCGCTGAATTAGATACTCCGAGGTGGCAAACTCGCGGATATTGAACGCAATCGTACCTATTCCGAGGCCTATGACGGCAATACCGATTGCTGTCGTGTCCAACAGACGCGAAAGAACGGCGATCATTGCCAAGCTTACGATCACTTGGGAATATTGCTCCAAGGTCGCCATGAAAAAAGCCCGGCGTACTGTGCCCAATTGATGCGCTCCTGTATGTCGCTTCGATGCCGCATGTGCGAAGGGCATTGATTGTTGATTGTTTTGCGATCGCACAGCAATAGGAGACGGTTTGCCTCCCGTGATCCAACGAAGGTAACTGCAGCAGGGACGGCATTTAAGATGCCTAATGAGATAGCGCACGCTAAGCCGTTTGAGGTAAGCCGTGCGAAATCTGGCTGACCGCGCGATCAATCGGATGTAGCGCGACGTCACTTGACATCGGTCGAACGTGCATCGCGGCTATAATACTGCCGTGGCGGGCATGCAGACAGTCCGCTTTTGGATGCGTCCTCTATCCGTCAAGCCGAATTATCAATCAATAACAAAAAGGTCTTTAGTTAGATGGCTTTAAACCCTTGCGGCGGGATCTGAATTTTCATGATCGAAGACGAACAAATACGCATCGAACTTATGGCCACCCAGTTCTGGCTGCGTGCACTTTTCATGCATGTGGCAACGGGCACGCCGCCGAGCTCCTTTTCCGTCCAGGAATACCTTACAGAACTCAAGAACTCCGCGCCCCAGGATTGCTGCCCCCACGGCCTGTCGCCTGCCGATTGGGACAACGAGCATCTTTTGCATTATCCATGCTATGAACGGGTCGGGCTGCAGATCATGGAAACGCTGCAAAGCCTCGAACGCAAACTTGCTCCGCTCGCAACGCATGGAAGGCACTGAAAAACGTTGGAACGCGTCGAATGCGTCATTGCTGGCGGCGGGGTCATCGGCCTGGCGATTGCCCGCGAACTTGCGCTGCGCGGCATTGAGACGCTCGTTGTCGAGGCGGCGGAAACCATCGGTACCGGTACCAGCTCACGCAATTCCGAGGTCATCCATGCGGGGATCTATTACCCGCTCGACAGCCTGAAGGCGCGGTTTTGCGTTGCGGGGAGAAGGGCGCTCTATGCTTTCGCCGAAAGCCACGGCGTGGCCTACAAGCGCTGCGGTAAGCTGATCGTCGCAACCAATGAGGACCAGATCGGGACTTTGGCGACGATAGCCTCCCGCGCCCGCGCCAACGGAGTTGACGATCTTGTCGAACTGTCGGCGGCGGAGGCCAAAAGCCGGGAGCCGGACCTTTCCTGCAATGGAGCGTTGCTTTCGCCCTCGACGGGCATCATCGACAGCCACGGACTGATGCTCGCGCTGCTTGGCGACGCCCAGGACCACGGTGCAGCCGTCGCCTTTGGCACAAGAGTGATGAGCGGCGAGGTCGATGATAAGGGGCTGCGGCTCGAGACCATCGGCGTCGAGAACGACCGGCGCTACGAATTGCACACGTCGATCTTCGTCAACGCCTGCGGTCTTGAGGCGCCGGCGGTGGCGTCAACGATTGCCGACCTGCCGCAGAGGTTCGTTCCGCGCGCCCGCTATGCCAAGGGAAACTACTTTTCGGCAACCGGCAGGACGCCCTTCAGGCATTTGATCTATCCGGTGCCGGAAGAGGGAGGGCTTGGCGTGCATCTTACCCTCGATCTCGACGGGCGCATGCGGTTTGGCCCGGACGTCGAATGGGTCGAAGGGATCGATTATTCCGTCGACCCGCAACGCGCCGATCGCTTCTACGCCGAAATCCGCAAATACTGGCCATATCTTGCGGACGATGCCTTGCAGCCGGCCTATTGCGGCATCCGGCCGAAGCTGATGATCGATGGCGAGCCCGCTGCAGACTTCGTCATCGAAGGTCCAGCCACGCACGGCGTGAAGGGCCTCGTCAACCTCTTCGGCATTGAAAGCCCCGGCCTCACATCCTGCCTCGCCATCGCGCGGCATGTTTCGAAGATGCTGGAAATTTCCTGAAATTTGCTGGCTGGGGAACCGGGATTCGCCCGGCGGACCCTTCAAACTTATTTTACAGCAAGGCAACAGCGCCCGCCCTTATTGAGGCCACGCTCGCCACTTTACCGTAAACGGTTATCGGAGCGGGGCAAAAGCCGCGCCGTCCGTCGCCGTTGCGGCGTTAACTCGCAGTTTGCACAAGTTGAATTCCCCGCATGTGCAGGAATCGGGTGGCACGCTGTTTGGGCGAGTGCAACGGTAAGGCATTTCCAAGCTGGAGTGGAGGCCCATGGAGAATCTATTGACTGGCATGCACGCAATTGCTGCGTCGCTCGGCGATGGCCTCCTGCCCGAGCTGGCAAGAGTAATAAGCATGCGTAGCGCCAATAACGACGGCAACGCACACTCGCCTGTGTACGGTTCGACTATTGACTTACGGCAGGCTTCCGACGCGCGGATAGGGTCAACTTCGTTGAGACAGGCGAAAGGCTAACCTGTTGTCTAGTTTCCAATAAATGTGGGAACAGTGGATCGCCGATGCCCGTGCCGCCGCCGTTTTCGGTCGGGTTGCCTGCCTGCCCATGGCGCATTCCTGCCGGGGAGATCGCACAGACGTGGTGCGCGAGCCGTGCGTCAGCCTAGCGCTGCAGTTATCAGAAAATGTGTTGAAATCAGTTGGCTGGGGAACCTGGATTCGAACCAGGACTAACGGAGTCAGAGTCCGTGGGTCTACCGTTAACCTATTCCCCAACAGCCGACCGGCAGCGGCCGGTGCGGGTCGTCATATAGTTGAATTCTTGGAGGATGCAAACCCCCGATCGCATGTTTTTGGCATTTGTTTTGCCGAATGCCGGGAACAGGCGGCGGGGCGAGGCGGGGCGATCGCGATTTTGGGCTATGCGCGACGGAAAAAAGCTGTATCTGCATGAGACAGCCAGAACATTCTTCAGCAGGGATTTTAACGCATTGCCAGGCGCCCCATCCACCGGAGTGGTTTCAATCCTCCTTGCAACCTATAACGGCGCCAAGTTTCTGGACGAGCAACTGGCCTCGATCGAAGGCCAGACTTACCCCGCGATCGATATATGGGTTTCGGACGACGGATCGACCGACACCACCCTGGAGGTGCTGGAAGTATGGCGCGGCAAGTGGTCGAAAGGCAGATTCACTATCCTGCCTGGACCGTGCAAGGGTTATGCGGAGAACTTCCGCTCCCTGATCGTCAATCCCGATATCATCTCCGACTATTACGGATTTTCCGATCAGGACGACATCTGGGAGCCCGAGAAGATAGCCAAGTCAGTTGCTTCGATCGAGCAAATTCCCCTGTCGACGCCCGCGTTGTTCTGCTCGCGAACTCTCGCGATAACCGAAGACGGCGAAACCATCGCGCCTTCAGCGCTGTTCAGGCGCTCACCCAGCTTCAGAAATGCGCTGGCGCAGAGTCTTGCTGGCGGCAACACCATGCTCTTCAATCATGCAGCGCATGTCTTGCTTGCCGACGCTTCTCGCCGTACCGGCTTCGTCAGCCACGATTGGTGGATCTACCTGATCGTTTCGGGGGCAGGCGGCGAGGTTCGCTATTCCCCCGAAATGCTCATGCGCTACCGCCAGCATGTGCGCAATCAGTTCGGAACCAATATAGGCGTCATGGCCGCCATGCAGCGGTTGCGCTTGCTCTTCAAGGGACGTCTTTCCGAGTGGACCGACCTCAACTTGCAGGGGCTTGAGCGAAGCCGCGACCTGCTTACGGCGCAATCGCGCGGCATCCTCGACGAGTTCAGCAAGGCGCGAGGACGCGGGCCCTTGCGACGGCTTTACTATTTCGTTCGATCCGGCGTCTATCGGCAGACTGCGCTCGGGCAGCTCGGCCTCTACGTGGCAGCGATTCTCGGCAAGATCTGATCGAAGGCAGGCGGCGGTCAGTGATGGCCGAAATAGGCGTTGGCCACGGTCTCGGCATCGCCGTCCATCTTGACCCGCCCATGTTCGAGCCAGACAATGCGTGTGCAGTTCTTCACGAGCAGGTCTCTTGAATGGCTGGCGATGATCAGGATTTTGGTCTTGTTGACGAGATCGTGCAGGCGCTCATTGGCCTTTTGCTGGAACCCTTCGTCGCCTGTCGCCAGCCATTCGTCCATGATCAGGATCTCCGGCTGAATCACTGTCGAGATCGAGAAGGCAAGGCGTAGCTGCATGCCGGTTGAATAGGTACGCACCGGCATGTCGAGGAAGTTGCCGAGCTCCGAGAATTCCTCGATCTCCGCCAACCGTTCTGCCAGTTCCTTTTTCTTGAAGCCGAGGAGCGCGCCGCGAATTCCGATATTTTCCCGGCCCGTCGCCTCGGGGTCGATGCCGAGCGAAATGTTGATCAGCGACGTGCACTTGCCATTGATGGTGATCCTGCCGCCGGATGGGTAGTAAACGCCGCTCATGACGCGCAGGAGCGTTGTCTTACCGGATCCATTATGGCCGATCAGCCCGAGCCGTTCACCCTCCTTTAGGCTGAGCGTGACGTTTTCGAGCCCGCGAATGACGACATGACCTTCCGGGTTCGAGCCGATGGTTCCACCCGTCGCCAGGCTCATGACCTGGTTCTTCAGCGATCTGCTGCGCGTGTTGTAGATCGGAAAATCCACGGTCACATTTTCAAGGTGCATCGACGTCATGTCTGCCTGCGCAAATTGGAGCGGGGATGTAATGTTCATAGCCAATAAGTAATCCGGGTGCGGTAACGATTAAGAAACAGGAGTGCGACGACCCAACCGATAAGGGCCATGCCGATGGAGACGATCCAGTTGAGCGGTGTCGCAACGCCGCCGAGCAGGGGTTCGCGCACGATGCTGATGAGATGATAGAATGGATTGTAGTCGAGCATGAGCTGCGAGCGCGCGCCGCCCGGAAGATTTTTCGGCATCCACATGATCGGCGTCACATACATGCCGACCTGCATGATATTCTGGACGATCTGCGTCAAATCGCGATAGCGCGTGCACAGAACCGCCAGAATGACCATCACCCAAAGCAGATTGACCGACACCAGGATGAAGCCGGGAATGGCCAATAGGGCGTCGAAATTGACGAACTTGCCGAAGATCAAGAGGACGAGCGGGAAGATGATGATGTTGTGGGCAAGGATGATGGTATTGCGCCACCAGGTCCGCAGGATATAGGTGAAAAACGGGATCGGAAGCTGCAGCATCGTCTCGGTATTGGCGATGAAGCTGCCGCAACCCTCGGTGACGAGGCTCGAAAAATAACCCCACATGATCAGGCCGACGCAGATGAACGGCAGGAACTCCGACATGGGCGTGTTGAAGATCGTGCCGAAAACCAATCCGAGCGCGCCGATAAGCACACCCATGTTGATCGTGAGCCAGAAAGCGCCGACGCTCGATCTGCGATAGCGCTGGGCAACGTCCTGCCATCCGAGCAGCGCCGCCAGTCGAAAATTGGCAAGGGACGCGGAAATATCTTGCCATGCCGTCATCTTTTGCGAGGTCGCTGTGGCCATCGAAATGTAGTCTCTCTTCTGTCGTCCTTTTGCAGAGCCTCGCGGTTAGCACATTAGATTGGGACTTAATAGTGACTGCCTGTCGCAATTCGGAAGCGGGAAATAGCAAGGGCTTGGCGGCGCGGTCGATTTCATGCCGCTTTTCCCCATTAAGCGGCATACCTCCTCTTGGCGGGCGATCGCCCATTGAGGAGTTGTCCTAGCCAAGCGGATAGGATAACGGTTCCAAGCTATCGATAACGTAGGAATTTTGCTTACATGAAGGGTATTATTTTAGCTGGTGGCAGCGGAACGCGGCTTTATCCACTGACAATTGCGGTGTCAAAGCAGATTTTGCCGATCTACGACAAGCCGATGATCTTCTACCCGCTGAGCGTGCTCATGCTCGCAGGCATCCGGGACATTCTGATCATATCGACACCGCGCGATCTGCCGGTATTTCGCGACCTTTTCGGCGACGGCAGCGATTTTGGCCTCAATTTGACATTTGCCGAGCAGCCGGAGCCCAACGGCCTCGCGGAAGCCTTCATCATCGGGCGCGAATTCATCGGCAACGACCCTGTCGCCATGGTGCTCGGCGACAATATCTATTACGGCGACGGCCTGTCGCGGTTGTGCAAGGAAGCGGCCGACCGCAAAAAGGGCGCTTCGGTTTTCGCCTATCACGTCGAGGATCCCGAACGCTATGGCGTGGTCGAGTTTGACCGCGCAACCAAGCGGGCGATCTCGATTGAGGAAAAGCCGCAGAAGCCAAAGTCCAATTGGGCGGTCACCGGCCTTTATTTCTACGATAACGACGTTGTCGACATTGCGGCCAACATCAAGCCGTCGGCGCGCGGCGAACTGGAGATCACCGCCGTCAACAATATTTACCTCGAGCGCGGCGATCTGCACGTGCAGAGGTTGGGGCGCGGCTATGCATGGCTGGACACCGGCACCCACGACAGCCTGCACGAGGCGTCATCCTTCGTCAGGACGATCGAGCACCGCCAGGGCGTCATGATCGCCTGCCCAGAGGAGATTGCCTATCAGAACCGCTGGATCAACGATGAGCAGGTTCTGGCTCGGGCCGCGCAGCTTGGAAAGACCGGCTATGCCGCCTACCTGCGCCGGCGTATTGCGGAGCTTGCGACAGATGCTTGATATACGCCCCCTCGGCCTCGACGGCGTCCTTGAGATCGCGCCGAAGCGTTTCGGCGACGACCGCGGCTTCTTTTCGGAAACCTATAACGCGTCCCTGTTCAAGGATGCCGGAATTGACCTCGTCTTCGTTCAGGACAATCACTCGCTCTCGGTTGCCAAGGGCGTTCTGCGCGGGCTGCATTACCAATTGCCACCAAAGGCGCAGGACAAGCTAGTGCGCGTCGTTCGCGGCTCGATCATCGACGTTGCGGTCGACATCCGCAAAGGCTCACCGACCTTCGGTAAGTGGGTTGCGCTTGAACTTTCCGCTGCGAAATGGAACCAGATTCTCGTGCCCAAGGGCTTCGCCCACGGCTTCATGACGCTCGAGGAGAATACCGAGGTCGTCTACAAGGTCACCGATTATTATTCGCCGGCACATGACCGTTCGATCCGCTTCGATGATCCGGAGATCGGCATCGACTGGCCCATCGCCAAAGATTTGATCCAGCTTTCGGACAAGGACCGCGGGGCGCCGCGGCTCGCCGACGCTGAAACCTTCATTTATTGACGGAGTATATTTGATGCGGATTCTCGTTACGGGGGGTGCTGGATTTATCGGCTCGGCGGTTTGTCGCCAGCTTGCAGCAAATCCGGGCAATCATGTGGTCAACGTCGACAAGCTGACCTATGCCGGCAATCTCACATCGCTGCGCCAGATCGAAAACTATCCGAACTACCGCTTCGTGCAAGCCGATATTTGCGACGATGCGACGATGCTGGACCTGCTGCGTAGCGAGAACATCAACGCGGTAATGCACCTTGCGGCGGAGAGCCATGTCGATCGCTCCATCGATGGCCCGGGCGCTTTCATCGAGACAAATATCGTCGGCACATTCCGCCTGCTCAACGCCGCGCTGGCCTATTGGCGCGAACTGCCGGCTGACGCAAAGAGCGCCTTCCGCTTTCACCACATCTCGACGGATGAGGTATTCGGCGACCTGCCCTTCGACAGCGGCATCTTCACCGAAGAGACGCCCTATGCGCCGTCATCCCCCTATTCGGCATCGAAGGCGGCATCTGACCATCTGGTGCGCGCCTGGCACGAGACCTATGGCCTGCCGGTGGTGCTATCCAACTGCTCGAACAATTACGGTCCGTTCCATTTTCCGGAAAAGCTGATTCCGCTCGTTATCCTGAACGCCCTCAATGGCAAGCCATTACCCGTCTACGGCAAGGGCGCCAATGTCCGCGACTGGCTCTATGTCGAGGACCACGCGCGCGCGCTCGAGACCGTCGTCACCAAGGGCGCCGTCGGCGAGAGTTATAATATCGGCGGCCACAACGAAAAGACCAACCTGAACGTCGTTGAAACGATCTGCGATATTCTGGATCAGAAGCGGCCGCGCAAGGGTGGCGGGCGCTACCGCGACCTAATCACCTTTGTATCCGATCGGCCCGGCCATGATCGCCGCTACGCCATCGATGCCTCGAAGATCGAGCGCGATCTTGGCTGGACCCCGCAGGAAACGTTCGAGACGGGTCTTGCCAAGACGATCGACTGGTACCTCGCCAATGAATGGTGGTGGGAGCCGATCCGCAGCGGCCGGTATGCAGGCGAGCGTCTCGGCGCGGACATCAAGGCGAGCGCATGAGGATCGTTGTCACCGGCACAGAGGGGCAGGTCGTTCGCAGCCTCGTCGAGCGTGCTGCGCGCCACAGCGATATCGAAATCATTGCCCTTGGGCGACCTGGTCTCGACCTTGCCGTGCCGTCAACCGTGGGCACCGCCATTGCCGAAGCGAAGCCGGATATTGTCGTTTCGGCTGCCGCCTACACGGCGGTCGATCAGGCAGAAGACGAGCCTGATCTCGCCCACGCAATCAATGCCCTTGGCGCCGGCGCTGTGGCGCGGGCCGCTGGCGACCTCGGCGTTCCGGTCATCCATCTTTCAACCGACTATGTTTTTGCGGGCGACGGTGAAGCGCCCTACACCGAGACGGATGCGACGGGTCCGCAGGGTGTCTATGGCAGGACCAAGCTTGAAGGCGAGGCTGCGGTAATCGCCGCCAATCCGCGGCATATCATCCTGCGCACGGCCTGGGTCTACAGCCCGTTCGGCAAGAACTTCGTCAAGACAATGCTGCGCCTTGCCGAAACGCGCGACCAGGTCTCGGTCGTCAGCGATCAATGGGGCAACCCCACCTCGGCAATCGATATTGCCGACGCGATCATTGAGACGGCCAGGCGTATCGACGTTGAACCGTCGTTTACTGGCTATGGCATCTATCATCTCGCGGGGACCGGCAATATCAATTGGAGCGGCTTTGCCCGGGCAATCTTTGCATCGAGCCGCAACAATGGCGGACCTTTTGCCGAGGTCGCCGACATTGCCAGTGCCGATTATCCGACCAAGGCCAAGCGCCCCTTCAATTCGCGGCTTTCTACGGACAAGTTTTTCAAGGTTTTCGGTTGGCGCGCGCCGGATTGGCAGGTTTCAACCGAGGCCACCGTGTCGCGGCTCCTGGCGGAAGCAAAGGGACGGGACGCTTCTTAGGCCTTCGCAGACGCACGTCTGGGTGTCCAAGGGAGAAAATGCTGCATATAGTAGCGTATGCATAGTCGCCCTCTTCCCCAACGTGAAAAACCATGAGCAGTCTCAAATTTGGAACGAGCGGTCTGCGCGGACTGGTAACGGATCTGACCGATTCAGTTTGCACGGCCTATACGAGCGCCTTCCTGCAACATATGCAGGGCAGATACGGCACGGCCGCCGATACCACCGTTCTTGTCGGATATGATCTGCGCTCAAGTAGCCCGCGTATCGCCGGCGCCTGCATGGCGGCCATAACGGATACTGGCATGCGGGCCGAAAACTGTGGACCGCTGCCATCCCCCGCGCTGGCGCTTCGCGCGATGAGGGTTGGAGTCCCCGCCATCATGGTGACGGGCAGCCACATCCCCGACGACCGCAATGGTTTGAAATTCTATCGTGCGGACGGCGAAATCGACAAGGCCGACGAAGCGGGTATCCTCGCGGTCCTCGACTTGAACCAGACAGCTTCTCCGGGTCCGGCGGGCATCCCCGCGGTTTCACCGGAAGCGCTGCAAAACTATATGGCGCGCGGCCGTGCCATCCTCGGAAAAGGAACCCTGGCGGGCAAGCGTATCGGCGTCTACCAGCATAGTTCGGTTGCGCGCGACGTGCTCGTCGATCTTCTCGCGCATGCAGGCGCCACGGTCGTTGCGATAGGACGCTCTGACGTTTTCATTCCCGTGGATACGGAGGCGCTGCGTCCTGAGGATGTGGACCTTGCTGCCGCAGCAACGAAAGAAAACTCGCTCAATGCTCTGGTATCGACGGATGGCGACGCCGACCGTCCGCTTATCGCCGACGAGCACGGCAACTTTTTGCGTGGCGACAGTGTTGGATTGCTGACCGCGCATTTTCTCGGCGCGGATGCGGTCGTTACGCCTGTTACGTCGAACACGGCGATCGAGCTTTGCGGATTGTTCAAGCGGGTCTACCGGACGAAGGTCGGCTCGCCCTACGTCATTGAGGGCATGCAGCAGGCGCTCAAGGACGGTTACCAGAGCGTCGTGGGGTTCGAGGCGAATGGCGGCGTGCTCCTCGGCTCTCCGGCAGACCTGGATGGCCACAGGCTCGACGCGCTCCCGACCCGCGATGCGGTGCTCCCGGTCATGAGCGTTCTCGGCATGGCGGCACGAACCGGATCGACGATATCGCAGCTTCTCGGTGGCCTGCCTTCGCGTTTCACGCGCAGCGGCCGGCTTGAACACGTGGCCACAACCGCCAGCGGTCCGTTCCTCCAGGGTCTCCTCGATGACGAGGTCCGCGAGCGGTTCTTTGCCAACGTCGGGTCTATTCGGGAAAGCGATTCGATCGATGGCGTTCGCGTCGTCCTCGCGAGCGGTGAGGTCATCCATTTTCGTGCGTCGGGGAATGCGCCGGAATTGCGCTGTTATGCCGAGGCGTCCTCGGATGCGCGCGCGGAGGAACTTCTGGCTTGGGGACTGAGGAGCGCGGCCACTGCCCTATAGGGCAGGACTACCCACCGGGGTTCACCGCGAACTTGGAGAACGGTGCATTGGGAATGCGCGCATAATAGAGCGCCGGCCCGAGGAAAATAGCCATATGAACCCATGCTATGACGATCTCATTGGTAAAGTGCGTGATGACGAGAATCGATTGCACTGCCGAGAGCATGTAGATTGTCTGGGCGGTAGTGTTGCCTTTCATCGCCGACATATAGAGCCGCGCCATGAGATAGGCGACCAGGAAGAATTTCAGGCATCCGAACCACCAGAATGATGCAAAGGCGTCCGCCATGCCCGTGGGCGTTTCGCCGACGCCCGGCGTATAGCGCCCGAACATGGAGTCCTGCGGGATCATCAGCGATTTCTTGAATTCGGGCCCGAAGATCTGTGCCGGAACGAAGGTGAAGACCATGCTGTTCCAGTGTTCGATGCCGTAGTCGAATTCATGCGTCTCATCGATATAGTTGATGGCGATCAAGGCGTTGGTCATTTCCGGTCCGCCCTCCTTGAGGAGACGGTTCCAGTTTTCCGCAAGATTGATATCGGCCACCGCGCTCCAGTCGCGCGTTGCCCCGTAATAAGTCGCCTGCCGGTATTCGGCGGCGCCGAGCATGCCGACGATAGCGAAGAACAGGCCGGCGACGACAGCGATACGCGGCACCACCCAACGCTTCTGGAACCAGAAGGCCAGCGCGATCATCAGGCAAAATTCAGCCGTCTCGCCGCGCCGTCCCGCAATAACGATGCGGTCGAGGTAAAAGATCGTGTCGAAGAGTATGATGCCGAGCGCGAGCGGCGAACTGCGCCGTGCGTAGCAGACCAGCGCTATGGCGAGGCCGTAGGTGAGAAGCCGCGCAAAGAACAGGTAGGCGACGGGAAGACCCGTAAGCTGGCCCTTCAGCCGAAGATCATCGGGAAGGTGACCGAACTTATAGAAGAAATAGGCGCCGATCACCGAGAGGACTGCGGCAGCCTTCAAGAGGTGGTCTTCGCTGTAGACGTGGTCCTTCATCGGCCTGGCGCGCATGCCATAGCGCCAGCCTATGCCGCACATGGCAAGGCAGAGCGTCGAGAACACAAGGGTTTTTGTCAGGGCCTCGTCCGAAATGAAGCGGCTATTGGCAAGCCCGGGCAATTGCGGAAGGATGAAGCTAAGGAAGATGCCAGCTGCGAAAAATGGAAAATGATAGAACCGCCCTGGCACCAGCAGGCCGTAAACCAGCATTCCAAAACAAAGAAGAGTGAGAATCCAGAGCGCCGACCAGTCCATATTTCCAATCTCGGTTGCAGCGTTGAATCAACCGCAGCCGGGCGCCGGAATCAATTTGTCCATAAGGGGTAACGGAAACCGAAAGACCGCCTTCCGCGCCGGAAGGCCAGGTGATCCGCCCGCAAGCTTAGCCGAATGGTTGAGGACTTCCGATGTGTGATGCCTGAAGGGCTAGCCGGTCAGGCCGTTCCGCGCGCCGCTCCTGCCTTTGGTGTCTTCTTTGAACTCTCCGGATCGCTGGTTTCGTTCTCGACCATGGCGCTCAAGCGCTGGTAGATGCCAAGGCCGATGATAAGCGCGACGCCGGTGAAAAGCAGAAGCGTCGGATAGATCATCATCCGCAGGTCCTCCTTGCCGGCCTCGAAGACGGCGACGAGACCCTCAAGGAACACGGCAATAGCGATCGTGGAAATGAACTTCGTCAGGCTGCGGCGCGCTTCAGCCGCCTGCCGCATCTCGCGGCCACGGATCGCCTCTTCCTCAAGAAGATATTTTCCGACATCGAACACAGCAATGGCAATGACTGTATAGCCAACGGCTTCGAGCAGCGTTGCTCCAATATCGGTTCTGTCGATCAGGAGGGAGCGCACGACTTCATAGGCCGCATAGGCGATCAGCCCGAACGCGAGAAGCATCAGGAATGCGCTTGCGACACCGAACGCAATGCGCGTAATCCGGTCAAACATCATCGGCCACGTTCCCTTCTCCTATCCCATTGAATATTTAAGCATTTCTCGCCATTGCAGAACAGCAAAAAAATGGGCGCCAGCCATGATGAGCGGTGGATCGTGCATGGACGCTCGGCAGGGTTCGTTGTAACCATTATGACCGCTTGATTTCAAAGGAGGCATGGCATGCAGCGATTCACCGGCGGTTGCCTGTGCGGCAGCGTCCGAATTGTGGCATCAGGGCTCCCATACCGGGTCGGGATTTGTCATTGCCTCGACTGCCGCAAGCATCATGGCGCCCTGTTTTACGCTGCTGCGGTGTTCCCTGAGGACGCAGTGACGATAGATGGCGAAACGCGCGATTATGCCGGACGGTTTTTCTGTCCCCGCTGCGGCTCGTCGGTCTTCGCACGCACCAAAGACGAGATCGAAGTGCATCTCGGGGCGCTCGATGCCCCCGACCAACTGATGCCTACCTACGAAAACTGGACGCTGCGGCGCGAGTCCTGGTTGCCGCCGTTTCCGGTCGCCAGGCGGTACGAACGCGGTCGCAACGCTACAAGCCGATCCGAGGACTAGGTCTGTCGGTGCGTTACGCCGGAAGGCCGGCTTTAAGATAGCCATCGACAAAATGCGCACGTGTCGCGTCATCGCGAAATGGCTCAGTCGCGGCCCAGCGGCTTGTCGTGAAATGCGGGTTGGCGACAAGGAAGAGTTCGACCTCGGATCGCGCTTCGTCGAGCCGGCCGAGTTGCGCAAGGCTTGCGGCGAGGAACCGCCGTGAGCTCGTGCGATACGTCTCGTCCCGGCGCAGCGTCTCGACAGCCGCTTCGTAGTCGCCAGCCGCGTATTGCGCCTGGCCGAGCGTCAGATAGTACCAGCCTGACGGAAACGGGTTGAGACGGAACGCCTTGCGGATATGCTCAAGGCCTTCCTCGACCCGCCCGGCCAGAACCGCGATGTCTGACAATGTCGCCCAGGTGTCCGCCTCGTTCGGGTCAAGCTCGATCGCCTTAGCGAATTCCGCATCGGCCTCGGCAAAGCAGCGCTCGTAGGCTAGCAGGTTGGCGAGGACCCAGCGGCAGCCGGCGTCGTTGGGGTCGATCGCCACGGCCTTGCGGGCCAGATCCAGGGCGAGGCGGCGCGTCGGTTCAATGGGGTCGCCCCAATGCACCCAGCCCATCCAGTGGTTCATGGCAAGCCAGCGATAGGCTTCCGCATATTCGGGATCGAGCGAAACTGCGCGCGTCAGCATAAGATGCGCTTCCCGCGCCGTCTGCGGCGAATCGTCGATCAGCTTGCGCGCGCGCACGCACAGATCGTAAGCCTCGAGATTCTTGGGCCGATTGCGTGGCGGCGGTGCGCGCAGCCGCCCGAGCAAGGCCTCGACGATCTTGGCGGTGACCTCGTCCTGGACGGCAAAGATGTCCTCGAGGCCGCGATCGAAGCGTTCCGCCCAAAGGTGATCGCCATTGACGGCATCGACAAGCTGGGCGTTGATGCGCACGCGCCCCCCGGCGTGGCGTGCACTCCCCTCAAGGAGATAGCGCACGCCAAGCTCCTGCGCGATCTCGCGCACATTCGTGGCCTTTCCCTTGTAGGCAAAGGCCGAGTTGCGGGCGATGACGAAAAGGCCCGAGATTCTGGAGAGGTCCGTGGTCAGGTCTTCGGCCAGCCCGTCCGCGAATGATTCCTGCGCGGGATCGTTGCTGAGATTGACGAAGGGCAGCACGGCTATCGAAGGTTTATCGGGTAGTGCCAGGGGTTTTCGCGCCGCGCCGTCGCGCCTTTCGATGGCGCCGGTGAAGCGGTAGCCGACGCGCGGCACCGTGGAGATCCATTCGCCGCCATCGGTCGCCGGGCCAAGCAGCTTCCGCAACTGCGCGATCTGGACGGTGAGGTTGCCTTCCTCGACGGCCGTGCCTGACCATGCCGCGTCCATCAGTTCGGCCTTGCCGAGGATTTCGCCCGGCCGCTCGGCGAGCGCCGCAAGCAGCTTTATCCCGCGATAGCCAACGGCAACAGGATCATTGTTCCGAAGGAGCGTTCCCGCACCCGGATCAAGCACGAATGGACCAAAGGCAAAACGCGATCCCTGCATACGGCGGATATAGCCGGTTTGGAACTTTTTGAGAACTCTTTGGGCACGGCTTTAAGAGACCGCATCGTTGACGAGGCTTCGGAGTGTTGTCCCCTGCACCTTCAAGCTATTCGAGGCCCGCCCGAGGATATGCGGGTCTTCGCGGACGAGGTTGCAGGCGACAACGTTGAGCAACGAGCGGACGATGGCCCAACACGCCACTACAGCTCCGTTTGGAAGTTTTGAGAACTATTTGGCAGGGCTTAATTACGACGCCGTCCGCCTCCGGCACAATGAACCTTCACGAGAGGTCGAGGACCAACAGGTCCTAAAACCATCAGGAGGTTGTCATGGACGATATTCGCACCTTTAGCCCGGTCCCGCATCAGCTAGTACGCAAGCTAGCGCGCTTGGCACCCCGGGAAGCGCCACGCGGATACTACGGCCTTACGGCGCTGCGTAGCACAATGGCGGCCTGGAGCGAGCGAGCCCGCTTTCGCTGGGCACTTGCGCAAATGGCCAAGGACAATCCACATTTGATCGACGATATTGGCCTGACGAGTTGGCAGGTCGAGGAAGAGATCGCCAAGCGCTTCTGGAGACGCTGAGGCGGAGGATGGCGCACCCGACAGGATTCGAACCTGTGACCTCTGCCTTCGGAGGGCAGCACTCTATCCAGCTGAGCTACGGGTGCCGATACAAGGCGTTGGCCTTACATGCGCGAAGCGTTTCTAGCTGATGCGGGCCAAGGCTTCAATGGCGAATTTTGTTCGGGCGAAAAGAAGCTCTGGACAGAACTAGTAGTCGGTCATGACGGGCCTGTGGCCGAAAAGTGCCTGATTAATAATGATGCAAGCATATATTCCCGATCTGCGGAGTTATGTCTTAGCACTGCGCAACGGCACGCATTGCACTGTCTCACGAGCCCGCCGGTCCTTAATGAAATGAGAAGTTACGCATCGAAACTGTGGATCCAGTCTAGGGCCGACGATGACCGCAAGCGGGAATCGGTGGATCCATCAATATGCACGTTGACCAACGCTTGGCGACTTTCCTATTTAGTAGAAAAAGGAGAATGCTATGGCATTGCGAGCTAAAGAAATTTGGTTGAAGGATATTGAGCGTCGCTCGACGGGCTACTATTCCACTCCCGATTTTGTAAGCGAGTTCGTGTTCGAGCGCCTAAAGCAGCTCAAGCCGCATGGTCGGATAGTGTTGGACCCTTGCATCGGTCAGGGTGAGATGGCTAAGTATTTCAAACGCACTGGTCATCACGTCGTTGGATACGACGTCACAGATTTTGGAGATAACTACGCTGATGATTTTAGGCAGGCAGATTTCATAGAAACTTTCTTGCGAGCGGACGAGGATCCCCTGTTTAGCAGCGTGGACCTAAATCCAGAATACATTATCGCAAATCCACCGTATAATTGCCACGAAATTCCTTATATTCGTGAGAATAAGGGCCGCATTCAAAGAGTATATGGCAAAGACGCTGCTTTGAATACTTACGCGTTATTTCTTAAAATACTAATCAATATAGCGCCACCTGGGTGCATTTTGGGACTTATCATTTCAGATTCTTTCTTAACCGCATCAGGTTATTACGATTTGAGACGAGCAATTTCCAGCGAGTGCACCGTCCATGGTCTTCATCTCTGCCCGACGGACCTATTTCGATCCCAGAAAGCCGATGTCAGAACATGCATTTTGATATTAGAAAAGAATGGGTCGGGGAGCGACCTTGCGCACCTCTCGCAGCGCCCTCGGTCAACCTCTCAGTTTGAAGAAATGTTGCGCAACAGAAACTTCCTGCCTGTCGCATCGAATCGCCTGGTCTTGAGTGATCCAAGAGACAAGTCGGAATTCATAATAGCCGTCCCCGACCAGATATTAGAGCTTTTTTCTGGTCGCCGTCTGGACGACGTTGCGACGTGCTTTACGGGAATATCAACCGGAAATGATAAACAATACCTGAAAAAAGAAAAAACGCCCGGCTTCGGCGTTCCCTTTTATAAAAATCCAGCTTCCAGAAGCTTCTACACGGAACCCGATGCTTATCTCAAAGACGATTTCATGCGGATAGGCGATGAGGTTTCCAATTTTATGATTCGAAATAAGGAACTTTTAGGTAAACCGGGGATCACCTGCTCGTCCATGGGCGTCGTCTTCTCTGCCGCACTTCGACCGTCAGGGACTGCCTGTGGAGTCAATCCAAACATCTTGATTGGTGATCACGACAAGTGGTGGATGCTCAGCTATCTAAATAGTAAGTTATGTTTATTCTTGATCCGTGCCGTCATGATAAGAGGGAACATGATAACCCCGGGCTATCTTGCAAGATTACCGGTCCCAGAATTGGCGCCGGCACTGCGTGAACAGCTTAGCCAATTCGCACAACAAGCATATGCTGAAAGATTGAAAGGCGAGCCAATAATTTCACTGCGAGAAGGTATCGACTCTGCCATCTATCGAGGTCTTGGATTGTCATCACACACTGTCAATGCCATCGAAGAATTTTCGGCTGATCCGGTGAAACTATCGTAGCGGACCTATCCGGTTCTTTTTCCACGGGCAACTTCGAGTGCTGAGGTCAAGACCGCGACAAAATCTCCTTTCGATCTAGGGACGGCGGAAGCAATATCTTTATATTTTGACGACTGTAAGTTACCGTTATTGCTAGGATTTACGTAAACATCGGGGAGCCACGCTACAGGAACTACGTAACAGTCAGAGAGCTCAATACCGAATACCTCTTCGTGGAACTTGATCTCGATTGTCACAATAAAAAGGTTACCATCGTGGTCACTATTGTAGAATTCCAAAAGCTTCACTGCTTTGGATATGTCATCCTTGCTCGATTTTCTTCCCGAAACCGCCGACTTAACATTTATGTAAATCCGGTCACCGTCGGGCAGTCGGAAAGAAAAATCATAGACGCCGACTTCGCTATCAGCAGGCAAAAAATCATCCAAACCAAACTTTTTTGCCTTGAGTTCAAGGTTTTGGGATATGAGCTCCTCAAGCAGTCGCCATACTGTCCGACCTTTGGCTGCCTTGCGCCAACCGTAAGGAAATTGGTTTGCAATGCCAATCGGAATAAACTCTATCTCGCTTAGTAGCGACTTCAAAGTGGCCTCAAGCTCCGACCGATGTTTTTCGATCTCTTCAACATTACTGACCATGATTCCCCCACATCCAAATCGTGGGCACGTTGGAATATGTTTCCGTGGTCTGTCCAGTTGTATTTAAGATGTTGTGCTGCGTGGGCTAGCGGTAACCACTCCATGCAAGGGTTTTACGAGCACCGCGTGTTCGGCCAAGTCATGATGGCATTGGATTGGGACAACGCGAAGCACGATCACGATAAGCGGGGCTTCTTACGTTTGTCAGCTGACAGCTGCGTGCGCAGGTTCGGGGAAGTCCGAAGTAGTAGGAGATAACCAGGGTGGCTGGTTCTCTTGAATTATGGGCAGATTGGGCTCGCGGCGGTTTAATCGAGAGTTTGAACGAAAGCGCAGCGGCAAGCAGCACATTGACTCAAGGATGATCGCCGAAGCGATCCGTTGTTTGGTCTGCTAGTTTCATGCAGCCAGTTCGAATGGCGCGCCAGTGACTCGCTATGGCGTCAAATGCGTTACCGGCATTGTTAAGCGACGATTACCGCCAGAATTTCTCTGCTCTTATAAACCCTGAAGCGACCTCCATGCCGAAACGTGACAACGATTACTATCTCAAACAGCTTAGGACGAAACACCCACTCGTCTACGCGGATCTTCAAGCCGGGAAATTTTCATCTCCGGGAGACGCCTTTCGCGCAGCGGGAATAAAAAAGCCTCGCACCCGCCTCCAGGAATTGAAAAACGCCTGGTCAAAAGCATCGCCGGCTGAGCAGAAAGAATTCGACGATTGGCGGAGATCGATGTCGGGAGCGGTGCCGAGGCACGCGTCTTCCACCACCTCGCCGCCGCTAGCGATTGCAAGCAACGGGCGCCTAGAACCGTGGCCCAGGGATCGAATCGAGCGTATCATCTCGGTTCGACGGATGAGGATGGGTCAAGTAATGGACGAGCTTGGATTTCCGCGGTTAAACGGTTCGTTTGCATCGGCCCTGAGACGTGGGTGGACACTTGACGACGACATGCTAATTGCCCTTGAGAAATGGTTGCAAGCCCACGCAGGAGTTAAATAGACGAGACGTAGATCAATCTACGCCTCATCTATTGTTTGTCGACCCGTATATGTAGACCTAACGTCGACATGGTGCTATCTACAATAGCGCTTTGACTCAAGGAAGCTCGCTGGCAGGCATTTCGCTAAGAGTGCTTCTTCCCGTGCTCTAAGTCGCGAGAAGCACGCCAGCGACGCTCTATTGCAATTCTAAGAAAGGTTCCTGCCCGTCGTCATAACAGGATTGCAACAGGCCGGGCGCCCGACGGCTAAACGAGTCCCTCCTATTATTCCATCATACTCGTAAGTTCGGGTGCAATCTGTCCATGGGGCTTTGCCATCGATCTATCTGTCTGGTCGGTAGCCCGTTCTCGCGAGCGATTTTCTCATAGACGAACTTGGCTGCATCACCATACGTGGCGCCTCGCTTCAGCCAGGAGCTGAACTGCACGCCACACAACTGCTTCATGTCTGGATAGTAGGTGCGAGGAAGGGGCTCTCTGTGCGACCACAACACCAGGCATACATCGCACAGATCGAAGTGCCGGTCGGCCACTTCCCGAGTCACGGTGCTGTCGCCCTCATTCATGTAGATCGTGAGCAGGTAGACGAAAATCTGACGGAATGTAATCGTATTCATATGAGTTCTTTCAAGGTGCGCGCACAACGGTGCCGGAGTATCTGATAATCTAAGGAGGCGCAGTATCGGGTGCCGGAGTAGTATGTAACGCGTTCCCAATCCTCTATATACTTCTACTAAATATATAATCATTTGGGCAGGCGTTACTCAAGGTAAGCGTTACATTCCATTCTCCGGAATCCGCCAACTACTCCGGAATCCCCATCCATCCTTTCAACCAGATTGTGCATTGGATTGGATCGCCGGCGTTCTATTCCTGGCGCGTGATTTTCGCGTGCGCTCCCGACCCCGCTTCCTCTTCAATTCGAGTGCTGGGTCCACCGACCCAGTTCTCTTCTGAAGTTGCTGTAACACGCTCCGGGCGACCCTTTCGCAATCGCCGCTCTGCGGACAGATCGAGCACGGTGATTGTTGGGGGTCTCGGGCCCCGGGAACGCCAAAACAACATTGCCAGAAGTCTGAGTAAGAGACACGGTCATAAACTTTGCGTTGAACCGGCCTAATCTGATATTCTTCTTCGAGCCTATCCACCGTCTGCCGCCAAGGATGTTCCCCGTAAACGTCACGAAGCATTTCCAGGGGCACCTGGGCCTTTTCGTAGAACCTTTCTTCGATCGCGGGGCGCAAGTTCCTCAACGACATTCTGGTGATGTCCACGAGATATCGTCGAACGTCGTTTTGCGCGGGCAGTCCACGATAATTTTCGATTGCATACTGGGGTAAATCTGAAGGCTGAAACGCTCCGCCCCGCATGCGGTCTTCAAAGAACTTTTTGATTTCGGCGTGCCATGCAAAGTCGGTCGCCTCGTTTGCCCGCAGTTGATTGGGTCGAGGAAACGCTTTGCGGTCGCGCGCCAGGGCAAAATCGAAACAGAAGTTGATATACATGCTATAGGGCATGGTGAGCTCGTCTGCGTGTTGCCGTGCGATCCAAAGCTGAGTGAACTCTCTTGAGGGCCCATTCAGCTTCGTGAAATCGATGCCCTTCACTCTTTTTGACGTGGGCACATCGACTTTTCGAGCAATATTGTCGATGTATATTTCTTGGTATTTTTGTGCGAACAGAAGCGTTGCCTGGCCGGGCGAAAAGAACTTGTAATCCGGCCACTTCGTCAAGAGTAGGTCCCGTTCCCTGACCAGGTATTTGTGTTCGATTCGATCGACGCCTTCAATTATGGCGTTTATGCGCCATTTGGCTTTGATGCTATCATCAGACATGCGTTCTCCTTCGGGCGCGCGGCCCGTTAAATGACGTTTCAAGCGTTTGAGATGCAATCCCTAGCCCGTCTTGCGACATACGCTTAACGTGCAGGGCCATTGCTCTAGGCATATAGCAGCAGATTTTTGGTGCTGCATAAAATCTTCGAATTCTGTGCTTATTTTTGAACGTCAGTAGATTAATCTACAGACCGGGATGGCGTAAGTTATTGTAACACGGCCGAAAGGCAGGGAGGATGCTATAGGGCCACACCAATGCGCTGCCTGAACGTCGCTCAGCCGAACCAGGGCGGGGAAGGCCGAAATGGAACGAACAATTTCAAGAAGAACCAAAACCTCGGAGTCGTATTTCTTTCGTGGAGAACCGTCCGCTTCCTCTGTCGCATTTCCCGGGCGTTGCCCACGAACGAGATTTTAGACCTACAATTCGCTCTCGATTTCGAAGAAGCTTCGTTCGCGATAACCAGCAACACAGATACCTGTAGCGACCGTCTGATCGGTGGTGTCCTCTTACAGTATATGCATTCTCTCCAGCACCGGTCTATCGTTTAGCGTCGTGGTGTCTTTTGCCGTCGCTTGCCGCCAGGTTTGTCTGAGAATCGTTCCGCTTTGTGTTTCGCATCACTGGAGAGTAGATAGTGACGGTGCGCTCTTGTGAGATTCTATGAGCGTTTCGATGGTTGACTGATAAGCGATGGATTAAGTTTACATATGGGCTCGTTTCTGAATTTCGGATTGGGCGCCAACTTAATGTAAACTTCATGTTAATTAAGTGTCTATTTCGCCACGACACTGAACAGGATTTGGTTTACACGATGTAAACTTAAGATCTGGTGCCGTGGTGGTTTGGATTATCTAAGTTTACGTTCTGGCGTCCATGTAAACTTCTTCGGGTATCTCCTCTAGCGATTTCACCATACAAATGTATGTGTAGAGTAGGCTCGGGGTGCGCCAAGAAGGGCAGGGATTTAGGAATGTTGAAATGCATGATGGCGGCTTCGGTCGCCGTGGGAATGATGTGTTCGAGCGGTGGTGCTGAGGCAGGGCAATACAAGTCCGGGAATAATGTGCTTGAAGTCTGCGAAGGCAGGGAAGCCTCGTTCAACAAAGGAGCTTGCTACGGCTATATCACCGGTGTGGTGGATACCTATGAAAGGGACAGATTAGTTGCGAACAAGGAGTTATGCGTTCGTGACGAAGTTAGTCTCGGACAGATCGTGGAGGTGGTAATTGAATCCCTGCGACAACATCCTCAGAACCGGGACTACATCGGCGCTTATCTAGCAATTACTGCGATCGAGGAGGCTTTCTGCTCCAAGGATAAGCTGTCATGAGAAAGTTTGTTTTAGCGACCGTAATCGCCTTGAGCTACTTGAGCGGTAGTGCTGAGGCCGGCTTTTATGATGGCAACGAGGTCTATGCGCGCTGCACCTCGGCAGAAGCCAATAGGGAGACCTGGTGCCTCGGCTATGTCGCCGGCGTTGCGGACACCTATCAGACTCATCTGAAGGTTCTGAGCAACGGGCGCCGGTGCTTTCCAAAGGGCTCCACGCTCGGGCAGCTTAAGGACGTCTTCATTAGATATCTGCTTGACCATCCGGAGGATCGGCATTGGGATGCCGATGGTCTAGCCATGTTGTCTTTTCGGGATGCTTTCTGCCCAGACAAGAAATGAGCATCTACTAACGCCCCAAGGATGAGGAGTTCGCCCGGAGCGTTGATGCCTAGGGCGCGGAGTATCTCACCTTGGGGCCTATCTAACCGTGCTGCGCCGGTGAACGCCTATAACGAATTAACGTTGGAACCGGCGGAGAGACCGACCTCATGGCCGCAACTAAAGCCCTCTGCAAGCCGGGTCTGACGTCAATCGGAGAAGGAGGTCGTGTGCGGAATTGGGGATCGGGTGCACGTGCTGTGTTAAAGATTTGCGGGTATGGGTGGATCGGAGGTGAAAAATTGCTCTGGCAGCAAAACGCATCCCCATTGCGTAGGACGAATTTTTCTAGGACTTCGATCCGTATGAAATGTATTTCATAGTGAGCTGTGGCGATTCCCTGCAGCAGCTCATGCCAACGCGATAGCGAAAGCCGGATCGCGTTAGCTGCGCGATGACCTACGCAACCCCTATTGGCAAATCTTGTCTTGCAGAAGCTCGTCAATTGGCTTGAAGAACGCGGCCACTGGTCCGGCTGACAGTTCACCCTCTCTGAGAAATAAGGGCGCTTGATACGATTTCATTGAGGTGGCGAAGCGTGGGCTACCCACTGGAATGATGCGACCGCAGACAAAGCCGATCTGGCGTTCCTGACGTGGCATGTTGATGCGCTCAACGGTAAAGCGCATGTTCTCGGCATCGAGCACCGTGAGGGGCGCTTTCGCATTAACGGCGATCTCAACGTCGATGCGATTAAACACGTGGGTTTGTGCTGTCGCGTGATCGATCTGGCTGGCGAGCGCGAGCGCGATGGTAGCAAGTCTTGTTGATGTGCGACGGTGGGATGAATTCTGACAGGTCATTCTCAGGCTCCGATAGAGATCAATGAGTGATGACTAGGATGCGGGGAGAACGGCGCCAAGGAGGGGATATCGTATTCCAGGAATTATTTCCTTAACCTCACCCTAGTCGATCGACCAGATCGACGGCTCGCAAATGCGAGTAGCGTTGCAACATGCGAAGCTCTTTGTGTCCGGAAATTGTCGCTGTCTCAATAACGTTGAAACCACGCTCGAGAAGCCGCGTCACAGCTTCATGACGTAGATCATGGAAGTGCAGGTTTTGGGACCCGGCGCGTGCTCGCAGATGTTCCCAGGCTTGACAGACTGCTCCTTTGGTTGTGGGGAACACTTTGTTTTGTAAGCGTGCATCATACATTCGATGAAGCTCATCCAATGCTCGTTTGGAGAGCGGCACGTCTCGACTCTCACCGTTTTTTGTGATTTCCAGATGCATGATCCGGCGTTCAAGGTCGACGTTGTCCCATAAAAGCGAAAGCAATTCGCCCTGACGCATCGCCGTCTCGATTGCGATAATAATCAATGCGCGCATATAGGGATTGCGACCGGCATCTGCGGCGTCGAGAAGTTTCTGCTCTTCACCGTCTTGCAGACGACGATCGCGTGCTCGCGCCGGAGCAGGGCGTCGTATCATGCGGCACGGATTTTGCGGCAAATGCACGCCCCATTCCTTGCGCGCAATATCGATGGCATGGCCAAGAATATTAAGCTCTTTAAGAACCGTAGAACCAGCGACAAGCTTCAAACGCTCGTCGCGATAACCTGCGATGTCAGTAGGACTGAGAATCGCAAGCGTGCGGTAGCAGATGGCGCGTTTCAACATGCCGCCTATTCTTGTTGCCTCGGGTTTTGGACTGCGTTTTCCAGCTGTAATTTCGCGTCGATAGCGCGTCAGGAGATCATGAACCGTCATTTGTTCAGCAAGCCGCGTATCCGGCATAGATCCGCAACGATCAAGCTCCGCCTCGAGATTGCGCGCCCACTTTTCTGCCTCGCTCTTGCTGTCGAAGCTCTTGGCGCGCGGCTGCATGCCTTTGCGTCTGACCTGTCCCTGCCATCGGCCTCTGAGCTTGCGGATCGTCGCCATAGAGCATCTCCTGAAATTGTGCCTCTATCGCGTAGGACGCCCCCGTCACGCCGCCAAGGGCGCGGGCAAACTTTTCCGGGTGTTCGCAACGGTAGGACGCCAGCCTGGTTCATGACTGGGATAGACGCCGACTTTTATTTCTGCTGTGCTGAGCGGCAGCGCGAGAGGCACGGCATTCGGTCAAGTGTGACGGATTTGTGCCGCAATAGCCTGAAAGTGACTTTCTGAGCATCAAGGCCAATTCGGCTCACAATAAAATCAACGACTTCCGCGTCCTGAATTGCCGAGAGAGTGCTGCCTTAGTTAGGCAGCGCTCTATAGATTGTTGTAACTGTTCATCGATACATTTGGCTCATAGTGCAAGGATTGAGGTCGCGATTGAAGAACCTACGGAATATTATTACTGTCGATAGAATCACCGAAAGCTTTGCCTCATTAGCAGATCGTGTGTCTATCTCCCCGGGCGGTATGGCGGATTACACTGTGGGATATCCCGCGCTGCTCCACCTGTTTCGCGAGCGGCTTGATACTTCCAATCTGCACGATATTCACGCCGGCGCATACGCCGTTTACGGATGGATGCCCACCATACTGAAGTCACTTCCTGATGTAGGTGGTGCACAAAAATTAATTCCTCTAATCGAGGAGGCGAGATCGAAGTTAAACGGCTTCGAAATCGAAAACTGGACCCACTGTTTAAAGGCGGTGAATAACTCAGTCACTGGAACAAGCAAGTTTCTCCATTTTTCAGTTCCCGAAGTTTTTCCGATCTGGGACTCGTTGGTGGCACGAACATTCGGCATTCCGTCCCGCAATCACTACGCCAGAACTGAAGCATATTGTGCTTATTTTCGAGCTGTTCATGCCTGGTTAGGAACAGAGATCATGCCGGCTAGGTTAGACCTCGCGCTCAACCATGCAGGGATATCCACAGAATCTCAAAAGGTTCGCGGAATTGAACTAGCGCTTTATTGGGAGGGACGTCATCAATTGCTCGAATCCAGAGAGGTGGGGCCATTCAGCCCTTCTTGAACCGCGTTTTTGATCCATGCGTATCCTGGCGGTCAACTGTGCGCAGTAGATGGTTGCCGCGTTCAACCCACTGGAGCACGCCCCGCCTGAGAAACGAAGATTCATTGGCACGCCCAACTATAAACGTTGTGATGGCTCGACGGTAAGAGCATGCAGAGGAAGTTTTAATGAGCATATGGTGGGTAAATCTCGGACAGAGGTTCAAGGAACAGAAAACAGCAAGCGCTCTGTGGTGTCCAAACAAGACAGTGCGTAAATCGCGTTTGACCGCTCCTCAGTGGCACTGGTCTTTGATTACGGAAATTCGGCAAGGCGAGTTTATCGTTCTGTCCCGCAAAGGATGGATAGAAGGTATTGCAATTGCATCTCAATCGGCAATTCCTGACCAGCCTAAACCCGATGGGTTCCCATCTGGCGACCAATGGCATGATTTCGGTTGGTTGTTGCCTGTAGCATTCGTCCTATTCCGATCATCTAGGAGGCGGAGCGAATTGACGGCAGGTCTGTTCCAAGAAAAGGTGAAGCATAGCCCTCTACATAACCGGTCCGCCGATGGTGAAGGAAGGGGTCGCCAGATATACTTGTCTCAATTGATGGACGGTGATGGAGCACCATTATTCAAGCGTATAGCTGCTATTCTTGATATTGAACAACCTGGTTGGTTTGATAAAGCGCACCATGTCGCGCCGTTGTATGAACCTGCGGCCGGCAATGACACAATTCCCCCGACAACTCGCGGAGTCCTTACACAGGCGCGTATCGGGCAAGGAAAATTTCGCGAACAGCTCAAACGAATGTGGAACGCCAGATGCTGTGCGACAGGACTGGACATTCAAGAGTTGCTGGTTGCCTCCCATATTCATCCCTGGTCGTTATCAAATGATAAGGAGAGGTTGGACCCGTATAATGGGTTGCTGTTGTCCGCGGCCTATGATGCGGCCTTCGACGAAGGCTTAATCACGATCGACGAGACGGGCGCGTGGCAAATCGTGGCACCGTATTTAACAGACGATCAGCTAAGGAGAGCTGGGCTTGATCGTTTGAACGAATTTCCTGTTGAAGGATTGACCGCTAGACATCATGAATACCTTCGTCGACACCGGAAGATGGCGGAGACAATGTGGAGGAAGCAGAATTATGATGATCACGCAGCAAGTTTGCCCGATGTCCAACCGGTTAGTGAATTGTGGGACCCAATCGGATAGCTGAGTCAGTTTTACGGATTTGCTTTCCTGTGGACGAAGCTGTTCAAGGCAGATTGGCTGAGATTGCTGTGTTAATAAGGCAGCACTCTGGGATTAGCGCAACAACTAAGCGGGCGGATCGATAATAGCCTCGAGCATCTCATTCATAACGGCAATGTAATGCGCGATGTGAAGTTTTCGGTGCTTCCTATGCCGCATCCGAAGTAGCTGTCCAGGCGATAGATGGAAAAGCCTTTCAGTAGTCAAAAGGTTACGTTGGACCATGGAGAATTGCGAGATTGCCTCTGGGGAATTGTGAGCAATCCTGTTCCGCACACGTTCGCAATCCGAAAGGTCTTGAGTTCTTGTTGCCAGCATATCGACGACAGGCCAACCATGCTCGATATAGTTGAGGGCTGTGTCGCGAATTGTATCTGGCTTAGCCCAGCTTAGAAATTTGAAGCCAGCCTTAATCAATTTGCGAGCGCTGGCCTCGTCCGTAATCTTCAAATATGAGTTCGCTTGGGCCCCCTGGAGGGACATGCCACCGGTGACGTAGTGCAAAAACAGCTTCTCCAAGTCGATCTCATACGCAGTGAAAGCCCTTAAGAAGATGGCTTCTGCTAGTGCGTCCGACTTGTGATCATCAGATTCCACGTCCGAAGCGGCGACATCCAATTCGTCAATAAGTGTGGTGAGAGAATTATAGCGCGTGGAAAGTAGAGCTTGATATTCACTCAGCTGCTCGGGCGTCATATCACTATGCTGTTCATCACAAATTTTGCACGTTCGCGCCGCGCTTCTGTATCAGTGGTGCGCCGCTGCGCGTAATTTATGAACTTGGCAAATGAAGCCGGGACATCTTTATCGCCATCCTCAGTATACCCATCATACTTTGCGCTTAGGTCGTCGAGAGCAGCTCGCCATAATGGTATGGTTGCCTCATTCAGCGCTGGCCTTGGAGCATCCTCCAATCCTCCTACTGGCTTAAGAGCATGAGCGACGCAGGTAAACAATGTATAGAACCAGTGTGGACGTGACCAGTTAGCACTTTTGAGGCCTTTCGGTGGGTAAATGGCACCGATGTGCGTCATCACTTGCCTGTATGAATTAACGGCCTCATCGATGTTTGCCGGGATAGCGTCATATTCCTCATACAACTTGTAGTAGCGTTCGATATTTTTTACTGTTTGCACACCGCCGACCAGCGCTACTAAGAGATCCGAGGCAAGTTGAGCTTCGCCCATACGGCTGACTTGCTTTTCGCTAAGGACGCCGCCCTCTAAAACGTAGTTGATATAAGAATGACCGAGCTCATAGGCAGTAGTTTTAAAGACACCTAAGTATTTTGCGTTAAGTTTTTCTTGCGTGTTCAGGGTAACTGAATAAGTATTTATTCGTGCAAAAATATCTAGCATATCGGATAGACTGACGTTGTATAGAAGATCAACACCCACTTCATACTGTAGTATAGATCCTTGTATATCCTCATCCAATTCAGAAAATAACCTTCCAGAATGTTCGGCATTATGTGTTTTCAATACTGTGAAGCCGCCAGAAATAAATTCTAGTATAGTTCTAATACGTTGTTGGCCGTCGACGACCGTCCTGACGTTTTTTTTGCCAATTAGATCCTGTGTCAACAACACTTTAGGCATTGGTTTGCCGCGGAGGATTGTATCTATAAGAAAAGACTTGGCAGCGCGCGTCCAAACGCCTCTTCTTTGGAATTTCGGTGATAAGTCTAAGAGTTGTGAACCGTTCCATTCCAGGAAGTCCGCAATACTGTAGGATCGTGCATCAAATTGCTTCATGAATTGCTCTCCAAGTCAGCTGCAGCAGTAGCAGGAGCTGGGTGCGATGTCACCTGCAAGGAGTTGGAGGTGGACGTGCCTATTGCCAACAACCGCTGCATCGCCTTCACCTTCATCAAGCTCAAGAGCGAGTGTTGACTGAAGGGTGCGGTCGGCACACCCATCTACCGCCAAGACATGGTGACGGGAGTGAAAAAGATGCAAACGTTCGCACCGACGTCAATCATCAGCTTGGATTAGAGCGTCGACGCGATGTGACGAACACTTAGAGCTTTCGTGCTCTCACCGCGGTTAATCAAGCGACGTTGCAACCAGTTCCATGGGCCTTATAAAACTGGTGAGTTTTCGGAGCGCCCGCATTGCTCCTACTCCAACGCGTGCTTAAATAACGCTCGTATCGAGGAGTTAGCATGTCCGTTATAAAACCATACGAGTCGAAATATTCGCCCTGCGCCTATCAAACGCCGGAAGAAATCGAGACCTACTATCGCAACGTCGAAGTTGGCGGCGTGGCTGTCGTTCGCAAGACGCAGCATCACCTGTTGTGCTACAGCGTTCGCAAGGTTGAGGGCCTCAATCCTAAACTGGGTCGCATCTATGTTGAGCAGGACGGCGCTTTTTACATAAAGAGCGGCAAGAACTGTTTTCATCCCAAGGGACAGACGAGCCTGGTCGTTCCGACTCCGGACGTGTTGGAATGGGCGGAGGCTCATCCGCGTGGAGAGTTAAACGTTTCAATCTATCCACCTGAAAAGCGCCGCATATAAGTGCTATCGCTGTGATTTTGGGTCTTTCAGCTCGATCGGCCGGCAAGACCAAACATTGGTTATCCCGACGATGCCCAAAGGATAGGCGTTGGCAATTGCCGCATCACAACAGCGTCGTCCATCCGTTCATCGCTGCGCCATCCTGTCAGCGAAAACTACTAACGAGCGTGTAGGCAGCTTGCCCGAGTGGATATCCTAAAGCTTCTCCTGCTGGCGAGTTTAAGTATGCGGCAGCCAAAAAGGCGCATGTTAGAACGACCCCCATCCGTATCTTGCTGGTAAAGTAAACATTTACCTCAGCTAGATCACGGTCGTAAGTAGCTTGCCCTTCAATCTTTACCTTCTTGTGTTGGTATAACTGCGTGAAAAAAGCCACGATCGGAAATCCAATTCCCATACCGAATACCAACACCTTCAATTCGCGAAGAAGATAGAAAGACAGGCCAGCTTTTCTGCCATTCTCCGGCCGAACATTGACTCCCATTATCGTTTTACCAATGGTGTTTCCGAAAAACGTCATGGTCAGCGCGTTGAACAAACCGAACAACGGCATGATCATTAAGATCGCCGCGACTTGGTTACTGAGAAGATTGATAAACCATGGATTCTGGGTGATTGCTGCGATCACGAGAAGAACGAAAACAGCAGGAACGGCCCAGATAACTTGATCCAGCAATCTAGCAGCGTAACGCGACCAGGGAGAACCCTTCGCAACGATGGCCCGCTGCAACGGGAGATCGGTTGGATCGTAGGTTTTGACGTCATCTGCAAAAATCGGACGTTTAGAACTGAATGCAGGCAGAGGAGGCGTCTTTGGAGCGGTTGGCAGCGGAGGCGGAGTAGCACGAAACAGCCGTTTGAACGTCTCAATGGACTCTGCGCTCTCCCAACTGGTCAAGCCTTCGCTCCATACGAGTGTAGTTGGTTTAAGCCTGCCGCCGCGGATGCGATCGATCATCTCCTGTTCGGTCACCGGACCAACAGGAACTTCATTCTCAACAAAGTGCCACAAGATTCCCCATCTCCTCCCAAGTCCCCACCGCTTCGTATCAAACGATGGGGGGTCAGTAAATGGAGATGTGTTCGTTGCTGGCTTCTGTTCGCGGCCTTTAAAGCGTAGTTTGGATGTCGTTTCGCGCCGACCTCAATCATCAGTTTGGAAGGTCTTTTCACAGGCATGCATAGCTTATTGGCGACGCTGCTTTGGTGAGCGCACGCTGAGCTCTCGTGACCCTCCAACGTTGTTGAATGTCAGTTCCATAATGGGACGTTATGCAAGTTTTGGGGCTGCCGCGCGCCACTCTTCGTTATACTATCCGACGTGATCCAAGCACCCCATGCGTTAGAGGCCGTTATGCACTATCCCATTTCGCTGGAAAAGGCCGAACCAGGCTTGTGGGGCTTCGTCGCCGTCAATGGAGACGTTCAGATCGGTTGGTGCAGACAAGCGTCTGATGGATGGTATGTCGAAGGCATGGATGGCAAACGCCTCGGTGGCCCGTTCAAGACGCGAAAGTTGGCTGAGCAGGCCGGCGCTGCCTTGCTTGCACGTCTTGCGGGATCGTCAAATCCCGGATGGTAAGGTAGGCAATAGTCGAGCGAAACCTTGCCTTAACCGTTGCCAATAATCTTATTGGCGAGCTGGATGATGGCGTCCGCAGGTTCCTTCATATCCGCACATTTGAAGTCCTTCGGCAGCCGGGAATCGGCGAAAGGGCTTTCACTACGCAACACGCTTGCTTGGCAGATAATATTACCGGCATGCTCGCGATTGGGATCGGTAGCCTTCGGCTCAGTTTGGGGATCGATCGTGCTTACAGCTGCAGCTAGCATCCCAACATTCTTGTTGGTAGGCGCCACAGCGGGCGAGCCATTCCCGATGATTTTATTGGCGAGCTGGATGATGGCGCCGGCACTGGTTTTCGTCTTATCCGTGGATTGTTTGTCGAGACCTTTGGTCAGGCATTTTATCGCCTTTGCTAGCTCAACGTTGTTGACGCCGGGCTTATTAATGAGCTCGGCCGCGTTCGGACAATTGCTTGTGTCTTCGGCACTTGCACTGCCGATCGCGAAAGCCAGGAGCGGGGATGCCAAGGTCAGGATGCGAAACATAGTCACCTCCCATGAAATGCACTTTCGAGTATCGCACCATGGCGCGCTCATGTCGATGATCGGCAGAGCGTGGCAAAAGCTTTGTAATGTTGTTATCTACGGCAGACTCTGTAAAGGCGCGAAGTTCAGTCAACATTGGGTATCCGGACCCCAACGGCTTGGCTTCAACTCCTCGGACAGCTTTTGCCGGGTTGGGGCCGTGATTATCGCACTGGCATGTCCCAACCGTCACATGTCCAGCGGGCCCTTTGGGACTGGCTGTGGCCCGAAATACCAGCCATTTAGTGCCATGATGTCCGCTCTCAACCGTCAGCTGTCACACACGATAGTCACGATAGCCACGATAGCCACGATAGCCACGATTCCTATTATTAAGGAATAAGGCCCGTCAACACCATGGCATTCGCCGTCCAACCCAAGGTCGCGCATGCCGCTGTTGGATGAGAATCGTTCCGACGTCACGACCGCGTATCGATACAAGCGCCAAGGTTCGACCATACTTGTCGATGGTCCGACCTGTTGTTGGGTCGCCGCGCCGAACTTCCAGGGTCTCGCCTTCTAGAAGAAGTTTGAGGGCGGCCTTTGCATTCAGGCCACGCTTCAACTCCGTATCGCACTTCGCACCGCTGATTTCTGGCGTATCTATATTAGCTATTCGAATCTTTTCGCCATTGTAGTGAATGGTATCGCCGTCGACGACATAGAGCGCCGTCTTAGCAACGAACGGATTAACAAGGGAGAGGGGTCGCTCACCACTGGAACTCATATCAAAACGCGAAGCAAAGACACCGGCGAGCACGGTTGCGCCCATGACAAGGGAAGCGAACGTGAATTTGACGCGCTGTCGCCATCTTGTGCGGGGCCGCTCGCGTTGCAATTTGTCTATCCACGGCGATTCCTTACTTTGCCACGGCGAAGGCCGTTTTTTCTTGACCTGGTTTTCTACGACCAATCTCGGGCGATCACTCATGCGTCCCCTCCTTTGCAACCAAGGATAGAACGCGAGCCATAAAGGACAGCTTGAGAAATCAGTTAAAGTTTGGGGGACTGAGCTAAAGCCCACTCGTGCGCACCTTGTCTCTTAAAGGCTTGGCCCTAATAGCGAATTGCGTTGATTCCCAGATCGCATGGCGCGATGATAATGTCGTGGGTGCTTGGCTTGCGGAGATTAGCCTTATTAAAAGAAAAGGGAGATTTGCCATGGCGACCAAGACAGATTTTACCACAGAGGAATGGAGCGAGGTGCTTGGCAGCGTCATGCTGGCGGGGATGGCTATCACGCTAGCCGACCCCAGTGGTCTGATTGGCATGGCCAAAGAGGGGCTGGCGAGCGGCAGCGCTCTGGTCGCGGCCAAGACCGATCTCAATTCGAATGCCTTGATTAAGTCGGTGGTATCCGATTTCGAGACCTCTGAGGGGCGCGGAGCGGCGCGCGACATAGTTAAGGGCAAGCTCGCGGGGAAGCAGGCGGCCGAGATGAAGAGCACTATTCTGGAGACGCTCAGCCAAACCGTTTCGCTGGTTGACACAAAAGCTCCAGATGACGCAGCGGGTTTCAAGGCGTGGCTTCGAAGCATAAGCGAGCGTGTAGCGAATGCTGCCACCGAGGGTGGTTTCCTGGGCTTTGGCGGCGTGCCGGTGAGTGATGCCGAACGATCAACGCTTGACGAGATATCGAAGGCACTGAAGCTTACAGTTTAGTGATGAGTTCCAAAGCATTGGCGCCGCCACTGACGCTAATTCGCGCTTGAATAACGAACTGGTAGTCTCTCAGAAGTGTGCACTGGCTTTGTGCGTTTGGATCACTGCGAGCCCCATGGTTTTCGGGTCGAGCGCACGCCGGTCTGCGCGGACCGTAAGCTAGGTGAAATATCAGTTTCAAAGCGACGTTGTGCGAGCTGAAATGATGCCTTGATTCGAGCGTGTGAATTTGGAGTGGAAGCGGGGCTTTGCGCTGCGGTCGCTCAGATGTCGGTTGAAGAGGAGGCCATATCGACCACGCTTTGCAGCTCAGGCACATATTCCGGCCGCGTTGCCAAAAGATAGCTAACGACGCGCGCGTTGCCTAATAGTCGTTTGATATAGCCTTTGATGACGGTCAGCTCCAAGTGATCCTTGCCGTAAGATTCTTGTATCGAGCTCATCCCCTGTTGAAGCCGGGCAAGTTCTTTTTCCATTCGCGCGATCGCCTCGACCGTCATTCCCCGCAGCTGTTTTGGTTTAGTGGGGTCGGCTAACTGAGCCTGTGGCGTTCCCGCCAAGATTGCGCCGATATAGGCGGTCGAGTAATTGTTGGCGTTTATCATAAGCTCGGCGGCTTCTATTTGCCGAACAGCCTGCATCTTTCGCAGCACCTCGAAAACAGCCATTGGACAGTTCTTGTCCTTCAAAAGCTCACTGGCTTCGATACAAACGCCATTCAGCATGCGCTTGCGCCGGCGGATGGTCTCGATGTTTACCGCGAATATACTGGCAAGCCGTTCTTCTGGGACGCCCTGTTCTAACGCCTTGACAATCATGGCGTGCTCTTGAACAGCGGCCAGACGACTAACTTGTTTGTTGTAAGTGAAGGCTTCGTCGTCTGTAGAAATGAGGCATTCAACCTCCGACTGATTTAAGTCGCGCAGAACTTCGATCCGCAGGTGCCCATCAAGGATAAAAAACAGTGAGGAGTTGCCGGGATCGCGCGCAATCACAGGTGGTTCTACCAGACCAATTTCGACAATTGACGTGGCAATCTGGCGGTATTTCTTGCTATGCTTCACACCCTTGGGAAGACTTTTGCGGGGCAGCAGTTGATCGAGGCGGACGAGTAAGCACCGCTTCTCAAAACCTTGGCTAACGGCTGGCAAGGCGATCTTGGTTTCTTCGATAGTCATGACCATTTAGCCTTTGAGCAACCGATTATTCAATTGTGAAGGCACCGCATCAAGTCCTTCCGATTTTAGCAGTTCTAAGAACCGGTTGTCTGCTAGCAATGTCCGCAGGGCCTCTACGACGAACAGCAGCTTGCCTTGCGTCACTTCAGCCTTCTTGACGAGCACCTTTTGCCTGGAGGCCTCCAGTTGGTAGGCGCGGACGATTGCCTCGCTGGTGATGGGGCGTTGTCGCTCATAGCGGCCAAAAGCATGACCGCGTAATTGTCCGCCCCGCCGATTTCGTGTTTGCAGCAGCCGCCGCAGAGCAACTAACTTTTTGCCTCTGATCTTGTTCTTGGTGTAGGCTTCAATAAGGGCCGTTTGCGCGCCGTCCTCGTCAACGCGTGCGATTTCAACTGCAAGACTGAGCGGTAAAACGCCGACTTCGACGGCGGTTAATAACCGATCCTCGCCCTTTTCCAGAAGGCCGACAATCATACCAATATATTCAGGCGTGACTCCAATCTTGTCGGCAATTTCACGGTCACTATAGCCAATGTCACGAAGCTTAAGCACATCCTGCAACAGGTCGATCGTCCTATGCTGACGCCGGGCGCAGTTTTCGACCAGGCTCATGATCAAACGCTCATGGAGGCTCGCTTCAACGATGATTGCAGGAATATGCGTCTCGCCCAGCTCTTTATATGCTTCTATACGTCCCTGCCCACAGACCAGGTCATATTCGCTGGATTCGTTAGCTAGTCCACGTGCCACCGTTATCGGACGCTTTAGGCCAACCTTGCTTATGCTTTCGACGATTTGCTGAAATTTCCGCTTGTCTCTGAAACGGGGATTTAGAATGCGAATTTGAGCAATGGGTATGACCTCAATATCCTTCCAGGAGGCAATGAGTGCGTCTTTGATCATGCGACGTTCTCCAACTTTGCCGGCATCGCGAGTTGATAAAAGAAGTCGAGTGAATCGAACCGGTAGGCGTCCAGAGAAAATGGATTGCGTTCGGCCAAGCGGAGCTTCAGTAGTGTCATGTCGATGGAGGGGAGCAGATAGTAGTCAAGGGTGGATTGATTTGTCCCATCCATCCGCACCACCAAGGTTATGTCGGCCGCGAGGCCTGTATCTAGTCGAACTTTCCAACGAAGGGCACCGCTGGGAAGTGCAAATGAACGCGAGAGAACGATAGAAACCGAATACTGACTGTTGATTTCTATCAATTCAGTCGCTGGATCGTAAGCGACTGACGCGCCGACAGTCTTGAGGTCTTTAATGAGACTGGAAATGATCTCGGGATGGCGGCGGCGTAGCTCTTGGTTGATTTCAATGTAACGATGGTCACGACCCGGGTCGTATTCGATCAATGCATAGGCTCGATAAAGGCTACCGAAACGACGTCTGTAGATTGAACTCGATGGCATCGAATCCATCTCATCAATTATTATACCGGAGAGGCGACCTTCGCTTATTAGTAAAACACGTAGTCTCTCCAAGAGCTCAGTATCGCTTACGTGTTTGTGTCGAGCTTCTATAATCGATATCGCGCGCAAGAAGGTGCTGGAATCGACTAGCGGAGTAAAGGCACCTTCGGCGCGCACCCAAGCCTCAGGCTTATTCCTGACCCGTTGTTTTTTAAGCTTGTATGAAATGCGGTTGTAGACGTTATTACCTACGTATTTTTCATTGGTCAGAATTTGATGAATCGTGCTCCTTCGCCAAGCGCGGCCCAAATCGGATAGGATGCCTTCGGAATTTAAAAGATCGGCTATGTAGTGTTCGGTCTTTTGATCGTTAACAAATAGGCTGAAAATTCTTCGGACGGTTTCGACTTCTTTAGGCGGTCCAGGCACGAGAATGACACGGTCCGTTTGAAGGCTCTTTCGCTGTCCCGCTTGAAGTTCGCCCTTTGGATTGCCATGCTCATCGACGAGCTGGCGTCTGAGGCCAAAGCCAGGTGCGCCGCCCTGGCGGTAACCAAGTTCGATTAATCGGCATTGGCCGGCGAATACCTTGACTGAGAGCTCTCGGCTGTATTCACCGGCCATTACCCTTTTGACCGTTTTTAGCAGATTTGAACCGATACTCCCGTCATTCTCAAATTGTTCCGCGCAATAGTGAACCCTAATACCGGCGCGAGAGCACAGGTATTCATAATAAGCGCTTTCGTCCGCGTCTTGGAAACGCCCCCATCTGCTGACGTCATAGGCGAGAATAGCGGTAAAATTGGCTTGACCGGATCGAACATCGTTCATCAAGCTTTTTAGTGCTTCTCGACCATCAAGACGAAGGCCACTTCGTCCAGAATCTTCGTATGTCCGCACAATTTCGAAGCTGCGATCGTTGGCGTATTTGCGAATCGCCTCGAGCTGGTTCTCTGTTGAATATTTCTGATGGTCCGTCGACATCCGCACATAGGCTGCGGCGGGTTCCGGAACGGTTTCGTCATCCCCTGACACGACCATTGGCTAAATCCGTTTAACGGTGTCCACGTCGGATTGTGTTAAAAGCGACATCACTCTGCTCGTATGATTTTAAGAGCACCAACTCTACGAAGCGGAGAAAGAAATGTCGTTTCCTAAGAAGGGTAAGTTCTTTCCATTCAGTGATGAAAATGTTGGACCGGTCATCGACGAATTGAGCTATCCAATGGTGATCTCTCTCGCCTTAAAGCGCTCAATTGGAGAATCACACAGTGCGATAAAAACAGCGGCAAAGTGGACTGGGGCCAACGAACGCACAGTGAAAAACTGGTTCAGAGGGAAGTATGGCCCCAGTGGTGAACATTTGATGTCTTTGGCTAATCACTGCGATGAAGTCATGGAGGCAATGATGTTGCTAGCCGGTAGGAAAACCCTGTTGTTGGGCATGAATCTGCAAGACTTGGAAACGCGACTGGAACTGGCTTTAAAGATCGTCCGCAGCTTTGCTGATGACGAAGCCAGTGGTGAAAAATCGAACACAAAAGCACATAACTAGGGCGATATAGCTATCGATAGCGCCTGGACCTGAACCTTGAACTCTGTTCACTTGGAAGTGGCGTAAGTGTGCCGTCAGGTCAGCGCAATCGCGGGCCCGTCATCACAATCGCATGAAAATAAGGGCAAAAAGCCAGCCTATTTCAATCGCTTACGTGGATTCGGAGGGCAGCACTCTATCCAGCTGAGCTACGGGTGCTGATACAAGGCGTTGGCCTTACATGCGCGAAGCGTTTCTAGCCGATGCGGGCCAAGGCTTCAATGGCGAATTTTGCTTTGTCCTCGTCGACCGCATGGGGGGCCGGCCTGAGGTCGCGCAGTATTAGGCACTAACTCCTGTCCCAATCCAAATAGTAGACGATGGGATACCCCGGCCACCGTTGATGCCCCCCTAACTGATTAATTGTCCGATGTCATGGCGAGGCGTAAAATATGAATGCGGGTATAACAATAAGGCACTGGGGCCATGAAAAAAACTCGAGACTACTATGATGATGACAGCAGAGACGCGCGTTCGTTCCTGGTAAAGGTGTGTGACTACGGCGTGGCGATACTGCTTCTGGCAGGTCTTTTCTATTCGACATTTCTCGACGTGCAAGGCCGGTTCAAGCCGAGCAACGCGGAAATCGTCGCGGCGCGGCAGGCCAAGATCGCCAGCGAGCACGCCAAGCTCGAGGCGCCTGTCACCATCGTCGAATAAGCCGACAGAATTTCCGCCGCTGTAGGAGCCGTCCCCGGTCATGAAACCGGGAACGGATTGTTGTGCCCTGGACTTATTCGATGTCGAAGGAGACGCCCTGGGCAAGCGGCAAGGCAGTCGAATAGTTCACCGTATTGGTCGCGCGGCGCATATAGGCCTTCCACGCGTCCGAACCCGATTCGCGGCCGCCGCCGGTTTCCTTTTCACCGCCGAACGCGCCACCGATTTCCGCCCCTGACGTGCCGATATTGACATTGGCGATGCCGCAGTCCGAGCCGTCGGCGCTGAGGAAGCGCTCTGCCTCCTGCAGGTTCAGCGTGAAGATCGAGGAGGAGAGGCCGGCGCCAACAGCATTGTGGTCGGCGATCGCTGCGTCGAAATCATCATATTTCATGACATAGAGGATCGGCGCGAAGGTTTCTTCGAGGACCGGGCCGGCTTGCTTGGGCATTTCGACGAGGGCAGGACGGACATAATAGGCATTGGCATGGCCGTTTTCGATGCGGTTGCCGCCGGTGACCTTGCCGCCATGGTCGCGTGCTTCGCTGAGGGCGTTCTGCATGTTGTCATAGGCGCCCTTGTCGATCAGCGGGCCAACCAGAGCCAAAGTCTCCAGCGGGCTGCCGACGCTGACGCTCTCATAGGCCTTCTTCAGGCGCGGCACCAAGGCGTCATAGACACTCTCGTGAACGAAAAGGCGGCGCAGGGTGGTGCAGCGCTGACCGGCCGTGCCCATGGCGCCGAAAGCGATGGCGCGCAGCGCCATGTCGAGATCGGCCGAGGGGCAGACGATGCCGGCATTGTTGCCGCCGAGTTCGAGGATCGAGCGGGCAAAACGTTTTGCAAGACGCGGACCGACCTCGCGGCCCATCCGCGTGGAACCGGTTGCCGAAACGAGCGCAACCTTCCGGTTGTCGACGAGGGCTTCGCCGATCGTGCGGTCGCCCATCAGCGTCTGCGACAGGCCGGCCGGAACATCGCCGAAACGGGCTGCGGCACGCTCGAAGATGGCCGCGCAGGCGAGAGCGGTGAGCGGGGTCTTTTCCGACGGCTTCCACACGACGGCATTGCCGCAGACGAGGGCCAGCGCCGTGTTCCACGACCAGACCGCGACCGGGAAGTTGAAGGCCGAAATCACGCCGACGACGCCGAGCGGGTGCCAGGTTTCCATCATGCGGTGGCCGGGGCGCTCGGTCGCAATGGTGAGACCATAAAGCTGGCGCGAAAGACCGACGGCGAAATCGCAGATGTCGATCATTTCCTGAACTTCGCCGAGACCTTCGGAAGGGATTTTTCCGGCTTCGATCGAAACCAGGCGGCCGAGTTCGTTCTTCAGGGCGCGCAGTTCCTCACCGAACAGGCGGACAAGTTCGCCGCGCTTCGGGGCGGGGACAAGGCGCCATTCGCGGAATGCGGCATCGGCCTTGTCGATGATCTTTGCGGCGTCGTCGGCCGAGTGGACGGCAATGTCGGCGATCTTCTCGCCCGTGACCGGGCTGAACGATGGCATCGCGCCGCCCGTATAGGCGGCCTCGGCGACGCCGAGCTTGGAAAGGAGGGTCTTTACTTCTTGAGCAATGGTCATCTTGCTTCCCTTAATTTGTCTTTCTGCCGGGCTGGCAGAGATATTGGATGCGTGACGGGCTTTCGCCAGCCATGTTCGAGGGTCAGCCACCTTAGCAGGTCCTGACCCCAAGTTTTAGTTTCTCAATCTACAAGTGCGACCGGCTGGAGATAGCGGCGGCAGCGGGCGATCGACGCCTTCTCGAGGCCTTCGTAATGGGCGAATTCGTCGAGGACCGGCATGCCGAGATGTGCTTCAAACTCCTGCTGGCTCGGGCTTGCCGCAAATTTCTGCGCACCGTTGTCGCCGAGGTTCGACTGGAAAATGCCGGCGGCGCTGACGGGGAGGAAGTCTTCATAGACGATCGGATCGAAAACGACGGCGCCCATGGCGACCAGCGTTTCGAGGCTCGCAGGCTCGCGCGTCGAAAGCGCTGCCCGGGGGAACCCTTCAACGGGCGTATACCGGAAATAGCCGAGGCCCTGCTGGCGGATCGTGTTCCAATCGTCCGGGAACGCTTTGAAGGCTTCGCTGAGGGCGGCGATGTAGGCGGCCGCGTTCGAACCGTCGGGAGCAGGACGCACGACCTCGCGTGCCTGCGCAAGCAGCCGGTCATAGAGCGCGCGGCCCTTCGGCGTCAGCGCGACGCCGCGCTGTTCGATTTCGCCAAAGCGGGCCGTGTGCGAACCCTTTGCCCATGTGCCCTCGGCATCGCGGAACGACACGGCTTCCTCGAGGGCCTTGAATGAGGTCTGCCGCAACAGGATGGGACATTCGCGGGTGGGCGGGCCCTCGATAACGGCCTTGGGCGCGATGCCGTGGGCCGGCATCAGTTTCTGAACGGCATCAATGTCGAGCGTGCGCGGGGTCAGATGATTGATATGCGGTCCTTTGAACGACACGACGTCGGCGATCAGCCGGTGCGCATCGTGCAGGCGGCGGTAGAGGTCGCTGCTGACGCTCGCCTTGTCGTGCCAACGGAACGTCTCGAGGATTTCCTTGACGAACAGGGCGGCGTCCGCGGCGTCGAGGCCGCCCGCGGCTTCAGCCTTTTCGATCAGGAGAATGGCCTTGTCCGTGAATATCCGGCGCGCGTCGAGGGTCTTGCGCGCTTCCTCCCGCAATTTGCCGTCGTCGATAAGATCGAGGCGCAGGAGCGAGGTGAATACGCGGAATGGATTGATTTTCAGCGCTTCGTCACCGACAGGACGAAAAGCGGTCGAATGGACCGGCACGCCGGCTTCGCTGAGATCGTAATAGCCGACCGGATACATGCCCATGACGGCAAAGGCACGGCGCAGCATGGCAAGTTCGGCAGGGGTTCCGACGCGGATTGCACCATGCCGCTCTTCGGAGATGCGGTCGAGCGTTTCGGTCAGTTCCAGCCGGTGGCGCAGTTTTGGCGAAGCGGCGAGCGTATCGTCGTTCACCTGCGCCACGAGTTCGAGGAGCGTTCCATAGGCGGGGACCTCGGTCCTGTACATGGCCGACATCGCTGTCGAAAAGGATGCGCGGATCACGTCCGTTGAGGTAAACGTGGCTGAATTCATAACTCTGCTTCCGTTATTGTTTGCGACGGCAATTTCTTTCCGTTCATGCATGTTATGGATTATAGAGTGGTCACTTGCCTGCGGATTGCGAAGAATCAAACTGGGTTAATGCGAGATTGGAATGAAGTTAAGCCGCCGATTGATCCCGGATATTGACATACTGCAGACGTTCGAATGCGCGGCGCGCCATGGCAGCTTCACGCAGGCGGCGAAAGAGCTTTCCCTGACCCAGAGCGCGGTGAGCCGCCAGATGAGCGAACTTGAAAGCCAGATCGGCGTGCTGCTGTTCGAGCGCGTTCGCCAGCGCGTGGTGCTTTCCGAGGCAGGGCAGAAATTCCTGCCCGAGGTCCGGCACTTGCTCGGTCTTACCGAGGAGACGATGTTGCGAGCCATGGCCGCCTCGCAATCCGCCTCGTCGCTGAGCATCGCCACGCTGCCGACCTTCGGCAGCCGCTGGCTGATGCCGCGGCTTCCGGATTTCGTGCACAGGCACCCGGAGATGGCGCTGAGCGTCGCCTCGCGCTCGCGGCCCTTCGATTTCGAGGATGAGCCGTTCGATCTCGCCATCCATTATGGCCAGCCGGTATGGGCGCATGCCACCTGCACCTATCTGTGCAGCGAGTTGATCGTGCCGGTCGGCAGTCCCGAACTCTGCACGGCTAATCCGATCAGGGCAGCGGCCGAACTTGCCGATGCGCCGCTTCTGCATATTTCCACGCGGCCGAAATCCTGGGCCTCCTGGTTCGAGGCGGCGCAGGTGAGCGTCGCGAGCCCCTATAAGGGCCACCGGTTCGAGCATTTTTCCATGGTCATCGAGGCTGCGCTTGCCGGGCTCGGATTTGCTCTCCTGCCGCGCTACCTGATCGAACAGGAGCTTGCATCCGGCCGGCTTATCGTCCTCTTCGACCAGCCCCTGCGGACGGAAAACAGCTATTACCTCGTCGTGCCGGACCACAAGAAGGAAAATCCGCTGATGCAGAGCTTCGTCACCTGGATCGCCGAGCAGGTGTCCGAACGCGCGGGCCCCGGTCATTCGCTCAACGCATAATGTCTTCGAAGAATTTCACTTCTGGTTGCAAGATTGCGCTTTATAACCACCATAGGTAATTGTGCCGCGCCCCCTCGGCCGACTGTTCAGGTGATCCCATGCTCAATGACGAACGCTCCCACGGCCTGTGGGAAAAGACCGCCCCGCCTGCGCCGCGGACGGAAGCTTTGCGCGGCGATATTTCGGTCGATGTCGCGGTCATCGGCGCGGGTTTCACCGGCCTTTCCGCCGCCCTCCACCTTGCCGATGTCGGCGCCAAGGTTGCAGTCGTCGATGCCGTGGAAATCGGCTTCGGCGGCTCGGGCCGTAATGTCGGCCTTGTCAACGCCGGCATGTGGGTGATGCCGAATGACCTGCCGGGCGTTCTCGGGCAGGTCCACGGCGAAAGGCTGCTTGAACTTCTGGGCAATGCGCCGCAATCGGTGTTCAACCTCGTCGACCGGTTCGAGATCGATTGCGAACTCGAACGCAATGGTACGCTGCACTGCGCCGTCGGCGATGATGGCGTGAAACAACTCGAACAGCGGGCCGAGCAATGGCTGGCGCGCGGAGCGGCCGTGCGGCTGCTGAACGCCGCCGAAACCGCCGCAAAGGTTGGCTCGACCGCCTATGCCGCGTCGCTTCTCGATAGCCGGGCGGGTACGATCCAGCCCCTCGGCTATGTACGCGGGCTTGCGCGTGCGGCGCTCTCCAGAGGCGCGGCGATCTATTCGGGTTCTCCCGTGACTTCGACCGAGCGCAGCGGCGATCGCTGGCTGGTGCGCACGCCATCGGGCACCGTCTCGGCGGAGTGGATCATCGTTGCGACCAATGCCTATACGACATCGCCATGGCCACAATTGCGGGCGGAACTCCTGCATCTGCCCTATTTCAACTTTGCGACCACACCCTTGCCGGAAGATATCAGAAAAACTGTCCTTCCCGAACGGCAGGGTGGCTGGGATACGAAGGAGATTCTAAGCTCCTTCCGCATGGACAGGGCGGGGCGCCTGGTGTTTGGCAGCGTCGGCGCCTTGCGGGGCACCGGCATGGCCGTGCACAAGGCCTGGGCGGCACGCTCGATCCGCAAGATTTTTCCGCAGATCAAGGATGTGCAATTCGAAGCCGGCTGGTACGGTCAGATCGGGATGACCAGCGACAGCCTTCCCCGCTTTCACACGCTCGCTCCAAAGATCATCAGTTTCAGCGGTTACAACGGTCGAGGCATCGCTCCCGGGACGGTATTCGGCCGCATTCTTGCCGAGCATATCGCAGGCAAGGTCACCGAGGCGGATTTGCCGCTGCCAGTCACCCAGCCACGGGAGCAGGGCCTCCGCACCGTTCGCGAAGGCTACTACGAAGTCGGCGCGCAACTCGCGCATTTCGTCGGGAACAGGTTCTAAAAACCGGTTGCCCACTATTTACTCGACATGGTTTTTCGCCTAGCATTTAGGCGTATAGCCAATGCATCTATTTATTTCATTATGATTTTAGAAACGTTTTTTTGAAGAACAGGATTTTCAACATATGAGATTTTTACATTTGGCGCGGGCGGCCTTGCTGCTGTCCGCGATGGCGCTTGCTGCCTGTGACGATTACGAGACATCGAAGGCTGATGGCAGTTTAGGAGCGCTCGATCAGACGGTCGCAACCGCGCCGTCTTCTACCTTCGTTGAGCCGGAAGAGCCGGCGATAGTCAGCCAGGTTACGGTAACTCGGCCGTCTGAACCTGAGCCGCAATCGGAAGTTGCCGGTCGCACTCAGGCGGCGGAACTCGTCGAGAGGGGGCCACTCAGACAGGTTACGGTAACTGGCCCGGCTGAGCCTGAGCCGCTGTCGCAAGACGCCGCCCGCATTCAGGCGGCCGAGCTGGTCAAAGCGGGCAAGCGCGACGACGCGTCGAATCTGCTGAAGAGCGTCGGGCTCGATGATGAAGCCTATGGCGTCTTTGCGCCGGCGGATTTTGTCTTCAACGGCAAGGATTATCCGCAGTTCAATTCGCCGAATGTAAGCGAGCAGGCCTCGTCGGCGCGCCATTCAATTGTGCTGGACGGCAAGACTGTGCGCTTCACGGCCAGGGCAGGTCATTTGATCGCGTACAGCCCGAAGGACAAGGACGGAAAGAAAGACGCCAGGGCAGCGATCTTCTACATGGCCTATACGCGCGATGATCTGCCTGCGGAAAACCGCCCGGTTACCTTCTTCTTCAACGGAGGCCCGGGCTCTTCCTCCATATATCTTCACCTCGGCGCTTTCGGCCCTAAGCGAACCAAACTCGACGTGCCGTACATGCCCCTCAAGAAGGCTGATATTAAAACGCCGGTCATCGATAATATGGAGACGCTTTTGGACTACTCCGATCTCGTTTTCGTCGATCCGGTCAGTACGGGATTTTCCACAGCGATCGAACCTTACAAAAATGGTCACTTCGCTAATCCCAAAGCGGATGCGGCGATCGTTCGCGATTTCGTGACGAGCTACAGCAACAAATACGGCCGGCGCAGTTCACCCAAATACTTGGTCGGGGAATCGTTTGGGGCATCGCGCGTTGCGCTTGCCGGATCGCTTATGATCGAGGCCGGCGACCTCAACTACGACCCCGACCCCACGGGTCGGCCGGCAAATCTTCTAGCCGGCATCGTGCTGTTCTCGCCATATATTCTTGGACCCAAACTTCCCGAACCCATATGGCCGATAGATGATGCGATGACGGAACAATACTTCCAGAACCTCAAAAATCCCCTAACAAGCTGGAGCGCGAAGAAGCATATTCCGACTGTAGATGCGTATGCAGACTATATCCGGACGTTCGTTTCATACCGGTATTTGCCTGCGACGAAGAAATACGCCGCTGAGCCCACTCCTAGGACCGCACTCGAACTGCAGCAGGTGTTGGATGAATTACGCGGAATCACTGGCGATCCGACAATGACGTGGGCAAACACGTCGAAGTGGGTGCATTCGAGACCCAAAGCCAATTGGACTTGCGTGTATGACTCTCGGATGGTGGCGGATGACTACAACCCCAATAAGATCGATGTTGAAATCCTGGGCGACGCAGTCAAAAAACACTTGCCGGACTACATGAATTATTTCGTTAATGACAGCGCGGTGCCGAATTCCGACATTGCTGAGCGCGAATATGTCGTCAGCGGGCAGGATATCAATCCATCTTGGGAAAGGGGTGGGTACCCCGAACTTGCGCAAATCTTGGCCGAGAAGTCTGTAAGGATCGTCGCGATGCATGGGTATTACGATCTTGTGACGTCTGCTGTTGCAACTGAATTCGACCTGAAACAAACCGGTCTCGATAAATTGATTCCGATCAAGACGTTCGAAGGCGGGCACATGGCCTATTATTCCGAGGTTGCCCGCCCCAAAATCAAACAGGCATTCGCCGAGTTCTATGCGCCTGCGCCTGCGGAGGTTGCCGCGAAATGATGACTTGTTGTATTCGAGGACCGCGAAGAGGAACTTGTGCAGGTACAATCTTATCTGCCGCTCTGCTGGGCACGACTATTGTTGCTCCGGCCCACGCTTTTGCAATTGTTGGAGAAGCTGGCCTTGCGCGCAATGCCCTTGTCCTTGCCGGCGATGGGCCTCGCTATCCACTGGCGCCGAGTACCAGCGAGATCGACATAGCGACGGCCTTGACGCAGCGGCTTCGGACCAAATTTGACGCTGCGACCGCTCGCTCCAATCACCTTCTGACGCCCGAAGTGGCTAGGGAGGCAAATTGGGGCTTCGCGGTCAGTCATTTTGCCGAGATCGACCGGGATAGCGATGGTTTTGTCACATTTGCCGAAATATCGGACTTCATGGACGAGCGTTCGCCCGTGAAAATGCCAAGCGAGAAGCAGATCCAGATCATCGAATGATGTAACTGGAAAGGAAAATGCCGCCGCGAGAAGGCCAGCCTTTTCGCGGCGGCGACTTTGATGGGACCGCCTGCCCGGCGCGTTGCAGTGGAAAACCGGTTCAGCGTGCATTCGTCGGCATTTGCTTGCCATCTTGCGCGTTGCGACATATTCCTAGCGGATGGATAGCAAGAAGCCGACGCGGCCATTCAGACCGAGCGTCTCCGCCAGCATTCTCGCAGCGGTCAGGAACCGCAACAAGCGCTCCACCGGCGCGACCAAGGTCGTGCGCAGCGATCTGCTCATCGCTTCCTACAATGTTCACAAATGCGTCGGCATCGACAAGAAGTTCGATCCGGACCGTATTGCGCACGTCATCAGCGAGATTGGCGCGGATGTCGTCGCCATCCAGGAGGCCGACAAGCGCTTTGGCGAACGCAGCGGCCTTCTCGACCTGGCGCGCCTGGAACGGGAGAACAAGCTCATCCCCGTGCCCGTGGCGTCACTCTATCCGAAAGGCCATGGCTGGCACGGCAATCTGCTGCTGTTTCGCGCCGGCGTCGTGCAGCGCGTACAGCAACTGGTCCTGCCGGGGCTGGAGCCGAGGGGCGCGCTAGTAGCCGATATCGACCTTCAGGCGGGGCCCTTGCGCATCATTGCCGCCCACCTTGGCCTGCTCAAGCATTCGCGCCAGCAACAGACGGAAGCGATCCTCGATGCGGTGCATGCCGACCCCTCGCGCCCGACGCTCCTGCTCGGCGACCTCAATGAATGGCGCGTCGGCAAGGGATCGTCCCTGCATTTCCTGAAGCCGATCTTCGATCCGGCGAGGAACGCTGTTCCAAGTTTTCCGTCGCGCTTTCCTGTGCTCGCGCTCGACCGGGTCCTCGGCCATCCGCACAGCCTCGTCACGGCGATCGAAGTGCACGACACGCCGCTTGCGCGCGTCGCCTCCGATCACCTGCCCATCAAGGCGCATATTGATCTCAAGGCCGCCATTGCCGAGACAAATGCCATCAAAGATAGGGCGAACCTAGCCAGATAATCCGGTCGATCAGTCTCGCCCAGAACGAGCGGGCCCGCAGCTTTTGCAGGAGCACCGGTTTCGCCGAAGCGATTGCCGTGTCGATCAGTGCCTCTACTTCGCCAGCGAATGGCGCATCGATGACTTCAAGATCGACCTCGAAATTCAGCCGCAGCGAGCGCGGATCGAGGTTCGACGATCCGACATAGGACCAGGCGCCGTCGATGGCGAGCAGTTTCGAGTGGTTGAAGTTGCCGGATGCCCGCCAGATGCGGCAATGGCTCTTCAATATCTGATCGAACTGCGCGGTCATGGCCCGGTCGACCAGCTTGAGATTATTGACCGACGGCACGACGATATCGACCTCGACGCCGCGCCGCGCCGCGGTCACGAGCGCGCTGATCAACTCCCGGTCCGGCAGGAAATAGGGCGACATGATGCGTATGTGTTGCTGCGCCACCGAAAAAGCGCCCATCAGCATGCGATGATTGGCTTCGACGCTGCGATCCGGACCCGACGGCACCACCCGGATAAACACCGGCTCGCCCGGCTGCTTTGTCGGCGGCTCGATGGCCCAGGCCTCGCCGCCAAGATGCTCACGCGTGGTGAAGCGCCAGTCTTCTGCCGCCACGTGGAACAGATCAGTGACGATCGGCCCTGTCAGCCGGAAGTGCGTGTCGCGCGCATTGTCTTCGCCAAAAATTTCGCGCGAGAAGCCGGCGCGGATGTTCATGCCGCCGGTAAAGGCGACCCTGCCGTCGACGACTATTATCTTCCTGTGCGTGCGAAGGTTCGCATAGGGCAGGCGCAGGCCGATAATGATGTTGCCGTTGAAGACGTCGACCTTGACCCCGTGCTTCGCCAGATAGCCGACGATTGTCGGTATCGAATAGCGCGCGCCGACGGCATCGATAAGCACCCTGACCTCCACACCGCGCTTCTTGGCGGCAATGAGCGCGTCGGCGAGGCGCAAACCGATCTTGTCGCGGTCGAAAATATAGGTTTCGACGAGGACGCTGCGTTGCGCGCCCTGAATTTCCGCAAGCATGGCATGGTAGGCTTCGTCGCCGCCGTGCAGCATGTCGATATCGTTCGCGGTGGTGAGCCGGCAGCGGCTGACCCTATCGCCGAGCGTCTTCATCGTGGCGAGGCGCTTTTCGAAATGCGCAAGGACATCCTGATCGCGCGCGTGAAAGCGCACGAGCTGATCCTGACCGATCTCGCGCAGGAATTCGCGCTGCGACGAGATGGTCGAGCGCCGGATGCGATTAATCCCGGCAACCGCATAGATGACGGCGCCAATGACCGGCGAGAGAATGATGACGCCGACCCAGCCAATCGCCGCGCGCACCTCCTCCTTGGTCATCGTCGCATGGATAGCGGCCGGCACGCCGAGAAGAACCGAGAGCACGAAAAAGATGTGCGGCCAGTAGGTTGTAATGAAATTAGACATGCGAACGCATCATATCAGGAAATCGAATCCCGACGCGAACGCCATTCGGCCAGCGAGATCGGCTGGTCGGGAATGCGAATTTCGAAACTCGTTCCCGCCCCTTCATTGTCACGCAATTCAATTGTTCCCCCATGTGCCCGTACCAGCTCGTGTACGATTGCAAGGCCAAGTCCGGTACCCCCGGAGCGTGCCGATCCCCTGAATGCCCTGAACAGATTCTCCCGCGCCTTGGCAGGCAGGCCTGGCCCCGTGTCCTCGACGCCGATGATCGATGTCGTCCCGATCTGGCCCGCCGTTATTGTCAAACGCTTGATAATGGCGTCGTCATCGCGCGTATCGCCGGTCATGGCCTGCACCGAATTGCGGCAGAGGTTGAGAATGATCCGGAAAAACTGATCCGGATCGGCATCGAATTCGAAGGATTCCGGCACGAGATTCTTGAATTCAATACCGGATTTCGGGTCGATGCTGAGCATTTCCTCAACTTCGTTGACGAGCGTGCGCAGCTTCACACGCCGGCGTTGCGGCGGTGGCTCCTGCGTTCCGCCATAGGCGAGAACCGTCTGTGAATAATTGATCGCGCGGTCGATCGTGCGTACGAGCTTGGGAACGAAACGCTGGATCGCCGGATCGCTGGTATTGGCGAGATGATCGGACATCAGCTGCGCCGAGGCGAGGATATTGCGCATGTCGTGATTGATCTTGGAGACGGCAAGGCCAAGATCGGCGAGATGCTTCTGTTCAGAAAGGGTGCGCTGGAGCTGGCGCTGCATGTCGGCAAGCTCGCGCTGGGCAATGCCGAGTTCGTCCTCGCGGTTCTCGGGCTTGATGATTTTTTGCGGATCGTCCGGTGAGCGCGCAAAGGCGAGCATATTGTCGCTCATGCGCTGGATTGGCCGGATCAGCAGACGGCTTATGGCAAGGAAGACGAGACCGGCGGTAATCGCCGAGATGAACAGCGAGATGAGTGCCACATTGCCGGCATAGCGCAGCATGGCATTGCGCAGCGGCCCGTCGGAGGTCAGGAGCTCGATGACCTTGCCGGTGTCGCCGATGGGCCCGTAGACGCGAATGATCCGGTTGCCGCCGTTGATTACCGTATCGAAAGCGTCGCGAATTACGGTGATCGGGTCGGTCACCGTGATATCGACGTGGCGATCGACCTTCGACGGCATTTCCGCCACGGCCAGCAGGCGCGAGGCGCCTTTTTCGCGCAGTGCGATTGCTTTCGTGCCGGTGGCAAGGAGCACGTCGTCTTGCACTGTGCGCGGAATTTCCTCGCTGTCGTTTGCCGCAAGGACGACGCTCGCGGCGGCGACGGTATTGAGGCGATCCGACAGCCAGCGAATCCGCATGTCGGCCATGGTCGGCACGAAGATCATCACTTCGGCGACGAGGCCGAAGAGCAGGGTGAGCAGCAGCAGCTTGCCCGAAAGGCGCTTGAAGACGGGCAAGCGTCGTCCGGCGTGCCGTGTGACGCTCGTTTCGGCAGACATTTGTTCCGGTGCAGCCATTTGATCTCCGTCGTCAGGCGGTGTAAGCCGCCTGACGAATTAGCACAATAATTCACTTGGCCGTTTTTGCCTATTTTGAAATCACGGCAACGAATTGACTTCTCGGCATCGGGCCTCTATAAGCCGCGCACGTCCGGGTTGACCGCCCCGGCGGCGTGTTTTTATGCGCTAATGGCGGTCCTGATATGCTCCTGTCAAAGAACAGACCACAAGAAGGGCCGCACACCGCGGTATTTAACAAATGAAGCGTACTTATCAGCCATCCAAGCTTGTCCGCGCACGTCGCCACGGGTTTCGCGCCCGCATGGCTACGGCTGGCGGCCGCAAGGTAATCGCAGCGCGCCGCGCCCGCGGTCGCAAGCGGTTGTCGGCATAAAGGCAAAACCGCGCGACTTGGTGCGGTTGCCAAAGTTGGCACTACACGATGAATGAGCAAAAACCACTCCGCCTTCGCAAGAGAGCGGAGTTTTTGACTGTTCGGAACGGAGAAAAGCGCCGCGGCGCCTACTTCCTGCTCGAGGTCAAGGAGCGCGAGGACCAGGCTGGCCCACCGCGCGTCGGTTTCACCGTCACCAAAAAGAACGGCAATGCCGTCATCCGCAATCGCATCAAACGCCGCCTGAAAGAGGCCGTGCGCGTCAATGTTGCTGATGACATGCAGGCGGGAACCGATTATGTGATCGTTGCTCGCCGTGACGCGCTAGACGCGCCGTTCGCGGACCTGACACGGGAACTCTCAAAACGGGTTTCCAGGAAAACACAGACCCGGCGTTCGACAAAGCCCTGATGGCGCACCCGACCCGACCCAAGGACTACAATGGAAACCAATCGTAATTTCTTTATCACCATTGCCTTGTCCATTGTGATCCTGACGCTTTGGCAGGTGTTCTACATGAACCCCAAGATCGAAGCGCAGCGCGAACAGGCCCAGATCGAGGCCACGCGGCAAGGACAGACGCGCGTTGACGGACAGGCGAGCACGCCGGCCGGAACGCCAACCACCGGCACCGCGGCAAACCTGCCGTCGTCGACGCCGGCAACGCCTGGCGCCAATATCCCCGGCCAATCCCAGGATGGCGCCCAGGCAGGCAGCCTGACCCGCGACGCCGCGCTCGGCCAGACCTCGCGCATAAAGATCGATACGCCGAGCCTCGGCGGCTCGATCAGCCTGACCGGCGCGCGGCTCGACGACCTTCAGCTCAAGAAGTACCACGAGACCGTTGACGACAACTCGCCGGCCATCCAGCTTCTGAGCCCGGCGCAGATGGCGGACGGCCAATTCGCCGAGATCGGCTTTACCGGCAACGAGTTGACCGGCACGGTCCCTGGACCAGGCACCGTATGGACGGTCGAGGGCAACAGCACGCTGACGCCGGCAAATCCGGTGACGCTCTCCTTCACCAACGAGAAGGGCCTGACGTTCAAGCGCACATTTACGGTGGACGACCGTTATATGTTCACGGTCAAGGACACGGTAACCAACAGCACGTCCGCTTCCGTTTCGCTCGCCTCCTATGGCCGCGTTACGCGCTTCTCCAAGCCGCTTCACCCGAGCACCTATGTGCTGCACGAAGGTCCGATCGGCGTTATCGGCGACGAAGGTCTGGTGGAATACAAGTTCGCCGCCATCGAAAAGGCGCGCGAAGTGTCCCCGCCAAAGGCGACGACCGGCGGCTGGATCGGCATCACCGACAAATATTGGGCAGCAACCCTCGTTCCCTCGGCGGCAAAGCCGTTCCAGGCGCGCATGTCCTATTTCGACGACGGACGCCCGCGCTATCAGAGCGACTACCTGTCTGACCCGACGACGATCGAGCCCGGTCAGTCTGCGACGATTGAGAACCTGCTCTTCGCCGGTGCCAAGGAAGTCGGAACGATCAATGCCTATGAAAAGGAACGCAGCATCCGTCAGTTCGATCTCCTGATCGATTGGGGCTGGTTCTATTTCATCACCAAGCCGATGTTCTACCTGATCGACACGCTCTACAAGGCGATCGGCAATTTCGGCATCGCCATCCTCCTGGTCACCGTTATCCTCAAGGGCCTGTTCTTCCCGCTCGCCAACAAGTCCTACGCCTCCATGGCGCGGATGAAACTGGTGCAGCCGAAGATGACCGAAATCCGCGAGAAATATGCGGATGACAAGGTCAAGCAGCAGCAGGCGCTGATGGAGCTCTACAAGACGGAAAAGATCAATCCGATCGCCGGTTGCTGGCCGATCCTGATCCAGATCCCCGTCTTCTTCGCGCTCTACAAGGTCCTTTACGTGACCATCGAAATGCGCCACGCGCCGTTCTTTGGCTGGATTCAGGACCTTGCCGCGCCCGACCCGACCTCGGTCTTCAACCTCTTCGGGCTTATGCCCTGGGCGGTTCCGGCCTTCCTGATGATTGGCGTCTGGCCGTTGATCATGGGCGTGACAATGTTCCTGCAAATGCGCATGAACCCGACGCCGCCCGATCCGACTCAGCAGATGATTTTCAACTGGATGCCGCTGATCTTCACCTTCATGCTGGCAAGCTTCCCTGCAGGTCTAGTGATCTACTGGGCGTGGAACAACACGCTCTCGATCATCCAGCAAGGCGTCATCATGAAGCGCCAGGGCGTCAAGATCGAGCTCTGGGACAATCTCGCCGGCATGTTCAAGAAGAAACCGAAACCGGCCGAGTAGCGGCCGGAGTTTCGCGAAAATTCTGCATCGGCCGGGCCCCACAGGTCCGGCTGATCTCGTTTCAGCGACTGGTTTTGCTGGACATTGGCGGCCGCGACACGCAAGCGATGACGCAATATGGGGTAAAAGCTGTTGCGCCGGCGTGCCCTGCTGTGTTGACAAGGCGAGGATAAACCTTGATGCACACTTCTCAATCCCGCACGCGCAAAGGAATGGAATGAACGTGACTGAAGCCGAGGACAGGACCAACGGGTTGATCGAGAGGGGCAGGATGCTCTTCGCGCAGGGCTGGATATTCATTCGCGGCGTGCCGTCGATGAAATTCCTGCCGCCTGAGGGACCGCTTGAAATCGCATTCGCCGGCCGGTCCAACGTCGGCAAATCGTCCCTTATCAATGCGATCCTCGGCCAGAAGCTGGCGCGCACCTCGAATACGCCCGGCCGTACGCAGGAACTCAACTATTTCGTTCCCGACGGCTATTCGGGCGAGGGCAAGGACCTGCCGCCGATCGCCGTCGTCGATATGCCGGGCTATGGCTTTGCAGAAGCGCCGAAGGAACAGGTCGACGCCTGGACCCGTCTGGTGTTCGACTATCTGCGCGGGCGTTCGACCTTGAAGCGGGTCTATGTGCTGATCGACGCGCGTCACGGCGTCAAGAAAAACGATGCCGAAGTGCTCGATCTTCTCGACCGGGCCGCGGTTTCATACCAGCTTGTTCTCACCAAGATCGACAAGATCAAGGCAGCCGGCGTACCCCGGTTGATGGAGGAGACGGCGCAGGCGATCAAAAAGCGCGCTGCCGCCTATCCGGAAATCCTGGCGACGTCGTCCGAGAAGGGCGCCGGGCTTGATGAGCTGCGCGGTGCAATCGCGCTTCTGCTTGAGGAAAACCAGAAATAAAAGGGCCCCGCACGACCTAGGGCTAGGAGATCGCCGCGGGGCAAGATGCGCAGATGCCGTCTGCGCATTTGAGTGCTGCGGTTTACATTTTTGGCAGCAGCACCTTGTCGATTACATGGATGACGCCGTTCGACTGTTTGACATTGGCGATCGTCACGTGAGCGACGGTGCCGTTTTCATCTGTCAATGTCAGGTTCTTGCCCTTGTACTTCGCGGTCCAGACGCAGCCGCCCACGGTCTTCACCGGATGCGCGCCTTCATCATCATCGATCATCTTCATGATCGTCTTTGACGAGGCGTCGGCAGCGACGACATGGCAGGTCAGGATCTTGGCCAGCTTGTCCTTGTTTTCAGGCTTCAGCAGCGTCTCGACGGTTCCCTTCGGCAGGGCCGCGAAGGCCTCATTGGTTGGCGCGAACACCGTAAAGGGCCCCTTGCCCTCGAGCGTTTCGACGAGGCCCGCAGCCTTGACCGCAGCGACGAGGGTCGTGTGATCCTTCGAGTTCACCGCATTCTCGATGATGTTCTTGTTTGGATACATGGGCGCACCGCCCACAGTCGGATTCTTGGCGAACGCAGTTCCGGCAATCAGGACCGTCGAAAGCGCGATCAGGCTCAGTGATTTGCGTAACATCTCTATCTCCACTGTTGCATTGCCTCTGTTGAGAGGTCGGTGGAGATACGGGAGTGCTGATGGCAAAGTTTCAGCGGCGCGATATTTTTTCAGATTGCGCGGATCGTACCGGCGGCGACGACTGCACCGGTGGGGGCACCGCTTGGCGAACCGCCGAGCGGTTCGACCGAAATGGCAAGCGTCGTACCGTCACGCAGTTTGGCGGCCAAACCCTGCGGGACATTGAATTCGGTGACCTGCGGCGATTTCATCAGCCCGAGCGAGACTGGTGCTTCATTCCCGGCGATCAGCCAGAGTTCGAGCGAACGGTCTGAAGGCATGTCACCGGCAACCAGGCTCACTTTCAGGCGCTTGGTCTGCTCGTCATAGACTGCGACGGTGCGTACCTTGCTGTTGTCAGCCGCCATCGATGCCACAAGCTGCGCGGGCGCGGTGCGCTGCAAAATAAGGTCGCGGCCGAAGCCGATGATCGCCAGCACCAGGGCGGCGAGTGCAAGCCCGCGCCAGAATACGAGGCTGGTCCATAGCGGCATCGCCGCCGCCGGCGCATCGGTTCCGAACAGGCGATGATCCACCTGGGACTTGATATGGTGCGGCGGGGTAACCGGCGTGAACCCCTCATCGAGTGCGCTGAAATATTCCTGCCACCGGGTTACAAGGCGTGCGAATACCGGGTCGGTTTCGATGCGGCGCGCGGCATCGCGGCGCTCCTCTTCGGGCAGCACGCCCAACACATATTCGGCGGCAACGAGATCGTCGCCGTCCGGAACAGTGTCATCGGGTGGTGTCGCGCTCATCCTTCCAGGCATTCCTTCAGTTTCAAAAGGCTGCGTCGCAGCCAGGTTCGCATTGTATTCAACGGCACTTTATGACGCTGCGCGAGCAACTCGTAGCTGTCGCCATTAAGGTAGGCGCCGCGCACGGCCGCCGCACGTGGAGCGTCGAGCTGGTCGAGGCAATCCCCAAGACGGCGCGCCTCTCCCGTCGCAATGGCGGATTGTTCGGGATCGGCGGAAGGCTCGGCGATATCCGATGCTTCGTCGAGATCCTCCGTTCGGCCTTTGCGCGCGCGCAGGCGGTCGATGCAGTGGTTCCTGGCAACGGCGACGAGCCAAGAAATCGGGCTGGTGCCGGCGACAGCAAACCGGTCCGCCTTGTTCCAGATCTTGACGTAGATGTCCTGCAGCGCGTCTTCGGCCTCCGTGCGGTTACCCAAGACACGCAGGCACACGCCGAAAAGTTTCGCGCTGGTGGAAGCATAAAGCGCATCGAACGCCGCCCGGTCCCGCAGGGAGACGCGTGAGATCAGTTCCGATATGCCTTCGGGCGTCATATGAAGGGCGCTTCCAACTGCTGGTTGCATGATTTAAATCCGGCGGTGCGGCACACTGTCAATGGCTTCGGGCAAAAACCTTGGCGGCAAGCCGAAATCATGTTTGCCCGGGATCGCCTTTGGCGCTAAGAACCCCACGACCTTCCAAAGCCGGAGCCCGCGCATGTCCCTGACGCCCGACGACCAAACCGCCGAAATCCAGGCAAATCTGCTTTCGGCTGCTCTTCCCTATATGCAGCGCTATGAAAACAAGACCGTCGTCGTGAAATATGGCGGCCATGCCATGGGCGATGCCGCACTGGGCAAGGCGTTCGCGCGGGACATAGCCTTGCTGAAACAATCGGGCATCAATCCCATCGTCGTTCATGGCGGCGGACCGCAAATTGCTTCGATGCTGGCGCGCATGGGAATCGAATCGAAGTTCGAAGGCGGTTTGCGCGTTACCGACGAAAAGACCCTCGAGATTGTCGAGATGGTCCTTGCGGGCTCGATCAACAAGGAGATCGTGGCGCTCATCAACGCCGAAGGTGAATGGGCAATCGGCCTGTGCGGCAAGGACGGCAACATGGTCTTCGCGGAGAAGGCCAAGAAGACCGTTATCGATCCCGACTCCAACATTGAAAAAATCGTCGATCTGGGCTTCGTCGGCGAACCGGTGGAGATCGACCGCACGCTGCTCGACCTTCTGGCGCGTTCCGAGATGATCCCGGTGATCGCACCCGTCGCTCCGGGGCGCGACGGGCATACCTATAACATCAATGCGGATACTTTCGCGGGAGCCATCGCCGGCGCGCTGAAAGCCTCGCGCCTCCTGTTCCTCACCGATGTTCCTGGCGTGCTCGACGCCAACAAGGAGCTTATCAAGGAGCTTTCGGTCGGCCAGGCGCGCGCGCTCATCAAGGATGGCACGATTTCGGGCGGTATGATTCCCAAGGTCGAAACCTGCATCGATGCCATAACGCGCGGCGTCGAAGGCGTCGTCATCCTCAATGGCAAGACGCCGCATTCGGTTCTGCTCGAACTTTTCACCGAGCGCGGCGCCGGCACGCTGATCGTTCCCTGATCACCGCTTCAGGTGTTCGAGCGGGATCTTTCCCGGCCCCTTGATGTTCTGGAGGACGAGTTGTGTGTGCACGTCGCGCACGCCCTTCAGCCGCATCAGCCGATGCATGACGAAATCGTTGAGATCGTCGACCGTCGGTACCATGACATGCAGCAGAAAATCGTGTTCGCCCGTCATCGTCCAGCATGACGACACTTCGTCCATGCGTTGAATCTCTCCGACGAAGCGCTCGGGCGAGTCGTCGCTGTGCGTATTGAGGCGGACCTGGATGAACACCTCGACCATGAGCCCGATGGCGCGGCGGTCTATCGTCGCTGCGAAACCCTTGATCACGCCGCTCTCCTGGAGATGCTCGAAACGCCGCGCGCACGGTGTCGCGGACAGCCCGATCATCTGCGCCAGATCAGTGATGGCAACCCGGCCGTTGGCCTGGAGGATCTGCAGCATTTTAATCTCGAACTCATTCAGTTGAGGTGATGTCACCCGATCTACTCCAAAAAAGATCAAATCTCACCTCAAAGCATGCATTTTTGAGACGATTAGGTCAAATCCTCTCTTATCCTCAAGGTATCCTGCACGTCATGGATCCATGGTGGAGGAGAAAAACATGACGATCAGTGTTGAAGCCTATGCGCGCGAATGCGCTGAGCTGGGTCTGCGCGGCGACTATACGGTGTGCAACGTCGACTTCACGGTCGAACAGCAATATGACTATTCGGACGAAGACCAGGAGGTATGGCGCACCCTGTGCGATCGCCAGACGAAGCTGACGGAAAAGCTTGCGCACCGCAGCTATCTCGACGGCGTGGAGGCGCTTGGCCTTCTGGATCGCATCCCGGATTTCCACGAAGTCAGTGACCGGCTGCGCAAGTTGACCGGCTGGGAGATCGTAGCGGTGCCGGGCCTCATCCCGAACGAGCCGTTCTTTGATCATCTCGCCAACAAGCGTTTTCCCGTTACCAACTGGCTGCGCAGCAAGAAGGAACTCGATTACATCGTCGAGCCCGATATGTTTCACGATTTCTTCGGCCACGTGCCTATCTTGAGCCAACCCGTATTTGCCGATTTCATGCAGCTGTACGGGGTCAAGGGTGGAGCAGCATCGCGGATGGGCGGCGAGCAACTGGCCGCTCGTCTCTACTGGTACACCGCCGAGTTCGGCTTGATGCAAGAGGAAAGCGCCCCGGTTAAAGCGTTTGGCGCGGGGCTGATGTCGTCTTTCAGTGAGTTGCAGTTCGCTGTGACGAGCCCCGATGCGCACCACGTCCCCTTCGACATCGAGACGGTTATGCGGACAGGATACGAGATCGACAAGTTTCAGCGAGCCTATTTTGTGCTGCCATCCTTCGCCGCCCTTCGCGACGCTTTCGAGAGGGCGGACATGCCGGCGCTGATTTCGCGGTGGAAGGACGCAGAACCGGTTGACCCCGCGACGGTCTGATGCGCGCGCCGCGTTCAGGCGCTGTTCTTGGCAGGCGAGCGCACGCTGACGCAATTGCGGCCGCGACGTTTGGCGTCGTAGAGCCGCCGGTCGGCTGTCCGGAAGTGTTCCTTGACCGTGCCGGCGGCAACGCCGGCAACGCCGCCAATGCTGACGCTGAGTGGAACGTCGGCGCCATCCGCCGATGTCAATACGTGGCTGCAGACCTCCGCGCGAATGCATTCGGCCACGCCGCGTACCTCGGCTTCATCCGCCGTCGCGAGGAATATGGCGAACTCCTCGCCGCCGATACGGCCGGCGCAGTCATCTTCACCGATACACCGCAATATGCACTGTGCAATAGCAATGAGCGCCGCGTCACCGGTGTAGTGTCCATGGTTATCGTTGATCTTCTTGAAGTGGTCGGCATCGACGATCAGCAAGGAGCCTGGCCCCTGCCTGCGCAAAGCCTCCATCCGGTCGAAGAACGTTTCACGGTTGAGAAGCCCTGTCATGTTGTCGCGCAGGGATGCCTCGAACAGACGGGCATTCGTTGTTTCAAGTTCCTGCATGAGGCGATTGAGTTCGCTCAGCGTTCCTCGCAACTTTTCCGATTGGCGCAAGCACAGATAGATCATTGGGGGCGTGACAAGAACCGGGCAGACAACAGCGATAAGGTTCGTAACGCTATCGGGCGAATGGACCGCCACGTGGATCGCGTTGGTAATCACCACACAGGAGGCAGTCATGACAATCGTCACCAATATGCACTTGAAAATGACTTTGGACATCGTTTCTCTGGAAAATGCATGAAACAAGAAATGGGGAAAATGCGGGCAAGCGATAAATCTAAAATCGGTCGTAGTTGCGACCATTTTCGTCTATTGATGAGACGCACTAATAAAATCGATGCATGAACAGAGCAGATAAATAGCGGAAACCGTACCGGATGACAAACCAGCCTGATCCATTAAACTTTGCGCATATAACGGACTGGGTCTTCGATCTGGACAATACGCTATACCCGCATCATTCCAATCTCTTTTCGCAAATCGATGTCAAGATGACAGGCTATGTCGCTGATCTGCTGAAGCTTTCGCATACGGATGCACGCGATCTTCAGAAGCGATTCTACAAGGAATATGGAACGACGCTCAAAGGCTTGATGGACCGCTACGATATCGATCCCGATGATTTTCTGCAAAAGGTCCACGACATCGATTATTCGTGGCTCGTGCCGGATCCCTCGCTCTCCACGGCGATCAAGCAGTTACCGGGACGGAAATTCATCTTCACCAATGGCGACCGGGGCCACGCTGAACGCGCAGCGCGCCAGCTCGGTGTGCTCGAGCAGTTCGATGATATTTTCGACATCAGGGCAGCGGAGCTGACACCCAAACCGGCGCGCGAGACCTATGATCGGTTCCTGGCGATGCACAAGATCGACGCCGCCAGCTGCGTCATGTTCGAGGATCTGGCGCGCAACCTCGTCGTGCCGAAGGCGCTCGGCATGACCACGGTCCTCATCGTTCCGCATAATTTCGAACCGACCTATTCCGAGATATGGGAGCGCGATCCCGGCAACACCGACCACGTCGATTACGTGACCGATGAACTTGCCGCATTCCTCGACGCGATCCTGCCAAGGCAGGTCAAGAGGAGCGAGCCGGTCTGAGGCGTCAATCCAGCTTGTAGAAGGCCTGGATCACATCCCAGGCTTCCTCGGCGGTATCGACGAAGGTGATGAGTTCGCGATCCGATGGCGAGATCACGCCTTGCTCGGCGAGGAAGTCGAAATTGATCGCCTTCTCCCAGAAAGACTTGCCGAAGAGCAGAAGCGGGATGCGTTCCATGCGTCCGGTCTGAATGAGCGTGAGGGTTTCAAAGGTTTCATCCATGGTTCCGAAACCGCCGGGAAATATCGCCATGGCCTTCGCCCGCATCAAAAAGTGCATCTTGCGAATGGCGAAGTAATGGAAATTGAAGCACAGATCCGGCGATACATAGGGGTTCGGCGTCTGCTCGTGCGGCAGGACGATATTGAGTCCGATCGTCGGCGCGCCGACATCCGATGCACCGCGGTTGCCCGCTTCCATCACGCCGGGACCGCCACCGGTGACGACGACGAACTCGCGATAATAGGTCGTTGACGAATAGGTAGAGCAGAGTTCGGCGAACTTGCGCGCCTCGGCGTAATAGCGTGAATTGGCCTCGAGGTTCTTTTTCTGGGTCGCGTTCTTCGCTGCCCAGGCGGCGCCGCCGGGTTCGGGGATGCGCGCTCCGCCGAACAGGACCACGGTCGAGCGGATGCCGCGCTCGGCGAGCGCCATTTCCGGCTTCAACAGTTCGAGCTGCAGGCGCACGGCACGCAACTCGCGCCGCGTCATGAATTCCGGATCGGCGAAGGCCAGCTTATATGTGCTGGACAGGGTCTGCGGCGTTTCCGGCGCAGTCTCGACACGGCGTACCGCTTCGGAAGAATGAGAGAACGGTGTCCAGCTGTCTTTTTCATCGGTGTTCAATTCGGCTTCTCCTCGTGCGGACACTTATGACGTTCTGAGACATTCTTTCGCGGTCCAGCATGGTAATGGTGAGATTGACCCTCTCACAGACTTAAATTAAACCGCCCGTGTAATGGAGTGACCTGCAAATGTCCAAGCCTGACCTCACCAGCCTCGAAATGACCATCGAGAAGGCCTTCGATGAACGCGATGCCATCAATACCGATACGCGTGGCGAAGTTCGCGACGCTGTCGAGGCAGCGCTTCTCCTGCTCGACGGCGGCGAGGCTCGGGTCGCTGAGAAACAGGCTGACGGAAACTGGAAAGTCAATCAGTGGCTGAAAAAGGCAGTCCTTCTGTCGTTTCGTCTCAATCCAATGGGGATCATCGAAGGAGCCCCGGGCGGTGCTGTCTGGTGGGACAAGGTGCCGTCGAAGTTTGACGGCTGGGGTGCGACGGAGTTCGCCAAGGCGGGCATCAGGACGGTGCCCAACGCCATCGTCCGCCGCTCGGCCTATATCGCGCCGGGCGCGATCCTGATGCCATCCTTCGTCAACCTCGGCGCCTATGTCGGCGAGGGAACAATGGTTGACACCTGGGCCGGCGTCGGTTCGTGCGCGCAGATCGGCAAGCACGTGCATCTATCGGGTGGCGTCGGCATTGGCGGCGTGCTCGAGCCCATGCAGGCCGGTCCGACCATCATCGAGGATAATTGCTTCATCGGCGCCCGCTCCGAAGTGGTCGAGGGCTGCATCGTTCGCGAAGGCTCTGTCCTCGGCATGGGCGTTTTCATCGGGAAGTCGACGAAGATTATCGACCGTGCAACGGGCGAAATCTTCTACGGCGAAGTGCCGCCCTATTCGGTGGTCGTCGCCGGCTCGCTTCCCGGCAAGCCTTTCCCCAATGGCCAGCCTGGTCCGAGCCTCTACTGCGCCGTCATCGTCAAGCGGGTCGACGAACAGACCCGCTCGAAGACGTCGATCAACGAATTGTTGCGCGACTGATCCACTCACACAGGCGCGTTGCGGATTTCCTCGACCGTGTGAGAGCGGAGCGGCTTGCCCTCCGCCTCCCTGATACGGGCGATAATCCGGCGCGTCAGGGGGACGTCGATTTTCTTATCCTGCGCCAGTCGAAGAATCACGCCTTGCAGGTAGTCGATCTCGGTCGGGCGCCCGCGTGACAGGTCCTCCCACATGGAGGATCGCGCGTGTGGTCCCACGCTCAGCATTTTCCGTGCGAGAATCCCGAAGAGGAAGTCCGGCAGGCGCAATATCCACGGCAGGAGCGCCGGCGGGAGGCCCTGTATCTTTGCCGGCGCGATCCCATGGGCCTTGAGCACCTTGATGCCTTCGTTCATCTGGTCAGCCAGCAGCCGGCGCCAGTTTCGATCGGACAGCTCGGCCGCAAGCGGGAGGTTCGACAGGGCATTGGCTGCGTTGTTGAGGTTCATCAACAGCTTGCCCCAGAGAACGCCCTGCATGTCTTCGTCATTTGCGACCTTAAGACCGGGGACTGAGAGTTCATCGGCAAGGTCTCCGGGCTTGTCATCAATGAGAATCGTGCCTTCCGTGGTCCGCCGGACAGTGAGCGGCACCTCTCCTGGTTCCGATTGCACGACGTTGAAGGGAACCATGCCCGCAGCGACGGTGAAACCCTTGGGGAGGGTGCGTCGCAGCACCTTTGCGTTGTCGACGCCGTTCTGCAGGCTTACAACGACGGCGCTGGAAGGGGCGTGCGCGGCAATCAGCTTTGCCATCTCTTCAGTCGCGCCGCTCTTGACTGTGACGAGAATAATCTCGGCCGACGCAAAGGCCGCGGCAGGATCGACTGCAAGCTGAAGCTTCTCCGGGCTGACAAGGCGCTCGGTTCCGTCGAGATCGACGATGCGGAGGCCCCCTTGGCGAAGCGCTTCATCGACCCTTGGCCGTACAAGAAAAACCACGTTCTTGTCGGCAGCGGCGAGGCAACCACCGACATAGCACCCTATCGATCCGGCTCCAGCGATGACGATACGGCTTTCGTTTTCGGTCATGTTGCTGTTCCCGGTTCATCGGTCGCGGCATTTAAACAGATGCGGGTGCTTCAATCCAGCGCCCGATGCCGGGAACCGCAGTGCCCCGGCACGCGCCGCAGTAGTAGGTGACAGGCCTATCCTTTTCCATTATCGCTTCTTGCATGAAATCCGCGACAGATCCCGTACAAAACCTCGCCCAGCTCATCACTTGCCCGTCGGTAACGCCCGCCGAGGCCGGTGCGCTGACTGCTCTTGAATCCATGCTTGCGCCCCTCGGTTTTTCGGTCGAGAGACCGGTTTTCAGCGAGGAGGGCACGCCCGACGTCGAGAATCTTTATGCGAGACGTTCAGGCAATGGCCCCCATCTGATGTTCGCGGGACATACGGATGTGGTGCCTGTCGGCGACGAGGCGGCGTGGAAGTTCCCGCCCTTTTCCGCCGCCATTCACAATGGCCAGATGTATGGCCGCGGCGCTGTCGACATGAAGGGCGGGGTCGCCTGTTTCACCGCTGCCGTCGCGCGTCACATCACGAAGCACGGCAGCCTCAAGGGGTCGATTTCGTTTCTGATCACCGGCGACGAGGAGGGCCCGTCGATCAACGGGACCGGCAAGCTTCTCGAATGGGCAAAGGCCAAGGGCGAAAGCTGGGATGCCGCGATCGTCGGCGAGCCCACCAATCCCGACAAGCTCGGCGACATGATAAAGATCGGAAGACGCGGCTCGCTCTCCGGCACGATAACCGTAAACGGCGTTCAGGGTCACGCAGCCTATCCGCACCTCGCCGACAATCCGGTGCGGGGCCTCGTCACCTTGCTCGACAGCCTGCTTTATCCCGCGCTCGACAAGGGCACCAAGGATTTCCAGGCGACCAATCTGGAAGTCACGACGATGGATGTCGGTAATCCTGCGGTCAATGTCATACCGGCCAAAGCGACGGCAACGTTCAACATCCGCTACAACGATAGCTGGACCGACGAATCGCTGATGGCCGAGATCCACAACCGGCTCGACCGTGCCGCCGGACGGCGCAAGCTGCGCCCCGGGCGGAAAACGCCGGTGAACTACGAGTTGACCTGGCGCGACCGGCCGAGCCACGTGTTCCTGACCCACGACGACAAACTCGTCGGCACGCTGACGAAGTCTGTCGAAGCGGTCATCGGCCGGCGCCCGCAACTTTCAACGTCCGGCGGCACGTCCGACGCGCGTTTCATCAAGGACTATTGCCCTGTCGTCGAGTTTGGACTTGTCGGCAAAACCATGCACATGGTTGACGAAAGGGTAGACATTGCCGATCTTGAAACGCTCACCCAAATATATGAACGCTTCATCGAGGATTTTCTTGCGTAGAGCATGAGTGACAATGCCGGATTTCGATGAAACTCAGCAATATTTGTGGGGCGCATGGCGGATGATGAACGGTCATGCCGACGGCCTCGACATGCTCGATTTTTCCGAAGACGGCTTCTGGCAATCCTTTCACGCCATAACGATCTCGCTGCCCCCGCTCATCCTTGGCTGGATCATCTTCGCCAACGATATGATTGCGCTGCGGCCCGAAACCGGAAACCGCTTCTCGATCATGGGCCGCGTCGCCTTTGTCGATCTCGCCGCCTGGGTCGCGCCTCTTGTCGTTCTTGCTTTCAGTGCGCGCCGGCTCGGTCTCAGCAAGCGCTTCAGCCCCTATGTCGTCGCCAGCAACTGGGGAACGGCAATTGGCGCCTGGCTCATGGTACCAGCCACTTTGGTGCGGGTGATTGTGCCGGATTGGCCGGGCTTCACCACTGCGATCAGCCTTTTGCTCTATGCGGGCATCATGTTCCTGACCTACCGTCTCACGCACATCGCCCTGAAACGATCACACGCCTATACGGCGGCGTTTTTCGTGGTCCTGATGGTCGGTTCGCTTTTCGTGATGATCCTGCTTCAGGGTGCGCTTGGCATTTCCCTGCCGGACCCCGTTACGATCGGGTAGTCGACACCAATGAGATAGAGCCCGTAGGGCGGCGCAACCGGACCGCAGGCCCTGCGGTCGCGGGCTTCGAGCGCCGCGCTCACATCGTCCGCGTCCCAGCGCCCGCATCCCACTTCGTTGAGCGTTCCCGCGAAAGAACGGATCTGGTTGTGCAGGAACGAGCGCGCCGACGCCCTGATCTCGATGATCTCCCCATTGCGCGTTACGTCGAGGCGGTCCAGCGTTTTTACCGGGCTTTTCGACTGGCACTGCGTCGCGCGAAACGTGGTGAAGTCATGCGTGCCGATCAGGCGCAGCGCCGCGTCGTGCATGGCCTCGACATCGAGCGGCTTTTTCACCCACCACGCGCGATGCGCCTCCAGCGGGGCAGGGGGGCGGCGGTTGATGATTCGATAAAGATAGTGGCGGCCCGTTGCCGAGAAGCGCGCATCGAAGCCATCGCCGACGAGTTCGACATTGAGAATGCTGACAGCCTCGCCGGCAATGACGAGATGGGCGTTAAGCGCCTCGCGGATTTTCGAACTACTCCAGTTCTTGGTAAGATCGGCATGCGCGACCTGAGCGCAGGCGTGCACGCCCGAGTCGGTGCGACCCGCCGCCCCCAGTGAAATCGTATCGCCGCAAAAATTGAAGATTGCCTGTTCGATAGCCGCCTGCACCGTATGGCCGTTTTCCTGCCGCTGCCAGCCCGCATAGGGCGTCCCGTCATATTCGACCAGAAGCTTGTAGCGGGGCATCAGAGCGCTCCGAACGCGGGCGCGTAGGTCAGAGCGCCCGATATCGGCGCCTCACGAAACGCCAGCGCCTGCAAATGCTCGCCCTGATAGGTGCTGTCGTAGCCGGCGGCACGTGCATGCGTGTAGCCGAAACGTCCGTAATAGGCAGTATCGCCAAGGACGATGGAAAGGCTTTCGCCGCTGGCCTGGAGTTGATCATGGGCCGCCCTTACCAGCGCTGTACCTACACCATGGCGCTGATTTGCGGGGAGGACCGCGAGTGGTGCGAGTGCGACAGCATCGAAATCATCGCCCACGGTGAGGCGGGAAAACAGGATTTGACCGACAATCGCGTCACCCGCTAAGGCCACCAGTTCGAGGACCACGTCGCCGGCGCCGCGAAGGTTGTCCACGAGTTCGGCTTCCTCCGCACCGCCAAAGGCGGCGTTCAGCAGCGTGGAGATAGCCGGATGGTCTTCAGGCCGTGCAGGTCGCACCGCGACGCCGCTCATGGCAGCCGTGTGCGCTGGGCGATCTTGGCGCCCCGCTGGAATTCGATACTGTCCATGACCTTGCCGCCGGCCCGCTGCAGCGAACGCAGCCGCACCGCGCCTTCGCCGCAGGCGATGCGCAGGCTATCGTCGAGCACCGTGCCCGCATCGCCGACGCCGGTCGCAAGTACCGAGCGGAGCAGCTTGATGCGCTCCAGCGAGCCGCCGATCTCCATCTCGCACCAGGTGCCGGGAAAGGGCGCAAGCCCGCGAATACGGTTGTGAACGTCGATCGCCGGTTCGCTCCAGTCGATGCGTGTTTCGGCTTTGGTGATCTTGGACGCATAGGTGACGCCGTCTTCCGCTTGCGGCGTAAGCGTGAGGCTGTCCCGTTCAAGCGCGGCCATGGCGCGCACCATCAAATCCGCCCCTGCCGCGCTCAACTGGTCGTGCAATTCGCCCGCCGTCATATCGGCGGTGATCTTGACTTTCTCGACCATGGCGACAGGTCCGGTATCGAGACCCTCGTCCATCTTCATGATCATGATCCCGGTTTCGAGATCTCCGGCCATGATTGCCCGCTGAATCGGCGCGGCGCCGCGCCAGCGGGGCAAGAGCGAGGCGTGACCGTTGTAGCAGCCAAGCCGCGTGCCATCGAGGATTGCGCGCGGCAGGATCAGCCCATAGGCGACGACGATCGCAACATCGGCGTTGAGGTCGCGAAAGGCTTGCTGCTCTTCTTCGCTTTTGAGGCTTGTGGGCGTCCGCACCTCGATGCCGAACTGTTCGGCGTTGCGCTGGACCGGCGAGGGCGTGAGTTCCAGACCCCTGCGCCCCGCGGGGCGCGGCGGCTGGCTGTAGACTGCAACAATCTCGTGACCCTGGCCGATCAAGGCGGTGAGAATGGGGACGGCGAAGTCCGGCGTTCCCATGAAAACGATGCGCAAACTCATCGCCTACACCGCCAGCCGGCTCGGCGGACGATCCTTGGCGAGCTTCTTGAATTTCTTGACGACCATCTCGCGCTTCAGGCGGGAAATATGGTCGATGAACAGGATGCCGTTGAGATGGTCGATCTCATGCTGCAGGCAGGTGGCAAGAAGCCCGTCTGCGGCTACTTCCTGCGCCTTGCCGTCGAGATCGAAATAGGCAATGCGTACCTCCGCCGGCCGCTCTACCTCGGCATAATAGTCCGGGATCGAGAGGCAGCCTTCTTCGTAGACATTGCGCTGTTCGCTCGATGAGAGAATCTGCGGATTGATGAACGTCTGCGGCGCTTTGGGCTCGTCTTCCTTGGCAAGGTCGATAACGAGCATGCGGAGGGGCTCGCCGATCTGGATCGCTGCAAGGCCGATACCCGGTGCGTCATACATGGTGTCGAGCATATCGGTGGCGAACTTGCGCAAATCCGCATCGAAGCGTTCGACTGGTTTTGAAACCTGACGCAGCAGCGGATCAGGAAGAATGACAAGTGGTTTGATAGACATGCAACATCACCTAATAGTTCATCCATAAACCGTCAATCCGACGCAAAATCCATTTGCAAAAATGTTCTCGTTTTGATCTCACATTTGTCGCCCGAATCGGCTAGTCTGGTTCGTATGGAAACATCAATTTCATTCGATCAAACACTTATCCATCTCGGTGCGAGCTCAATTTCGCTGGGTTCGGCGCTCATTGCCGGGGCTGTGGTTGCGGGCGGCGCCGTGTTGCTCGCGCTTATCGTCCTGTGGCGTTCGTCGAAGATACGGCTGACTGCCGAACTCCAGGCCGAGGACCGCGCCCGCGACGCCGAGTTCCGCATGGGCGAGATTCTCAAGAGCCAGGCGGAAATGCAGGGCCGTATGCAGACGATGGCTGAACTCTTCGGCTCGCGGCAGGCCGAACTCAACCAGTCGATCCGCGAACGCCTTGACGGTATGACCAGCCGCATCGGGCAGACGATGACCGAGCAGACCCGTTCCACCCACGAGAATCTTGCGAAACTGCAGGAGCGGCTCGCGGTCATCGATACGGCGCAGAACAATATCCAGGCGCTGGCCGGCCAGGTCGTACAGTTGCAGGCCATTCTCGCCAACAAGCAGACCCGCGGCGCTTTCGGGCAGGCGCGCATGGAGGCGATCATCGCCGACGGCCTTCCGCAGGGCGCCTATGAGTTCCAGGCGACGCTTTCCAATGGCAGCCGGCCCGACTGCGTGGTCCACATGCCCAATGGAGCGCCGAACCTCGTGATCGATGCCAAGTTTCCGCTGGAAGCCTGGAACGCCATTCGCCAGGCCGACAACCCGGAAGCCAAGAAGGTTGCTCTTGCGCAGTTCCGCCGTGACGTTGAGATTCACATTCGCGACGTTGGGGAGAAATATCTGATCAACGGCGAAACCCAGGATACGGCGTTTCTCTTCGTGCCGTCGGAATCGATTTTCGCCGAGATTCACGAGAACTTCGAAGGTGTGGTGCAGAAGGCCCATCGCTCGCGCATCGTCATCGTTTCGCCTTCGCTGCTGATGCTTTCGATCCAGGTCATCCAGGCCGTCCTCAAGGATGTGCGCATGCGCGAACAGGCGCATCTCATCCAGGGCGAGGTGATCCGGCTGATGGAAGATGTCGGCCGCCTCGACGACCGCGTGCGCCGCCTGCAGACGCATTTCGGCCAGGCGAACAAGGATATCGATGACATTCTTGTCTCTTCGAGCAAGGTCACGAGGCGCGGCCAGAAGATCGAGGCGCTCGAATTTGCGGAGGCGCCCACGAAGGAGACCGAGCCCAGCCGTGCCGCCGCTTCGTCAACCGGGCAATTGCGCCTGCGCGTCGTCGACGGCGAGGAATAGAAGAAAGGCGGGGTGACGGCTTAAGCCGCCTCGATCTTCTTGCGCCGAACTTCCCATGTTCTTGCCGTTTGCGGCTTGACGAACAATGTGACGATATCGGGATTGGCGGTTTTCAATGCCGCCTCGAGCCGTTCGACGCAGGCTTCGATCTGCGGAGCCTGGATATGGTCCTCGAACTCGACGCTCAGTCCGGCGACGATCTGCTTCGGACCCATATGGACCGTCAATACGCCGTTTGCCTTCTGGATGTCCGGATCCTTGTTGGCAAGATCGAGAATCTGCTGTTCCACCTCGGGAAGCGCTGCCTCGCCCATGAGCAGGCCCTTGCTTTCGCGGGCGAGAAATATCGCCGTCGCTGCGAGAATGATGGAGATGCCGATGGAGCCCACGCCATCGAGTGCCGGCATGTCGAATATCTGCGCCGCCGAAATCGCAACAAGTGCGATGATCAGTCCTAGCAGCGCGGCCGTATCCTCGAACAGCACCGTGAAGACGCTCGGATCCTTGCTTTCCTGCACAGCCTCGACATAGCCGAGTTTGCCCTTCATCGTCCGGAATTCCTTGAGTGCCACGAACCACGACGCGCCTTCAAAGATCATCGCAAGGCCGATGACGACGTAGTTCACGATTGGATTGGCGACCGGTTCCGGCCGCATGATATGGATGACGCCTTCGTAGAAGGAAACGCCGGCGCCGACGGCGAAAACCAGGAGCGCCACAATAAAGCTCCAGAAATAGAGCTCACGCCCATGCCCGAAAGGATGCGACTTGTCCGCAGGTCGCGCTGCGCGGCGCAAGCCATAGAGTAGCAAGGCACCATTGCCCGTATCGACAAGGGAGTGAACGCCCTCCGACAGCATGGCGGAACTTCCGGTGAAGAAGGCGGCGATGAACTTTGTTGCTGCGATCAGGAGATTGCCAAGGATGGCGGCATAGATCACTTTTTTCGAACCGGCATGTGTTCCCGATTGTGATGCCATCGACTATCCCCTTGTGCCCGACGAAACGTCTTTTGATTGAACAGGTTCCGCGTAAAAGGTTCAACCGCGCCGATGCGTCAGCATCTGGTCGGAATGACGCTAGCTCTTGCCGACATCATGCGCTAACCCTGCCTCGAACAAGGCAGGATATCATGGCAGACACCACTGAAACGGCAATCTTTCTCGGCATCGACACGGGCGGCACCTATACGGATGCGGTGCTGTGGTCGGAAAGGGATGGCGTTATCGCGAAAGCCAAGGCGCTGACGACGCGGCATGATCTCAGCGTCGGCATTGCCGGCGCCGTCGAGCGTATCGTTGATGAAACCGCGATCCGCCCAGCGGATATTCGCCTCGTCTCCATGTCGACGACGCTCGCAACCAATGCGCTCGTCGAAGGGCAAGGGGGGCGCATCGCCCTTGTCATGATCGGGTTCTCGCAAGCGGATCTCGAAAAGGCGGACCTCAAGACCGCGCTCGGTTCCGACCCGGTCGTCTTCGTCCCCGGCGGTCACGATGTCTATGGCAGGCCGCAACTGCTCGATACGGCTGCTCTTTCCGAGGCACTGCCGAACCTCGCCCGTGAAGTGACGGGATTCGCCATCTGCGCCTATTTTGCGGTTCGCAATCCCGAGCATGAGATTGCCGTGCGCGATCTTATCCGCAACGTGACCGGACTCCCCGTCACCTGCAGCCATGAACTCTCCGCCAAGCTGAATGGACCGCGCCGTGCGCTCACGACGGTCCTCAACGCACGCCTGATCGCCATGATCGACCGGCTCGTGGCAGCGACGGAAGGGTTTCTCGACCGCAGCGGCATCCACGCCCCCTTGATGGTGGTCCGTGGTGACGGCGCACTCGTCACTGCGGCCTTTGCGCGCCACCGTCCGATCGAGACTATCCTCTCCGGCCCCGCTGCCAGCCTGGTCGGGGCGCGTCATATGACCGGTCTCGACAACGCCATCGTTTCGGACATTGGCGGCACGACAACGGACGTCGCCGTGCTTGACAAGGGCCGTCCACGGCTCGATCCGAATGGCGCTACGGTCGGCGGCTTTCGCACGATGGTGGAAGCCGTGGCGATGCGCACCTTCGGCCTCGGCGGCGATTCCGAAGTGTCGCTCGACGATAATGCCATGGCACCGAGCATCAAGCTTGGACCGCGCAGGCTGGTGCCGCTGTCGCTGCTTGCAGCCAACCACGGTGAGAGCGTGCTTGCCCACCTTGAGCGGCAGGTCAAGGCGGCCAATGTCGGGCGGCTCGATGGCCGTTTCGCCCTGCGCACCGGCGTGCCCGCCCAACTCGCTTCCGGCCTGAGCAAGAGCGAAGCTGAACTTTACGAGCGCATAACCAGCGAGCCGCGGCCGCTCGACCGGCTTCTCGCTTCGATATCACAGGCCGCGACCGTCAATCGCCTTGTGGCCCGCGGTCTGGTTCATGTGGCCGGCTTTACGCCTTCGGATGCCTGCCACGTGCTCGGCCTGCAGGACAATTGGAACGCGGATGCCGCGCGCTACGGTGCGATCCTTTATGCCCGGCGCAAGGATGGCGCCGGACGCCCCCTCTGCGATACGCCCGAGGAAGTGGCGCATCGCACCTATGACGCCCTGATACGGCGCTCGTCCGAGGTCGTCCTGGAAACGGCCTTTGCCGAAGACGAGCTTGACGGGCCCGAGACGGCTGCGAGCCCCCTTGTCCAGCGGGCGCTGTCGGGCGACGGGCGCATCGCCGGTGTCAAACTAGCCATCGACCGGCCGATTATTGGTCTCGGCGCGTCTGCGCCAGTCTATTACCCCGCCGTCGGCGCCATGCTTGGAGCAGAGTGCGTTGTCCCGACCGATACGGATGTTGCCAATGCGCTCGGCGCCGTCGTCGGTCAGGTGCGGGTTTCGGTGGAGGCTCATGTCAGCCAGCCGGCCGAGGGCGTATTCCGGGTGATGGCCGGCGAAGTGTTGAAGGATCTGCCCTTCGAGGAGGATGCTATCGCCTTCGCAGAAACCGTCTTGCGCCAACAAGCTTCCGACCTTGCCCTGCAAGCAGGTACGGATGAAGGCCAGATCGTTGTTTCACGGGACATCAGCGCCGCGACAGTCGAAGATCAGCGCAAATTCATCGAGGCGGTGCTTATCGCGACAGCTTCCGGCAGGCCCCGAATCGCGCATTAAGTTTGATTTTATCCGCTACGGCACAAATCCTGTGCACTATTGATGAATTGACGGGGAATGCTTCTATATGATCAAGGGTAGGATCACGTAAAGACGAGGAACCGATCATGAGCGAAAGCATCGAAATCAATGGCTTGAAGGTAGCGAAGGACCTCTATGACTTCGTGGTCGATGAGGCCATCCCGGGAACGGGCGTCGATGCGACGAAGTTCTGGGCCGGCTTTGAGCAGATCGTCAGCGATCTTGCGCCAAAAAACCGCGAACTTCTGGCCAAGCGCGATGCATTCCAGGCGAAGCTCGACGCCTTCTACAAGGAAAAGCGCGACAGCGGATACAGCCAGGAGGAATACGAGGCGTTCCTCAAGGAAATCGGCTACCTCCTGCCGGAAGGTGGCGCCTTTACGGTGACGACGGATAATGTCGATCCGGAAATCGCAGTCATTGCCGGTCCCCAGTTGGTCGTACCCGTCATGAATGCGCGCTATGCTCTCAATGCCGCCAATGCGCGTTGGGGCTCGCTCTATGATGCCCTTTACGGAACCGACGCCATATCCGGCGATGGCGGAGCCGAGAAGGGCACGGCATTTAATCCGGCGCGCGGTACGAAGGTCATCGCATGGGCGAAAGCATTTCTTGATGAAAGCGCCCCGCTGGCGGGGGCACAATGGGCCGATGTCACGGGCCTCGCCATCGAAGGCGGCAAGCTGGTGCTGACGGCAAACGACAAAAAGGTGCAACTCGTCGACGCTACCCAATTCGCGGGCTATCGCGGCGAACCCGCAAACCCGACTTCAGTGTTGCTCGTCAAGAATGGTCTCCACGTCGAGATCGTCATCAACGCCGACCATACCATCGGCAAGACCGACCCTGCGCACATCGCCGACGTTGTTCTCGAGTCCGCGGTAACGACGATTCAGGACTGCGAGGATTCCGTCGCCGCGGTCGATGCGGAAGACAAGGTCGTCGTCTATCGCAACTGGCTGGGCCTGATGAACGGCGACCTTTCCGATACGTTCGAGAAGGGCGGCAAGACCGTCACACGCAAGCTCAACCCGGACCGCGAATATATCGGGCCGGACGGTCAGAAGCTGGCATTGCCGGGCCGCTCGCTGATGCTTGTCCGCAATGTCGGGCACCTGATGACCAACCCTGCCATCCTCGACCGCGACGGCAACGAGGTCCCCGAGGGCATAATGGATGCGGCGATCACGACGCTCGCTGCCCTGCATGACATCGGCAAGGACGGTCGCCACATGAATTCCCGTGCCGGCTCGATCTATGTGGTCAAGCCGAAGATGCACGGACCGGAAGAAGTCGCGTTTGCGGCGGAATTGTTCGGCCGCGTCGAAGCGCTGCTTGGCCTTCAACCGAATACGATCAAGATGGGCATTATGGACGAGGAACGTCGCACCACGGTGAACCTCAAGGAGGCGATCCGCGCCGCCAGGGAACGCGTCGTGTTCATCAATACCGGTTTCCTCGACCGCACAGGTGATGAAATACACACCTCCATGGAGGCGGGCCCGATGATCCGCAAGGGCGACATGAAGCAAGCGTCCTGGATTAGCGCCTATGAGAATTGGAACGTCGATGTCGGTCTCGAATGCGGCCTCTCCGGCCATGCGCAGATCGGCAAGGGCATGTGGGCCATGCCCGACCTCATGGCCGCCATGCTCGAGCAGAAGATCGCGCATCCGAAGGCCGGTGCAAATACCGCCTGGGTGCCGTCGCCGACCGCAGCGACGCTGCACGCGACCCACTATCACAAGGTCAATGTGGCCGAGGTTCAGGCCAAACTGAAGCAGCGCGCGCGGGCAAAGCTCAGTGACATCCTCTCGGTTCCGGTCGCATCGCGGCCGAACTGGACGCCGGAAGACATCCAGCACGAACTCGACAACAATGCCCAGGGCATCCTCGGCTATGTCGTGCGCTGGGTGGACCAGGGCGTCGGCTGCTCGAAGGTGCCTGACATCAATAATGTCGGCCTGATGGAAGACCGTGCGACGCTGCGCATATCCGCGCAGCACATCGCCAACTGGCTGCACCACGGCGTTGCCAGCGAAAAGCAGGTGCTCGACACGCTGAAGCGCATGGCCGCGATCGTTGATGAACAAAATGCTGGAGACCCGCATTATCGGCCGATGGCCGCCGATTTTGATGGATCCGTGGCATTCCAGGCCGCCTGCGACCTCGTCTTCAAGGGCCGCGAACAGCCGAACGGTTATACGGAACCGGTCTTGCATCGTCGCCGCCTCGAACTGAAAGCCAAGGCAAAGGCGGCATAGACGGGAAACGATGGAAACTTTCCGCCGCGTCTTGCTTGCTGGGGCCATCGTTTTGATGGCCGGACCGGTTGGGGCGGTGGAAGAACCTGTTATCGAGATTGTCGATTGGGGCCTGACCGCAGCAAAAGAGGTTGGTTCCGAGGTTTCGCCGGATACGCCGACGGGCATCAATCGCCTCGTCGAAGGACCGGTCGATGTGACGCGAGCGAACGAAATTCACGCCTGTATCGGAACGAGCTTCGGTATTATCTATCGGGCGGCCTATACGGGCGAGGCGTCAGTGGTTCCGATTAAGGTCGTGGTGGATCATCCGCTCATCCGGACCCCGGACGGCCGGGCGATGGAACACAGCAGTTGGCCGGACAGTGCCATCCTCGCCCGCCGCTACGCCGGCTGGGTGTTTGAAGAAAATTTCGAGCTGGTGCCTGGCCGCTGGACGATTTCGCTGCGAGACCTGGCGGGCAGCGAACTCGCATCAAAGACCTTCACCGTTTCGACTGGGAGCTGCCCCATTTCCTGACAGAATACCGAAAAATATGGAGGGTGGTGGCCGCGATGTTTCGCCAGTGGAGCCCGATCGGCCTGCTCCTGACGGTCATGCTCGCTTGCGGTGCGGTGCTTGCCGCCAGCGGTGATCTTTATCAGGCAAGCGCAGTCGTTTCGGGGCAGGGCGAAGCCAGCAGGTCAATCGGGCTCGCGCAGACTTTCGAGGATGTGCTCGTCAAGGTCTCTGGCGACCCACGGCTGATGGGCGACCCCAAGGTCACGGCGCTGAAACAACAAGCGGCGCAGTTCGTCGCGACCTATCAATATCGCGACCGCATGTCCGGCGTGCCGATCCATGACGAGCAAGGTACCTATGACCGCCCGCATGACCTGACCGTCAGTTTCGATCCGGCCAGGATCGATGCGCTGTTGCACTCGCTCGGACGAAAAGCCTGGCTTGATCCGCGCCCGCGTATCGTTGTCTTTCTCGATGTTGTCGGACGAAAGGAAAGTTTCGCGCTCGCTGAGGATGGTTCGAAGGAACCGGATATGCGCAGTTCGCTGGCAGCGGCCGCCCGGAAGGTCGGCTTGCCCGTGGCGTTGCCGACTGTTGCGCAACTCACAAAGTACGAACTGAACGCCGAGACCCTGCCGAGCGCCGACCTTTCTGTGTTCGATGCCGCGGCGCGCAATGCCGGGGGCGATGTCGCGCTTGCCGGCGATCTGCGCTGGAGCGATTCCGCACTCGGATGGATCGCCGATTGGCGTATAGACTATCGTGGCACGCCCTTCCGCTGGCAGATCAAAGGCGTTGGCTTCGACGATGCATTTCGCAACGGCATGCGCGGCGCAGCGCAGATATTGTCAGGGAACGGGCCGCCGTAGTGAGGCATTGTTTGCGGCATCATTTGGTGCTGATAATGCGCCTTCTGGAGGCAAGGATGCGAACGACAATTGCTTTGGACGACGAACTGATTGCAAAAGCCCAAGCCTATACTGGGTTAAATGAGAAGTCAGCCTTGGTTCGCGAAGCGCTTCGCGCCCTAATTGAGCGGGAAAGCACGCGACGCCTTGCTCGCCTCGGCGGAAGCATGCCCGATCTAGATATTACGCCTCGCCGCCGACCCGACCACTCACCTGACTGATGTGTCTCGTCGACACGTCCATTTGGGCCGATTATTGGTGAACGTGCTCCTTGGTCAGTCGAGGGCCCGAGCAGCGACACTGAACGCGCTCCTGGAACTGCCTCGAGCAGAGGTCGCCAATGACGCGGAGGTTCTGGGATTCGTCGAAAAAGAAGGAATTTACGGCCGTGGCGTTGGATATGTCGACGCCCACTTGCTTGCAGCGGTGCGGCTGACGCCCGGAGCCGCGATATGGACAAGAGATAAGCGCTTGGCAAGACTCGCGGTGGAAATGCAGCTTGACGCAAATCTGACCTGACTGACCTGACCTCGCAGCGAATGAAGGAATGCACGCACCACGCCCACTTGTTTGCTGGCTGATTCTTGTTTAGGCGAAGGCGCATGAAATTGCTTGCGCTCGATACCGCTGCCAATCTGTGCTCCGTTGCCGTTTTCGATGTCGAGACGGGAGTGGTGCTGGCTTCGAACAGCGAGGATATAGGCAAGGGCCATGCCGAGCGGCTAATGGGCGCAATTGAGCAGACTTTGCATGGTGCCGCCGTCGAGCTTACAGACATCGGCAGGATTGCTGTCAGCGTCGGCCCCGGTTCGTTTACTGGCGTTCGGGTGGGGGTCTCGACGGCACGGGGCTTTGCGCTTGTGCTTAAATGCCCGGTTATCGGCATCAGCACCTTGCAGGCGCTCGCATTCGACGGCGCCCGTGCGTTTCCCGGAAGACCGGTCCTGTCGATCATCGATGCCCGGCGCGACGAGGTCTATGCCCAATTCTACGGCAAAGACGGGGTGGCAATATCTAAACCGCTGGTGACGGATTTGCCGGCAATATTGGATGAATTGGCGGGGCGTGACATGGTGCTTTCCGGCTCGGGCGCTCTGCTCGTCAATGAGGGGCGGGATGAGCCCTTCGATGTCGCAACAACGGCGGCGACTGGAAGCATCGAAGCCTTTGCCCGCCTTGGCGCGGCGGGCGAGCCACCGGCAGATGCGCCGAAGCCGCTTTATCTGCGCGGGCTCGACGTCAAGCCGCAGCAGGGTTTCGTCATGCAGAGGAAGGTAACCGAATGATCGGCTTTCCGTTCGACAATCTGCGTCCGCGCAGTTTCGTCATCGAGCCGCTCGCGCGCGCCGACGCTGCCGCGATCGCGAATATTCACGGGCTGACCTTCCGTCAGCCCTGGAGCGATGAAGATTTTCACGCTCTCCTGGTCGATGAGAATGTGTTTGGGTTCGTCGCCCGCGAGGAGGGCAATCGCCGTGCCCAGCCGGGCGGCTTCGTTCTCGCGCGCCTGGTGCTGGATGAAGCCGAAATATTGACGATTGCCGTCGCGCCTGCGGCGCAGCGGCGGGGCCTTGGCCATGCCTTGATGGATGCGATCCTCCGCCATCTCCACAATGCGCGCGCCAGCATGCTTTTTCTGGAAGTCGACGAACTCAATGGCCCGGCCGTTGCGCTTTACCGCCGCCTCGGCTTCAAACAGGTCGGCAAGCGGCCGGGATATTACGAAACGTCGAGCGGCCGCTCATCGGCCCTGACGATGCGCCGCGATCTCAAGCCGGGACGTTGAAATGGCCTGGTTACGCTTCGCCCTGACGTCCACCGTCTTCGTTCTCGCCATTATTCTGCTGGTGCCGGCGCAGTTCATCTTTCTAAAGACAGGTGTCGGGCCGAGCGCCGGGACCCCAATGCTGTTTCACCGCATCGTATGCCGCCTGCTTGGCTTTCGCATCCATGTTCATGGCGATATGGCAAAAGGCCGTCCGCTGCTTCTGGCCGCCAATCATACGTCGTGGACCGACATCGTCATTCTCGGCTCGCTACGCAAGATGGCCTTCATCGCGAAGGCAGAGGTGGCGAAGTGGCCGCTCTTCGGCATGCTCGCCAAGCTGCAACGCACTGTCTTCATCGAGCGGGAGAAACGCGGCAAGACCCACCATCAGGCGAGCGAAATCGCGCTGCGCCTTGCCGCGGGCGATGCCATGGTGCTTTTCGCCGAGGGTACGACATCCGATGGCAACCGCGTATTGCCCTTCAAGACTTCGCTTTTCGGCGCCGCCCAGGTGGCAATTCGCGACACCGATGCCGAAACCGTGACCGTGCAACCCGTGGCCATCGCCTATACGCGCATCCATGGCATGCCGATGGGCCGCACCCATCGTCCAATTGTCGCGTGGCCGGGCGATGTCGCACTTGGTCCGAGCCTCATAGGCCTCCTGAAGGAAGGCGCGGTCGATGTCGATGTCTGGTTCGGCGAGCCGGTGGTGATCGATGCCAAGAGCGACCGCAAGGCATTGGCGCGAACAGCTGAAGAGCGCGTGCGCGCCATGGTACACACCTCGCTAATGGGGCGCGACTACCTCGACGCGTCGGAAAGCAACGCCGAGCCTATTCTCAAGGCGGCGAAAAACGGCTAGAAGCCTCGCCCATGGACGATATCAGTATCAATCACGAGCCGGAGACCGCTTCCGGAGCAACGACGCATTCGCCGGCGCAGCCGAACACGCGCAAGGTCTTTGTGAAGACCTACGGCTGCCAGATGAACGTCTACGACAGCCAGCGAATGGCCGACAGCCTTGCCGCCGAGGGTTATAGCCAGACCGACAGCGCCGAAGACGCCGATCTGGTGCTCATCAACACCTGCCACATTCGCGAGAAAGCTTCGGAAAAGCTTTACTCGGCGCTCGGGCGGCTGCGCAAGATGAAGGATGCGCGCGCCAGGGAAGGCCGCGAATTGACCGTCGGGGTCGCGGGATGCGTCGCGCAGGCGGAGGGCAACGAAATCACCCGCCGTGCACCGGTCGTCGATCTGGTGGTCGGACCGCAAACCTATCACCGGCTGCCGCAGGCGCTGGCGCGCGTGCGCCAGGGCGAGCGCGTTGTCGAGACCGAGTACGCAATCGAGGACAAATTCGACCACTTGCCGGCGCCGCACAAGGAGCAGACCCGAAGCCGCGGCGTGACCGCTTTCCTCACGGTCCAGGAAGGTTGCGACAAGTTCTGCACCTTTTGCGTCGTGCCCTACACGCGCGGCTCGGAAGTGTCGCGGCCGGTCGCCCAGATTGTGAAGGAAGCCGAGAAACTTGCCGATGCGGGCGTGCGCGAACTGACGCTCCTCGGGCAAAATGTGAATGCCTGGCATGGCGAAGGCGCCGATGGGCGCGAATGGGGACTTGGCGAACTTCTCTACCGCCTTGCCGAAATTCCCGGCATTGCCCGCCTGCGCTATGTAACCAGCCACCCGCGCGACATGGATGATACCCTGATCGAGGCGCACCGCGATCTCGATATGCTGATGCCTTATCTGCATCTTCCGGTTCAGTCGGGCTCAGATCGCATCCTCAAGGCCATGAACCGCAAGCACACGGGCGAGGACTATTTGCGGCTTATCGAGCGTATCCGCCAGGCACGGCCGGATATTGCCCTATCGGGCGATTTCATCGTCGGCTTCCCCGGGGAGACCGAAGAAGATTTCGAGGCGACGATGCAGATCGTACGCGACGTGACATACGCTGCCGCCTATTCGTTCAAATATTCGCCCCGCCCGGGCACGCCTGGCGCCGACATGGAGGATCATGTCGAGGAAAGCGTCAAGGATGAACGGTTGCAGCGGTTGCAGAACCTCCTCACGGAACAGCAATATGCGTTTCAGCGCAGCCTCATCGGCAAAAACATGGATGTTCTGATCGAAAAGGCCGGCCGCCTGCCCGGACAGATGGTCGGACGATCTCCCTGGTTACAACCTGTAATTATCGATGTACACGGCGGTCGAATCGGCGACATTATCAATGTACGAATCATCGACACGGGCACGAACAGCCTGATTGGCGTGCGGGAGATGAACTCGCAGAGGAATGGGACTATATAGGGCTGAACACTTCTTTAGGAGAGCCGTTTGAACGCCACCGAAAAGCTGAAACCCGCTCCCTCAGGGGCCTCGGATCTGGCCCATATCGTACTGACATTCGACAATAACCGGTTGGCAAGCGCGCTTTTCGGTCAATTCGATGAAAATCTCGCCCGTATAGAACAAAAGCTTGGCGTCGACGTCCGCTCGAAAGGCAACCAGCTTGCCATTCGCGGTGGACCCACCGCAACCGAGCAGGCGCGCCGGACGCTCGACCATCTCTACGAGCAATTGCAGAAGGGACATGATATTTCTGCTTCCGACGTCGATGGCGCGCTGCGCATGGCGATCGCCGCCGACGATCAGTTGACGCTCCCGACCATGGAAAACAAAAGCAAGATGGCTGCTGCCCAGATATCGACCCGCAAGAAGACGATTTTCGCGCGCACGCCGACGCAGGATGCTTATATGCGCGCGCTCGACCGGTCTGAACTGGTCTTCGGCGTCGGACCGGCGGGCACCGGCAAGACATATCTTGCCGTCGCCCATGCCGCGATGCTGCTTGAGCGCGGCCTTGTCGATCGCATTATTCTTTCGCGTCCGGCAGTCGAAGCAGGCGAACGTCTCGGCTTCCTGCCCGGCGACATGAAGGAGAAAGTCGATCCCTATCTGCGCCCGCTCTACGATGCGCTCTATGACATGATGCCGGCCGACAAGGTCGAGCGGGCCATTGCCGCCGGGGTCATCGAAATCGCCCCTCTCGCCTTCATGCGCGGGCGCACGCTTGGTCATTCGGCCATCATTCTCGATGAAGCGCAGAATACGACATCGATGCAGATGAAGATGTTTCTGACGCGCCTTGGTGAAAATGCCCGCATGATCATCACCGGCGATCCAAGCCAGATCGATCTGCCGCCCGGCCAAAAGTCGGGACTCGTGGAAGCCTTGCGTATCCTCGATGGCGTCAGCGGCATCGTGACCGTGCGCTTCACGGATGTCGACGTGGTCCGCCATCCGCTGGTTGCGGCAATCGTACGGGCCTACGACAAGGAAGGCGCGAAGCCCTGAGCTTGGCGACACAATCGTGATCGATATCGACATATTGGTGGAAACGGAAGGCTGGGCCGACGAGTCCAGCCTTCGCCGATTATCGGCAAGCGCCATCGCGGCCGCCTGGGACGAGCTTGACGGCGGCGAGCAGCCGGTGAGCGAACTCAGCCTTGTCTTTACCGACGACGCCGCGATCAGGGAACTGAACAGTGACTGGCGGGACAAGGACAAGCCGACCAACGTGCTATCGTTTCCGGCATTCACTCTCAAACCGGGACAGAAGCCCGGGCCCATGCTTGGCGATATCGTCATTGCCCGCGAAACCGTGGCGAGGGAAGCCTCCGATGAGGAAAAGCCTTTCGACCATCATTTGACCCATCTTGTTGTGCATGGATTTCTGCATCTCCTGGGGTATGATCACCTCTCCGATGCGGAAGCCGAGGAAATGGAGGGATTGGAGCGCAAAATTCTGGCGCGTCTTGCAATCCCGGACCCATATGCGCTATCCGTCATTGACGATCAATCCGATTGAGGACCATGTCTGACACGTCGCACCAGAACGATCCTGCCGCGCCTGCACGAGGGGTTACGGGGCAGGAGAGTGATGCCGAAGGGCAAAGTAGCACCAGAGCGCAAGGCCCAGAAAAGCGCTCGCTCCTTTCAACCATATTTCCATTCCTGCGCGCCCGCCCGGGCACGACCTTGCGAGAAGATCTCGACGCGGCGCTGGCGGAAGATCATAGCGGCGACACGGCGTTTTCGCCGGAAGAACGCGCCATGCTGCACAATATCCTGCGGCTGCGCGAGTTGCGCGTCGAGGATGTGATGATCCCCCGCGCCGATATTGAGGCAGTCGATATATCAACGACTCTCGGCGATCTCCTCGAAGTATTCGAGAAATCCGGCCATTCGCGCATGCCGGTCTTTTCCGAAACGCTCGATGATCCGCGCGGCATGGTGCATATCCGCGATGTGGTGAATCACATAACCCGGAGTTCGCGCGTAAAGGCGCCGCGGCGTAGTGCCGCTCGCGCTAAACCGCCCGCGTCGGCGAAGCTTGATCTGTCCCATGTCGATCTTGGCAAGACGATTGCAGACCTCAGCCTGATGCGGCCAATTCTCTTCGTTCCGCCGTCCATGCTTGCCAACGACCTGATGGCACGCATGCAGGCGCAGCGTATTCAGATCGCACTCGTCATTGACGAGTATGGCGGCACCGATGGTCTGGTATCGCTCGAGGACATCGTCGAGATGGTGGTCGGCAATATCGAGGACGAGCACGATGATGACGAGGTTATGATCGTCGAGGAGCCTGAAGGCGTTTTCGTTGCAGATGCACGGGCCGACCTAGATGAAGTGTCGCAGAAAATAGGGCCTGCTTTTGTCGTCGGCGAGCACGGTGAGGACGTCGATACGGTCGGCGGCTTGATCTTCTCGATCCTCGGCCGCATCCCGGTTCGCGGCGAGATGCTGCAGGCCGTCCCCGATTATGAATTCCATGTGCTTGAGGCGGATCCGCGCCGCATTCGCAAGGTGCGCATCGTGCCTTTGCGCCATGCGGATCGCCGACCGCGCACCGTACGGCAGGATGCAGCAGACCAACGCGCAGAAACGGACGAATGATTGACGCAAGCCTCACCTTTTAAGACTGACGTCGAATCGGAAGTCGTGGGGCAAGGCATGATCGAGCGTCTGGCCGGAACAATCATTCTCGTGTCGGGCTGGAAGCGTATCCTGCTGGCGTTTCTCATGGGCGGGCTCGCAAGCTTTGCCTTGCCGCCCTATGATTTCTTTGCGGTCTGTCTCGTTTCGTTTCCAGTATTGGTCTGGCTGATCGATGGCGCTGTCGACAATGCTGACGCCGGCCCCATTCGCCGCCTGCTCCCTGCCGCCATGGTCGGCTGGTGGTTCGGCTTCGGCTATTTTGTGCTTGGCCTCTGGTGGATCGGCAATGCGCTCCTCGTCGATGCGGAGAATTTCGCCTGGGCCGTGCCTCTCGCCATTCTCGGCCTGCCTGCGGTTCTCGCGATCTTCTATTCCGTTGCCGCCGCGATCGCCCGGCTGTTGTGGAGCGACGGACTGGGGCGAATTTTTGCGCTGGCCGTCGGATTTGGCATTGCCGAGTGGCTGCGCTCGTTTGTGCTCACCGGATTCCCCTGGAACGCCATAGGCTATGCCGCGATGCCCGTACCACTGCTCATGCAGTCGTCGGTGATCGTCGGCCTTCTTGCGATGAATGTCTTAGCCGTGATCGTCTTCGCCATGCCGGCTCTGCTTTCCGGCCGCCGCGACCTGAAGACCGGACTGGGGCTCGCACTTCTCCTCGTTGCCGCGCATGTGGGCTATGGCGCCTGGCGGCTGTCGAGAGCGACTGTCGATGCAAAAGGGCCGCTCGTGCGTATCGTCCAACCTTCGATCGAACAGGATCTGAAATGGGACGATGACGCGCGGCGCAGTATCTTCGACCAGCATCTCGCCCTGACGGCGCAAGCGCCGAAGGACGGCAAGCCGAAGCCGCAGATCATTGTCTGGCCGGAAACTGCTGTTCCATACGTCCTGCCGCAGTCGCCGGAAGTGCTCGGTGCGATTGCCGACAAGCTCGACGACGGCCAGATCCTGCTTGCCGGGGCGGTCCGCATGGAGAGTAGGGGAGAAGGGGTAGACCCCCTCTATTATAACGCGATCTACGCCATCAACAGCGATGGTGAAATCATTGGCGCCGCCGACAAGGTCCATCTCGTACCTTTCGGCGAGTATGTGCCGATGGAGAATGTACTGCGCAGGCTGGGCGTGAGTGAAGTCGTGGAACTTCCGGGCGGCTTTAGCGCTGCCTCGAGCCGTCGCTCGCTCGCCGTGAAGGATGGTTTCCAAATCCTGCCGCTCGTTTGCTACGAAGCGATCTTCCCGGCCGAAATGGGCTATGATGGCCCGCGCGCCGACGCGATCGTCAATGTCACCAACGACGCCTGGTATGGCGATACGCCCGGTCCCTACCAGCATTTTCGCCAGGCGCAATTGCGCGCCGTCGAACAGGGATTGCCGATGATCCGGGCGGCGAATAACGGACTTTCGGCGACCGTCGATCCTTATGGCCGCATTATCGACGGGTTGGCATTGGATGCCGTGGGTGTGGCGGATTCGATCCTTCCGTCAAAGGTGGCGCTACCGCTTGGTGAGCGCGCTCGCAAGCTGCAATTTCCGATTGTGTTTGGGCTTGCTTTGCTTGCAGCGCTGGCGTATTTTTCGCGCCAGAGGACAAGGGTTGGTTGACATTTTAAGCCCTGTCCTGTCAATGATGCCCCATTTGGTGCGTTGATACATTAGTGATAAAATTCTTTTTTAGTTCAATTTAAATACGAATGAGATTTTCATGTCTGATAATAAGAAGAGACCAAATCCGGTAGATGTACATGTTGGCGCAAGGATTCGATTGCGTCGCAATATGATCGGTTTGAGCCAGGAAAAGCTTGGCGACAGCCTCGGAATAACCTTTCAGCAAATCCAGAAGTACGAGAAGGGGATGAACCGCGTCGGTGCCAGCAGGTTGCAGGCGATCGGCAACGTCCTCAACGTTCCCGTAACGTTTTTCTTCGACGACATGCCCGGGCAGGATGACAAGCCCAAGGGGTTCGACGAGGAGAGCGAGACGACCTATGTGGTCGGTCTGCTGAACAGTTCCGAAGGGATTCAGCTTGCGCGGGCCTTCGCCAAGATCACCGATGCCAAGGTCAGGCGCAAAATTCTCGATCTCGTGCGCACACTCGGCCTAGAGGAAGATTGATTTCATCACGCATTACGCCTTTTGGGGGCGGGAGGGGGCGGGAAAAAAATTCCCGGTCCCCCGAATGTTTGAAAATGAAAGCAATTGACTGATCCACTTTGGATTGGCAAAGACTATGCGGCCCAGACTGGACTTGGTCTGGTGGGCTTTCGTTTGCTTTCAAGAGGGGTTCCCCGTGACACGCAGTTCTTATCTTTTTACCAGTGAGTCCGTATCGGAAGGACATCCAGACAAGGTCTGTGACCGCATCTCCGACGAAATCGTCGACATGATCTATAAAGAGGCAAAGAAGACGGGCGTTGACCCGTGGACTGTGCGAATTGCTTGCGAGACCCTGGCAACAACCAATCGCGTGGTCATTGCCGGTGAAGTACGTGTTCCGGACACGCTTTTGAAGAAAGACAAGAGCGGCGTAGTGGTAAAGGACGCCAAGGGGCATCCTGTCATCAATCCTTCCCGCTTCCGCGCGGCAGCCCGCCGCGCCATTCGGGATATCGGCTACGAGCAGGACGGTTTCAACTGGAGGACGGCCAAGATTGACGTCCTCCTGCATCCGCAGTCGGCCGACATTGCCCAGGGCGTCGATAATGCATCCGACCGCCAGGGCGAAGAGGGAGCTGGCGACCAGGGTATCATGTTCGGCTACGCCTGCCGCGAGACCCCTGACCTGATGCCGGCTCCGATCTATTATTCCCACAAGATCCTCGAGATTCTTGCCGCTGCCCGTCATAAGGGTGAAGGCGATGCCGCCAAGCTCGGCCCGGATGCGAAAAGCCAGGTAACCGTGCGTTATATCGACGGCGTTGCCGCCGAGACGACGCAGATCGTGCTTTCGACCCAGCATCTGGATGAAAGCTGGGACTCGAAAAAGGTTCGCAAGGTCGTCGAGCCCTATATCCGTGAAGCGCTGGGTGATCTCAAGATCGCCGACGATTGCGCCTGGTACATCAACCCGACCGGCAAGTTCGTCATCGGCGGTCCCGATGGCGACGCGGGTCTGACCGGCCGCAAGATCATCGTCGACACTTATGGCGGTGCCGCGCCGCATGGCGGCGGCGCTTTCTCGGGCAAGGACACGACCAAGGTCGACCGTTCCGCTGCCTATGCAGCCCGCTATCTTGCCAAGAATGTCGTCGCTGCCGGCTTTGCCGATCGCTGCACGATCCAGCTTTCCTACGCCATCGGCGTGGCGCAGCCGCTGTCGATCTATGTCGATCTGCACGGCACGGGCAAGGTAAAGGAAGATGCGGTTGAGGAAGCGCTGCGCAAGGTCATGGACCTTTCGCCGTCGGGTATCCGCAAGCATCTCGACCTCAACAAGCCGATCTATGCCAAGACTTCGGCATACGGTCATTTCGGTCGCAAGCCCGGCCGCGATGGGTCCTTCTCCTGGGAGAAGACCGATCTCGCCAAGCAATTGAAGTCAGCACTGGCCGTCTGAGCGGCCAGCATTGCCTACCATGACCGAGCCAAGGCGAGAACGTTCCACAGAGGCATTCTTCGGCAGAAGAGCCGGCAAGACGCTTCGCCCGATGCAGCGAGCCATTCGCGACGAGTTGTTGCCGCTCCTGAAACTCGATCTTGGTTCACCTGCACCTGACGACCTCCGCACGCTGTTTACTGCGGAGGTCGACGCAGTGCGGATGGAAATCGGCTTCGGGGGCGGCGAACATCTGCTGCACGAAGCAGCACGGCATCCGAAGGCCGGATTCATCGGCGTCGAGCCCTTCGTCAACAGTATGGCGAAGCTGGTGGTCGATCTCCATGACGAGCCCTTGCGGAATATTCGCCTTTATGATGACGACGCGACGCAAGTGCTCGACTGGCTGCCGGAGGCGTCGCTCGACGGCATAGACCTCTTTTACCCCGATCCGTGGCCGAAGAAGAAACACTGGAAGCGGCGTTTCGTCAGCCAGAAAAACCTCGACCGCTTTGCCCGGGTCCTGAAGCCGGGCAGCAAATTTCGCTTCGCCTCCGACATAGATACCTACGTCAATTGGACATTGCAGCATTGCCGGGCCCATGGCGGGTTCGATTGGCAGGCGGAAACCGCGGCCGACTGGCATACGCCCTACGAGGCCTGGCCGGGCACGCGTTACGAACAGAAAGCGCATCGCGAGGGCCGCATCGGCGCCTATTTGACATTCGTCAGGGTCTAGAGCAGGTCCTGAACGGTTCTGTTGAGGCAAGAAACGCAGTGATCCGCCCACCTGCCGCCATTTCGCGTGACAGCTTCCTGACAGTTTTCTAGTATCATTTTGACGGTGAGGAGACCGCTGGGAGGCTGTCAGCTATTATTGTTGAGCGTTTGGATTTGACTGACCGTCAATTCAGGGGCTCGATTGTCGATATCTTCCCGCGACCTCGAAATCGATAGGCGCAGATGGCTGATGGCCGTCATGGGAGGAACTACATAATGCGTAAGATATTGCTCGCTTTTGTTGCAGCCGGGGCGCTGGCGCTTTCCGGTCAGGCCTTTGCGGCCGACTACAAGATCATGGCGCCGGCAGCGCCGGGCGGTGGCTGGGACCAGACCGCGCGCACCTTGCAGACGGCCCTGCAGGACGAAAAGATTTCCGGCAGCGTTCAGGTCGTGAATGTCCCGGGCGCGGGCGGCACGATTGGCCTCGCACAGTTCGCAAATTCAGCCAAGGGTGATCCTTCGCAGCTGATCGTCGGCGGCTACGTCATGGTCGGCGCGATCCTCACCAATGCTTCGCCCGTTACGCTCGACCAGGTGACGCCAATCGCCCGCCTGACCGGCGAATATGAGGCGCTGGTTGTGCCGGCGGCGTCGCCCATCAAGTCGATGGCCGATCTCGTTGCCAAGCTCAAGGCTGACCCCGGCTCAGTATCATGGGGCGGCGGCTCGGCCGGCGGTACCGACCACATCACCGCAGGCCTTATCGCCAAGGCGGCCGGCGTCGATCCGACCAAGGTCAACTACATCGCATTCTCCGGTGGCGGTGAAGCCTTGGCAGCCATTCTTGGCGGCCAGGTAACCGTTGGTATTTCCGGCTACGGCGAATTTGAATCGCAGATCAAGGCCGGTCAGCTGCGCATCATCGGCATTTCCAGCGAACAGAAGGTCGAAGGCATCGATGCGCCGACCTTCAAGGAAGGCGGCGTCGACGTCGCGATCCAGAACTGGCGCATGGTCGCCGCAGCTCCCGGCATCTCGGCCGAACAGGAAGCCGCGATCAATGCCGATATCGAAAAGCTGGTGAAGTCGAAGACCTGGCAGGAGCAGCTTAAGGCCAAGGGCTGGGCTGACACCTATCTCGCCGGTGACGCATTCAAGGCGCAGCTGGCGAAGGATACCGAGGCAACCTCCACGATCCTGAAAGACATTGGTCTCGTCAAATGACGCAACAGCCACCGAGCACCGAGACGCGCCGCCCTGACCGGGCGGCGCTGGTTATCGCAGCCGTCCTGGCAATCATTGCGGCTGTGATCGTCTACAGCACCGCCACCGCCCGTGGCGGCAGCGCGACCCGGATAGGTCCGGGAGCATTTCCCTATGCAATCGCCGCGTGCCTCTTCGTTTTGGCGATCTGGACGGCGTTTGAAGCGGTTCGCGGTGATTTTCCCGAACGGGAAGAACAACAGGTTGGCCCGATCGTCTGGATCGTTGGCGGTCTCGCGGCGCAGATGCTGCTCCTTCACATTGCCGGATTTGCCATTGCGACAGGCCTGCTCTTTGCCGCGACGGCGCGGGGATTCGGACGCGGACCGCTCTGGCTCACCATTCCTATCGGCATTGTTCTGTCTTTCGTTATCTGGGTCATCTTCGCCAAGGGACTGCAATTGTCGCTGCCCGCGGGACCCCTTGAACGCCTCATTTAGAAGCAGGTTCGGCTATGGATAGTTTCACTCTTCTGGCAAATGGTTTCGCCGTTGCCCTGCAGCCGCTCAATCTGCTCTATGCGTTGATCGGCGTAACACTCGGCACTGCCGTCGGCGTTCTTCCCGGCATCGGACCAGCGCTTACCGTGGCGCTTCTGCTTCCCGTTACCTACAAGCTCGATCCGGCCGGCTCGCTGATTATGTTCGCCGGCATCTACTATGGCGGCATGTATGGTGGTTCGACGACGTCGATCCTCCTGAACACGCCCGGCGAAAGCGCCTCGATCGTCACTGCGCTCGAGGGCAACAAGATGGCGCGGGCCGGGCGCGGTGGTCCGGCGCTCGCGACAGCTGCTATCGGTTCGTTCGTTGCCGGCTTCATAGCGACAATGGCGCTGGCGCTGATTGCGCCGACCATTGTCAAATTCGCGCTGTCGTTCGGCCCGGCCGAATATTTTGCCCTGATGATCCTTGCCTTCATGACCGTCTCGGCCGCATTCGGCGATTCGACGTTGCGCGGCTTGACGGCGCTGTTCCTCGGCCTTGCGATGGGACTGGTCGGCATCGATCTGCAAACCGGGCAGGCACGTCTCGCCTTCGGCATCCCGGATCTTCTCGACGGCATCGAGGTGACGACACTTGCGGTCGCGCTCTTTGCTATCGGTGAAACCCTCGCCGTTGCCGCTTCGCGGAGCACCGCCGAAGAGAAGATCGAGCCGGTCAAGGGCTCAGTGTGGATGAGCCGCGAGGATTGGTCGCGTTCGTGGAAACCATGGCTGCGCGGAACCGCCATCGGCTTCCCGATTGGCGCCATGCCGGCCGGCGGTGCTGAGATCGGCACGTTCCTGTCCTATTCGGTGGAAAAACAGCTGGCAAAACGGCCAGAGGAGTTTGGCAAGGGCGCTATTGAAGGCGTGGCCGGTCCGGAGGCTGCCAATAATGCGTCCGCCGCCGGTACGCTTGTACCCCTCCTGACGCTCGGCCTGCCGACCAGTGCGACGGCGGCTATCATGCTCGCCGGCTTCCAGCAATTCGGCCTGCAGCCAGGACCGCTCTTGTTTGCGAACAATCCGCAGATCGTCTGGGGTTTGATTGCGAGCCTGCTCGTTGCCAACTTCATGCTGCTCGTGTTGAACCTGCCGCTTGTTGGGCTGTGGGTACGATTGCTGTCGATCCCGCGGCATTGGCTCTATGCCGGCATCCTAGTCTTCGCGACGCTCGGCACGATTGGGGCAAACCCATCGACCTTCGAGCTCGGCATGCTCTTGGCCTTCGGCGTGCTCGGCTATGTGCTGCGCCTCTTCGGCTATCCGATCGCGCCAGTCGTCGTCGGGCTTATCCTCGGGCCGATGGCCGAGCAGCAGCTTCGCCGCGCTCTTGCCATCAGCCAGGGCGATCCGACGGTGCTCGTGCACTCGCCGATCGCGGTGATCCTGCTGCTGCTCGCTGTCTGCGCCGTCGTGGTGCCGCTCATCATGCGGGCACGCGGCAAAGGCAAGGTCCTGTCGGCCCTCGCGGCTAACGAGGACTGATCAGCATCATCGATGATCCGCCGGGACTATCTAGTTCCGGTGGATCGCGTTGAACTGAACGGGATCGATGCCGAGCGCACGCAGATCCGATGCGGCCGGCTGGTAGCCGGTGCGCGTGGCCGATGCCACCGCGACAGCGCTGCCCCATACATTGAAGAAGCGGCCGATCCTGCTGGTTTGATTTTTCCTGGTCATTTTTTCCATCCTTCTCGCATCCATGCTGCGATGCAACAAAGATAGGATCGCTGAGCCTTCGCCGTTAGGCCCGCTGCTGCAAGGCAGCCATGCGCAAATGCATTGCAATGCACGCTGCCGTCTATCAGGAGATGAAATGCGTCTCGGCGCTTGAAACCTTAACGGCAATTCGGTATATAGAAGTCATATTCTTGGTCGATAGAACAGGAGTGGGTCCAGACCGGTCCCGCTCTTTTTTGTTTCTTAAGGCCGAAACAAGGAACATTTCTGCGTGACTGAAAGCGCCAATACACAACAAGAAGCAGCCGCAAGCGGCGCGACCGACGAGCGGATCATTACCGAAACCGGGGTTGATGCGCGCGTCGCCGGTATCATCGAGCCGGTCCTTACTTCGATAGGCTTCCGGCTGGTCCGGGTCCGTCTGACGGGCCTTAACGGCTTGACCCTGCAGATCATGACCGAGCGCAATGACGGCACCATGACCGTCGAGGATTGCGAACTGGTCAGCCGCACCTTGTCGCCGGTGCTCGATGTCGAGGATCCGATCGATCGCCACTACCATCTCGAGGTGTCATCGCCCGGCATCGATCGCCCGCTGGTCCGCAAGTCGGATTTCACCACCTGGGCCGGTCATATCGTCAAGGTCGATACGTCGGCGGTTCACCAGGGGCGCAAGAAGTTTCGCGGCCGCATCGCTGCGGTTTCCGACGAAGCGGTTACCGTCGAAAGCGATCAGGCAAGCTATGGCGACAGTCCAGTGGTCGAAATCCCGTTCGAACTGATCGCCGATGCGCGGCTGGTATTGACCGACGACCTTATCCGCGATGCGCTGCGACGTGACAAGGATCTGCGCGAAGGCCGCATTGCGGACGACGACGCGAGCGCGGCTGAAGCGAGCGACGCGACGCCCGCCGCCGACCAGGAACAAACAAAGAAGAATTGATCTTTCATACGCCAGCGGGAGAAGCGCGGCGGTGAACCCAAGGAGAAGAAAATGGCAGTCAGTGCTAACAGGCTAGAACTTCTGCAGATCGCTGACGCGGTAGCGCGCGAGAAGTCGATTGACCGCGAGATCGTCATTGCGGCAATGGCCGATGCCATCCAGAAGGCCGCCCGCTCGCGTTATGGCCAGGAAACCAATATCCGCGCCGACATCAACGCCAAGACCGGCGAGATCAAGCTGCAGCGCCTTCTTGAAGTGGTCGATGCGGTAGAAGACCCGGTCACCCAGATCGGCATGGATGCAGCGCGCGACCGCAATCCCGATGCGCAGGTTGGCGATTTCCTTGCCGATCAGCTGCCGCCCATGGATTTCGGCCGTATTGCTGCCCAGTCCGCCAAGCAGGTCATCGTGCAAAAGGTTCGCGAAGCCGAGCGCGATCGCCAGTATGATGAGTACAAGGATCGTGTCGGCGAAATCATCAACGGCAGCGTCAAGCGCGTCGAATACGGCAATGTGATCGTCGATCTCGGCCGCGGTGAAGCCATCATCCGCCGCGACGAACTCATCCCCCGCGAGACCTTCCGCTATGGCGACCGCGTCCGCGCCTATGTCTACGACGTGCGCCGCGAACAGCGCGGCCCGCAGATCTTCCTGAGCCGTACGCATCCGCAATTCATGGCAAAGCTTTTCACCATGGAAGTGCCGGAAATCTATGACGGCATCATCGAGATCAAGTCGGTTGCCCGTGATCCGGGTTCGCGCGCCAAGATCGCCGTGATCTCCCGCGATTCGTCCATCGATCCCGTCGGCGCTTGCGTCGGCATGCGCGGTTCGCGCGTTCAGGCGGTCGTCGGCGAGTTGCAGGGCGAAAAGATCGACATTATTCCGTGGTCGCCGGAGCCTGCATCCTTCATCGTCAACGCGCTGCAGCCGGCCGAAGTCGCCAAGGTTGTTCTCGATGAAGATGCCGAACGTATTGAAGTTGTGGTCCCGGATGACCAACTATCGCTTGCGATCGGTCGTCGTGGCCAGAACGTCCGCCTTGCTTCGCAGTTGACGGGCTGGGATATCGACATCCTCACCGAGCAGGAAGAATCCGAGCGCCGCCAGAAGGAATTCGTCGAACGTTCGAACCTCTTCATGGAAGCGCTGGACGTCGATGAAATGGTCGGCCAGGTTCTTGCTTCCGAGGGCTTTGCCAGCGTTGAGGAAATTGCCTACGTCGATAGCGACGACATTTCCTCCATCGACGGCTTCGACGAGGAAACGGCGGCTGAAATCCAGCAGCGCGCCCAGGAATACCTTGCCCGCATCGAAGAAGAGCGGGATGTGCGCCGCAAGGAACTCGGTGTTGCCGACGAATTGCGCGACCTGCCGGGAATGACGAATGCCATTCTCGTTGCGGTCGGTGAAGACGGCGTCAAGACGGTCGAGGATTTCGCCGGCTATGCGGTCGACGAACTCACCGGCTGGCGCGAGCGCAAGGATGGCGAAACGGTCAACTATCCCGGCATCCTGTCGCAGTTTGATGTCAGCCGCGCCGATGCGGAACAAATGGTCCTCGCCGCGCGTCTGAAGGCAGGCTGGATTACGGAAGAGGACCTTGCTGTGGAAGAGGCGGCGGGAGCCACCTCCGACGAAGAGGTTGCCGGCTGACCTTCGATCCCGAAAGTTGCATGACTATTCGGGAAGGGTCATGCGGGATTATCGAAGGGCGATTGAGGCGTGGAACCGGAAATGAACGACAGGACGTGCATCGTCACGCGTGACAGCGGTTCTGTCGACGACATGATCCGGTTTGTCGCCGGCCCTGACGGAACGGTTGTGCCGGATCTGAAGCGCAGCCTTCCCGGCCGGGGATGCTGGGTGAAGGCCGAGCGGCGCTATTTGGATGAAGCGGTCAAGCGCAAGCTGTTTCCGCGCGCATTGAAGGGTGCCGTTGTCGTCCCCGACGATTTCGGAGCGGTCGTTGATCGTATGCTCGCAAAATCCGCGCTGGGAAGTTTTGGGTTGGCGCGCAAGGCCGGGGTTGTGGTAACAGGGGCGGCAAAAGTCGACGCCGCCATCCGCAACGGTACTGCCGCACTCGTTCTTCATGCCCATGAAGCGGCGGAAGATGGTGTTCGCAAGCTTGACCAGGCCCGCCGTTCGGTAGTTTATGCGGGCGGACCGGAAATACCCGCTCTTTCATTGTTCGAAAGCAGTGAAATGGATTTGGCATTGGGCGGGGTAAATGTGATACATGCTGCCGTACTCAAGGGAATGGCAGCTGCCGGGTTCGTTAAGCGGGCCTGGTTGCTTCAGCATTTTCGCGGTGGCCCCGAGGATCAGGCCATCGCAAAAACGGCATTTGCCGCGAAGGAAACGGAAACGGAATGAGCGATACGAAATCGACAGACGACAAGACGCTTGGCGTCAATAAGAAAACCCTGACCCTGAAGCGGCCCGGCGTTGAACAGAGCACGGTGCGCCAGAACTTCAGCCATGGGAGGACGAAGTCTGTTGTGGTTGAAACCAAGAAGCGCAAGTTTAATCTTCCGGATCACAAGCCGGAGGTCGCGCCTCCTGCTGCCGCCGCACCGGCGCCTGCACCTTCGCCCGCACCGGCCCAGGTTCGCCCGGCCGTTCAGCCTGCGGCAGCGCCGGTGAGCGCGCCCGCGGCTGCACCGCGTCCGGCAGCGACGGCAACTGCCGCGCCGGCCGCTCAGCCCACCGCGCGCCCGGCCCAGCCGCAGCAGCGTCCTTCCGGCCAGCAGCAGCCGTATCGTCCCGCCGGCCAGCGTCCGAACGACCGCTCCGGCATGGTGCTGAACACGCTCTCGAGCGCCGAGCTCGAAGCGCGTCGCAAGGCGCTCGAAGGTTCGAAGGCGCGTGACGCCGAAGACCGCGCCAAGGCTGCGCTCGAAGCCACACGCCGTGCGGAAGAAGATGCATTGCGCGCCAAGGAGCGTGAGGAATCCGCCCGCCGCCAGGCCGAGGAAGAAGAGCGTCTGCGCCGCGAGGCCGAAGCCAAGCAGAAGGCCGAGGAAGAATCGCGCAAGCGCCAGCCCGAGCTCAAGACCGCCGACGATTCGGTGCTGAAGGCTCCGGCGCGCAAGACCAATGCTACCGAAGAGGAAGACGATCGCCGTGGACCAGCAGGTGCCCGCCGCGGTACCAGCGCCGTGCCGGCCAAGCCGGAAGTGCGCGCGCCGAAGGTTGTTCGCGGTGAAGACGAACGCCGTCGCGGCAAGCTGACACTGGGTGCTGCCCTTGACGATGAAGGCGGCCGCAACCGTTCCCTTTCGGCGATGCGTCGTCGTCAGGAGAAGTTCAAGCGCGGGATGCAACAGGAAACGCGTGAGAAGATCGCGCGTGAAGTCATTCTGCCTGAAACGATCACCATTCAGGAACTTGCCCAGCGCATGGCCGAGCGGTCGGTCGATGTCATCAAGTTCCTGATGAAGGAAGGCCAGATGATGAAGCCGGGCGATCTGATCGACGCCGATACGGCACAGCTCATCGCCGAGGAATTCGGCCACACGGTTCGCCGCGTTGCCGAGTCCGATGTCGAAGAGGGCATCTTCAACGTTGAGGATGACGCTGCAGCACTGGAGCCACGCCCGCCCGTCGTCACCATCATGGGTCACGTCGACCACGGCAAGACCTCGCTGCTCGATGCCATCCGCCATGCCAACGTCGTCTCCGGCGAAGCCGGCGGCATCACCCAGCATATCGGCGCATACCAGGTCGAGCAGAACGGCCAGAAGATCACCTTTATCGATACGCCCGGCCACGCCGCCTTCACGGCAATGCGTGCCCGCGGTGCTCAGGCGACGGACATTGCGATCCTTGTCGTCGCGGCCGACGACAGCGTCATGCCGCAGACGATCGAATCGATCAATCACGCCAAGGCGGCAGGTGTTCCGATCATCGTGGCGATCAACAAGATCGACAAGCCTTCCGCTGATCCGCAGAAGGTGCGCAACGGACTGCTGCAGCACGAAGTTTTCGTGGAATCGATGGGCGGTGAAACGCTTGACGTGGAAGTGTCGGCGAAGACCGGCGCCGGTCTCGAAAAGCTGCTTGAAGCCATCCTGCTCCAGGCTGAAATTCTCGACCTGAGGGCCGATCCGCACCGGACCGCCGAGGGCGTGGTCATTGAAGCCAAGCTCGATCGCGGCCGTGGCTCGGTTGCCACCGTGCTCGTCCAGAAGGGTACCTTGCATCCTGGCGACATCATTGTTGCCGGCAGCGAGTGGGGCCGCGTTCGCGCGCTGGTCAACGATCGCGGCGAGAACATGAAGGAAGCAGGCCCGGCAACACCGGTGGAAGTGCTCGGTCTGCAGGGTCCGCCCCAGGCAGGCGATCGCTTCGCGGTTGTCGAGAATGAAGCCAAGGCACGCGAGATCTCTGAATACCGTACGCGCCTTGCCCGTGAAAAGGCCGTGGCCAAGCAGGCAGGTTCGCGCGGCTCGCTCGAGCAGATGATGAGCCAGTTACAGGTGTCCGGCCAGAAAGAGTTCCCGCTCTTGATCAAGGGCGACGTGCAGGGCTCGATCGAAGCCATTTCCGGCGCGCTGGATAAGCTCGGGACCGACGAAGTGCGGGCCCGGATCATCCATTCTGGCGCGGGCGGCATCACGGAAAGCGACATTGCGCTTGCCGAGGCCTCCAATGCTGCGATCATCGGCTTCAACGTGCGTGCCAACAAGCAGGCACGTGACCTTGCCGAGCGCGAAGGCATCGAAATCCGCTACTACAACATCATCTACGATCTCGTGGACGATGTGAAAGCAGCCATGTCGGGACTTCTGTCGCCAGAACGGCGCGAGACCTTCCTCGGCAACGCGGAGATTCTCGAAGTCTTCAACATCACCAAGGTCGGCAAGGTTGCCGGTTGCCGTGTTACGGAAGGCAAGGTCGAACGTGGTGCGGGCGTACGCCTCATCCGCGACAACGTTGTCATCCACGAAGGCAAGCTCAAGACGCTCAAGCGCTTCAAGGACGAAGTTTCCGAAGTGCCGGCGGGCCAGGAATGCGGTATGGCATTCGAAAACTACGACGACATTCGCGCAGGCGATACGATCGAAGCTTTCCGCGTCGAGCACGTCACCCGCACGCTGTAAAAGCGTCTCTGTTAAGATCGATGGGACCGCCGGAATGAAAGCCGGCGGTCCGTTATCGTTATTTGGATAAGATCGTTATGTCTCGTTTTGCATCATCGGGTCCCTCACAACGCCAGTTGCGCGTCAGCGAGCAAGTGCGCCACGCAGTTGCGCAGGTGCTCCAGCGCGGCGAGGTTCGTGATCCGACGCTCGAAAATGCCGTGGTTGCCGTTTCAGAAGTGCGCATGTCACCGGACTTGAAGATCGCGACGTGTTTTGTCTCGCCGGTCGGCGCCACCGACAGCGAAGGCGTGATCACGGCTCTCAACAAAAGCGCCAAGTTCATTCGCGGCCGCGCCGCGCCGTACCTCAAGCAGATGAAGTACATGCCGGAGTTCCGCTTCCGCATCGATACCAGCTTCGATAATTACGCGAAGATCGATGCGCTTTTGCGCAAGCCGGAAGTAACCCGCGACCTTCACGCCGATGATGACGATGATGGCGGCGAGCCCAATCCCGGCGATGTTCCCGGACACGACGGTAACGACTAGGATGGCAAGACAGCGCAAGAAGAAAGGCCGTCCGGTTTCCGGCTGGCTGATATTCGACAAGCCGAAAGGCATGGGTTCGACCGAAGCCGTCTCCAAGATCAAATGGCTTTTCAAGGCGGAAAAGGCCGGACACGCCGGAACGCTTGACCCGCTTGCCTCCGGTATGCTGCCGATTGCCCTTGGTGAAGCGACGAAGACGGTTCCCTATGTGATGGACGGAACCAAGATGTATCGCTTCACGGTCACCTGGGGTGCAGAACGCACGACCGACGACCTTGAAGGCGAAGTGACGCTGACGTCGGCCGATCGTCCGGACGAGGCCGCGATCAAGGCGATCCTGCCCAAATATACCGGCGTGATCGAGCAGGTCCCGCCAAAGTTCTCGGCGATCAAGATCGCTGGCGAACGTGCCTATGACCTTGCCCGCGGCGGCGAGGAAATTGAAATACCCGCCCGCGAAGTCGAGATCGACCGGCTCGAACTCATTGAGCAACCCGACGATTCCACAGCAATATTCGAAGTCGAGTGCGGCAAGGGCACCTATGTGCGCTCGCTCGCACGCGACATGGGGCGTGATCTTGGCTGCTATGGCCATATTGCGGATCTGCGCCGCATCGAGGTCGCGCCGTTTGACGAACAGGATTTCGTGACCTTGGCCGAACTTGAAGCGGCGCACCCGCCTGTGCCTGAGGGCGAAGAGGCGGGCGAGCAATCCTATCAGGCAGTCGCCGAGCGCTTTGCCGTGATGGATACCTTCCTCATCGAGACAGGCGCTGCGCTCGACTGCCTGCCGCAGGTGGCGGTTTCCGACGATCAGGCGCACCGCATCCGCATGGGCAATCCGGTTATACTGCGCGGCCGCGACGCGCCGGTCGAGGCTGACGAAGCTTGCGTCACGAGCCGCGGCAAGCTGCTTGCCATCGGTTTCATCGAGCAGGGCCAGTTCAAGCCGAAGCGGGTGTTTACGGCTTAACTTCAAGGCCAATTGACATTACTAAACCCATCTTGCATTCAAGGCGGGTTAGTCATGCGCGTTATAACGATGCAAATTTACATTTGAAAAAGTAATGTTTATCGAACTTTCCTCGGAAAAAATTGTTGAGAAGCCGTCGGAGCCAATCTGGTTCTTGTTGCCGATTCTGTTCTTGACGGGACAGGTCCTTCTTGCCCCACAGTTGTTCATAGATCCCCGGTTTTGGGCTGAAGAAGGCAGCGCCTACTATTCCGCTGCCCTTCAGACTGACTTTCTCCGCTACGTCTTTACGTTCGTGTTTAATGGAAACTATCAGTTTCTCACCAATCTCCTGACGGGATTGGCTGCTGCGGTGTCGCCAGTCTACGCGCCATGGGTGACGACTTATATTTCGGTTGGCATTTTCGCCGGCGTCGTCCTGCAGTTTGGACTTTTTCTTAAGGCCAATGGAGTTCCTTGTTGGTTAAGCGTTTTAGCGATGTTGGCCTGGACCATGTCGCCGTCGCTCATCGAAATTTCTGCGACGGCCACAAATGTGCAATGGATTGCCGCACTCTCGATTCTGATCCTTTGCCTCTCGGACCTCAAAGGTAAAAGCCCAGCAAGGGTGTTCTGGGTCTCCGCCTGGGTCATTGCATGTGGCCTCACAGGTATTCCGTCCGTTTTATTGGCGCCTTTCTACATCCTACAGGCGTTCCTGACGCGATCCAAAAACCACTTTTTATTGAGCGTCCTACTCGGCCTATGTGCATTGGTGCAATTGGGCGTCATGATCGAATTCGGGCTCAGCAGCCGCGACCCAATCTTTGGCCTGAGTGTCTTGTTCGCTCCAATGCTGCTGCAGACCATTTTCACTCCAATGTTGGGTTTCAAGACAACCGACGCGATTGGCTCACTCGTTAGAGGTCCGTCTGGTGGTATTGCATTGCTTGCAGTCGCCGCTATCGCGGCCCTCTTTGTCGGGTTCTTGCTCATCGCCAACAGATTCAGCAAACAGTCCGTGCTACTAGTGGGCCTGTGGGCGTTCGTAAGCGTCCTCCAGACCATCGGTTCGATCGGAGGAATTGAGGAGAAGCTAGCGCAAATATCCGCGTTGGGCGGGGCCAGGTACTTTGCTACCGGCTACCTCGCCCTAATAATACTTTTGTCTCTTGCTTCGAGGCATGCCTGGAGGCCGGTTATAGTGTTCCTTCTGGCGCTCATTCTGGTGCAAGGCCTTACAGCAACCCCCAGCCTGAGGGCGAGCATGGCTGCGGTATATCCGTCCTGGAGTGAGGAAATCATTAAATGCCCACGGCCCTGCGAAGTTCCTATCTGGCCGACCCCCTGGGTAGCAAAGCTGCCGTAGTTAAAAGCTGGAAAAAGCGATGGCATGTGCCTTCGCCGGCCGACGCTTGGGACCACCTGTCCATCGAATCATTTGCGGCTGGTAATTTGCCGCGTTTTCGACTATACGGCCCCCAGCGACAAGCATTGCTCTCGCTTTAACCGGCCCCCGCTGGACGACATCCCGGCCGTGGGCATCCTGTTTTTCCCTTCCAAAGAAAGGATATACGATGTCGATTACCGCTGAACGCAAGCAGGCAGTGATCTCCGAATACGCAACCAAGCCAGGCGATACCGGTTCTCCGGAAGTCCAGGTTGCGGTGCTGACGGAACGCATTGTCAATTTGACCGACCATTTCAAGGACCACAAGAAGGATAACCATTCCCGCCGTGGTCTGCTCAAGCTGGTCTCGACGCGCCGCAGCCTTCTCGATTATCTCAAGAAGGTTGATGAGACGCGCTACCAGACACTGATCGGAAAGCTCGGCCTGCGCCGCTAACAGACTGGACCGGCGGTCGCTCCTTGCGCCGCCGGTTCTTTTCATCCCTCGCGGGTGAAACTACCATGAGACAGATCATGGGGCAGGATTGCTGGCAACTCGGCTTGGGGAGTTGCACGTTGTCTTGCCCGTGATTGGTCTGAAACGAAACGGAAGATCATCGCGGCACCAAAGGGTGCGCGTTGCCTTCCAATGAAGGACAAGACATGTTTAATCAACACAAGGTTGAAATCGAATGGGGCGGTCGTCCGCTCATTCTTGAAACCGGCAAGATCGCCCGTCAGGCTGACGGCGCCGTGCTTGCCACCTATGGCGAGACCGTGGTCCTTGCCACCGTCGTTTCCGCCAAGGAACCGAAGCCGGGCCAGGATTTCTTCCCGCTGACGGTAAACTACCAGGAAAAGACCTATTCCGCCGGCAAGATCCCGGGCGGCTATTTCAAGCGCGAAGGCCGTCCGAGCGAGAACGAAACGCTTGTTTCGCGCCTCATCGACCGCCCGATCCGCCCGCTCTTTGCCGATGGCTATAAGAACGACACGCAGGTCGTCCTCACCGTCATCCAGCATGACCTCGAAAACAATCCCGACATCGTCTCGATGATCGGCGCTTCGGCTGCTCTCACGCTTTCGGGCGTTCCCTTCATGGGCCCGATCGGCGGCGCACGCGTCGGCTATATCGGCGGCGAGTACAAGCTGAACCCGACAGTCGATGAAATGGTCGAATCCAAGCTCGACCTCGTCGTTGCCGGCACAGGCGATGCGGTTCTGATGGTTGAATCGGAAGCACAGGAACTTGGCGAAGACGTCATGCTCGGCGCAGTCATGTTCGGTCATCGCAGCTTCCAGCCGGTGATCGACGCGATTATCAAGCTGGCTGAAGTTGCTGCGAAGGAGCCGCGCGATTTCGTCTCCGAAGACCTTTCGGCCGTAGAAGCCGCCGTTCTGAAAGTCGCCGAAGACGATCTGCGCGCCGCCTACAAGATCACCGACAAGCAGCAGCGTTACGCCGCCGTCGATGCCGCCAAGACCAAGGTCAAGGCACATTTCTTCCCGGAAGGCGTCGAGGAGCCGGAATTTTCGGCTGAAGAGATTGCGACTGTCTTCAAGTCGGTTCAGGCCAAGATCGTTCGCTGGAACATCCTCGACACGGGCAGCCGTATCGATGGCCGCGATCTGAAGACCGTTCGTCCGATCGTCTCGGAAGTCGGTATCCTGCCGCGCACGCATGGTTCGGCCCTGTTCACCCGTGGTGAGACCCAGGCCATCGTCGTTGCCACGCTCGGCACCGGCGAAGACGAACAGTATGTCGACTCGCTGACCGGCATGTACAAAGAAACCTTCATGCTCCATTACAATTTCCCGCCCTATTCGGTCGGTGAAACTGGACGCATGGGTTCGCCCGGCCGTCGTGAAATCGGCCATGGCAAGCTTGCCTGGCGCGCCATTCATCCGGTGCTCCCGGCCAAGGAACAGTTCCCCTACACGCTGCGCACCGTTTCCGAGATCACGGAATCCAACGGTTCCTCGTCGATGGCAACGGTTTGCGGCACGTCGCTGGCCCTGATGGATGCAGGCGTTCCGCTGCTTCGTCCGGTTGCAGGTATTGCCATGGGCCTGATCCTCGAAGGCGAGAAGTTCGCAGTTCTCTCCGATATCCTTGGTGACGAAGATCATCTTGGCGACATGGACTTCAAGGTCGCCGGCACGGAAGGTGGCATCACGGCCCTGCAGATGGACATCAAGATCGACGGCATCACCGAAGAGATCATGAAGGTTGCCCTGGCTCAGGCCAAGGACGGCCGCGTCCACATCCTCGGCGAAATGGCGAAAGCCATCACCGAAGGCCGTTCGGAACTCGGCGAGTTCGCGCCGCGCATCGAAGTCATGAACATCCCGACCGACAAGATTCGTGATGTCATCGGCTCCGGCGGCAAAGTCATTCGCGAAATCGTCGAAAAGACCGGCGCGAAGATCAACATCGAAGATGACGGCACGGTCAAGATTGCATCGTCCTCGGCCAAGGAAATCGAAGCCGCGCGCAAGTGGATCCATTCGATCGTTGCTGAACCGGAAGTCGGCGAAATTTACGAGGGCACGGTCGTCAAGACCGCCGACTTCGGCGCCTTCGTCAACTTCTTCGGCCCGCGCGATGGCCTGGTCCATATCTCCCAGCTCGCTTCCGAGCGCGTTGCCAAGACCTCAGATGTGGTCAAGGAAGGCCAGAAGGTCTGGGTCAAGCTCATGGGCTTTGACGAGCGCGGCAAGGTTCGCCTGTCGATGAAGGTCGTAGACCAGGAAACCGGCAAGGAAATCGTTCAGGAAAAGAAGCCTGCGGAAGAAGACGCAGAGTAACTTTTCGAGCGAACGCAATTGAAGAGCGCGCCCTTGTGGCGCGCTTTTTTCTTGAACGACCAGAATGGATAAGGCGATGACCGACGGCGCACTCAAGACGCTTTTTCTACCCTTTGAAAACGAAATCCTGCCGGTTCCCGAGGGCCAACGCTGGCTGTTTCTGGGCGCCGAGGCGAACCGGGACATTGATCTCGCATGGCGCGGTATCCTGACCTGCCTCCAGCCTTTCAGGCCGGATTTCATCGACCTTGAAAAGGCAGGGTTCAATACGGTTCCGCGCCTTGACGGCCCGCAGACATTTGATGGTGCCCTGATCCTGATCGGGAAGCACCGCGGCCGTAACGAAGCCTGGCTCGCCCAGGCTTTCACCCACGTCAGGCCCGGAGGCACGATTGTCGTCGCCGGCGACAAGAAGCTGGGTATCGACAGTTTCCGCAGGACGGTCGAGACTTTTGCGCCGGTCATGGACCGCCTCTCCAAGCACCACGCCGTCGCCTTCTGGCTGACGCGAACCGAAAAGCTGGCTGGCGACAGGGTCGAAACGCTGAAGCCGCTCCCTGTTCGAGTCGAAGACCGTTACACCACAGCGCCGGGCATGTTCTCGCACACGGCGATCGACAAGGGGTCGGCGCTTCTTGCGCAGCATTTCGAAGGACGCATCAGCGGCCATGTTGCGGATTTCGGTGCAGGCTGGGGCTATCTTGCCAGCGAACTTCTCGGTCACACCGAGAAAATGAAGTCGCTGGCGCTTTATGAAGCCGATTTCGAGGCGCTGGAAGCGGCAACGCAGAATGTCGTCGGGTCGGCCGAGATCCCGGTGTCGTTCCATTGGCATGACGTCAACCGCGAAGCAATTGCGGATATCTACGACACCATTGTCATGAACCCGCCTTTCCATGCCGCACGCAGCGCCGATCCGACGATGGGGCAGGGGTTCATCGCGGCGGCGGCCAAGCGATTGAAGCCAGGTGGTCGCCTGCTCCTCGTCGCCAACCGGCAGATGCCCTACGAAGCCGGACTAAAGGCGCTGTTTCGCACGGTGACACCGCTTGAAGACAATGCCGGCTACAAGATCATCGAAGCAAAGAAGTGACATAGAAACAGAACGGCCCGCCAGCGTGTCGCCGGCGGGCCTTCGATAACACTTCGAGCGCTAGATTATTCCTTGTCGTCGTCGGACTTCTTCAGTTCTTCCAGCGTCGGCATCGAGACGATGTTGTAGCCGGAATCGACGTAGTGGATTTCGCCGGTAACGCCGTTCGAAAGATTCGACAGTAGGTAGAGCGCCGAGCGGCCGACATCCTCGATATCGACAGTGCGCCGCAGGGGCGCATTGCGCTTCTGGTAGGAGAACATGGCGCGGGCATCGCCGATGCCGGCACCGGCAAGCGTGCGCACAGGACCCGCCGAGATTGCGTTGACGCGGATACCTTCCGGGCCGTAGTCGGCGGCGAGATAGCGCACCATCGCTTCCAGCGCGGCCTTGGCGACGCCCATGACATTGTAGTTGGGCATGACGCGCGTCGAGCCACCATAGGTCAGCGTCAGAATCGAGCCGCCCTCCTTCATGAGCTTGGACGCGCGCTGGGCAACTTCGGTGAAGGAATAGGCAGATATGACCATCGTGCGGCTGAAATTGTCGCGCGTCGTCACATCGGCATAGCGTCCCTTGAGCTGCGCCTTGTCGGAAAAGCCGATGGCGTGCACGACGAAATCAAGTGCGCCCCATTCCTTTTCCAGCGTCTCGAATACAGCGTCCACCGTGGCAATATCTTCCACATCGCAGGGCAGCAGGAATTTCGAACCGAGCTGTTCCGCCAGCGGCGCGACGCGCTTGCCGAAAGCTTCGCCCTGATAGGTAAAAGCAAGTTCGGCGCCATTGGCCGCAAGTTCCTTGGCAATTCCCCAGGCAATGGAATGGCTGTTCGCGACCCCCATGATGAGACCGCGCTTGCCTTTCATCAAATCACCCATGTTCAGAGCCTTTCCTGGCCATGCTGGCCGCATTCTGTTGCTCGGCTGACGAGACGATCCATTCCGGCTCCCCCCTTAACCGTCGTAGCGCTGGAACACCAGCGAAGCGTTTGTGCCGCCAAATCCGAAGGAATTGGTGAGAACCGTGTTCAATTTGACATTGTCGATCCGCTTGCGCGCAATAGGCATGTCGCCGAAGGCGGGATCGATCTCCTCGATATTGGCGCTCTCGGCGATGAAGTTGTGGTTCATCATAAGGAGCGAATAGATCGACTCATGCACGCCCGTTGCGCCTTGCGAGTGGCCGGTCAACGACTTCGTCGCCGAGATTGGCGGGCACTGATTGCCGGACCCGAAGACCTCGCGAATGGCCTCGATCTCCTTGAGATCGCCAACCGGCGTCGACGTGGCGTGCGGATTGATGTAGTCGATCGGTCCTTTGACATTGGCGATCGCCATGCGCATGCACCGGGCTGCGCCTTCGCCGCTCGGTGCGACCATGTCAGCGCCGTCGGAGGTGACCCCATAGCCGACGAGTTCGCCATAGATTTTGGCGCCCCGGGCCTTGGCATGTTCGAGTTCTTCGAGGACGAGTACGCCAGCACCGCCGGAGATGACGAAGCCGTCGCGATTTTTGTCATAGGCGCGCGAGGCGACCGCCGGACGATCATTGAACTTCGAGGACATCGCCCCCATGCCGTCGAAGAGGACCGAGAGGGTCCAGTCGAGATCTTCGCAGCCGCCGGCGAACATCATGTCCTGCTTGCCATACTGGATCATCTCAAACGCATTGCCGACGCAATGGTTGGACGTGGCGCAGGCGGAAGAGATCGAATAGTTGACGCCCTTGATCTTGAACCAGGTGGCGAGCGTTGCCGAAGCTGTCGAAGACATGGCTTTCGGTACGGCGAATGGGCCGACCTTCTTGCTCGATCCGGATTCGATGGTCTTCTCGGCGGCTTCGACGATGGTGCGCGTCGAAGAACCGCCGGATCCCATGATGATGCCAGTACGTTCGTTGGAGATCAGGTCCGCCTCGAGACCGGCATCGGCGATGGCCTGGTCCATGGCGACATGGTTCCACGCTGTCCCGCCTCCATGGAAGCGCATGGCGCGGCGGTCGACCAGGGTCGATGGATCGAGTGTCGGGGCGCCATGAACCTGGCTGCGGAAACCATACTTCGCATATTCTTCGGCAAAGACGATGCCCGACTTTGCAGTCCGCAGGGATTCCAGCACTTCCTGCGTGTTATTGCCGATAGAGGACACGATACCCATGCCCGTCACAACCACTCGCCGCATCGCGATCTCCTTGAAGGTGTTGCGCTGGCTGAAGGCTCAGGCAGCGCTTTCCTTGAACAGGCCAACCCGCAGGTCGGTTGCCTTATAGATAGTTTCGCCGTCGGCCTTTAGCCAGCCATCAGCAATGCCAAGGACGAGACGACCGCGCATGACGCGCTTGAAGTCGATACCATATTCGACAAGTTTGGTCTTTGGTGTGACCATGCCGGTAAATTTGACTTCGCCTGTCGAGAGCGCGCGGCCCTTGCCGGGCTCCCCCAGCCAGCCTAGGTAAAAGCCGGTCAATTGCCACATGGCATCGAGGCCGAGGCAGCCGGGCATGACTGGATCGCCGATGAAGTGGCAGGGGAAGAACCAGAGGTCGGGTTTGATATCGAACTCGGCGCGGATATAGCCCTTGCCGTTTTCGCCGCCTGTCTCAGAAATCTCAGTGATGCGGTCGAACATCAGCATGGGCGGAGCCGGCAACTGCGCATTGCCCTGACCGAACATCTCTCCGCGGGCACAGGCAAGAAGCTCCTCATACCCGTAGCTTGATTTCTGTTCTGGCATTCTTTCTCCCATCGACTGCTTTTGACGTTGGCGCATGGAATGCAAGACGCTCCTGCGCATGCGGACCCTATCACAGAGTGTTTCCGCCTGAAAACGCTCTCTAGAGCAATCCGAAGTCAAATGGAACCCTTGGCTTCGTTGTGCCTTCTGTGAAATTCTTATGACAGAATATCGGCCGGAATCCGACTTAGACGAACGGCCTAAATGCTGCCTATTGATCGATTTCGCAAGACAGCATATATCAAATAGTGCGCATCAGGAGCACTTTGCCCGTGGTGTGGTTTTGGATGTGGTTAACGGAGTGGCAGACGGGCCATGCATGTTTCTTACGAAATAGAGGCTGATGTTTCCTTGCAGGAGCGCTTGCGCTTTGCTGGTCTGAGGCCGACCCGTCAGCGCATCGCGCTTGCCAGCCTGATCTTCTCGAAAGGCGACAGGCACCTTTCAGCCGAGGAACTGCACGAAGAGGCGCAGGGCGCCAATGTGCCGGTTTCGCTGGCAACAGTTTATAATACCCTGCACCAGTTCACCCAGGCGGGAATGCTGCGCATCCTTGCTGTTGAAGGTGCGAAGACCTATTTCGACACCAATGTTTCGGACCATCATCACTTCTTCGTCGAAGGCGCCAATGAGGTCATCGATATTCCCGATGGTTCGGCGATGGTCGGGCATTTGCCGCCCGTGCCAGAGGGCATGGAAATCGTCAACGTCGATATCGTGATCCGCCTGCGCAAGAAGCGCGGCTAAACGATCTATCAATACGCCCTGCGAAGCAGCAGTCCGATGAATTCGTCGGCTGCCCGAGCTTTAAACCAGCCGTATCGGACCGGGATAGCGCGCAACGATCGGATCCGAAGTTACGAGCTTTATTCCCTCAGACATGGCCTGTGCCACAAGGATGCCGTCAAACGGTTCCTTGTGTATCTGCGGCTACGCCGCGACGGCAACGGCGTGTTCGCTCGTGATCGCCAACTCAGCATAGCCATTGTCCAATAAGCCGCGACGGAGAATACGCGCATCCACCAGAAGGTCGGGGCGCTCCAATCCCTGCGTTATCGCGATTTCCCACAGACTGGCGGCGCTGAAGACCAGGTCATTCTCAGGATTTGTGAAGAGCGATCGTGCATCAACGGAAAGTCTGTCGTCGAACGCCGCAGCCCAAAGGATAAGATGTGGATCGAGCAGCAACCTCATTTGGCAATGCTGAATAGAGCCTCTATTTCCTCTTTGCCCATCTCGTTGAAGTCGTCGGGGACATCGATCTGGCCAGCCAGAAACCCAAGGCGCTTTGGTTGCGGCGTATCTTGAACGTCGACTGCGCTCACCTTGACCATCGGCTTTCCGGCCTTGGCAATGATGAACGGTTCCCCGTTGGAGGCCTGTTCCAATAAGACGCGAAAGGTGCGTCTTTGCTTCATGAATATTAACAGTTCGCATGTATCACCTGTCAGACTTAGTCTATTAGACTTAGTCTACTCGGTGGGCGAAACAAGTACACGTTTTAATCGTCGAATTTCTCGTCCGGGTAGGCGCCCCAGATGTCGGGCTGTTTTATCCAGCCGCTGGCGCCGCTGAAAACGACGCGGCAATAGGTGCCGTTACAGGCTTTCAAAGTTCCAAGTACGCCTGGCTGGACCTTGGCGACAAGCGCGGATTGATCGTCGGCGCTGCGATAGACATTGAGCATGGCGCCGTCCTTGTCCCGCTGCCATGGCGCCGTCAGAGCCGTTCGCTTGCCGGAGAGCAATGACTGATAGACCCAGCCTTCCGTGCCTTCGGAATCGCGGATGCGACGCCAGTTGTCGAATTCCTGGACAATCTCGACCGGGAGGCCAGACTTCAGGAAGAGCCACGTCACCGCATAGTCGCGGCCCGGGCCAACGCGTAGATTAACGCGACCGGGCTTCAGGCTGACGAATCGGGGCAGGGGCAGACCGCTGGGCCCGACCTGCGCTGCCTGCGCCGGTGCGAAAGCCGGCAAGGTCAATGGCAGCCCCAGCGTCACGGCTGCAGCGAGGCTGGCGGCAGTCAGGAAGCGGCGAAAAGTTCCAATATTCAACAAGGTCGGTCCTTCGTCGTCCGGGCCTCAATCCGCGCGTTTTTCGGCAGAATGGCGGACGATCCCTATTTTTCTTTGTCTTTGATGCGCCGCCTTGATAGACAAGTGGAGGAGCGCAAAGAGCAATTGCAGTTTGCAATGACTTGGTTAAAGAGGTCTCAATAGCGCTGTCAAATGGGAGGGGAATATTGGTGAGCAAGAAGCCTCTGGTCGTCATAACTCGCAAATTGCCGGATCCCATTGAAACCCGCATGCGCGAGCTTTTTGAGGCCCGGCTGAATGTCGATGACCGGCGTCTGACCAAGGCGGAGCTGATCGAGGCGGTCAAAACGGCCAATGTGCTCGTCCCGACCATCACCGACCACATCAGCGAAGAGATTATTGCCGCCGCGGGACCCAACCTCCGGTTGATCGCCAACTTCGGCAACGGTACCGACAATATCGATGTCGTTGCCGCCGGCAAGCGCGGCATTACCGTTACCAACACGCCGAACGTTCTGACGGAAGACACGGCCGACATGACCATGGCGCTTCTGCTCGCCGCCCCGCGCCGCCTGGTAGAAGGCGCATCGATACTTCTCGACGATGGCAAGTGGGAGGGCTGGGGTCCAACTTGGATGCTCGGCCGCCGCATCTGGGGCAAGCGCCTCGGCATCGTCGGCATGGGCCGCATCGGCACTGCGGTGGCGCGCCGCGCCAAGGCCTTTGGCCTTTCCATACATTACCACAACCGCAAGCCGGTCAACCCGCGTACCGAAGAGGAACTTGAGGCGACCTATTGGGAGAGCCTCGATCAGATGCTGGCCCGCATGGACATCATCTCGGTCAATTGCCCTTCGACCCCAGCCACGTTCCACCTGCTTTCGGCAAGACGCCTGGCGCTGATGCAGCCGACGGCGTTTATCGTCAATACGGCGCGCGGCCAGATCATCGACGAGCATGCACTTATCGAGCAGCTGGAACAGGGCAAGCTCGCCGGCGCTGCGCTCGACGTGTTCGAGCACGAACCCGCCGTGAATTCCAAGCTGCGCAAGCTCGCCAAACAGGGAAAGGTCGTCATCCTGCCGCATATGGGCTCGGCGACTCTCGAAGGGCGCATCGACATGGGCGAGAAGGTGATAATCAATATCCGCACCTTTATCGACGGTCACCGTCCACCGGATCGCGTCTTGCCCGATCGCGTTTGACGGCGAAATTCAGGCGGCGATTGCGATATCGCCATCGACGGCGATCCGGAGTTTCTCCCCATTCAGCCCTTCGAATTTCTCGCGGTCGAGTTCAACGGCGATCGGCGTCTGGTAGCCCATTTCCTGTGCCACGATGAGCCCGAGAAGGAGAATCGCATCCGGTTCGTGCAGAATGATTGCCGCAGGCGCAAGATCGACGGAAACCAGTTCGAGCAGCACGGCAGCGGCCGAAGAGGAACCGATTGTCCCGGGCAGGCAAAGAATCGTTCCGGCGATTGAGGCACCGTGCTCGGGATGGCGCACGTCTTCGATCAACCCCGTCTTGGGATTGACCCCGCCCCAGAAACTGATCGGCGCAGAAAGGACCAATGCCGGGCCCTCGGCTGCGGCGCCCGCAACAAGAATTTTCGCCTTCATGGCGCGGCTCCGAAGCGCGGCCGACCTGCAACAGCGCTTTCCACACATTCGGCCATGGAGCCATAGAGCACGCCATAGCCGGTATTGCCTGGCGCATAGTGGGCGAACTTGCCGGAGTTGGTCATGAGCACAGCACCTTCTGCCTCCGGCAAGATGGGCGTGACGACGACGCAGGTATCGGCAACGATGACAACGCCCGCGTCTTCGAGAGATTTGCGGCTGCCATCGGCCTCTAGCGCAGCCAATGCGTGACGGCCGGTGCAGGCATAGAGCGGGATTTTGAGCTTGCGACCGGCGACAAGCTGTTGAAGTTGGTTGAACTCCTCACCCGACAGATGCGGGCTGCCGATGGCGACGGCATCGAGCCTGTCGGTGCCTGAAACGGTGGAGAGCCGCCGGCGCGAATCTGCAACCATCTCCTCGGTGACATGGATGGTCATCTCCGGCGGCTGATGCTGGAGCGCGGTGTCAAGATCGGGTGCTTCCGGCGTAACACCCGATACATGAAAAAGCCCGACTGCTCCGGCAGAAGCGGCCGCCGCGCCAAATGCCTTCAAAGCGTCTTCGCCGGGATGGCGGGCAATCCCCGAAACGACGCCGACAGCGCCGCCAAGCTCACGGCCGTAGAGGCTGCCAAGAATGGGAAAGGCCACTTCGGAAGCCAGAAAGGCAGGGTCGAGACCCGACACATCGAACACCACGGTTGCGCGGCGGTTCTCCGGGAGGTGAAAACCGTAGTAGGGCGCAAAGCCGGCAATCGCGCAGGCGATGTCGAGAAAATCGCCATAGCGGTTGGTGCGGGCGCCCAGTACGGAATTGCAGAACACGACCGCATTGGATTCGCCCCAGGCGACGTCCGTGCCGAGGGCCGGCCGATGGCCCGCCTGATAGGGCGCGCAGGTCCAGCTCGGCTCGCAGCCAAGCTTGCGATAGGCGCCCATCATGCGCCGCGCCATCACCCGCTCGTGTGGCGGCAGCCGGTTCCTTGAACATCCGGTAAGATCGATGGAGCCCACATTGAGTGTGGCGCGCACGGCGACTTTTGCCCTGCCATCAACGAGCTTTTCGGCAAAAAGCGTTCCGGAATCGCCGTGGTAAAGCGCGCCGTCAATATGGGCTGAAGCGATGGGGATGAGCGAGGGCGCGCCCATCAGCCGCGCCGTTGCTGCGACGATCCGCATCGCCATGGCGGCGCCGTCACCGCCCGCACCTTGGGCAATCGATCGCTGTTCCGCAGTCAGTTCAAGCGGCATCATCCGAACGCTTGCGCGCCTTGTACTTGATCGTTTCGAAGCGCGAGGTCAGCGCATCATAGAGAAGCAGTCGTCCGACCAGCGGTTCGCCAATTCCGGTAATGAGCTTGATGACTTCCGTCGCCTGCAAGGTGCCAATGACGCCTGGCAGAACGCCGAGCACGCCGGCCTCGGCACAGGCCGGAAGCAGTCCCGGTGGTGGCGGATTGGGAAAGAGATCGCGATAGGATGGATTGGCCACGCCGGCAGGGTTCGCCGCATAGGGCATCAACGTCGTGACCGAACCGTCGAACCGTCCAAGCGCTGCCGAAATCAGCGGCCGCTTTTCCTCAAGGCAAACGTCCGCCAACAGATAGCGCGTATCGAAATTGTCCGATCCGTCGACGATGATATCGTAGCGGCGCACGAGATCGGCGGCATTCTCCCTGGCGATGCGCGTCTCATGGGTCTCGACGGTGACGTGCGGGTTGATCGCGGCGATGGCCCGCGCGGCGCTTTCGACCTTGGCCGATCCGACGAGTTCGGAGCTATGTATGATCTGGCGCTGCAGGTTTGAGAGTGAAACGCGATCATCGTCAACGATCCCGAGCGTGCCGACGCCTGAGGCCGCGAGATATTGCAGCACCGGAGCGCCGAGGCCGCCGGCACCGACAACGAGCACCCGGGCACGTTTCAGCTTCTGCTGGCCGGGACCGCCGATCTCGCCAAGGATGATATGGCGCGCATAGCGTTCGATTTCAGCTTGGGAGAGGGCGGTGTTTTGCTCGTCGATCATTTTCTGCGCTGGCTATCCAGTTTGCCGGTCAGCCTCCAATGCGATTGGTGCGATTGGAGGCGCTCGTCCAGATCGACACTAGAGCAAGAACGTCCCGAAATGCACGGCCGATTTGCACTCAGGCGAGAAATTTCAGCCCGCCGATGCCGGCAACGATCAAGCCGATGCAGACAAGACGGACGACCGTCGCGGGCTCGGCAAAAAGATACATGCCAAGAAGCGCAGTGCCGACCGTGCCGATCCCCGTCCAGACCGCATAGGCACTGCCGACGGGAAGATCGCGCAGAGCCAGGCCAAGCAACACGACGCTGATGACCATGCTGCCGGCGGTAAGGATCGAGGGAGTAAGGCGGGTGAAGCCATCGGTGTATTTGAGCCCGATGGCCCAACCGATTTCAAAGAGTCCCGCAGCGACGAGTATTATCCAGGCCATGACGACCTCCTTCACATATTTGCTCGGGCCGTCCCGGATTTGTCTGGAAGCGCCGGAATCCAGCGGCGTTGAGGTCGTCCTCACGAGGTCTATTTAGGAAACGGCAATGTGAATGGCAAGCCTGTCGCGCGATGACTAATTTTGTTGTTTATGTTCAAGGCCGATGAACGGCGACAGCGAGCCACATTCACCTGTTCCGGCGCGGCGATCAGCATGGAGAAAAATAGGGATGAACAATAATCGGAAGCTCCCGAACGGTTTAACCCGGCGGGCGCTCCTTGTATGCATGACGCTGATATCTACGCGAGGAGTTGCAATGGCTGACAAGAAGGCACTCGAACTGATTGAAGCTGCGCATGGCGGCGACACGACGACCTTGCGGTCGTTGCTCGCGCAAGGCGTTGATCCCGACGTGCGGAACGAACGCGGCGAAACGGCGCTGCTCGTCGCAACGCATGCCAACCGCATCGAAGCAGCACGTATGCTCATCGAGGCCGGCGCCGACGTGAATGCCAAGGACAGGATCGAGGATAGTCCCTATCTATATGCCGGCGCTCGCGGTCACCTCGAAATCCTTCGCATGACGCTCGCCCATGGCGCGGATCTAAAGAGCACCAATCGCTATGGCGGCACGGCACTGATCCCGGCTTCGGAGCGCGGTCACGTCGAAACCGTCGCCACGCTTATCGATGCCGGCGTTGAAATCGACCATGTCAACAAGCTTGGCTGGACAGCCCTGCTCGAGGCGGTCATTCTCGGCGACGGCGGTCCCCGCCATATTGCGATCGTCAAGCTGCTCGTCGATGCGGGTGCGAACAAGGCGCTTGCCGACAGGGACGGTGTCACCGCGCTGCAGCACGCACGCGCGAAAGGCTATGCGCAGATCGTGGCGCTGCTGCAGTAGACGGCATGCTGCTCATTGTGCTCGCCATAGCTACCTTCTAGCGACCTCTCCGCCAGCCTGCACGCCCCTTGCCACCATCCTCGGGCCTGCCCCGGGGGAGCCGCCGCGAATGTGCGTTAGCGCCGCCTTGGGAAATGGAAAAAATCCCTCTCCCTCTCAATCAATTGGTAACCAAGATTCTTCATTGTTCATGCAGGACAGTCGCGGATTGAGGGCGCGGTTTTGTTGCCCGCAGCCTCAGTTTTGCCACGGTAAACGTGGTTTTGCGCGGACTGTCGCGTGGGTTGAGCAGTGTGGGTACGAGTATCATGGCGTTTGCAGTCGGGGCGGGCGGGAAGCCTTCGCAAAAAAATGGCCGTCGTCGGGGTCCCGGACTAACCTCCGCGGCCTTTCTTGCAAGCCTCGGAATCATGACCGCGTTCGGCGCGATCATTCTTGCCGTTACACTGCATCACGCCGTGGCTTCGCGGTCCGAGGGCAACGCCCTCGCTGACAACTACAGGCCGGGTGAACGGGCGTTTGGCCCGAGCAGCATCGCGCTCGCACCCAATCTCGTCCCGATTCGCGTCAATCCCAAATATCCCCGCGTTCCGGAACTCACCGGCACGGCCTGGCAGGCTACCGATATGGACGAGGGCTCGGTGATCGCGGCTACCGGCGAAATCGTCGTCATCACGCCGCCGAAGCCGAAGTTCGTCCTGGCAGCAACGTCACCGCTTGAAGAGGATGCGTTCGGTGTCCGGGCGTCGGGCCTCGATACAATGCATGTCGCTTCCGTGCGGTCCTACAGTACCTTCGACGAGCCACCTTCACCGCAAGTCGCCTTGGCCGGTGCCCCCGCCGCTGCGGGTTATCCCTCAGACGGTCCGTTCAGCCTGGTATTGGCTGAAAAGGACCCCGGGCTTGACGATGTCGACGATGCGGCTGAAGTCCCGCTGCCCGGCATCCGTCCGAACCGTCCGGCGCGGCTGGCCAAGCGCGCAACGCCGCAGCTTCTTGCCTATGCGCCCCAGGACAACGACATTCGCGATGTTGCGCCGTCCTACGAACCGCCGGCGACCCGGCTCTTTACCCGCAATCGCACCGCGATCTACGATATCTCGGCCAAGACGGTCTACATGCCGAATGGCGAGCGTCTTGAGGCGCATTCCGGACTTGGTCCGCTGCGCGACGATCCACGCTCCGTGCATAAGAAGATGCGCGGTGCCACCCCGCCACATACCTACCGGTTGACGATGCGCGAGGCGCTCTTCCACGGCGTCGAGGCGATCCGGCTCAATCCACTCGATCCGAGCAAGCTTTTTGGCCGCGACGGCCTGCTTGCCCATACCTACATGCTCGGCCCCCGCGGCGATTCAAATGGCTGCGTGTCGTTCAAGGATTACCGCCGGTTCCTTGCGGCCTTCAAGCGGGGTGAGGTGACGCAGCTTGTTGTCGTCGCCCGCATGCCGGCATCGACGACGAGCGTTGCCTCGCGGTAATCCGCTTCTTGCGGAAGCCGACCCCACGCCTGCCAACGCTCGTCTTTCGTAGCGGCTCTCTAGAATACGGTATTCACCGATTGTCCGAGCGCCATCGCTCCGGCATACCGCGCTTGCGGGCCTTGCTGGAGCGGGTGGAACCGAGCGCCCTGGATATCCCGGAAACGCTGTTCGAGACCGTTCGAGCGATAGAAACCGGCACCACCCGCCAACTCGAGAGCAAGCTCTACTGTCTTGATCGCATGTTCCGCCACCAGCGAACGTCCGATCATGACCTCGTTGACGCTTTCGGCGGAAGGCGAATTGCGCTCGACAATTTTTACCATCCACTGATGGGCAAGCTGAGCGGCGCGCAGCGAGGTGTCCATGCGACCGGCGAGGTTCATAGAGGTCTCGGTCGGTTGCTTCTTCTTGGCAAGATGGATGGCAATGTCCCGCGCGCTTTCGGCAACGCCGAGATACACAGCATAGATCAGCGGAAATGCCGTTGTAGCGATGATCTGGAAAACCGGATGCCATTCGCCCGCCTTGCGCGAAAACGCGACGCCGGCGTCAGGCACAAAGAAGTCTTCGATCGCAACATCGTTGGAGCCGGTTCCTCGCATTCCGAGGGCTTTCCAGGTATCGACAACCTTGACTTCGGCTGACTTCATGGGAACGCCAAAGTGGATCACCTGAGCCGAACCGTCTTCCCCGCGAAGGATCGCGCCGGTCATCAGGATGTCCCCGGCATTGGCGCCTGATGTAAACACCTTGCGCGCCTTGATGCGGTAGCCGCCCTCGACCTTGGTTGCGTCGCCCGAGCCGCCGATCCAGTCCGAGCCCCCGCTCGACAACAGGATCAGCTTTTCAGCGGCAATACGCTTCAGAAGGGGCTCGACGGCCAAAGCCTTCTGGTGGCGCCAGCGCCAGGCAGGGATCGCGACCTGATGCGTGTGCATCGAGAAAGCGAGCGCGGTCGAAGAGCAGCCATGCGCGAGCACGCGCAGCATTTCGGCAAGCTCGCCAACGTCGGCGCCGCCGCCGCCAAGTTCGTGCGGAACGCCGGCATGGACGAGGCCGGCCTCCTTGAGGAGCTTGTAGTTCTCCGCAACGAAAGTGTCGGTCTCGTCAAATTCCGCCGCTCTCGCAGCGAGAGCTGGTGTCAAAGAGTGCGCGATATCTACGGCACTCCCGGACGAAGCTTCGTCCGCAATGGATGATGTATGTGCCATGCTGTTCATAGGTCCTCCTTGGGGCTTCAACAGCCCATGCGCAAAGGATCCTCTCAACGGTGCAATTCGTCCAGTTCAGGAAATGTACTAGCCTATTCGGCTTCGCCCTTGGCCGTTTTCGCCCGTGTGCGCGGCGTGGCTTTCTTTGCCAGTTTCTTGGCTTGGTTGAATTCGACGGCGGCGCGAATGAGCTTTTTCAGAGCGTCCTTGTCAACCTTGTCGCCCTCGTGGACGTCGATCGCGCGCCACACTTTGCCCCCGAAGCCATTGTTGAACAGCTTGTCGGGATCGGGAAGGCTTGCGCCTTGCGAGAACGTCAGCTTCACCTTTTCCTTGTGGGCATTGCCCACCGCGATGATCCCGTCGCGCTCCCAGACCGGGCTACCCATCCACTTCCATTCCTCGACGATCTCCTTGTCGGCTTCAAGGAAAGTCTTGCGGAGGCTTGCGAGCATCTCGCCGCGCCAGTCGCCGAGTTTTTCGATAAGCTGGTCAATATGTTCCGAGGGATTCATGGGTACTGTTCCTCCAGTTCCGGACCCGATTCGTGCCGGCAAGCCTATATTACTTGATCAAATCAGGGGACCCAGCCGGGCAGGTCGGCGGCCTGACGGACCCACGCCGCCAGCTCCTCCTCATTGATCGCGTCGTTCTCGTGGATGTGAAAGTAACGGGTGTTCTTGTCCTTGGATGCGACAGGCGGCATGGGGTTCAGCGACGCGCCGTGGAAGAAAGCGACCTTTATGTATTTGTCGAAGCAGTGGACGCCGAGAAAGAATCCCTGACCCTCAATACCGTAGAGCGGCGAGTTCCATTTCACCGCCTTTCGCACATCCGGAACGGTGCGAGCGATCAGCGCGTCCAGCCGTCGGCCGGCCTCGCTTTTCCAGCCGGGCATCGCCGCTATATAGGCCTGAACGGGGGCGTCGCCGTCAGCTTTCGCAATCTGGGGGTTTCCGCCGGATAAGAGCTTGGGCTCTGCGGGGGTGCCGTGGCGCTTGCGGGCAGGTGATTTGCCGGAGAGTCCCCTCGCTTTCTTCTTGACGGTCTTGCCCGCTTTCTTTTGGGCAACCGTAAGCGGTTCATTCGAAGTATCGGTCATACGTCCAACCTTTCGAGCAGCGTTTAAAAGACAGGGCGTAGTTTTATCCGCAGACTTGGGCACAAGGCAACGTTCCGACCCGAAATGTCCAGCCGGTAGGATTCGACCGCGTTTTAGGGTATTCTTGCCTTAAGAAAAGGGTCAGGAAGACCGGTGGGAACAATGGAACAACGTGGAGGATACGGGCAGTTCTGTCCGGTTGCGATGGCGTCGGAGATATTGTGCTCGCGCTGGACGACCCTCGTGATACGCGAAATGCTGATGGGAACGACGCGTTTCAACGATCTGCGCCGCGGCGTGCCGCGCATGTCGCCTGCGCTTTTGTCCAAACGGTTGAAAGAGCTTGAACGTGCGGGGGTGGTAGAGGTCGTAACCAACGCCAACGGCACGACCGAATATCATTTGTCGCCCGCTGGCGAAGACCTGCGGGCAATCGTGCTCGGCATCGGCTCCTGGGGGCAGCGCTGGGTTGAATCGGAACTGTCGCTGCGCAATCTCGATCCCTCCCTGCTGATGTGGGACATGCGCCGCAACCTCAATCCGAAGCCGCTGCCAAAACGGCGCTGCACGATTCAGTTTCTGTACCCCGAACTGCCAGAAACCAGGCAGAATTTCTGGCTGGTTGTCGACGGCAGTTCCGTTGATCTTTGCGGCTTCGATCCGGGTTTCGATGTGGATCTACTGGTGACAAGCTCGCTGAAGAGCATGACGGCGATCTGGATGGGGCTTTCAGCCGTCAGGCGCGAGGTCGAAGCAGGCCGCGTCGAATTCGACGGCGACCCCAGCATTGCGAGCGCCATGCAGCAATGGCTCGGCCTCAGCACATTCGCCCCACAGCAACGCATGGTCTCATAGGATTGGTAAAATCGCCGCAGCGCGGAAACCGCAAGCATGACTTGCGGCTTCCTTTGTGCCTTTCAGAAGACGATCAGCCCAGCGATTTGATAATTTCGCGATAGGCTGCTTCCGGGAATGCCTTCAGCGTCCGCGTGCGTACGAAACCCTTTTGCCCAAGGCCGAGGGTAAAGCGCGCCATGACCGCGTCGTCGGGCGCCGTCATAATGCCAACCATGTCGTATTCGCCCATCGTCAGAAAAAACTGATCGAACGAACCGCCCATTTCCTTGAGCATTTTCTTCGCGCCATCGAGCCTGTTGGGCGAGTCCCCGGCGTTCTTGAGGCCAAGTTCGGTCCAGTTCAAGAGAACAACATACGTGGTCATCGCTAACCCCCCCCGCGGCACGGCTCGTGCCGGTGGCCGCGATTTTGCTCCCTCCGCATCCCCGGTTTAACTATAGTCCTGTTGGCAGGGTGGAACAATGCAAGGCCTGCGACAGGCCCACCCGCAAAGACTTTATCAGTAGTCCATACCGCCGCCCGCAGGCATGGCCGGAGCCCCGGACTTCTTGGGAACATCGGCAACCATCGCTTCGGTCGTGACGAGGAGACCCGCAACCGACGCGGCCCCTTGCAGCGCGCTGCGCACCACCTTTGCCGGATCGATCACGCCCATCTCGTATAGATTGCCATACTGGCCGGTCTGGGCGTTCCACCCATATGCAAAGTCGCTATTCTCGCGCAATTTGCCGACGATCAGCGAGCCCTCCGCCCCGGCATTCTCCGCAATCTGGCGCACGGGCATTTCGATGGCCCGCCGCACGATCTCGATGCCGACGCGCTGGTCCGCATTCTTGACCTGCAGCCCCTCCAGCGCTTTGGCTGAACGCAGGAGCGCAACGCCGCCACCGGGAAGTATTCCTTCTTCCACCGCCGCGCGCGTGGCGTGAAGCGCGTCGTCAACGCGATCCTTGCGTTCGCGAACCTCGACCTCGGTCGAGCCGCCAACCCGGATCACGGCCACGCCGCCGGCAAGTTTGGCAAGCCGTTCCTGCAGCTTTTCCTTATCATAGTCGGACGTCGTATCCTCGATCTGAGCCTTGATCTGCACAATTCGTGCATCGATATCGGCTTCCGAGCCGCCGCCGTTGACGATAATCGTCGTTTCCTTCTCGACGATCGTCTTCTTGGCACGGCCGAGCATGTCGAGTGTGACGTTCTCGAGCTTGATGCCGAGGTCTTCGCTGATCGCGGTGCCGCCGGTGAGGATCGCTATGTCCTCGAGCATTGCTTTGCGCCGATCGCCGAAGCCCGGCGCCTTGACCGCTGCAACCTTCAACCCGCCGCGCAATTTGTTGACGACGAGCGTTGCCAATGCCTCGCCCTCCACATCTTCTGCGATAATCAGCAGCGGACTTCCCGACTGGATGACGGCTTCGAGAATGGGCAGCATTGCCTGAAGGTTCGAGAGCTTCTTCTCGTGGATGAGGATATAGGGATCTTCGAATTCGACCCGCATCTTGTCCTGGTCGGTGACGAAATAGGGGGAGAGGTAACCGCGGTCGAACTGCATGCCCTCGACGATTTCGAGTTCGGTTTCGGCGGTTTTCGCCTCCTCGACAGTGATGACGCCTTCGTGCCCGACCTTCCCCATGGCATCGGCCAGATATTGGCCGATTTCTACGTCGCCGTTGGCGGAGATCGTTCCCACCTGGGCAATTTCGGAATTGTTGGAGATTTTTCGGGCATTGCGCTTCAGTTCCGCAACGACTGCTTCCACGGCGATATCTATGCCGCGCTTCAAATCCATCGGATTCATGCCTGCAGCTTCAGCCCTCGCGCCCTCGCGCACGATCGCCTGGGCAAGAACGGTGGCTGTCGTCGTACCGTCGCCGGCAACATCGCTCGTCCTCGAAGCGACTTCGCGCAGCAGCTGGGCCCCCATGTTCTCGAATTTATCCTCGAGTTCGATTTCCTTGGCGACAGTGACGCCATCCTTGGTGATGCGCGGCGCTCCGAAAGATTTCTCGATCACGACGTTACGGCCCTTGGGACCGAGTGTCACTTTGACGGCATTGGCAAGTATATCGACGCCGCGCATCATGCGATCCCGCGCTTCGGCGCTGAATTTGACTTCTTTTGCAGCCATGGTCCTCACTCCTCCCTTTTACAAGTTCTTTAATTTTCCTTGAAAACACAGCGGAATCTGACAAGATTCACAGTGACGCATGAGTTGATCCACAAGGGAAATATTCATGACAACAAGCAGAGCATTCGAACTTCAGCTAAAAGGCTACGGTCTGACAACGGCCGAGATACATTATCGCCTTCCCGACCACCCGAGCTTTCTGCAGCTTTACATTTGGCAGGAATACGATCTTGCTCCGTCTTTCCCGGAATTGAAAGGCTTTCTTGATTTCTGGTGCAAGGACATCGAGGGGCCGCTGCACTCAGTCCGGATCGTCCATCAGCACCTGATTTCGCCGCGCGAATGGCGCGCCGTGGACGGCATCATATCGCTGCATTGATTGCGGCGCCCCTGGAACGCTTCAGCGCCGATACGAGCGCATCGGGCCTGTTATCCCTATTTGAAATATCCTCCGGACAATCCCGCCCGCCCACAGGCGAGATGATGGAAAACCATCAATATCCAAATGGACCCTGCGGCACACGGAAAGGTATTTTCGACGCACAGGCAATAAGAGGCCGGCGGGGCGCAGTTGCGGAGGATAATCAAATGACGAAAAGCTATGCGCTTGTTGGCGACGCAGCGCGCGCCGCAGTACTGACCGACGATGGCTTCGAGCACCGGGTCGAATCCGAATGGTTTTCCGCAAAAGTCGACCGCAAGGTCTTCAAGCAGCTGATGAAGCGTTCAGACCTGGTCTCGCTGCGCCATTTTGGACTCTGGCTCGCATTGCTTGCCGCATCGGGTGCCGGCGCTTTTCTGACACGGGGCACGCTTTGGTGCGTTCCGTTTTTCGCCGTCTATGGTGTTCTCTACGCTGCCAGCGACCATCGCGCTCATGAACTCTCGCACGGCACGCCATTCAGGACGCGCTGGATCAACGAGGCGCTTTACCACCTCAACGGCTTCATGACCCTGCATGAGGGTTTTTACTGGCGCTGGAGCCATTCGCGGCATCATACAGACACGATGATCGTCGGCCGCGACCCCGAGATTGCCGTGCCGCGTCCGCCCGATATTCCAGGTATCATTCTCGATTTCTTCTTCCTGAAGTCGGGCCTGATCCAGATGGCGTCGATCCTGCGCCACGCCTGTGGCAGCCTGAATGAGGAAGGCCGTCACTTCGTTCCTGACAGCGAAAAGCCCAAGGTGTTCTGGTCGTCACGCATCTACGTTGCGATCTTCGTCGCGACCGGAGCCGCCTGCTGGTATTTTGCCTCGATCCTGCCTGCCCTGTTCATCGTCCTGCCGCGCTTTTATGGCGGTCCGCTGGCACAGCTCTTCAACATCACGCAGCATACGGGGCTCGACGAGGATGTCTACGACCACCGGCTCAACACGCGGACATTCGAGACCAATCCTGTGTTCCGCTTCCTCTACATCAACATGAACTACCACATCGAGCACCACATGTTCCCTATGGTGCCGTTTTATGCCCTCCCGCAACTGCATGCCATGATCAAGGACCAGTGCCCTCCGGTCTATCCGTCCATCTGGGCCGTTTACCGCGAAATCATCCCGGCGCTGATCAGGCAGGTGAAGGACCCGGGCTACTTTGTCCAGCGGCCGCTGCCGGGAACGATTCGGGCCGCACCCGATATGCGCTTTGCCGCGCCCGCCGAGTGAACAATAATTTTGAGGAGAACTGACGATGAATGCTGTTTCGAAGACCTGGATCGAAGCGTGCGACGCCGATGACATCGACGAGGAGGATGTTATCCGCTTTGACCACGACGGTCGCACTTTCGCAATCTTCCGCTCGCGGGACGACGAGTATTATGCCACCGATGGCCTCTGCACCCATGAGAAGGTGCATCTTGCTGACGGGCTCGTCATGGACAACATCATTGAGTGCCCAAAGCATAATGGCCGCTTCGATTACCGAACCGGCGCGGCCAAGGGCGCTCCTGTCTGCGTGAACCTGCGTACCTATTCGGTCAAGGTCGAATATGGGAAAGTCCTCATCTCCGTTGGTTAGCTTGCCGTGCGATCAGATGTCTTCCCGACATTCTCCGGTCCGTGCAGCGTGAAGTCGATCGTCGCGCTATAAGGTGTCTTGAATTCGGGATGCTCGGCATAGCCGAAGTGGTGCACCAGGATGTCGACCGCGAGCCGCGCCTGCTGCTGCGGGTTCTGGTCGATGGCGAGCGTCATCGTACCCTCTCGCAACATTTTACACGATTGCGGGGTCAACTCGTGCCCGATGAAGATGGGTTGGTGCTGCAGCGCGCTCTTGCGAAGGGCGAGTTCAACGGCGTCATTCGGAGCACCGGCATTATAGACGCCGACAATATCGCGGTGACGTTTCAGTGCATCGACCAGGAGCCGCTCGGAAATTTCAGAATCGTCGCGCCCCTCAAGACGCTCCGCCAGTGTAAGCCCGGCGCCGTGGACATTGATTGCATCTGTCAAACCCCGAATGCGGTCGGCATGGCCCCTGATTCCGAGGTCATAGCACAGGGCTATGACTCGACCCGGTTGCCGCGCAAACTTAGCCATGAAGTAGCCCGCCGTCCGCCCCGCAGCGTAATGGTCTATTCCGGCATAAGCGAAGCGCGCTGAGGTTGGCAGGTCGGAGATGACGGTGATCACCGGAATACCGGCTGCGGTTATGGCGCCGACGGCGCCGATGATCGCGGGATCCTCCTGCGCATAGATGATCACGGCATTGCAAGTCGTGGCGCGGATACGCTCGGCAATGTGTTCCGCCTTGTCGTCCTTGAGCAAGCTGCGCTGAATGGTAACCGAGCGGTCGAGACTTGGCGCAAGCTGCATGAACGCCTCGTTCATGCGCTTGATCAGGGGCAAATAGGGCCGCGCCAGGATTACCTCCAGGCGCAGGCCCTTATGATAGATCGCGGGCAGGATGCGCTGCAGACCGAGCTGTCGCGCAGCCCGAATGATCTTCAAAGCCGTTTCCGGTTTGACGTTGCCGCGCTCATTGAGCAGACGATCGACCGTAGCGATACCAACGCCGGCAAGTTCGGCAACCTCGCTGAGTATGACCTTCTTGCGCGACATCAACCGCTCCGAGGCTGGAGGCCGCTAGGCTGCCGGACGCTGCGGAATATCGAGGCCACGTTGCACGGCCGGCCGGGCAAGTCCGCGCTCCAGCCAGGCAGGGACATGTTTAAGACTGTCGAAATCAACGATTTCCCGCGCGCCATAGAACCCGACAAGGTTGCGCACCCAGCCGAGCATGGAGATATCGGCTATGCTGTATTCGTCGCCCATGATCCATTCACGCCCGCTGAGCCGCGTTTCGATTACGCCGAGCAGGCGCTTCGATTCATCGACGTAGCGTTGGAGCGGCCGCTTGTCCTCGATCTCGCGGCCTGCGAACTTGTGAAAGAATCCGACCTGTCCGAACATCGGCCCGATTGCTGCCATCTGGAAGAAAACCCACTGGATGGTCTCGTATCGCAGGCTCGGGTCCGCGGGAATGAGCTTGCCGGTCTTCTCGGCGAGGTAAAGCAGGATGGCGCCGGATTCGAAGAGGCCGAGCGGCTTGCCGCCCGGACCATCGGGATCGATGATCGCGGGGATCTTGCCGTTGGGATTGAGCGACAGGAACTCCGGCGTCCAGCTTTCATTCTTGCCGATGTTGACCGCATGCGGCTCGTAGGGCAGCCCAAGTTCTTCCAGCGCGATCGACACCTTCACCCCGTTCGGGGTCGGAAAAGAATAAAGCTGCAGCCGGTCCGGATATTGTGCCGGCCAACGGCTGGCAATGGGGAAAGCGGATAGATCGGACATTCACGTCTCCTTGGGGGATTTGATTCTGGAGCGGGTAGGCTAGCATGCAGCCGAACGCGCATCCACGTTGCCGGGTTCCTGTGATTGTTCGGCTTTTCCGAAAACCAGTTCCGCCATCTGCCACCTACTTCGAACCGAGGCCAATCGCCACTATCAAGTCCAACAAAAGCGGCTGAACTCAGCCCGCATCAGACATCAGGAGAAGAACATGAGCAGATTATCTGGAAAAGTGGCGATCGTTACCGGTGCGAGCGCCGGTATCGGTCGGGCGACGGCAAAGCTGTTCGCCAAGGAGGGCGCAAAGCTTGTCGTCGGCGCGCGGCGCAAGGAAGAGCTTGACGCATTGGTGCGCGAAATCCAAAGCGATGGCGGCGAAGCCGTTGCCCTGGCCGGCGATGTGCGGTCGGAAGATTATGCCAAGGGCCTCGTCCAACTCGCCGCGGAACATTACGGCAGGCTCGACATCGCCTTCAACAATGCCGGCGTTATGGGAGAAGCGGGCCCAACGACCGGCGTCTCCGAAGCAGGCTGGAACGATGCCATTGCCATCAACCTGACGGGCTCTTTCCTTGCCGCCAAGCATCAGGTCGCGGAGATGCTGAAGCACGGTGGCGGATCGATCATCTTCACGTCCACCTTCATCGGCTACAGCTTCGCGTTCCCCGGCGTTGCCGCCTATGCCGCCAGCAAATCCGGCATTATAGGCCTCACCCAGTCGCTGGCCGCGGAGTACGGACCGCAGAATATACGCGTCAATGCGATCCTGCCGGGTGCCGTCGATACGGACATGTACCGCGAGATGAACAATACACCTGAGTCAAAGGCATTCATCACCAACCTTCATGCCTTGAAGCGGGTCGCGACAGCGGAGGAACTTGCGCGCTCGGTCCTTTATTTGGCCTCCGACGATGCTTCGTTCGTGACCGGCACGGCCTCGCTGGTCGATGGCGGTGTCTCGATCACACGGACGTAGTTTGCTCATGACGCTGATCCTGACCGTCTCACAAGTCAAATTCTTGGGCTCTGCGGGTTCCGTGCTTCCCTGCCCCTTGTGGGGAGGGTCGGACCGAAGGTCCGGGCGGGGTCGTTACGATGGCGAAGCGATTTGTTTCCTACTAGGCACGCCCCTCCCGGCTGCTGCGCAGCCACCCTCCCCACAAGGGGGAGGGAAAGGCGCCGCCCTGCATTCGAAAGTCATTGACCGATGATGCCCCACCCCCCTCTGTCCTGCCGGACATCTCCCCCACAAGGGGGGAGATCAGCCTGCTTCACGGGTTGCCTAACGGGCCCGCACTGGTCGGGCCCGAGGACAGAAATCAAGGCGGCGTGACAATCATCCAGGTGAACACATAGGCCTGGAGCATGACCAGGATACCGACGAGGCAGGCCAGCACGATCGAATGCTTGAAGACAAAGCGCAGGATCGTCCCCTCGTGCCCGTACCAGTTGGTAGCGGTGGAGGCGACGACGATCGACTGTGCATCGATCATCTTGCCCATGACGCCGCCTGACGAATTGGCCGCGCTCATCAGGATCGGTGAAAGGCCGAGTTGTTCGGAGGTAATCTTCTGCAGATTGCCGAAGAGCACGTTGGAGGCGGTATCCGATCCCGTCAGGGCGACGCCCAGCCAGCCGAGCAAGGTTCCGAAGAAGGGATAGAGTACACCGGTCGCGGCGAAGGCGAGGCCGAGCGTCGCATCGATGCCGGAGAGGCGGGTGAGCGTGCCGATGGCAAGCATCGCCGAGATCGTGATCAGCGAGTAGGCGCACAGCTTGATCGTGCGGCCATAGGCCGTGATCAATTCAAGTGGTTTGTAACCCATGATGAAGCCGGAAATGATGGCGGCAATCAGCATGCCGGACCCTGTAAAGGAGAGCCAGGTGAAGGCGAAGACTGCCTTTTCCGGCGTCGGGGTGGCAGCAATAGGTGCGACTTTCATGATCTGGTTGTTGAGTCCCGGTACCTCGTAGCTCAACGTCGCCCATGGATTGACCATGCCCTTGAACCAATCAGTACCCCAAAGCAGAAGCACCGCGCAGACGATGATCCACGGCGTCAGCGAAGCCCAGACCTCCTTGCGCGTCGGCTCGCGCTTGTTTGTCTTCACCGGTGGGACCTGGCTTGCCGAGTCGTCGCGGATACGCAGCTTGGCCGAGGTCCAGATGACTTGCGGCTGCCAGAGGCGAAGAAAGCCTATGAGGCAGGCCATGGAGATCAGGGAAGCGCCAATATCGACGATCCAGGGGTTGACGAAATTGGAAATCAGGAATTGCGGCACGGCAAAGGAAACGCCGGTGACGAGAATGGCAGGCCAGACTTCCTTCATGCCTCTCCAGCCGGCAAACGCCCAGACAACCCAGAACGGTATGATCAGTGAGAATAACGGCAATTGCCGTCCCACCATGGCGCCGAGCAAAAACGGGTCAATGCCTGTCACACTCGACAGGCCGGCGATGGGTGTGCCGAGCGCGCCGAAGGCGACCGGGGCGGTGTTGGCAATCAGCGACAGGCCTGATGCGGCAAGCGGCGAAAAGCCGAGGCCGATAAGGATCGCCGCGGTGACTGCAACCGGCGTGCCAAATCCCGACGCGCCCTCGAAGAAGGCACCGAAAGAAAAGGCGATCAGCAGGATCTGCAAGCGTCTGTCGCGGGTAACGCCGCCGATCGTGTTTTGCAGCGTCTCAAAGATGCCCTTCTCCACGGTCAGTCTGTAGAGAAATATGACGTTGAGGACGATCCAGCCAATCGGAAAGAAGCCGGTTACAACGCCAAGCAGCGATGCCCTGACCGACATGCCGGCAGGCATGGTGAAGATGAAGATGGCGACAAGATTGGCAACGACCAAGGCGATGATCGCGGCGATGTGCACCTTGACCTTGTTCGATGCAATCATCGCAAGCAGCACGACAACAGGTATCGATGCGGCGATAGTCGATAGAACGGCGTTATTGAAGGGGTTGTAAACCTGATTCCACATGTTGAATACGCTCCATGACGAATGTATGTGGCAGATGAATCGGTCTTGTCCCTAGTTGGTACGTCGAACGTCCAATATTGCAAGGCGACTTACTCACAAAGCGTTTGATAAGTCTGGCGCCTTTCGCCGACGTCTCGAAGCAACTCAACACAATTCAGACGTGTGTTACCGTAACATACTTGCGTGTAAACGGGTTGCTGGTCACCAATGGAAGCAGAATGCTTTTGCTGGGATGCAGTTCCAACTCACGCAAATCTTCCACGCAGTTTCATGCCGCAGCGGCGTCGCAGCTTGTGACGCGAACAGACGATCTCAAGAAAACCGGACGCAAGCCCATTGTTTGGAACCAATGAATGGCGCGCGGACTTCCAACGGAGGCCAACATGAAAGTGAGAATAATAAGCCAAGTGGCTGCTGCGCTCATTGTTATGGGCGCATTGGTTCATGGCGCAGTAGCAGCTGACGCCATCACCGAGGAGGAGGCCACGACGATCGGCATAGATGCCTATGTCTACTTCTATCCCATGGTGACGATGGACGTGACGCGGCGGCAAGCAACAAATATCGAGTCCGGTAAAGTTATGGGGCGAGGGCCGTCCAACACCTTCGTCAACGTTCCGGAATTTCCGACCGCCGACTACCGCGATGTGGTTAGGCCCAACTTCGACACGCTCTATTCCTCCGCCTGGCTCGACATGACCAAGGAGCCTATGGTCGTATCCGCACCCGATACCGGCGGGCGCTATTACCTCCTTCCCATGCTCGACCTGTGGTCGGACGTCTTCGCATCACCCGGCTGGCGGACCACCGGTACGGCCAAGGCCGACTACGTGCTGGTGCCACCCGGCTGGCAAGGCAAAGATCTGCCAGATGGCCTCCAGCGGATAGACGCGCCGACACCCCATGTCTGGATCATCGGCCGCACCAAGACTGATGGACCCCAAGACTATGACGCGGTTCACAAGATCCAGGCGGGCTACAAGATCACTCCGCTATCGCAATGGGGCAAGACTGCAGAACCAGCCAAGGTGACCGTCGATCCCTCGGTCGATATGAAGACGCCGCCGAAAAAGACAGTGGACAGCATGTCCGCAGACGAATTCTTCGCCTACGCGGCCGAGGTCTTGAAGGTCAATCCGCCGCATATCACCGATCAGCCGATCATCGCACGCATGAAGCGGATAGGCATCGAGCCCGGCAAGAGCTTCGACGCGGATAAGCTCGATCCGGCCGTTGCGAAAGGGCTGCAAAACGTGCCCGCCCAAGCGCGAAAGCTCATGGAGTGGAAGGTGCCGACGCTTGCTCGCGTCGCCAATTATTGGTCGATGAATACCGATACGATGGGCGTTTACGGCAATTACTATCTGAAGCGGGCGATTGTGGCCCAGCTCGGCCTCGGTGCAAACCTGCCCGAGGATGCGATCTATCCGCTCAATCTCGCTGATGAAAAAGGCGATCCTCTGAACGGCGCCAGAAACTACACCCTGCATTTCGACAAGCAATCACTCCCGCCGGTCGATGCATTCTGGTCGGTCACGCTCTATGATATGGAAGGCTTCCAGGTTGGCAATCCGCTCAATCGCTTTGCTGTCAGCAGTTGGATGCCGTTCACCTATAATGCCGACGGTTCGCTCGATCTCTACTTCCAAAACAAGAGCCCGGGCGCCGACAAGGAAGCCAACTGGTTGCCCGCGCCTGAAGGTCCGTTCAACCTGACGATGCGGCTCTATGGGCCGAGATCCGAGGCACTCACGGGAAAATGGAACCCGCCGCCCGTCATTGTCGCGCCTGCCTTACAGCCCTTGGTGACGCAGTAACAGCAACTCAGCCCGCGCTGGAAACGGCGCCGCGCGTTTGTATCTCCGGAGCGCTTCTATTTAAGTGCGCAAAACTCTAAAACACCCTCATGAACTTCATTCGGCATCTCTTCGGTGTCTGTCGCAGCCTTTGGAAGGCGATCACGGATGAACTCCGTTCAGTCGGCCGCCCGGGGCCCCGGCTCGTCGACGAGCTTGAATGCGTCCTGTCGGTGTTGCTTGCAATTGTCTTCGCCCATGCGCTTGGGGCGCAATATGTCGGATGGGCCGCATTCAGCGGCTATGCCGTCATGCGCTCGCGGCTGTCGGAAAGTGTCATGCGCGGGACGCTGCGGATCACGGGAACGATAGCAGGCGCGATCGTTGCGCTTATCCTCGCGCCGCTTATCGCCGACAAACCGTTGCCGCTCGCCATGGCCTTGGCGCTGGTCGGGGCAACAACGCTCTATTTCGCGCTTGTCAGCCGGCGCAGCTATGCCTGGCTTTTTACGGGACTTACCTTCTGCATGATCCTCATCGAAGGCATGATGCAGCCCGCGAGCTCGGTCTTTCCCTTTGCCCGGTCGCGCATCGTCGAAATTCTTGCTGGCACATTTGCCTGCATCATCGTCAGCGCCTTGTCCAATTGGACCATTCGCCGCGCGCTGCGGCGAGATGAGCCGAAGACTGCGACGCCCCTCGCGACCCCGGCGGCAACGCTTTGGCACAAGGGCGCTGCGCTCCACGCGCTCCAGGCCGGGATCGCGCTGGCGTTCATTCCGTTCATCTGGCGGTGGACAGGCTTTGCCTCGCTCAGCCAGTCGAGCGTCACCATCATGGCCGTCATGCTGTTGCCCGTGGCAACGCTTGAATCCAGCGTTTTGAACCCGGTCACCTCGAAGATCGCGATGCGCTTTGTCGGTTGCGCTGCCGGCGGCGTGCTCGCCATCGCGGTCCTGTTGAGCAGCCATCACTCGCCGTTGCTGATGACGCTTGCCCTTTGCGTTGCCGTGATCATCGGACGGCACGTCGAGAACGGCAATCCGGCGACGAGCTATATCGGCATCCAGTTCGCGCTTGCTTTCCTTGTCGTTCTCGTTCCCGACAACTACATGAATGCCGCGCCAGAGCCGGGTTTGAACCGCCTGGCTGGAATTTTGCTCGGCATCGTAATCCTCGAACCAGTTCTGCTCGCCTGGCATCTGCTTTTCGCGGATAAATCGCCGCCGAAAGTTGGAATGGCGACCGAACCCGACAACATGCCGAGGGAATAGCAATCAATTCGGCGCGACCGCACCATGCGACACGTTGAAGAATTGCGCCCGTCCGCGAAGGCTGTCGAACAGCGAAGTGTCCGTGCCGGTCATGAATGCCTGGCCGCCAAGTTCCTCGATAATGTCGAACAGCGCCGCCCGGCGGCCTTCGTCGAGATGCGCGGCAATTTCATCGAGCAGCAGGATGGGCGCCATGCCGGCAAGCTTGCCGGTCAGCCGCGCATGCGCAAGAATAAGACCGATCAGCAGCGCCTTCTGCTCACCTGTCGAGCATAGCTCAGCGGGCATCGCTTTTGGCCGGTGGCGGACGAGGAGATCGGAGCGGTGCGGCCCGTCAAGCGTGCGCCCGGCAGCGCGGTCGCGGCTTCTGCCATCACGAAGCGCTCGCCTGAAGATCTCCTCCACGTCCGTTGCCGCCTCGATGCCGATGCGCTGCTCAAGTGTGCCCTCGATGAGACAATCGGCCTTGGGGAAGGGACTGCCGTCGGGCGAACGTTCGATCATGTCATTGATCAGACGCATCAGTTCGGCGCGCGCTGCGGCAATCGCTATGCCGAGTTCGGCCATCGGCGTCTCTATTGCATCGAGCCAGGCGTCGTCGGTACGCTCTTCGGTAAGCAGTCGATTACGGCTGCGCATCGCCTTTTCATAATCGAGAACGCGCTTGCCATGAGCCGGGTCTATGGCGAGAACCATGCGGTCGAGAAAACGCCGCCTGTCGGCGGAGGGGCCAGTAAACAGGCCGTCCATCGCCGGAACGAGCCAGAGGATACGCGCGTAGTCGAGCAGTTCATCGGCGCTCGCGGCGGTGACACCGTTGACGCGGACGCGCCGTCCGCTTTCGCCCGGCGCATTGCCGGCAAGGCCGGTTCCGACATCGACCGAGCCTTCCTCCGTTTCAATGGCGGCATGGATGGCGAAACCGTCAGGCGCTCCGCTGCGGGTTACATCCGTGTAAACCGCGCGCCGCAATCCACGGCCAGGCGAAAGAAACGAAATCGCTTCAAGGAGATTGGTTTTCCCCGCACCGTTTTCACCCGTCAAAACCACATGCGATGGTCCGAGCCGCAGCGAGAGGCTCTCATAGTTGCGGAAGTTGGCGAGCTTCAGCCGGCTGATCGAAACGCGCGCTGGTGGGAGACTATTTTCCATGGAGGCCTACCGCATGCCCCCTAGAAGGCCACTCGACCCCCGACTGCGTTTCCGCGCAGAAGGGGGTGACGGGACTATAACAAGATCACCCATTGGATGCTGCGGCGATTGCCCTAAACCCGCATCGGCATGAGGACATAGAGCGCATTTTCATCGCCCGTATCGCGCACCAGTGTCGGCGAACCCGCATCGGCCAACATGAACACTGCCTCCGTACCGGTCAACTGCGCGGTGATATCGAGGAGATACTTGGCATTAAAGCCGATTTCGATCGGATCGGCGTCGTAATCTGCTGCAATTTCATCGGTGGCACTGCCGGAGTCCGGGTTGTTGACGGTCAGCGTCAGCAGCCCATCGCCGATGGTAAGCTTTACGGCACGGCCACGCTCGCTCGAGATCGTCGAGACGCGATCGACAGCCGAAGCAAAGCTTTGCCGGTCGATCGACAGCTTCTTGTCATTGCCCGAGGGGATGACGCGCTGATAATCCGGGAACGTACCGTCGATGAGCTTCGAGGTAAGGACGACCGATCCTATGGTGAAGCGGATCTTGGTCTCGGAGAGTTCGACGGTCACCGTAATATCCGGATCGTCGACGAGCTTCTGCAATTCGGCGACAGTCTTGCGCGGGATGATGATCCCCGGCATGCCCTCGGCCCCGGCAGGGGCCTCGAGTTCGGCGCGGGCAAGGCGATGGCCGTCGGTGGCGACAGCGCGCAGCTTCAGCTTGCCGTCGCTCTCGATAGCATGAAAATAGATGCCGTTGAGATAATATCGCGTCTCTTCGGTGGAGATGGCAAATTGCGTGCGCTCGATGAGGCTTTTCAGCGCGCTCGACGGCATGCGGAAGGTGTGGCTGAACGAGCCGGCGGTCAGCTCAGGAAAGTCGGACTGCGGCAGGCACTGCAGGCGGAAGTTCGAACGGCCGGACGTGACGGCCATGGAATTGCCATCCGTATTGGTGGCCAGCATCACCTCTGCGCCGTCCGGCAACTTACGGACGATATCGTAGAGGAGGTGGGCCGGAACAGTCGTCGCACCGGATTGCTCAATTTGCGCGCTTGTTGCTTCCGTCACTTCGAGATCGAGATCGGTGGCCTTCAAGGCGAGGCTGGCGCCGTCGGCATTGAGCAGGACATTCGACAGGATCGGAATGGTATTGCGCCGTTCGACCACGCGGTGGACATGATTGAGCGACTTCAGAAGGTTGGAACGTTCAAGAGTTACACGCATGATAAACCGGTCTCGCTGACTTCTATTCCGGCAGGAGGGCGGCGTATCTGCAATCCTCCTCCGGTGCGGGGCGCTTATTCCCCAGGGTCAAGCAAATTGGCAGAACTTCGCCTTAAAAAGCAAGCCTGCGGCAGGCATCAGCGTACCATACCGCAGGCTTTCTGTTGATAAGATGTGTCCTATTGGGCCTGTTCGTTGATCAGGCGCTTCAACAGTTCGAGTTCCTGCGAGAGTTTCTGGTCCTTGCCGACGATGTCCTCGATCTTGCGCACGGCATGAAGGACAGTGGTGTGATCGCGACCGCCGAAACGACGGCCGATTTCCGGCAGGGAACGCGGCGTCAGCATTTTGGCGAGGTACATGGCGATCTGGCGCGGCTTGACGATCGTGCGTGTACGCCGGTTCGACAAGAGGTCCTGCTTCGATACGTTGTAGTGGCGAGCGACGATGCGCTGGATTTCCTCGATGCGGATGCGCTTGGCATCGCCGCCACGCATGAGATGGCTGAGGAGTTCATCAACGCGGTCGACGGAAAGGTTCGGTTCGAACGTCTGGCGGAACAGCAACTGGTTGAACGCGCCTTCAAGTTCGCGGCCGCTGCCGGTCACGGACTGGGCGACGTGGTCGAGAATTTCCATGGAAATATCCAGCGAATGATCTTCGAGCTGGGCAGCAGCGAGACGGCGCTTGAGGATTTCGAGACGCATCGCATAGTCCGGCGAAATCATTTCCAGGGCAACGCCGCCCTGCAGCCGTGAGCGCACGCGGGCATCGAGCGATTCAAGCTCGGAAGGCGGACGGTCGGCGGCAACGACGACCTGCTTGGCACTGTCGAGCAACGTATTGATCAGGTGACAGAATTCGTGCTGGATCGACTTACCCTGCAGGAACTGCATATCGTCGATGATCAGAAGATCGATATCGCGCAGCTGTTCCTTGAAAGACAACGCATTGTTGTCGCGGATTGCTGTCGCAAAGCGCCACATGAAATATTCGGCGGTAAGATAGACGACGCGGGCGCGTTCCGGACGCTTCAGCGCCTCTGCGGCGATAGCCTGCAGGAGATGGGTCTTGCCGAGCCCGACTGACGCATGGATGAACAGCGGATTGAAGCGGACGGCGCTGGCGCCGGCATCGGCGATGGTGCGCGCCGCAGCAAGCGCCACGCGGTTTGGCGTACCGTCGACGAATGTCTCGAACGTATAGCGCGGATCAAGCGGCGAGCCAAAAACCGAGTTCTGCGAACGATCGGCGAAATGCGCTGGAGCCTTCTTTTCCTGCGAGGTGGTGCCGACCGGGAAGACCGGCTTCTCACGGGCCAGCGCACGGGTCTCGGCACGCTGGGGTGCCTCAGCGTCACAGATCGGTCGGATGGCACGGCTGGCGCTGCGGAAGACGATCTCGACCTTCAGAACCTGCTCTTCTTCCTCGCGCCAGAGCGCGGTGATCATGTCGGAATAATGATTGTTGATCCACGAGCGCAGGAAGGCGGTCGGCACGGACAGCCGGACAATGCTCTTCGACGTTTCGTCGAGTTTCAAGCGGCCGAACCAGCTCGAATAGACCTCGCTGCCGAGTTTCGCCTTGAGCTTGCTTTTGACACGCTCGAATATCATTTCGCTGCCGGCCGAAGCCATGTCTTTCCCCTCATCCACATGGAGCGGGACCATGGCATTTGTGCCGTTTTCCATTATTCCGCTGGTCATTGTCATCGCCTCATCCTGGTATTTCATTCGGGTCGTAGAGACGCCCGTGTTTTATATTTGCCGACGTATCACCGTCAGGCAGTGATGACCGACGAGCCGCCCCAGTGGCCCGTCTGGTTAATGCCGTAACTAACAGATTGAGGATTTGGCGATCACGCAGTGTTGTACTGAATAAGACTTGTTCAGAATATCTGTCACAACCACGTTCGCATCCCTCTCGTTAGGCGCGTCAAGCCTTACGCCCGGCTCACGCCAGCGTCGCCAACCCGCTCGATTTATGAAACAACCCAACCCCGATGGGCTGAGTACTGACAAAAACCACTCGTTACGCAAACGGTCAAATCTGCGCCCGAACCCACTATTTAATAAGCCTGTTAAATGGGTTTTGCCCACCCCTTCGATGTCTTGGACCTTACAAAAACCTTTGCAGGAAGAGCAAGTCCGGCCCAAGGGTTTTTTGATGAATAAAAGGTTAATGGAATTTGATTTTTTTTAAGTGTCCCCGGCTCAACTTGGAAAAACCGTTCGGATTCAAGGCTTTTTTTGAGGCTCAGATTTTGTTGCACTGCGACCAGACACATAGAAAAAAAATTTATAAATTTACGCTTGACAGCGGGTGTGGTCGGAGATTCCACCGGACGGTCCCGAGTTATAATTACTACCTTTTATAACTCGTTGAAAACACACACAAATTGATGATTGACGCTTTTTGTCCTAATCGATTTGTGACCACCAGATGTCATGGTTTTGATAAGCCACAATCTTTTCCCCGGGTAACGAATTTATTCCCAGAATCAGGCCCAAATAAAAAAACCCGGCTAAATAGATGCCGGGTTTTCAAATATAAATATGAAGGTCTGATTAAGCAGACATGCCCTTCAGGCGAGCCGAGAGGCGAGATACTTTGCGCGAGGCAGTATTCTTGTGAAGGACGCCCTTCGAGGCAGCGCGCATGACTTCCGGCTCGACAGCCTGGAAGGCGATGGCGGCAGCCGCCTGGTCGCCGCTTGCAACCGCATCTTCGAACTTGCGCAGGAAGGTGCGCACGCGCGAACGGCGGGATTTGTTGACTTCGGTGCGGGCTTCGATCTTGCGCGCCGCTTTCTTGGCCGAAGGAGTGTTGGCCATGATGCCTCTCTTTTCTGTCAGCTAATCGGCAGCCTGAAAGCAGCCGTCACAAAATAATAGGGTGGCCGAGGGGCCACCGAACGTTGGGGGGCTTATAGATGACGTTTGCTTTTGCGTCAACTTGGAATCGCTGATGAATTCGGGGATATTTTCGTTCAGCGATTTTTAAAGGACGGCGGCCGCTTTTCGGCAAAGGCCGCCATGCCTTCCTTCTGGTCATCGAGCGCAAACATCGAGTGGAAAACCCGGCGCTCGAAGCGCAAACCTTCCGAGAGCGTCGTCTCATAAGCGCGGTTGACGGTCTCCTTGGTCATCATCGCGACCGGGAGCGAGAAGGAGGCAATCTTCGCGGCCGCCTTGACGGCTTCGGCCACAAGGTCCGCCGCAGGAACCACCCGGGACACCAGACCGCAACGCTCGGCCTCGGCCGCATCCATCATGCGCCCGGTCAGGCACAGGTCCATTGCCTTCGACTTGCCGACCGAACGGGTGAGGCGCTGCGATCCGCCCATTCCCGGCATTACGCCGAGAGTGATCTCGGGCTGGCCGAATTTCGCGGTGTCGGCGGCGATTATGAAGTCGCACATCATGGCGAGTTCGCAGCCTCCACCAAGTGCATAGCCAGCCACCGCAGCAATCAACGGCTTGCGCAGCCGGGTCACGCGCTCCCACTCGCTGAAATAGTCGCCGAGATAGGCGTCGGCGAATGCAAGCGTCTGCATTTCCTTGATGTCGGCGCCGGCGGCAAAGGCCTTTTCGGACCCGGTGATGACGATCGCGCCGATATCGTTGTCCTTGTCGAACGCTTCAAGTGCGCCTGCAAGGTCTGCGAGCAGCGCCGAATTCAGCGCATTGAGCGCTTGCGGACGATTAAGCTGAATAAAGCCCACCTTTTCGCGCGTCTCGACGATGATGTTTTCATAGGTCATGGTTGATCCTCCTCAATCGCTAATGCTGGCACACGGGGCAATAGAAGGTCGAGCGCCCGCTTTGGACAATACGCGACACCGTGCCATTGCAACCCTTGCGCGGGCACGGGGCGCCTTCACGGTCATAGACCGAGAATGAATGCTGGAAATAGCCAAGTTCGCCATCGGCTTGCCGGTAATCCTTGAGGCTCGATCCGCCGGCCTTGATCGCGTCAACGATGACAGCCCGGATCGCTGTCGCGAGTCGCTTCGCATCATCGGTCGGCGCGCCATCCGTGCCGGAAATGCTCCCTGCCGGCCGCAAGGGCGAGAGTTCGGCGCGCCACAGCGCTTCGCAGACATAGATGTTGCCAAGCCCGGCTATCAACCTCTGGTCGAGAAGTGCCGCCTTCAACGGCGCCGCCTTCTTGTGAAACAGCTTCGCCAGCAAGGCGCCATCGAGGCGGTTGCCCGTCGGTTCGGTGCCAAGGCCCTTGATCAGCGGATGGTTGTTGAGTTCGCCGGGCTCGGCAAAGAGCATGAAGCCGAAGCGCCGCGGGTCATTATAGACGACACGGCTTGTCTTGCCGTCCTTGGCGCCGAGCTGCAGCACCACGTGGTCGTGCAGTGCGTTCTTCGAGCGCTCATGGGCAAAATCGCCGGGCGTTTCCGCCGCTTCGCCTTGCTCGATGCGATAGGAACCCGACATGCCAAGGTGGCTGATGACGCCAAGACCGTTATCGAGATGAAGGATGAGATATTTGGCGCGCCGTTCGAGCGCTTCGATGCGCCGTCCCGTCAAACGTTCGGCAAAGCGCTCGGGGAAGGGAAAGCGCAGGTCGGGACGCCGCTGCTCCACGCCAAGTATGGTCGCGCCCTCCATGACGGGCTGGAGACCGCGCCGGACGGTTTCAACCTCAGGTAGTTCAGGCATCGGGGCTGCGCTCTCCCGTTCCCTTGAGGAAGCTCTTGCCGTGGAGGCCGGGGGAAATGCCGAGATGGGCGGCGACCGTCTCGCCAATATCAGCGAAGGTCGGGCGTACGCCGAACGAACCTTTGGGCAGGTCCGGACCGTAGCAAAGCACCGGAACGCGCTCGCGCGTGTGGTCCGTGCCCTTATAGGTCGGGTCGCAGCCATGATCGGCGGTAAGGATCATGAGATCGCCGGGACGAAGCTTGGCGATGGCCTCGGGAAGGCGCATGTCGAAGGCCTCGAGCGCTGCCGCATAGCCTGCGACATCGCGCCGGTGGCCGTAGAGCATGTCGAAATCGACAAAATTGGTGAACACGAGGTCGCCATCCTGTGCGTCGTCCATCGCGACCAGGGTTTCATCGAAGAGCGCCATGTTGCCATTGGCCTTGCGCACCTGACCGACGCCCTTATGCGCATAAATATCGCCGATCTTGCCGATGGCGATGACCATGCGGCCGGCATCGGTAAGGCGATCCAGCAGAGTCGCCTCTGGTGGCGGCACGGAATAATCGCGGCGATTGCCGGTGCGCTCGAATGTTTCCTTCGCCTCACCGACGAATGGCCGGGCAATAACGCGGCCAATGTTCAGCGGATCGACCAGTTCGCGCACGGTTTCGCAAAGCTTGTACAAGCGTTCCAGCCCGAAATGCGTCTCATGCGCGGCAATCTGCACGACAGAATCGGTAGACGTATAGAAGATCGGCTTGCCGGTGCGGATATGTTCTTCGCCCAGTTCCTCGATCACGTCGGTTCCCGAGGCATGTTTGTTACCGAGGACGCCTGGAAGCTGTGCAAGCCGAACCGTGTCGGCGATCAAGGTTTCGGGGAATGTCGGAACCGTCTGGGGAAAATAGCCCCAATCGAACGCCACCGGAACGCCTGCAATTTCCCAGTGGCCGGAAGGGGTATCCTTTCCCTTCGAGGTTTCTTCGGCCGCGCCCCACAAACCGACCGGGGCAGGGGCGCGCGATGATACCGGAAAAGCCGAGGCGATGTTGGCGGCGTGGAAGAGGCCGAGCGAGCTCATATTGGGAACAAGCAGAGGGCCCTGGCGCAGGCCCTCCTTGTCGGCCTCGCCGGCGGCACATCGTTCGACGATGTGCGCAAACGTATTTGAACCTTCGTCGCCGAAAGCCTTCGCATCGGGTGCGCCGCCAATGCCAAAGGAGTCGAGAACGAAAAGGAAAGCGCGAGCCATGCGATACTCCGAGTAAATCAGACATCACAGATAGGTCAAACAGCGCGCCGTGACAAATCAATGGTGGCGGAGCGTCCTCAGCAGTTGGTGCAGGTAACCGCGTTTGAGCCCTGCCGGATGCGGCCATAGGTGTTCTTCGACATGTGAATTCCGATAACCGAAGCGCCAGCGGCGGTGTTCGTCTGCCCGGTGATCGTCCAGGGGATGATCGGCACATAGGCAAGTTCGGCCTTCACCTGCACCACGGTGGTGCTGGGGATGCGCAGATTGGCGTCGAGCGTCACGGCGCTGCCAGCGTTGAACGGCTTTGACTCGGTGCCATTTACCACCCGCCGCGACCAGAGAACGGTCGCATTGCCGGTCGCGGATACATTGATGGAGGTTATTGTGATCTGCGGTGTGTCCCGGCGATAGGGCAGGACCGTCGCCTGCCCGATCTTCATGATGTCGCCAAGCTGGGCAGTCGTGACAGTCGTTTGTTGCGTGACGAGGTCCGCCACCATCGTCGCCGCCCGGCCGAGGTCCTTGTTGACGTTTACCCCCTCGGTCGTTTCGACCGTGCCGAGGTAGAGCAGGATGAGGACGGGGGCAATGAGTGCGAATTCAAGCGCTGCGACGCCTCGCTTGTCGCCGATAAAGCGCTTCACCATGGGGGCCAAACATTTCGCGGTCTTTTGTTGTTTTTGGTTGTTCATGCGTCACACTTTCGAAGCTATGCCGGAATTGAGCATCAGACGAACGGTTCGTTTCTCCAGGTCGCGGTAGAGAACAGCAGGGTCCTCCCCGTTCCGTCGATTGTCTCGATACGATTGCGCATGAGATTGGTGAGGATTGGCCAGCGATAGAAAACACGCAGCTGGTTGATCGTGCCCGCACCGCCGACATTGTTCTTGAAACCCGTCGAATCGACGTCCCCATTCGGCTTTAGCGGGATGGTGACAGGAACGTTGGTGAAGTTCGCATAGGTCTTCAGGTCAACGACGAGGTTGGCGCAGCCGGCTTCGGGCAGGATAAGCTTTGCGCAAATGCGGTCGCGCAGCTGGTTCCCCGAGATATTCGCAGCCCTTAACTCGCCGGTACGCAAGCGCCTTGCGATTTCATCGGTCGCATTTGCCATGACCTGCTGCGCCATGAAGGTCATTCCAACTTCGAATATGACGAAGATCAGAAGGAAAAATGGCAGCGCGATCATCGCGAATTCGATGGCAACCGTGCCGCGCCGGTTGCGCCTGAAGCGGGTAAGCAAGGCCACGAGCCGGCTTTGCCTGACGCGCCCTTTGCAGTGTAGGGCGGCAGAGGCTGCCGCGACACCTTCATGCGATTGATTGTTTTTATCGTTGTAGAACATGAATAGAATTCCCCGACCACTTAAGGCAAGAAAATTCCTAGCATTCAGAAGTTAGAATCCCGTTCGAACCGGGGTGGAAATTGCAGTAAATTCCTTCACGATTTTTCAACCGTGAGTAGCGCCAGCTCAGTTGCCGCCGATCTTTTGATCGGATTCGGTTTCGGCAGTTGTCTTCTGCGCCGTTTCGCAAAAGGGCGTACAGGAAAGCGTCTGCACGAAAGCACGCCGGTATACGCGCGTCGTGTTGGCAACGCTGCGGCTCACCATGACCTGATCATCGACAATCGGGCTGCCATCGGCGTCCAGAATGACGATATTGGTCATGCCGAAGCCTTTTCCCGTCAAAATCACGGTGCGCGCATCCTTGACGACCGCATCGGCAATAGCGGGATCGCCAACGACGACCGTGTCCGCCGGCCGCGCGAGCCTCAAAATTCTTGCCTGGTTCATGATCACATGGATGCCCGTATCGGCGCTCGCCGGGGCGGGGGCGAGCGCAATGGCGACAAGCGCCAAGGCGATGGTCAATCCGTACGTAGAAACAGTGTGGAATTTATTGCCGACCATGGATAGAGCCCCTCGAAACGAATGCTTCTCAAACATGGCGTGGATTGGTGAAGGAAAGCTTAAGCCCGCAAAGCTTTTGTTAATCATAAATCGCGCGAGACAACGTACAAACGATAAAATTTTATGCAAAATCTAACTATACGAATTACCTTTTGGTCACCTCTATTTTGAGTTGCCAAAGCTTTACTATTTTGTAACGGTGTTCCTTAAGATGAATGAAATTCGCTGCCACTAGCGTTCAATGAGGCGCAACCAGTGGTACGAGCGAGGACATTCCAGATGACAGGCACGATGAATGCGATCCTCGACGTGTTCGCTCGCTTCCTGCACAACCGGTGCGGCGCTACGGCTATTGAATATACGCTCATCGCCTCGATCCTAAGTATCGCCATTCTGGCCGGCGCGAACGTGCTTGGATCATCGGTACAAACCCTTTACGGCTCCCTTGCGGACAAGGTTGCCCAGGCGCCAAACAGGTAAGGTCATGATTGAAGCCGCCATCCTCGTTGTCTTTCCGTTTGCAATGGCCTTTGCGGGGATCTCCGATCTCCTGTCGATGACAATTCAAAATCGCGTTTCGCTCATCCTTGTCGTTTCGTTTGTGATTTTGGCGCCGCTGACCGGCATGGGCTGGGAAGCCTATGCAATGCATTTTGCCGCGGGCGCTGCGGTTCTCACGGTAACATTCGGCCTTTTCGCGACCGGCACAATGGGCGGCGGCGACGCCAAGCTGATGTCGGCGACCGCGCTGTGGCTCGGCTGGAACATGGGCCTCGCCGAATATTTGTTGATGATGTCTGTGCTGGGCGGCCTCCTTACCCTCGCAATTCTCAACTACCGCAATTCCCATGCTGCAATAATATATGCGGACCGGATCGAGTTCATGCGGCGGCTCGCGCGCAAGGAAGAGGGCGTCCCCTATGGCATCGCCCTTGGCGGCGCCGGCCTCCTTGCATTTCCAAGCTCCCCCCTATGCCAATGGGTAATTGATCGCCTGGCGCACCTCTGATTGAGGTCGTATCCCGGGGCCTTTCCTGGATCTAAACCATCAGAAGCGTACATTGTTGGACCAGGCGTCACCTTGTAGATTGGAACGACACCCTGGAGATTTGAACATGGCGCTAAAGCGGATGGACAACGTCGGAATCGTTGTCGAAGACCTCGAAACGACGATCGATTTCTTTCGCGATCTTGGCCTTGAACTCGAAGGGCGGGCGACGATCGAAGGAGAATGGGCCGGACGCGTCACCGGACTGGGCGATCAGCACGTCGAGATTGCCATGATGCGCACGCCGGACGGCCACAGCCGGCTCGAACTCTCGCGCTTCATTGCGCCGCCTGTCGTCGCAGATCACCGGAAAGCGCCGGTCAACGCCCTGGGCTACCTGCGCGCCATGTTTACCGTGGACGATGTCGACGAGACGCTTGAAAGACTGAGTGCCCACGGCGCGCAACTCGTCGGCGAAGTGGTCCAGTATAAAGATGCGTATCGGCTCTGCTACATTCGCGGGCCCGAAGGGCTTCTCATCGGGCTTGCCCAAGAACTCAGCTGAACGGCGATACAAATAAGACCGTGAGGAGCGGCTGGATGACGATGGCCATGAGGCCCGCATCGACGTTTCAGAAGCCATGATCCATGTCGCCACGCGCGACGTTCTGCTGCGTCGTATCAGCTACTGACGTTCTCAATTGACCCGCTGAGTATTCATAGATCGAAAGTCTAACGGTTAGACGCCGTTAAGCATAGATTTAAGCAATGCGTTAACCATAATTACACGATTGGCAAGTCAAAGTGCAACCGTGGGTAATCTTAGACAAAAGTCTAACGGGGTGCATTGAATGCAAAGAGCACGACTTGTCATTTTGACCGTCGCGGTCGCTGCCGCGGGCGCCGCGGGCTATATCGCGACGCAGATGAAGCCCGACGTTACCGTCGTGCAGTCAGCACCCCAACCACAGATGAAATTGCAAGATATTCTCGTTGCCACGGACAATCTCGGCGTCGGCACGGAACTGAACGGCCAGCTGCGCTGGCAGCCTTGGCCGGTCGATGCCCTTGCTGACGGATATATAAAGCGTGCCGACCGTCCGAACGCCGTCGAGGAACTCAAGGGCTCTACGGTTCGACTGCGCATATTCACTGGCGAGCCGGTTCGTGAAGCAAAGCTAATCGGCAAGGGTCAGAGCTTCATGTCGGCACAGCTACCGGCCGGCATGCGCGCTGTGGCGACGCAGATTGCCTCGGAGACATCGGCAGGCGGCTTTATTCTTCCCGATGACTATGTCGATGTCATCATGGTCCACGAGATCGAAACACAAGGCCAGGCGAAGCAATACATCACGGAAACCGTCCTTCGCAACATTCGCGTGCTGGCGATCGATCAGACGATCCAAGAGGACGAGAACGGTGAAAAGACTAAGCTCGGGTCCACCGCAACGCTCGAACTGACGCCGGAACAGGCCGAAGTCATCACCGTCGCGCAACAGATGGCGGCGCGCCTGTCGCTCGTTCTCCGCTCGATTCAGGACGCCCAGGAACAAACAGGACCCGGCGCCGAATATCTCGTCAACTCGCCCGGCCGTAGCGGCAATGTGAAACTGATCAAGTCTGGAACCATGGTTGAAGTCATGGGGCGGAAATAAAAAATGGGGTACGAAATCAACATCATGCAGCTCAAATGCGCATCCCCTATGTCGCCGCTGATGAAGGCGGCCCGCGTGCTGCTCGGCTGCAGCATCGCCGTTCTGCCGTTGCAGAATACGGCGGCTGCGGAAGACGCTGTCGTGAGGCTCAACCAGAGCCAGACCGCTGGCAAGCGGATCAATCTTGGACTGAGCAAGTCGCTCGTCATCGATCTGCCGGCGGATGCCTATGACATTCTCGTTGCCAATCCTTCCGTTGCCGATGCCGTCACCCGCACGGCGCGGCGGATATATCTTTTCGGCAAGATGGTCGGGCAGACCAACATCTTCGTCTTTGGCCCGAATGGCGAGCAGCTCGCAAGCTTCGATCTCGTCATCGAACGCGACGTGGCGGGGCTAGAGGAAAGCCTGCGGAAATATATTCCCGACTCCGACATCAAGGTCGAGTTGATGAATGACAACGTCATCCTTACCGGAACGGTTCAAACGCCGCTCGACGCCAAGCGCGCAAGCGATCTCGCCAACCTTCTCGTTTCCGGCGGTGAAGCAACGACCGGACAATACGCGATCACGGCCTCTGGCCAGGGCGGCACCAATGGTGGCGGCGGGTCGGACGTTGCCATCAGCGACCCGGACGAGGCGCGCCAGAAAAGCAAGATCGTCAATCTCATTCAAATCGCGGGTGACGACCAGGTTACCTTGAAGGTAACGGTGGCTGAAGTCAGCCGCACGGTGATGAAGCAGCTTGGTGTCAATCTCGTCGGCAAGACCAAGTCGGACGGGATATTCTTCAGCTCAACCAATATCGCATCGCTGGCCGGCAAAAGCCTGACGACGTCCGGCGTCACCGTGCCGATCTCGATCGGCAGCGCAACGATCGATTCCTACCTGAATGCCATGGAAGTGGCGGGGGTCATGAAGACGCTCGCAGAACCGTCCTTGACCGCCATCTCGGGCGAACAGGCGACGTTCAAGGTCGGCGGCGAATACAACATGATCACCGGCCAGACCTCGAATGCGCAGGGCGCCCAGTATCAGCTTACCAAGATCGAATATGGTATCGGCCTCGAGTTCCTGCCCGTCGTCCTCTCACCCGGACGCATCAGCTTGAAGGTACGGACCTCGGTTTCCGAACCGACACTTGAACAATCGATCCCGCTCGGTGCAGGCGTCAATCCGACCTACAACGGAACAACGAACAAGAACCAGGCCCAGAACCTCGCCACCAACATCATCTCATTGCGCAAACGTCTCGCCGACACCACCGTGGAACTGCCGTCGGGCGGCTCGATGATGATCGCCGGCCTGATGCGCGACGATAACCGCGCCGCGATCTCGGGACTGCCTGGAATTTCCAAGATACCTGTCCTCGGGACCTTGTTCCGCAGCCGCGACTTCATTCGCAACGAGAGCGAACTCGTGATCATCATCACGCCCTATCTGGTGCGTCCGGTCGCCCGCACGGCGCTTGCAAGGCCTGACGACAATCTCAATCCAGCCAGCGATGCCGCCGGCATCTTCCTCGGCAAGGTCAATCGTGTCTACGGCACGAAGGAAGCCAGCCTGCCTGAAGGTCGATACGAAGGCACCATCGGTTACATTTACAAGTAAGCAGGAACGCGGACATGTCAGACACAACCACCATTCGTCGTATAAAGCCCGTCCTTGCATTGCTCGCCGTAACCCTGCTTGCAGGTTGTGCACCGCGGGAGATGACCGGGAGCATTCCGGACGACTATCGCACCAACCATCCGATAATCATCTCGGAGAAGGAGCAGGTCGCGGATATTCCGGTCGGTCATGCTGATCGCAAACTGTCGATTACGCAGCGAAGCATCGTCGAACAGGTCATCGCCAATTATCGGGCCAACGGTTCCGGCATGGTTCACATCCTGTTGCCGGCGGGCTCGCCCAACGAACGCGCTGCGGCTGGCCTGCGCGACGATATTGCAGCAGTTCTGCGCAAGGGCGGGGTCAAGCCGTTCAACATAAACAGTGAGCGCTACAGCGCAGGCTCCTCGGACTCAGCGCCGATCAGGCTTTCCTATTCGGCAATGACGGCTTCCACGCACCCTTGCGGTCAATGGCCGAAGGACTTGCTCGAGACGGCCGATAATCGCCACTACGCGAATTTCGGCTGCGCCAGCCAGAATAATCTCGCCGCCCAGATTGCAAACCCTGCCGATCTTCTTGGACCACGGGGATCTTCGCCGATCGATGCGGAGCGGCGCAACATCGTGATCGAGGACTATCGCGGGGTTCCGTCCGACAGGCCGCATACGCCAAGCGCAGCAGAAGTCGATTATTCGTGGTGACCAACTCCCTGAAACGCGGAATCTGAAGATGAGTCTAGCCTTTGACATAGAAGACCCGGCAGGCGGAGGCACAGAGCGGTCAGCGGGCCTGCACGCCTATCGTCCGGTCCCGCGCATATCGATCGAGGCATTTTGCGAAACCGATGCGGTCGCGCGCCAGATCGCCAAGGCCAATGAAGACCGGCGCATGGCAAAGACCCATGCCCAGATTCATATGGGAGGTGTCGCGACTGCCGTTGAAATGTTCCAGACGGTGCCGACGCCCAATCTGATCCTTCTCGAAACCTCGGCGGCGCCGCGGGACATGCTGCAAAGCCTGTCCGCCCTGTCGGAAGTGTGCGACCCCAGCACCAAGGTCGTCATTATCGGTCATTTCAACGACGTCGCCCTCTACCGCGAACTGATCAGGAATGGCATTTCCGAATATATGATCGCGCCGATCGAGCTGGCCGACATCATCGGCGTCATCGGTACGCTGTTCGTCGATCCGGAGGCAAAGCCGCTCGGCAGTGCGATAGCCTTTATCGGTGCAAAGGGAGGCGTCGGCGCCTCCACGCTCGCGCACAATATCGCGTGGTCCATTTCCTCGCTGTTCAAGAGCGAGGTCGTCATCGCCGACATGGACCTGCCCTACGGCACCGCGAACATCAATTTCGACCAGGACCCGGCACAAGGCATTGCCGAAGCCGTGTTTTCGCCCGAGCGCATCGACGATGTCTATCTCGACAGACTGCTTGCGCAGTGCGCTGAAAATCTCTCGCTGCTCGCGGCACCATCGACGCTCGATCGCGTCTTCGACTTCCGTGATGACTCCTTTGCGCATCTGATCGATGTCGCGCAGCGTTCGGTCCCGCATGTCATCCTCGATGTGCCGCACTCCTGGAACGGCTGGACGCGCACGACGCTTGCCCGTGCCGACGAGGTCGTGATCGTTGCCTCGCCGGAACTCGCCAATCTGCGCAACACCAAGAACCTCCTCGACACGCTGAAGCAGCTTCGCCCCAATGATGCGCCGCCGCGGCTCATTCTCAATCAGGTCGGCGTGCCGAAGCGTCCCGAAATTGCGCCGCTCGAATTCTGTGGTCCGCTCGGCATTCCGGCGATGGCGACCCTTCCTTTTGAATCGGCACTGTTCGGCAGTGCCGCCAACAATGGACGGATGCTCGCTGAGACGGACGCGGCAAATCCCATTGTTCAGACCATCAACGAAATGGCTCATATCTTGACGGGCCGCATGACGCACAAAGCCAGGAAGAAGCCGGGACTGAAAGCCGTCTTCTCCAAGCTGACGCGCAAGAAATAGCGAGATCGAAGAGGCATCATGTTCGGCAAGCGCGGCGGAGGAAATCAACAGGTCCAGGAGTTTCGTGCACCGGCGATGGAAGCGGCGCTGCCGCTTGGCAATACTGCGGCCGAGGCATCCCGCTTGCCGCGCGATATATTGGAGCCGAAACGCCAACCGGCTGAAGCCGCGAAGCCGATTGTCGTGCTCCGCGAGAAGAACGAGGCCTATTACGATACGAAATCGCAAGTCTTCACGGCGCTGATCGACACGATCGATCTTGCGCAATTGTCGAAGCTCGATCCTGATGTCGCGCGCGAAGAAATTCGCGATATCGTCAACGACATCATCGCGATCAAGAACTTTGCCATGTCGATCTCCGAGCAGGAGGAACTGCTCGACGATATCTGCAACGACGTACTCGGCTATGGACCGCTCGAACCGTTGCTCGCGCGCGACGACATCGCCGACATCATGGTCAATGGCGCGCGCAAGACCTATATCGAAGTGCAGGGCAAGGTGCAGGAATCAGGTGTAAGGTTCCGCGACAACCAGCAGCTTCTCAATATTTGCCAGCGCATCGTGAGCCAGGTCGGCCGCCGCGTCGATGAATCAAGCCCCATATGCGACGCGCGCCTGCCGGACGGCTCGCGCGTCAACGTGATAGCGCCGCCGCTCGCAATCGACGGGCCGGTCCTCACCATTCGTAAATTCAAGAAGGACAAGCTGACGCTCGATCAACTCGTGCGCTTCGGCGCGATCTCGCCGGCCGGTGCCGAACTGCTGCAGATCATTGGCCGCGTCCGCTGCAATCTCGTCATTTCCGGCGGTACCGGCTCGGGCAAGACGACGCTCCTCAACTGCCTTACGAATTATATCGACAAGGACGAGCGCGTCATCACCTGCGAGGACTCGGCCGAACTGCAGCTGCAGCAGCCGCACGTGGTGCGTCTCGAAACACGCCCGCCCAATCTTGAGGGCGAGGGCGAGGTCACGATGCGCGATCTCGTCAAGAACTGCCTGCGCATGCGCCCCGAGCGGATCATCGTCGGTGAGGTGCGCGGACCCGAGGTATTCGACCTGCTGTCCGCGATGAACACCGGTCACGACGGATCGATGGGAACGATCCACTCCAACAGTCCGCGCGAGTGCCTGAGCCGTATCGAATCCATGATCGCCATGGGCGGCTTTTCGCTGCCGCAAAGGACAGTGCGCGAAATCATCGTCGGCTCGGTCGATGTCATCATCCAGGCGGCGCGTCTGCGTGACGGTTCGCGGCGCATCACCCATGTGACCGAAGTCATCGGCATGGAAGGCGACGTCATCATCACGCAGGACCTCGTCGTCTACCAGATCACCGGCGAGGATGCGAATGGCCGCCTTATCGGCAAGCATGTTTCGACGGGTATTGCGAGGCCGCATTTCTGGGAGCGCGCGCGCTATTTCAACGAAGATCGCCGCCTCGCCCAAGCGCTTGATTCCATGGAAATCATGCAGGGATGACGACGCCGGGAGAATTCCACCATGTTTGGGCTTAGCCTTCCGCAGATCGTCTTCGTTGCCCTTGTGGCACTGACCTTCGCTGCACTCGCCTACGTCTTCTTCTTCGATTCAATCGCCTCGCAGAAGCGCACGGAGGAACGGCTGAATTCCGTGAAACTCTCTGCCAGCGAAAGCATGGGCAAGTTTGTTGTTCGCGACAAGCTGGCAGAGGCGCAGAAGCGCCGGAGATCCGTTCAGGATACGCTGAAGGATATCGAGAAGCGTCAGAAACAGCGCGATAAGAACGCCAAGTCGCCGCCCTTGAAGATGCTGCTCATGCAGGCCGGGATGAAGGTGACTGTCCAGCGCTTTTATATCTACTCCGCAGTGGTTGGCGCTGTCGTCACTTTCGCCGGGGTTTTCCTCGGCTCGCCGCTCTATCTTGCCCCGGGCTTGCTGCTTGCCGGCATCTTCGGCCTGCCACGCTGGTTCGTCTACTATCGCCGCGGCCGCCGGATAAAGGCATTCCTCAAGGAGTTTCCAAACGCGATCGACGTCATCGTGCGAGCGCTTCGATCCGGCCTGCCGCTCAATGACGGTATCCGGCTCATTGCCCAGGAGGCGCAAGAGCCGGTCAAGGCCGAGTTTCGGCGCATGGTCGATGCGCAGCAGGTCGGTGTGAGCATCCCGGAATCCGCGATGCGAATGGCCGAATACATGCCTTGTCCGGAAGCAAGCTTTTTCGGAATCGTGATCCAGATTCAGTCGCAGGCCGGTGGCAACCTATCCGAAGCGCTCGGCAATCTTTCCCGCGTGCTCCGCGATCGCAAGAAGATGGCGGCCAAGGTTCAGGCGCTGTCCATGGAGGCCAAGGCCTCTGCCTATATCATCGGTTCACTGCCCTTCGCGGTTGCCTTGCTCGTCTACCTGTCGAGCCCCGGGTACATAATGGTTCTGTTCACGACCGACACTGGTCACGTCATCATGGGCTGCGCCGCCGTCTGGATGTCACTCGGGATCCTGGTCATGAAAAAAATGATCAACTTCAAGTTCTGAGCGGAAAAGTCGAGGCCCATCAATGATCACCACCATCGCCAAAGCCATGCACAACCCCGCCTTTATCTTTGCGGTGCTCGTTGGCATATCGATATTTGCAACGCTCATGACTTTTCTGATGCCGATGTTCTCCGGCACCAGCCTGAAGACGCGGATGAAGTCGGTTGCCCTGGAACGCGACCAGATCAGGTCGCGCGAACGGGCCCGAATGGCCGCGGATGCGGAGACGCGGCGTAAGAATGGAGCAAATTCATTGCGCGTGACCGAGCGGCAGGGCGTCAGGCAACTGGTCGAGCGGCTTGATCTCCAGCGCGCGCTAGCCGACGAGAATACCGTCAATTCTCTGCGTATTGCCGGCTTTCGCGGGCAGAACGCCCTCAATATCTTCCTTGCGGCTCGCTTTGGCCTGCCTTTTGTCACGCTCGGCCTGACGACACTGTGGATCTTCGGCATGGACGGGCTTGCCGCACAGTCGACCATGATACGGATGGCCGCCTGCTTCGCCGGTGCCTATGTCGGCTTCTACTTGCCCAATCTCTACGTCAAGAACGTCGGATCCAAGCGGCAGCAGTCGATCAAGCTTGCCTGGCCGGATGCGCTCGATCTGATGTTGATCTGCGTCGAATCCGGCATGTCGATCGAGGCAGCGTTCAAGAAGGTTTCCGAGGAAATCGGCGCGCAATCCGCAGAACTTGCCGAAGAACTGGTACTGACAAATGCCGAACTGTCGTTCCTGCCCGAGCGCCGGCAGGCCTATGAGAACCTCGCCAACCGCACCGGGCTTGAGCCGGTCAAATCCGTCGTCCAGGCGCTGACCCAATCGGAACGCTACGGTACTTCGATTGGCGGCGCGCTGCGCGTCCTTTCCGATGAAAGCCGCGACGCCCGCCTGATGGAAGCCGAGAAGAAAGCGGCGGCGCTGCCGCCGAAGCTCACCGTACCGATGATCGTCTTCCTGCTGCCGGTGCTATTCGCCGTGATCTTGGGGCCGGCCTTCATCCAGATTTCCGCCCAAGGCGGTATCTTTGGGGACGCAACACCGAAATAAATCGAAGCGTTTCCATCAACGAAAAAGCCGCCCGGTTCAGGCGGCTTTCTTTTATTGGTCGGCCTCGTCGCACTTAGCCTTTCGGCTTTGCCTTATCCTTGTCTTTCAGCATGGTCCAGGAATTCTGCTGGGCCAGCATGGTGCGCAGATATTTGACGTTGGCTTGCGCCTGCTGCGGCGACAATTCCTGGTTGGCGATGGTCTCGGCCTCGTCGAAGCGACCCTGAAGTCCGACCACGAGCGCAAGGTTCTGGCGGACGCGGCTGTCGGACCCCGGTGCCTTTACCGCCTGGCGCATGTAGTTTTCGGCACTGGCAAGATCGCCCGAGAGGACGTAGGACATGCCGAGATTGGAAAGGATCGAGGCTTCGTTGGGGTTGATCTGCAGCGCCTGCCGGTAAAGGTCTCGGGCTTCGCTTTCCTTGCCCAACTGGTCGAGGATAGCGCCTTGCGCCGACAAGAGCTTCCAGTCCGGATATTCCGGCGTCTGAGCCCGTCGCAACGCATCAAGCGCCGCTTCGAACTCGCCGGCGCTTGCCAGCGCCTTGCCGTATGCGGCGAGCACGTCCCGATCTTGCGGGTAGGCGATGGCGAGGCTGCGCATGACGGCAAGGGCCTGATCGCTGCGATTGGTCATCCTTAGGACCGCGGCAAACTTCATCGCCGTGACCTTGTCCTTTGGATTAGCCTGATAGCGCGAACCGAGGCTGGTCGATGCCTGCATCAACTGCTGTTCGTTCATCTGGTCGAAATCGCCGCTCGCGCTCGTTGCCGTCGCCGCTACAGCGGGTGAAATGGAACCTGTCGTCGTCTTGTCGGTCGTCGTGCAGCCCGATATGCCCGCCACGAGCCCCGCTATCGCCACAGAGAAAAGCATGCGGCGATTACGTTGAATAATGCCTGCGATTACCATAGTTTGCCCCGTACCCACACAAATCAGCTGTGTTAACCCAATCCCAGGACTAGAAATATTCTGTTAACCCTAACGGACCGTTAACGACGCGCGGTGCAGCACAAGAATGACCAAGGAGAAATTCGCCGATGCCGATTGAAATCAAAGGCAAAATGCCTGATGGCAGCAAACCCGTCTGGCTGGTGCGAAGCGGCGGACTGAACGATGCGGGACTAGACGACCGTGCGCTGAACTGGGCCAAGGCAAACGGTTTTGATGGTCAGTCCGCGCGCCTGTTAATCATTCCCAACGACAAGGGTGAGGTTGCCGGAGCGTTGCTAGGTACCGGGAAGGACGATGCACGTCTCGTTGCCGGCAAGCTTGCAACGGGGCTGCCCAAGGGGAGCTGGCATTTTGCCAATGTCGTGGGCGAGCCCAACCTTGCCGCGCTCGGCTTTCTACTCGGCGGATACAAATTCACAAAATATGGCAAGAAGGACGAGCTGGATGTGACGCTTGCCTCGCCTGCAGGCGCCGACAAGGTCGATGTGAGGCGTCTTGCCAGTGCCGTCACCCTGGCTCGCGATCTGATCAACACGCCGACGAACGATATGGGCCCCGAGGCGCTGGAACAGGCAGTCCGCAAGGTTGCCGATAACTACAAGGCGTCGGTGAACGTCATCAAGGGCGACGCACTTCTCAAGCAGAACTTTCCGATGATCCATGCCGTTGGCCGTGCGGGGAGCGAGGAACCCCGCCTGATCGACGTCGAATGGGGCAAGAAGGATGCGCCGCGCGTGACGCTAGTGGGCAAGGGCGTTTGCTTCGATACAGGCGGGCTCGATATCAAGCCCTCGAGCAGCATGCTTTTGATGAAGAAGGACATGGGTGGGGCGGCCAATGTCCTGGCGCTTGCGAGCCTCATCATGGATGCGAAGTTGCCGGTGCGGCTGCGCGTCCTGATCCCGGCTGTCGAGAATTCGATCTCGGCCAATGCATTCCGACCAAGCGATATCCTTGCAAGCCGCAAGGGTTTGACTGTCGAGATCGGCAACACCGATGCGGAAGGACGCCTCGTTCTCGCTGATGCGCTGGCGCTTGCGGATGACGAGGAACCGGAAATCCTGATCGACATGGCAACCCTGACCGGCGCAGCCCGCGTCGCGCTTGGCCCGGACCTTCCGCCGTTCTACACCAATGATGAAACGTTCGCCGCCGAGGTCGCGCGGGCGGCGGACACCGTTGCCGATCCCGTCTGGCGCATGCCGTTGTGGCAGCCCTACGAAAGCAAACTGTCCTCCCGCGTGGCGGACACCAACAATGTCACCACTGATGGCTTTGCCGGATCGATTACCGCGGCGCTTTTCCTGCAGAAATTCGTTGGCAAGGCCAAGGTGTGGGCGCATTTCGATATTTATGGCTGGAATCCCGTCGAGAAACCGCATTCCCCGGTGGGGGGCGAGGCTCAGGCGATACGGGCCCTTTACCATCTTCTAAAGCATCGTTATCCCAGCAAATGAACGGCTTGTCTGGGTCGGCCAAGGGGGTAGAATGGAACGGAACCGAAATGATCTCGGATGCCGTCCATGTTCATCGAACTGAAGCCTATCCAGGCATTGACCCTGTGGAAGGAAATCGCGATCTCGGAGGTGCGCGATGATGCGCATGACCTTACGTTGCGGCAGATGGCTGTCTTGTTGACGGTTTATCTCGAGCCGCCGCCGCACACGATACGCGGCATGGCGGCGAAACTCGGCGTTACAAAGCCGGTTATAACCCGCGCGCTCGATACGATGGGCGGCTATGGTCTGGTCGACCGGCATCGCGATGAAAAGGACAAGCGCAACGTTCTCGTCAAGAGAACGGTAAAGGGTGCGCTTTATGTTGAAAAGCTTGGCGATCTCGTGATCGCCAAGGCAAGAGGATTACCGCTTTGACAGATCTCACAGTCTCGCTCGACAAACGACTGAATGCATACCGGCCCGACCTCGCCGATGAAAGCCTGCGTGGGCTGGTGCAAGCGGAACGCTTCGTTCCCGGCAAGCCCATGCGCATTGCCGACCCGGTGGTCGATGTGAGATCCGAGCCGCGCGGCGATGCCCCGATCACCACGCAATTCCTCTATGGCGACGATGTCCTCGTTTTTGAGGACGACAATGGCTGGTGCTGGATACAGAATGAGCGCGACGGCTATGTGGGCTATGTGGTGGATACGAGTCTCGACCGGCGAACCGGCGATCCCACCCATATCGTCATTGCCCCGCGCACCTTCGTCTATCCCGGATCCGATCTGAAATTCCCGCGCACCAAAGCCCTGTCGATGGGTTCGCTTGTTACGATTACGGGCGGTGAGGAACGGCGGGGCACACTCTATGCGATGCTGCCGAGCGGTGAGGCGATCATCGCCAAGCATCTGGTGCCGATCGACGAGGTTGCGGAAGACCACGTGGCCGTCGCCGAGACGCTGATGCACACGCCCTATCTCTGGGGTGGCGTTTCGGGCTTCGGCATCGATTGCTCGGGCCTCGTTCAGCTGGCATTGCTCATGACCGGGCAGGGCGTCCTGCGGGATTCGGACATGCAGGCAGCCTCGATCGGAGAGGCGATCGAACCGGACCCGGACTATCATAATCTCAGGCGCGGCGATTTCGTCTTCTGGAAAGGCCACGCCGCAATGATGGCAAGCCACTCGACGCTGCTCCACGCCAGCGGACATACGATGACCGTGACGCTTGAGCCATTGCGCGACGCGATCGAACGCATCGCTTATCTCTACGGCAAGCCGACCGCCGTCCGTCGCCTCACGTGATGTGCCCGCCACCTGCGCAGCGGGCACAACCCGTTCGCGCACTCAGGCGGCGGTGAGTTCGCTTACCTGCCGCAAGGTGCGGATGATCTGGAGGCAGGCCCGCGCCGCCTCCTCACCCTTCACGAGGAAGTGCCGCGTGAAGAAATCGATATGCTGCTCGGTCTCCTGGAAATGGTGCGGCGTCAGAACGGCCGACAACATCGGCACGCCTGTTTGCATCTGCGCCGTCAAAAGCGCGCTAACGACCGAGCCGGCGACGAAATCGTGCCGGTAGATGCCGCCATCGACGACGAGCCCGGTAGCGATAATGGCGTCGTAACGGCCGCTTTCAGCAAGTTTTTTGGCGAGGAGCGGGATGTCAAACGAGCCGGGCACGTCGAAGACATCGAAGCGGGCTGGTGTCACACCTTGCCTGCGCAGTTCTTCCTCGAAGCCGAGGCGGCACTGGTCGACAATGTTTGCATGCCATCGCGCCTGCACAAGGGCGATACGCGGGGCTGGGGCTTGGGGAACGTTATTCTGGAACTGATCCATGTCTTTCTCCTTCGAGTGGACGTGAATCAGGGCACAACCAAAAAGGCGCAAGGCTGACACGGGGCCAGCCTTCACTTTCGATTGTTCTCTTTCATCCGGACTATACCGTCGGCTTCGGAATTGCACCGAAATCTGCTGACCCTTCCGGATGACCGGGAGGCGCTCGCGGGCTCGCACCAGACATCGGGTGATGCCAGGTGATTACCGCCGGTGGGGAATCTCACCCCGCCCTGAGAACACTAACGGTTGCACCCTAGTGAATTGGTCCGGGTGGTCAAGCTCGAAGCTGCCTAGAGCAACACGGATACTCTAGTATTGGGCCGCGCGGTCGACGATATTCTTCAACGGTTCGCCGCGTTCGAAGGATTCGATCTGGGCAACGATCTCCGGAACGAGCGCCTGCGGGCTCGAGCTTGCCGCCGCGTGCGGAGTGATCGTTACCTGCGGATGCGTCCACAGCGGGCTGTCCTTCGGCAGGGGCTCGCGGCTGAACACATCGAGCGTTACCGCCGACAGCATGCCGCGGTCGAGCGCCGCGAGAATATCGGGCTCGTTCTGCAGCCCGCCGCGTCCGGCATTGATCAGCGTCGGTGCGCCTAGCGGTCCGTGCTGCTTCATCTGTGCGAACATGGTCATGGAGAGAATGCTCTTGGTGTCGGGCGTCAGCGGCAGGAGGCAGACGACGATATCGACATCCTTGAGGAAGTCCTTGAGGCCGTCCTTGCCGTAATAGGTCGTAATGCCTTCCATGGTCTGCAGGCGGCGGCTCCATCCGCTGACGCGGAAGCCGAGCGCGCGCAGCTTCTGCGCCGCATCGCGGCCAAGCACGCCGAGCCCGAGAATGCCGACATTCACCTCGTGCGCCGCAGGCTGGCGCCGATCTTCGTGCCAGACACGCTGGTCCTGCTGCTGGCGATAGCGCATCCCGAGCCGGTGATGGTCGAGCACCTGCCACACCACATATTCGCTCATGCGCATGGTCAGGTCCGGCGAGACGATTCTTACGATCGGCACGTCCGGTATCTGCTGGTCGTGGAAGATGTGATCGACGCCGGCACCGAGCGAGAAAATGACATCGAGGTTAGGCAAGCCGGCCAGCGAGCCCTGGCGCTGTTTCCAGACGAGAGCGTAGCGGATCTTATCCTTGTCCGTCGAGTTGAGAACCAGTTTGCGTTTCGGCGCGGCCTTGGCAAATTCGGACACCCAAACGTCCGGGTCCCATCCCGTCACGGCCAAAAGGATCGTATCGGTTGCATTGCCAGTCATTCACTCACCGCTCCCTGTTCGGCAGTTTCTATCCTGAAGGCCGCCGCCATCAGGGCTCTCGTATATTCGGTCTTGGGCCGCGCAAAAATCTCCTCCGACGGCCCATATTCCACTGCCTTGCCATTGCGCATCACCAGCACCTCATTGGCAAGCGCCTTCACCACCTTGAGATCGTGGCTGATGAAAAGATAAGCCAGATTGTGCTTCTGCTGCAATGCGCGCAAAAGGTCGACCACCTGCGCCTGGACGCTCATGTCGAGCGCCGATGTTGGCTCGTCTAGCATGACGAAGCGCGGATTGAGCACCATGGCGCGTGCGAGGGCGATACGCTGGCGCTGGCCCCCGGAAAACTCGTGCGGATAGCGGAAGCGATTCTCCGGGTCGAGGTTGACCTCCTTGAGGGCGGCGACGACCCGTGCGTCGCGCTCATCGGCGGAGAGTTTTGGTTCGTGCACTTCAAGACCCTCTGCAATGATATCGGCCACCGACATGCGCGGCGACAACGACCCATAGGGATCCTGAAAAACGATCTGCAATTCGCGGCGCAGTGGCCGCATCTCGCGGAATGAATATTTGTTGATGTCCGTCTCGCCGAAGCGGATGACCCCTTCCGATGATATCATGCGCGACAGGGCCAGGCCGAGCGTGGTCTTGCCCGACCCGGATTCGCCAACGACGCCAAGCGTCTGGCCGGCGCGGATCGTTACATCGATGCCGTCGACCGCTTTTACATGATCGACCGTCTTGCGCAGGAACCCCTGCTTGATCGGGAACCAGACCTTGATATTTTCGCCGCGCATGACCGGCGCCGCCGCAGCATTTGCCGCCGGCGGGTTGCCCTTCGGTTCGGCAGCGAGAAGGTGGCGCGTATAGGGGTGCTGCGGATTTTCGAATATCTCCCGCGTCGGGCCGGTTTCGACGATCTTCCCGCCGGTCATGACGCAGACGCGATCCGCAATCTTGCGCACGATGCCGAGGTCGTGGGTGATGAACAGCATCGACATGCCCTGCGCTGCCTTGAGATCGGCAAGGAGCTTCAAAATCTGCGCCTGCACGGTGACGTCGAGGGCGGTGGTCGGCTCGTCGGCGATCAGGAGCTTCGGCTTGTTGGCAAGCGCCATGGCGATCATCACGCGCTGGCGCTGTCCACCGGACAATTGGTGCGGATAGGCGTTCATGCGCTTTTCCGGGTCGCGAATGCCGACTTCCTCCAGCAGCGCAAGCGTGCGCTGCCGCGCCGCCTTGTCAGCCATGCCCTGGTGCAGCTTGAGGATTTCGCTGATCTGGTCCTCGATCGTGTGGAGCGGATTGAGCGACGTCATCGGCTCCTGGAAGATCATGGTGATATCATTGCCGCGCACCCGGCGCAGCTCGTTCTCGCTACTCGCAAGAAGATCCTTGCCGCCGAACAGAATTTGCCCTGAGGGGTGCGACGCCGGCGGATACGGCAAAAGCTTCAGGACCGACAGGGCCGTGACCGATTTGCCGGAACCGGATTCGCCGACAAGCGCCACGGTCTCGCCCTCGCCGATATCGAAGGATATGCGATCGACGGCAAGCGTCTCCTTGCCGCCCTGCGAGAAGGCTACGGAAAGATCGCGAACTGAAAGAAGCGGGGCGGTCATTTGAATGCCTTGCGCGGGTCAAAGGCATCGCGCGTGGCTTCGCCGACGAAGATGAGCAAGGACAGCATCAGCGAAATCACGATGAAGCCGGTAAGCCCGAGCCACGGCGCCTGCAGATTGTTCTTGCCCTGTGCGAGCAATTCGCCGAGCGAGGGCGATCCCGGGGGCAGGCCGAAGCCGAGGAAGTCGAGCGAAGTCAATGTCGTGATCGATCCGTTGAGAATGAACGGCAGGAAGGTAAGCGTCGTCACCATGGCGTTCGGCAAAAGGTGGCGGAACATGATGGTGCGGTTGCGCACGCCAAGCGCCCGTGCAGCGTTGACATATTCGAAGTTGCGGGCGCGCAGAAACTCGGCGCGAACGATGCCGACGAAGCTCACCCACGAGAACAGCAGCATGATGCACAACAGGATCCAGAAGCCCGGCGGCAGGATCGAAGCCATGATCAGCAGCAGGTAAAGCGTCGGCACCGAAGACCATATCTCGATGAAACGCTGCGCGGTGAGGTCGAGCCAGCCGCCGAAATAGCCCTGCAGTGCGCCGGCGGTGACCCCGATCACGGCAGACGCTGCGGTCAGGATCAGGCCGAAGAGCACCGAGATGCGGAACCCGTAGAGTGCCCTGGCAAAGACGTCGCGCGCCTGATCGTCAGTGCCGAGAATATTCATGTTGCCGAAAACACAGTTTGGATCGTCCACTCCTTGCGGATAGCGGGCGCAGCGCTCCTCAGGCGTAAACAGCCAGAACGGCTTGGATGGCGCCGTATCGGGCAGTTCATTATTGACCGTCCGATAGGAATAGCGGACCGGCGGCCAGATCGACCAGCCATTGCGGTTGATCTCCTCCTGGATGACCGGATCGCGGTAGTCGGTCACGGCATAAAAGCCGCCGAATTTCTCTTCCGGATAATCGACCAGGACGGGAAACAGGATCTCGCCCTTGTAGGAAACAATGATCGGCTTGTCGTTAGCTATGAACTCGGCAAGGAGCGAAGCAACGAACAGGAACAGGAAGATCCACAGGGCCCACCAGCCGCGCCGGTTCGCCTTGAAGTTCTGCCAGCGCCGGGCATTCAGCGGCGAAAGTCGCGGTCGTTTGACGGGGAGGGCTGGCGTCGTGCCGATAATATCGGTCATCAGACATCCCTCCGCTCAAAGTCGATGCGCGGATCGATCCATGTATAGAGAAGATCGGAAAGCAGGCTGACGACGACGCCGACAAGGGCGAAGATATAGACGGTCGCGATCACCACGGGATAATCGCGGTTGATAATCGATTCGTAGCCGAGAAGGCCAAGTCCATCGAGCGAAAAGATCGCCTCGATCAGGAGCTGGCCGGTAAAGAAGATCGAGATGAAGGCGCTCGGAAATCCGGAAATGACAATGAGCATCGCATTGCGGAAGACATGGCCGTAAAGAATACGGCGTTCACTGAGGCCCTTGGCGCGCGCCGTCGTCACATATTGCTTGCGAATTTCGTCGAGGAACGAGTTCTTGGTCAGAAGCGTCGTCGTCGCAAAGGCGGAAAGCAGCATGGCGGTGAGCGGCAGGGCGAGGTGCCACGCGTAGTCGATGATTTTTCCGCCCAGCGACAGCTGTTCAAAATCGTTCGAGGTGAGGCCGCGAATTGGAAACCAGTCAAAGAAGGACCCGCCGGCAAAGAACACGATCAGCGCTATGCCGAAAAGGAAGCCTGGAATCGCGTAGCCGACGATTATGATGCCGCTGGTCCATATGTCGAATGACGAGCCGTCCTTGATGGCCTTGCGTATGCCGAGCGGTATCGAGATCATGTAGGAGAGCAGCGTCATCCACAATCCGAGCGATATCGATACCGGCAGCTTCTCCTTGATCAGATTCACGACGCTGATATCGCGGAAATAGCTCTTGCCGAAATCGAAGCGCACATAGTTCCACACCAGCAGCCCAAACCGCTCGAGCGGCGGCCTGTCGAGTCCGAACTGCTTCTCGAGGCTGGCGATGAATGCAGGGTCGAGCCCCTGCGCGCCGCGGTATTTCGAATTGCCTTCGCCGAGGCCGAGCTGTTCCTGCGACTGGCCAAGGTCAGCGCCGCCACCGCCGATGCGGTCCATGGCATTGCCGCCCTGGCCGGTGAGCTGGCCGATGATGCGCTCCACCGGGCCGCCTGGCACGAATTGCACGATCACAAAGCAGACAAGCAGGACGCCGAAAAGTGTGGGGACCATCAACAGGAGGCGGCGGAGAATATAGGCTCCCATCAGGCAACGGCTCCGCCCAAGATTAAATCGATAGACGAAACGCGCGGGACGTCCCCTTGATCTTCAAGCCTTGCCAATAGCCTTTGCCTTTGCTTCATCGAACCACCACAGCGACTCAACCGGAAAGCCATAATCGGGCTTGGGCTCCTTGAAGCCGAACATATCCCAATAGGCGACGAGGTGATTCGCTGAGTACCAATTTGGAATCCAGTCGCGTCTTATACGCAAGAGTCGATCGAGAACACGCATGACTGTGATCAAATCGTCGCGGGAACGCGCTTCGCCAACCTTCTCGATCAGCGCGTCGATAACGGGATCGGCGATTCCGGGGAGGTTATAGGAACCGGGCGCTGAGGCCGACCGCGAGCCGAACATCGAAGTAAGCGATTCCGATGTCGGGGTCGCGTTCAGCATGACGGCCACACCGATTAGGTCGAAATCGAAATCCTGAACCCGAAGCTGGTATTGAGCCGGATCGACAAGACGCAGGGAGGCATTGACGCCGATTGCCTGGAGATTGTTGATGAAAGGCGAGTAAGAGCGGGTGAATACCTCCGCCTGGATCAGTATTTCCAGATCGAACGACTTGCCGGCACCGTCGACAAATCGGTTATTCTCGCGTTTGAACCCTGCTTCCTGCAGAAGCTCGACAGCGCGGCGCAAATTCGTGCGGTCGCGACCCGAGCCGTCGGTCGTCGACTGGATCACCGCTTCGCCGAAAATGCCTTCGGGCAGGCGATCGCGCAGCGGCTCCATGATGGCAAGCTCCTGCGGGGAGGGCATGCCGCTCGAACGGAAGTCCGACATCTCGAACAGGGACTGCGACTGCTCGTACATGCCATAGAACAGGTTCTTCCGCGTCCACGCGAAGTCGAAGCACAGCGCAACGGCCTCCCGCACCTTCGGATCGCGAAAGCGCTCCCGCCGCTGGTTGACCGCCCATGCTTGCAGGTGCGGGCGCTTCTCGTCGGGGAATTCGCGCTGGATCACACGCTTCTGCTGGATGGCCGGGAAATTATACTCGTTGACCCAGGTTTTCGCCGTGTGCTCCATGCGCCAGAATATGTCACCCTTCTTGAAGGCTTCGAACTCGGGCTGGCGGTCGCGGTAGAACTCGATCTTGATCGTATCGAAGTGATTCAGGCCGCGCCGGACCGGAAGGTCCTTCGCCCAGTACTCATCGACGCGCTGGTATTCGATGCCCTTGCCCGGCGCCATCCTGCCCACACGATAAGGGCCGGAGCCGAGCGGTGTCTCGAGCGTCGATGCATCGAACGCGCGGCCCGCAAACCACGCCTTCGAAAGAATCGGCATATTGCTGGCGATATCGAGAATCGCCCGGTCGGAATGTTTGCCGGTAAAGGCGATGCGCAGCGTCTGGTCGTCCTCGGCGATGATCTCCTTCATCTCTGTCAGCAACAGCAGAAGCTCCGGATGCCCTTTCTCCTTGATCGACTGGAAACTGAAGACGACGTCGTGGGCCGTTAGGGGCGTCCCATCGTGGAAACGCGCTGCGGGGCGCAGTTTGAAGGTGAATGTGTTGCGATCGGCCGTGACAGTGACGCTCTCCGCGACGAGGCCGTAGATCGAGTCCGGCTCGTCGAGCGCTTCCTCCATCAGCGTGTCGTAGCAGATTTCCATGCGCGGGGGCGCATCACCCTTGGCCGAATAGGTATTGAGCGTGTTGAAGGTCTGTGGCGACTGATTATAGAGCCAGTTCGCCGGAGAAAAGGCGAAGGTCCCGCCCTTCGGCGCATCCGGGTTGGCATAGTCGAAGTTTTTGAAATCCTTCAGGTATTTCAACTCGCCAAACGCCGACAGACCGTGCAGCGGCACGTCGGTGGCAATCTCGGCGAGCGCGATGCGCGGCGAAAAAGCGGTCAGAAGTGTTGCGCTCGAAAACTTGAGAAGATCGCGCCGGTTGAGCTGCGTCATTCGGCGCGCGCTTTCAACGCCTGCTCCTTGGCCGTGTCGATCCACCATGAGAACGGGTCGATACCTGCATAGTCCGGCTGTTTTGCCGGCATGCCGAATTTGTTCCAGTAGGCGATCTTGATGCGATCGTCATACCATTGCGGGACGGCGTAGTAGTTCCACAACAGTACCCGGTCGAGTGCGTGGGTGGCGGCGACGAGTTCATCCCGGTCCTTGGCAAAGATGATCCGGTCGATCAGCTTGTCGACGGCCGGATTCTTGATGCCCATATAGTTGCGGCTGCCCGGTGTGTCGGCAGCGCCCGAACCCCAGAAATCGCGTTGCTCGTTGCCCGGCGACAGGCTTTGGGAAAGAACGACGTTCGGGGTGGTAATATCGAAATCGAAATCATTGACCCGGGCGGTATATTGGGCGTTGTCCACGACCCTGATCTGAGCATCGATGCCGAGCTTTCGAAGGCTGGCCATGAACGGCCCGATAAAGCGCTCATCCGCCGGATCGTCTGCCAGGAATTCGATGGTGAATGGTTCGCCGGTCTTGGCATTGACGAGCTTGCCGTTCTTCTGCTCGTAACCCGCGTCGCGCAGCAGCGTGACGGCCTGGCGCAGATTGTCCCGCTGCGATTGGGGCGTATCGTATACGGGCAGATTGAACTCCTTGGTGAAAACTTCTTCCGGCACATCGCCCTTCACTGTTTCGAGGATTTCAAGCTCCTTGCCCGTCGGCAGGCCGCTCGATGCGAGTTCGGAACCGGAGAAATAGCTGTTTATGCGCTTGTATTGCCCGAAGAAGAGATTCTTGCTCATGCTCTCGAAGTCATAGGCCCAGGTCAGAGCCTGGCGGACGCGTGGATCCTTGAATTTGTCGCGCCGGGTGTTGATCAGGAAACCCTGCATGCGCCCGGATGAACGTAGCGGAAACACGGCCTTGACAACATCGCCGCGCTGGAACGCCGGAAAGTCATAACCGCGCATCCATTTGCCGATACTGGCTTCCGGGCGGTAGTCCTCGAAGCCTCCCTTCTTGAAGGCTTCCCACTCGGCATTCTGGTCGCGGAAATACTCGTAGCGAATACGATCGAAATTGTTGCGGCCGACATTTACCGGCAAGTCCTTGCCCCAATAGTCCGCCACACGGCTCCAGACGATGGTGTTGCCCGGGGAGGCGCTCTCGATCTTGTAAGCGGATGAGCCAAGCGGGATTTCTGTCGTTGGCTTGCTTATATCGCGCTTCTTGCCGCTCGCGTCGTTACCCTCCCACCAATGCTTGGGCAGGATGGGGAAATCGCCCATGATGCTCGGCAGTTCGCGGTTGCCGCCGCTCGAAAAGGTGAACGTCACCTCGTGGTCGCCGGTTTTCTCCGCTTTGGTCACATCGTGATAATACTTATTGTACAGGGGGCTTTGGGCCTTCAGCGTGTCGAACGACCAGATGACATCGTCCACGGTGATCGGCTGGCCGTCGTGCCACCTTGCAGCGGGGTTCAGCTGAAATATTACCGAGGAATAGTCATCCGGATAGGCGATAGCCTCGGCGATGAGCCCGTAATTTGTCGCTGGCTGATCGAGGGATTGGCTGAGCAGCGTATCGTAAAGCAAGCCGCCGCCGACCGTTGCAGGCAGCCCCGCTGCTGGCGTTCCCTGCACGACAAAGGGGTTGAGACTGTCAAACGATCCGTAGGCGGTCTGGTTTAGTGTACCGCCTTTCGGGGCATCGGGATTGACGTAGTCGTAACGCTTGAAATCGTCGCCATATTTCGGTTCGCCGAGGACGCTCGCGGCCTTTCTCCATTCGGTTTCCGCAGCCTGGACACTCTGATGGGTAGCGACGGTGAAAGCGGCGAAAAGGGCAAGGCTGGCAACGAGGGGGCGAAATCGCAAATCAGGTCTCCACGGGTTCTCTACAGTCGTAAGTCTAAGAGAAATTGCGGCGGAGAACAGGCCTTCACGTTAAAAACACGCGCTGTTGATGCAAAAAAGCCGGGCGCAGGCCCGGCTTTTTGAAAGCAATAGTGACGGATTTAGTTCTTCGGTGCTTCCGGAGCAGCGGGAGCGGCGCCGTCGGCCGGCTTCTCCGCAGCGGGCGCGGCAGGAGCGGCAGGTGCTGCTGCGTCGGCAGGCTTGGCGGCATCGCCGCCTGCAGGTGCGGCATCAGCGGTCGGAAGCGGCTTCGGACTGTCGGACAGCGTGCGCAGATAGGCAATGAGGTCGGCACGCTCATTATCCTTCTTGTCGCCGGCAAACCCCATTGCCGTGCCCTTGATGTAGCCCTTCGGCGACGTCAGGAAGTGGTTGAGATGGTCGAAAGTCCACTTTTCCTGTCCGCCCTTGGAGAAATCCTTGATGGCCGAGGAATAGCTGAAGCCTTCATGTGTCGCGACCGGGCGGTCGACTATGTCCCAGAGGTTCGGACCAACCTTGTTCGGGCCACCCTTTTCGCCGGTGTGGCAGGCAGCGCAGCGCTTGAAAACGGCTTCGCCGCGGGTTGCATCAGCTGAAGCCAGCAGCGTCGCGATCGGCACGGCTTCCGCAGCGGGTGCAGCAGCGCCGGCTTCGCCTTCACCACCGGCCTCGGCGGCCTGGATGATAAAGCCGGGCTTTTCTGGCGCATGCGAATCGAAAATAGAATCGGACAGGATACCTGCCGTCATGACAACGAACACGGTTGCCAGAAACGCCATGGCATATTTGTTGAACGGGGTCGATTCCATCGTCGATCAGTGCTCCACTTGTGTCCTGTTCAAGTGCGCTCAATATCAAGTCCACTCTGACGCTTGCCTGGAGCAATTGCAGGGCTCGATGTTCAGCACACTTGCGGAGGTTCTCAATATCTGGTCAATGCAGTGCGCTGCATTTCTTGACAAGAGTCCCCTCGTGATCGCGCGGAAACTAGGTCTTTTGCTGAAGACTTGCAACACATATAAGGGCGCTTCTGCCTGAGACTTTTTGACACCTTAGACCGTGTGCAACGATGAAAATATTGACCCTGATCCCTGCCCGGATGGCCTCGACCCGGCTGCCCAACAAGCCACTGGCCGATATTGCGGGAAAGCCGATGATCGTGCATGTCGCCGAGCGCGCGATTGCCGCCGGTCTCGGGCGAACCGTCGTTGCGACAGATAGTCCCGACGTCAAGTCGGCCATAGAAGCGCACGGCATCGAGGCGATCATGACGCGGGCCGACCACGAATCGGGTTCGGATCGTATTCACGAGGCGCTTCTCGCTCTCGATCCTGACGGCAGCGTCGATGCGGTGGTCAATGTCCAGGGCGATCTTCCGACCATCGAGGCCGATATCATCAGGCGCTCGCTCAAGCCCCTGCAGTCCGGCCCCGCCGATATCGCGACGCTCGGCGTCGAAATCCGCCGTGAGGATGAGAAGACCAATCCGAACGTGGTCAAGATCATAGGTTCTCCGATTGGTCCCGATCAGATGCGGGCACTCTATTTCACCCGCGCAACAGCGCCGTGGGGTGAGGGGCCACTTTACCATCATATTGGGCTCTACGCTTACCGGAGGGCTGCGCTCGAGCGGTTTGTCAGCCTCGGTCCTTCGCCTCTGGAGCGCCGGGAGCGTCTCGAACAGCTGCGCGCGCTCGAAGCGGGCATGCGCATTGATGTCGAGATCGTCGATTCGGTGCCGCTGGGCGTCGATACGCCGGAAGATCTCGAACGGGCGCGCGAAATCCTCACTTCCTCAAAAGGCAGATAATGATGGCAACGACCAACCGCATCTCGTTCCAGGGCGAACCCGGCGCAAATTCCGATACGGCCTGCCGCAACATGTTTCCCGACATGGAACCACTGCCGTGCCCGACTTTTGAAGATGCGTTTAATGCCGTCGAGAGCGGCGCTGCCGACCTTGCGATGATTCCGATTGAAAACACGATCGCGGGGCGCGTGGCCGATATCCATCATCTCCTGCCGGAATCGCGGCTGCACATCGTCGGCGAATACTTCCTGCCCATTCATTTTCAATTGATGGTACTGCCCGGCACCAAGCGCAGCGACATCACTTCCGTGCACAGTCATATCCATGCGCTCGGCCAGTGCCGGAAATACATCCGCAAGAACAACTGGAAGCCGGTGATCGCCGGCGACACGGCCGGCGCAGCCCGGCTCGTTGCCGATGTGAAGGACAAGACGATGGCGGCGCTGGCCCCCCGCCTTGCCGCCTCGCTTTACGGCCTCGACATTCTCGAAGAGGATGTGGAAGACACGGAAAATAACGTCACGCGCTTCGTCGTTCTCAACAAGACCAAGAAATGGGCCCCGCGCGCCTCAGATGAACTGATGATGACGACTTTCGTCTTCCGCGTGCGCAACGTGCCCGCGGCGCTTTACAAGGCCATGGGCGGATTTGCGACGAACGGCGTCAACATGACGAAGCTCGAAAGCTACCAGATCGACGGAAAGTTCACCGCGACGCAGTTTTACGCGGATATCGAGGGTCATCCGGACGACAAGAACGTGGCACATGCGCTCGATGAACTCGAATTCTTTTCGAAGGAAGTCCGCATCCTCGGCGTCTATCCGGCCGACACCACCTTCCGCAGCTCGCAGGCCGAGGAAGAGTAGTTAGCCTTCCCAGTTTTCAATCGTCAGTCCGCCGATGCGCTCGAACTCGCGGACGTTTCTGGTAACGAGGACGAGCGAGCGGGCGCGAGCTTGTCCTGCAATGAGCACATCGTAGGGGCCAATCGGCGTTCCTTCGCGTGAAAGATGGGCGCGAAGCGCACCCGCCGACCGGGCATCCTCTTGGCTGAATTCCAGGATTTGAAACTGCAGGATTTCTATGTCCGCAAGATTTTTTTCCCGCCGTTCAGATTTATAGGCCCCGAAGTAGAGTTCATGGGCCACGATCGCTGAAATGGCGATATCTTGCGGCGAATGTCGCATCATATTGGAGCGAAATTTACCGTTGAATTTGAGAAGTGCTATGACCGCATTCGTGTCGAGCAAATACTTCATTCAAAGAAGTCCAGATCAGGCCTTTCCTGGGCTTCAGGTTGTTCGCTCGCCGCTTGCTCGAAATCTTCGTCCACGTGCCCCGACAGTGCGCTAAGCCACGCCCAATCATTCGCGATTGGTTCGAGGATTACCGCATTTCCCTGCCTGCGAATTCTCACCTCTGAGGTCTCGAAGCGAAACTCCTTCGGCAAGCGAACTGCTTGCGACCGCCCCGACCAGAAAATCTTCGCTGTGTCCATGCCAACCTCCAATGAGATATGACAAAGATATATACCATCGTGGGGATTTTCAATGCAGACTTTGGTATAAAGCGTTCAACCTTCCACCCAGCTGCGGATGAGATGAGCGGCGATGGCGCCGGGAGGAGGGGTGATCACGCCGTCCGGATGGGTCCGGTCGAGCATCGACACCACCTCGTCGCGTGAGAACCAGCGCCCGTCCTCGAGCTCGGCCCGGTCAAGGATAAAGTCATCCGAAAGCGCCTCGGCATGACAGCCGATCATCAGGGAGTAGGGAAATGGCCAGGGCTGGCTCGCGTGATACAGCACCCGGCCGATCTTTAGGTTCGTTTCTTCGAAGGTTTCGCGTCGCACGGCGTTTTCGATCGTCTCGCCAGGTTCGATAAAGCCGGCCAAACAGGAATACATGCCCGGACCGAAATGCGGCCCGCGCGCCAGGAGGCACTTGTCGCCACGCACCACCATCATGATCGCCACGGGATCGGTCCGGGGAAAGTGTTGCGCTTCGCAGTTGGGGCAGGTTCGCCGGTAGCCGCCGTCACGCATGAGGGTCTCTGTGCCGCAGCGCCCGCAGTACTTGTTATTCTCGTTCCAGGTGAGGAGCGAAACCGCCTGCGCCATCGCGCCGAGCTGGTCGGGCGGGATGATGCCCTGCGTATAAACGGAGCGGTAGTCGATTGCCTGGACCGCCCCAGGCAGCGCGGCGAAATCAAAAGCGCTCGGCGCAGCAAGAACGGGCGCGCCGTCCTGCAGGCCGAGATAAACCGTGGAAGACCGCGCAGGCAGAAAAGGCGCTGCGTCCTTTAGCGTAAAGAACGCATTGCCGTCAGCCACCAACACCTTGCCTTGCCCGATCAGGAGCATCCGTGCGTCGGCATTGGCAAGCGCAACATCGACGGCGTCATCGCTGCGCTTTTCAGCGTGGCGGTTGATCCGGTTGCCGGCAAATCCGACGAAATGGCTGGGTTCCTTTTCCGGGATATCGAAAAGGCGAAACGACATGCTTGGAGCTCCAGAAACGGACCCGCGGGACAGGGCATTGGTGATGTTGACGGATTAAATAGCGTTGAGTATGGCGCTGGCAAAGGCCCGGGCATCTTTTTCGCCGTAGGGCTCACGGGTGCCGTGGCCCCACACCGGGCCAGGCCAGGCGGGATCGCCACTGTTGCGGGCAATCACATGAAGATGCAGTTGACGCACGATATTGCCGAGCGCGCCGGTGTTGATCTTTTCGCAATTCACAACGGATTTCAGGGCTTGCGCGGCAATGCCCGCCTCAAAAGTCAGAATGGTCTGGTCGAGCGGCGTCAATTCATGAATCTCGCATATCCCCGGCCGCTGCGGCACGAGGATGAGCCACGGCCAGCGGCGGTCGTTCATAAGGCGCAGATCGCAGAGGCCCAGCCTTGCAATTGAATAGGTGTCTGCTGCAAGTTTGTTATCGAGAACAAAAGTCATGATCGATAAGAGATAACAGTTTTTTCGCGGTTTCGCTTGCTTTTTGCGTGCGGATTGACGATATGAGGCTCGGGAGGTTGGTGGTGGACGAGCCACTCGCCAACCGGGTCAGGTCCGGAAGGAAGCAGCCCCAACGAGCCAGGCACGGGTCGCCGTGCCAGCCTCCCACCTTTTCCTGTCACCTTGCCTGTGTCAAAGCCGTCCGCGGCATTGACGCTGCGGCGCATGCGGTTAGACTTCGTGAAGGGCAAGGGTCGGGAGCCTAGCGCAGGAGCCAAACAGGACGCGATGGATACAATAACGCCAGACAGCGCCTATCGCGTGCTCGCCCGCAAATACCGCCCGCAGAATTTCAACGATCTGATCGGCCAGGAGCCGATGGTCCGCACACTGACCAATGCGTTCGAGACGGGGCGTATTGCCCAGGCCTGGATGCTCACCGGTGTTCGCGGCGTTGGCAAGACGACGACGGCGCGTATCCTTGCGCGCGCGCTCAACTACCAGACCGCCGACATCGACAAACCGACGATAGACCTCACCATTCCGGGCGAACATTGCCAGGCGATCATGGAAGGCCGTCACGTCGATGTCATCGAGATGGATGCGGCTTCGCACACCGGCATCGACGACATTCGCGAGATCATCGAGCAGGTGCGCTATCGCCCGGTCTCGGCGCGCTACAAGGTCTATATCATCGACGAAGTGCACATGCTGTCGAACCAGGCCTTCAATGGCCTGTTGAAGACGCTTGAAGAGCCGCCGCCGCATGTGAAGTTCATATTTGCAACGACTGAAATTCGCAAAGTGCCGATTACTGTGCTTTCGCGTTGTCAGCGGTTTGATCTTCGGCGCATCGATACCAGCGTCCTCGTTCGCCACCTGCAGAAAATCGCCGACCTTGAGTCGATTGCCGTCGACGACGTTTCGCTCAGCATGATCGCGCGTGCCGGCGAGGGTTCGGTGCGTGATTCATTGTCGATCTTCGATCAGGCCATTGCCCATGGTGCGGGCCGTGTCGAGGCGGAAGCCGTGCGTTCGATGCTCGGCCTTGCCGATCGCGCCCGCATCATCGATCTCTTCGAAATGCTGATGCGCGGCGACGTCGCTTCGGCACTGAGGGAATTTCGTGCCCAGTACGATGTCGGCGCCGATCCTGCCGTAGTGCTGACGGACCTTGCGGATTTCAATCACCTGGTAACGCGCATCCGCTTCACGCCCGATGTCGCCGACGACATTTCGCTTTCGGAAGACGAGAGGCTGCGCGGCAGGGATTTTGCCGAAAAGCTGTCGATCCGCGTCCTCTCGCGCACCTGGCAGATGCTGCTGAAGGGGATCACCGAGGTCGAGGAATCAAGCCGTCCCGTCCAGGCGGCAGAGATGTTGCTGATCCGCATTGCCCATGCCGCCGATCTTCCGACGCTCGACGAGGCGCTGAAGTCCCTTGAGGACGGCGGCATTCCGGCATCGCCGAATCGCAGCGAGGGATCACGTCCGGGAAATGGTGGTGCGCCGACCGCGCGCGCAGGCCAGGTGGATGCGATGGCATCGCAACGCGGTGTCGTCACTTCCAATGGCGGCGCGACAATGCGGCTTGTCGAGCCTGCGCCGAAGTCCGAACCGAGCGTCGCTCCTCCGGTGGTCGTGGAGCAGCCGCAGTCTCCAGCCGTACCCGTTGAAAACATCGAAGATATCGTGGCGCTCGCCGACAGGCACCGCGACATGCAATTCAAGATCATGGTCAAGAATTGCGTACGGCTTGTCAGCATGAAGCCCGGGCGACTCGAAATCAACCTGACCGAAAACGCTCCAAAATCTTTGCTGACCGATCTTTCGCAAAAGCTCAGCGAGTGGACCGGTATTCGCTGGATGGTCTCGTTGTCGCGGGAACCGGGAAACGCTACGGTCAACGAGACAGAAACGGCCAAGCGCGATACGTTGCTCAGCGATGCGCGCTCCGACCCGGATGTCGCGGCGATCCTTGCAAAATTTCCGGGCGCCAAGATCATCAACGTGCGCATTACGGCCCCGGCCGGACAGATGGATGATGCCGTCGCAGCGGGAGATGATACGCTCGCACCGGTCGAAGAAGACGATTGACGAACAGGAGTTTTTCCCATGCGTGACATTATGGGCATGATGAAGCAGGCCAAGGAAATGCAGGCCAAGATGGCTGCCATGCAGGAAGAGATCGCGGCTCTGGAGGCCGAAGGTCATGCTGGCGGCGGCCTTGTCACCGTCAAGCTTTCCGGCAAGGGCGCGATGACGGCGCTCAGCATCGATCCGTCCCTTTTCAAGGAAGACGATATCGAAGTCATCGAAGACCTCATCATTGCCGCGCACAATGAGGCAAAGTCGAAAGTCGAGGCGATCATGGCTGAAAAGACGCAGGCTTTGACGGCCGGCCTTCCGATACCTCCCGGTTTCAAGCTTCCGTTCTAAGGGCAGTCCACAACTGGAAGCTTATTGGAAAGCGAGATCAACTCAGCTATGTTGAGTTTGGAGTGGGAACGAGCTTTCGCCCGTCCCCCTTTCTTATCTGAATTGAACCCGGACGGTCCATGACCAGCTCGTCCGGGTTTTCTTCATGATAAGGCTGACACTCCACGGAAATTTCCGCATCGTTTCACTCCAAGTTGGAAAGCAAGGCTGTTGCCGCAGTCGGGAGCCCATTCTCCCGATGCGCCGGCTGGTGCGGCGCTGCTGCTTTCGCCTTCGAACCGCGGCATCATCGTGTTGCAATTTCGAGATGGCAACGAATGCAGGGTTGTGTCGCTTTTGGCATTCGGGCCGTCGAGGTTGTGCGCTCGCCAATTCCATAAATCGTCAAATTGCTCTAAACCGACGCTATGTCGAAACGAATCGCCGGTCCCGAAATCGAACGCCTGATCCAGCTCCTCGCCAAGGTGCCGGGGCTAGGGCCACGATCGGCGCGCAGGGCGGCGCTGCATCTCATCAAGAAGAAGGAAGCCTTGCTCATTCCATTGGGTTCGGCCATGCAGGACGCCGCCGAAAAGGTGCGTGTCTGCTCGACCTGCGGCAATGTCGATACTGCCGATCCGTGCATGATCTGCACCGATCCGCGTCGCGAACGCTCGACGCTGATCGTCGTCGAAGACGTCTCCGACCTCTGGGCGCTCGAGCGGGCGGGTTCGATGAACGTGCGCTACCACGTGCTCGGAGGACGACTTTCCCCACTTGATGGAATTGGCCCCGATGATCTCAACATCGCCTCGCTTGTCGGGCGGGTCGCTGAGGGCGAAATCAAGGAAGTCATCCTCGCTGTCAACGCCACGGTAGAGGGACAGACCACCGCCCATTACATCACCGATCAACTGGCCGGCTTCGATGTGCGGATTACCCGCCTTGCCCACGGTGTTCCGGTGGGCGGCGAACTCGATTACCTTGATGAAGGAACCCTGGCCGCCGCCTTGCGGGCCCGAACGTCGCTATAGGAGACGACTTGAGCATGCGCCCATGGATGAATGCCCTCTGGGCGCTGATCGGACTGATCGTCATATTTTACGCACCGGCAAGCCTCGCTGCGTCCAGGCCTCAGGTAGAAGCGCAGTATCAGCAATGGCTGGACAACGATCTGTGGCCGGAAGCCAAGGGCAAGGGAATATCCCGGGCGACATTCGACCAGGCCTTCAAAGGCGTGACGCTTAATTTCGACCTGCCGGACCTTGTCATGCCCGGCGAGAAGCCGCAGACACCGCAAAAGCAGGCACAGAGCGAATTCGGTTCGCCCGGAAAATACTTCAACGACAAGACCGTCAACAACGTAACTTCCGGCGGGACGGCGCGTGCTGGCCAATATGCGCGGATATTGCAGTCGGTCGAAAAGACATATGGCGTACCCGGCGAGATTGTCCTCGCCATATGGGGCCGCGAAAGCGGCTTTGGCAGCGTCAAGATTCCGTATAATGCCTTTGCCGTCCTGGGGACGAAGGCTTTTCTCGCAACGCGCAAGGACATGTTCCGCAAGGAACTGCTTGCTGCGCTTGAAATCGTCGAGAAAGGCTATATTGGCGCCGGCAGCATGAAGAGCTCCTGGGCAGGAGCCCTTGGCCAGCCGCAATTCATGCCGACGTCCTACCTCGAGCATGCCGTTGATTTCGACGGCGACGGCAAGCGCGACATCTGGAACTCGGTGCCCGATACGCTGGGTTCGATCGCGCACTACCTTGCCCAATATGGCTGGCAGCGTGGCCGTGACTGGGGCTATGAGGTAATCGTCCCCGAGAGCGTCAGTTGCGCGCTCGAAGGTCCCGACCAGGGCAAGCCCTTCAGCACCTGGGGAAAGCTCGGCATCAAGCGCGTCAGCGGCAAGCCATTTCCTGCGGCGGAGGCCAAGGGCGAAGGGTTTCTCCTGATGCCGGCCGGGAGGCACGGCCCGGCGTTCATCGTCACGAAGAATTTCTACGTACTCAAGGAGTACAATATGAGCGATCTCTATGCGCTGTTCATCGGCCATGTCAGCGACCGCATCGCCCATGGCGCCGCGAACTTTACCGCGGGGTGGGGCGATGTCGGCGGGCTCTACCGGTCCGACATTGCCGCCCTGCAACGGGCGCTGGAGAAAAAGGGTTACGACGCCGGCGGTGCCGACGGATTTCCAGGGTTCAAGACGCGCCGCTCGATTGGCGATTGGCAATCGAAGCAGGGGATGGCGGCCACCTGCTTCCCGGACAAGGCGCTGGTTGCTGCGATCCGCTAAAGCCATTGCACATCACCGGTCTGCCGTTTGACAGCCGTCCTCAAGGAGCGTCAAATCGCTTGCCTGAACAGGAGGTGCGGCAATGGCAGCCAATGAGCGTTCCAAGCACATCACCGAGGGCATAGCGCGGTCGCCGAATCGCGCGATGTATTATGCGCTCGGCTATGAAAAATCAGACTTCGCCAAGCCGATGATCGGCATCGCCAATGGCCACTCGACCATCACGCCCTGCAATGCCGGCCTGCAGCCGCTCGCCGACGCGGCCGTCGCCGCAGTAAAAGCGGCAGGCGGCAATCCGCAGCTGTTCGGCACGCCGACAATTTCCGACGGCATGGCCATGGGCACCGAGGGGATGAAATATTCGCTAATATCGCGCGAGGTTATCGCCGACTGCATCGAGACGTGCGTCAACGGCCAGTGGATGGATGGCGTGCTCGTCATCGGCGGCTGCGACAAGAACATGCCGGGCGGCATGATTGCCATTGCTCGCACCAATGTCCCGGCAATCTATGTCTATGGCGGTACGATCAAGCCCGGCAGATGGAAGGGCAAGGATCTTTCCATCGTCTCGGCCTTCGAGGCGGTAGGCTCATACATGGCCGGCAAGATGAGCGAGGAGGATTTCGAGGGCATAGAGCGTCATGCCTGCCCTTCGACGGGCTCATGTGGCGGCATGTATACGGCCAACACCATGAGTTCGGCCTTCGAGGCGCTCGGCATGTCGCTGATGTATTCGTCGACCATGGCGAATCCCGACGCGGAGAAGATCGACAGCACGGCGGAATCAGCGCGGGTGCTCATCGAGGCGGTGCGCAAGAATATTCGCCCTCGCGACATCATCACCCGCAAGTCTATCGAAAATGCGGTCGCATTGATCATGGCGACAGGCGGCTCCACCAATGGCGTCCTGCATTTTCTTGCCATTGCCCATGCTGCGGAGGTCGAATGGACGCTCGATGATTTCGAGCGTGTGCGCCGCAAGGTTCCGGTCCTGTGCAACCTGCGTCCCTCCGGCCAGTACATGGCGGTCGATCTGCACAAGGCGGGCGGCATACCGCAGGTCCTGCAACTGTTGCTGAATGCCGGCCTGTTGCACGGTGAGTGCCTGACGATCACGGGGCGAACATTGGCCGAAGAACTCACCAATGTTCCGGACGCGCCGCCCGAGGGCCAGGACATTATCCGGCCGATCGCCAAGGCACTCTACAGTGAGGGCCACCTTGCGATCCTCAAGGGAAACCTTGCAACGGGCGGAGCGGTCGCCAAGATCACCGGGCTGAAAAATCCGGTCATCAAGGGACCCGCCCGCGTCTTCGACGACGAGCAATCGGCAATGGACGCCATACTCTCCGACAGAATCAAGCCGGGGGATGTCCTCGTGCTGCGCTATCTTGGCCCGCGCGGTGGTCCAGGCATGCCCGAAATGCTGGCACCCACATCGGCGATCATCGGTCGGGGCCTCGGAGAAAGCGTTGGTTTCATAACGGATGGGCGCTTTTCGGGCGGAACCTGGGGCATGGTGGTCGGGCATGTGACGCCGGAAGCCTTCGAAGGCGGCACCATCGCGCTTGTCGAGGAAGGCGACACTATCACGATCGATGCGCACAAGCAGTTGCTGCAACTCGAGGTCAGCGACGACGAGATCGAACGCCGCCGCAGCAACTGGAAGCAGCCACCGCCGCGTTATACGCGCGGTGTCCTCGCCAAATTCGCGCAGTTGGCGAAGTCGGCAAGCGAAGGCGCGGTAACCGGTTAGCAGGCCACTGTTCCTTGCCGGAATACAGTCTGTCAAAGCGGCGCCGGTAGGAAACGCGTGTGCGACGTGCAATCTTGGTCTTTTCAACAGAAGATCAGGATTTAGCACATGCCGGCATTGGTGAATGGAGAATGGATCAAGGGCGATGTTGCCGCCAGCGAAATGAAGGATGGCGCGTTCCATCGCGAGGCGACGCATTTCCATAGCTGGATTACGCCGGATGGCGCGCCGGGTCCGTCCGGCCAACCCGGCCTGCCCGCCGAACCCGGACGCTATCAGCTTTTTGTCTCTTACCTCTGCCCCTGGGCATCGCGCACACTGATCTTCCGCAGTTTGAAGGGCTTGCGCGAAATCATCCGCATTTCCGTCGCGGAGCCGGCAATTGGCGAAAATGGCTGGACCTTCGCGGACCCGCAGGACGCAGGGCCGAAGGCCCCGCCCATTCGCTACCTGCACCAGCTCTATACTGCGAGCGAGCCCAACTATACCGGTAAGGTTTCCGTTCCGGTCCTTTGGGACCGCAAGGAAGGGCGGATCGTGAATAACGAGTCAGCCGATATTATCCGCATCCTCAATACGGCATTCAACGAACTCACCGGCGACCACCAGGATTTCTATCCCGAACCTCTCCGCGCGGAAATCGACCGCTGGAACGGGCTCGTCTATGACAATGTCAATAATGGCGTCTATCGCGCCGGCTTTGCCAAATCGCAGGCGGCTTATGAAGATGCCGCCACGAGCGTTTTCAAGGCCCTCGACAAGATCGAGGCGCGTCTTGCCGATCATCGCTATCTCGCCGGGCAATATCTCACGGAAGCAGACTGGCGGCTGTTTGTAACGCTTGTGCGGTTTGACGCTGCCTATCATGGCGTCTTCAAGTGCAACATTCGCCGGATCGCCGACTACCACAATCTTTCCAACTATATGCGCGAACTGTACCAATGGCAGGACGTGCGCACGACTGTAAAGATCGACCACATCAAGGCCGGCTATTATTCGATTGCCCACATCAACCCGACACTCATTGTTCCGCTTGGACCGGACCAGAATTTCGATGCGCCGCACGACCGCGAGCACCTTTTGGGCAAGGGCATTTTCAAAGGATAGTCCGCCAGAACGCTTGCCATTTCCCCTCATATGTGAAAATATTATTCACAAGAGAAGATATGGGAGGCAGTCATGGGACGCAACTGGAGTAATCCGCACGTGGAAAGCGTGCGGCAATGACCGGCCTTACGCCGACAGTCGGCGTTTCCTCGACGCATCCAAGAAACATGCCGGAGGCCCATGCCGCGCTGCCGGTATGGAACGCGGAAAACTGGTATTATGAGGATTGGCCTGTTGGTCAGAAGATACGATCGCTGCGGCGGACAATATCCGAAAGCGACAGCCATCTTTTCAACGTCCTCGTCACCGACATCCATCCCTATGTCCAGGACCAGATGTTCGCGGAAAGCGAGGGCATGTTTGGCAAGCGTCTGGTCGCAGGTGCCTTTGTCTTTTCCGCCGGCCTAGGCCTGGTAGCCACCAATTGCATCAACGCTTTTTCGTACGGCTATGACAAGCTGCGGTTCATCAAGCCCGTCTTCCTGAACGACACGATCTACACGATCCGCACCAACCTCGATAAACGGCCGCGCTACAAGGACCTTGGCCTTATCCGCGCCAGCTATGAAGTCTTCAAGAATGAGGGCGAGCTCGTCCTCTACTGCGAACACCTGCAAACGGTGAAATACAAGAATCCTGCTGATTTTGTTGGAAAGACCGAAAAATAATGACTGCGAACGAATTGCCCCTGACAGGCCTGCTTGTCGTCGATATGAGCCAGTTTCTGTCGGGACCCTATGCGTCCCTGCGCCTGATGGATCTTGGCGCGCGTGTAATCAAGATCGAGCGGCCCGATGGGGGCGACCTTTCACGGCGCCTTTATCTCAGCGACACCGAAATCGGCGGGGATTCGACGATTTTCCATGCAATCAACCGCGCCAAGGAAAGCCTCGCGATCGATTTGAAGAACGAGGCTGACCTTAAGGCGCTTAAGGCGTTGCTCGCGCGTGCCGATGTGCTCATCCAGAACTTCAGGCCCGGCGTCATCCAGCGGCTCGGCCTTGATTATAAGGCAGTAAAGGCGATCAACCCGCGTCTGGTCTATGCCAGCATCAGCGGTTACGGCGAGGAGGGGCCGTGGGTGTCACGTCCGGGTCAGGACCTGCTGGCGCAGTCGCGCTCCGGCCTGATGTGGCTCAACGGCGATGAAAGCCAGGGACCTGTGCCCTTTGGACTCGCCGTCGGCGACATGCTTGCGGGGGCGGCGATCGTGCAGGGCATCCTCGCGGCCCTCGTGCGGCGGGGGATCAGCGGCGAGGGCGCCCATATCGAGACGAGCCTGATGGAATCACTGATCGATTTTCAGTTCGAGGTTCTGACGACGCACCTCAATGATGGCCGCCGATTGCCGAAACGCTCCGATTTCCGCAGCGCGCACGCCTATCTCTCGGCACCCTATGGCGTCTATCAGACGAAAGACAGTTATCTCGCGCTTGCCATGACACCTTTGCCGAAGCTCGCGGACCTTCTCGGTCTTGATGCACTCGCCCCCTACCGCGATCAGCCTGCAACCTGGTTTACGGCGCGTGATGCGATCAAACGCATTATCGCGGAGAAGCTGGCGACCGAGCCAACCGAATACTGGCTCGCCATACTCGAACCTGCGGATATATGGTGCGCGAAGGTGCTGAACTGGGAAGAGCTCCTGCAAAGCGAAGGCTTCAAGGTGCTCGACATGCTGCAGACGGTCGAGCGCGACGACAATGTGTCGATCGAGACAACGAGGTCGCCGATCCGCGTCAATGGCAAGCGGGCCAAGTTCGATCGGGCCGCGCCACGGATCGGCGAGCATAGCGACCGCATTCGCAAGGAATTCGGGCTGTGAGCGGCATTGTTCTCAAGGGGATGACGTGGAGCCATCCGCGCGGCTATGACCCGATGGTGGCTTGCTCGCAGCTCTGGAAGGAGAAATCCGGCGTAACCGTGGAGTGGGAAAAACGCTCGCTGCAGGATTTCGAATCCTTTCCCGTGGATGAGCTTGCCCGCGCCTACGATCTGATCGTGATCGATCATCCGCATGTCGGGCAGATCACCGCGGAGAACTGCCTCCACCCGCTGGACGTTAAGGGCCGTGAGGCGGAGCGGGACGCGCTCATTGCCGGCAGCGTCGGACAATCCTACCCGAGCTATTGCTGGCAGGATCGCCAATGGGCGTTCCCGATTGATACGGCAAGCCAGGTTATGGTTTGGCGCCCGGACCTGCTCGAGCGGCCGCCAACGACATGGGCAGAGGTGATGCGGCTCGCCCGCGAAGGCAAGGTGCTGCTGCCGCTGCGCCCGCCGCATACGCTGATGACGTTCTATACGCTCTGCGCCAATCTGGGTTCCCATTGCTCGACCACATTCGGTGACCTCGTAGCACCAGGCGCAGGAGCCAGGACATTCGAGATAATGCGCGAGATCGCAGCACTGATCGATCCCGCCTGCTTCGACATGGATCCGATCGCCGTGCTCGAGCGGATGGCGCTAGCGGAGGCGGACATTGCCTGTTCGCCATTGATCTACGGCTATGTCAGCTACGCGATCGAAGGTTTCAGGCCCTCGCTGATTGCTTTCGCTGACATCGCAGATGCGGGTGGAAATGGTCCCATTGGATCAGCGCTTGGCGGTACCGGCATTGCCGTTTCCGCATTTTCGGCACATCGCGATGCCGCGACCGACTTTGCCTATTGGATCGCAAGCGGCGACGTTCAGCGCGGTCCCTATGCCGCGGCCGGCGGGCAACCGGGCCACGCCGCGGCCTGGGAGGATGCTGCGGTAAATGCCGCTACAACCGATTTTTATGCCGCAACCCGAAGGACACTCGAGTCCGCCTGGGTCAGACCCCGGCACAATGGCTACATGGCATTTCAGCAGAAGGCCTCCGACCGGATCAATGCTGGGCTCATGAATGGACATGATGCGGCAGCCGTTGTGGCGGATTTGAACCGACTGTTCCGGGATAGCTTCTCGGCTTAAGGGCTACATGTTCCGGCGCATTTGGCCCGCGCGCCCGTAAGCGCCAGGGCAGATGCCGATGCCGCGCTGGCAATCGACCGGGCTTGACTGGGCCACATCCGGCGGCCGCGGCGACCAGGACGCATAGGTTCCACCGCCGCAGGCGCTCAAGACGAGACTGCTGAGCAAAGTGGCAAGGGTCATAAATTTCATTCTCGGCCTCGGCTGCAAGATTCCTCGCAGCCTGATAGCCGGAAACTGAGTTGAAAGTCAAAGTTGCAATTAGTAGCGCGCTCTACCCAAGGTGGGCTTAAAGGCATTATGCGACGCGCTGCTCGGTGCCATCCTTGGTCCCGCTGACCGTTGGATGCGAGTTCACCGCAATCACAACTGCCAGCGCAGCAAGCGAATTGATATCGCGATTGCCGCGGTTGAAAGCCGTCATAACGGTCTCGGCAATGACCTTCGCCTCTTCATCCGAACTGGACTTGACCACGAGCGTCGCAGCGGCCTTGTCGTAGGCTGCTTGCATGATGTCCCAGTCGTCTTGAGAGTACATTGGATTCAGAGGGTTATCGAAAGCCATGGAGGTGTTCCTCTTCATTATTATTGCTCCAGCGACGGCGAGAATCGTAATCGCTGGATTGTGGCATGGCAAATCGAAACGGATTTTCAGGTCATTTAAAGGGCTTACCGCAAAGCAGCAATGAAATGCGCGCTGCGAAATGTGGCAGACCAGCCCATTCAATCGAATTCATTACAAGGGGAACCGACGCTAAAGCGTCGGCTCGGCTTCGCTGCGCTCACGGATGGCACGGGACAGGCGCGACCAGCGCGGGCTGAACCAAGGGGTCAACAACGACACTTTATCGAAGCGCTGGCGGTTGAAGGAAGGGTCGTGCTCCTCGAACGTCCAGACCTTGAAATTGGTCAACTCATGCGGTCCGAACGTATGGATCAACGGAATATCGGCGGCGTCGCGGCCGCGTGCGACCACGATGCGCCCGATGCGACGCTGGTTGTGACGGGCGTCGAACGTGTGCCACCTGTCGCCGAGGAAAACCTCGATCCAGGCGTTGAAATCCATTGGCGCCGGGTCGGCCGGCACGCCGATGTCGCCCATATAGCCGTTCACATAGCGTGCAGGAATATTCATGCAGCGGCAAAGCGCAACGGCAAGGTGGGCGAAGTCACGGCAAACGCCAACCCGTTCCTCATGTGCCTGGGCGGCGGTGCGTGTCGAGCGGGCAAAGCCATAGCTGAAGGTTAGCCGCTGGTTGACGTAGTCGCAGATCGACTGAACGCGGGTCCAGCCCGGCTTTATATGGCCGAAAAGGTTCCAGGCAAGCTGGCTCAACTCATCCGTCTCGCAGTAGCGGCTGGCGGAGAGGTAGGCGAGGCATTCGGTCGGAAGCTTGTCGACCGTGATCTCGGCCGCATCTTCATGGACCGGATCCGGCAGGCCGTCGTCTTTGACGACGGCATCATAGGTCAAGGTCAGATTGCCAGCCGGAGCGAGAAGGCGGATAGCGGTATTGCCGAACAGATCCTTGAATTTTTCAAGCTTCAGATCCGGGCTGGCCACGGGTCCATTCTCGCACTTGATGTCGGCAGTCCGCGCCGATTCGAGATTGAGATAGGTGGTCATCGGAGTGGGCTGGTTGCACCTAATGGCAATCTCATAACCGACACGTATCAACATTGGCATATCCTTTAATGTTTGGAGGACAACGCCGCTTTTCCGTTAGAGTTCCGCACCCGATCATTAAAATACGATGGCAAGCTGAAGAGCGAATGCGGCTCGGATTCCGGTCCCGCCGGTCATATTCAGCATTTATTGACCATAGACCCATAGGATTTGAAACAAAAGCCTTCCGTCCCCTTTATAGGGTCATGGATGTCGAAGCATGGAGTGAAAATGATGGCGCCAGCTTCAGAGCCGATTGGAAGTATTATGACTGGAAAACGAGTGGCTAAGCCTCATCCTACGGCAAGCGTCGTCCGCGACCAGCTTCAGCGCCCGGAATTCCAGCACGCTATCCGCACGACAAGCGCCGCCAGGGTCGAAAAGAAGATGCCCAAGCAATTCCTCGACTTGCTGGAACAACTCGACATCGCCGAAACCCGCAACAAGAAGCGCAGCTGATCGCTTAGCCCTGACGATAGACAAGGTTACCGTGCATGTCCGGATGCGCGATGCGCCCCGACTTCGTGTAATTGATAAAGCTGCCAAAACCCAATGCGAAGACAAGGAAAATGGCAAATACGATGCCAAGACGTTGAACAAGCATGACAAAATTTCCCCAGTGACTCCTTGAAAATAGACAAGGGCATCTGAACGCTGGCTGAACCATCCATTCACCTGGCGGTTCAAATGATTGCCGAATTCTTCACACATTGGGCGCTCCGGCGGTGACGCTGAAACGCCGCTGATCTATGCTTCGCCCCAAAGTTGTATGATCCATCGCTCTGAAGCCCGCAGGCAAGGGAGGTTCCGGCATGAGCAAGCCATTCGACGCCATCGTCATCGGGGCAGGACAAGCTGGCCCATCGCTTGTCGGCCGGCTCACCGGAGCCGGGATGAAAGTGCTGATGGTCGAGCGCAAGCTGTTTGGCGGCACCTGCGTCAACACCGGTTGCATGCCGACGAAAACCCTCGTCGCCAGCGCTTACGCTGCCCACCTTGCCCGGCGCGCCTCCGACTTTGGCATATTGGTCGGCGCCGAAGTTGGCATCGACATGAAGCGGGTGAAGCAGCGGGCCGAAACGGTCTCCTACAACGCGCGCACTGGTGTCGAAAAATGGTTGCGCGGCATGGAAAACTGTACGGTGATCGAGGGCCACGCGCGCTTCACTGCTCCACACGAAATCGCAATCGGCAGCGAGACGTATACGGCGCCCCGCATCTTCCTCAATGTGGGCGGGCGGGCAAACATACCCGACATGCCCGGGATCAACGACATCGAGTATCTTACCAACGCCTCGATCCTTCAACTGGATGAGGTGCCCGAACATCTGGTTGTCGTTGGCGGCAGCTATATCGGCCTCGAATTTGCGCAAATGTACCGCCGATTTGGCGCCGAGGTGACGGTGGTCGAAAAGGGACCGCGCCTTGTCAGCCGCGAAGACGAGGACGTCTCCGACGCCATCAAGGATATTCTCGAGGCCGAAGGCATCGCCATGAGGCTCAATGCGGAGTGCATCTCGTTCAAGCCGCATCCGAACGGCGTCGAGGTCGGCGTGGATTGCACAAACGGCGCGCCGAGCGTCGTTGGGTCGCGCGTGCTGATGGCGATCGGCCGGCGTCCCAACACGGACGATCTTGCCCTCGACAAGGCGGGCGTCGCCGTGGACGAGCGCGGCTTTATCAAGGTCGACGATCATCTTGCGACGAACGTCGATGGCATCTGGGCGCTCGGTGATTGCAACGGACGCGGAGCGTTTACCCACACGGCCTATAATGACTATGAGATCGTCGCGGCCAATCTTTTGGACGGTGAGAACCGGAAGGTCAGCGAGCGTATTCCGGGTTATGCACTTTATATCGATCCGCCGCTTGGGCGCGTCGGCATGACCGAAAGCCAGGCCCGCACGTCTGGCCGACCCATCCTCGTATCAAAGCGTCCGATGACGCGTGTCGGGCGCGCTGTAGAGAAGGATGAAACGCTGGGTTTCATGAAAGTGGTCGCGGACGCCGAAACGCAAAGGATCCTCGGCGCGGCGATTCTCGGCACCAGCGGCGACGAAGCGATCCACGGCATACTTGACACGATGAATGCCGATGTCGGCTATCCGCAGCTGAAATGGGCGGTGCCGATCCATCCAACAGTGTCGGAGCTCATTCCGACACTGCTTGGCGACCTGAAGCCTGCCGGCTAGGGCATCTGCAACTTCGGCAAGGTCATTCCATGACGGCGCTGTGGTCCGGCGGGGCCGCATCCGAACCGGGCTTGCGCAGCAGCATGACCAGCGGAATGGAGATGATCGACATGATCATCAACAGCTTGAAATCATCGATATAGGCGATGATCGTCGCCTGCTCGGTGATCATGCCGTCGAGCGCGGCGCGGCCGGCAGCTTTCATCGGGTCGAGATGCTGCATCACGGCCGGTGCATTGAATGCGTGATTGAACGGCGTCACATAGGCGGCGATGGAGGCGTGGTTGATCTGGACGTTCTCCGTCAACAGCGCCGAGACGATGGCGATGCCGACGCTCGATCCGATATTTCGCGACAGATTGTAGAGACCTGTGCCCTCGCCGCGCATTTGGGCGGGCAGGGTGGCAAAGGCGATCGTCGTCAAGGGCACGAAAAGGAAGCCGAGTCCGGCACCCTGGATGAAGCCGACAGAAATGATCGTCCATTGTGAAATGTCGGGTGTCCAGCCAGTCATGTCGTACATGGCCCAGGCGGTGAGCGAAAACCCGAAGATCAGCAACGCACGCGTGTCGATCTTGCCGATCAGGCGCCCGACGATGAACATCGAAATCATCGTGCCGACGCCACGCGGGCCCATGACGATGCCGGCGGTAATGACGGGATAACCCATCAGCGTCTGCAGATAGGGCGTCATCAGGGCAAGCGAAGCGAGGTAGGTGACGCCGATGACGAAGATGAAGAACATGCTGACGGAGAAGTTCCGGTCGAGGAAAAGGCGCGGATTGACGAAGGATTTCTTCGCCGTGAACGTATGCACGAGCAAAAGATAAAAGGCGCCGGCGCTGATCAGCGCCTCAATCTGAATTTCACCGGAGGAGAACCAGTTCAGCTGCTCGCCGCGGTCGAGGAAAAGCTGCAGCGTGGCAATCGCAAGGCTGAGCATGCCGAAGCCGAACCAGTCCAGCTTGGCGCCGATGTCGCGCTTGGTCTCGGAAACGAAGGCGACGATGCCGAAGAAGGCGAGCATGCCGATGGGCACGTTGATATAAAACACCCAGCGCCAGCTGATATTATCGGTGAGCCAGCCGCCAATGACGGGGCCAAGCACTGGACCAACCATGACCGAGACGCCGAAGAGCGCCATCGCCTTGCCGCGCTCGTGCACTTCGTAGATATCGAGGAGAATGCCCTGGGAGAGCGGCACCAGTGCGGCGCCGAACAGGCCCTGCATCAGGCGGAAGACCACAATTTGCGGCAGCGTCTGGGCGAGCCCGCACAGGACCGATGCGACGACGAAGCCGACAATCGCCGTCAGCAGCACATTCTTGCGGCCGAAGCGTGCCGCGAGGAACCCTGAGGGCGGCGTCATGATGGCGGCGGCGACGATATAGGACGTCAAAACCCAATTGATCTGGTCGGCGCTCGCCGAGACGCTGCCCTGGATATAGGGCAGCGCAACGTTGGCGATCGTCGTATCCAGCGCCTGCATGATCACGGCGAGGATAACGCAGGCCGTGATTGCCCCGCGGTTCGCCACCACGGGGGCCGGACCTGAAAGCGCGACAGTGTTAGCCATGGCTCTTGCTACCAAAGCCCCCAAAGAGATCTGAGATGAATTTAGGCATGCCGCGGGCGTGGCCGGTTTCGACGTCAGCGGTGACGCTCATGCCGACGCGCAGCGGCGGCTTGCCGGAAAGATCGTCGATACTGACGAGCATGGGAATGCGCTGGACGACCTTCACCCAGTTGCCCGAAGTATTCTGGGCAGGCAGAAGCGAGAAGCTCGAGCCCGATGCCGGGCTGATGCTGGCAACCTTGCCCTTCCACTCGACGCCCGGATAGGTGTCGACACTGATCGTCACCGGCTGCCCCTCGCGAACGTAGGTGAGTTCGGTTTCCTTCGGGCTGGCCGCAACCCACATATGCGTGGTCGAGACCAGGCTGAACCCGGCCTGCGATGCCTGCAGATAGGCGCCGACCTGCAGCGCGGAAACATTGGTAACAATACCGTCAAACGGCGCGCGCACGATGGTGCGGTCGAGGTTGCGCTGGGCATTGTCCACAGCCGACTGAGCCTGAAGATAGGACGGGTTCTGTTCGACCGGCTGGTTCGGGTCATTGCCGAGCTGTGCCAGCGTGGCAGCAGCTTCCGCCTTGGCGACGTCCACTTTCTGCTGGGCGGCGTCGAGGTCGTGCTTGGCCTGGTCATAGGCAGCCTTGGAAACCGCCGCCGTTGCGGTCAAATCCTGCTGCCGCTGCAGCGTCTTGTTGTAGAAGGGGATGTCGGCTTCCGCCTGCGTGATTTCGGCGAGCGATTGCTTGTAGCTCGCCTCGAGGTTCAGGATCTGGTTGCGAACGACACCAAGCTGAGCCTTCGCGCCGGCAAGGGCGATTTCATAGGCGCTTGGATCGAGCCGGAAGAGCACGTCGCCTTGTTTGACCACCTGGTTGTCGTGGACCTCGATCGACTGCACCATTCCGGAAACATCGGTAGAGACGCCGACCATGTCGGCCTGCACATAGGCGTTGTCCGTGGACATGACTTGGCCGCCGGTAACGTAGAAATAACCGCCGACGATCAATGCGAGCGGCAGCACCGCGAACAAGAGCGGCCGCTTCAGGCTGCGGCGCGGCCGGGCCGGTGCTGGCGGCGCTTCCTTGGTCACCGGGATTGCTGGCGTCTCGATTGTCGTGTCGCGCTTTTCAAGGACTGTCTCGCTGCGCTGTGAAGGAGCAGGAGCCTGATCCGAATTGGCGGGAATGCGCATGGAAGGTGAACCATCAGCCATGATTTTTCTCTCTGTCATCGACCGGCGTCTGGCATGCGTCGATCAAGTTCGTCTTCATAAGGGTAAGGGTGCGGATGAGGTGATCGCGGTCTTCCACCGAAACGCCGGCGAGCGCCTCGCCGCGCGTAGCTTCACCAATCACGCGCATGTCGGCGAGAAGCGGGCGGGTCTCGTCGCGCAGGAAGAGCAGCCATATGCGCCGATCTGTCGGATGCCGGCGGCGCTCTACCAGGCCGCGCTCTTCAAGCTTGTCGAGAATGCGGACAAGCGTGATCGGTTCGATTTCGAGTATCTCGGCAAGGCCCGCCTGGTGGATACCTTCATTATTGGCAAGGTATGCCAGCGTCTGCCACTGCGACCGCGTCAATCCGAGATGCTTCGCACGCTGTTCGAAGCGCTTGCGCAGCAGGCGCGCGACGTCGTGCAGCAGGAAGCCAAGGGTCTTTGTGTTGTTCATGGGTGTGAAAGCATTTCATAAGGGTGCTTATTACATTGGTGCATATAACAACGATGCTAGGCAATAAAAAGATGACAGCTTGCCTCAGCCTGCAAAAATTTGGGCTTTGCCCTCAATTTGTTGTGAAAGCGGCCGGGGCTCGGTTTGACGGTCAGTCCTGGTGGAGTTCCAGTAGCCATGTCTGCCCGATAAGGTCGTGGCCGAACGAATGGTGCTTCTCCTCATCTATCAACCGGAAGCCGGCAGCTTCGTAGATGCGGCGTGCTGAAATCAGTATGTCGTTGGTCCACAGCTTGAGTTTGTGGTATCCCTTGGCCCGCGCCTCTTCAATGCACATCGCAACGAGTTCCCGGCCAATGCCCAAGCCACGTGCGGAAGGTTCGACATAGAGCAGCCGCAGCTTGGCAACGCCTTCTTCATCGCCTTTGACGAGGAAGATCGACCCGGCGATCGCGCCATTATGTTCGGCTACCCACGCAGTCTCCCGCTCCGGATCGAAATGCGCGACGAACTTGCCGAGGATGTCGCAGACAAGCCCCTCATAGGTCCAGTCCCAGCCATACTCGGCATGATAAAGCGCCATCTGCCGGTGGATGATCCAGCCGATATCGCCCGGCCGCAGACCACGGTAGGTAACTGCATTCCGCTCAGCCTCGTTTGTATCGAGAAGCGCATGAATATGGCGCATCGCGGCGACGAGCTGCGTGCGCGCGTCCGCAGCGAGCGGCGCCAGCAGCCCTTCGATCTGTTGTTGCGAGCCGAGGTCCAGCGCGGCGAACGCTTTCTTTCCTGCCGGAGTCAAAGCGATCAAGCGGTGCTTGCCGTGTGCGGGACTGACGCGCACGCCAATGAGCTTGCGCTTGGCAAATCGGGCGACGATCCGGCTGAGATGCGCCTTGTCCATCCCCAGGCTGCGACCGAGCTCGGCGGCCGTCTGCTCGCCATTATTGGCGAGTTCGTAGAGCACGCGCGCCTCGGCGAGCGTATAGTCGCTGGCCAGCAGGTGCTTGTCGAGAAGGCCGATCTCCTTGGTGAAAAATCGGTTGAACTGGCGGAATTCTTCGATGGCATTCATGGTTGGACCTCAATGTTGTCGGTGACAACATATAATGGGTCGTCGGCTTTAGGCAAGTGAGTTGCAACCGAAGGTATGCGGCATTGTCGTTCAACCGGTGATATGTTTAGTTTCGGTCCAAAAGGCGTGAAAGTGGCAAGCGTGGAAACAATCACCGATAAACCTCGGACCAGTGAGCAGAAGCCGCCGGTCGAGACCGAATTGAAGCTGCTCGTGGCAGTCGAAAGGTTCGCTGCCTTCCGCGAAAGTGCCTTGCAGCGCCTTTCCGCGCGGAACAAGGGGATTATCCGCCGGCTCGACGCGATCTACTTCGACACGCCAGAGCATGCCTTGTTCGACGCGGGACTGACGTTACGCGTCAGGCGCACCGGCCGGAGCTTCACCCAGACGGTCAAGCGCACGGCTTCCAACGGAGCCCTGTCGCGCCACGAATGGGAATCGCCAGTCCATGCGATGGCCCCCGATCTGGGTTCATTGCCGCTTCTGGAAATCGGCGCCCCGTTCGACAAGCTCGATCCGCAATCGCTCGTTCCTGCATTCGCCACCAATGTGCGCCGGCACGCGCTCATGGTCGATGTTCCGGGCGCCCAGATCGAGGTCGCCTTCGATGACGGGAAAGTCGAGGCAGGCGCCTGGCAGCAGCCGATCTCGGAAGTGGAACTCGAGCTGAAGCAGGGGCGCCCGGCGGCGCTTTATGAACTTGGCCTCAGCCTCATGGAAACCGAGCCGCTCCGGCTCGGCGTCCAGACAAAATCGGATCGCGGCTATGCGCTCGCCTGCATCAAGACGCCCAAGGCGTTCAAGGCAACGCAGTCCGGGATCGGCCGCGACGATATTGTTGACGATGCCATCGCGGCTCTCCTGGCCAATTGCCATCAGCAGATACTCGCCAATCTCGTTCCGGCCGAGCTCTCCGAAGTGCCGGATGGCGTCCATCAGTTGCGGGTGGGACTGCGCCGGCTGCGCACATTGCTTTGGCTGCTGCGCCACGAAATCGGTGCCCCGGCGCTGGCTGCACTCGAAGCCGAGGCCAAGCAGCTTGCCAGCAATCTTGGACCTGCCCGCAACTGGGAGGTCTTCATCTCATCGACCATCGCCAACCTCGAGATGGTCGAACTCGAAGATATCGACTTTTCCGGCCTGAGGATGGCTGCGCATCCCTTCAGGGACGAGGCCTATGTGAAGGTGCGTGAAGTGCTCGCCTCGCCGGAAGTCAATCGCTTCCTGCTTTCACTCGGTCTCGTGATCGAGCAGCGCAACTGGCGCAATGACATCAGCGCCGGCACGCTTGGCGTTCTGTCGGAGCCGGTGGGCAAGCTCGGTGCGCGCGTCCTTGGCCGCATCGAGCGCAAGGCGCTCAAGCTTGGCCGTCATTTCCGCCATTTGGCGCCCGAGCAAAGGCACAAAGTACGAATCACACTGAAAAAGCTGCGCTATGCGCTGGAGTTCTTCCTGCCGCTCTATGCCGGTCATGGGGCGACGGGCAAGTATCTGAAGCGCCTTTCGCATTTGCAGGATTCCCTTGGCGCCGAAAACGATATCGCGACGTCACGCGAACTGCTGCACCAGCTCACCGAGGCAACGACCGATCCCGGCGTTCACCGCGCGATTGGTGCCGTGGCAGGCTGGCAGCGCTGCTATCAAATCGGCAAGGCAGATCAACTGCTGAGCGATTGGAAAAACTTCGAGCGCCAGCCGCTGTTTTCGGATTAGGTCTCATTGGGATGGACCGCTATTGCCGGCAGCAAAGCCGGTCCAGGTGGAATCGATATTCAGCCATGTGTTGGCCGGCTGCAGCGACTTGAAACCGACGCTGCGCGGCAAGGGGGCGGCCCCGCGATCAAAGCTGTTGCGATAGAGAATGGTATTGTATTTGCGCGAGGTGCGCGGCGGCGCTTCCTTAAAATTTCCATCATAGGTCCACATCAGGCGGAAGCCATCGATGAACCCGAAGGGAAGGTTGGTGAACCTGTTCTTCTCGAACACCGTGCCATTGTAGTCGGCGCCCTCGTAGCTCCAGCTTTCGTATTCGACGCCGATATGGGCAAGCCGATCGAATCTGTTGTTGCGGTAGATATTGCCGAGACCGCCCCAGACCCCCGCTGTTCCCGCATCCGTGAATGTCGTTCCGACATAGAGCCCACTATTGCTGTCGGAGATGTTGTTGTTCGAATATTGCAGGAAGTAGGGGCTGAGGCCCGACGTTGACGTCAATGCGACGGTCATCATGGCGTGGCGCATTTGCGAAATCCGGTTGCTGTCCACCACGGCATCGTAAACATTGCCGTAGAGCAGGACCGCCGTCGAATCCGAGTCGTGCTCGGCATAGCTCGCGCGGCCTTCGAAGCTGTTGTTGTAGATGGCAATCTGCGATGCGGTGGCGGCGAACGCAAACCGGCTCGACCGGTCGGGAACGACGTTCCAGGGCCGGTCCAACATCGCAGTATTGGCTTTCACGTCAATGATATGGCGACGTTGCCCTGCGCCAGCCCCGCCGACGATCACCAGATCGCGGCCGCTCCGCTCATCGGTTGCAGCCAACTCGGCGAACGTGACGCTGGTCGGCGTCGCTCCGATGAAGCCATCCTTGAGCTCACTGCCGACCATTTCGAAGCAGATCTGTTCGCCCTTGTTGCAATCGACGGTGTTGCAGTCGTGCGGCGCGGCATTGTGGGAGCGATTGCCCTCCCAATACATGTTCCGAAGGTTGCCGAAATGCCCCTGCGCGACGAAGAAACGGCCAATGCCGTGGCCGTGGTCGCGGGTCTCATCGGCATTGGCAAGATCGTTGCCGATCATCGAAAAGTCGCGGCCGCCCCAGAGCGCAACAACCGATTCGCCATAGCCGGTCATGCGGAACCGGTTATTGGTCATGAACAGCTGGTTGCTGCTGCCATAAAATGATCCATTCTCGATAAGCTCGGAACCATCGATGTAGATGCCGGACGAACGGTCCGTTTCCAGCGCCGGAATGTTCCATGCAATGAGCCGCACCGATTGCAGCCGGAAATTGGCGACGGCGCCGAGATTCATGAGCGGCTTCGATCCGGTATTGCCATTGGCGTCGAACGTCAGCCGCTCGAACTGCACATTGCGCTCCGCCTGGTCGATCATGCTCGCGCCCGTATTGGCATCGAGCCTTATGACCGTCTGGTCCATGCCGTCGCCCAGCCAACGGACATTGTCCGGTGCGGTCAGCGCGGAAGAAACGCGATAGGTCCCGGCGGGAAGATGTACCGTTGCGGGCGCGCTTGCTGCTGCAGCCTCGAGCGCCGCCTTGATAGCGCTGGTATCGTCGCTGGCGCCGTTTCCTGTCGCGCCAAACGATTTTACATCAAGGATATGTGTTTCCTGTCCCGCCCAGGGCGACTCGCCGAGAACCTGCAGCGGCAGCGGGCCGCTCCAGCCGAAGCGGCCGCCATGGCCGTTATGGGCCCAGACTTCGTACGAGCCAGCCGCGAGATCCGGGACCTTGAACTCGACCCGGAAGGGGTTGGCGGATGTGGGGGCGACAAACAGGCCGGGCGCATTCGCAGGCTTGATGTAGATGAAGGCCATCGACGTGCCGTTCATATGCGCAAGGTTGCGTCCGTAGAGCGAAATGGCCGTCCCTGCCGACGTGTTGTTCGGGCCGAGCCACCAGGCTTCAGTACGGTTGACGGCAAAGGGCTTGCCGCGCGCGCCGTCGCGTTCCGGCCAAACGAGATACATCGACCATGCCGGCAGGGAGGCGGGGAGCAGCAGCGTTGCTGCGCTCGCATCGGCGCGTAGCGGCCTGGACGGAGAAATGCTGCCATCGATTGCGGTGGGCGCCTGCGCGAAAATTCCAAAGCCGGTTTGCTTGTCCAGCCCGACACCTGTCATCGAGATGATTTCATCAGGTCCCGCCGTCCTCGATATTTCCGCAATTGCGGGCGCGCCCGCACCGGCGGCGAATGCCGGTGGCGCAAAACGATCGATTTCGGGTGGCAAGGACGGTTCCGGGTTCGGAAGTGGAAAGCCAAAATCCGCCGGTTCTGCGTTTCTGGTGCCGGCCGCGGTCGATGCAGCGGTTCCCGCGCGGGCCGCGGCGGCGCCGGCCATCAGGCCCAACACCAATAGGAGCCCCGCTATCAGCGCCATGATCGACCGTGGAAAATGGCGCATGCCGAACTCCGCCCCCTGTTGTTCGTGCATGAAGCCAGAGCACGCAGCGATTTGATAGAAGGCGCTCGATAAATTGAACGTGATTATTCGTGTGCAACAGAAGCGTGGCGAGGAGAACTGGTGCCGCTTGCGTGACTCGAACACGCGACCATCATGTAAATAGGAAAATTGGGTGACCATGTTCGAAACGGCATGGCAACGTTTGGTATCTTACGATCGGGCAGGGCTGCGGTCGTTTAGGTTTCTGGCGGACTTGCTGATACCAGGAGGTCGGGATACACGGAACGGATTGTACACTGCAGCCGGGGGACAATGTTGAAGCGATGACCAAAGTGACGAACTTGTCTTTTCATGACTCGCATGGTGCCGACGACGTCGATCCGCTAATGGTGCGATCGGTGGAGAAGGCGTTCCGTGTACTGGAAGCCTTTGACGGTTCGAACCGTAGCCTTAGTCTGGCTCAGATTGGGGCCAACGTCGGGCTGGACAAGAGCGCCGCGCAGCGCTTCACGCATACGCTCAACAAACTGGGATACCTTCAGAAAGATCCAATAACGAAGCGTTTCGAACTCAGCCTGCGAAGCCTCGAAATGGCGCGCCATTTCATTACAGCCAACCCCTTGGTCAACCAGGCAATGCCTTACCTCCTTCACCTCAGCCGCGAGACGGAGGAAGCGGTGAACCTCACTCTTCCTGACGGTACAGACATCGTGTTTGCGGCGCGCTTCATGAGCAGGCACATGCTCAACACCGATGTCGTCGTAGGTACGCGCATGCCGGCCTTCTGCACGGCCCCGGGCAGAGCAATCCTCTCCCGCCTCCCGATGGATGAAGCCCTGTCGTTGCTTGAGCGCTCGCCCTTGCAAGCCTTCACGTCACAGACAGTCCATGCAATAGATGCACTCATCGCGCGCCTTGAGACCGCACGCAACGCCGGCTATGCGACCACCTGGGGCGAATTTTTCCCCGGTGACCTTTCGGTTGCATCGGCCGTGCTCGACCAGAGCGGCCGCCCTGTCGCCGCCGTCAATATCGGCGTTTCCAACGCACGCTATACGTCTGAAAAGGCGGAAGAGATGTTCGCGCCGCTAGTCGTCGCTGCCACCCGCTCAATCTCGCAAGCTTCCTCCACATTCTAGCTTCCGCGCCTTACGACTGCCTCGTCCGGCAGAGCGAGCCGGCAATAATTCTTCCCAACGTAAAAAATACCGTTGACAATTTCATGTATCGAAATACGATACGCCGTATCAGAATGCGATACGATGGATCATATGGCTAATTTTATCCTGACGGAACAGCGCGGCGCTTGTCGCCTTATCACCCTGAATCGCCCCGAGGTTCTCAATGCCTGGCACACGCAGATGCGGTCAGACCTTATCACCGCGCTGGAAGCGGCTGAAAAGGACCATCACGTCGGGGCCATTATCCTGACAGGCGCTGGTGAACGCGCCTTTGGTGCGGGCCAAGACCTCAACGAGACCAAGACTTTCGATCCCGACCGAGCGGAACTGTGGATCGGAGAATGGGAACGTCTCTACGACGTTATCCGCAGCCTCTCAAAGCCGCTTATCATGGCATTGAACGGGCTTGCGGCGGGTTCTGCCTTTCAGGTGACACTGCTCGGTGATTTCCGCATCGGCCATGAGGGCGTGAAGATGGGCCAGCCGGAAATCAATTCCGGCATCGCTAGTACCACCGGCCCCTGGATCATGATGGAAATGATCGGGCTGGCGCGGACGACCGACCTGACGCTCAGCGGGCGCATGATGGACGCGGGGGAATGTTTCGCGATCGGCCTCCTCAACCGGATTGTGCCGCGCGAGGAGGTGCTGGCGGCGTCACTCATCCTCGGGGAGGAACTTGCGGCCAAACCGCCACTTGCCATGAAGCTTAACAAGCAGCGCTTTCGGGAAGTCACGGAAGCGCGCTTCCGTGATGCACTTGCAGCCGGCGTGCGTAATCAGCGCATCGCCTATGCTGATGGCGAGCCTAATCGCATGATGGAGAAATTCCTTGCCAATAAATCTAGGGCGAAGTCCGGCTGAGCCGCGATCGACGAATGCCTCTCAACATCAATGACTTTTTAGGAATCTAGAGTGGAAGACCAGGGTTTCATTTCTCGCCTGCCGGCACGGGCCGCGACTTTGCCCGATGCCATCTATGCGACCTTCGATGGGTTGCCGATTACCTTTGCCAATCTGCATCGCAATTCTGATAGCGTCGCCGTCGAACTGCGCCGCCTCGGTGTGACCAAGGGGGATCGTGTGGCGCTGATGCTGCGCAACAGCCCCGACAGCCTAGCCGTGCTTTTCGCGATTGCCAAATGTGGCGCCGTCTGGGTGCCAGTTAATGTGCAACTGCGTGGTGACGGGCTGAAATACATTCTGGAACATTGCGATCCGCGCGTTGTCTTCGCGGATCGCGATCTTTTCGCCAACATTCTGGAGTGCGGTGCCGACACCACGGCATTTCAGCTTATCGCCGAAAAAGGAGACGAAGCTTCGCTCGACCACCTTGCAGGTCGCGGCCACAGCTTTTCCGAACCGCTGCCCCTGGCGGATGACCTTTTCGCGCTGAATTATACGTCCGGGACCACGGGTCGCCCGAAAGGCGTCCGCGTTACCCATCGCATGCTGCGCTACGCCTCCGAAGGCGCCATGCTGTGCTCTGACGCCAGGGATGGCGATGTCTTCTTCGTGTGGGAGCCTCTCTACCATATCGGCGGTGCGCAGCTTATCCCTATTCCCTTGGTGCGCGACGTCACCCTTTCGATGGTGCAGCGCTTCAGTGCAAGCAGGTTTTGGGACCAAGTGCGCGATTGCGGCGCAACGCAGATTCACTACCTTGGCGGAGTCCTGCAGATTCTGTTGAAGCAGCCTGAAACCCCGCGCGATCGCGACCACAAGGTACGCGTCGCCTGGGGTGGCGGATGTCCGCGCGATATCTGGCGCGCTTTCGAACAACGCTTCGGCATGCCGCTGCGCGAATGCTACGGCATGACGGAATCATCGAGCATCACCACATTCAACGCCAACGGCGCCCTCGGATCGGTCGGGACCCCCGTGCCGTGGCTCTCGGTCGAAATACTTGACGAGAAAGGCACCCGCGTGGCGCCGGGCGTTCATGGCGAGATTGTCGTCCATTCCCGCCAGGAGGGTGCAGTCTTCGCCGGCTATTTCCGTAATGAAGAGGCGACTGCCAAAGCGTTACGCCCGAATGGTTTCCACACGGGCGACCTTGGTATGATCGACGTGGACGGGAACCTCTACTTCCTCGGGCGTCTGACAGACAGCGTCCGAGTCAAGGGCGAGAATGTCTCGGCGTTCGAGGTTGAGCACGTTGCCGGTGGCCACCCCATGGTCGAAGATTGCGCGCTGATCGGCGTCAAAGCCGAGGTGGGTGAGCAGGAGATCAAGCTCTTCATCAAACCGAAGGCGGGGACTGATATCGACTATCCCGTCTTCTCGGATTGGCTGGCGCAAAGGTTGGCGCCGTTCCAGAATCCGCGGTACCTCGCTGTTGTCGACGATTTCGAGCGCACGCCGAGCCAGCGCATCATGAAGCACCGCCTGCCTGCATCCGTGGAAGGCAGTTGGGATCGGCTCCGGAGCAATGGCCGATGATGCACCGTTCCGATACGCGCACAAGCGAATACCCCAAGGGGAGACAACCACAATGAAAGCCGCCGTTCTCTACAATTACAACGAAGACCTCGTTATTGAGGATGTCCCGATCGGCGAGCCGGGCGATCGCGAAGTCCTCGTGCGCATCATCGCAACCGGCGTATGCCACAGCGATCTCAGCGCGGCGAAGGGAAAGTCGCGGCCGAAGCTTCCGATCATCCTCGGGCATGAAGCTGCCGGTATAGTCGAGCGCACCGGCTCGGCGGTTTCGAAGGTGCAGAAGGGTGACCACGTGATCCTTTCGTGGGCGCCGAACTGCGGTGAATGTTTCTATTGTCACAAACGCCTGCCGACGATGTGCGACACCTATGGCGACGCCGCCGGCGCAGGTACCCTATGGAACGGTTCGCGCCGTCTTGGCAGCGCCCAGAAACCCATCAACCATTTCACCTGCGTTTCGAGCTTTGCCGAACTCGCCGTCGTACCGGAATCGGGCTGCTCGAAGATCGACAACGATATTCCCTTTGAAGTCGCTGCGCTCGTCGGCTGCGCTGTGACCACTGGATTCGGTGCCGTTGTCAACGATGCGCGTGTCGAGCCCGGAGATGTTGTCGGCGTGATCGGCGTCGGAGGCGTCGGTATCAATGCCATCCATGCTGCATCAGTCGCCGGAGCTGAAGCAGTTGTTGCTATTGATATCAACCCGGAAAAGGAAGCAGTAGCACGATCGTTTGGCGCAACACATTTTCTGAATTCAGCAACGCAGGATGTGACTGCCGAACTCAAGGCGCTGAGTCGTGGACGCGGGCCTGACAGCATCATCGACTGCACCGGTAGACCGGCGGCCATCGCGCTTGCGTATGATGGCGTCCGGCTCGGCGGGACCGTGATCTCAGTCGGCATTGCTGCCAAGGGTGAAATGGTCTGCCTGCCCGCCTCAACCTTGCCTAATACACAAAAGCGCATCATCGGCAGCAATTATGGTGGCGGCGTGCCGGAGCGCGATTTCGAGCGCATTCTCGGTCTTTATCGCGCTGGCCGGTTCGACCTCGACCGCCAGGTCGGCGAGCGTGTGCCGCTTGAAAAAATCAATGAAGCCTTCCGCTGGCTGGAGCAGGGCGTGCTTGCGCGCACGCTCATATGCTTCGACCGTTGACCACCCTTTTCGAACGAGACAGATGATGTATCCCGATACCCAACTATTTATCGCTGGCGAATGGACAAACGGTGCGGGAGGCGAGATGCTCCCGGTGCTTAACCCTGCCACGGGTGCAGAAATCGGCCGCGTCGCCAAGGCCACGTCCCTTGACATGGACCGCGCGCTGACCGCTGCTGCCGAAGCCTTTACGCAGTGGTGCAAGACGACGGCACGCGAACGCGCCAGGCTTCTCCATATGGCCGCCGACAATCTGCGCGCCCGGATCGAGGATATCGCGCCCATCCTGACCATGGAGCAAGGCAAGCCGCTAGCCGAAGCCCGCTCCGAACTGCGCAACGCCGATGACGTAATCCGCTGGTTCGCTGAAGAAAGCATCCGCTCTTACGGGCGCATCATTCCGGCCCGCAAGCCGGGCGTACAGCAGATGGTGGTCAAGGAGCCGATCGGCGTGGTTGCCGCCTTTACGCCGTGGAACTATCCGGTTGCGCAGGCGATCCGCAAGATTTGCGCGGCTCTTGCGGCGGGCTGCACGGTAATCCTCAAGGCCGCCGAAGAGGCGCCCGCCTCCTGTGCTGCGATGATCCGCGCCTTTGCCGACGCCGGCTTCCCGCACGGGGCGATCAATCTTCTCTACGGCGTGCCCTCCGAAATCTCGGAGTACCTCATTCCGCATCCGGTCATTCGTAAGGTCTCCTTCACCGGCTCCACGCCCGTCGGCAAGCATTTGACGGCGCTCGCCGGCGCCCACATGAAGCGGGTAACGATGGAACTCGGCGGTCACGCTCCTTACATCGTCTGTGCCGATGCGGATCTTCAATCCTCCGTTTCGATGCTCGCTGGGCACAAGTTTCACAATGCCGGTCAGGTCTGCATCGCACCGACGCGCGTGCTGGTGGAAGACCCCGTCTACGACAACGTCCTGAAAGATTTTGTCACTGCCGCGCAGGCGGTGAGGGTAGGTGACGGCCTTGCAGACGGTGTCGACATGGGCCCGATGGCAAATGCACGCAGGCTCGACGCCATGGATCGGCTGATCGGCGATGCCGTCGCCAAGGGCGGCCGCCTGCTCACCGGCGGCAATCGCATCGGTAATGCCGGGTATTTCTTTGAGCCGACAGTGCTCGCCGATGTTCCGCAGGATGCCGCGATCATGAATGAGGAGCCATTCGGGCCGGTTGCGGTCGTCAACCGTTTTGCGACGGTCGATGCGGCGATCGAAGAAGCAAATCGGCTGCCTTTTGGGCTTGCCGCCTATGCCTTCACCCGCTCCCAGAGAAATGCCCAGCGTTTTAGCGAAGACATCGAGACGGGCATGTTGTCAATCAACGATTACGGGCTCGCTTACGCTGAGGTTCCGTTCAACGGAGTGAAGGATTCCGGCTACGGCTCGGAGGGTGGACCCGAGGCTCTGGAGACGTTTCAGACGATCAAGTTTGTTTCGCAGACAAATTTGTGAAAATCACTCAAATGAAATCTTGACTAAATTTTTTCATTAGTGTGAAATTCTGCTCAGAGCTTAATTATAGGAAAGACCCGATCTCAATGTCTCAGCAGGCCTACTCCCTCCCGCAACGCTCGCCGCTCTATCAGGCGCCGCCGTTCGATTACAAAGCCTTCAGCAAGGTCAGCGTGTTTTGCCGTGTTGAGGAGGCAGCCATTCGCGCGGCGTTGCCCCAGCAGTTCGACATTCGCGGAGATGTCATCGAGTTCTTCATCATGGACGTCCCTGCCGGCGGTTCGCTCGGGTCATATGCCGAAGGCGGCATCGTAGTCCCCATGAGTTATCAGGGCCGCCCCGGAGGCCACGTTCTTTACGAGATCGTCACCAATGACGATTCGATGGCAGTTGGCCGTGAAGTGTGGGGCTATCCGAAGAAGATGGGCGAGGTTGCCTGGAAGGCGAGTGAGACGGCGGTGGAAGCGAAGTTATCGCGCCGCGGCACATCGCTTATCGAGATCGATTTCAAGGCCGACGGTTCTGCCTTCGAAAAGCCTGCCCTGCATCCACGTTTCCAGACCCGCATCATCCCGTCGCCGGAAAGCGCAGCGGTAGAAACGCAGATCATCGAGAATTCGTTGGGCCAGTCCGAAACGATCCGCCACTCTTTCGGCACGGCCGACATCAAGATCGGTGGGAACGCCAGCGACCCATTCTCGGATTTCCAGATCCGCGAAATCGTCGGTGCGGAAATGATTGTCGCCAACTTCGTCCTCGCCTTCGGCAAGATCGTCGGCTGAAAACCCAGGAACCGTACACATGATGTGTGCAAAAGCCCCCGAAAAGATGTTCAGACTCGACGACAAGCGGGTCTTCATCACCGGTGGCGGCGGTGGCATAGGCCGCGCTGCGGCTTTGATGTTTGCCGCCTTCGGAGCGCGGGTTGTGGTCCTCGACCGCGACCCGGCCGCAGCGCAGGCTGTCAGCCGGGAGGTGAATGAGGCGGGCGGTAGGGCGACCGCATCCGTCCTCGACGTTGCCGATGAGTCCGCCGTCATTGCTGTGTTCGACGCCGCTGAGCGGGAGGCGGGCGGTCTCGACATTCTGGTCAACAATGCCGGGATATCGATCCGCAGGCCATCGACCGAACTTGCGCTGGAAGATTGGAACAGCGTCATCTCGGTCAATCTGACCGGCATGTTCCTCTGTTCGCGGACGGCAGCGCGCTCCTGGATCAACCGCGGCGTTCCGGGCGTGGTGATCAACACCGCGTCCATCATGAGCTTTTCGGGGGGCGGTCTTCATCCGAACGTGTCCTACCAGTCGACCAAGGCGGGTGTCGTCAATCTCACGCGCACGCTCGCCGTTGAATGGGCCGACAATGACATTCGTGTCAATGCAGTGGCGCCAACTTGGGTCCGGACGCCGCTGATCGATCATCTCATGGCCGACGAGGCGCAGATGGATAAAATCCGGAACCTGACGCCGCTCAAGCGGCTTGCGGAGCCCGACGAGGTTGCCTCCGCCATGATCTTTCTCGCCGGGCCCGCCTCGGCAATGACCACAGGGCATGTGCTTGCAGTGGACGGTGGTTATCTCGCGCGATGAGGAGGAGGGACGAAGACACGACTACCGCATACCCATCACTACTGTGAAGAACACAGCAAGAAAATTCATGAAAATGTTGCCCGGATGGGAGTTCCGTGCAACCAATCTTAACAACGAAAGGGGAAATTTATGACGAGAACCCGTATACTTCTTTCAGCTGCCGCGCTTCTTGTCGCGGCCAGCGCCACGCCTGCGCTTGCAGCCGACATCGTTCTCGGCGGAAGCGCGCCGATGTCGGGCGCGCAAGCCGAGTTCGGACAATCTCAGATCGATGGAGCGCAGCTCTACTTCGACCAGGTCAACGAAAAAGGCGGTATCAACGGTAACAAGATCGTCTTCCGCCCGCTCGACGACCGCGCCGACCCGCGTCAGGGCACGCTCGTTGCCCAGCAATTCTGTGACGACAGCGCGGTTATTGGAGTGATTGGCCACATGAACAGCGGCGTGACCATGCCAGCTCTCGATATCTATTCCGAGTGCGGCATGCCGCAGGTCGTTCCGGCCACCAATCCGCAGTTGATGCGTATGGGCTTCAAGACGGTCGTGCGTCCTGTCGCAAATGACTTCGTGCAAGGCGCACTGCCAGCAAAATACGTGACGGCGAAGCTTGGCCTGAAGAAAGCGGTGCTCGTTCATGACAAGACCGTCTTCGGACAAGGCATTGCCGGTGTGTTCAAGGATAATTTCGAATCCGGCGGCGGCACAATCGCCGGAACGTTCGGCACCAATCCGGAAGACGTCGACTTTTCGGCACTGATCGCATCGATCAAGCTCGAAAATCCCGATGTCGTCTACATGGGTGCCGGCATGCCGCAGCTTGCCCTTTTCCTCAAGCAGATGCGTGAGCAGGGTCTGAAGGCGCAGTTCATCGGTCCCGATATCGGCTTTACCGTCGATTTTATCAAGCAGGTTGGGCCAGCGTCGGCAGAAGGGGCGCTCATGACGTTCCAGCTTCCGCCATACGACTCCTCGCCGGAACTGAAGGACTTTACCGAACGTCATAAGGCCCGTTTCGGCCGGGATCCCGGACCCTACGCCTCGCTTGGCTTCGCCAATGCCCAGGTTATGGCCGCCGCCGTCGAGAAGGCAAAAAGTCTCGATCGCGAAGGGGTGCTCGAACAGCTCCACGGCGTGACCGTGAACACGCTTCTTGGACCCGTCGCTTTCGACGAGAACGGGGAAAACACGACAGCACCGATGTATCTCTATGTCGTCAAGGACGGCAAGTTCGAGTTGATCAAGGACTAGTCACCCGCACGTGTGTTCAATAGGGCCGGCCCACAAAGGTGCCGGCCCGCCCCTCATAGAGGCGATTCCCTTGTTCGATTATTTCCTTCAACAGCTCATTTTCGCGCTGGCGATAGGGGCGATCTACGGCCTTATCGCGCTCGGCTATACGATGGTCTATGGCGTGATGCGGCTGATCAACTTTGCACACGGCGAGTTCTTCATGCTCGGACCGTACATCTATACGTTCGTTTTGACCGGCCTGATCGGCATTGGGGGCCTGGCCCCCGCTCTCGATTCAGTCATCGCGATTGTTGCCAGTTTCGTTGCCATTGGCCTCCTCGGCGTGGCGATCGAACGTTTTGCCTATCGTCCCTTGCGCGCCTATGGCCGCCTGGCACCGATGCTCAGCGCGCTGGGTATGTCGATCGTGCTGCAAAGCGCGGTGCGTGTGACTGTCGGTCCGCAGCCCGAACACTTTCCTGCCATCGTACCGAGTGAACCCATCGCCGCGCTTGGCGGTATGATCACCACGGTGCAGCTCGGTATCCTGGCGGCGGCAATCCTGCTTATGGTCGGCCTGACGCTCTTCATCAACGGCACACGCCTCGGCATCTGGATTCGCGCTGCGTCGGAAAGCTGGACGACGTCCAGCGTGCTCGGAATTCGTGTAAACCGTGCCGTCAGCCTCATCTTCTTCATCGGGCCAGGACTTGGGGCCATGGCCGGCATCATGTATTCCTCGTATTACGGGATCATGCAGCCCACAATGGGATCTGTCATTGGCCTGAAGGCTTTCACCGCGGCAATTCTCGGCGGCATCGGCTCCATTCCGGGAGCCATGCTCGGCGGATTTCTCCTCGGTGCCATCGAAACCTTTGGTACGGCGTTCCTTCCGATCCTTTCCGGCGGCCTAATCGGCACCGAGTATCGCGACGTATTCGCCTTCGCCGTTCTCATTCTCGTTCTTCTGTTCAAGCCCGCCGGCCTGCTCGGCGAGACGATTTCCGAAGAAACGACTGTCGCAAAGAAGGATTACTGACCCATGGGGAACTCGGTGATCGTCCGGCGGATTGGCCTCTTGGCGGCGCTCGCGCTTTGCGTGGTGCTGCTCGCTCTGGTGCCGAAGCTTCCGCCCTATTACGTCCGCGTGGCGGACAGTATCCTGATCTATATCATTCTTGCCGTCGGCCTCAATCTCGTCGTTGGTTATGCGGGACTGCTCGATCTCGGCTTTATCGCCTTCTATGCGGTGGGGGCATATGCGTATGCTCTGCTCGCTAGCGGCCAGTTTGACATCCATCTGCCCTTTATTCTTATCCTGTTCATTGGCGGGGCAGTCGGGGCCTTGGCCGGTGTCCTACTCGGTTTTCCGGTGCTGAAGCTGAGAGGTGATTATCTTGCGATCGTCACATTGAGCTTCGGCGAAATCATCCGCATTGCCATCAACAATGCTGACAGCCTGACGAATGGTCCGCAGGGGATCGCGGGCCTTGATCGCGCCAGTCTCTTCGGACAGCCGCTGACCAGCCCGGTGCATTTCTACTGGCTGCTGCTCGGGCTCGCCATCATGGTATGCGCCTGGGTCTACTACATGGAACGCTCTATCCTCGGCAAGGCCTGGCGCGCGCTGCGCGAGGACCAGGACGTCGTGCGCGGCCTCGGCATCAACACGACAATGCTGAAGTTGCTGGCCTTTGCCCTCAGCGCGGCAATCGGCGGCGCTGGAGGCGTGGTTTTCGGCTCGTTCCAGCGCTTTGTCAGCCCCGAAAGTTTTACTTTTCAGGAGTCACTGCTGGTTGTGCTGATCATTATCATTGGCGGCGTCGGCAATATCGTTGGGGTGATTGCCGGTGCGGTGCTGCTGGTCGTGTTGCCGGAACTCCTGCATTTCGCCGCGCAGTACCGCCTGCTCATCTACGGTGTAGTTCTGGTGACCGTCATCGTGCTTCGTCCTGGCGGCCTTGTCTCACCACGCTTCAATCTTGGATTCATTATTGAGAAAGTCCGGTCGCTATGGCTCTCGCCCTCGAAAACGTAAGCAAGCATTTCGGATCGCTTGTTGCGATCAAGAACCTGTCGCTTTCCTTCGACGCCGGCTCGATTTATTCGATCATCGGTCCGAACGGAGCCGGCAAATCGACCGTGGTCAACATGGTCGCCGGATCATACACCGTGACGTCGGGAATTATCCGGCTCGGGTCCTCGATTCTCAACAAGTTGCCGAAGTACCGCATCGCGCAGCTTGGCGTGGCACGGACTTATCAGAATCTTCGCCTCTTCGATGGCATGACGGTGCTTGAGAATCTTGAGGTCTGCTTCTTTCCGCAATCGTGGGTGACAATCCTCACCGGCGCCAAGCGCTTGAGCAAGGCCGAGCGCCTGCACGTCTGTCATGCCTGTCTTGAACAATTCCATCTGTCCGACGTCTCCGACGTCCTTGCGGGGGATCTGCCCTATGGTAGGCAGAAGATGCTGGAACTGGCGCGGGCGTTCGTCACGGAAGCACCGGTCGTCCTGCTCGACGAACCGGCGGCCGGTCTCAATCATACCGAAACAAAGGCGATGGCGACCATGATTGCCAGCCTGAAGCGCAATGATCGCGCGATCATTCTCGTCGAGCACGACATGGACATGGTGATGTCCATTTCCGACAGGATCGACGTCTTGAACTATGGCGAATTGCTCTGCTCCGGTACGCCGGAACAGGTGCGCACGAACGAAAGAGTGCAGGAGGCCTACCTTGGAACTACGGAAGAACTCGACGACATCCGAAAGCTTGCTCAAAGTCGCCGGGCTCAAGGCGGGCTACGGTCGAACGCAGGTATTGTTCGGCATTGATCTCGAGATACGTTCCGGCGAGATCGTCACCATCATCGGCGCGAACGGCGGTGGCAAGACATCGACGTTGCGCTCGATATCCGGCCTGACCCAGATCTATTCCGGTGAAATCTCGTTCAAGGGTCGATCCATCAGGGGCCTGCCGCCGGAGGAGATCACGCGGCTTGGGCTCGCCCACTGCCCGGAAGGCCGCCAGATCCTGCAGCGGCTGACAGTCGAGGAAAATCTGCTCGCAGGGTATATCCCCGGTCGCGGGCGGGGCTTTGACGAGATCCGAACGCAAGTCTACGACATGTTCCCGATCCTGAAGGAGCGCCGTCATTCGCTGGCAAGCCGGATGAGTGGCGGCCAGCAGCAGATGCTTGCGATCGGCCGCTCGTTGATGGCTACGCCGGAGTTGCTCATGCTTGACGAACCGTCGCTTGGTCTTGCGCCGAAGATCATCAACCAGATCTTCGAGATCATTATTACGCTGTCGAAATCGGGCATCAGCCTTATCGTTGTCGAACAGAACGCGGCGGTCGCCCTCGAAATCGCCGACTATGCCTATGTGATCGATGCGGGTCGCTGTTCCGTCGAAGGCGGCGCGCATAATGTCCTCAACGATCCAGACCTTAAGGCGGCCTATCTCGGAGGATGAAGCCGATGGCGAATTTCAAAGCTTCCATCCTGATCACTGGCTCGGCCTCCGGGATAGGGCGGGCCACGGCGCTGGCTCTTGCATCCGACGGCGTTGCCCTGACGCTTTTCGATCTAAACGGAGCCGCTTTGGCCGAGGTCGCTGATGCTTGCCGATCAAAAGGCGCCGCAGTGCTTGCTCGTACCGGTGACGCATCTTCGGATGCGCACGTGGCATCGGCTGTTCAAGGCGCGGTGAAGGAATATGGCTTGCTGTCGGGCGTAGTCGCCGCGGCCGGTATTGCCAGGAAGGGCGATGTAACCACGCTGTCGGACGAAGCATGGCAGGCGATGCTGGCGGTCAACCTGACCGGTCCGTTCCTGCTGGCGCGGCACGCTGTACCGCTTCTCGTGCGCAATCCCCCTTCTAGTTTCGTCGCTGTCAGTTCGGATTCAGGCGTGCGCGGATCGCGCGGATATGCCGCCTATTCTGCGGCCAAACACGGTGTCGTTGGGTTGATACGCTGCATGGCACTCGACCATGGACCGCAGGGATTGCGCAGCAATGTTGTTTGCCCAACCTTTGTCGACACGCCCATGGCTGACGGTTTGCTGGCGGATAGCGGTGGGGCCTACGATCGCGCATTCTATGAACGGCGCGTCCCGCTTGGCCGTTTTGCCCGCGCTGATGAAGTTGCCGATGCGATTGCCCATCTCCTGTCGCCGCAGGCGAGCTATGTCAACGGCATGGTTTACGTCCTTGACGGCGGCACCACAGCTGGAACGTTCGGGTAGGCATGAGGGAGCCAATGGAAAGAAGGCGTCACGGTTGCCGCGCCGATGTTGACTTCGTGAATCATTTACTCAATTCCATCACGCAAGTGAATTAGCAGGTTGTTCGATGTCCAAACTCAATGCCACGCCCAGTACGCCCGATCATGTCGGAAAGACACTGCGTGAACTGCGCCGGTCGCGCCGCATCACGATCCAGCAGCTTGCCAATGGCTTGAACCGTTCGACAGGGTACATCAGCCAACTTGAGCGGGGTTTGTCACAGCCGACGCTGAAAGACCTCTATGCCGCCTGCACCATCTTTGGCGTGCCGATGAGTTGGTTCGTCGACCTCGCGGATAAGCAGCCGGAGGCGGGCCGGGAGAAGGATCTGATCGTTCGTGGCGTCCATCGCCGCTTCATGCTGCATCGCGGTGCACGTACCGAACTCCTGACACCGGAGCTCGACTCCGATGTCGAATTCATGTTGTCCACGTTCGAACCGGGGTTGGAAACCGAACCGAAGAACGTGCCAACCACAGGCGCAGAATACGGCTATATCCTGAAGGGTCAGCTCGAACTTTGGGTGGACGAAGAGAAATTCGACCTGTTCGAAGGCGACAGCTACCGCTTCGACCGCTCGTCGACCTATCGTTCTCGCAATCCGTCGAAAACCGAACCCACAATCATCATCTGGGTGGGCGTCTACAAATAGGTAAGCCTATCTGTCGCCAACCATAGTAGGTCGTTGCCGCCATGACAGCCATTTTTCCTGACACTGCTGGTTTCGCTGGCAAGATTGCCTTCGTAACCGGGGCAGCATCCGGAATCGGAGCCGCCACGGCCCGCCGGCTCGGGGGACTTGGCGCACGAGTCGTTCTTGCCGATCGCGATAGCGAGGGGCTCGCCGCAATGGCTGCCGAATTCGAAGAGGAGGACGTGCTCGCTCTCGATATCGATGTAACGTCGATAGCTGTTGTCGAGCGGGCGATAGCAAAGGGGGTCGGCCATTTCGGCGGTATCGATCTTGCCGTCAATTCAGCGGGCTTCGATCTCGCGCGCTGTGAGACGGGGGAATATGCGGCCGACGATTGGGAGAGGATCATCTCCGTGAACCTAACAGGCGTATTCAATGCGCTGCGTCACGAGATTCCAGCGATGATCGTGCGCGGCGGCGGCTCGATCGTCAATGTGGCATCCGTTCTAGGCTTGCGTGGCTTTGCTGGCCAGCCCGCCTATACCGCAGCCAAACACGGCGTCATCGGCCTCACAAAGGCGTCTGCCCTCGACCATGCGGCGCATCGTGTCCGGATAAATGCTGTCGCGCCTGGCTTTATCGAAACGCCCTTGCTTGGGCATCTCAATGACGAGAAGAAACAGGCAGCGGCACTGCTTCACCCGATGGCGCGCCTTGGCGAGGCAGATGAAATCGCCAATGTCATTCTCTTTCTGCTTTCGGATGCCGCATCCTTTGTTACGGGTGCATGCTTCGACGCGGATGGTGGCTATCTGGCAAAATGATTGCGGCCTGCGGTTGGAACCGGGTGACCATACCGACACAGTAACCGCCTTGCGGATTACATGCTCTAAAACAGCTGGAAAAAAGTGGTGCCGCTTGCGTGACTCGAACACGCGACCCCATCATTACGAATGATGTGCTCTACCGACTGAGCTAAAGCGGCAGGGAAGATGCTTCCCGATCCCTGAATTCGGCAGAGACAATCATGCCGAAGGATGACGCGCCTGATACCCGCATTGCGCGCCGAATGCAAGCCTTGAGATCGCTGCTTTTTTGGGGCGTTCGAAGTTCCGGCGCGCGATTCCGCCATGCGATGCGTGCAACAAGGCGCACATTAGAATTTTTCTATTTGCCGATAGACAAGTGCGTAGGAGCGATTAATCTCTTCTTCGCGCAGATAGGTCTCGGGAGAAGGCCAGTCTGCTGCCAAGTCAACGGTCTGGGAGGAACCTATGGCGAAGGTTGAACTGGTCGTGAACGGGCGAGCCGTCAAGGGCGAAGCCGAAGACCGAACGCTGCTCGTGCATTTCCTGCGTGAAAATCTCGGATTGACCGGCACCCATGTCGGCTGTGACACGTCGCAATGCGGTACCTGTATCGTCCATGTCGATGGCAGGGCGGTCAAATCCTGCACGATCCTTGCGGCACAGGCGTCGGGCTCTACGGTCACCACCATCGAAGGGCTCGGCATCAATGGCGAGTTGCACCCGTTGCAGGCCGCCTTCCGCGAGCATCATGCGCTGCAATGCGGCTTCTGTACGCCCGGCATGCTCATGAGTTCGGCGGACCTCATCCGGCGGCATCCGGACGGGCTCGACGAAGCCACGGTGCGTCTCGAACTTGAAGGCAATATCTGCCGCTGCACCGGCTACCATAACATCGTCAAGGCCGTGCTCGACGCATCGGAAAAAATGGGGAAGGGCGCCGAAAAGGCTGCCTGATCAGCGGATTCAAGTGTAGCAGCGGCGTCGCCCCGGAGCGCTATTATCTCTCCAGCCAGGCCGCCTGCGACAGGGAGAACTAACCATGGGCGTTGAAGGTATCGGAGCACGGGTTCTTCGCAAGGAGGACAAGAGGTTTATCACCGGCAAGGGCAAATACACCGACGACATGGTCGTCCCCGGCATGAAGCATGCGACTTTCGTGCGCAGCCCCCACGCCCACGCCAGGATCACCGGCATCAATGTCGATGCGGCGAAGGCGATGTCCGGCGTCGTCGCGGTGCTGACGGGCAGCGAGCTCAAGGCCGACGGCATAGGCAACCTCATCTGTGGGTGGATGATCCACTCCAAGGACGGCACGCCGATGAAAATGGGCGCCTGGTCGCCGCTCGCAACCGACAAGGTGCGTTATGTTGGCGACGCTGTCGCCATCGTCATTGCCGACACAAAAGGCGAGGCCCGCGATGCTGCCGAGGCAGTCGAAGTGACCTATGAGGAGTTGCCGGTCGTCGTCAACGCGCTCGACGCGATGCAGCAGGGCGCCCCAGAAATTCATGCCGAAGCGCCGGACAATCTGATTTTCGATTGGGACCTCGGCGACGAAGCAGCAGCGAATGCGGCCTTCGCCAAGGCGGCACACGTCACCAGCATGGACATCGTCAATAATCGCCTTGTGCCGAATGCGATGGAGCCGCGGGCAACGCTCGGTGTCTACGATTCCGGTGAGGATCACTACACCTGCTGGACGACCTCGCAAAATCCGCACGTCGCCCGCCTGGTGATGAGTGCATTCTATAATGTCGCGCCGGAAAACAAGCTGCGTGTGATTGCGCCGGATGTCGGTGGTGGTTTCGGTTCCAAGATTTACATTTATCCCGAAGAAATCACCTGCCTGTGGGCATCGAGGAAAACCGGCGTACCCGTCAAATGGGTGGCTGACCGCACCGAGAGCTTTCTCACCGATGCGCATGGGCGCGATCACGTTACGCATGCGGAAATCGCCTTCGACAGCGACCACAGGATTCTCGGCCTCAAGGTTGCGACGATCGCCAATCTCGGCGCCTATATGTCGCTGTTTTCGAGCTGCGTCCCGACCTATCTGTATGCGACGTTGCTCTCCGGGCAATACGCCATTCCGGCAATCCACGCCAATGTGAAGACCGTTTATACCAATACTGCGCCCGTCGACGCCTATCGCGGCGCAGGGCGGCCGGAGGCGACCTATGTGCTTGAGCGCATCATGGAGACGGCTGCCCGCGAACTTAAAATCTCGCCCGCCGAGCTGCGGCGCAAGAACTTCGTAAAATCGTTTCCGCACCAGACGCCGGTGATCATGTGCTACGACGCCGGCGATTTCGATGCGACGCTCGATGCGGCCATGAATGCCGCCGATTATGCCGGGTTTGAGAATCGCCGGCAGGAGGCAGCAAAACGCGGCAAGCTGCGCGGCATCGGCATGAGTTGCTACATCGAGGCGTGCGGACTTGCGCCCTCTTCCGCTGTCGGCTCGCTGGGTGCGGGCGTCGGGCTCTGGGAGAGCGCGGAGGTGAGGGTCAATGCTGTCGGCACGATCGAGATATTGACCGGATCGCATTCGCACGGGCAGGGCCACGAAACCACCTTCGCCCAGCTAGCGGCGGAACGGTTCGGCGTGCCCATCGATAGTGTTTCCATCGTCCACGGCGATACGGACAAGGTGCAGATGGGCATGGGCACCTATGGTTCGCGGTCGGGTGCCGTCGGCATGTCGGCGATCGCCAAGGCGCTCGACAAGGTCGAAGCCAAGGCCAAGAAGATTGCTGCCCATTTGCTTGAAGCTGACGAAGCCGACATCGAAATCAAGAACGGCGATGTGCGCGTTGCCGGCACGGACAAGAGCGTGCCGTGGTTCCAGGTGGCGCTTGCGGCCTATACGGCGCACAACCTTCCATCCGGCATGGAGCCGGGCTTGAAGGAAGGCGCATTCTACGATCCGTCGAATTTCACCTTCCCGGGCGGTTGCCATATCTGCGAGGTCGAGATCGACCCCGAGACCGGCACGACCGAAATCGTCCAATTCGTGGCTGCCGACGATTTCGGCAACATCATCAATCCGATGATCGTCGAGGGGCAGGTACATGGCGGTCTTGCGCAAGGGATAGGCCAGGCATTGCTTGAAGCCACCCACTACGATGCGAGCGGGCAGCTTCTGACGGCAAGCTACATGGACTACACGATGCCCCGCGCCGTCGACCTGCCATCCTTCACCGTCGCGAACACCGTGACAGCCTGTCCTTCCAACCCGCTTGGGGTCAAGGGCTGCGGGGAAGCAGGCGCCATAGGCTCGCCTCCCGCCGTCATCAACGCTGTCACCGATGCCATCAGCAACAATAATCTGGCCATGCCGGCAACCCCGCAAAATGTCTGGGCTGCACTGCAGGCGGCGAAATAAAGGAGGCACGCCATGTACGAGACACAATATCATCGTGCCACCTCCGTCGAAGGCGCTGCCTGCCAGATGGGCGAGGCCGAGGACGGCAAGTATCTTGCTGGCGGCATGACGCTTATCCCGACGATGAAACAACGGCTAGCGTCACCGAGCGATCTTGTTGATTTGCGTCGCATCGAAGCACTGAAGGGCGTGAAGATTACCGGCCGCACCGTCCGTATCGGGGCGGTCACCAGCCATTATGACGTATCGACGAACGTGGAACTGGCAAAAATCTGTCCGGCGATCACCAGCCTTGCCGGCCATATCGGGGATCCGCAGGTTCGCAACATGGGGACGATCGGCGGGTCGATCGCCAATAATGACCCGGCCGCCGACTATCCCTCCGCGCTTCTCGCGCTGGATGCGACGATTGTGACGAACCGCCGCTCGATAGCTGCAGCGGACTATTTTACCGGCCTCTTCGAAACAGCGCTTGAACCCGACGAAATTATCACGGCAGTCGAGTTCACGGCGCCGGACCGGGCCGCATACAAGAAGTTTCCCAACCCAGCGTCGCTCTACGCGATGGCCGGCGTCTTCGTTGCCAAATCCGGCGATACGGTCAGGGTCGCGGTGACGGGCGCCGGCGAGAACGGTGTGTTCCGCCTCGAAGATGCCGAAACGGCGCTTGCGGCGGATTTTCACGCATCGGCGCTGGATAATTTGACAGTCGATCCGAACGGATTGCTGTCCGACCTGCACGCCTCGGCGGAATACCGCGCCAATCTGGTGAAGGTGATGGCCAAGCGCGCCGTCGCCGAAATCGCCAGCCGGCCGATGTAGCCTGCCTTGCTTCAGCTCAGTGGGGTCGTTGCGGCGGTTGCCATATTCACCCCGCGCAGAGCTTCGCCTTCGCCGCGTGGTATTCCCGCTCCAGCCGCGTGACAAGTTCGCCGGCAGGAACGATCTCCTTAATGGCGGCGATGCCCTGGCCGCAGCCCCAGATGTCCTTCCAGGCCTTGGCACCTGTCGTTGCCGCTTCGAAATCCATCTTCGACGGATCGGCTTCCGGCAGATGCTCCGGGTCCATTCCGGCCTTCGCGATCGACGGCTTGAGATAGTTGCCATGGATGCCGGTAAAATAGTTGGAATAGACGATGTCCGTCGATGTCGAATCGACGATCATCTGCTTGTAGCCGTCAATGGCCCGCGCTTCGTCTGTGGCGATGAACGGCGAGCCGATATAGGCGAGATCCGCGCCCATGGCCTGTGCGGCGAGAATTGCACCGCCATTGGCAATCGCGCCCGAGAGCAGCAGCGGACCGTCGAACCATTCGCGGATTTCCTGGACGAGGGCGAATGGCGATAGGGGACCAGCATGCCCGCCGGCGCCTGCCGCAACGGCGATCAGCCCGTCGGCGCCCTTGCGGATGGCGGAATTGGCGTGGCGGTTGTTGATGATGTCGTGGAGGACAATGCCGCCATAGGAGTGGATCGCGTCGTTTACCTCGGGCACTGCTCCCAAGGAGGAGATGACGATCGGAACCTTGTATTTGACGCACATGCCGAGGTCATGTTCGAGGCGCTTGTTGGAGCGATGAACGATCTGGTTGACAGCGAACGGCGCGGCGGGGCGGTCCGGGTTCTTTTCGTCATGATTGCGCAATTCCTCGGTGATCTCTGCGAGCCAATCGTCAAGCTGCGCCTCGGGCCGCGCATTGAGCGCCGGAAATGAGCCGACGATGCCGGCCATGCATTGCGCGAGTACCAGTGGCGGATGCGAAACGATGAACAGCGGCGCCCCAACGACCGGAATGCGCAATTTCGACTTCAGTACATCCGGCAAAGCCATCGACCACTCTCAGAAAATTTTGACGTTTGCGTAAACGTAACTCTTTTACCAGACCTGCGATATTCGGCAAGCGAAACCAGAACCATGTGATCGAGCCGCACCGCGCACGCAGTGGATCTTAATGAATAAGCGTCTGTTCTTGTCGCAAGGCACCTCAACCCTTTTATGGGGTGTATCTGGGGCTCTGCGGCCTGTACCCTCCAGGCAACGGGCGAAGTGCCATCATTGCGCCGTCAAAGTCTTGAATAAGCAGTCGAATGCGCTATGGCTAGCCATTCATTACGAAATGATTTGAAGGAAGCGGCTGTTGGAAGCGATCGAACAAGCGATCCGGAACGCATTGGCGAAAGCCGACGCGAGGAACCCTGCCATTCGTCAGAAAATCTACGAATCAGCATGGGGTGCGCATGAGCGCTCGCTCGCCGCTAATGGCGCCCTTGGAGAGAGCCAGCGCGACGACCGTCGCGAAATGCTGAAGGCCGCCATTACGCGGATCGAGGACGAAGTTCAGGCAACCGGCGCGATTACCCCGCCGCCGGCGCCAGAGCCCGTTGCGGAGCCGCGCGAACCGATGTTCGTCGCAAATCCCGCGCGCCAACACGGGGCCGATGAGCGGATCGAGCCATCGATCGATATGGACCCGCCAGAGGTGGAAGGGCCCGCTCTTGCGTCCGATGAGCCGAGCCCCGACAATTATCGACCGGGCAAGACCCGCCGGAAAGTGCGTCGGGACGCCGAGCGGCGCAAGGCGAGCGGCTTTTCCAAGGCGCTCATCCTTTTGGCGTTGCTGGCTGTCGCCATAGGCCTTTTCTGGGTCGTCGCTTCCGGCATCATCAAGCCGGTTCCGAACATGGGGGGATCGAACACCACGAGCGCGCCGGCCTCCAGCCACAGCCAGGAGCCGATGAAGGAAGGCCAAATGTCGGCGACGGGCAACTGGATCGAGGTGTTCAATCCCGCTGACATGTCGCAGGTTGCCCTCGAGGGCCGCGCGACGGCGACGATAGCCGGCGACCAACTGGAGAAATTCGTGCGCATCCAGTCGCCGGAGGATGCCGATACGATCAGCTTCAAGGTCGGACAGGGCGTACTCGACCAGCTCGCAGGCAAGACCGCCGTCTTCGATATCATTGCCAAGACTGACGACGGCAAGAGTTCGCAGATTGCCGTGAGTTGCGATTTCGGCAGTCTCGGCGATTGCGGGCGCAAGCGCTTTGATGTCTCGGATGCGAGCAAGGAATATCTGGTGCAGGTGCAGTTCCCGCAGGGCAATGCGCCTGCCGAAGGCGGCGTGATCAAGCTCAATTCGGACGTCACGCAGTCAGGGAAATCCGTCAATATCATCGCCATTCGCGCCCAGGTCGCCAATTGAGCAAGCTGGCGCGGGCGTTTCTTTCGTCCGGCGATCTCATCGCGGATCGTCGTGCTTCCTATGCGGACATGCTGTTCGACGGTGGCGAGCATGCGGCCGCCGCCGACCTGATGCGGCAGGCGCTTGAGATTGTCCCCGAATGGGCGGCGGGATTGTTCCGCCTCGGCGAAATGGAAGAAGCTGCCGGAAATGGCGATGCTGCGGCCATCGTCTGGAAAAGGCTGGTCGAACTTGACGTCGAAGACCGCTTCGGGGCCGGCCTCAAGCTCGCGGCTTCCGGCAGAGGCGACATCCCGGTTACGCCCCCTACCGCCTATGTCGAAACACTTTTTGACGCCTATGCGCCGACCTTCGAAAGCGCACTCCTCGAAAAGCTCGACTACAGGGTGCCGTGGCTTCTGGCAGCGGCGGTGGAAAAAGCCGCGCCCGGCAGACGCTTCGCCTCGGCGCTGGACCTCGGCTGTGGCACAGGTTTGATGGGCCCTTTGCTGCGTGCCAGGTGCCAACATCTCGTCGGGATCGATCTATCCGAGGTCATGCTGCAACGTGCCGCGGAAAAGAACGTCTACGACAGCCTCGCCAAGGGCGACGTCAACGAACTCGATGTTCCTGCAAATGAAGCTGATCTCATCATCGCCGCTGACGTCTTCGTCTATGTCGGAGCGCTCGACCGCGCCTTCGCGAAAATTGCCTCTGCTCTTGCGGCGGATGGGCTATTAGCCTTCTCGGTCGAGACGCATGACGGCGATGACGGGTTGGTGCTGCAGCAATCGCTGCGCTATACGCACTCCGAAGCTTACGTGCGCCGACTTCTGGCGGTCCATTCGATGACGCCAGTGAGCATCGTCCGCGAGACGATCCGCATGGATCGCGGCGAGCCGCTTAGCGGGCTCATTGTCGTTGCGAAGCACTTTTGATCAATCCTTGCGGAAGACAAGGCGTCCGGCCCAGCCGGTGACGACAGCAAGGAACACCGCGAAGAGGCCATAGAGCAGGCTGTGCTGGTTGGCGGCACGGAAGATGCGGAATTCCAGTCCGGCCTTGACGATGTTGAGGCTGGTCGAGCTTTCACGCAGGAACTCGCCGTTGCGGAAGAGGTAGGCGCGCGCCACATGCTTGCCGACGGGCACATTGGCCGGGAGCGACAGGGTCGCGCGAAACAGCGTCGAGGAGAGAAACTGCACATCTCCGACACGCTGGTTGTAGAGGAGCTGTTTCTGTTTCAGTCGGGGCAATTCCTTGGTGAACTCCCGCAACGATGCGCTCGAATCAAAGCCTTCCGGCATCGGTTCGTAATAGATGTTGTTTACGCCAAGGCTGAGCTGGGCGAAGATCTTCGGCGTCGTGATGTCCTGCAGGCTGCGCGTCGATGCCAGTGAATAGGATGCGGGAATGTTCTGGAACGAAACGGATTCCGTATTTACCCAGATGCCGAAATACCTGTCCTTGCGACGGACGACAAAGTTCCGGGGCGGACCTTCAAGGATGACGACCACATCGTAGCGGCCCTGCCGCTGGATCAGCGGATCGGCATTGTCGAGCGCGCCGAAGACGGTAAGGTCAGTGCCCCGAAATCCCGACGTAATCGAAATCGTGTCGGTGGAAAGTCCGATCTCGATCGTTTCCTTGCTGGCCGGGACCGGTTGTTGCGCTTGGGCAGCCCGGCCGGCAACCAGGCACAGCATTATGAGCGGGATCACGGCAAGGCGCATTATGAGCCTCCCGAGACCAGGGCGAGCGTTACCGAGTAGATGTCGTCCGGGGTGACGAAGAGTTCGATGGCGAGGCGAAGACCGACTGCCAGCACCAGCGTTGCAAGCAGTGCGCGCAGCTGTTCGCCCCTGAGCTTCTGGCCTATGCGTGTGCCGTATTGTGCTCCAACGACACCGCCGCTCATCAGCAGCATCGCGAGAACGATATCCACCGACTGGTTGGTCGTTGCCTGCATGACGGTGGTGAACGCCGTGACGAAAACGATCTGATAGAGCGAGGTCCCGATAACGACATTGGTCGGAACCTTGAGGAGGTAGATCATGGCAGGGACCATGATGAAGCCGCCGCCAACGCCCATGATCGAGGAAAGAAAGCCGATGGCGCCGCCTAGCACGAGTACCGGAATGATGCTGACATAGATCTTGGAGGCGCGAAAACGCATCTTGAACGGCAGCTTGTGCACCCAGTTGTGCTGGCCGGGCCGCTTCAACGTCGCAAGCTGGCCAGCGCGGGTACGGCGCATCGCCTTGATGCTTTCATAGAGCATCAGCCCGCCGATCGTGCTCAGGAACACGACATAGAGCAGCGAAACAATGAGATCGAGCTGACCGAGCTGGCGCAGGAGTACGAAGACATAGATGCCTATCGCCGAGCCGACGATACCGCCGACGACGAGCAGCGACCCGAGTTTCACGTCGAGCGAGCCGCGCTTGAAATGGGTAAGCGCGCCGCTGAAGGATGAGGCTATGACCTGGTTGGCCCCGGTAGCCACCGCGACGGCGGGGGGAATATTGTAGAAGATGAGCAGCGGCGTGATCAGGAACCCGCCGCCAACGCCGAACATGCCCGACAGAAAGCCGACCGCCGCGCCCATGAAGAAAAGCACGAAGATGTTGACCGAAATCTCGGCTATTGGCAGGTAGACGCCCAATTCAAACCCCGAAACCATTGCGGTGCTACGCCTGCGGCGTGACAGCACAATGACAGTAATTCTTTAAGGTTTCTTGCCCACTTGCGGGCTTCACGTCAAACTTTGACTTAACGGCGCGCATTGGGCCGGTTCAAATGCGAAGATGCGTGTCGCTTCGTTAACACGAAGCGCATTTCCGGTTGACTTGCAGGCCGCTTGAAACGCGCTCCCCTCCCGGTCGAACCGGGAGGGGAAACGCAGTTCAGATCTGCTTGTTTTTCTGCAGAAGGTTCCTGACGAAATCCTTGTCGATATTGCCTGTCGGCTTCAAGCCGTTGTCCTTCTGGAAGGCCATGATCGCATCGCGTGTCTTCGTTCCGATCTTGCCATCCGAGCCGCCCGCATCATAGCCGTTCTTGTTGAGGATCAGCTGAACGTTGCGGATGGCCTTCTCCATGTCGAGCGCTCCTGAGGTCACCGAGCCGGTAACAGCCGGGGAATCGCGCCATTCCGCCGGAACATTGGTGGCGTTCGCGTCGGGATTGAGGGGCTTGGCGTTCCAGAGTTCGACAGCAGCCCGGGCTCGCTCGAGCTGCTCGGGTTTCATGACTTTCGCTACGTCCTCACGCTTCTGCGCAGCGTCGACATCACCAGCCTTGGCTGCAAGCGCGAACCATTTGTAGCTTTCCTCAAGGTTCTGCGGCACGCCCATGCCTTTGGCGGAAAGGATGGCAAGGTTGAACTGGCTGTCCTTGACGCCGAGTTCCGCCGCCTGGGCAAACCAGCGCGCGGCTGCTTCGTTGTCAGGGGCGCCATCGGCGCCGCCTGCAAAGAGCACCGCCAGATTGTGCATCGCGCTGGCATTGCCCTTTCCGGCCGCCAATTCGTAATAGGACTTAGCCTTGGCAAGATCGCGCGTGACCCCGAGGCCCTTTTCGTAGAAGTTGCCAAGCCGGTATTCCGCCGGCGCAAAGCCACGCTCCGCAGCGCGGTCATACCACTCGATGGCCTTGGCGTAGTCGCTTTCGACGCCGCGACCTTCCATGTAGCGGTTGCCGATCTCGAATAGTGCACGGCTGTCGCCCTTGGTCGCAGCATCGCGCAGCGGCTCCGGTCCCGCCTCGACCGGGATGAACGGCAGCACGGCGGAGGATGCGCCGGTTGCCGGCACGGTCGCGGGCACCGGATCGATCATGCGCTCGGAATTGATGACGCCGGCTACCGGGTCCTGGACGGGCGCAGGCTGCGACACTGCCGACGCATTGTTTTCGGCAGGTGTTTCGGGCGCAGCGTCGGTGTGAGGCTCTGCCTGCGGCTGCTCCTGCGTGATAGCGGGCTCTTCCGGGGTAGCTGGCTCCGGTGCCTTGGAAGCGAGATCCGTTCCCGGATGATCGACGAAGGCATTTTTCAGCTGCAGACCGGCAATCGCGATCATGATCGCACCAATCGCGAGCAGGATGGGCTTGCGTTGACGCGAGAAAATTCCGCTCTTGGCCGTGCCGTCGGTCGCGCCGTCACCGAATGCGATGCCGCGCTTCTGATTTTCGGCCTCTGTGGCTGCTGCCTGCGCTGCGCGGCGGGCCGCCGTAATGAAATCCGCCTTGCCGCCGGCGATGTCAGTCGCAGCCGACATGTCGCGCCGTTCGTCACGGACGCGTTTGAGGATGGAATTGAGGTCGGGCATGCCAGACCCGGGCTCGAGCGGGCGGTTAAGAATGTCGGCGTCGATCTCTGTCGCCGGCTCTTCCTTGATGTCGTCGGACAGGTCGAGTGACGGTTCCTGTGCCGCTGCCTCGCGCTTGCCGCGTACCTTGAGGCTGCGTGCAAGGCTGCCGAACAGTGATTTGCGCTCCCGCGGCGTTTCCGTTGCAATTTCGGCGTCGACGATTTCGTCAGACGCAGGCTGTTCTTCCCGGGCGGATACAAGCGGCGCATCGAAGGCAGGCGCACTTTCTGCGACAGGCTCCTTGGTGAACGCTGCTGTTTCGGCCAGCGGCGCTTCCGGAGCGACGACCGCCGTGCTTTCGGCAGGTCCGAAATTCTTGTAGATCGGAACAGCGCCGCTTTCGAGCGAAGCCAGGCGATCGACGATCTTGAGCAGCGTGTCGTGAATGGCCTCGAAGGTGCGGCCGTTGCGCTCGTCGGACCGTCGCGCCAGCTTCTCCAGCGTCTTCAGGTCTTCGGCGAGCTCGCGCGCGATCGAATTGTCATGATCGCTGCCGAAGTTCGCGGTATTGCGGATTGCCTCGGCCGCCGCATTACGGGCTGCCTCGACGACGAGATCGCGATTGCCGGCGATGGCGACTTCGATGGCTTCGAGGCGCGGCGAAATCTTCGCGATTTCAGCATCCCGATCGTTTGATTGGGCGAGACGTTCGGCAAGGCCGGCGATCTGCAGTTCGAGACTGCGTATGGCGTCCTTGGTGCCGTCTACTTGCGGCAGGTTCTCGGCAAAGTAGCGGGCCATGTCATCAAAGCGCGCTTCGAGATTGTCGGTCAGGCGGATATCATTGTGCTCGGCAAGCGTATGATGCTGGTCGAGGCGGCGCGTGAGTTCCTCGAAGCGCTGATCCATCTTCTCGATGAAGGCTGGATCAACCGCTGCCAACTGCGGCGCGGCATCGAGCTTGCTGATGATCTGCAGTACGCGGCCCTCGAGGTCGCGGAAGTCCGAAATGCTGATCGCGGCGGGCGCATTCTGCAAATGCCGCGCCACGGCCGAGAGCTGTTCGGCCAGAATGTCGAGATTCTGCGTCGTCGTGCCATGCTGCTTGTTGAGCTGCTCTATATGATGCGCGAGTTCGCCCATGCGCTTGAGAATAACGTCCGAGGTTCTGTCGTGCGTGGCTGACTCGATTGTCGAGGCAAGCGACGAAATGCGCGCCTCGACGCGTTCGAAGGCATCGGCCTCGGCATATTGCAATGCAGCCGGCCGCGCGGTGGCGACGATGGCGCGGCTGATTTCGTCGAGACGCTCGTCCATCTGTTGCATGAACTGAGTCGGAATGCCGGAGCCGTGGCGACGCGACATCTGCTCGACGGCCCCGGTGAGGAAATTAAGCTTTTCCTCGACGTTGTGCAGCGGCAGCATGTGCGACGGCGCATCGACGGTGCGATGCATTTCATTGAGGCGGCGTTCCAGCGAACCCAGCGCAGCCTCGGCCTCATTCGCATAATAAGCGCTGCGGCCATAGGGCGCGCGCTCATGCGTGGTCGAATGGCGCAGCCGGTTCATGGTCTCGCCATGAAGCTCTCCGCGCGAAGTGGTCTCGATATCGTCGCGCATCTCGTCGCGCAATTGCTTCAACTGGGCGGCGATTGCGGAAAGGTCGTGTTTCTCTTCCGAAGGCAGGCTCGTAGAAGTGGTTGCAGGTTGTGCCGCCTGCGCGACGCGTTCGGGCAGGGACGATTGTCCTGCGCGGGAGGCGAGCGCGGCGAAGCGATCGGCGATGTCGGGCGTTTCCTCGCCGACTTCCGGCTGCATCGAGCCGCGCAACTGCGCTTCAAGGGTTTCTAGTGTGCGGTTGAGGCTGTCGAGCGACGTCGCATCGCGGCGTGCGCGGTTCACATTGACCTGTTCCATTAATGACCTTTGGTTTGTCATGGATGTCTGCTGCCCGAGTTGACGCGCCGGCCTGGCGCTTCCAGATTCGACTGGGCGGAAAAAGGTGGCCTTGGTCTGCCGAAAAGCGAATGCGCCGCAAGACGATCATTCGGGCCAATTCGGAAAGCCGGGACCTTTGCCCCACACAGTCCGACAAGCCGTGAAAAACCAACCACACATAGACACGGATCACCGACACGTTGACATTGGCGAAACGTGGTAAACAACTCGTTAAGATAAGGCGCTAAAAGGTTAAAAATCTGCTCGGCTGCTGCTGCCGCGGTTGCGGCCTTGTTTGCAACTGGGAATTGTACGGGGTGCGCCCAAGTCTTGGCGCTGCCTGTGAACTTCGACAAACTTTGACGTTTACGGAAACGTCAAAGTTTGCTAGACAAAGATAAATCCGGCGGTGCCGCGTGTGGGCGCCGCATCTGCTCGTTTATGTTTTGGAGGAAACCTGATGCCGAGTTACCGCGCGCCCGTTGAAGATACGTTGTTTGTCCTGAACGATGTCCTGGGATTTGAACGCTACAACAACCTCCCGGGTTTTGCCGATGCGTCGCCGGATATCATGGAAGCCATCCTTGGCGAAGGCGCCAAGCTCGCCGAGAACACGTTGTTTCCAGTGAACCAGATCGGCGATCATGAGGGCTGCGTGCGCCACGATGATGGTTCGGTCACGACGCCAAAGGGCTTCAAGCAGGCTTTCGATGCCTATCGCGAAGGTGGCTGGGTTGGGCTCGCCGTTCCGCAGGAATTTGGCGGCCAGGGCCTTCCCTATACGCTCCATGTCGCGGCGGGCGAATACATGGCATCCGCCAACATGGCGTTGGTCATGTATCCCGGCCTCACCCAGGGCGCGATTGCTGCCATCGTCACGCATGGCACCGACGAGCAGAAGCAGGCCTACCTTCCCAAGATGACCGACGGCATCTGGACCGGCACGATGAATCTCACCGAACCGCATTGCGGAACGGATCTCGGGCTCTTACGCAGCAAGGCGGTACCGAACGGCGACGGCTCGTACAAGATTTCCGGCCAGAAGATCTTCATCTCGGCCGGCGAACACGACATGGCCGAGAATATCATTCACCTCGTTCTCGCCCGCATCGAAGGAGCGCCGGAGGGCGTGAAGGGCATTTCGCTGTTCATCGTGCCGAAGTTCATTCCCGATTTGAACGGCAATCCGGGCGAGCGCAACGGCGTTTCCTGTGGCTCCATCGAAGAAAAGATGGGCATTCACGGCAATTCAACCTGCGTCATGAATTATGACGAGGCGACCGGCTACCTCCTCGGCGGGGAGAACAAGGGCCTGCGCGCCATGTTCACCATGATGAACGAAGCACGGCTCGGCGTCGCGCTCCAGGGTCTGTCGATCGGTGAAGTCGCCTACCAGAATGCCGCCATCTATGCCCGCGACCGTATTCAGGGCCGCGCGCTGACCGGCCCCAAGGAGCCGGACAAGAAGGCTGACCCGATCATCGTCCACCCCGACATCCGCCGCATCCTCCTGACGATCAAGTCGTTCAACGAAGCGGGCCGCGCCTTCATTCTCTGGTCTGCGCTGAAATCCGACGTCGCGCATCGCTCGGGCGATGAGGCCGAGCGCCAGCTTGCCGATGACATGCTCGGCCTGATGACTCCGGTTCTCAAGGGTGTTCTTACCGACAAGGGCTTTGAACATGCCTGCATGGCACAGCAGGTGTTCGGTGGCCACGGCTACATCGAAGAACACGGTATGAGCCAGTATGTGCGCGACGCGCGCATCGCGATGATTTACGAGGGCGCGAACGGCATTCAGGCAATGGATCTGGTCGGACGCAAGCTCGGCCTCAATGGCGGCCGCGCCGTCATGGCCTTCTTCAAGGAAGTCGGCGACTTCTGCGAAGAAAATCGCAGCGACGATAATCTCGCTTTCTTCACCAAGCACCTGAAGAAGGGCTTGAATGACCTGCAGACCGCCTCCATGTGGCTGATGCAGAACGGCATGGCCAACCCGGACAATGCCGGCGCGGCATCGACCGACTACATGCACCTCTTCGGTCTCGTAAGCCTCGGCTATATGTGGGCCCGCATGGCGAAGGCGTCGCATGCGAAGCTCGCGGAAGGCACCGAGAACAAGGCGTTCTTCGAGACGAAGCTCGCCACTGGCAAATTCTTCATGGAGCGGGTGATGCCGGAGACGTCGGCGCATCTCGCCCGCATCCAGACCGGAGCGGATACGATGATGGCGCTGCCCGCCGAAGCATTCTAAGCTGCCGGCGAACGCTTTTCCGAGCCGCGCCTCACGCGGCTCCTGTAACCGAAATCGGGAGGTTAGTGATGGGTCTGCGACCGGAAGAAGTATTGGGTGTTCCGAAGCCTGCGTGGAAGACCGATGATGTCGTAATGCTGGAGGATATGGCCACCAGGTTCCTTGAGGCCGAGGTGGTGCCCCATTACGACCGTTTCGAAAAGCAGGAGATCTTCGACCGTTCCATCTGGGAACTCGCCGGGCAGAATGGCTTGCTTTGTGCTTCGATGCCGGAGGAATATGGCGGCGCCGGCGGCACCTACGCCCACGAAACCGCAATCCTCGAAGCGATCAGCCACGTCGGTACCGACGGGTTTGGCATTGCACTCCACAATTCCATCGTCGCGCCCTATATCCTCCACTATGGCTCGGAAGAGCAGAAGCGCAAATGGCTGCCGAAAATGGCGACCGGCGAACTCATCGGTGCCATTGCAATGACGGAACCGGGAGCAGGTTCCGATCTCCAGGGCGTCAAGACCAGCGCCAAGAAGGACGGAAACCACTACGTCATCAATGGATCGAAGACGTTCATCACCAATGGCCAGCTCGCCAATCTGATCATCGTCGTCACCAAGACCGATCCGTCGCAGGGCGCCAAGGGCACTTCGCTCATCGTCGTTGAAACCGATGGCCAGGAAGGCTTCGAGCGGGGCCGCAACCTCGACAAGGTCGGTCTCAAGTCCAACGACACTTCGGAGCTGTTTTTCAACGACGTGCGTGTGCCGACCTCCAATCTTCTTGGAACCGAGGAAGGGCAGGGATTCGTGCAGTTGATGCAGCAATTGCCGCAGGAGCGCCTGCAGATCGGCGGTTCGGCGATTGCCATGGCCGAACGCGCGATCGCGTTGACGATCGATTATGTGAAGGAGCGCAAGGCGTTCGGCAAGTCGGTCATGGAGTTTCAGAACACGCAGTTCATGCTCGCCGAACTCAAGACCGAGGCGACCATCGGCCGTGTTTTCTACAATCATTGCGTGGAACGGCATGTGAACGGCGGTCTCGACCCCTTTACCGCATCCATGGCGAAATACTGGTTGAGCGATCTGCAGAACAAGGTCGTCGACGAATGCCTGCAACTGCATGGCGGCTATGGCTACATGAACGAATTCCCGATCGCCCGCATGTTCCGCGACGCGCGCGTCCAACGGATATATGGCGGCACCAACGAAATCATGAAGCTTTTGATCGCCCGCAGCCTATGAGCCGCGGGTTCGAACAGGGAGAATGAAATGACTGAGGCATATATTTACGACCACGTGCGCACGCCGCGCGGCAGAGGCAAGAAGGATGGCAGCCTGCACGAAGTGCCTGCCGTGCGCCTTGGCGCCCATGTTCTCGAGGCGCTGCGCGACCGCAACGGCCTCGACACGGGGCTGGTCGACGACATTATCTATGGCTGCGTCGATCCGGTCGGCGAAGCGGGCGCCGTCATTCCGCGCTCCTCGGCTTTTGAAGCCGGCTATGATTTCAAGGCACCCGGCATGCAGATATCGCGCTTTTGCGCCTCCGGCCTCGATGCGGTGAATTTCGGCGCTGCGAAGATCGTGCAGGGCGCCGACGATATCGTTATCGCCGGCGGGGTCGAATCCATGTCGCGCGTCGGCATGGGCATGTCCGGCGGCGCCTGGTACATGGACCCGTCCGTAGGGCTCCCGGGCTATTTCATGCCGCAGGGCGTTTCCGCCGATCTAATCGCCACCAAATACGGCTTCAGCCGCGACGATGTGGATGCCTATGCCGTCGAGAGCCAGAAGCGTGCAGGCGAAGCCTGGAAGAAAGGCTATTTCAAGAATTCGGTGCTCGAGATCAAGGATCAGAACGGCCTGACCATTCTCGATCATGACGAACACATGCGCCCGTCGACCGATATGCAGGCGCTCGCGGCACTCAACCCCTCCTTCGTGATGCCCGGCGAAATGGGCGGCTTCAATGCGGTCGGAATTCAGGCGCACCCCGAGGTCGAGACGATCAATCATGTGCACCATGCCGGCAATTCCTCCGGTATTGTCGATGGCGCCGCCGGCGTTCTCCTCGGCTCGAAAAGTGCCGGCAAGGCGCTCGGCGCCAAGCCTCGCGCCCGTATCCGCGCCTTTGCCAATATCGGTTCCGACCCTGCATTGATGCTTACCGGGCCGGTGGATGTGACGCACAAGCTCCTGAAGCGCGCCAAGATGAAAATCGCGGACATCGACCTCTTCGAACTCAATGAAGCCTTTGCCGCAGTCGTGCTGCGCTACATGCAGGCGTTCGACATCCCCCGCGACAAGATCAACGTCAATGGCGGGGCCATTGCCATGGGCCATCCGCTCGGTGCAACCGGCGCGATGATCCTCGGCACGGTTCTCGATGAACTCGAACGCCGCGATCTCAATGTCGCCCTCGTTACCCTGTGCATTGGTGCGGGCATGGGCACGGCAACAATCATCGAACGCGTCTGAGGGAGAACGGACTTATGAGCTATACCAACTTCAAATTCGACGTCGACGCGGACGGAATTGCACTTGTCACCTGGGACATGCCTGACAAATCGATGAACGTCTTCACCGAAGAGGTGATGAAGGAACTCGACCAGATCGTCGATCGCGTGACCAAGGACGATACTGTCAAGGGCGCGGTGATCACCTCCGGCAAGGATACCTTTTCCGGCGGCGCCGACCTCACCATGCTCAAGCGCATGTTCCAGATGTTCCAGGCCGAAAAGGCAAGGGACCCGAAGAAAGCGGTCGAACTGCTGTTCGAGAACACCGGCAAGATGGGCGGGCTCTTCCGCAAGCTTGAAACCTGCGGCAAGCCCTGGGTCTCGGCGATCAACGGCACCTGCATGGGCGGCGCATTCGAAATGTCGCTGGCCTGTCATGGCCGTGTCGTCTCCGACGATCCGTTGGTGAAGATGGCGCTGCCGGAAGTCAAAGTCGGTATTTTCCCGGGTGCCGGCGGCACGCAGCGCGTCCCGCGCCTGACAAACCAACAAGATGCCCTGCAGATTATGACCACTGGCTCGAGCCTCACCGCATCGCGCGCCAAGGCCATGGGCCTGGTGCACGAGATCGCGCCGGCCAAGAAGCTTGTCGAGGCGGCAAAGAAGATGATCAAGGGCGGCCTGAAGCCGGTTCAACCCTGGGACGAAAAGGGCTTCAAGCTTCCAGGCGGGGCCATCTATTCGCCGGCAGGCGCCAATCTGTGGCCAGCCGCAACTGCGATCCTGCGCCGTGAAACCTACGGCAATTATCCGGGCGCAGCCTCCATTCTCAAGGCTGTCTATGAGGGACTGCTGGTCCCGTTCGATACCGCCTTGAAGATCGAACAGCGCTATTTCACCAAGATCCTGCAATCGACCGAAGCCGGAATGATGATCCGCTCGCTCTTCGTCTCGCTGCAGGAACTGAACAAGGGGGCGCGCCGGCCGGTAGACGTGAAGCCTACAAAGTTCAGGAAGGTCGGCGTCGTCGGCGCCGGCTTCATGGGCGCCGGCATCGCCTATGTCACCGCCAAGGCCGGCATTCCGGTGGTGCTTCTCGACCAGAGCCTCGATGCCGCCGAGAAGGGCAAGGCCCATTCCGCCGATCTCGTCACCAAGGACGTGCAGCGGGGCAAGGCGACGGCCGAGGACAAGGAAAAGCTTCTCGCCTTGATAACGCCGTCTTCCGACTATGCCGATCTTGAAGGCGCAGACCTTGTCATCGAGGCGGTGTTCGAAGACCGTGAGGTCAAGCGTGTGGTGACCGAGAAGGCCGAGGCCGTACTGAAGCCTGCCGCGGTATTCGCATCCAACACCTCGACGCTGCCGATCACCGGGCTTGCCAAGGTCTCGCAGCGCCCGAAGAATTTCGTCGGGATCCATTTCTTCTCTCCCGTCGACAAGATGATGCTGGTCGAGGTCATTCTCGGCAAGAAGACCTCGGACAAAGCGCTTGCGGTGGCGCTGGATTACGTGCGTGCCATCAAGAAGACGCCGATTGTCGTCAATGACACGCGCGGCTTCTACGTCAACCGCTGCGTGCTGCGCTACATGGCCGAGGCCTACAACATGCTGATCGAGGGCGTGCCGCCGGCGATGATCGAAAACGTCGCGCGCATGGCCGGAATGCCGGTCGGGCCGCTGGCGCTCAACGACGAAACGGCGATTGATCTGTCGCAGAAGATCCTGAAGGCGACGCTCGCCGATCTCGGGCCGAAGGCGATCGATCCCCGCCACGTTGAACTGGTCAATACCTTGGTCGACAAGTACGACCGCCGCGGGCGCAAGAACGGCAAGGGCTTTTACGACTATCCTGCGAAGCCCGCAAAGAAGCAGCTGTGGCCGGAATTGAAGACGCTCTACCCGCAGCAGGACCCGGACAAGATCGATATCGAGGTGCTGAAGCAGCGCTTCCTCGTTGCAATCGCTCTGGAAGCTGCCCGCGTGATGGAGGAAGGCATTGTTACCGACCCGCGTGAAGCGGACGTCGGCTCGATCCTCGCCTTCGGGTTTGCCCCCTATACGGGCGGAACGCTCTCCTATATCGACGGCATGGGCGCTGCCAGGTTCGTCGAGATCGCCAAGGGGCTGCAGCGAAAGTACGGGGCCCAGTTCAAGGCGCCGAAACTCCTTCTCGACATGGCGGAAAAGGGCGAGACCTTCTACGAAAGGTTCAATCCTTATCCGGTCGATCAGAAAAAGCAGGCTGCTTGACGGCGTCTGCATGAATCTGAAAAGAGTGGGCAGCTTATGCCCACTTTTCTTTGGATAATAAGAAAGTTTTCCGTAATTCCCCTCGACTTTTCCAAAATTCCTTCTTAAAACACCTCTGAAGGTATTTTTTCCTTTTATCCGAGACCCAACATGTTCTCACATGACCGCATTTGGGCGGCCATAGACGCATTGGCAGAACGCCATTCGCTTTCCGTTTCAGGATTGGCGAAGCGCGCGGGGCTTGATCCGACGACCTTCAACAAATCAAAGCGTTTCGCGGTCGACGGGCGGGCTCGCTGGCCCTCGACCGAATCCCTCGCCAAGATCATGGAGGCCACGGGTGCCTCGCTCGATGAGTTTATGATGCTGGTCGTGGGCAAGGCCGCAAGGGCGGGCGGCACGGCCATCCGTTCGATACCGCTTCTCGGCTTTGCGCAGGCCGGCGCCGGCGGCTTCTTCGATGATGGCGGCTTTCCGGTCGGGCAGGGCTGGGACGTAGTCGAATTTCCCGTGGGCTCCGGCGACTCCGTCTATGCGCTGGAGGTGTCGGGGGATTCGATGCTGCCGCTTTACCGTGACGGCGATACGATCATCGTCGCGCCGGGTGCTGCGGTTCGCCGCGGCGACCGCGTCGTGGTTCGCACCAGAGACGGAGAAGTCATGGCCAAGATTCTGGCCCGCCAGACCGCCCGCACGATCGAATTGCAGTCGATGAATCCTGAACATCCCAATCGCACCTTTGACGCGGTCCATATTGATTGGATCGCGAGGATCCTGTGGGCAAGCCAATAGGACTGATCCGCATGCGCCAGCTGCCGCTTTATATCCTGACGGTTCTGGTTGCCTTGACGCTCGTCTACGCCTTCGTTGCCCCTTTCAACGGCGCGCTGGAGACCGCGCGGCCCGCTAGCGTAGACGAGCCAACGGTAACGACCGAGAATTTCGAATTGCCGGCGGAAATGCAGGACGCGCAAAGCGAGGGGGCAAGCCCGGCGCCGGATGAACCAAAGGCAGCGCCCAAGGCGGCTCGTACCGTCAAGCCGGACCTGATGTCGCCTTCGATCGGTGACGCAACGCCATTGCAGAGGGTCGCGCCGCGCCAACCCTTGAGCGAGCTCGGCCAGGCCCTGCCGCCAAAACCGCCTGTGCCACCGGAACCGCCGCCATCGCTCACACCCCCGGCGCCGCCGGTGCCGGTAGACGATACGGCAAAGCCGACCTTGCTTTACCGGCCCGTTGCAATCGCGGCCGGCTCGCTCGAAGTTTCCGGCTATCGCATCACGCTGGACGGCATCGAGGAAGTCAGGCCGAACGAGACTTGCACCAGCGAGGGCACGACCTGGCCCTGCGGCATGGCGGCCCGCACCGCGTTTCGCAATTGGCTGCGCCAGCGTGCGGTCGAATGCGACGTGCCGGGCCCGCCGCCCGAAGCTGTCATTGCGACCCATTGCCGGCTCGGTGGTGTCGATCTTGCGCAATGGCTCGTCGAGAACGGCTGGGCTCGCGCACCGGATGGTTCGCCCCAGTCGGAAACGATGAAGAAGGCGCAAGAGGCGAAGCTCGGCATATTCGGCAATCCACCGCCGGCATTGCCGATTACGCAGGAACTGCCGGTGCCTGCGCTCCAGGATAATTTACCGCCGGAGGAATTGGCGGCGCCGGCTGTCCCTGCGCCGTTGCCGGTCCCGGGCGCGCCGTTCCCGCCGCCACCGCCGCAGTAGAGATGCAAGGCCGATCAAGCCGTGACGCCCCCGGGTAAAGACTTGCGGATCGAAGGACCCTTGTGGGGTAATGAGCGGTAGCCCAGAGGGGTGTCGTAATATCCCCCCGCGTTTCAACCCTCGTGGCAGACAGCCTCGATATTATGTCCGTCGGGATCGCGAACGAAGGCGCCGTAATAGTTGGGATGGTAGTGCGGCCGCAGCCCCGGCGCGCCGTTGTCGGTTCCGCCGGCGGCAATTCCCGCCTTATAGAAGGCATCGACGATGCTTCGGCTGCCAACACGAAACGCCACGTGGATCGTTGGCCTGTTGGGTTCGCCGCTGGCGATCCAGAAATCCGGCTTGCCGCCTTCACCAAAGCCCGCAACATCCGAACTGCCGGTCACCGAGGCCGGGAATTCGAGGATCAACTCATAGCCGATTGACGCGAACAACTGGCGATAGAACGCCTTGCTCTTTTCGAAATCGCTGACTGAAACTCCAGTATGATCAAGCATAGAGGACTCCCGCTGGTTTGCCCCTGACTACGACAGATCGCCGGCCAAGGCCTTTGCAATGAGGGCACGCGTTTCCGGTATGCCATAGAGGGCGACGAAGGAGCCGAAGCGCGGGCCGCGCTCCTGGCCGATCAGTACCTCATAGAGCATCTGGAAGAACGACACCGAGACGCCTGGACCGCCTTCCGGGCTCTTCTTCGTGTGGTCCTGATAGCGTTCGATGTTGCGGGCGACATCGAGAATAGCGTTCTGGATGTCGGTCCCGTCGGCATCGTCCGCGAGTGTCGCGAGTTTCTCGTCCATGGCGGCGAAGGCGCCGCGTTCGACCTCGTCGGGCGCGCGGAATTTCTTGGTCGGCTTGACGAAATCATTGAAGTAGCGGATCGCATAGCCAACCAGCGCGTCGAGTTCCGGATTGTTTGCCGGAGTCACATTCCTGGCATGGCGGGAAATGAAACCCCAGAGCACGCTGCTGTTTTCAGCATTGGAGGCGCTTACGAGGTTCAGCAGCAGTGCGAACGGCACCGGCAGGTCCACGGTCGGCGGGTTGCCGTCATGGAGATGCCAGACGGGGTTGTTCAGCCGGTCCTTCCAGCTTTGACGTCCATAGGCCGAAAGATAGGTGAAATATTCATCGACCGCCTTGGGAATGACGTCGAAATAGAGCCGTTTTGCCGTGCGCGGCTTCTGGAACATGTAGAGGCCGAGACTTTCAGTCGGGGCGTAGGTCAGCCATTCGTCGATGCTGAGGCCGTTGCCCTTCGACTTGGAAATCTTTTGGCCGATCTCGTCGAGGAAAAGCTCGTAGACGAAATGTTCGGGGGCCCGGCCACCCAGTATCTCGCAAATGCGGTCATAGATGATCGCATTTGTCTGGTGGTCCTTGCCGAACATCTCGAAATCGACGCCGAGCGCTGCCCAGCGCATACCGAAGTCGGGCTTCCATTGCAGCTTGACGTTGCCGCCGGTGACCGGGAGCGTCGTCTCTTCACCGTTCTCATCATCGAAGGTGATCGTGCCGTTCCCCGCGTCGATCTTCTTCATCGGCACATAGAGCACGCGCCCGCTTGTCGGCGAAATCGGCAGGAACGGGCTATAGGTCGCCTGACGCTCTTCGCCGAGCGTCGGCAGCATGACCTTCATGATATCGTCATAGCGCTCGGCGGCACGCAGCAGGACGGCGTCGAAGCGGCCCCCTTTGTAATATTCCGTTGCGCTCGCAAATTCATAGTCGAAGCCGAACGTATCAAGGAACCGGCACAGCATGACATTGTTGTGGTCGGCAAAGCTCTTGTAATCGCCGCCAAACGGGTTGGGCACTGCCGAGAGCGGCATGTGCAGATATGGTGCCAGAAATGCTGGATCCGGCACATTGTCCGGTATTTTGCGCATGCCGTCCATGTCGTCGGAGAAGCAGAGAAGCTTGGTCTTTACCTTGTCGCCGGTCAGAACGCGGAAAGCATGGCGCACCATTGAGGTACGCGCCACTTCGCCGAAGGTGCCGATATGCGGCAGTCCCGAAGGGCCGTAGCCGGTCTCGAACAATATCGTTTCAGGAAAGCCGGATTTGGCGTAACGCTTGATGATCTTCTGCGCCTCTTCGAACGGCCATGCTTTGGCCTCTGCTGCCGCCGCGATCAATTCGGGGGTCAGTTCGATTTCGGTGTTTAGGCGCGGGTTCATTCGTTATTCCTGTTAACGCTTGGATTTGATGAAACGCTCTACGTCCGCGGGTCGTCCGCGTCAATCGCATGGGCGGCACGGAGGCGCAATCGGCAATGATTTCGGGGTTAAGACAATCGATTAGTAGAAATCGACGGGAAAGTATCGCAGATAGAGTTCCGATGTGATGCCTTTTTCCTCGATCGCCTTCAGTGCGAAATCGAATGCATCGACAAGCTTTTGATTTTCGAGCGTGGTTGCGATCATCATTCCTTCACCCAAGAACTGCGGCGCAATGTAGGGGCCGCCGACAAAGGCGCAGCAATCCTTTGCCTCGGGGCTGCCGATCCAGAAGGAAAGGTCCGAGCCGTCGCCAAATACGGCATCGATCTTCTTGGCCTGCAGGTCCCTGAACATGAGTTCGCGCGTCGGAAAACCAACCCAATGGCTGTTTGGAAAATAATCGGCAAAAATTGCCTGGTGCACTGAACCCGCAATCACGCCGATGGTCTTTTCCTTGAGAGTGTCTGCGAAGGGTTCGGCAAAGGTAGTTTCCTTGAGCGCCATGAAGCGCGCAGGCAGGCGGATATAGGGAGCCGTAAAGGCAAACTTCTCCCGCAGGGCTGCGGTTGGCTTCAGGCCGGCGATGATCGCCTCGGCTTCGCCGCTTTCAAGCGTTGGTTGCAACTCGTTCCACGGGCGAGCCTCAATCTGGCAGATGGCGGTCACGCCGAGTTCGTTGCAGAGTGCCCGCGCCAGATCGACATTGAATCCCGAGATGCGCCCCGTCGCATCGACGAAGTTGAACGGCGGATAGTCGACGGTCGTCACGAAGCGAATGCGCTCGACGGTCGAAAGGTCGGGCTTGGCGACATGCTCGCGTCCATCCCAGTAGTGCGGAAAATCGGATTCGGCAGCCATAGCTGGCAGGACTGCCAAAATGAAGGCGGCGAGAAACGGGGCGATCTTGCGGAAAGGCATGCGATACCGTGGTGCTATTTGATTTGGGGCCAAGCTAACACGATCTCTTCACCTCAAAAAGCGCAATTGGCTGGTGATCCCGCGCAAGCAAAACCGGGAAGGTATATTGACTTGTTTAAAACATTGATTTTTATTACTTGCACTATATCGCACATATTACTACCATAAGTATACTTCAATTTTTAAGCTCAATCTATAATTGAAAGAATTAATCATGGTATTATTGTATATATTGCGAATTTCATCGCGAAACGAGATCGGTCGGCCTGATCATCGGCCTTTACTTTAGGCGGGCGCCGCAATGCGGCAGATCGAGGCTGCCCTTGCTGCAAGACTATGCCAGGCGGGAACGGCGAAACACGCCATTATCGCAGCCTTTCGCGAGGCGGTTTCCAACCGCACCTCGCTGCTCGAAGAAGTTGCGGCATACGGCGTAGCGGACGAGGCGGCAATTGGCCGGGCGATAGCGGCGGAACTCGGGCTGGGCTTTGCGGCAATTCCGGAGGGAGCGATAGTCATCGGCAAAAGTTCGGCTGTTGCACCGGATCTGCATTCACGCCGGCTGATGGTGATGACAGCTGAAGGCGAACTTTTGCTGTTCGCGGCGCCGACGCTTGCCGAGATAGGCGACCTGAAGCACAGCCTGTCTTCCGATCCGGCGGCGAAGGCGCGCACAAGAATAACAACACCAACACAGCTGCATAAATTCATCCATTCCTACCGTGAGCGCGAACTGTTGCTGAACTGCGTGAACAGGATGGAAATCGGCGGGCTTGAGCGTACGTCCCGTGTGGTCCTGAGCGGCAATCAGGGTATCGTCCTAGGCATCGCGATAAGCCTCGGCATGATCGGACTGGTCTTCCACCTTTCCACCCTCTGGGATGGCTATCACTATTTTTCGTTGCCCTTCTTCTTTGCATGCATCGCGCTTCGCTTCCTGGCAGCAGGCAGGACCGGCGAAATTCCCGCCGAAACCGGCTGTCTTGCACAACGACATGGTGAACTTCCGTTCTACACCGTCATGATCGCACTTTATAAGGAAGCGGCGGTGGTGCCCCAACTTGTAAGGGCGATGCAGCGGCTCCATTGGCCAAAGTCGAGGCTTGAAGTGCTTTTTCTCTGCGAGGCAGACGACACGGCAACATTGAAGGCTTTGGCAGACCAGACCTTACCGCCGGGTTTCAAGATCGTCCCCGTTGCCAATTTCGGCCCACGAACCAAGCCAAAGGCGCTCAACTATGGGCTGCAATTGGCGAAGGGCGATTTTGTCGTGGTCTACGATGCGGAAGATCGTCCGCATCCCGACCAGTTGCTGGAGGCCTGGCGCCGCTTCGACATATCGGACCTGAGGCTTGCATGCCTGCAAGCGCCGCTGATCATTTCGAATGCAGGCTCCTGTCTGCTGGCGCGGCTATTCGCCTTCGAATATGCGGCCCATTTCGGCGGCCTGCTTCCGTGGCTGGCCCGCCACGGCTTTATTCTGCCGCTCGGAGGAAGCTCCAATCATTTCAGGCGCAACTGCCTTGAAGCGGTGCGCGGCTGGGATCCATACAATGTCACCGAGGATGCCGAGCTCGGCGCGCGCTTGGCGCGCTCTGGCTATGATGTGGGTGTGATCACCCAACCAACCCTTGAGGACGCGCCGGTCCGCGTCGATATCTGGCTGCGGCAAAGGACGAGATGGCTGAAAGGTTGGGCCCACACATGGCTCGTTGAAATGCGCAATCCGAGAGCTTTCCTGCGCGACGTAGGATTGCAACGCTTCATGGTGTTCCAGACGCTGGTTGCGGGGATCATTGTCTCATCGATCGTCTATCCGTTCATGCTGCTCTGGATAGGCTTTGGGATTGTCCATATCGCGCGCGATGATGCCTTTGCCTGGCACAATGCGATACTCGCCCTCGATCTCGTGTGCGTTGTCATGGGCTTCCTGTCATTCTACAGGCTCGGCCTAAGAACACCGGTCGCCGAGGCAATTCCCGGACCGATCCTGCAGTGGCTTCCGCTCTATTGGCTGCTTACCGCCATGGCGGCATGGCGTGCCATTTGGCAGCTTGGCAGAGCGCCCTCGCTTTGGGAAAAGACGCCGCACGATCCTTCAGGGACATTATTGCCGGAGCCGATCAGCCGACGCCCTCACAGAAACTCATGGCCGGAGCCGATGATCAGCGCGTCTTCATTGCCGACCACATCCATGTCGCGGCCCTTATATGGCAGGCTCAAGAGAATTCTGCGGATGACGGCGATGCGCGCGCGCCGCTTGTCGTTGGACCTGACAATCGTCCATGGGGCATAGGCCGTGTGCGTGCGTGCCAGCATTTCGTCGCGCGCCTTCGTGTAGTCGTCCCAGCGCTTGGCCCCTTCGATGTCGATGGGCGAGAACTTCCAGTTCTTCAACGGACTGTGCCTGCGGTCGTGAAATCGCTTCAACTGCATGAGCTGACCGATATCGAGCCAGAACTTGAAGAAATGAATGCCATCCGCAACGAGAAGGCGTTCAAATCCTGGCACTTCTTCCAAAAAGGATTCATGCTGCTCGGGCGTGCAGAACCCCAGCACTTTTTCAACGCCGGCCCTGTTGTACCAGGAACGGTCGAACGTGACGAACTCGCCCGTCGTCGGAAAATGCGAGATATAGCGCTGGAAATACCATTGGCCGCGCTCGATCTCGCTGGGCTTCGGCAGGGCGACATTGCGGGCCGAGCGCGGGTTCATATATTGGCGCAGCGTGAAGATTGTGCCGCCCTTTCCGGCGGCATCACGCCCCTCGAACGCGCAGATGACGCGATTGCCGGTGTCCTGCAGCCAGTACTGCATTTTGACGAGTTCGATCTGCAGCCGCTCGACAGTCTTCTCGTATTCGTCGTTCGGCATCTTGTCGTTATAGGGATAACCCCCTGAAGCAAGATCGCCGTCATCGATCCAGTCCGGCAGTTTGGGATCGTCTATATTGAAAGTGCGTTTCTTGCCGTCGATCTTGAGTTTGAGAGTGGTGTCTACCCCCGCTACGGGTTTATCGGTTTTCTTTTTCGAATCTTTACCCACAGCAATCGTCCTCAATTGACACAATGGCATGTTATTGAGAGAGCGTTGTACCGTCCAGAGCCAAAAAAGGACGCCGGGCCAGGAGTTTAGTGCATGAGCATTTTGGGGCAGGAGGGCCGTACGTTTCGTCAAAAGGCCGTCGAGCGTGTGATCCAGGCACGCTTCGTGCTCGGCGCCGCCGCCTTCATTACCGCCCTTGTCCTCAGCACTCAGGCGACATGGTGGCTGAGCTTTGCCGTCCTCATGCTCGTCCTCCTGGCGGTCGTTGCGCTTTCTGCGACGCTGCCGCGCAGCGATGCACCAGCGGAATCTCCCGCCAGCGATCCGGCAATTTTCCGTCTGTCCGGCCAGCAGCTTGCCGCGCAATTGCCCGACCCGCTTATCATCTTCGACCATGGCGGGACGATCCTTTACGTCAATCCCGTCGCCAATGGCGCGTTCGGGCCGCTTGCGCGCGGCGGGGCTTTGCTCCTGCATTTCCGGGCCCCCGAACTGCAGACACTGGTTCAGTCAGTCATGGCCGATGGTGTAGCCCGGTCGGTAGACTTTGCCGAAAGGGTGCCGGTCGAGCGCTGGTATCGCGCGACGGTTCTCCTCCTCGACCGGGCCGGTGGCAAGGACCGGCAATATCTTCTATCATTTCGCGACCAAACCGAAGCGCATCGCCTTGAACGCATGCGCAGTGACTTCATCGCCAATGCCAGCCATGAGTTACGCACGCCCCTCGCATCCTTGACCGGGTTTATCGAGACGCTGCGCGGGCCGGCACGTCGCGACGAGGCGGCGCGCGACAATTTCCTCGAGATCATGCAGAAGCAGGCGGAGCGCATGGCCCGCCTGATCGATGACCTGTTGTCACTGTCGCGGATCGAAATGAAGGCGCATATCGCGGTCAAGGACCAGGTGGATCTGACGACGCTGATCAATCATGTAGTGGATTCGTTGCGCCCGCTTGCGGATGATCTCGGCGTCGAAATCGAACGCAAGATCGATCCCGATCCCGTCATCGTGCTTGGCGACAGGGATGAGCTAACGCAAGTCTTTCAGAACCTTGTCGAAAACGCCTTGAAATACGGCCAGTCGGGCAAGCGCATCGTCGTCGAGCTCAAGCGCGGCGACGATGGCATCAAGGCCATGGTCCAGGATTTCGGCCCTGGCATACCGGAGGAACATATACCGCGCCTGACTGAACGCTTCTACCGCGTCAATCTTGAAACCAGCAGGGCTCAGAAAGGCACCGGCCTCGGACTTGCGATCGTCAAGCACATACTGACGCGGCATCGTGCGCGCCTGGTCGTTCGCTCGCGGGTCGGCGAGGGCTCGACCTTCACCGTTGTCTTCGGTCCTCAGAAGGCCTGACGCCAACCGCTCGTTGAGCTTGGTGCACGGCAAACAAAAAAAGGGCGCCGAATGGCGCCTCAGTCAGAAGGAGCTAAGATTAGCGGACGCGCCTGCGATCGGACGCCGGCTGATAGGCTAGGCGGGAGTGATAGCCGCAATAGGGCCCGGCCTCGCCGACATCGTTGCCGCAGAAATTGAAGTCCGGCTGCAGTGGATCTCCCATCGGCCATTTGCATGTGCGCTCGTTGAGCTGCACCAGCTCGAGGCGCCGCGAGATCGGCACGACGACATCCGTGACAGTTTTCATGACAGGCACGAGTTCCGTGCTGTATTCGGTCTGCAAAGCGGTCGCGCCGATGCTGCGGCTGACGACGCGGGTCGCGACATGCCCCGACGAACCGCCGCTGCGCGAGGCGCCGGATGATCCCGTGTTGATCTTCTTGCTGCGCGTCTGGGTAGACGTGGTCTTGCCCCGCCCGGACAGCTTCAGCCTGTGAACCTTGCCGATGACCGCATTGCGGCTGACACCGCCCAGCTGTGCTGCGATCTGGCTTGCACTCAGACCTTCGGCCCAAAGTTTCTTCAGCTGTTCTACGCGCTCATCTGTCCAGTTCATCGTTTTCCTAGCTCCATATGGGGCTTGTTTATGTAGACTCCGGACTGAATCCTTCCTCGCATCTGGATTGCTCCAGATTGGTTCGATACCATATCTATTCAGATGACGAGGACGCCGTACGAAATCTAGCTTTTTCGATTACCAAGCTACAATATGCGATGACTCTGTGACAAGAGTCGGGCGCCGATCCCAGGGGTGCTTTTTTGGGTTTTCCCCAACTTGCGCGATAGACTGTTGCAGAAATGACGAATTGCAGAGTCGGTGGCAAATATTCCAGCGGATACGCGCAGAAGTTGTAGTTAATGGATCGGCTCATCCGGTTCGTGTTGGTGATGAATGGGATCAAAAGTGTTCATTTGACAATTCGGGTTCGAATGACGATATTACTCGCATATGGCCGCCCTCAAAATGGCATTGTGGGGCGGCTTTTTGATTTCAACACGGCCGTTTCTTCTTTGTAATCAGCAGTTTCGGCAAACAGGGTATTGGAGGCCCGTAACGATATGACGGACGCAATCGCGCAACCGCTTTACGACACTTTTGCTCGTGCGGATCTGCGCTTTGAGCGAGGTGAGGGTGTGTGGCTGGTGACCGAAACCGGCGAGCGCTATCTCGACTTCGCCGCCGGCATCGCCGTCAATTCGCTCGGCCATTCGCATCCCCATCTCGTCGAAGCGCTGAAGAGCCAGGGCGAAAAACTGTGGCACGTCTCCAACGTCTACGAGATCCCCGGCCAGCGCCGTCTCGGGCAGCGTCTGGTCGACGCGACTTTCGCCGACAAGGTGTTCTTTACCAATTCCGGTGCGGAAGCGCTTGAATGCGCGATCAAGACCGCGCGGCGCTACCACTATGTCAACGGCCATCCCGAACGATTTCGCATCATCACCTTCGAAGGCGCGTTCCATGGCCGCACGCTCGCAACGATCGCGGCTGGCGGCCAGGAAAAATACCTCGAAGGTTTTGGACCCAAGGTCGAGGGTTTCGACCAGGTGCCTTTCGGTGACGAAAAGGCCTTGAAGGCTGCCATCGGGCCGGAGACCGCTGCCATCTTGATCGAGCCGATCCAGGGCGAGGGCGGCGTACGTCCCGTCCCGGATGAAGATCTGCGCGCTCTGCGTAAGCTCTGCGACAATGAGGGTATTTTGCTGATCCTTGATGAAGTGCAGACTGGCGTCGGTCGGACCGGCAAGCTGTTCGCCCATGAGTGGTCGGGCATCAGGCCGGATATCATGGCGGTCGCAAAGGGCATCGGCGGCGGCTTTCCGCTCGGTGCCTGCCTTGCCACGGCCGAAGCCGCAAAGGGCATGACCGCGGGTGTTCATGGCACGACCTATGGCGGCAATCCGCTTGCCATGGCTGTCGGCAACGCCGTGCTCGACGTCATCCTGGAGGAGGGCTTCCTTGAACACGTGCAGAAGATTGCCCTCACGATGAAGCAGGGCCTCGCGTCCATTGCCGACCGCTATCCGGCCGTCATTTCGGAAGTGCGCGGCCGCGGCCTCTTGATTGGCCTTAAAAGCGTCGTGCCCAACACGACGCTGGTCCAGGCATTGCGCGACGAGCATTTTCTGACGGTCGGTGCCGGTGACAACGTCATTCGCCTGCTTCCACCTCTGGTTGCATCGGAAGATGAGGCGCGCGAGGCGCTTTCACGCATCGAGACCGCAGCCGAACGCCTATCGGTTGCCGCCAGACAGAAGAGCGCGTGAGGGACCGGCCATGACAATCAAGCAGGACCTCCGGCATTTTACCGACCTTTCAGCGCTCTCCTCCGGCGATCTGCGCACGATCCTTGACGACGCTCGCGAACGCAAGACACGGCTGAAAGCCGGCAATATCGAAAAGCCATTTGCCGGCAAAGTATTGGCAATGATCTTCGACAAGCCGTCGACGCGCACACGCGTTTCCTTTGATGTCGGCATGCGCCAGCTCGGCGGCGAAACCATCATGCTGACCGGTTCGGAGATGCAGCTTGGCCGCAGCGAAACCATTGCCGATACGGCAAAGGTGCTGTCGCGCTATGTCGACATCATCATGATGCGCACGACGACGCATGACCGCCTGACCGAAATGGCGCAAAACGCCACGGTGCCCGTCATCAATGCTTTGACGGACGACACGCATCCCTGCCAGATCATGGCGGATATCATGACGTTCGAAGAACATCGCGGGCCGGTGCAGGGCAAGACGTTCGCCTGGACGGGCGACGGCAACAATGTACTGCACTCGCTGGTCGAGGCGGCAGCCCGTTTTGACTTCAATCTCAACATTGCAACGCCGGACGGCAGCGAACCCAGCAGCAAATATCTTGACTGGGCGCGCGGCGCCGGCGGCAAGATCAAGCTGACCACCGATCCCGTCGCGGCGGTCAAGGACGTCGATTGCATCGTCACCGACACCTGGGTGTCGATGGGACAGGAAGGGCGTGCGCGTGGCCATAACGTGTTCATACCCTATCAGGTCAACGATGCATTGATGCAGCATGCCAATCCCGACGCTCTGTTCATGCACTGCCTGCCCGCGCATCGCGGCGAAGAGGTAACCGACTCCGTCATCGACGGACCGCATTCGGTGGTCTTCGATGAGGCGGAAAACCGGCTGCACGCGCAAAAGGCAATTCTCGCATGGTGTCTTGAAGGAGGACGTTCCAGTGTCTGATACCGGAATTCGTTCCGACGAATATGTATTTGCCGGCGACGACGCCGTTGTGCCGTTTCAGGTTGCGGATCTCGATGCCCGCGGCCGCGCGGTGCAATTGGGGCCGACGCTCGATGAGATTCTCAATCGCCACGACTATCCCGAACCCGTTGCAAAGCTGCTCGCTGAAGCCATCGTTTTGACCGTGCTGCTTGGTACCTCGCTGAAGTTCGACGGCAAGTTCATCTTCCAGTCGCAGTCGGATGGCCCCGTCGACATGCTGGTCGTCGATTTCCGCACGCCAAATTCCGTGCGCGCCTATGCGCGCTACGACGAAGAACGCTTGGCGGAGGCGATTGCCGAGCAACGTACCGCCCAGGAGGAATTGATCGGCAGCGGCACGCTCGCGCTGACTGTGGACCAGGGCGAATACACACAACGCTACCAGGGCATCGTCGCACTCGACGGCTCGAACCTCGAAGAGATTGCCAAGACTTACTTCCGCCAGTCGGAGCAGATCCCGACGGATGTGCGCCTCTCCGTCGCCAAGCTCGTGGAGCGCGGCCCGGATGGCAAGCCCGTCGAACAATGGCGCGCCGGCGGTCTCATCGTGCAGTTCCTGCCGGAATCCGAGCTTCGCATGCGCCAACGGGATCTGCCGGCCGGCGATGCGCCGAGCAACGACGAGGACGAGTTTTTCGAGGATGACGACTGGGCCGAAATCAAGGCGCTGGTCGCGACGATCGAGAGCTCTGAACTGACCGATCCGCAGGTTGGCGCGGAACGGCTGCTCTATCGGCTGTTCCACGAGCGCGGCGTCCGCGTCTTCGATGCGGTCCGCGTCAACGACGACTGCTCCTGTTCGCGCGAGAAGATTGCCGGCGTGCTCTCAGGCTTCACGGCCGAAGAGATCGAAGACAGTATCGAAGACGGCAAGATCAGCGTCACTTGTGAATTCTGCTCGACGCACTACGAGTTCGATCCCGGCGAGTTTCTGCCGAAAAACTGATCGATCCCGCGGTCAGACCCGCATCGAAGCCGTCATTTCATGGATGACGGTGACGGCGATCAGAACAACGACGAACCCGCCGATAATCAGCCATAATGGCCATGGCCTCGGCGATTTCTTGGCAAAGAGGCCGATAATCAGGCCGGGGACCAGGGCAAGGCCGAACAATCGGCTGGCGGCGTCGGAGGCGCTGGTGAAACTCGGTAGGGTATAGCCGAGGAAATAGGCGCCGATCGCCAGTGCGAAGACGATAGCGGAGCAGGTGAGGGCCTTCAGATAGGGCGCATTGGTGCGTTCGGTTTCGGCCATCAGTTCAAGGTCCGCAATTGATCGGGAAGGTCGAGCGAGAAGGCCGGAATTTCGATATCGAAGCGCTCGCCTGACGTCGTCTGCATCGAATAGCGCCCGACCATAACCCCCGATGTCGTCGTCAGCGGACAGCCGGATGAGTATTGGAAGGAGTCGCCCGGATCGAGAATAGGTTGCTCGCCGATGACTCCCGGTCCGCGGACCTCCTCGACATGGCCGTTGCCATCGGTGATCCTCCAGTAGCGGGCGCGCAATTGCACCGTCAGATCCGAGTCATTGGCAATGGTTATCCGGTAGCCCCAGACATAGCGATTTTCCTCCGGATTGGATTGCTCCTCCAGATAGAACGGCTCGACCGTCACTTCGATATCGCGCGTTGTCGCCTTGTACATGCCTGCTCTCGATTTCACTCCTTGATATCGCCACTCACGGCCGATGCGTCAACCATTACTGGTCACGGATCGAACTAAAACCTTCGTCAGTCACGGTTCCTTTGGTAGGATCGGGGATGCAAAAGGAGCCAGTCATGATGACCCTGGAAGCCTTCGCCGCCATGGCGCACTCATTTCCGGAAAGCACGCAAGGCAGCCATTTTGGCACAACCGATTTTCGTGTGAGCAACAAAATCTTCGCCACCTTGCGTCCGGAAAAACAGCGCGGGGTTCTGATGCTGACGCGCGACGACCAGGCCATGATGCGGGAGACCTCGGCAGACATGTTTGAACCGGTACCGGGCGGCTGGGGCGAGAAAGGTGCGACCTTTGTCATCCTCGCCATGGCCGAGCCCGATGTCGTGCGCCATGCCATGGCGATGGCATGGCGGAAGGCCGCGCCAAAATCAGTGTCGGCGCGCCACCAGCTATAGCCAGGTCCTAGCGCGATGCGTTCAGTGCCGCATCGAGATCGTCGACGAGATCATCGACGTCTTCGAGACCGACGGATAGCCGCAGCAGTCCATCGGATATGCCGAGTTCGGCACGGGCCTCGTCCGTCAGGTTCTTGTGCGTCGTCGTTGTCGGGTGGGTGATAAGGCTCTTTGAATCGCCGAGATTGTTGGAGATCTGGATGATCTCGAGTGCATTCTCGACCGCAAATGTGGCGTTCTTGCCGCCCTTGACCTCGAAGGCGATCAGCGTCGAGCCACCGCTCATCTGCTTGGCGACGATATCGGCCTGCGGGTGATCGGCGCGGCCGGGATAAAGCACTTTCGAGACGGCCGGATGTCCGGCAAGGAAGTCGGCAATCTTGGCTGCATTGTTCGTCTGCTGGTGAACGCGCACGGCAAGCGTTTCGAGCCCTTTCAGCATGACCCAGGAATTGAACGGGCTAAGTCCGGGGCCAGTGTGGCGGAAATATTCGTGCAGGTTTTCGTCGATCCACTGCTTGTCCGACAGAATCATGCCGCCGAGGCAGCGGCCGTGGCCGTCAATATGCTTGGTCGTCGAATAGATGACGATGTGGGCGCCGAGTTCGAGCGGCTTTTGAAAGAGCGGCGTTGCGAATACATTGTCGACGATCAGCTTGGCGCCAACGGAGTTCGCGACCCTGGCGACGGCGGCAATATCGATAACTTCGAGCGTCGGATTGGTCGGGCTTTCGAGGAACATCACCTTGGTGTTGGGGCGAACCGCCTTTTCCCAATTCTCGATCCTGGAGCCGTCGATCAGCGTGAAGTCGACGCCATAGCGCGGCAGCATGGTCTCGATGATGTAGCGACAGGAGCCGAACATCGCCCGCGCGGCGAGCACGTGGTCACCCGCTCGCACCTGGCAGAGGATTGCGGCAGCAACGGCGGCCATCCCCGAAGCGGTGGCGCGCGCATCTTCCGCGCCTTCAAGGGCGCACATGCGCTTTTCGAACATGTCGGTCGTGGGATTGGCATAGCGCGAATAGATGAATCCGGGCTCTTCGCCCTTGAAACGCGCCTCGGCCGCTTCTGCGGACGGGTACACGAAACCTTGCGTCAGGAACAAGGCTTCGGAGGTTTCCCCGAAGCCGGAACGCAGGGTTCCGGCATGGACGAGCTGGGTGGCGGGACGCAGTTTGCGGGTGGTATCCTTGGTCATCGCTGTCTCAATCTGCCAGAAGACTGGCCAATAAAAAACCGGCCTTGCGGGTATCGCAAAAAGGCCGGACGAGACCGGGCCTCTTTTAGCAAATTATTTTACGTGGCTGCAAGCCGGCCGGCCAAATCACCACGGGATAAAAGTGCTTTAATCCTCTTGGCCGCTTGCGTCAATCGGGTGAGGCGCTAAAGCTTTTCGTCTCTTTGTATGGATGGTCGACATGGCGAGACGAGAAGCGGGCATATTGGCCGATAGCGGCATCAGGGCGCTATTTGAGGCGCGAGCACTCAAGACCGAGCGCGAATTCGACGTCGACCAGATCCAGCCGGCGAGCCTCGATCTGCGCCTCGGCAAGCGGGCCTACCGCGTACGCGCGAGCTTCATGCCGGGCCCGGGCACGCCGGTCATCGACAAGCTCGAGCGCCTGAAACTGCACGAAATCGATCTGACCGAGGGCGCGGTCCTCGAGACCGGCTGCGTCTATATCGTTCCGCTCCTTGAAAGCCTGGCGCTGCCTGCCGAGGTTTCAGCCTCCGCCAATCCGAAGAGTTCGACCGGGCGCCTCGATATCTTCACACGGGTCATCGTCGATGGCGCGCAGGAGTTCGACAAGGTTCCGGCCGGCTATCATGGCCCGCTTTACCTTGAAGTCAGCCCGCGCACCTTCCCGATCGTCGCCCGGACCGGCTCGCGGCTGTCGCAGATCCGCTTCCGGACCGGGCGCGCGCAACTCGAGGAAACAGAGCTTGCGGAACTTCACGCCGCCGAGACGCTCGTTGCCTCCGAGACCCCCAATATTTCTGGCGGCGGCATCGCCCTTTCGATCGACCTCACAGGCGACCAGAATGGCCTTGTCGGCTATCGCGGCAAGCATCATACCAGCGTCGTCGATGTCGACCGGCGCGGCGTCCACGATCTTTTCGACTTCTGGGAGCCGATCCATGATCGCGGCGCCCGGGAACTCGTGCTCGATCCCGATGAGTTCTATATCCTCGTCTCGCGCGAAGCGGTCCACGTGCCGCCGCTCTACGCCGCCGAGATGACGCCGTTCGACCCGCTGGTGGGCGAATTCCGCGTGCATTATGCCGGTTTCTTCGATCCGGGCTTCGGCCATACGGCAGCGGGCGGCACCGGTAGCCGCGCCGTGCTCGAAGTGCGCAGCCATGAAGTGCCGTTCATTCTCGAACACGGACAGATCGTCGGACGCCTGATCTACGAGCACATGCTGGAGCGACCGCGCGCCCTCTATGGAACTGATCTCGGCTCCAACTACCAGGCGCAGGGCCTGAAGCTTTCAAAGCACTTCCGCTGACGGCGGAGCCCGCTCGCGACCCCTTGACAAAGACCGCTGTCAGCGGTCACTGATAGTGGAATGCGGGTGTAGCTCAATGGTAGAGCAGCAGCTTCCCAAGCTGAATACGAGGGTTCGATTCCCTTCACCCGCTCCATCAATCTTTTCAATGATTTAACTGATATTTTACGATGCCCCTTTTGGGGGAGTTTTACACAAAGTTTTACAACCTATGTTCTCTTTCTGGCCTCATTGAGCTGTCGAATGATGGCTTTTGTGGCGGCTGTCCTGTCCACATAGCGACGAATAATTTTCGCCACCGAGTCCTCTTCCCAACCTAAAATCTCAGCAATGACACGCTCCGGTAGGCCGGCGGTATAGAATTTTGTCGCAGCCGTGCCCCGCAAGTCATGGAAGTGAAGGTCCTTTCCCTTCATTCCAGCATCAGTCTTCGCCGTGTGGAACGACGATGCCAGGCCGTCGCTCGTCCATGGCGTCCCGCGGCTGCTTGTCAAGATGACAGGTGAACGTTTAGGAACGCGATCGAGAAGCGTCCGGAGATCCTCGTAGAGCGGAATCACAGCCTCGCGCTTGTGATTGCTCTTTCCGGTTGTGATGACGATTGCGTCCTCGCCGACATGTGACCAGGACAGGCGCACTAGATCACTAACTCGTAAGCCGGTATGGGCTGCAAGATCTACAGCAAGCCCAACCTCAAGCGAGCAAGTCGCGTTGCCCTTGTCATCTGTTGCAGTCTTTAGCTGCTTGATATCCTGATCAGTCCAGATGATAGCAGCGCGGTCATTGCCATAAATCTGTTTGATTCCTTCACACGGGTTCGATGTAATCTTTCCGAGGGGGTCAACCGCATACGATAGAACGCGCGATAGCACTTGCATGCCATAATCGGCGGTCCTCGGCGTCTGGGCATACGTCCCGCGCCACTTTCGGATAATCGGGCGGATTTTCTGGGGCCGGTCGAATTGAGCGATACTCAAGGTCCCGAAATGATCAGCGATGCGATCGAGCCACCGCGACCATTGGCGTTTCGTGCTATCGGCAAGCTTCGCATAATCTGGGCTTCCTTTGTAGATTACAACCAGAGAGCGAAATTTTGCCGTGTCTGGCATAGTCCGGCTTGCGATGGCCTCGTTATAGGAGTCCATGAACTCGGCCGATCCCGGCTCGCCATCAAGCTTCGGTCCGCCACGCCAGGCGTAATAATAGTCGCGCCCCTTGGCTTTAACCTTATGGATGCCCTTCAATTTAATTGTAGCCATGCTTTGCCTCGAACGCCGCCAATTCGCGATCAAGGTCTTTATCGTCGCTCTCGTCAACCGTTTCCGGTTTGTGAACATCGGGGAAAACAACAATCGACCCGTCAGGGTTGAGCTTTACGCCAACACCTTCAGTCCTCGCGATCGAGGCTACGCAGCGAATCTGGGCTCGGGTGAAGCGGAGTTTTTCTGTCATTCGGGCTTCCCCTCCGAAATGAGAACGCGAAGGGCATCGGTGATTTTCATCCTACGCACCTCACAAAAGCAGCCAGCAGGACAAGGCCGACGACAACGAACGGCCCGGCGATCACGGTGAAGTCGGTAAGCCAGCCTTTGAAGCGCTGCCCGTATATCATGGTTCGATCCTTTCGAATAAACGGCGGGGCGGGAGGGATTTGGTGTGAGCCGGCTTGGTCTTGACGACCTTGGCGAACCCGGCGGATTTGACCGAGCCCAACGGCCGAGTGACGCCGGTATGCTTCGCGCGCACCTTGGCGACCTTGGCCTTCTCCTTGACGTCCAGCGCTGTCTTGCCAAGGTGGCAATGAGAATGTGCTGGCGCGAGATTGCTCTCGGCATTCTTCCCGCCATTGATCAGGGCAATGACGTGATCGGCTTGCCACGTCTCGCCGGTCTTGATCTGCAGTTTGCAGAGATGGCAGACGCCACTGTGCCGGTCATAGACGCGCTGGCGCACGCGGGGCGGGGCCTTCGTGTCATCGGTCTTTCCCGTCCACTCGCCGACTTGGCGGGCCATCACTGCTCACCCCGCGGGCCGGGCAATAGTGGCTGCATTGAATTGGTTTCGTACGCGGTTGCGATGCGGGGGCGCACATGCTCCGAGACAGACAATCCATCAGGCATCTGGATATGAGCGAGGAACGCATCTTCAAACGTCTCGATGCCCGCCTCGACGCTTTCTAGCTTGGCTTTGATGGACAGCAGCAATGCCCGCCAGCGCGATCGGCAGGCCTGCTCCCATGCCTGCAACTGCTGATCCTTGGTGCGGGCCCACTTGCCAGAAGGCGTCTCGGTAAAGCACACGCAAGTCATTCGCGTTCGCTCTACCTCACAGACGAGGCAAATCACGCCAGATTGGTTCGCGCAGGACAAGCGCTCGCTGACCTACTTCGCGGTTAGAGACGTGACCCCGGGATTAGACCGGCAGTTCATCGATCTTCTCTGCGAGAGTGGCGTAGCGCTCTGATGGTCAAGGCAATCGGGCAGGACAAACTTGTGCGCAAGCTCAAGCTGATGCCGAAATTCGCCAAGGAAGAAATTCGCGCTGCCTTGGCAAAGGGTGCCGACGAGATCGTATTGCTGGCGCGATCGCTTGCGCCGAAGGACAGCGGCGCTTTGGCTCGCTCGATCGGCTGGTCGTGGGACGCGGCGCCGAAAGGCTCCATTGTTCTGGCAAAGGCGAACGCCGGCGATCTTTCACTCGTCGTTTTTGCCGGCAGCGACGAGGCCTACTATGCGCGATGGCTTGAGTTCGGGACGCAGAAAATGCAGGCGCATCCGTATTTCTTCGTTTCCTATCGGGCGCTGCGAAAGCGAACGAAATCACGCATCACGCTCGCCACGACCAAGGCCGCTAGGAAAGTCGCCGCATCATGACATCGCCAATTCTTGAGCTCCAGGGCGCCATTGTTGCGCGCCTGAAAGCCGACGCGACCGTATCGGCGCTGATCGGGCAACGCATCTATGATGCTGTCCCGGCTACGCCAACGTTTCCTTATGTGAGTTTCGGCCCGGCGGATGAAATCAGCGACGACGTTGATTGTGTCACCGGCTTTGAGATCACCATGCAAATCGACTGCTGGTCGCGCTCCTCCGGCTTTCCCGAGGTGAAGCGCATCAGCGATGCCGTCCGCGCTGCCCTGATCGGTACGGATTTGACGATCGCAGACAATGCGCTCGTCTATTTCAGGCACAACATCACTCGCGTTTTCCGAAACCCTGACGGGTTAACGAGCCATGCCGCCATTAGCTTTCAGGCTTTTGCGGAACAACCCTGATTGCCATCGACAGGAGACACCAATGGCACAAGCTACGACGATTAAAGGCGGCAAAATCCGGGTCCTGCTCGGTGATGACGCGACCCCGATTGTCTACTCCGCACCTTGCGGCCTTACGCAGCGCTCGATCACGCTGACCAAGAACCTCGAAGAGGTTCAGATTCCCGACTGCACCGATCCTGACAAGGTGGACTGGCTGGGCCGCGATGCAACGAGCCTTTCAATGAGCGTCACTGGCGAGGGCGTGCTGGCTTCAGAAAGCGTTGACACCTGGCTTGAAGCCTTCGATAGCATCGAATCCGTCCCGGTCAAGGTCGAATGGGAGTTTCCCGCAAAAACGATCACCTGGACCGGCAAGATGCATATTGAGAGCGTCGAAGTCGGGGCGAACAACGGGCAGCGGGCGACGATCAATGTTTCCCTGCAGTCCGATGGCGAAATGGTTCGGGCAACTGCTCCATGAGCCGTGACGCATCGATCGAACTCGATTTCGGCGATGATACCTACACCTTTCGCCTCGCTTGGGGCGAATTGGTGAAGGTACAAGAGGCCTGCAACGCCGGGCCCTATGTCGTGCTCCAGCGTCTTTATTCCCAGACATGGGAGATGAACGACATTCGCGAAGTGATCCGCTGGGGTCTCATCGGTGGCGGGCTGGAGCCGGCCAAGGCGCTCAAACTCGTCAAAGACTTCGTTGAAGCGCGCCCGCCGGTCGAATCCATCATCTACGCTCAAGCGGTGCTATCGGCCGGGCTTATGGGGGCCCCGGAGGAAAGTTTGGGAAAAACCGAGGCAGCGAGTCCGGCGGAGAGCGAATTGACAACCTCCCCAACGGAAAGCTGAGATTTGCTGCCATCTATGGCAACGGCGCTGCCATGGGCTTCTCACCTAATGAAATCGACAAAATGTCAATGTGGAAGTTCATGGCGGCGGTCGAGGGCTACGTCAAAGCCAACACGCCGAAAGACGACGGCAAACTGACTGACGCTGAAAAAGACGAACTTTTTGATTGGATCACAGGCTGATGGCGACAGATTTGGAGCGGCTCGTTGTTCAGCTTTCGGCTGACATCAAGAAGTTCGAAAACGCGATGAACCGCGCCGTAGGTGTCACCAACAAGCAGATGGGCGCGATAGAGAACCGCGTTCGTCGTGCAAACAAGAGCATTTCCGCATCCTTCGCCGGCGGGTTTGGCAAAGGTGCCTTGGGTGCCTTCGCCGCTGCCGGTTCTTTGAAAGGCGCGCAGTCACTTATCGACGCATCGACGCGCATCAGCAATGCGCTCAAGGTTGCCGGCCTATCGGGTCAGGAACTCAATAAGGTCTACGACAGTCTGTTTGCCAGCGCCCAGCGCAATGCGGCGCCGATCGAGGATCTTGTCACGCTGTATGGCCGCGCGGCTCAGTCCGCCAAAGACCTCGGCGTCAACCAGGCCGAACTCCTCAAATTCACCGATAATGTTGCTCTGTCGCTTCGTGTAGGGGGCAAGTCGGCCGAAGAGTCGAGCGGCGCTCTCCTCCAGTTGAGCCAGGCGCTCGGCAATGGCGTTGTCCAGGCCGAAGAATATAACTCCCTCCTCGATGGTGCGCGGCCGTTGCTGCAGGCAGTCGCCGCCGGCCTGAAAGAAGCTGGCGGTTCGGTATCGGCGCTCACGCGCCTGGTGAAGGACGGCAAAGTCTCCTCCGAGGCCTTCTTCCGCGCGTTCGAAGCTGGCGCGGTCAAGCAATTCGAGCGGCGGCGCATTCGGGGGCATCTTTGGTGGTCTGGGGAAGATGATTGGTTTCGACCGCGGCGGATACACCGGCAAGGGCGGCAAATATCAACCGGCCGGCATCGTCCATAAGGGCGAGTTCGTCATGGATGCGGCAGCGACCAAGCGCATAGGGGTCGACAACCTTCGCAAGCTTCAAGGCTATGCCTCGGGCGGTCTGGTCGGGTCGGCGCCGAGGATGCCGAACCTTCAATCGATCGCTGGTGGGAATGGTGGGGTAAATGTCACCTACGCGCCGCAGAACAATTTCCAAGGCACCAGCGAGGAATTGGCGCAGTTCCGGCGCGAGCAGTTGAAAGACAAGCAAGAGTTCTCGGCTCGGGTCGTTGATACCGTTCGCCGTGCTCAGAAGACGAGAAACCTGTAATGGCGATTACATTTCCCTATGACCTCCTGACCGAGTTTCCCAGCTGGTCGACCGAGTTCGACCTGTTGTGGCGTCAGGAGCAAAGCCGCACCGCTGGCGGGCAAACGATCGTCAAGGATTTGGGTTCGCCTCTCTGGACCGCTGCGTTCCAGTCACGCCTGCTAAAGCCGAATGAACTCGATCGTTGGCGCGCTCGCTTCAAGGCGCTGGAGAACGGCCTCAATCAATTTCGGGCTTGGTCGAAGTCGCGTTGCTATCCGATCGCTTATCCTGGCGGTGTCGGCATAGGAACGGTTTCGGGATTGCAGGTCGATACAATCGCGACGAGCCGCAAGGCCATTCGCGTCAAGAACCTGCCGGCCGGATATACCGGCAAGGTTGGCGACTACATCGAGATTGGCAACGGCAACTTGCATCAGGTGCTCGAGGACTTCACGGCGAGCGGTGCGGGTCTATCGCCATTGTTCGAAATCCGGCCTCACCTGTGGCCGGTGACTGCGATCAATGATGCGGTGTCGGTACTGCGTCCGGCTTGCCTGATGACGCTCATTCCAGGCTCTTTCTCATCAACAGCAGATATTGCGACCGGGAGGGCCGTCATTGCTTTTCAGGCGATGGAGAGCCGCTGATGCGCAATATCTCGGCAGGTACCGGTGTCGGCACCATTTGGGCAGCTGCCGGCATCAAGCCAGGTGCGACCTTCAAGACCAAGAACCTCGATGCGATCATTGCGTCGGTCGACAGCAACACTCAGATCACGCTGACGGAGTCATGGACGGGTGGCGCGCTCGCTGGGGCAGCGTATGCGATCCGCTATCAGCCCGACGGCTCCAGCCTGACGGCCAAGGTGCAAGAGCTGATCGAAATGCTCGGCAACGGCAATCTGCAGGCGTTCGCTGCACTGGCCGGGGCGTTCGACATGATCCCCATCTTTACCGGACCGGGGGCGCTGACGCTCATTGCCAAGAATGATCTGATCGAGGGCGTGCAGACCGATGCCAAGGTGGCCAACCTGGCGGGCAGGGCGGCTTACGATGTATCGCCTACCGGCTTTTCCGTACTAGTGAACGATGTTGGCGACGGACGTGCTGCGATCTTTTTCAAACCCTCCTCGGCGTCGGGCGATTGGTCGACGCCGGCCTACCTCACCGGTCCGAACGGTACATTTCAGTCCAAGGGCAACTATAACTGGTCGACCACTTATGCGATCGGCGACGTTGTCCTGTACAACGGCTCATCGTGGATCGCGCGCGTCGTCACTACAGATAACCCGCCACCGACGTTGCCGACAACTTCAAACGTGCAGTGGTTCCTGCTGGCCGCGGCCGGCAATGGCTTTGTGTTCAAGGGCGACTATGTGGGCGCGACGGCCTATCTGAAAGATGATGTCGTTACCAACCAGGGCTCGTCGTGGATTGCATTGCAGGCGACCACGGGAAACGCGCCTCCGACCCTGCCCACGACTTCTAACGCCTATTGGAAAGCCATTGCCGTCAAGGGTGCGGGCGACGTTAGCGGGCCTGCGACGAACGCTGACGCCAATCTCGCCCTGTGGAATGGCGCTAACAGCAAGACGTTGAAGGACGGCGGGCCGATAACGGCGGCTGGCTTGGCGTCAGTCAATATTGCTGGCGCGCCTGCTGCGAACAAGCTTCCTTATCTGACAGGCGCGGGCGCGAGCGCTTTGACAGACCTAACTGCGTTCATTCGCACTTTGCTTGCCGCTACAGACGGTAACACCGCGCTTGCTGCTTTAGTTGGCAATCCAACATGGTACCGGTTCCCCAATGGGATAATTATTCAGGCCGGCTCGGATTCCAATGCTGCTTCCGACTATGCGCACCCCTTTGCAATCGCCTTTCCAGCGGCTTGTTTGGGCTTGGCGATCACTCCAGCGTTCGCGGCAGGTGGAGCAACGACATTCACCGCGACTACAAGCAATGTCGGGGTGGCAACCTTTGACGTTCGTTGCCGATCGATATCAACCGGCGCCGTCAGCGCCGCAACAAATCTTCCAATTAACTGGATAGCTGTGGGAATTTGACATGAACTATTTTGCGACTTTTCGCATCGATGGACTCGCTGCGGCCTTTTATCACGAAAGCGTGCATGGCCTACGGGGAGAGGCGAATTGCATAATCCCCGACGATGCTGTTGAGATCACAGATGACCAGTGGCAAGAATTGCTGAGCCTTCGCTATCGGTGGGACGGTGAAAAGACGGTCGAATTCATACCCCCACCGCCGCAGCCCGTTATTCCCGATCGCGTATCGCGGCGACAGTTTCGCTTGCAGCTGATCGATGCCGGTCTGCTTTCAACAGTCGAAGGATGGATTGCGACACAGGACGAACGCACGCGGGCAGCTTACGCTGACTGCGGAACGTTTCTCCGCTCTGATGAGATGCTTCAGCAAGGGTTCGCAGCTTTAGCCTATACATCGGAGCAAGTGGATAATTTCTTCACGGTTGCTGCGACTCTTTGAGAAATCGTTGGAGCAGTTTTTTAAGTTGCTCTTCGGGCATTTCGCAATACTCCCATTTGCCGGCCACCTTCCGACGCATCACGAAAGGAGCAACTATCGGCACGCTATCGCGGTTCTTGGGTGAAATAAAAATGGCTTACGATACAAGCGCAGCGGCCTCTCTATTGGTGGCTTAAGGCCGCTTTCCAAAAGCTTTCCCAGGCGTGATGGCGAATATGTAGGTCGAATCTACATGCTTCTTAACAAAGCAGTTCTTTATTAGAAAGACTACATTCGACGGTAGCTTTGACCCCAATGGGGATTCAAGGCTTAGGGTCGTCTCCGACGACAATTAGTTAAATATCAATAGGCGCCGATAAGGTGAGTGGCGTTTCCCTAACCGTCCAAGGAACTGGGCACCATGCACAAACTCCGCGCGTGGCTGTTTGGCATGCCTGCGACGTCGCTGTGCGCCTCATACTCCTGCGCGAAATTCACCAAAATCAAGGAAACTGACATGCCTTCCTTTGGATCAAAATCCAAAGCGGCTTTGGCTAAGTGCCATCCGCTCTTACAAGACATTGCCAACGAAGCGATCAAGGAAATCGACTTCATGGTGCTCGATGCCACGCGCGGCCGGGTCGACCAGCAGCGAGCCTTCGCCGGCGGCAAGAGCAAAGCCCGCTTCGGACAGTCGGCACACAACTACGTTCCCGCCATCGCGTTCGATCTCTTCCCGGCTCCATACGATTGGAACAACCAACGGGCATTCACCGATCTTTACCGGGTGATGATGCGGATCGCCAAGGCGAAGAATATCCCGCTGCGCAGTGGTCTCGACTGGAATGGGGACGGCAACTTCGCCGACGGATGGGACGCTCCGCACTACGAACTGAACCCTTGGCGCGATTGGGCCAAGCAGTCGAAGCTGTACGAGGGGGACGATGATTGATCCTGACGCATGGTGTGTTCGCCGCAGCCTGGTCATCGGCACCATTCTTTGGTGCGGTGGCATTGTCACCTACATTACTTTTGCCGGCGGGGAGAGTTCACTTCGCGAGACGGTCGCCGTCGGTGCCTTAACGCTGGCTGGTAGCACACTCGGCTCCTATGTCTTCGGCGCGATCTGGGATGACCAGAACAAACGGCGCTTCGGTGTTGGCGGGCGCCGGGTTGAAACTCGCGTCGAGGAGGTCACTCCAGCGACACCGGTCGCTCCGATCGGGGAGGAGGGGCCATGACAATCCTTGAAGGCTTTAGGGCTGCCCTGTATGCGCTCGCCGGGGCAGCAGTAACCGCAACGTTCTACGCGCTCGTTATCATTCCCATCGAACGAAACGACGCAAGGCGCGGCTATGTGGCCGAGGCCCAGGCAACCGCTGCAGAAGCCAAGGCGGACAAGATCGAGCGCGAGCGTAGGGCTGATCAGATCGTCATCGATGCCTACCAGGTCAAATTGAAAAACACGCGGGCCGCTGAGGCGGAGAAGGTCGAACAGCATGAAACAAAGATTGCGGATTATGAGGCGAAGCTTAAGGCGGCTGGCCGTTCCTGTCTTGTTGACGATGCTGATCGCAACTGGTTGCTCAAGCCTTAACAAGCAGCTGCACGATGCAGCGACGGTGCAAGGTGAAGCCCAAGTCGATCGTAACCTCCCGGCGTGGCCAGACGATTGCCGCAAGGTCGAGCCTCACGCGTCGGTTGTTGTCGGCGCAGAAGCCCTCTCAGGCTGGAAGAGGGAACGACAGGCACTCGACAGGGCCAACGCGCGGGTAGGGCGCTGTGCGGTATTCTATGACAATTTGGCGGGAAAGCCGCAATGATGGGCGAACTCAACCTGAACTACATCTATAAGTCCATCGGCATCCTGACCGCAGAAGTTCAGGGCCTGCGCCGCGATATGGAAGCCTCTGAGCGACGAGCTACACTTGAAAACCGGGAAGCCGACGAAAAGCGCGCCATTGTTCATCACCGGATCGATGAGATGGTCAGTGAGGTAGGGGACATCAAAACCGATATCGCTACGATCACCGAACAGGTGAAGGACAGCAAAGTTGTGACCGACGAGGTTCGCAAGTGGAAACTGATGGGTCTAGGTGCACTTGGCGTCGTTGGCATCGGCGGTACCGCGCTAGGCGTCAGCATTGCCAATTCGTTTGAGTGGGTCTCACGCGTTCTCTGCTTCGTAAAGGGTCAGTGATCAGAAGTTGGCAGCGGGAATATTCGCCGGCAAGTTGATCTTGTAGCTCGAACTGCGGAGACTGGCGTGCCAGAGCCATCGGTAAAAGCGATAACGTACTTCGCGCCTTTTCCCGGGGTCTGCGAGATTATGCCGGGACTGATCGAGTTCTAACCGGTGAAGAACCAGATGCTCGTGGCAGATCGTACAAGCCGGAAGTTAAAGTAGAGTTTGCCAAGATCGATCAGCATAAGGCAAACGCATTCTTGACAAGGCAGGGACCCATTTTTAGATCAATCGCAACATCATTATCTCTGATGCCTCCAGCCAAATGCCGTTGTCGATAAGTAGCGCCCGATTGTCTCTGGTAAGGACCTGACCGCCACGGGGGAAGACGTGTGGGCGTCCGCCCATCACCTTAATATCTTCTTTGCAGACATAGAGGATTTTGGTTCCGACCAGGGCTTCAAGATCGGCCTCGGTCCGAAACGGCACCTTGACGCCCCCAAGCAGGTTTTCAGGTAGATACATTTAAGTCTTCCCTTTAGCTACAGCACCCATAATCCATGAAAATGCTCGCGGCAATACTTGTTAGGTTGCTGCTGCTCCCGGTCTGCTTTTTCGCCCAAGAACCGTAAGGACAGAAAACGCAAGGACCCTGCTATCAAATTGGCAGGCCGTGACTTGGTTCAGCCGTTGGTGCAGCAAGGGTAAACAATCCGGAAGCTCCGGATCATAATCCTCCCGAACGGCGTACAAGCGATCAACTGATTGCGCTGATCAATCCAATTCTAAGGGCAGTTTCCGAACCCATTCCCGAGAGAGTTCGGCCTGAGCTTGAAATCTGGCGTTGCAAACCTTCGTGCCGTCTTTGCGATCTAACAGCAATACCGGACGTTGCCGATGCTGCGGCTTGCTAAGGGAAATTCGGTGCTGGAGATCGGCGCTGGCATAGGGCCGCGCAGCCTAGTATTGCCATCGGTGGGGGGGTAAACAACTATACAATTATCGACCTACCGATGACGAGCCTGGCGCAGGGCTATTTCCTCGGCGGGACGCTTGGACCAGAGAACGTCTGCTTATTCGGAGAACATCTCGCCCTGGCGCTGTAACCATTCTCCCGCCAGCATGCCTGAACGATATAAAAGCTGATGTCGTGGTGAATGTGGATTCACTGACTGAAATGGACCGATCGGTTGCGACTACTCTTATGTCAAGCATACGCTGGAAACCGCCAAACTGTTCCTGTCGATAAACCATGAAGTGAATTCGTTCACTGTACATGAAATCGCCAAGCTTGCGCCCGACGTGGAACTGATGCGCTATCCGGCTCCGATGCGAGCGGTATATATCAAGGAAATAGCGTTCATTCGCTGAAAGAGAAAGGGCTTGCTTCGGCAGCACTCAGATGTCTGCAGCATCGTGATTGTCGGCTGCTTCGAGCCAAATCGCGGTCTCGATAAGCAGCGCCCCATTGTCTCTTGCTTATTTTCTCCTCGCTCATTACGACACGCTAACATTCGACTTTAGTTTAATCATTGGAGTGACAAATGAGATTCAAACTTCTCGCGCATTCCGAACATCAGGATTGGACGGGCGAGCGATTTATTACCGACCGCACGGGCGAGATTGAATTTGAACACCATCACCGTTACCTATTTGCAACCCAATTTTGCGACGGCATGGACGTCCTCGATATAGCAAGTGGTGAAGGTTACGGTAGCTACCTGCTCTCGCAAGTCGCAAAATCAGTTATTGGTGTTGACATCGACCCTAATGTGGTTTCGCACGCGCGACGGGCATACGGTTCGGCCCGGCTAGGCTTTGACGTTGGCTCTTGCCAGTCGATTCCCCTTTCGGCTGGCAGCGTTGACGTCGTGGTCTCCTTCGAGACACTTGAGCACATTAATCAACATTCCGCGTTTCTTGACGAAGTAAAGCGAGTACTTCGTCCCGGAGGTCTTTTTGTGCTGTCGACTCCAGATCGCCAAGTCTATTCTTCTCCAGGAAAGCAGCAAAATCCTTTTCACCAATTGGAGCTTTCGCATCAAGAATTTGAGACCCTGCTTTCGAAATATTTCATTCATAAAACCGTGGGACTACAAAAAGCCACAAGCGGCTCTGTAATTGTCCCAGACGGGAAATGCGACCTTACTGTGGAGGTGTTCCATCGGTCCGACGAGGTAACGTACGAGCTAACGGATATCTTACCTAAAGCGCCTTATCTTATCGGCCTCGCCTCGGATTCGCCGTTGCCTTCCATCCGCTGGGGTCTGCTCGATAATCCCGATTTTCTTTATGGAATCCAAGTACGTTTGATGGAAACAGAGGCTCTGTTGCAATCAGAAGTGGGACGCCTTGGGAACGAGGTGATTAGGGTTAATCAAGCATTCGAAAAAGTTTCAAAAAGCAACTTTCTGCTCAACCAAGGGCACGATCGGTTACGGCGAGAGTTGCAAGCGGAACGCGCGAAAACTGAGGGAGCTCTGCAGCACGCCGATGAACTTCTACAGCACATCGCGGAAGCGCAATCCCGCCTTCGCCAAATTCTTACGTCGACGTCTTGGAAAGTCACACGTCCGATACGAGTGCTGAAACGCATTGTGTCCGCAGCGCTTAAAACGTTACGAACGGCGTCAGAAGTCCAAGGTAGTACACCACTAGTCCTCGCTGCTGAAAGCGCCAAACCCTCGAAATCTACCGCTGCTCTGCTTGACCCACGTCCGGTGCTGTTATTAACCACCCACGACTGCTCCCGAACTGGAGCACCCGTGATGTGCCTAAACCTTGCGCGCGAACTGTCCAAGCGCGAGGACGTGAGATTATTAATCGTTGCAATCAATGGAGGGGAACTCTCGCCCGAATTTGCCGAACTCGCTCCATTATATGTGTTAACCGAAATTGGCGATCCGGGCGCTCCCACCACAGCATTAAAGGCGATCCTGCAGGATTTGGACGTGCCAATATGGGGAGCAATTTGCAATACGATCGTCTGTGCAGAGCTTGTCGAAGCACTCGACAAAGCCAACATCCCAGTGGTCAGCCTAGTTCACGAACTGTCCACCAGTATCGATCAGTTTGGGCGGCAACTAATCGACAAGATAAACATGCATGCAAGGCATGTCGTTTATGGTTCGGCTTACGCCTGTGACCAAGTCACCAACGATTTCGGCATCGGCACAGCGAAAATCGATATCATCCCGACAGGGCACCACGTGCCATTCGTTTCTCAACAGAAGCGCGACGACGCGCGCTCGCAAGTTTTAATAAATGCTGACCCTTCGAGAGACAACGTCTTGGTAGTCGGCTGTGGCACGATCGATCACCGAAAAGGTCCTGACATTTTTGCGCAAGTGGCATCATCCGTCCTAAGTCAGCGCCCTGATCTCCCCATTCATTTTTCATGGATTGGCTCGGCGCACAATAAAGCATACGGATCTTGGATTCCGCACGATGTTTCCCGTCTGGGTCTCCAAGGAAGGTTGGCGTACTTGGATTCGCGAGCAGATGCCGACGCTTTTATATCTGCTGCCGATATATTCTTGCTCCCATCCAGAGAAGATCCGTACCCATTGGTTAATTTAACGGCGATGGCTTCTGGGGTTCCAGTCATCGCATTTGCCGGTGCGGGAGGGGGGCCAGAAGCACTCGGAGAGGCAGGAATTATTGTTCCCTATCTGGATGTCCCCAAGATGGCGTCAGCGGTAATTGAAATAGCAGAGGATCCCTCGCGAAGGAAATCTATGGGCGAGGTAGGGATCGCACGCTTTATGGAAAACAATAGTATGGGCATTTTTACTGATAGAATTCTGGGGTTGTTGCTGCAACACTCTACGGGTGCGAAACAGGTTCAGTCGTAATGTTGGTTTCGGTAATTATTCCTTCATATAATCACGCCCGGTACGTGAAGCAGGCAATTCGATCGGTTATCGAACAGAGTTATAGTGACGTCGAACTTATCATAATTGACGATGGTTCCTCCGATGGTAGCGAAGAACTGATAAGAGAATCAATTTCAGAAAATTGTGGCCGACACATTGTGTTCGAAGCGCAGCGTAACGCGGGAGCTCATCAAGCGATTATGCGCGGACTCTCGCTCGCCAAGGGTAATTTACTCACAATTCTTAATTCCGATGATTTCTATGAGCTAAATCGCCTAGAACGAATGCTTCACAATTTCTCACCCGTTGAAAATTACATTGCATTTAGCCGAGTCCGGTTAGTTGACGATCGTTCCTGCCCGCTTTCGAACAATGCTCCACTTCAACTATGGTACGACCAAGCGTTGAGGGACGCGGCTCGTTGCCCCACGGTTGGGTATGCGCTGTTGCGCAACAACATCAGTGTTACTAGCGGAAATCTCCTTTTTACTCGGGCGTTGTACGACCGCGTGGGAGGATTCCGGCATTTCAAAATGTGTCATGACTGGGACTTCCTGATGCGTGCCACACATTATGTAGAGCCAATCTATATCCAAGAACCATTAATGGCTTACCGCTATCACGAAACCAATACCCTTCGGAGCACAGCGCATCTTGTCGAACAGGAGGGCGCAGCGGCACTTAATGATTTTGTGAAGCTTGGACTTTCAGAGACTGCGCCCAACCATTTGGCCCCTGGCTGGGCCCATTGGCCCGCCTATTTCGATCTGTTTATCGACCGCTTCGCTTGTTGGTTCTCGAAGGAACCTATGGGTCGCTTTATTCAAGGTCGGCCAGTCCAGAAACAAGTACGTGGGCGCGCAATCTGGGTGGACAACGCTCGTCTGGGCTTGGCGGACACTGATTTCCTGACGTCTTCGGGAGCGGGGAATGAAGCTTACGCTCTATTGCGAGAGATGCTTTTGGGTCAATCAGAGCAGCCCGTTGTGTCGGCCGAATTAACGCCTGCCCCAAAAACGTTGGGAGCGTCTTTGAAACGCATATTAGGGAGGGGTAATGTTGGGCCAATTAGCAAAACCTGACCCGAGTGACGATTTTAAGCTACTGCTTTGGGCAACCGACGAGGACGAACGTCGATGAGTTTACCCTTTGGTGCTTTGCCTTTCCCTCAGGCTTCAGGCGGTTTGAGGGAGCGCCGATTACGCATTGCTATCATTACTTTTGAACTCGTCGGGTTCTGGAAGAACGGCGGTATCGGCACTGTTAGTACAGGCCTTGCGGAACTCTTGGCCGCATCAGGACATGAAGTAACAGTTGCCTTTACAAGAGCCGACCTACTTAGCTCAGCTGACTTCGAAAGAGCGAGCGCTCGGTATAGGGACCAAGGGATCAAAGTTGTTGCGCTGCGTCATTCGGAACTGCCTCCGGTTTGCGGTCCTCTCAGCGGCTTTACTGGTTGGGAGCGTCACGCGGCGTATCAGTTTTTGAAGCATGGACAATTCGACATCGTTCATGCGAGCGAGCACTTGGGGGAGTTATTCTACGCGATTGCGGCCAAACAACTAGGTTTAGCTTTCGCAACCACAGAGTTTTGGCTTGGGTGTCATGGTCCTAGCCAGTGGGTAATCGAAGCGAATGACCAAGTTGTTCGCGACGAGTTCTGGTTATGGACTGATGCATCGGAACGATTCTGCCTTTCCCATGCTGACGTCGTGTGGGCGCCTAGTCGATACCTATTGGAATGGATGGAGGCAAATGGGTATGTACTTCCTGCAGGACGCACCTATCAGCAGACCTATCATATTCCGAATGATCTTGCTCAACTACGCGACCGTTCGCGACCACCGCGCGGAACACGCGATGCCGTAACTGAGTTAGTCCTCTTTGGACGCATTGAAACACGCAAGGGGATAAAACTTTTCCTCAGCGCGGTTACTGCCCTGGCGCCTGAGTTATCGAACATTCGTGTCACATTCATGGGCCGAATTGGCATGGTTGACGGTGAGTCGGCGGACGCCCTTATTGCTCGGACTTTGGCACCCCTTAATCTAGACTGGCAAATTCTTTCTGACTTCGATCGTATCGATGCCTATACCTACGTAACGCAACCTGGTCGACTTGTAGTGGCTGCTGCCCCCGTGGACAATTCGCCATGTGCGATCTACGAGTTGCTTGAACTTGAAGCTCACTTCATCGCCTGCCGCGGCGGCGGTGTACCTGAGTTGGTGGCCTCCGCTTCTCACGACGAGGTTCTTTTCGACTACTCCCTGCCGGCGATCACCGAGAGGCTCCGCCATTGTCTGCAGCATGGCTCCGTGGCGCCCGAACCTTCGATGGATCGATCGGAAATCGAGTCAGCATGGGTTGAGGCCCATTACGCGATGGCGCCATCTCGAACATTAAGTCCACCCGAACAACGAAACGACCCGCTGATTGCGGTAGTGTCGTACGATGGCAACGACAAGCATCTCGCAACCACGCTCGGAGCCCTCAATGCATGTGGGTCAGCTATCTCGAGGATCGTTGTGCTGCAAAGCGACGGTCGCGGTCCGCTCCTAGCGAAAACGCAGCTAAACAGCCTTTCATTAGACGAACTCGGTCACAGTGGCGTTCTACGAACGCTTGCGGAGGAAAGGCGTCCCGTTTTGGTACTTCGTGCGGGCGTCGTTATAGAGAAAGCGGCACTTGACGTGTTGTCTGCAGCGGCTCATCGGGCCGACGCAGTTGTGCCACTACCCATATTCGAAGGAGCGGGCGGCACCTCTGCTACAGCCCTTGCCTTGCCGGGTACTGTTGCATGGGCGGTCTTACACGGCACGGCACGGTATGGTGGGCTAATCTCATCTTCTGCTCTACAAAGGCTATCGTCCTTGAGTTTACCGGGCAGTGATATTCTTTTGTGGTTCGACGCTGCGCTAGCGGAGGGGCTTAAAGTTCTGCCTTTAGCCGAACCGCTTCTTGACGCCCGCGCGGTTGACGCTAACGTTCACGAAGTGCCCGACGAACGATCCCGTCTTAACTTTTGGATGACACGGGTTCCCCCTGCGTTCCGCTTGCTGTTGGAGGGTGCCTACGGGTTTATTGTACGTCCGTTGGCGCCATTGACAAATCAGGATCCCGCCAAGATAGATACCATCGCCATGGCCCAATACTCAGCGCTACTTAAGAGCCGTACCTTAAGAATGGGCGCCAAGCTCCTAGGCGTATTCGGGCGTCGCCCATTATTTGAAACGTCTCCTTCAACTCCGGCCGAATTGCACTCGGCGACCGAGCGAGTGTTGCGTTCTACTGCTTGGGATCTGGGGGCTCCCATTCGACTGATTTCCCGTGTGTTGCAACGGCGTTAGCGCCGCCCTCAAATAAGGACTTAGGAATGACACCAACGCTCAACACGATACGCGCCACTCTCGCTGCGATGGGAAATCACTCCCACACCACAGAGAAGTTTCAGAGTGACCTAATGGATTATGCTCGGGCGTTTTCAAAAGAAGGCGATTGCCTCATCGAGGTAGGGTGCTTTCGTGGGGGCCTGACTGCTCAATTTGCCGCGATTGGCAAGGAACTTGGTCAACACCTCCATGTCGTTGATATCGATCCGGGTTATTTGGAGGTCGCGCGACAATCTGTTCAGTCCACGACCGGCGATGATAACGTGTCGTTCCACCTCTGCGATCTTGCAACCTTTGCTCAAGGTGCGGGAAACGGGATTCGGGTATCGCTGGCTCTGATTGATGGAGATCATTATTATAATGGGGTTATTGCAGATGTGCGGGCTCTGCTTGCCATGGTACCACGCCCGTATGGAGTCGCGTTCCATGATTACTCACTTCGCTACGCCACCCCAGAGGGCAAGAATATTCGAGTTGATCGCGCCATTCAGGACACCCTGGGGCGGGAGTTCCCCCACGTCCAGATCGGAGAAATCTCCCGGATTGGTGGACCTCTTCGTCATGAGCCAAGGGAAGATGGGCACTTTCATGAACTCGGTGTATCGGAGGGGGTGCTTGTCGAATTCCGGAAGTTGTCAATCGAGTGAAGTGCTGAACGGGGCAACGTGCAGGATTTTAGTTTGGAGAAGGTATGATTGGCATTTACGGTGCGAACGGGTTTATTGGCCGTCATCTCGTTGAACGACTGGCCTTGAATTGCCAAGCGGTCAAGGCCGTTTCGCGCAAATTCGACCCAGATTTCAGAGACCTCTTTGACCGACGCGTAGACTTTCTCGAAGCTGATATTAGGGAGCCGCTCGATATTGCAGCCACCCTTCAAGATGTCGATACTGTGGTACAACTGGTTTCAACATCAAGTCCTGGAATGAAAAATGACCACGCATTGGTAGATATACGGGAAAACGTCATACCGCACGTCGAGTTCTTACAAAGTTGCGTACAGGCGGGGGTGAAGCGATATATATTTCTGTCGTCCGGAGGCACAGTGTATGGGCCCGGCTCCCCTGTGCCTACTCCCGAATCAAGCCCCACAAATCCGATAAACTCGCACGGTCTCACCAAATTAATGGTCGAAAAGTATATTCAGATGAATGGGCATATAAACGGAATGCAGTATGTAATCTTGCGGGTTGCCAATCCCTTTGGTCCCGGACAAGCGTTCCGCAAGGGTCAAGGACTTATTCCGGCAATATTGGATAATTGGCAAAAGAAGCTGCCAATCAGAATAATCGGAGATGGTCGATCGTTGCGTGACTATTTCTTCATTGACGATCTTATATCAGCAATCGAAGCGGCCATAGCCCTATCAGGTCACCCCAACCTTGTAGCCAATGTTGGAAGCGGTGAAGTACGCTCAGTCAATGATGTCATCGAGGCGGTCGAGAAGATAGTCGGTGAAAAAATGGTGCGCAACTACGTACAAGCTCGTCCCACGGACGTAGAGGTTGCTAGCCTGGATATTACGATTGCCAAGAAGATTTTAAACTGGATGCCCACTACTAATTTTCACGATGGGGTCCGCAAAACGGTAGACTCTCTGCGCATTTGAACATGCTGATATGTTCGTTGCTAATCAATGCCTAGTAAGGCGAGTTTAAATCAATTTGGAAGATTAAATGCTAAAAAAGGTTCTGGTAGCTGGCTTCATCTGTACCTTGGCATATTCATTCTGGTTTCTTTTGATTGGACTCTCCAATCCAACTTTAGATTCATTTGCTTTTAGACAATCGCAGACAGCACTCTCAGCGTATTGGATCTTACAAGGCGGGCCCTGGCTGATTTACGAAACGCCGGTCCTTGGTAGCCCTTGGGCGATACCCTTCGAATTTCCTACCTATCAATTGCTCGTTGCATTAGTCACCCACACAGGGATACCGATGGAAGTAAGCGGGCGGTTGATCTCATACTTTTTTTATGTGGGAACTTTGGTACCGGCGTACTATTTTTGGAGGCAAATCGACAACAAAATCGAAGGATTTTTGGTATTTTCGATGCTCTATCTCGCATGCCCTCTATATCTATTCTGGGGTAGAAGCGTGATGATCGAGACAGCTGCCGTGTTCTTCTCCATGTGCTGGCTGGCTCTCCTCGTTTCTTTGGTTCATAAACCAAACGCTTGGAAATTATTAGTCTGCGTGGCATTCGGCCTTCTCGGAGCCCTGACCAAATCAACGACCTTTATGGTCTTTGCTTCTGCTGGAGCGCTATTTGCCGGCATCCATTTCCTTCAGATAATGCGAAGCCAGGGGCTAAAGTCTATTGGAAATGCTGTAGCGATCACTGCAGTGGCTGGCGTTGTGCCTGTGGCAACTGGCTATTTTTGGGCTCTTTTTTCAGACGCTGTGAAAGGTCAGAACCAATTCGCAGCGGCGCTAACGGCGAAGAATCTTCACTATTGGTATTTTGGAACCTTAGCACAGCGCCTTAGCTCAACATTCTGGATTGATGTTGTGTGGAAGCGCATGTTAACAGACATTTTCGGGTACGGAGCCGTCTTTGCGGTAGCCGCTTTTGGTGTGAACATAATCCATCGAAAATCGCTTGTTACAGCGGGAATCGCTGTCGTGATTTTCTTGTCCTCGTTGCTTACCTTTACAAATCTCCATTTCGTACATTCTTACTATCAGGTCGCGAACGCTATTTGTCTAATTTTTGCGGTAGCTGTTTCGATATCTTGCGTAATAACCCTTAATCGACCTGTATTGGCCACAGCGCTGGTGGGACTCATCCTCATTGGTCAGGTTGCTTACACGCTGGCGTTTTATCTTCCGATGGTTCGAAGTGACCCTGTGGGAGAAGAATACTATAGTGTGGGTCTCGTGACGCGGGAACAAACTAAACCGGGAGATGCGATTGTAGTGATAGGGACAGATTGGTCGTCAGAAATTCCCTACTACGCTCAGAGGAAAGGCCTGGCTGTCAGAGCGGTTATGCCTGACGCTGAATTGGTTGCGTCGATACAGAATCCTCGGTCTATACTCGGCAACGCCCCGCTGGGTGCGATTGTGGATTGCCGAACATTTACTGGAACCCAGAATTTATTTCCAGCGGTGAATAACATACTCGCTACCATGAAGGTCACATCAGATGACGGAAAATGTAGGGTTTACCAACCCTGACGACTTTAGATAGTTATTGATAGAATGTCACGCGTTGCGAGGAAGTCGAACTTGAATTCTTTGACTTGTGCCGTTTGCGGCGGGAGATCATTTTCGCACAGCAAGGTGCTTTGGGATGAATTGGTCGCCGAGTGGGGACTTAATTTACACGAGCGAGATTATATTGATCGCCAACAAGGGACAGTTTGCGAACGTTGCGGTTGCAACATCCGCAGCATTGCTCTTGCGGACGCGATTAAAGCGCATTGGTCGTTCACTGGCAATTTTAAGAACTTTGTTCGAGAGCATTCTGATTTGGATGTATTAGAGATTAACGAGGCATCTGGACTCACACGGTGGCTCTCAGAAATGCCAAACCGGCATTTAGCAGAGTATCCGCAAATCGACATGCAACAGATGGCAATTCCCGACGCATCATTTGATTTGGTGGTGCACTCAGATACCCTTGAACATGTGCCCGCACCGATCTTAGCACTATCCGAATGTAAGCGGGTTTTACGAGATGAAGGTCTGCTCGCTTTCACAGTTCCCATTATTGTCGATCGACTAACTCTCTCGCGAGTGGGTTTAAAAAAGAGCTATCATGGGTCGAGCGAGAATAGATCGGCAGACTTTTTGGTCCATACAGAATACGGTGCTAATGCGTGGCAGCAACTCATTGAAGCAGGCTTTTCATCTATACAAATACACACGTTTGATTACCCCGCGGGCATAGCAATGAGTGCCTCAAAGAGGTCGACAGTTAAAAGAACCAAGACATTGAAATTTTGGAAGAAACCATGGTTTGATCAACGAAGGTGACTTGCCCAGGCAAACGCGCCCAAAGATATTGCTCAAAAGCGCTTAAACCAACTTGCGAACATTTCTCCATGGGGCTCAGCTCGTTTTGCATTATTATATTCTATTGAGCTGGCGACCATAAAAACGCATGTCTTAAACAGAGAATGTCAGCCAGGCGGCGGCGCAAGTTATTGCTTAAAAACCCACGGCAATCGCGGCCGAACATTTGCCTTCTAGGCAGTTCAGCAAACGCGCCATCACATGCTTCCCGCCGGCCGCAAAAACCCGTCCTTACTTTTCAGGGTACCACAACCGGTCTGTTCGCCGCGAACGCGAGGGTGTGATCATGAAGAATTTTGTATTAGCAAAATGAACTGCCCCTGAAGGGGAAAATTCGTTCGATCAAGTGTCTTGACGAAGACGGTCAGGAACACTTGATCCGGGCTGAAGCAAGCGACGTGCCACCTTGGCCTTGTATTTCGCAAACGGTGGCACGATTGAATCATACTCCCCGCCACCCGAACCGGTCCCGCCGACAATCAGTGACGTCAGTTTTTCCAACAACTTGCCGCGTCTAGATTGCTCCCATACAAGGCGAAGCTTTGGCGGCGGTGCAGACCGGACGTTACCGCCGCCATTGTAGCATTCATCGACCAGTTGCCCGGGCCCCGCTCCATGTTGCTCACGGGCGCAACACAGTTTGAAAGGTCCCACTACCTTAACAATTTCTTCCGAACAAAGTTCGGCATGACTTCCATGCAACTTGAATATTTCAGGCGTTATGCATCCCTAATCTAAGAGTTGACCTCACTACGGAAAGAACATAATTCAAAAAGCCTAATCCGCGCCGGGAGGATGGGGTGCAAGCGACATCAAGGACCGAAGAAAAGTTTAGCGACTACTCTGCCAACTTTTCTGAGTTGCGGCGCGAACTTTGGGGAGACGCATACAAAACGTTCCTTAAGGCTCTGCGCCCCGACTACGCCAGAATTAGGCGCGATATAGCGCTCGGTTACGCCGCTCTTGCGACGACGATCGTAGCATGCTCTCTCCTGCCTAGCCTAGGCGTCTATCCGATCATAGCGGCGATCCTAGGCGCGCCTTCCATTGGGTATTGGGTCGCATATTTGCAACTCTTTATCCATGAAGGAGCGCACTACAATCTAGCTCCCGATCGGGCCGAGAGCGATCGGTTCTGCGATCGGTATATATCTTGGATGATCGGAACGACCGTCGCAGCATATCGTAAGGTTCACTTTGAACATCATCGGGCGCTCGGCACAATTGACGATAGCGAAAGCACATATTTCTTTCCTCTAAATCTTCTCTTCATTGTCAAGGGGCTGTTCGGTCTCCGTGCGGTTGAAGTTATTTTGGCTCGCAGGAAGATCGTCGATAACGTCGAGAGGAAACAGAAGAAGCCAGCGAAAGACGGGTCGAAAATAGCTCCGCTCACGGCCTTGGCGGTTCATGGCGGGATCGTTGTTATCGCATTCCTACTCGGCTTCTGGTGGGTGTCGATCGCCTGGCTTTTCGGCGTGGGAATGGTCTTCCCGTTCTTTGGAGCGTTGCGCCAACTCCTTGAACACCGCGACGAGGATGCTAGTGCCATGAACGATTACAGCAAAACCCCGCACGGTGCGGTGACGCGGATTTTTGAAGATGGTCCCATCGGGTCAACTTTAGGGGGTGCGGGCTTTAACCGTCACCTACTACACCATTGGGAGCCACAGGTATCTTATACCAATTTACCGGCTCTCGAACGGTTCCTCATGACCACAAAGGCCGGGCCGATAATAGAGAGGCGCAAGACCACTTATACGCAGACGTTCCTCAAGCTCCTTTCGATTTAGGTAATTCAAAAAATGATCAAATGCCCGCTTTGCAATAGCAAGGAAACTACCATCCACGCTCGCGCGAAAGATATCGAGTACTTCACATCTGACCGAGAGTTTGACATCCGAGCTTGCAAGCCTTGCGGTATCCTGTTTGTCGACCCCATGCTTAGCGACAAGCTTGGAGACATCTACCCGGCGAACTATTATTCGTTCAAAGTTACGAAGCGAAACTTTGTCGTTGCCGTCAAGGAATGGCTAGACAGACGCGGTTTGAAAGCGCTCACTCGCCAAATACCCGGCCGGGATTTATCAGTTTTGGATATAGGAGGAGGCACGGGCTGGCTCCTCGATCAGGTAAAGACCGCTGACTCGCGTGTTTCCCATACAACTGTCGTAGATATCGACGATGGGGCACGAGACGTTGCCATCTCCAAAGGTCATGACTTTCACTTGAGCCGGTTCGAAGACTTCGACGCCGGCGACAGAAAGTTTGATCTCATCCTTATGCTTAACCTCGTGGAGCATGTTACCGACCCTCGGGCCGTATTGTCGAAGGCAGCGAGCCTCTTGAGCCCAAAAGGGCTCATCTGGGTGAAGACGCCAAACTTCGACAGCCTCGACGCTAGGCTTTTTCGGAATCATTCTTGGGCCGGATATCACACGCCGCGTCACTTCGTGATCTTCAATCGCGATAGTCTGGAGAGAACCGCGCGGGAGAGCGGCTTAGCAGTCGCGAACTTCGATTATACCCAGGGCGCCCCATTCTGGAGCATCTCGATTTTCGACACTCTTCGGCGAATTGGCGTGGTTCAGGCCTCAGCCGACAAGCCGGCGATCTATCACCCGGTGACACCGCTCTTGCAGGCGGGTGCGGCCGCGTTTGACTTTGCTCGCAAGCCTTTCGGCGCCAGGCTTTCTCAAATGGTTCTGACTTTGAAACGGCGACCATAGTTCACCCAACTAGAAGCACCTAAAGCCTCCCTCATAAGGGCGCTTTTTTGTATCGGAAAACGCCATGCACACTCTGCGTGTGGCTGCTTTGGCACGCCTGCGACGTCGCCGGGCGTCGCATTACTCCTGCGCGAATTGCGCCGCTGAATTCACATATGGAAATCATCTATGGAACTGACGGCAGAAATGCTGCATCGGATAGCGAAGGCGACTCCGAACGCGACTAAGGCCGTCTCATCCGGCGACTTAGAGATCACGTCCTTTTCGTGAATCTTTCCCTGCGTCTGGAGAGGCCACTGGTTTTGAAGTCGCTAAATCGTTCGTTTGCCACAGACCCCGTTGTTTGCGCGGATATAATTTCAACGGCTTTTCGATAGGCTTTAGGCCCTTGCGGATGATATCAGCCCATTCCTTTTCAAACGCATTCGCCTCGCTCGTGATTTTGGGCTTCTCTATGTCTTTTCGGCAAGGATCAGGAACTGCTTCCCAAAAACCGCCACAAAGCAGCAAGACCAAGGTAAACTTTAATCAGAAGTTAAGTGTCGGTTGTTTCGCCATGGTGAACGGTAAAAATCTATCATCCCCAGAGATCACTTTGTAGCTATGCATGTCAGAATAGCGTTTGCTGGCTGTTTGAAAGTGTCATATATGGATCAACATGGTAAACGAGATTGAGAAGACCGCCCGTACCTTCGATGAGTATGGAAAGTCCTATACTGAAACGGTCAATGAGGCGATTGCATTCACTGGATTGTCGGTTGATTTCTTCACTCGGGTCAAGGCCGCCTACTTGGTGGAACTAGCGCAAGCGCATTTTGGCGGCACAGCACACCTGGAGGTATTGGACGTAGGTTGCGGGATCGGCAACTTTCACCCACTATTGTCATCCACCTTTCGCTCGTTAAGGGGTGTAGATATTTCAGCAGCCAGCGTCGACGCCGCAAGAGCGAACAACCCTGGTGTCGCCTATGACGTTTATGATGGCCTCACTCTTCCATACGCAGATGCAACTTACGATGCTGTTTTCACGATCTGCGTGTTGCACCACGTTCCGCCGGTACAGTGGCCGATATTCGTTTCTGAGATGAAGCGTATACTGAAGCCCGGCGGACTGGCGCTTATCTTCGAGCACAATCCATACAACCCGGTTACCTTGCGCATCGTGAACCGATGCCCCTTTGACGAGGATGCCGTTCTACTCAAGCCGGATACCACGCGCGCACTCTTCCACGACGCTGGTTTCGCGAACATATCAAGTCGTTCCATTTTAACTGTCCCAGCCGCCAACAAGATGCTGCGGAAACTGGATCAGGTTTTTGGTCGCCTACCCATCGGTGCCCAATATTATCTCACCGCTATTCGACGTTGACAGAGCTGCTCGCGATACTTGCCCGGTTTGGAATCGTGGGAATTGCTGCCACTCTCATATATTTGGCTGTTTCCAACCTTTTGATCGCAAGCGGCCACGTTGCGCCGGCGCCTGCATCTTTGCTCGGTTATCTAGCGGGAATGATAACCTCTTTCTTCGGCCAAAGCAGGTTCACCTTCCGAGTTGGCGAAACAGACTGGCGACATCTGTTCAAATTTGGTCTTCTTTCTGTCGTGGGCCTTGCGGTAAGCTATTGGAGCGTTGCGGGTGCCGTGATGCTGGGCTTTCACGCAACGGTAGGAACGGTGGCGGCGTCGATACTTGTACCGATTGTGAGCTTTATCTTGATGAAGTTATGGGTCTTTGCCTAACTGTATCGCCAGCGTCTCATAACAGAGGGGTGATCTCATGATCAAAGTAGCGGGCAATCTCCCCGTCTCCAGATCGATCAACCGCGAAGAAGAGCGGACGCCCGTTTGATCTCTGAAGAAGCACAGATATATACTCCAGGACGATGCCGTTCAGAAACAAGATTGTGCCGCCGAAGAATATCGTGGTGACCATTATTGACGTCCACCCAGGCTCAGTTATCGCACCCGGATCAAGAAGACTCAGTACCAATACTCCGAACCCTGTAAGCGCGCTTATGAGCGCGACGCTGAAACCGAATAACGCTCCAACTCGTAGCACCTTAATCTGACTTGATATAAGCAGCCGCCTTGCGTGGGAGAGCAAAGAACGCATTCTGTACCCACTCTTTCCGGTGGTGATGAAACGCGTATCCTTCAAATCCATGGTCACGGTCCGAACTTGCCGTGTGAACCAGAAGAGGGCAGAATCGAAATAAGTGTCATCCGCACAGGCCTTGGCAGCTGCTCGTGCAACGGAACCTCGCATAAGCCGGAAGCTGTTGGCTTGTGTAATGTTTTTCTCACCAGTTGCAATCTCGATGAGGCGTTTGAAGGTTCGGGAAGTCCAGTCACGAGAAGCGGCCTGGTGGACCTTGCCTTTAGGTTTCCCATACACCACGTCCGAATGAGTTTGAACCGCCTCTTGGAGGAGTATGGGCACACCAGACGGCGGATGCTGGAGATCCTCGTCAATAGTTGCTACCCAATCTTCCTCGGTGCGCAATATACCAGCCACGGTTGCCGGATGCTGACCGAAATTGCGGGACAGGTGGATCGCCTCCACCCATTGAAATCGATCAGACAGACGGTCAATCACGGCGGCAGAGCCGTCTATCGCGTTGTCGTCCACCAGCACTACTCGAGTCAGCGAGATGGGGGCCGACGCTAAGGCCCAATGCGATCTGAGGCGTTCTACTTCCGAAATCAAATCTTCCAGATATTGATCGCCCGCATATACTGGAACCACGACAGCCAAGGTTTGCACTTCGAGCTCCGACTCTATAAACAGCACTGGGAGGACGCGGTCCTGACCGCGTAATTCAGAAATTTGGTAAAGCGCGTCGAGGCGCAGAACACGCCAATGCGACGCATGTAAAGCTTGCGATCGTCCGGGATTGCCGTTGCGGCGCCAACAGAAGAAAATTTAATCACCATTCTCATCTCTGGCACACTTGGGCATGAATTTGCGGCGGAGAAAGCCGATCCACTTCCCATATTACCTTGGCCCCGGAGACCGCGCAGGCGGCTTTCAAATCAAACTCCTCACGTCTGATGATTTTACCGGTCTTGGCATACGTTGCCAGTCCGTATCTGGAAGATACTTCAGGCGCACCATTGACGAGCGGAACGCCCCATAGTGCGTAGGCTAGAAAGCCATGTGCATATTGCCAACCGCCGTGCGCGGCAAGGCGCGGGGCAAGCTCGTTGTCAAAAATTTCTTGCGGAATGAACAGCGCAGACTCCCGGGCAGAAACGCCTCGCTCCAACATCTGTTGTTGCAGACTCTGGCCAAAAACCGCCAAGGGTCCCTCGAGGGACGAGAGCTTGGCGCGCTTTGTGGCGCGGGAATCTAGGAAACGCAATTGATGGTCCGGTGGCAGAACCGCGTTTATCGGCGCGAGCATTCTGGTCGGCGCATCCATAATTTTTGGTAACGACAGCGGCAAGTTGAATAACGTATAAGCACTTGTGTATAAACGATCGACAAAAAAAAGTGTGGACGTAATCATCAGCATTGTCACGGCACGACGCATAACCGGCGAAGTGCTTTCCCGTCTGAAAGAAACAAAGAGGTCGGCTATCACAACAACTCCAATGAACACCAAGGGGAAGTAGAGTCCATAGATAAAAAACCCAACATCCCAGGGGCTCAATCCCTTATGTACAGTGGTGACCACCCACAAAAAAAGCATGGCGCCACCGGTTGCCGCAGCAAGTTGCACAGCAGCTGGCTTTCGGAACATCATTGCGAATAAAACGTACAGGCCAAAAAGTATCGCGACATTTGGCGCAAAGACAGCGCCCCAAAAAGGTATTTGCACGGTTGATTCTCCGGCATAGAAAGCCAGCAGCTTCCAAACCTCTAATCCATCCGTGCTAAAACGATCACCAATTTGATGTTCCTCGCCAATAAATAGCTGTCCGTATACATAGAAAAACAGCAATACCACACTGCCAAAGACGACAGTCTTGCGGGCAAATGGCGCTTTAACCGCCAGCCAGCAGCCAATCAGACAAGCCAGCATAAACCCTGATGAAACCTTACCTAAACCAACCACCACACATAGACTAGATAACCCAAAAATCTGCGGCCAGGTTGGCAGTTCTCGCTTATATAGGCTGTCGATCACAAATGGCATCGCTAGAGTCAATATCAGAGACGGCAGCCACAACGCATGAGACCTCACCGGATTCCAAGTGTTCAATGCGACGGGTAGACCAAGCCCCACCGCGCACAGCAGCGTGACCAGTCCGTATCGCTCAACCAGCTTGGCAAAACAAATAAGCACGGCCGATATGTACAAAGAACCCTTGATCGTTATCACCATCGGGTAGCTCTCAAAAATATCTACACCCGTGAGTCTGGCGATAAGTGCATCCAAATAGTGGGTCAGAACGTGGTAGGCGGTGAGCGGCGTACCATGTAGAGAGATGCTCGGATAACCAACGCTGACAATACTTTTGAGTATAGCTATATTGTAAGCAGTGTCAGGGAAAAACCAAGAACTTCCGTAATCTAACCTTTCCAAAGGAAATATTGATATGAGATCATCAACGGGTGATCCGACATAAGAGGCAAAATTATAGACCGCCATCAACGTTAGGAAAAGTACACTCAAGGGTATCCAGTTCGAAAATGTCGGCAAATAAAGCTTACATTCAAAAATCAAAACCCATATCAGCAAGGCAAATGCTAATTGGTAAAGCATAAAAATGGTTGTAATTTGCGCAACTGATACGTTGGCATAGAAGCGAAGTGCAAACGTTAGGGTAAATGTACTAAACAAAACCCATGTCCACAGCGACGCTGATAAGACTATGCTTCCACGTCTACACTGCATGTCCCTTAACGGATCCTTCTGATTGCGACCTAAGTTTTTGGCCCCGGCCTGACATCGCAATCAAAGTCGCAATCGACGCCCGATTGAACCACAGATATTTTTAGCTCGTGATATGATCCGAAGACGGCAGTATAGACGGCCACACGCATTCTATTGCTGCCTCGCCAGAAAAACATGATCTCAACAAACAAAGAGCATGATTCTGGTTGGTCAACAACCTTGGGTAGATTACCTCTCAGACCTTGCGCACAGATCTCCGTTTCGCCCAATTCGGATCGGGCTTGCCCGTATATGCTGTCCGTAGGGGCTCGGCTTCCATATAGATGCCGGCTTCCCTCGCGGCTTCGATAAAGGCAACACGCGCCACGGCGGCCGAGCAATTGCCTTCGAGGCACTTCAGCAATATCTCCCGCGCCATGAGATGTTTCGGGCCCGTCGTATCCGGCCACTGCTCGAGCACGAACCTTGCAGCGTCGTAGGCTGAGGTCACGCTGACCAACTGGCCCGGCTGCCGCCCGAACACCTGCACTCGCTGGAATGTCTTGTAATCCTCATACATGCCCGCAATGTAGAACCGAGGTTGCCAAATTTCGAATCAATAGAATTTCTTAGTTACCGAAAATACCAGCTGATCGCCATGATGATCACAATGCCCAAGACGAACCCCACCGCTAACATCACGTAGGATGGTTCGTTCGGGGGCGGGTAATCGCCATGATCATTCAAATCATTTGGCATAGTGCTTTCCCACCGTCGACTGCCATAAGGAACCAGCGCCCAATATCGACGTTTCCTGTCCATGAACGACGTCCCATTCCAATCACTGGTCCTCCGGCTTGCTCGACGCGGCAAACCCAGAAATGTTAGTTCAGTAGGAGAAGCACTTGCGTTTCTAAAAAACGATTGGTCTCACAAGCAAGGTCCTGCATGCCTGCGCGCTAAACTGACTTGCACCGGAGCCTTGGAAGGACACTTCAGTCCAGGCGAGGCGCGAGCTGCTTTTCTCGATGCGCTATTGGACGCTGGCATCCTCGTCGAAGAGGGCAACAACACTTTGGTCGAAAGGCTCACCAATGCACTGCGGGCCGTGCGAGAATAAGCCAATTCGCCCAAGGAAGCTTAGTGGAACAATATAGGGAGTGGCGGGCTCCGCTGAGCATTGGGTGCCAACCCTCCCAGAGTGCCTCTGCGGACTAAGAAATGGTGAGGCTTGGCCTCATTGCGTCTTGGAAGAATACCTTTGGCCAAGCCCCGCCGGGTGCGGGATTTCCCCTCTAACTATGACGAGTTCCTCTGGCCGCGCTTAGTCTGTGGCCGTTCTATTTGTGAGTTAAGGCTCGATGAGGCCTTCGCCTTCCATCCCAACAATGTTTGCGTCTTTATCTTGCTCTTGCAATAACGGGTTGGGATCAGATATTGGCCCCTTCGGTTTCTGCGGAGAGCGGGGGACATGGGACCGGTGAGGTTCATCAGGCGGCAAGTTTGAATTGTCTCCCACGGCATAAGGGGGTAAATCGCCTCGCGCGTCGCTAACGTCAACCTTTGTAAGCAGGTTCTCCGCATGTTGTATGAGTTGATCGTCGGAAAATCCGACGCAATCGGCAGCCCTTGGCAAACGCCCGCAGGGTAAGACCTGCGATGCAATTGAAGGCATTATTTCCGAAGGCGAAGAGATAATGGAAGAATTCAAGGGTCAACCAGCCCTTGATGCAGGCTTGGCTTCGGCCGCC